>NZ_JBBOXX010000001.1:4027500-4762500 GCF_038007825.1 Heyndrickxia sp. FSL W8-0496
CCCCGCACTTTTCAACGTGCGTGGGTTCGGGCCTCCAGTAAGTGTTACCTTACCTTCACCCTGGACATGGGTAGATCACCTGGTTTCGGGTCTACGACCTCATACTTAATCGCCCTATTCAGACTCGCTTTCGCTGCGGCTCCGCCTCTTCAGCTTAACCTTGCATGAAATCGTAACTCGCCGGTTCATTCTACAAAAGGCACGCTATCACCCGGCGTTTTTCCAAAGGAAAATACGCACAGGGCTCTAACTACTTGTAGGCACACGGTTTCAGGTTCTCTTTCACTCCCCTTCCGGGGTGCTTTTCACCTTTCCCTCACGGTACTGGTTCACTATCGGTCACTAGGGAGTATTTAGCCTTGGGAGATGGTCCTCCCTGCTTCCGACGGGATTTCACGTGTCCCGCCGTACTCAGGATCCACTCTGGAGGGAACGAAGTTTCAACTACAGGGTTGTTACCTTCTTTGACGGGCCTTTCCAGACCTCTTCATTTACTCCGTTCCTTTGTAACTCCGTATAGAGTGTCCTACAACCCCAAGAGGCAAGCCTCTTGGTTTGGGCTTCTTCCGTTTCGCTCGCCGCTACTCAGGAAATCGCAATTGCTTTCTCTTCCTCCGGGTACTTAGATGTTTCAGTTCCCCGGGTCTGCCTTCCTTACTCTATGTATTCAAGTAAGGATACTACCCCATTACGGGCAGTGGGTTCCCCCATTCGGAAATCTCCGGATCAAAGCTCGCTTACAGCTCCCCGAAGCATATCGGTGTTAGTCCCGTCCTTCATCGGCTCCTAGTGCCAAGGCATTCACCGTGCGCCCTTACTAACTTAACCTAAAAGGTTATTTAAAACTACTTAATGGATTCATCCATAAAGTGGCGATTCTCGGTTATTACTTGGTTACTTCTTACATATCTAGTTTTCAAGGAACAATCCGGCGAATGATAAGCTTCGAATCTCTTCGTCAGCACACTCACTCACATCCTCACGTATGTTTAATACGTTCCGGTGCTCGTTCGCTTGCTTCCTCGACCTTCTCGCTTCTAATTCACCTCTATGAAACTGAAAGGATTAACCTTTCAAAACTGAACAAAACAGAAGACGTCTGAACCACGTAAGTGGTTTTCCATATTCCTTAGAAAGGAGGTGATCCAGCCGCACCTTCCGATACGGCTACCTTGTTACGACTTCACCCCAATCATCTGTCCCACCTTCGGCGGCTGGCTCCAAAAGGTTACCTCACCGACTTCGGGTGTTACAAACTCTCGTGGTGTGACGGGCGGTGTGTACAAGGCCCGGGAACGTATTCACCGCGGCATGCTGATCCGCGATTACTAGCGATTCCGGCTTCATGTAGGCGAGTTGCAGCCTACAATCCGAACTGAGAATGGTTTTATGGGATTGGCTAAACCTCGCGGTCTTGCAGCCCTTTGTACCATCCATTGTAGCACGTGTGTAGCCCAGGTCATAAGGGGCATGATGATTTGACGTCATCCCCACCTTCCTCCGGTTTGTCACCGGCAGTCACCTTAGAGTGCCCAACTGAATGCTGGCAACTAAGGTCAAGGGTTGCGCTCGTTGCGGGACTTAACCCAACATCTCACGACACGAGCTGACGACAACCATGCACCACCTGTCACTCCTGTCCCCGAAGGGAAATCCCTATCTCTAGGGAGGTCAAGAGGATGTCAAGACCTGGTAAGGTTCTTCGCGTTGCTTCGAATTAAACCACATGCTCCACCGCTTGTGCGGGCCCCCGTCAATTCCTTTGAGTTTCAGCCTTGCGGCCGTACTCCCCAGGCGGAGTGCTTAATGCGTTAGCTGCAGCACTAAAGGGCGGAAACCCTCTAACACTTAGCACTCATCGTTTACGGCGTGGACTACCAGGGTATCTAATCCTGTTCGCTCCCCACGCTTTCGCGCCTCAGCGTCAGTTACAGACCAGAGAGTCGCCTTCGCCACTGGTGTTCCTCCACATCTCTACGCATTTCACCGCTACACGTGGAATTCCACTCTCCTCTTCTGCACTCAAGTCTCCCAGTTTCCAATGGCCGCTTGCGGTTGAGCCGCAAGATTTCACATCAGACTTAAGAAACCGCCTGCGCGCGCTTTACGCCCAATAATTCCGGACAACGCTTGCCACCTACGTATTACCGCGGCTGCTGGCACGTAGTTAGCCGTGGCTTTCTGGTTAGGTACCGTCAAGGTACCGCCCTATTCGAACGATACTTGTTCTTCCCTAACAACAGAGTTTTACGATCCGAAAACCTTCATCACTCACGCGGCGTTGCTCCGTCAGACTTTCGTCCATTGCGGAAGATTCCCTACTGCTGCCTCCCGTAGGAGTCTGGGCCGTGTCTCAGTCCCAGTGTGGCCGATCACCCTCTCAAGTCGGCTACGCATCGTCGCCTTGGTGAGCCGTTACCTCACCAACTAGCTAATGCGCCGCGGGTCCATCTGTAAGTGATAGCCGAAGCCATCTTTCAATTCTCCCTCATGCGAAGAAAAAAGTTATCCGGTATTAGCCCCGGTTTCCCGGAGTTATCCCAGTCTTACAGGCAGGTTACCCACGTGTTACTCACCCGTCCGCCGCTAATCATCAGGGAGCAAGCTCCCATCAGATTCGCTCGACTTGCATGTATTAGGCACGCCGCCAGCGTTCGTCCTGAGCCAGGATCAAACTCTCCAAAAAGATGTTTGATATAGCTCTTATAAAATAAAAGTAATTCATTGACGTTTCGTTTTGTTCAGTTTTCAAAGATCAATCTCTCTCGCCGTTTTCTCAACAGCGACTTTATCATCATATCAAGTTATTTATTTTTTGTCAATAACTTTTTTTGTTTTTTTCGTCACTGCTAAGTTTTGTTGTTTAGCAGCGACGCTTATTAATATAACAAGTATTTTACTTCTCGTCAACAACTTTTTTAATATTTTACGATAATTTTTTTCCTACCTCGTAATAGCGATGATAAATACGTGGTCCCTTCGTTTCTACCTTTATTTCATTAATAAAATGCTTCTCCGTTAGAAACTCTAGTAAAATACCTAGATCCACCCCGTAATTTTCTAAATCAGGATTGCAGAGCAATTCATTAATGGTCCAGCGTTCCTTTTCTTGCATAACCGCAAGTAAGTGTGAGGCATAGACCTTTGTTCTGGAGTGAATTAAAAATTCACTGGCTAAGAAAAGGAGCTCTAGTCTTTTTTCAATTGATTCATCACTCGTGATTAATTCTTCATAGAGCTTAAAGATTTCTGGTTCAATTTGCTTCACTTGGTTCCATACAGTTATTTCAGGATGAAATCCGTTTTCGATCACCGCAAGTCTCGCCAAATGATGCAGGGCATGAACGACATGATTATAGGCATCAAGATATTGATCATTGTCAAAGAAGGCTTTGCCATCAATATATCTGCGAATAAGCTTCGCAAATTCTAAGCCCGCTTTTAATTTTCTTTCTGAGAAAGGAAAGTCTCTTAGTTCACCCTTTAGGTTGGCCATATATTCATTTCGATCAAATAATACTTTTCCATGTGTGATCCATTCAACAATTTTTCGATTGGATCCTAATAATAACCACTCTTTCAATTGATCCTCTCTTACAATATGAAGAGCAGCCTTTTTTTGTTCATAAATATAGTGTTTTATAAATACAGGAGTTTCTGCCTCTTTTACAATCATTAATAAAATCGCATCGAATGTATCTGTGACCGTACATTCATTTTGCCTTTTTTCTATAATAAGTACGGATAAGGTATTCGTTTGGCTTGCCCGTTCTTGATAAATGGGGCGAAGGATATCCTCCATAATTAAATTCCTCCAAAGTTTCTAGTAAGAATATTACTTCGACAATGATAATAAATTTCCTGCTAATTGAAAAGTTGTTTTTCAGATCGTCACAAACACATCTGAGCCTTATGTCCACTTTTCCATCATTTATGGTATATTACATCTAGGAGGTTCGACCATGGCTAAAAAATATTCAAATAAAATCAATAAGATACGCACATTTGCGTTAAGTCTCATATTCGTCGGATTTATTATTATGTACTTTGGAATCTTTTTCCGAACGCATCCTATCGTCATGACGATTTTCATGGTTTTAGGTTTATTAAGTATTATTGCCAGCACTGTCGTATACTTCTGGATTGGTATGTTGTCAACGAAAGCGGTGCAAGTGGTTTGTCCAAACTGCAATAAACCGACTAAAATTCTCGGTCGAGTGGATATGTGTATGCACTGCCGCGAACCGCTCACCTTGGATCCTAATCTAGAAGGCAAAGATTTTGATGAAAATTACAATCGTAAAAAACCACAAAAGAACCAATCAAACTAAAAAAGAATTGTTCGATGATCCATCGAACAATTCTTTTTTAATGTACTTCTTTTTTCGAGCATTCTGGGCACGTGCCGTAGATTTCCATGCGATGATGACTCACCTTAAAACCAGTGACATGTGATGCAAGCTGCTCTACCTCGTCTAATCCAGGATAATGGAAGTCAACGATTTTTCCGCAATCTTCACAAATAATATGATAGTGACTAGTTGTGACAAAATCAAAGCGACTGGATGCATCCCCATATGTTAGTTCCTTTACAAGACCAACTTCACGGAATACACGTAAATTATTGTATACGGTAGCCACACTCATATTTGGAAATTTTCCTTCGAGTGCTTTATAAATGTCATCGGCTGTAGGATGTGACATGGATTGTATTAAATACTCCAATATCGCATGACGTTGAGGCGTGATACGAACTCCAGTTTCTTTCAAAGTTTCAATTGCTTCTTTGATTTGATGTTCAGACACCGTCATGCACCTCTTTTCTAATAGTAATTAAGTCATATGAAACCATTCAAAACGGTTTAGAATTGTACAGTTAACTGACAGTCCTTTTAATAGTTGGTTTTATGAAAGAAAAAATGAATGAGAATAAATACCTTTCCAAAAAGCCATCAACTATCAAAAAGGAGACATTCTTATTTTAAAATGTTTATAATTAGTTTACTAAGGAACAAGCATTTTTGTCAATCCATTCAATTGTTATAACCCTTGATGTAGAGTCATTTCTTCCTCTCCTAAACCATTATTTATATATCTTGCCGCAACAAATAATAAGTCGGAAAGGCGATTTAAATAAGCCAATACTAGAGGATTCGTCTGTTCTATTTCAACCGCACATCTTTCTGCTCTTCTGACGATCGTACGTGCACAATGCATGGCGGCACCGGCTGGATGTCCACCCGGAAGGATAAAGTTCTTTAATGGATCGAGGCTTGCATCCCATTTATCTATAGTATGCTCTAATTCTTGAATATCTTCATCCTTTAGCTTCCATTTCACTTCTTTACCTTCTGGTGTAGCAAGCTCTGCCCCGACATGAAAAATCGCCGTTTGAACCTTGTGAAATACTTCGATTACTTCATCCTTGCCCGGGAAAGTGGCATGTTTCAAATGACTGATTGCGAGGCCGATCATCGAATTGGCTTCATCACAGGTTCCGTATGCTTCCACCCGGATATCATTTTTCGGAATTCGCTGTCCATAGACAAGGGATGTCGTACCTTTATCACCAGATTTCGTGTAAATCCTCATTTTAGTATCCCCTTTCCGGATCGATAACATTTATAAAATCATGGTCGTTATTCATATATGTATGTAAATTTTTTCGAAATATTTCTAATGCGCGTGGTAAATAATTCATAGTTGTACTTGAGATATGTGGGGTAACTGTCACATTGCTCATTTTCCAAAATGGATGACTCTTAGGTAATGGTTCCACCTCAAATACATCTAAATAGGCATGGCTAATTTCTTGATGGTTCAAAGCCGTCATTAATACCTCTTCCTGTACGACAACTCCCCGACCAATATTGATAAATACAGCAGATTTCTTCATGCTTTCGAAATGAGCTGGCTGATAAAAATGAATCGTTTCTTCCGTGCTTGGTAAAATCGAAACGATGTAATCGACGCTGCCAAGAATAGAGTGGATCGTTTCTAATGTGTACATCTCATCAAAATGATCGATCGCATTCCCACGACTATTCACACCAATAATCTTCATCCCAAACGGCTTTGCCAAGCGAGCAATTTCTTGACCAATGGCACCAGCACCAACAATTAGCAACGATTGTTCATGGATCTCTGATAATGGGGTTTGCTTATCCCAAACAGCTTCCTTTTGGTTGTCCCATAATCGTTTAAATCCCTTTGCATGGCTGAGAATGATCCCTAGCGTAAACTCCGCCATTGGTATTTTGTGAATTCCACGTGCATTTGTCACTAATATATTTTTTTCTTTAATCGCTTTTAATGGCATTCTCTCTAATCCCGCTGAGGTGACCATAATCCATTTTAACTTCTCTGCTTGGTAAATATGCTCATCCACTAAGTCCTCACCATAGGTAACAATCACTTCTGCGCTTTTCATTTCCTGCTCCGCAAGTGTCACATTCTCATAAAAGCAGAACTGAACAGCTGGAAAAGAGGCAACTATATCGGTTTTCAATTGTTCTAGCGGTTCGAAGGTAAATACGCACTTCATTCCATCCACCCCTTGATTTTACTCTTTCTCATTAGGCAAAAGAGCTTTTATTTTTATCATATCATAATTATTTCTCCCTCTTACAGAGCAAGAAAAAAGGACCGAATCACTCGGTCCAAGATCTATTTTTTCTGAGGAGGTATGCCCTAATATAAGGTATGTAAATTCGACTGCTTTGAATGGACAGTAGCCTTTACCAAGCAAAATAGGCTGACCCAATTATGCAAGTTCAGTCTTAATATACGAAAGTGCATCCTCAACATGTCCTGCCACTTTCACCTTTCTCCATTCCTTCACAAGGATTCCTTCTTTATTAATAATAAATGTGGATCGTTCAATCCCCATATATTCTTTTCCGAAGTTTTTCTTTAGCTTCCATACATCATAGTCTTCAGCTACCTTGTGATCACTATCCTCTAATAATAGAAACGGAAGTCCATGCTTATCGATAAATTTCTGATGCTGGGTAACAGGGTCAGGACTGACACCTAAAATAACTGCATCAACATCAACAAAGCTTTCATGATGATCACGGAAATCACATGCCTCTGTTGTACACCCAGGTGTCATATCCTTTGGATAAAAATAAAGAACGACATGCTTTTTCCCGATAAAATCAGATAAACGAACGGTTTCGCCATTATTTGCTTTCAATGTAAAATCAGGTGCTTTATTTCCTATTTGTGTAGTCATATAAATCCTCCTATTTTTTCGGGAGTTCATTCCCTTTCTTTCTTACAACCTTACCTAAAAATGATGAGATATCCAAATCATTTACTTCTTCCATTCACTATTATGCTCAAAATCAATGAAGGATTTGACGACAAAAGCAGCAGGAATCGTATAGCCAATCAATGCCTCTAAGATGACTAATAGTCTTCCGATTCCAACCGGGACAATATCTCCATACCCAACGGAAAATAATGTAATCGCACTTAAATACATCGCCGAGCCTAATTTTTCAATATAGCTTCCAGAAAATAAGGCGCCTTGTTCGACAATGACGTGAAACCCTTTTAGTTCAAGCAGCATAAATAGCAAGCCAAATCCAATCATAATAACACTATAGGTGTATCCTAAAAAGAGAAAGTTCTCAAAGGATACAAGCTTATACTTTAATTTCGAAGGGAAAAATAATGTTCGTAAGCTCATACTTATGCAGACAATCACTGCTATCATCAGTACATAGATCATACAAAGTCTCCTCAGCTTTTCATTCACATTTTAGCTTGTCATTCTATTCTACTCGGACACATTTCCTTATATGAAATCTTTATGCTGATTGGACACGTCAAAAAGAAGGTACTACAATAGATATGATGGATCGAAATTAGGAGGCAAGGAAAAAAATGAACTTTTCACAATCAGAACGTTTACATACAGAAGCACTTGAGCACATCGTTGGTGGCGTAAATAGTCCATCCCGCTCGTATAAAGCAGTCGGTGGTGGTTCACCCGTAGCGATGAAGCGTGCACAGGGTGCTTATTTCTGGGATGTCGATGACAATAAATATATTGACTATCTCGCTGCATATGGACCGATTATTACCGGTCATGCACACCCACATATAACAGAAGCAATTAAAACAGCCGCTGAAAATGGTGTATTATACGGGACGCCTACCCCATTTGAAGTGAAATTTGCCAAAATGCTAAAAGAGGCGATGCCTGCACTCGATAAGGTTCGCTTTGTTAACTCTGGTACAGAAGCAGTCATGACAACGATCCGTGTGGCTCGTGCCTTCACTGGACGTGATAAAATCATCAAATTCGAAGGCTGTTATCATGGCCATTCTGACTTAGTTCTTGTTGCGGCAGGCTCTGGTCCTTCTCAATTAGGAATGCCAGATTCAGCAGGTGTGACTAAAAATATTGCGAAGGAAGTTATTACAGTTCCATTCAATGATATTGAGCCGTTTAAGGAAGCCTTAAATAAATGGGGCAATGAAGTTGCAGCTGTATTAGTTGAACCGATTGTCGGCAACTTCGGGATTGTTGAGCCGAAGCCTGGATTTTTAGAGCAAGTCAATGAATTAACTCATGAAGCAGGAGCACTTGTCATTTATGATGAAGTCATCACCGCCTTCCGCTTCATGTATGGTGGGGCACAAAATTTATTAGGTGTTACACCAGACTTAACAGCTATGGGTAAAATTATTGGTGGCGGACTACCAATTGGTGCGTATGGCGGTAAAAAAGAAATTATGGAAAAGGTGGCTCCGCTTGGACCAGCGTATCAAGCAGGAACGATGGCTGGTAACCCTGCATCCATGTTAGCGGGAATTGCTTGTTTAGAAGTATTAAAACAAGACGGAGTCTATGATGAGTTAGATCGCTTAGGTGCGATTCTAGAAAAAGGCATTTTAGATGCGGCACAAAAACATCAAACACCGATTACGATTAACCGTTTAAAAGGTGCCTTAACAATTTATTTCACCACTGAAAAGGTGGAGAACTATAAACAAGCCGAAGCAACCGATGGTGAGATGTTCGCCAAATTCTTCAAGCTCATGCTTGAGCAAGGAATTAATCTGGCTCCATCAAAATATGAAGCATGGTTTATTACGACCGCTCATACAGAGCAAGATATTCTAGAAACAATCAAAGCAGTTGACATTGCTTTTGCAAAATTGAACAACTAATCTCTCTCAGGGGTCTGACAATGGGGTCAGACCCCTTTCACTTTAAACACCTCTCTAAAAAAAGATTTCCTCCTTCCGTACAATTTTCTCTTGATATTCTTTCTAGGACATTGTATATTACTAATTTGGTATTAATATGTTATCTTAATGAAAAGATATTTACGAAAGGAATCATCACTGATATGAAGCTAGGTGCCCGCATTTTTAAAACGGGAATTGCCATCGTTTTGGCATTGTATATTGCAAAGCTGGTAGGAATGACTTCCCCTGTATTTGCAGGAATTGCTGCGATTTTCGCTATTAAACCGACCATCTATCGATCCTATTTATCGATTGTGGAGCAGGTACAAGGGAATGTCATCGGAGCTGTTGTTGCAGTTGCCTTCGGTTTAATTTTTGAAAACAATTATATAATCGTGGGGCTTGCAGCATTAATAACGATTATGATCATGTTGAGGCTAAAGCTTGAAAATAGTATTAGCTTAGGACTTGTGACCATGATTGTTATCCTTGAATCACCTGGTGAGCATTTTCTTGAGTTTGCATGGTTGCGCTTTGCAACAATTCTCATTGGAATTCTTTCGGCGTTTATTGTGAATTTAATTTTCTTACCGCCAAAATATGAAACAAAGCTATTCCATCGCATGTCTAACTTAACAGAAGATATTTTTACACTGATTCGCTTAATATTAAGCCATGATTCAGAACATCATGTAATGAAAATAGAAATTGAAAAGATTAGAGATCGTTTAGTAAAGGTTAATCAGTTTTATACATTGTTTAATGAGGAAAGACGTTATTTTAAAAAGAGCACGCCTGAGAAGAAAAGAAAAACGGTGATTTATCGCCAGATGGTGACCGCATCACAGGATTGCTTTGATATTCTAAAATTACTGCATCGATATGAATATGATATCGTCAAGTTACCTGAAGAAATCCAAATTCAGCTTCATGATCGTCTGGATTTCTTAATAAATGAACACCAAAAATTATTATTCCAGTTTCTTGGAAAAGTAAAACAAAATGATCTGTACGATGAAGAAAATTTAAATACGTACCATGAAGATTTAATGAAGCTCTATATAAAAGAGATTGAAGATGAAAAACATGAATGCGATAATCAATCCTATCATTTTATGAGACTTCTCTCTGCCATGATGGACTACCAAGAACAATTAAGGCATCTCAGCATTTTAATTGATAGCTTTAAAAATTATCATAAAGAGGATAATGAAGTGTCGATTCAAGAAGAGTTTGAGGAGTAAAAGGAAAGGGAGGATCAGCTGTTTACTAACAGCCGAGCCTCCCTTTTTTTGCACCATTATTTAAAGGTATACATTAAGAATCTAATTGTTGTACCTGGAATAGGTTAAAATAATGCCCTTGTTTTTCCATTAATTCTTCATGTGGGCCAATCTCAACAATTTCCCCATGCTCAATGAGGACAATGCGATCGGCATGAGTAATGGTGGAAAGTCGATGGGCAACAATAAATGTCGTCCGATCCTTAGCCAGCTTTTCCAATGCTTCCTGAATTAAATGCTCACTTTCTAAATCCAGTGCAGATGTTGCTTCATCCAAAATTAATATAGGAGGGTTTTTCAAAAATACACGAGCAATCGCAATCCGCTGCTTCTGACCACCGGAAAGCTTCACCCCTCTTTCCCCAACCTTTGTGTCATATCCTTCTGGAAGATTCATGATAAACTCATGGGCATTTGCCGCTTTCGCTGCCTGTACGATCTCTTCCTCGGTCGCATCTGGTTTACCTAGTAAAATATTTAATCGAACTGATTCACTGAATAAAATATTATCCTGTAAGACCATCCCAATTTTATCGCGAAGGCTTCTTACTTTAAAATCGCGAATGTCAGTGCCATCTAAAAGGATTTTCCCACTCGTTACGTCATAGAAACGGGGAATCAAACTGACTAATGAAGATTTACCTCCACCACTCATCCCGACTAACGCGATCGTTTCACCCGCACGAACATGTAATTGGATATCCTTAAGGACAGATAATTCCTTTTCATTATAAGCAAAGTTTACATGCTCAAATGAAATATCCCCTTTGACATTTTTACACTCAATCGCATCTGGCGCATCATCGATATCATATTTTTCATCCATTAATTCAAAGACGCGGTCCATTGAGGCAATGGATTGGGTTAATGTCGTACCAGAGTTTACTAGTCGACGTAATGGGCTATATAAACGATCGATATACGCAATGAACGCTGCCATTGTCCCAATTGATAAATTCCCATGGATCGCTTGGTATCCTGCAAAACCAATGACAATTAATGGAGCAATATCTGTCAATGTGTTAACAACAGAAAATGCCTTTGCTGTCCATCTCGTATGCTGCAAGGCCTTATCGAGAAAATTCGAATTATGTACGCGAAAGCGTTCCTGTTCGGTGTCTTCAATCGCAAAGCTTTTAATAACAGGCATTCCCTGCACCCGCTCATGTAAATACCCTTGCACTTCAGCAAGCGCTTGGGAACGCACCCTTGTAAATTTACGTAAATTGCCGAAGAAATATTTTACCGATATCGCATACATCGGAAACACAATAAGCGAAACGAGGGTGAGCGGAACATCCATCGTAAACATAATCGAAACCGCAATGATGATCGTCGCCGCATCCAGCCACACATTCATTAAGCCGGTAATGACAAAGTCCTTTGTCTGCTCGACATCATTGATCACTCTGGAAATAACTTCCCCCGCACGCGTATTAGAGTAAAATTTAAAGCTCAATTTCTGTAAATGCGTAAATAACCGATCCCGAATATCATATAAAATCTTACTTGATGTCCATTGAGCAAAATACTGTCTGTAAAATTCAATCGGCGGCCGTAAAACAACAAACACACCTAACATAATCGACATCGTGATCAAAAGCTTCGACGTTTTCTCATCAACTGACAAATGCTGATTCGTCACAATATCATCAATCACATACTGAATAATAACGGGAATAAGCAGCGGAATCGCAAACTTTATCAAACCAATAATCAACGTCCCAATAATCTGACCCGTATATGGCTTAACAAACTTCATATATCTCTTTGTACTACTCATAAAATCCCCTCCCTTTCTGAAAAATCTCGCTGTGGGGGTCTGACCCCATTTATTAAAACCTCGAGGTAGTAAAGCTTGTCTTTCCTGGAAATTGCGTTTGGGGGTCTGACCCCGTTTGTTATAATCTAGAGCTACTAACCCTTGTCTTTCCCGGAATTAACACTTGGGGGTCTGACCCCACTTGTTAAATGCTTGAGCTATAAACCTTTTCTTTATTTAAAACGACGTTTTGGGGTCTGACCCCCACTCGCCCCCCGCTCACCTTATTATCTGCTGCCGGTTCACGAAAAAAACCTGTGGCTTGTAACTACCAACAGGTAACTAATCGATTTTATTTAACTAAAAATAAATGGTTTACAACTAGTAGCTAGATGATTTCATCTTCGGTAGGTTAGATAGCGTTCGTACCAAATATCAATAAAATCGGGTGCAAATGGGCCTTTTCTTTGGCGTATCCATCTTACTAAGTTGTCCACATTTCGCTTTAAAATGTGGTCAATGACATCGGGATATCCCATTTGTTTCCGATGGTATTCATACTCATCTTCATCTAAAAGCGTATAAGTCATATCGGGAAAGACTTTAATATCTAGATCATAATCGATGTATTTTAACGCCTCTTTATCATACACAAATGGTGAACCTAGGTTACAGTAATAGTATATTCCATCCTCTCGAATCATTCCAATAATATTAAACCAATGATCCGAGTGAAAATAGCAAATAGCTGGTTCACGGGTAATCCATGTGCGACCATCTGATTCCGTTACAATAGTCCGATCATTCCCACCAATCACAAGGGACTTCGATCCTTTTAATACTGTCGTCTCTTCCCATATTCGATGTATGTATCCGTTATGTTTATAGCTATGTATTTGTATCGTATCACCTTCAATGGGAATGCCCATACCTTTTCTCCCTACTTTCTTTATAAAATTTGTATCCGTTCAAATAAATCAAAGTATCAGTTTTCTGTCTAATTCCTAAAAATCCCTTATTAATATTCTATTATTATAACGTTTTTTAAGAAAATTTAAAACAAAAGACTCTTATATGTATAGCATTTATCATCGATAATAAATATGCTTTTTTATAGGATTCAGCGGTTCTTACGGAATTTGCAGCTCTTTTTTTAGTGAAATAAAGGGTATAGCAGTCTTTAGACGATATTTATTAGTTAAAGATTCACTAAAATTGCAACAATAGAAAAGAGCTTAAATAAAGTCCGTTTTCTCAAGCTGTTACATGTAAAAGCCCAACTACCGGCTTTTACTCCTAATAACGAGTTCAGCGGTTCTTATACAGTTTCCAGCTCTTTTCTCTCAGTAAATTAAAGGGGATAGCGGTCTTCACCTTAATCATCGCTAAACTTAACTTTCAGTATCACCATGCTCGAGAAAAGAGCTTAAATAAAGTCTATTTTCTCACACTGTTGCCTGTAAAAGCCCAACTACCGGCTTTTACTCCCATAAGAAAAGCATTTCTCATACAGCATGCAGCTCTTTTCTCTCAGTGTATTAAAGCGTATATCGGTCTTCACCTTAGGTATTAGCTAAACTTAACCTTCAATTGCAACACTATTCGAGAAAAGAGCTTAAATAAAGTCTGTTTTCTCAAACTGTTCCTTGTAAAAGCCCTACAGCCGGCTTTTACTCTTCATAAGAAAAGCATTTCTCATACAGCTTGTAGCTCTTTTCTCTCAGTGAATCAAAGGATATAGCGGTATTCACCCTGTTTATCAGCTAAACTAAGTTTCAATATCAACACTGCTCGAGAAAAGAGCTTAAAAAAAACCCCTACCTTCAGGTAAGAGCCTCTTCTGGGGTTTCTTTCAAGCCTTGATATTTTCGAATTACCTCATCTGTTTGCGATTCAAATATTTTATGAATTTCATTCAGCTCTTTTTTCATCTCATTAATTTCCTTTTTTATTTGATCTACTTTGGTTTCTTCCTGAAGCTTGCTTAGTTCCTGTTCAATTTCCTGACAGCGTTCAATTTCATTTTGAAGGTATAGCAATTGTTCCATCGTTTTCATTTGGTCTTGTATTAGTTCATTAAATTCCTTCATTCACAGATACCTTCCTTCCCTTCTCTCTAAACTATTTATTTCTTTTTTTATGTAAAAATTCCTTTGACTAGTTCTGTCATATTCCCTATCGTTTTGTCGAATGGCACATTCAACAGTAAAAAGGACATCCCCGAGTTAGGATGCCCTTTTCATTGCTTTATTTATTGTTGGCCAAAATTTCCAGCATTTTGTGATTTACGAGATTCAGCTTGTTGGTTTTGTTTTTTCACTTGTTGTACATCTGTTTCACTTCCGAACTCAGTACCGAATTGGCCTTGTCCAGCAGCGCCTTTTGCAGATTGAGCGTTTTGTTGTCTAACTTGGCTAGCGTTTGTACCAGAAGTTTTGTTTGTTTGGTTTGCCATTGTTATCACCTCCACGCTCATTAATGTAACCAAACGTGGAGGGAGTTATGCTCATTTTTTCGAGAAAAATTTTTAAAAAAAGTCGAATAAATTATACGAGTAATGAACGACCGCCATCAACAATGATCGTTTGTCCTCTAATCATAAACGAATCATCGGAAACTAAAAATTTCACTACTTTTACCATATCATCGATTTCAACCATTCGTCCTGCAGGAGTATTTAAACGCGCATCTTCAAGTAATTCTGCACGATTTGGAAAATGCTTTAATGCTTCAGTATCAATCGCTCCACCTGAAACAGCATTCACAACGATGTTTTTCGCTGCAAGCTCCACGGATAAATATCTTGTTAAGGCTTCAACCGCTGCTTTCGATACCCCAACGGTCGTGTAATTCTCTAAATAACGAATTGATCCGAGAGAGCTTAAGCTAACGATTTTCCCTCCGCCATTTTCTTCCATTAATTTTGCAGCTTCCTGTGCACAGAATAATAATGCCTTGCTATTAATATTCATTGTCCAATCCCAATGTGACTCTTCAAGCTCCATCGCTGGGCGCAGTACACCTGAAGCGGCATTGTTAATGAATACATCAAGACGGCCAAAGGTTTCACGAATTTCTTCAAACATCTTTTTAATTTTCGCAACATCCCCAACATTGGCTTTCACTAGCAATGCCTTTCTGCCTAACTTTTCAACTTCCTCTACAGTTTCAAGTGCAGCAGATTTACTGCGTGCATAATTGATGACAATATCATATCCTTCTTTTGCAAGGGCAATCGCGATCGCTTTCCCAACTCCACGACTACTCCCTGTAACTAATGCGACTTTATTCGTCATATTTGAATCACCTTTCTTTAGTTCACTTAGTGTCTTATGAAGACACGTCCACTTTCTTTAATATTGTATAGATAAAATGAATAACAAACAATGATTGTATCATCCTATAGATAATATAACTTTTAGGAGGAAGGTTAAATGACCGTTATTCGCGATATGACCGAGTTATCCATGATGTCGATCACCGACTGGAATAATTCCGAAGTTGAACATTTTCATCATTCCTTTCAGCAAATTCTTCCTTATTTAAATGCTGAAGGTCAAACCATCTATAAAGAAATCATTGAGGAAATCGAAAGACGGAAAAGCCAATTATAATTGAAAACGATACAGTCGATCATAAAAGGATTTTAAAAATCCATAGAGGAGCTTTTCCGAAGGGGCAAGCTCTCTTTTTTTGGGGGTGATAACGCCTACCGATCGAATAAAAGAAGGATCTTCGATTTCGACAGTGCGAACATCCTTTGGCAAATTGTAAGAGAAAGCAAGCTCTGGCAATATCCCAATTCCTAATCCTGCAGAAACAAGTCCCTTTATCGTATCCATATCTTCGCCTTCAAAGGCAATAATCGGTTCAAATCCCGCCTGATTGCATGCCTTATCGATCGTCCGCCGAATCGATGAATCCGATCGAAAGGTAACAAATCGTTCTCCTGCCAATTGGCCAATCCGAACAATCGGTTCCGAGCATAAATAATGATTTTCTGGCAGCAGCAACAACAGCTTCTCCGTAAAAAAAGTATCTCCCTTTACAATTGGGTGATCAGTCACCACTGGAGCAATAAACGCAATATCAATGTCTCCCTTTTCAATTTTCTGCATTAAATATTTCTTCGTTCCTTGAAGTAATTGAAAATGTAAATTCGGATGCTCCTCTCTAAACTGAGTAAAAACCCTTGTAAAGGTATGCACGGACAAGCTGGAGGAAAACCCTAGATGAATCACTCCCTTTTCAGGATTCAAAAACTCTTCCACCCTTTCTTTCGCTTTATCCATTTCAATCACAATTCTCTCGGCATGCTCCAAAAACACCTTCCCCATATGTGTTAATTTCACATTGCGACCTTCTCTTTCAAACAGGGGGGTACCCAATTCACTTTCAAGTAAAGCGATCTGACGACTAATGGCAGACTGAGCAACATGGAGATTTTCTGCCGCTCTCGTTACATGCTCCCGCTTAGCCACTTCTATGAAATAAATGATTTGGCGTAATTCCATCTATTTCCCACCAATCTAATTTTGAGATAAATATGTTCTTAATAATATATTGTAAAGATTGAATGAATTAAAGTAAAATTTTTTATTATCAAACTATTTAGATATAGTAACGGAAGGATGTAGACTATGATGAGACAAAATGAAAAACATCACGGTGGACTATATCGCCAGGATTTTGAACACGATTCTTGTGGTATAGGTTTTTATGCAGATATTCAAGGGCGCCCCTCTCACGATATCGTCTCTTCAGCACTTCTTATGCTTCAAAGGCTTGATCACCGCGCTGGTAAAAGCAGTGATAACCTAACAAGCGATGGTGCAGGAATTCTTTTGCAAATTCCTGATCAATTTTTCAAGGAAGTCTGCCCATTTACTCTCCCTCAAAAAGGTGAATACGCAGTCGGAATGCTATTCTTACCTACAAATAAAATGATCCAAGAGCAAATCATTGAAGCATTCAAACATGAGGCCTCAACGTTTAACCTTTCCTTTATTGGAGAACGTGAAGTTCCTGTGTCTCCAGAAATTCTAGGTGAAGTCGCAAAATCAACTCAACCTGTGATCAAACAATTATTTATAAAAAAAGCAAATGCCATGAATGAAAAAGAGTTTTTATATCAGCTGTATCTATTAAGAAGAACAATGGAAAAAAAATTTGCGGATCAATTATATTTTTCCAGTCTTTCAAATCAAACCATTGTTTATAAGGGATTACTTTCAGCCGAGCAATTAACCACTTTCTATCAGGATTTAACGAATCCCGCTTTTACATCAGCATTAGCCTTAGTTCACTCGCGATTCAGCACAAATACCTTCCCAAGCTGGGAGCGGGCTCACCCGAATCGGATGATCGCACATAATGGTGAAATCAACACGATTAAAGGAAACAAAAACTGGTTTAACGCTAAAATGACTGGACATCCTGAAGTCACACCAATCATTCAAGAAAACGGCAGTGACTCTGCGATGTTCGACAATGCTTTAGAGTTTTTATTATTAAATGGATGGTCCCTTCCCCATGCAATCATGATGATGGTTCCTGAACCTTGGGAGCAAGATGATGAAATGCCAGCAGAGCTTAAAGCATTTTACGAATATCATAGCTTATTAATGGAGCCCTGGGATGGACCAATGGCACTAGGCTTTTCGAACGGAAAACAAATAGGTGCCATTTTAGATCGAAATGGATTACGTCCAGGGCGATACTATATTACTGGTGATGATCGGATTATCTTTGCATCAGAGGTTGGTGTCATCGATATAGAAGCTGACAATATTAAGGAAAAGCGGCATTTAAAGCCTGGAGAATTACTCTTTATCGATACCGAAAAAGGAAAGCTACTAGATAGCGATGAATTAAAAACCTTCATAAGTAAAGAAAAACCTTATCAAAGATATATCAATCAACAGGTCATTTCGTTAAAAAGTAAGGGAAATAAACTACCAGCATCGGCAAAATTTGAACCGAGTGAAGTGATTTTTCTGCAAAAAATGTTTGGCTATACGTACGAGGAAGTAATGAAAATGCTTCTACCTATGTCCAATGATGCGAAAGAGCCTACAGGTTCAATGGGGATCGATACACCACTGGCTGTATTATCAGAGAGACCGATGCTATTGTTTCACTATTTCAAGCAAAGCTTCTCCCAAGTAACCAATCCTCCGATTGACGCACTAAGAGAAGAATGTGTGATTTCAACCGTCACTTGGCTTGGACCCCAGATCGATTTATTGGATCAAAGTCTTTCAGACGAAAAACATCTGAAACTAGAGCACCCCTTTATCGATCCAGCATCGTTTATAGCATTAAAGAATTCACCATTGCAATCTAAGGAAATTCTAATGAATTTTACAAAAAGCAGTGGATTTGAAGAATCATTGAATCGTATATGTACAGAAGCATTGTCAGCGATTAATGAAGGGTGCAAGCTGATTATTCTCACGGATCGTCCGTCTAATCAAGACCAAGTGCCGCTCCCATCCTTGCTTGCTACCTCCTGTCTCCATCATTATTTAATCAGTAAGGGAGTAAGAACAAAGGCGAGCATCATCATTGATTCCGGAGAACCGAGAGATCCACATCATATGGCTGCCCTGATCGGATATGGAGCGGATGCCATCCATCCCTATCTCGCTTATGAAACCATTAAACAATTAGTGAGTGACAAGCATATTCAGCTTACTTTAAAGCAAGCATGGCAAAATTATATCCAAGCATTGAAAAATGGTGTCATTAAAATCATGTCTAAAGTAGGAATCTCATCAATTCAGAGTTATCGTGGAGCGCAAACGTTTGAAGCGCTCGGCATTTCTGAAGAGGTTATTTCTAAATATTTCAGTGGAACGGTTTCATCCATTAGTGGGATTGGCTTAACAGAAATTTCACAGGAAACCATGAAGCGCCATGCAAATGCCGTCTTTGAAATGACTTCTCATGACCACACACTTGACTCTGGTAGCGAATTACAGTGGCGAAGCGAGGGTGAGCATCACCAATTTAATCCTCTTAGCATTCACACATTGCAGCGTGCGGCACGGATGAATGATAAAAACACATATAAGAAATTTGTTGCTATGCATGAGAAAAGTCCATTTACTACGATTCGCAGCTTACTTGAAATAAAAAGTGATCGAGGCAGGATTCCAATTGAAGAAGTCGAGCCTATTGAAGCGATCTTCAAGCGCTTTAAAACAGGTGCGATGTCCTATGGCTCATTAAGTAAGGAAGCACATGAAGCGCTAGCAATTGCCATGAATCGAATTGGTGGGAAAAGCAATAGTGGTGAAGGGGGCGAAGAACTGGAACGCTCCTTCATCGAACAAAATGGTGATTTTAAAAGAAGTGCGATCAAGCAGGTAGCCTCAGGAAGATTCGGGGTCACTAGCTACTATTTAAACCAAGCAGAGGAAATCCAAATTAAGATGGCCCAAGGCGCAAAGCCGGGTGAAGGTGGTCAATTACCAGGTTCAAAGGTGTATCCATGGATTGCTGAAGTAAGAGGCTCTACTCCAGGAGTCGGCTTGATTTCTCCTCCGCCCCATCATGATATTTATTCGATTGAGGATCTTGCACAGCTTATTTATGATTTAAAAAGTGCCAATCCTCATGCAAGAATCAGTGTTAAATTAGTGGCTAAAGCGGGTGTTGGAACAATTGCTGCCGGGGTAGCAAAAGGGCTTGCAGATACGATCTTGATTAGTGGCCATGACGGAGGAACAGGTGCCTCTCCGAAAACAAGTATTAAACATGCAGGTATTCCTTGGGAAATCGGTCTTGCTGAAACACACCAAACCCTTCTTTTAAATGGCTTACGTGACCGAGTAACACTCGAAACAGATGGAAAGCTAATGACAGGAAAGGACATCGTTATCGCAGCATGCTTAGGTGCGGAGGAATATGGCTTTGCGACAGCCCCATTAGTTGTTCTCGGTTGTTTAATGATGCGGGCCTGTCATTTAGATACATGTCCAGTTGGAATTGCAACACAAAATCCAAAGCTTCGGGAAAAATTCATGGGAAATCCCGACCACATTGTCAATTACCTGACATTTATTGCGGAAGAAATTCGTGAAATTTTAGCTGAATGTGGCTATCGAAGCTTAACGGAAATCGTCGGACAAACGCAGCTCCTCCAGCCTAAACCAGAGGTTCAAGAGCATTGGAAAGCAAAACATATCAACTTAGATAAGCTTTTACATCAAAATAAGCAGGATTCTCATACATGTATAACTGCACAAAATCATGAACTTGAGAAAAGAATGGATCAGCACACCCTTCTGCCACTTCTACAGCCATATATTGAAAAACAGCAGCCAGTTCATTTCCAGTTTGACATTAAAAATACGGATCGGGCAGTTGGAACACTACTAGGACATTATGTAACGAAGCTTTGGGGAAATTCTGGATTACCTCCCCATACTCTCCAGCTATCCTTTAACGGTTCAGCAGGGCAAAGCTTTGGTGCTTTTATTCCGAAAGGAGTGTCCCTAACCCTTGAAGGGGATGCCAATGATTATGTCGGCAAAGGACTTTCTGGCGGTTCGATCGTCATTAAACCAACTAGCACGTGGAAGGCAGCGGGCGACCAAGCGATTATCGGTAACACGGCATTTTTTGGCGCCACCTCAGGAGAAGCTTATATTAATGGAACAGCAGGACAAAGATTTTGCGTTCGCAATAGTGGGGTCCATGCGGTCGTTGAGGGTGTCGGTGATCACGGCTGTGAATATATGACAGGCGGAAAGGTTGTCATCCTTGGAAGCATTGGAAAAAACTTTGGCGCAGGGATGTCAGGTGGAAGCGCCTATATTTTCTCAGAATCTCAGTCATCCGTTATGAAACATATGAATTTCGAAATGATTAATATAGAGTCCATTCAATCAAATAAAGAGTTCATTGAGTTGTATCGTATGATCCAAAAGCATTATCAATTAACCGGAAGTCAAAAGGCTAAAATTATCCTAAAGCAATGGGATAAGCTCCGTCATCAGTTTATTAAGGTGATTCCAAATGAATACAAAAAAATGATCGATTTAATCCATCATTTAAAACAAAAAGGAATGCCTGAAAATGAAGCAAGTCTCACCGCCTTTAATCTAAAAAAAGAAGGAAAAACCATCACAGCAGATCATCCGACAATGGGCGTCTCTCTGTAAGAATGACAACAGAACGTGATAAAGGAGTGAAGGAAAATGAGTCAATCAACAGAATTTATCGATATCAAGAGAAGGAATGCGAAGGAACGTCCTCCAGTTGAACGCGTCAATGACTGGGGCGAATACCAGCAGCCCTTCACTGAGAAAAAGCTAAAACAACAAGCATCACGTTGTATGGACTGTGGGACTCCTTTTTGTCAGATGGGTACCATTCTTTCAACAGGTACGAGTGGATGTCCATTATATAATCTTATTCCTGAATGGAATATGCTCGTTCATCAAGGAAAATGGTATGAGGCCTATCAACGCTTAGCCAAAACCAATAACTTTCCTGAATTTACCGCTCGTGCCTGCCCAGCTCCCTGTGAAGGATCTTGTACAGCGGGAGTCCCTAGTGAACCTGTAACCATCAAAAGCATTGAAAAAGCGATTATTGATCGGGCGTTTTTAGAAGGTTGGGTGAAGCCTCGGAAGCCTTTAAGAAAAACAGGATATAAAATCGCGGTCATCGGTTCTGGTCCAGCAGGACTAACGGCTGCCGATGATCTCAACCAATTAGGTCATTCAGTCACTGTTTTTGAACGGGAAGATCGATTTGGCGGTCTTCTCATGTATGGTATTCCAAATATGAAAATTGATAAAAAATATGTTGAAAGAAGAATTGAGCTTTTAAAGCAGGAAGGAATTGAATTTCGAGCCAATATACATGTTGGAATCGATCTGTCTATCGAGGAATTACAGCAAAATTTTGACACGGTTCTCCTCTGTATCGGCGCTGAACAACCTCGTGAATTGCCGATTGAGGGCAGACACTTAAAAGGAATTTACCATGCGATGGATTACTTGATGACGAGCACTAAGCATTATTTAGATCCGGATGTTTCATGTGATATTAATGCCGAAGGAAAAAAAGTCATTGTCATCGGTGGTGGTGATACAGGGGCTGATTGTGTAGCAACAGCGATCAGACAAGGCTGTAAAAGTGTGGTGCAATTTGGTAAGCATGGTCAGTTACCATTAGAAAGACAACCAGGTAATCCTTGGCCAGAGAACCCTGCGATTTTTTCCCTTGATTATGCATATGAAGAAGCCTTAACGATATTTGGTGAAGATCCGCGTCAATATTTCATCCAAACGCAATCCTTTGTCGGAAATGAACAAGATGAGGTGATTGGACTACGCACAGTCTCCTTTCAGCCAAATACTGCATTAGATCAAACGGAAAATTATTGGGATGCGGATTTAGTCCTTATTGCGATTGGGTTTGAAGGCGTAAAAGAGGATATTTTCCCAACCATTCAACGATCGCAAAAACGAATCGCCACAGTCACAAATAGCTTTCAAACCTCTCAAGATGGGGTATTTGCAGCTGGTGATGCGCGAAGAGGGCAAAGCTTAATCGTTTGGGCCATTCAAGAAGGAAAAAAAGCAGCCATCGAAATCGATCGCTACTTAGCTTCGAAGGAAATAAAACAGATGGTTTGATACCATTTGTTTTATGCCCTAACCATCTCCTGATACGCCTTCCACATTTTTTGATGGGAAACAGGAAAGGCATATTGAGTTAATTCTTCTTTTGTCACAAGCTTTAAGTCCTCTTTTTGTTCTACTTGTCCAAGGATTTCCCCTGAGTATACGTCAATATTCCACGTTAAGTGGGAAAAAACATGTGGAATAGTAGTCAATGATTCTTTTTCCAACTGGATATCCACTCGGAAATCCTTTTTCAAGAAATCATGAAGGATATCTTTCGGTTTGACTAGCTGACTTTTTTCTACATTTGGAAACTCCCATAAATTTGCTAATAGCCCGTCACTTGGCCGTTTATGGATGAGATACTTCCCTTCCTGATCCTTTAGCACCGCTGCAATTAGCTCTATATGCTTCATGCTTTTTTTCTTCGTCTTCACTGGCAATTCATTTTGAACTCCCTCTTCAAAAGCTTGGCAATGTTCTCTTACTGGACAAAGGAGACACGCCGGGGAGGTGGGAGTACAAATCAATGCACCTAATTCCATCAAGGCTTGATTGAAAAAAGATGGATTGTCATGTGAAATGAGCTCGCGAACGGCTTGTTCAAACACCTTTCTTGAAGAAGCCTTTGCGATATCATCCCATATCGTCAGAATTCTTGAGAATACTCGCATGACATTCCCGTCAACAGCAGGCTCGGGAACACCATACGCAATACTTAAAATAGCACCTGCAGTATAAGGGCCAACCCCTTTTAATGACTTGATTTCCTCAGGTGTATTCGGCACTTTGCTATTATAGTTTTCCTTGACTTCTCTCACAGCTGCTTGCAAATTTCTAACCCGGGAATAGTATCCTAAACCTTCCCAAGCCTTTAACACACTTTCTTCATCAGCATCTGCGAGCGCTTCTATAGTTGGAAATTTCTCAATAAAACGATTAAAATAGGGAATAACAGTATCCACTCTTGTTTGCTGTAGCATAATTTCCGAAACCCAGACCTTATAAGGATCTTGATCCTTCCTCCAAGGGAGGTCACGCTGCTCTTCCTTAAACCAATTTAATAAATCATTTTGGAATTCTTGCTTATTTATCTTTTCAATCGTACTTACCATATAGTCCTCCAGCAATCTATCGTAAAGGTTATCACATGAACATGTAAGAGCTTCATTAACAACCTCTAATAAAATTATGTTAATTCCCCTTCTTATGGGGAAAAGTAATAGAAAATAATGACTTCCGTGTAATATCCGAAACAATAAAAACGGAATATTAAGATTCGATTACAAATTGCTTACTTCACGGAATGTCCATTGCAAATCACACCTTTTTACCATATCATGTTTTAACAATAATTCATACGCTGATACATTTACTTTCTGCAGTACAAATTTTGGATAATGATTTGCCAACCTTTTAAGGGGGAAGTTAGTTTTGGATACAGGTACACATCTTGTTATGGGGTTTGCACTGGGTGGATTAGCCACTCTGGACCCAGTTGTAACCGAGAACACTATTAATTCACATAGTATCCTTTTTGCCACAATTATAGGATCACAAATTCCTGACATCGATACATTTTTAAAATTTCGCAATAACGCTGTTTACATTCGCAATCATCGTGGGGCAACCCATTCGATACCTGCTATCATTTTGTGGTCCTTGCTCATAACGATTTGTGGAAGTTTTATCTTTCAAGGAGCCAATTTATTTCATCTGTGGCTCTGGGCGTTTTTAGCTGTTTTTCTCCATGTATTTGTTGATATTTTCAATGCATACGGAACACAAGCCCTGCGACCGTTTTCCTCCAAATGGGTTGCATTAGGCATCATCAATACCTTTGATCCTTTCATTTTTATTATTCATGTTATTGGATTGATTATTTGGGCGTTCGGAGCAAATCCTGGGATCACCTTCATCGTTGTCTACAGCATCATTATTATCTATTATTTAACGAGATTTGCTGAGCAATGGTTAGTTAAAAAAGCCGTATTAAAGCTCATCCCGGATGCTGAAAAAATCATCATCGCCCCCACTATGAGATTTTTTAAATGGAGAATCGTTGTTAGCACAAAAGATCAATTTTTTGTCGGAAGTGCATATAAACATGAGGTTACGATACTAGATGAATTTGATCGTATACCTATCCCTGAAAATAACATCATCGACCAAGCAAAAAAAGACAAAAACATCTCAGCCTTTTTATCCTTTTCCCCGATTTATCGTTGGGTCATTAAGGAGCTAAATACCGGCTACGAAGTACAATTTATTGATTTGCGCTACCGAAGTAAAGGACATTACCCATTTGTTGCCATCGTGCAAATGAAGGATGATCTGGACATTACGGGTTCCTATACTGGCTGGATCTATAGTAAAGAAAAGCTGAGAAAGAAATTAGATATAGCCACAAGAACTTGACAGGAAGTGGATGAACCTTCTAGTTATAATGGTTTAATGAAGGAAAATAATAATGGATAGGGCTGTCTATAAGTTTTTACATCCCTTTTTATAAAACCTTCGAAGGGGGATCACCATAATGAGAAATAAAGCAAAAGGCTTTCCTTATGGAAATGATAATAAATTTGAAGGTGAACCAAGAGCAAAAGCTGAATTTGCTTCCACACGTGCAGATGGATCCATCAACACGCACCCACAGGAAAGAATGAAGGCATCAAGTAGAAGAGATAGCGACGTCTAATACCATGTAAAACACAAAAGGTCAGCTCCTTTATCGTAAAGAGCTGACCTTTTAATTATTTTAGTTTCTTTAAAACGGATATCGGAAGTGCCTCTTCTTCCTTTTGGCCAGCTAAGCGATAGCCCCATGCAAAAACACCGTTAATATAATCGATTTTGAAGTAGCTTCCTGGATCTCCTTCTATTTCATAGAGTTCTCCCGGAATAAAGTCTTTAGGATTCAATAAATAGGCTTTGGCCATTACGATCTTTCTTTCTAAAACGGCATATTCATTTACAATACCAAGCTGCTCTGCCTTCCTGGCCTTTTCGGTTAATAAAAATATTTCCTGTCTTAATTCATACTCTGTCATTTGACTGTATCTTTTTTCTTGCTCCATGAGTTGTTTCCCACCTATTCACTTTTCATATTCATTGATAAATCGGTCGATTAATTCGATTGAAAATCCTTTTCGATATAAGGTCTGTTTCATTTTTTGCTCATACTCATAGCCACTATACTTTTGGAATTTCCGATGCGCCTTCATTCCTTGCTCAATCATCGCATGCCATTCCTGATCCTCATCCTTTTCGATTGTTACCTCATTCATGGCCATTTGGATCATTTCTCCTGAAAAACCTTTTCTCAGTAAATTCTGTTCAATTTTTTGCTTTAAGTTTCTCTCGGAAAGCTTCTGGTTCTGCTTGATCGTTTTTTCAATCAGTGCTGTCGCATGGGAAAGCTGTGCATCCATTGGATATTCCTTCATCGCTATTTCAATATTTGTTTCAGAAATACCCTTCTCCTTTAACTCCCGTATTAAAACACTTGGCCCTTTTTTCGTTGTATTGACTTGTGTTCGAACAAAGGCAATAGCAAACTCTACATCATTTATATATTTCAATTGATATAATTTATGGATAACCTCTTGAATCGCAGGTTCAGGATATTCTTTTTGCTTTAAATAATCCCTAACTTCCCTTTCAGAACGCATGCGAAAGGAAAGATAATGTATGGCACTATTAACACCCTTACGGATCTCATCCTCATAATTGATTTCGGTAATATCTAATTCAGATAGTTCCTTCCCCTTCATTAACTGAAATCGTGCTAATACTTCTTCATCCACACTAAAGGAGTAATTCCCATCAAGAAAGATATTATACCGTTCAACATTATTCTTTTGTACGGATATTTTCGTAATAATTGGCATAGAAAGCATCCCTCTTTATTTGAATTCCATCTCATTTTACCATTCTATTCCGTATGTTTGCCATGATTAAGGTAATACTGTATAGAAAAGCACAGCGCCTTGTTGAGTAGGAAATCAGCTTTATTGATTTTCTCGGAAGTCCTATTAAGGGCAAAGGCACTGGAGCTAGTCAGAAATGCCATGTTCAACATTTTTAAAAAGATCAGTGAAAGGGTGAAATGAGATGTCGAAAGATAAACGTGTTAAAACAAAAAGTAATTTATCGAGTATGCAAGCCATTAACTATGCCCATGAATTTAAAATTGCCGATCGTGCAGGTGGATATATCCAAGACAGACAAAAAAATTCTTGATAAAACCAAAGAATTTTACACAATCTATAGAAACGGAAAACATTCCGTACAATTTTATATTTGAAGGGGGCACTAAAAATGGGTAGAGCACATAAGCAAAAAACACGTGACAAAAATAAAGCAAAACTTCCCCAAGTTCCTAAAAATTTAAAATATGACGGTAAAGACGTAGAGTTTTCCGAAGAACTAGCTGACCAAAACGATCGAGAAGCACAAGCTCGATCCCAAGCAGCCGAAAAACGAGCAAAAAACAAAAAAATGTAAAAAGCAGGGGCCACCCCTGCTTTTCCTATGGGGGTCAGACCCCACCAAGAAAATCCCGATGAAATCAACCTTTTTCATAAAAGAACTAGCATTGTGGGGTCAGACCCCCAAGTTTTCCACAACTCTACTAATTTTGTGTATAGTTTTTTAAAACCCCTTCAAATCAATAGATTACCACTCCTGAATATTGTGGATAAGTTTGTTAATAGCTTATGTGGATAAGCCGCCATTTTTGTGGAATTCCCTCTATAACCTTTATTTCATCGCATTTAATATGTGTATATCATTGTGGATATTTTTTAAATGAAAATTATTTTCCATAAGTTAGTTTCTTGAAATATTTACAAAAATCTTACATAATAGACAAAACGATACTGAATTTTCAAAATTAAAATAATGTATTAGCTAGGAGTCTTTATTATGCATATTGGGACAAGAATTCGATTTTATCGTCTTTTAAGAGGACTTAGTCCTGAGGAATTATCTGATGGCATTACCGCACTATCATATCTAGCATCTATTGAAAATAATGGTCATACACCTCCTATTGAAATGCTAAGTCAATTATGTGACCGGCTTGAAATTCCATTTATGACCTATCCGAACGAAGAATTAACTCAGCTCATAAATAAATGGAAGCCTTCTTTATTACAAAATGATCAAGAGGAATCCTCTGCCATTTTTGAGGAAATTTCAAGCAAACTTTCTGATAGTGTGGACTTCCAACTTATTCTAACCTATCATGTATACTTAATCAGATATTACCTAATACAAAAACAGCTTGAGAAGGCAAAAGAATTAATCGAAATGGTTAAACCTTTTCACTTTGAAATGGCTGATGACTTAAAATTCTCATTTCAAAAATTCCACGGAAACTATCTCTACTACACAAATCAATTCGCTGAGGCAGCTAGTCTATTTAATAATGCAAAAAATTACTTATTTGCGATTGATGCAAATTTACTTGACGAAAAAGCCGACCTATATTATATGTATGGACTGACTCTTGGTCGAATCAACAAAAACACATTATCGGTTTTCTACATTGAAGAAGCATTATCACTTTTTCAACAAACCTATCAAATGAAGCGCTGTACAGATTGCCATATGCTACTTGGAGTGGTTTATAGTAAAATGCAAGAATATTGCGATTCTGAACATCATTACACGATTGCAAAACAGTTAGCAAAATCTATTAGCTATACAGATTTAATCGATAAAATTGAACATAACTTAGGATTGTTAAAATCACGTCAAGGTAAATCAAAGGAGGCGATTACACATTATCTGAATAGTTATGAAGAATTAGATAAACAGAAAACAAATGACCAACTCCAAATTATTATTAATATCATCAATGAATACTATAAGATTGGCTTTATTCACGAGGTAAATATTTGGCTGGAACATGGTTTTTCCCTCATCGAGTCCATTGATCAACAAAAGGAGCACTATATTGAATTAACCTTTTTCCAGTATCTTGTAAGGGGCTACCCTGAAGGCTTCGAGGATTTTATATTGAATATAGCGATTCCATATTTCGAAGAAAGAAAGCAGAATCAATCCATTATCGTTTATTCAAAAAAACTCGGAGAATATTACCAGAAGAAGAAGAGATTTAAGGAGGCTGCGCTCTCTTTCGCTAAGGCAAATTCCGTCTATGAAAAAATTTTAGAACTTTAAGGAGGGTTTTCTTTTGAAAAAAAGAATGACGCTAGTTAAATGGATTTTTATCGTTCTAATCATAGTAGCAGTAATGATACCGAATGCCGTGGAACTTTTCCACCCTGTTGATCATGCAATTGGGGATTTTTGGCCACCTATCAATCTACCAAAGGGAATTATAGATAAACTATAGTACTAAAAGGCCCTTTTCAAAACCAATGTATCTATTTAGACCATTTTGTAACCAGATCGACGAGTTTTTCACTCCACTGAGAAAAGAGCCTACTAAAAAGGGGGAACGAATCATCGTTCCCCCTCCTCTTACTTAATAACGATCACCTAATTTTTCATGATTAAAGATGTTTTTTTAGCAGCGTCTATCAGTTTTTTTATACTGTCTCGATCGTTCTTCTGCAGAAGCTCAATGATTTTACTTCCGACAACGACACCGTCACAATATTGTCCTAGCTCTACGACATGCTCAGGGGTAGAGACACCAAATCCAGCTAAAACAGGAGCACTTGATATTTCCTTTAACTCTTTTAAATAGGAACCAATATTTTCACTATAGGAGGCCCTTGCCCCGGTTATACCAGTTACTGTTACAGCGTATAAAAACCCTTGGGTTCCACTCGCAATTTCCTTCACCCTTTCCTTTGAGCTCGTTAATGCTGCTAGACGGATTAAGGCGATTTGATGATCCTTCAAGGAATCTGCTAGAATTTCCTCCTCTTCCATTGGTAAATCCGGAATAATCACGCCATCGACACCGGCTTGCTCACATTCTCTGGCAAACTCTTTTATCCCAAATACATAAATAGGATTCATATAAGTCATGATCACAATCGGAATAGACCTTGTGTTTTTACTTAATTTCAGTCGCTCAAGAACAGCTCGCAAGGTTGTTCCTGCCTTTAATGCGCGAATACCTGCCTCCTGAATAGTCGGCCCATCGGCAACCGGATCGGAGAATGGAATGCCTAATTCTAAGGCAGTTGCCCCACTTTCTTCAAAAAAATCAATTTGTTCATTTAGTTTTTCAAGCCCTCCATCACCTGCCATAATATATGGAACAAATGCCTTATCCCCTTTTTCAAGAACGGTTTGAAACGCTTGATTTAATTTTTCAATGCCCATTCTTACAGCCCTCCTTTAATTTTTTTAATGGTTTCTACATCTTTATCTCCTCGGCCCGAAAGACAGATGACAAGTGTTTCATCAGCAGGCATTTCTTTTGCTAATTTAGTTGCATAGGCGACAGCATGCGAGCTTTCTAATGCTGGAATGATCCCTTCTGTTTTTGTTAAAAGCTCAAACGCTTCTAATGCCTCTACATCGGTAATTGCTGTATAGTGCACCCTGCATGATTCCTTCAAATAGCTATGTTCAGGACCTACACCCGGGTAATCCAGACCGGCTGAAATAGAGTGGGCTTCTTGTATTTGTCCATGATCATCCTGTAATAAATACGTCATCGTTCCATGGAGGACCCCGATCTTCCCATCTGTTAATGTTGCCGCGTGTTTTCCCGTAGCGATGCCTGATCCCCCAGCTTCTACCCCGTAAAGCTTGACATCGGAATCATTAACAAACGGGTAGAACATTCCGATTGAATTACTTCCCCCTCCAATACAAGCCACTACTACATCAGGAAGTTTTCCTGTTTGTTCTTGTATTTGTCTACGTGTTTCACTTCCTATGACACTTTGAAAGTCACGAACAATTTTCGGAAATGGATGGGGTCCCACAACAGAACCTAATATATAATGGGTATCCTCTACATGTGTGACCCAGTATCTTAATGCCTCATTGACCGCATCCTTTAATGTTCCGCTCCCTTGCTCCACACTTTTTACTTCTGCACCTAATAGCTCCATCCGGAACACATTTAATTTTTGTCTTTGAATATCTTCAGCACCCATGAATACTACACATTCAAGTCCAAGCAAGGCACAGGCAGTTGCTGTTGCAACTCCATGCTGTCCGGCACCTGTTTCTGCCACTACCTTCTTTTTCCCCATCCGTTGTGTTAAAAGAGCCTGACCAATCGCATTATTAATTTTATGTGCACCTGTATGATTCAAATCTTCTCGTTTTAAGTAAATGTTCGGACCACCTAATTGTTTTGATAAATTTTCAGCATAGTACAATGGTGTTTCCCGACCGATGTACTGCTTAAAATAATAATCAACTTGTTGCAAAAATTGCGGATCCTTTATTGCCTCTTCATAAGCCGTCTCCAGCTCCAATACAGCTGGCATCAATGTTTCCGGAACAAATCTGCCACCAAACATTCCGAAATGTCCTTTTTCATTTGGTTGTGTATATGTTGTCATTTCCTTCACTCTCCTTTAATTGTTGAAACGCTCGTTTTGCTTCCTTTACAAATAACCTCATTTTCTCTGGATCCTTTTCCCCATTGGTTTCCACACCACTAGAGACATCAAGCAATGCGGGCTTTACAATTGCTATCGCCTCCGCAACATTTTCTTCATTCAATCCACCTGCCAGAATCAATTGATCCTTATTAAGCGTAGTGTGATGAAGCTTCTCCCAATTAAAAGGGAGTCCAGTTCCTCCGCGGTAACGTCCACTCGGACTATCTATTAAATAGTAATCACATGGGAAACTTTCTATTTCAACTATTCGATCAATAGAGAATGCCTTGATAATCGGACGATTCAGGGTCATCGCATCTTCTGGTGTTTCATCTCCATGTAATTGGATGAAATCGAGTCCAACATATTCAGCGATTTCAGTCATCTTCTCGGCATCCTCATTGACAAAAACGCCTACTTTTTTTACATCTGACGGGATATGATCGGCTATTTGTTTGGCTTGGCTCGGAGAAATTCTTCGCTTACTATCCGCAAAGACAAAGCCGATCAAATCAGCACCTGCTTCTACAGCACTCATTGCCGCATCCAAGCTTTTAATTCCACAAATCTTCACCTGCAAAGTCAGTTGCCTCCTTTTATCTAAGCTAGTTTTCGTATAGAGAAAAGCCTAAATCAAAGCGGAATTTGTAATTGCTGAAAAGTAGTGGATAAATCCGGGCTACTCATTAAAGTCTCACCAACAAGAATTCCTTTCGCTCCTGCCTTTTTCATCCTTTCTACATCCTGCTTATTTTTTATTCCACTCTCACCAATGATTAGTACCTCATCTTGGTCGATTCGTTTTGCCAATCGTTCAGTTACAGCCAAATCAACCGCAAATGTTTTTAAGTTCCTATTGTTAATACCAATAATATTGGCACCAATTTGCAGGGCTGTTTCTAATTCCTCTTCATTATGGACTTCGACTAAAACATCTAAATGTAAGGACTTCGCATAGCGATATAACTCCTCTAACCTTTGCTTGGATAAAGCAGCGACAATCAGCAAAATAATATTGGCACCAAATTCCTTGGCACGGTCGATTTGGATCAAATCAATCATAAAATCCTTGCACAATATAGGTAAATCGACGACCTCTCTAATTGCCTGTAAATCATTCATCGATCCTTTAAAAAAACTTCCATCAGTCAATACAGAAATGGCATTCGCCCCTAGTTCCTGATATTGTTTTGCCTGTGCAATGGGATCGACATCGATGTTAATATTTCCTTTTGAGGGAGATGCCCTTTTGATTTCTGCAATGATATTCATTTGCTTTCCACTTCGAAAGGAATCATAGATGGATGCTACGGATTTCTGGCTGATCCTTTCGTTTTTTTGATAGTACTTTTTTAAAAAGCTTACTTCCTTTTCCTTTTCAAAAATAATTTCATCTAGAATCGTCATCTACATCACTTCCTCCTTTGCTCTTTGGCTATAATCAATAAGATAGTTTAACTTTTTCAAGGCTGCTCCTGAATCAATACTTTCCCTTGCAAGAGCTATTCCTTCTTGCACAGTTTGAGCTAATCCATTGGCAAAAATCGCAAGTCCCGCATTGAATATAACCGTATCCCTATAGGCTCCTTTTTCTCCATTTAATACACTCATGAGGATAGATGCATTTTCAACAGAACTGCCACCGCGAATTTCACTATTTTCATAATGTGGCAATCCGACATCCTCTGGCTTCAATGTAAAAGGAATGATGTCTCCATGATCTAAAAGAACTAAGTGATTTTCTCCTGATAATGAAGCCTCATCCATATAGCCTGCACCATTAAGGATAAGGGCTCTTTTTCTTCCTAAACGATGAAGAACGCTTGCCATCATCTCTAACATGTCACGACGGTAGATGCCTAATAACTGGGTATCTAAATCGACTGGATTTGTTAATGGCCCAATTAAATTGAATACTGTTGGGATTTTTAAATCCTTGCGTATTTTCATAATCCGCTTTAAGCTCGGATGAAGATTGGGGGCAAATAAAAAGGCAATCCCGTTTTCTTCAAGAATCTCTTTAATTTGTTCTGCTCGGAAATTTAACGAAATTCCTAAGCTTTCTAAAACGTCGGCACTCCCTGTACGACTAGAAACACTGCGATTCCCGTGTTTGGCAATTTTTATCCCTGCACCTGCAATAACAAAGGCAGAGGTAGTGCTAATATTAAAGCTTTGTGAGCCATCCCCACCTGTACCACAATTGTCCATCACATGATCGATATCAAGCTGAATTTTCAACGATTTATCTCTGATCACTTGAACGAGTCCAGCGATTTCTTCAGCGGTTTCGCCCTTTACTTTCAACGTCGCTAAAAAGGCTCCCATTTCACTATCGGAAATAGTTTCATCAAGTAAGTAGTTTGCGGCATTTGTCATCTCCTCAAAGGATAAGCTCTGATGATCCATCATCTTTTCAAGATATGCTTTCATATGAATGCTCCTTTCTGATTTCAACTAAAAAGTTTTTGATCATTTCTTTCCCTGCTTTTGTTCCAATCGATTCTGGATGGAATTGGATGCCATATAAAGGGTAGATAGTATGCTTAATGGCCATAATTTCTTGATCATCCATTGATGTAGCTGAAATATCTAGCTGTCCTGGTAAACTTGCTTTTTCAATCACCAATGAGTGATACCTCATCACCTCAAGTGGCTGGGTCATATATTGAAAGATTCCTTCACCTGTATGAAGAATTCTCGATGTTTTTCCATGCTTAATTTCCCTTGCCTGAACAATCCTCGCACCGAAGGCAGCACCGATTGCCTGATGTCCTAAACAAACACCTAATATAGGGATTTGTTGATGCAATTTCTTGATGACGTCCATACAAATACCTGCTTGATCTGGTACTCCAGGTCCAGGAGAAAGAATGATCGCTTTCGGCTGCAAATCCCTAATTTCTTCGACAGTAATTCGATCATTTCGAAAAACCTCTACTGTTTCCCCAAGCTCCAATAAATATTGATAAAGGTTATACGTAAATGAATCATAATTGTCTAGCAAGATAATCATGATTATTCACCTCCAAAAGTGATTTCGCCTTATTCAGCGTCTCTTCATATTCCTTTTCCGGATCAGAATCATAAACGATTCCCGCACCTGCCTGTAAAATGGCCTTTCCATTTTTAATCACTAATGTGCGGATAGCTAGTGCAAAGTCAAGATCCCCATTCACGTTGATATAGCCGATCGCCCCTGCATACACCCCTCGCTTTCTCTTTTCTAAATCATTGATGATTTGCATCGCGCGAATTTTCGGTGCCCCAGATACCGTTCCTGCTGGCAAACAGGCAATCAATGCATCAATCCCAGAAAACTCTGCCCTCATCGTTCCTTGAACTTCGGAAACAATATGCATCACATGCTGATATCTCTCGACCATCATATATTTGGGAATTGAAATACTTCCTGGTTCACAAATTTTCCCGATATCATTTCGACTTAAATCCACGAGCATCTGATGTTCTGCTAGCTCCTTTTCATCGCTTAACAGTTCATTTTCTAATGTTTGATCATGAGCCTTCGTATTCCCTCTTGGCCGAGTTCCCGCAATCGGATTGGTAATTAATTGCTTTCCCTTTGTTTTGATTAAGCTTTCCGGCGAGGCACCAAGAACCACATAATCTTCAAAATCGAGATAAAACATATATGGCGATGGATTCGCATTGCGTAGCTTGCGATAAAATTGAAAAGAATCATGGTCAATATTTCCGATCATTCTTTGCGAAAGAACCAGTTGAAAAATATCTCCTTGAAGAATATGTTCCTTCGCCACCTCAACTAATTTCATAAATTCCTCTTTTTTCATTAATGGGGTGAACGATACATTCGATGCCTCTAGCTCCAAAGCTATTTCTGAATGTGACTCTGTAATGAAAGCTTTTAAGTCAGTGATGCTTTTTACCAGCTCTTGATCTGTTCTACTTTCATTCAGATTTAAAGCGATGATCGAAATCATTTGTGCCAGATGATCAAACACAAGAATATCTTGATAAAACATAAAATGGATATCCGGCATTTCTACCTCATCATTGATCACTTCTCCAATGTTTTCATACTCTCGAATGGCATCATAGCCGATATAGCCAACTGCTCCCCCGATAAATGGGATATTCAGTATGGATAATTCTTCTGCTGGAATATACTTTTTTAATAACTCAAGCGGTTTTCCTGTCTCCTCCTTCATTACTTCCTTTTGCTGATTGATGATTGCAACGTGACTCCCTCTTGCAATAAACTCCATATATGGATTCATCCCAATAAATGAGTACCGACCATTCTCTTCGTGCTTTAATGAGCTTTCCAATAAAAATTTCTTTCTCCCCTGAATGCGATTGAACACAGCAATGGGAGTAAGCATATCCGCGTTTATATGATCGATCTTATAACCTGTAATCTTCATCACTATTCCTCCTATAAGAAAAATTCATAAAGCCTATAGACGCTGGAACTAGACAAACTCGTTCACTTTTTGAAATAAAAAAAATCGCCCTCTATAAACACAAGATATCTGTGTTTATAGAGGACGATTCTCATCGTGGTGCCACCTCTTTTCGAAGGGAAATTCTAATCCCTTCCTCGTGATCAGGTACGGGATACTCACGATCCGATACCCTATCCTGTTAACGGTGGAAGCCGTGTTTCCCTACTTCATTTTCAAGAAACCTCTCATAAGTCCATTCCGTTTCACCCCTCATACTGGATTCACACCTGCACCAGCTCTCTGTAACGATTTAAATGAAACGTACTCCTCTTATTCAACGATTTTTTTATTTATATAATTGGTATAAAAATACAAAAGGGTCCCTCATCCAAAAGGACGAGGAACCCGTGGTACCACCTTTATTAGCTGACAAACAGCTCACTTTGACAATATCGAGCTTGAATTTCAAGCTTAATATCCGTCTCTTGTAACGATAAGACATTCGCCAAAGCCTACTGTTCCATTAGATTTTCGGTTTGGAAGCTCAGAAGTCCATTCATTCACATGTTCTCACTGGTTCTCACCAACCACCAGCTCTCTAATAGAGTCCATATAAATTACTACTCTTCGTCAACGCCGTTTATTTAAATTTATTGTTTATTATATTATTACGGTTGTTTTTATATGTCAAGGAATTTTTATAAATTTTTTTACCACCCAGGAAATATTGATAAACAGCATTGTTCATCGCTTATCAGGCTGTAAGGTAGGTGGCGAGAGCTTTTATGTTTCCTGAATGCTTCACTCGAATGATCGAAATTTTTGGTAAAAATTTCGCATATGAAGGACATTTTCATGTTCTTTTTGGAAAACTGTCTTTCACTAATATAAATGTTTAGTCATATGTTATCTTCCATAACCATTTACAATATTTTTTTTAATAATAATCCCTTCATAAGAGAAGAATACAGGCAAATTCATTCATAAGGGTGGTGATTCAAAATGTCAGTAGAAGAAATTACTTCGAAAAAAGCGCATGAAAGAAAAGAACTGTACGGGCTAGAACCAGAGATGAGCCTACAAAATGTAAATTTCGCCTCAAGAGAAAACTCCTATCTCAATGAACATTATCAGGAGGACGAAGAGGATGAATAAAACACGCTTTCCTATGGCACCAATTCGCTCTAAAAAGCTTTAGAAAAGCGCATAAAAAAAGGATTTGTATGAGGGGGTCTGACCCCCTCCTTCACTATACCCACCACATATTGGCTGGTGTTTCTTCAATTAGCACGGCTTTGAGATTCGTTACTGCACGTGTAAATCCTTCTTCAATAGACATAATGGGGTCTTCATGCTCAATACTCACGACATGGTCATAGCCATATGTGCGCAGGGCACTTATGATATTGGACCATTCATGCAAGCTGTGCCCACAACCAACGGAGCGGAAAGACCATGCTCTTGTTCTTACTTCATCATAAGGCTGCATATCGGTCAGACCATACATATTCACATGATCCTGATCAATATATGTATCCTTCGCATGGAAATGATGGATCGCATTTTCTTTTGCCAGTATTTTAATCGCACCTACGGGATCAATTCCTTGCCACCAAAGATGACTTGGATCTAGATTAGCTCCGATGGCATCACAGGTCGCCTCACGTAATTTTAGTAACGTATAAGGAGTGTGAACTAAAAACCCACCGTGTAGTTCAAGACCAATCTTTACTTGATGATCCTTTGCAAACTGTCCCATCTCTTTCCAATAAGGAATGAGCTTTTCCTCCCATTGCCATTTTAGAACTTCTGAAAATTCATTCGGCCATGGAGCGACAGGCCAGTTCGGATATTTTGCTCCTTCATGATCCCCTGCTGTTCCAGAAAACGCATTGACTACCGGTACATCCATAAGCGATGCTAATTGAATGGTTTTTTTGAGGTCCTCATGACTCTTTTGGGCGAATTCTTTATTCGGCGAAATAGGATTTCCGTGACAACTAAATGCACTAATTTCTAATCCTCTTGTTTTCAGCTCATGTAAATAGACCTCTCTCTTCCCTTCATTTTCAAGCAATTCATCCACTTTACAATGGGCATCTCCTGGATAGCCCCCTGTGCCAATTTCAACTGCTTTTAAGCCGGCTGCCTTCACATAATCCAGCACATCGGTAAAGCTCTTTTCTGCAAATAATACAGTAAACACACCAAGTTTCATCTATAATCTCCACACTTTCTATAATTAATTTGGGTATTTTTTTAATCCTCTAACCTACTCTATTGATACGATTTTCTTCGTTTCATATGATTCGAGAGATGCCAATATCACATTTAATGATTTCATCCCTTCATATCCATCAATTGGTACTTCCTTATCCTCGACAATACAATTAATAAATTGGTCAATGACATGGGAATTATGTTGTCCACCATTTTCATTAGATTGAATTTCACCTAACTTATGCTTATCTGTTTTTCCATTTTTATATTGAACAATTAATGAATAATCTGGATCATCCTCTAATCGAAGAACAGCCTTTTCACCATAAATAATCGTCGAATTGTCTTCCTTAGCGACATAAGACCAGCTTGCAGCAAGGGTTCCGATGATTCCCGTTTCCGTCTTCAAAATACAAACCGCATTGTCATCCACAGTGGAATCCTGCTTTGAACTTGTCTCCACAAAGGCAGCTACCTCTACGATTTCTTCGTTAAGTAGATAACGCAGTAAATCTGTTTTATGAACGCCTAAATCTCCCATAGCTCCAATAAAGGCTTTCTCTTTCTGAAAGAACCAACTATCCGCCCCATCAACACTCCAGCCTTCTGGACCACCATGTCCAAAGGCCGTTCTAAAGCTATATATTTTTCCGATTTCCCCTGAATCGATGATTTTTTTCGCTTGGACATGTGATTCAACCAATCTTTGATTATGGGCAATCATTAGTTTTCGATTGTTTCTTTCAGCTGCCTCGATCATGGCTAATGCCTCTTCCTTCGAAGTAGCCATTGGTTTTTCACAAAGAACATGCTTCCCTGCATTCAGTGCTGCAATGGTAATTGGCGCATGTAAGTAGTTGGGGGTACAAACGCTTACTGCCTCAATATTCGAATCCGAGAGTAATTTCTTATAATCCGTATAAACGTTTGCATTATACTTCCTTCCTTTTTTCTTTGCTCGCTCCTCCACACTATCGCAAACAGCAACGATTTCGACATGATCATTCAACATATATTCTGGTAAATGGCGATGTGTAGCAATGCTCCCACAACCAATAATCCCAACCTTTACTTTTCTCACTTTCGCTTCCTCCCTTTTATGTTCACATTTATCTAATTCTAAATAAAAAATGTTTAAAACAAGCTTCAACTTTCATAAAAACCCTTTATACTTCTTTTTCAAAGATGATTGTCGAATAAGGGGCTAATATCAGCTCCTGGTCCTTCTTTGCATATGATTGACTAGAAAAATAAACATCCTTCCACTCTTTCGGAATCGTAATCGTCATTTTCTTGCTTGTTATATTATGAAGAACCAATAAGGATTCCTCTTCATTCATACGTTCAAAGGAGACTAACCCTTGTTTGCGAACATCGGATCCCTTGATTTCTCCAGCTAATAAAGCGGATCTTCCTTTTCGAACAGAAATCATCGTTTTATAGTGGTTATATAGAGAAGTCTTATCACTTTTTTGTACAGAAACAGCCAGTTGTTCTGCATTTTTACTATATTTTCGCTTGATCCATGTTGTATTCAATGACTCATCCTTATTTTGAGACCATATCATCGGTTCACGAATGTTTTCATCCGGTTTTTTTCCTTCTAGCCCTATCTCTTCTCCATAGTAAACGTACGGATTTCCAGGCAATGTGAATAATAATGAAGCAGCCATTTTTGCTTGATCTTGATTTCCAGCCACCTCACTCATGACCCGATTCATATCATGATTCGTAATAAAAATGCTATCTACAAATTCATTTGATACATTTTGAAAATATGCCCTCGTTCTTTCAAGGCTAGAAGCAATCCCTGCATCTTTTTCCTGTTTCACTGATGATAAAATTTTCGATGACAAATCAAAATTAAATCCTGAATCTAACCCATGAAGATAGGTTCCTACAATGGATGGAGTATCCCATATCTCGCCTACTAAAAATGAATCAGACTTAGCATTTTGCGTAGATTGTTTAAATTCCTCCCATAATGCCGCATTTTTATCATGGTGATCCTTCACTTGATGCGAACTAAATAAATATTTCGCTGCATCTAAACGAAATCCATCTACATCAAGCTCTTGTAACCAGAAGCTACCTATTTTCTTCATTTCCTCCATTACCGCAGGGTTACGATAATTTAAATCAGGCATTCCGTCCCAAAATATCCCTTCATACTTCGACTCCGATTCTCCGTGCCAAATTTTTTGATTCCAATCTCCCAGCTCATTCGTATTTGTCTGTACATCACTCCACACATAGAAGTCTCGATAATCAGGATCACCGGTTAAGGCCTTTTGAAACCACGGATGCTTATTTGATGTATGATTCATGACTAAATCCATCACTATTTTTATATCCCTTTTATGGGCCTCTTCCACTAGTCTTTTCATATCCGCTAATGTGCCATAGTCTTGATTTACATCATAATAATCAGTCACATCATAGCCATGGTAACTGGGGGATGGTTGAATAGGCATGAGCCAAATGCCGCCAATCCCTAATTCCTTTAAATAGTCCAACTGCTTTGTGACACCATTTAAATCCCCTATTCCATCCCCATTACTATCAGCGAAGGAGCGAACAAAAATCTCATAGAACACACGATGTTTCGAATCCTTAACGACATTTTGATCGATTGACCAGGACATTTTCTTGCTCTCTTTATTCGAGGTGACCTGCGAATCACAACCCGCTACGAGTAAAAACAAGAATAGTAATCCTATTCGTATTTTTTTCATGAGAACCTCCCAACTAGAAAGATTATTTATTCGCTCCTGCTTTCAGACCTTCTACCATATACTTTTGGAAAATCATAAATAGAATAGTAATCGGTATGGCCACCAATACTGCCCCAGCAGCAAACGTAGTAAATTCCGTATTCCCCCGACCAGTTACCATTTCAAAAAGGCCAATGGCTAGAGTTTTGTTTTCATTAGACCGCAGGACAAGCCGAGCAAAGATAAAATCCATCCATGGTCCGATAAAATTTGAAACGGCCACAAAAACAAGAATGGGTACAGATAACGGCATCATCACGCGAAAGAAAATCGTCACATGACCCGCGCCATCCATTTTCGCGGCTTCTTCCAAGCTTTTTGGCATCGAATCAAAATACCCTTTCACAAGCCATGCATTAAATGGAATTGAACCACCAGCATAGACCAAAATAAGTCCCCAATGATTGTCTAGTAACCCTAATTGCAACAGGAGAATATAGATAGCAATCATCCCCATAAATCCTGGGAACATTTGCAAAACTAACATCGTCATTAAGCCTTCCTTCCGTCCCGGAAAGCGAAAACGGCTAAAGGCATACGCAGCAGTAACAACCAAAAATGTCGAAATGATCATATTCCAAATGGCAATTTTTAATGTATTTTTATACCAATTGAAATATTGTGTATCCTGAAATAACTCAACATAATGTTTGAAAGTGAGTGACTTAGGAAATAGAGAGGTATTAAAAAGGGAATCCCCGGGATTTAACGAGCCGATAAAAACCCATACCACTGGGTAAACAGTAAATATAGCCACTAGCACTAAAATGATATGTTTACCAACACTAATCCATTTGTCTTTTGTTTTTCTGTTCACGACATCATATCCTCCTCTTTAAATGCTCTCGTTCGTCTAAAGTTCCAGACGGATATCGATGCGATCACAATAAATATGAGGATGGATACGACAGATGCCATATTAAATTGACTTTGATCCAACGTAAGCTTGTAAATCCATGAAATTAAAATATCCGTTGAACCAGCATAGCTATAATCAACATTTACAGGTCCCCCCTGTGTCAGCAAATAAATCATATTAAAATTATTAAAATTTCCCGCAAATTGCATAATGAGTAGCGGAGCGGTTGAAAACATGACGATTGGCATCGTAATTCGCCAAAAACGCTGTCTCGGACTAGCCCCATCTACTTCCGCCGCTTCATATAGTTCTTTATCAATACCCGTCATAACCCCACTCATTAATACCATCCAGAAAGGAAATCCAAACCAAATATTGACGACAACAAGCGTAAATTTTGCCCAAAACGGATCACTAAGCCAAGGAATTCCCGCCAAGCCTATGGCTTCTAAGTATTGATTAATTGGCCCAAACTCCCCATTAAATAGATTTCTCATAATCAAGATAGAGACAAATGCAGGAATGGCCCAAGGAAGAATATAAATACTTCTCCAAAAAGATCTGAATCGTATTCCTTTTGAATTTAATAAAACAGCAAAAAGTAACCCCGTAAAAAAAGTCGTCACTGTTGCGAGAATGGCCCAGATGATCGTCCATTCAAATACTCCTAAAAAGGTGCGATTCCATGTTTTCAAATTAAAAAGATCAATAAATGTTTGAAAACCAACCCAATCAACGAGGGCAGCAGGCGGTAAATGGTTCGGTCCCGAATAATTGGTAAAGGCTATAGCAATACCGAATAATAACGGTAATATGGTCAAAAACGATGTAAATATAATTGAAGGGGTAAGCAATAAATAAGGAAATCCCTTTTCTGCGATCACATGTAAGGTTTCTTTAAAATGATTCGGCCTTTGGCCTAAATCCCTTGCTATTCCTACTCTCCTTGCATCACGAATATTTAAATAATAGACCCAAATCAATAACAATCCACATATGAGAAAAATGATGCCTTCAATCATTAAAAATATGGAATGATCACCTGGTTGAATTTTAAAGCCGATCCTTTTTTGCGTAGTTTCCCCAAGGGTCGTTAGCCCCCACATAGCATTTCGAAAGGGTAATGACCAAAATACAACGATATAAATCTCTAAACATATGAATAATAAGCCCTTCATGTATTGCCGATTATAGATTTGTCCCAATCCCATAAATAAAAGAGAGAGGATTGTACTAATCTTGGCATGTGATTTCATCCTATACCATCTCCTTTTGGGTAATCCAAGTAAGAAACAAAGCCAATACCCCATGTTCAAAGGATATCGGCTATTCATATGACTACTTTTTCTGAGTAGAAATGGCATCCTCTATTTGTTCGTATGCAGCATCTAATGCTTTTTTCGGATCCATTCCATCATTCCATATAGCCGTATAAGCTGTTTCCATTGGTCCCCAAACCGCTTGCATTTCAGGGATATTTGGCATAGGAACAGCATTTTGAGCTTGTTCTAAAAATGCCATTGAAACTTCATCTTGTTTGATTGTGTCATTTTCAAGGAGTGAATTCTTAGGTGGTAATTGCCCTGTCATCTCATAACGCTTTAATAGCATCTCTTCACTTGATGCAAATTGGGCTAAAAGTGTGGCTGCTTCTGGATATTTACTGTAGGAGTTTACGTAGTATGCTTTAATTCCAGAGAAAGATTTAGGTGTTTCTCCATTATCCAGCTTTGGAAGTGGGGCGATACCGAAATTAATTCCAGCATCCTTATGATTCTTCACATCCCATGGTCCCGAAATCCTAAATGCTAGTTTATTTTCATTAAAGAATGAAGAAATCACATCACCAGTAATATCTTCCTTCTTTAGAGGGAGTAGCTCGCTATGAATTTTTTTCATCAATTCACCAGATTTGATTGCCCCTTCGGTATTGATCCCTATTTCTTCTGGATTGGTATTGTCATTTCCGAAAATATATCCGCCATATCCTGCCATGAATGCATAGGTGTAATAGAAATTCCCTGGTTCCATCATTAATCCATATTTACGATCCTTTTTCGTGGATCCCTCTTGAAATTGTTTTCCTTGCTCAAATAATTCATCCCATGTTTCCGGAACTTTCTTCACAATATCTTTATTGTAGTAGAGTGCATAGGTTTCAATCGCAATGGGAAAACCGTACATCTTCAATTCTCCATCTTTATCTATGAACGATGTCCCTTTTACAGCAGCATCCATATAGTCTTTCTTGTAGTCATCTGCAAAATAATTATCATATACTAATCCACCAGAAACGAGAGTACCTAAATGATCATGTGCTGCGTTGAAGACATCTGCTCCAAGTCCTGCTGGACCATCTGTTTCCAATTTACCAGCTGCATCCGTATGGCTGACCTCTTGAACTTCAACCGGAACATTATATTTCTTTTCAAATTCCTCAGCGACGTAATTGGCCCATTCTGCTTCCGCACCGCCATTATCCCAAAGAATAAGACTGGCTCCCTCCTCCGGTTTAATTTCCTTCACTTCTGCATTCTCTTCAACCTCTTTGTTTGCTTTTTCCTTTCCCTTTGGCTGGGTGCATCCAGCTAGGAGTCCCACCAATAGAATACTAGAAGCCATTATTCCCATTGTCTTTTTAAGCTTCATTTTCATCCCCCTCGATTAAATGTTTCTTCGCTTAAATTTCGAAAAGCTTTGTTGTTTTCGATGTAAAATCATGCACTGTTCTACTATTTTTGAAATAACTAAAAAAATAATATGATAATACCATTTTTACGTTTCTTTTCCCTCCTTTTCCAATGAAAACGGTTGCATAAAATTATTATACATTTTGAAAATTCTAAAAGCAACCGTTTGCATTAAATTATCTCATATGATATTTTTTTATTATTATAGTTTCATATACCGTTAAAGGGAGGTAGCATTATGAACATTGAATCCATCTATCACCGACCAAAAAACAATTATGCCTATGCTTACAATGACAAAACACTTCATATTCGTATACGAACGAAAAAGAACGATATTGAAAAAGTGAATCTTATCTTTGGGGACCCATATACATGGAATGAAGACGGTTGGATCTTTTCTACAAAACACATGACGATAAGTGGGAGCGATCAATTGTTTGACTATTGGTTTGTTGAAGTCGCTCCTGAATTTAGAAGGATGCGCTATGGTTTTGAACTGATGAGTGGAAATGAAACGATGGTTTATGGAGAGAAAGGGTTTTTTGATCAGATCCCTACTGACGACACTTCTTACTTCTTTTGCTTCCCTTTTTTAAATAAGGCAGATGTTTTTCATGCTCCCGATTGGGTGAAAGATACAGTGTGGTATCAAATATTCCCAGAACGGTTTGCAAATGGAGATCCAAGGATCAATCCGGAAAATACCCTTCCATGGGGAAGTACAGAACCTAAGTGGGATAATTTTTTTGGTGGTGATTTTGAGGGAATCATTCAACATATTGATCACATCGTTGAATTAGGTATCACAGGTCTTTATTTCACCCCTATATTCAAAGCCTACTCTAACCACAAATATGACACCATTGATTATATGGAGATCGACCCGCAGTTTGGTGATAAAGCTACTTTTAAAAGACTCGTTGACGTATGTCATCAGCACGGAATCAAAGTGATGTTGGATGCTGTCTTTAATCATAGCGGATATTATTTTCCACCCTTCCAAGATGTATTGAAAAATCAGGAGCATTCTAAATATAAGGATTGGTTTCATATAAGAGACTTCCCTATTATCACGAAGCCGAGGCCAAATTATGATACATTCGCATTTACAGAGCAAATGCCGAAGCTGAATACAGAAAATGCTGAGGTGAAAGACTATCTTCTTAACGTTGCCCGTTATTGGATTGAGGAATTTGATATCGATGGCTGGCGTCTAGATGTAGCCAATGAAGTAGATCACAGCTTCTGGCGTGAATTTCGAAAAACGGTAAAGTCAGTTAAACCCGATGCCTATATACTAGGCGAAATTTGGCATGACTCGATGCCATGGCTTCAAGGCGATCAGTTTGATGCCGTCATGAACTATCCCTTCACGCAAAGTGCCCTCGATTTTTTTGCAAAAGGGACCATCACTGCCGAGCAATTCGCGCAAAGAATATCTCATGTTTTACATTCTTATCCTAACAATGTAAACGAGGTTTCATTCAATTTACTCGGAAGTCATGATACACCGCGAATATTAACGATCGCTAATGAAAACAAGGATCGACTTAAGCTGCTTTTTTTATTTCAATTAACGTTCATTGGAAGTCCATGTATCTATTATGGCGACGAAATCGGAATGACGGGCGAACAAGATCCTGGTTGCCGTAAATGCATGATCTGGGATAAACAAGAACAGGATTTAGAACTCTTTGAGTTTGTCCAAAAGCTGATCAGCTTACGAAAAAAAGTCCCAGCACTAGGGAATAAAGGTGAATTTCATATTATTGAAAGTAACACAGAAACCAACCATATTATTTATGAAAAAAGAAGCAAGAATGAGTCGATTTTCATTGCCATCAATAATAGTGAGCAACCTATTCAAATCAAGATTCCTTTTTTGGCAAAAAGTGATGAAGTGACGAACCTATGGAATAACGAGAAACAATTGACTAGCGATGTAGAGGAACTTAGTTTGCCTGGTTTAGGTTTTACTATTTTTCAATCAAGAAAACGGTAAAAAAACACTCCGGGAAAGTCTTGCCTAAGGCTTTCCTATTTGAGTTTGCTAGTATCCTCGTTTGAACACTTCCCTTCTCCTAAAAACACATGACTATTTCAAATAGTTCACGATCCCATCATCTATAATCGTTAATTCGGACGAATACCGATAATAGACCTTTCCATCGAAAAATACAGTATCACAATAGGCAATCGGTGCAGCTGTATAACATACAAAATCAAACATTTGAGGGTCTTTAGTGGATGTATCAGGTGAATAGGCTGAATTTACTGTCCCATCTTCAAGAATTTTCAAGAACTGCTTAACCTCTTCTCCAGTTAAAGTTTTTAATTGTTTCATCGGTTTTGCCCCATCAGACAGATATACCTCTATTCTTTGAACTTTATCCATGGTTTTCACATCTAGGGTTTCGGCATTATCGGTACTGTATAGCTTATACCCATGGATCTTTGTTTTATCTTTAACCGCAACGATTGAATGATCAGGATATCCTTCAATCGAATAGACGTCTGTTCCTTTTGATAAATAAGTGGCATCCCCCTCTTTTATTTTATATTTAGGATTTTATGCTCATTTACTTCAAATCTTACTTCGCCGATCTTATCCTTTACTAATGTTTGCTTTGAAATAACTAATTGTTGAGATCCAGTATAGTGTTTTCCATTGATCTGCATAAAATCAACCCAATCGATGACAATATGAGATGGGCTACAAGCAGTTAATAGAACAAGAAATGGAATGATGAAATATAATTTTTTTCATCTCTCTCCCCCTTTTTTCTAGCTATTAAGGTAATGTTGAACGAATAATAATAGATTAACATCGTTAAATCCCTTATCTAATAGACGATCGATACATGAAATGGTTACAGACGGGTGTGATAAAGGATAAAAAAATCTAATTTTAATCCTTTACATGAATAAAGGTATTTGGTAAAGTATTTTAAACAATATCATTTTTCTAAAAGTTTTGATGAAGATGGTGTGAAGGAAGAGTTTATAGAGAGTCGGTGGTTGCTGCAAACCGATACTTTTGCTTCATAATGCCGAGCACTTCTGAACTGGATAGCTGAACAGGTTAAGTAGGCTATCACGGTATGATGCCGTTATTTCCATGAAGGTTACTATGTACATAGTAATAAAAGAGGGTGGCACCACGAATGATCGTCCCTCATAATTGGCTGAAAATCGGCTGATTATGAGGGGCTTTTATTTTTAGCTCTTTTCTTAAACCTTGTTGCTATTTAGCTAATAAAGGTTCATGACCGACAATCTCTATATTCCACTGAAAAAAGAGCTGCAAACTTCATAAGAACACTTTACAAAAACCACACTCTTATACTAAAACAGCCTTACTTTGCTAGGAAATGATCATGAAAGGAATGAGAAAACATGTTATTAAACCAGCAATATTTATTTACTCCAGGTCCCACTCCAATCCCTGAGCGTGTAAAGCTCGCGATGAATCAGCCCATGATTGGTCATAGAGGTCAAGCGTTTGCACAATTACTAGAAGAGGTATCTACAAGACTTATGCCGATCTTCGGTTCAAAGGATCCCGTCCTCGTACTAACAGGAAGCGGGACATCCGCATTAGAAGCCGCTGCAGCTAATATTATCGAAGAGAATGATCCAGTCGTTGTGATTGTAACTGGTGCCTTTGGAGAACGCTTTGCCACGATTTGTGAAACCTTTGGTGCGATCGTACATCGTTTAACGATTCCATGGGGTGAAATATGCACTCCAGACCAATTGGAGAATTTTTTACATGCTCATAAGGATTGTAAGGCGGTATTTGCTACTTATTGTGAAACATCCACCGGTGTTCTAAACCCCATTAAGGAGTTAGGCGCTGTGACCAAGCGAATAACAGATGCTTTATTTATTGTTGATGGTGTCAGCTGCATTGGTGCTGTACCGGTTGATATGGCAACATGGAATATTGATATTCTTGTTTCTGGCTCACAAAAAGCATTAATGCTACCACCTGGCCTCGCCTTTATTGCTGTCAATCCTATCGCAAGAGAAAGGATTCAATCCTGTTCATCTAAACGTTTTTATTTAGATTTAAATCGCTATTTTGCATCCTATGATAAGGAAAAATCAACACCATTTACACCTGCCGTTTCACTAATAGCCGGAACACTTGAGGTTTGCTACATGATTGAAGAAGAAGGCTTAGAGCAAGTGATTCAGAGACATCAGCTTCTAAAAACAATGGTTCGCGAAGGGATCAAAGCACTCGAGCTCCCATTACTGGTTTCAGATGAGCATGCTTCCCCTACAGTCACTTCAGTTAAACCTTTAAATGGAAAAGCGAATCAAATAAAAAAGACACTTCAAGATAAGTACTCCATCACCATTGCTGGAGGACAAAAGAAATTAAAGGGAGAAATCTTCCGAATTGGTCATATGGGCTATTGCACCCCTTTTGATATTTTAAGAGTTCTGACGGGCCTAGAAATGACCATTCATACAGTAGAAGGTAGAAATGTGTTGGGGCAAGCAACGAAAAAGGCCGAGGAGGTTTGGAGAGAATATGTATAAAATACTAGTAACAGACTCTATCAATGTTCAGGGATTACAGAGCTTATATGAGCATCCATCTATTTTAGTAGATAAAAAGGATCAGCTATCCAGTGCTGAGCTTAGGGAAATCATCGGAAATTATGATGCCCTGATTGTCCGTAGTCAAACAATCGTTTCGAAGGAGTTGATTCATTCAGCCCACCGCTTACAAATCATTGCACGTGCAGGTGTTGGTGTCGACAATATTGATGTTGAGGCAGCCACTAGAAAAGGAATTATTGTCATTAATGCACCTGGTGCGAACACCATTGCTGCCTGTGAACATACCTTAGCCATGCTACTTTCATTAGCTCGTAGAATCCCACACGCCTATCAATCCATGTCAAACGGTGAGTGGAATCGAAATGCTTTTAAAGGGGTTGAGCTATATGAAAAAACACTTGGTATTATTGGGATGGGGAAGATTGGTACGGAAGTGGCGAAACGGGCAAAAAGCTTCCAAATGAAAATTTTAGGGTATGATCCTTATCTAACTGAGGAGCGCGCCAAAAAGCTTGGTATCGTTAAGGCAAGCATTAATGAAATTGCCATTCAGTCTGACTTTATCACCGTCCACACCCCACTCATTAAAGAAACACGAAACCTAGTTAACGATAAGTTTTTGCAAAAAACAAAACGAGGAGTACGAATCATAAATTGTGCCCGTGGTGGAATTATTGATGAAGCTGCCTTAATCCGTGCCATACAAAGCGGTCATGTTGCTGGTGCTGCCTTAGATGTATTTACGCAAGAGCCTCCTACTAACTTAGATTTACTCCAACATCCAAACATCATTGTCACCCCACATCTCGGAGCATCTACAGAAGAAGCTCAGGAAAAAGTCGCAAAAGAAGTAAGTGATGAGATTATCAATATTTTCGAATCACAAACGATTCGTCACGCAGTTAATGCTCCACAAATGTCTGGAGAAACCCAACTAAAAATGAAACCGTATCTTCAGCTTGGTGAACAACTCGCTGAAATCGCCATACAATTACTGAAGAAGGCACCAGAAAAAATTGATATCGCCTATTACGGAGATCTAGTCGAAGAAGATACAAGTCTCTTAACGAGATATATGGTAAAAGGGATACTCTCCTATCATTTAAGTGATTCAGTTAATTTAATCAATGCCATTCACTTATTAAAGGAACATGGGCTTTCCTATAATGTCCAAAGAAATGCTACAAATAAAGGGTTCGCCAACTATATGGAGCTAGTTCTATATAAAGGAGATAAAAAGGTCAATATCGGTGCGACGGTCCTAAATGGATATGGTGCTCGAATTGTCAATATTAATAACTATCGTGTAGATGTGCGCCCTGAGCAACATCTCCTCTATATAAAACATCAGGATATTCCAGGAATGATTGGTCAAGTTGGATCGATATTAGGCAGTTATTCTATTAATATCGGAACGATGCAGGTAGGGCGTGCAGCGATAGGAGGAGAAGCAATCATGATCCTCACTCTTGATAAAAAGATCGAACAAGAAGTCACACATGCTCTCCACTCAATCTCTGGACTAGAGGATGTACAAATTTTGGAGCTATCCTATGAGGAAGAGTTAAGTGTAGAGAAGGCATTGCATTTATAAATTTTGTAAGATCGATACGAGGACTTTGTTACTCGTGTTTTTTACTCGCAATACAAAAAGGAATATCCCCCTTATCAATATTAGGTGAAGGGGGATATTCCTTTTTTCTATCTGTTTTCTCCCATAATACGGTGAATGTGGATCATTAAATATATTTTTTCTTGTTTAGTAAGATCAACAGTATATTTTTGCTTTACAAATTGACAAATACTATCAATAATGTCATTTTCACGTATCATGTTTTGACTTAATTGATCGTAAAGAATATCTGATTCTTTATCCTCAAAAAGCTGATTCTCAATGATTCTCTCAGCGAAATAATTTAGATGGGTAACGAATCTTAAATAAGAAAAGCTCTTCTTATCTAATATAATATTAGTTTTTCTTAACACAATAGCTTCAATGTTGTTAACTAGCTTGGTTAATTCAATTTCTTTGTTATAAGATTTTGAATTAAGGCGAGCATTGACGAAGTGTAGACCTATAGCAGAAGCTTCACTATCTGGCAGTTGAATTCCAAGCTGTTTATTAATAAGTTGGACTGCATATTGTCCTACTTCATATTCATACTTGTGAAATTTCACAACCTCAATATAGTTGAAGTTTTCTCCTATATTCCCATCTTTTACTCTATCTATCACAAAAGCAATGTGATCTGATAATGAAAGATATAAATAGTCCATTACTTCAATACCATAATTCTCACTTGCATACTTAATGATTTCTTTTACTATATTAAAGTAAATATCATCTAATTCACTAGCCAGCTGTACAAAACTTTTTAACGTTGCCTTATCTTTTAATATGAAAGTTTTTTCAACCTCGATTGGCTGAATTTCATTGCCTATTGACTTTTTGTATCCAATTCCTTTTCCCATCAAAATGCATTCGTTTCCGGAACCATCAATCGCTAATACTAACGAATTATTCAATACTTTTAGTATCTGCATATTTTATTATCCTTGCTATAGTTTAGTTTAATCCGTTATTTTTTATAACATCTTTATACCAATAAAAGCTATCTTTTTTAATACGGCGCAACTCCTTCACATCATGGTCAACGCGATCTACATAGATGAATCCGTATCTCTTCTTAAAGCCTTGATGTGAGCTTAATAGATCCATTACTGACCATGGACAATAACCAAACAACTCTACACCATCTGCAATGGCATCATTACAAGCTGCAATATGATCTTTAAGATAATTAATTCGATAATCATCATGAATATGACCATCATCTGTTAAATTATCTGCCGTACCTAAACCATTTTCTGTGATGATTAATGGGTATCGATATTTCTCATAGTAATTATTAAGGACCAATCTTAAGCCCATTGGATCAATTTGCGCTCCGTATTCAGTTGCTTTCAAATTAGGATTCTTTTCAATTTGAAAATAGCCATATAAATCAAAATCGATATCTTTTAGCTTTGTACCGAACGAATGACTGTCATTTGTAGGAAGATAGCTCGCCACCAGTGTTCGATAATAATTAACCGCAATGAAATCTGGTTTTGCTGCTTTCAGTACTTCTTCATCCTCTGGTTTTGTTATTGGATATAGATCACATTTTGTAAGGTATTCCTTGTAATAACCAGGGTACTCCCCAAAACAGTACATTTCTAATGCATAATTTGTTTTAAAATTATCATTCATCTGTGCAGCCCAAACATCTTCAGGACGGTTTGAACTTGGATAGGTCATTGTGGACGATACAGCAGGGCCAATTTTGCCCCCTGGAATCATTTCGCGACAAGTATTTGTTGCGCGTGCATGAGCAACAAACATATGATAATCCATTTGTGCTCTGACTTTTTCAATGTTCTCACTTGGGACATTGTATATATTCATTCGCTCATTTACACGAATCATTAAGTTCTGTTCATTAATTGTTTGCCAATTTTTCACTCGATCTCCAAATGCCTCAAAACATACCTTTGCATATCTTTCAAACGCATCGACACAGTCTCGACTTTCCCAACCATTATACTTTTCTACTAAAGCAAATGGCAAATCGAAATGATACAAAGTAATAAAAGGTAAAATACCATTTTCTAAAAGTAAATCAATTACTTTATTGTAAAAATCAATTCCTTTTTGATTCACTTTGCCATCACCGTCTGGGATAATCCTTGCCCAAGAGATGGAGAATCGATATGTCTTCATTCCTAGTTCCTTCATCAAGGAAATATCTTCTTTAAAATGATGATAAAAGTCGCTAGCAACCTTAGTATCTGCTTGTACATCTGATTTTTTAAAAGAGTTAAAGTCTGCAACGGTCATACCTTTTCCATCTTCGTCCCAGGCACCTTCAATTTGAAAAGCAGAAGAAGATGCTCCCCATAAAAAGTCTTCTTTGAAATTGTTTTTCATCCTTAACACTCCTAATTTTTTATTAATAATAAATCGTCTTCACAAGATACCTGTTCCTTTTGAACAGACGAAACTGTTTGGTAATGTGGTGTATTAGTAACGATGATAGATGTGCTTAAATCATATCCCTTTGCTTTAATTGCAGGTATATCGAAGGAGACAATTTTTGTTCCTTGAGTGATATGATCGCCTACTTTAACATAAGCTTTAAATCCTTCACCATTTAATTCAACGGTATCTATACCGATATGGATTAACATTTCAACTCCATTATCAAGTTGTAGCCCAATTGCGTGTAGTGAAGGATACAATACGGAAACTGTACAATCCATTGGCGCAACAACCTCTCCTACCTCTGGATTAATAGCAATTCCACTCCCTAAAGCTCCAGAAGAAAACACTTCATCTTTTACTTGAGAAAGAGGTAAGACCTCACCCTTAATCGGTGAAACGATCTTAATGTCTGCATCAAAGATAAGAGAATCAGTTGATGCTTCATTAACTGCATTAGAAGATGTTTTAGAATCTTCTTCTTCATTAGGTATATCCTTGAATCCTAATAGAACGGTCATTAAGCAGGCTCCAAAGAATGCAATCGCACAACCAATCAAATAGCATAAGAAAGCCTTAGTTCCAGCTTCCATATAAACTGGTATTGTTAAAACCCCTTGATTTGCAAAGGCAGTTCCATATGAACCACCCCATCCCATCAAAGCTCCCCCAAGCGCACCACTAATAACAGCATATACCATTGGTTTTTTCAGACGAAGGTTTGCTCCATAAATAGCAGGCTCAGTAATACCAAAAAGAGCTGTTATCGTTGCTGATGCAGATACCGTTTTTAATCCTTTATTCTTAGTTTTTAAGAAAACACCTAATGCTGCACCTGCTTGAGAGAAGTTTGCTGCACCTGCAAAGGCTAAGAGATTTTGTCTGCCTGTCTGTGCAACATCATTGATTCCAATTGGAAGGATCGTTTTATGTGCACCGAATATAACAAGCACACACCACATCCCCCCGATAAATGCGCCTAAAAGGGTTGGACTAAAATCCATGATGTAATAATAGATCCAGTTAACAAAGTTTCCAATATAAATTCCTATAGGACCAAATACTATTAGGGTAGCTGGAACCATCACAAGTAATGAAAGCGTTGGTACCATAATGATTTTTAATACTTCAGGAATATATTTTTCAAAGAAACGTTGAACGTAAGATAGAATAAATACGGCAATGATAATGGGAATGACAGATGATACATAATTAGCTTTTGTCACAGAAATTCCAAAAAGGGTTACTATATCCTCCCCTGTCATTAGTGTAACGATGTCTGGATAACAAAGTGTTGCAGCAAGAATCATTGCAATGTATATGTTGGCTTTAAATACTCTAGCTGCGGCAACTCCCAATATGATTGGGAAAAAATAAAACAGTGCGTTTGAAGCCGCATTCAAAATAATATACGTATTATATTCCTTGATATCTATGCCCCAGAAATAAGTAGCAATCATAACCGCTATTGCCAAAATTCCTTTTAGCATTCCTGAAGCGGCGATTGCGGGAATTATTGGCGTAAAAATGGCTGTTACGGTATTTAAAATTTTATTACCTACAGAAAGTTTTTCTTCTTTATTGCTTTTCCCTTCACTTACTTCTCCTAAAATTAGCATTAGTTCATCATAGACTTTTGTGACTTTATTGCCAATTACAACTTGATATTGACCACTGTTTTCTACGACTGAAATGATCCCTTCAAGTTGAAGTAATCTATCTTTATTCGCCTTTTTATTATCTTTCAATACAAAACGTAATCGAGTATAACAATGAGTTAACCCTGATACATTATCTTTTCCACCAACATTATTTAAAATGTCATGTGCAATTTGTTGATAATTCATTTTTCACACTCCTTAAGTAGGTTAACTTCCAGTGGCCATTGGAAAATGAGACACAGTGACAAAAAAAAGATCAAACATACTTAAATAACCCTGTGAGAAAGGTATACTCCACCCACATGAATCATTTAGGTACATTTGATCTTGCCTGCTTTACCAGTAACACGTCAAAGTGTATCAAACTATATAACTTTAACAATAAAGTAACACGCTTTCATTCACTTGACAAGCTTTTTTATTATGAAAAATTTAAACAATAAAGTTTTTTCTCAATCTTCTTTGTTAAATCATAACGTTTATGATAACCTAATTCTTCTAAAAACTGATAAAAATTTATGTAAAGATAAACAACGTTTGAGAGAAGATCAAAAAACAAACAAGTTCCTAAAAAATTTCATCTTCGCTCTTTACCAATCCTCAACATCTATTGAAACTTCTTTGTACTTTTTCAATATAAAAATTCACAAGGTTCTTGTCTTTCCACCACACTAGCAGAGCTCTCATATGGGGCTATCGGGTTAACTTAAAGCCTTAAATTGATGACTCTTGATGTGAACATTTCTCAAAGTAATCACACAAAAAGACTTGTCGTTTTTATGAAAGCATGTTAGATTATAGCCAAAGATAAATAGTTTTAACACACTTTGACGTGTTACTGTGATAAACAGGCAAGATCAAGTGTACCTAAGTAATTCATGTTGTGGGGATTAGTACCCCCCTTACCGAATTATTTATGTATGCTTGATCTTTTTTTGTTACTGTCAAAAAATAAAAAAACTGAAGGCATAACGGTTTTCAAGGTGTTTTGTACTTCAAATGAAGCGAAAGGAATCTTTATATATATGGATAAAATGAGTGGCAAACAAACTTCTCTTATTCTCATCATTGTAGTATTCTACTGGTTCGCACAATATGTCTATATTCCCTATCAAACTCCATATTTAAATCTAATTCATGTCTCTAGCAATTTTATCGGGGCAATTGTTGGTGCTTACGGAATTTCTCAATTATTACTTCGATTACCTGTTGGAATTGCGGCTGATATTAACGGTAATCACAAATTTTTTATTATTTTTGGTACTTTTTGTGCTGTTATTTCCTCTCTTCTACGAATTTTTCTACCTACTGGTATCGGATTTTTTATTGGTAATCTATTATCCGGAACTGCTAGTGCTACTTGGATTTCATTTATGGTTCTATATATGAGCTATTATTCAAAAACACATCAAGCCATTGCAACAAGTAAAATTATTTTAGCTAATAATCTCGGAATGTTATTAGCTTTTGTTACGAGTACTTTCTTGTATGATATTGTTGGTATGAGATGGATTTGTTTCTTTAGTTTCACCGCTGGTATTATTGGGTGTGCTCTGTCATTCTTCATCCATCAAATGAAACCAACCAAGCCACAGGAATTAACGATAATGAACTTATTAAAGGTTGGAAAAGATAAAAATTTACTGGTCTTTTCAATCTTAGCTTTGATTCAACAAGGTGTTCAAATGTCGTCAACTATGTCTTTTACTAACCAAATTATTAAAGATCTTGGTGCTAACAATACAATTGTTGGGTTATCAAGCATTATCTATATGTCATCGGCAGTATTATTCGCGAAATCTGCTTCGACTCATTTGATTGAAAAAATCTCTAAAAAACATTGGATTTCTATCATCTTCTATTGTCTAGGAATATACTGCTTTCTAGTTTCTCACACTTCATCCATTGGATTTATATGTATTTTACAAATTATACCTGGAATAGCAACTGGTATATTATTCTCTTTGTTAACTTCAGAAGCAATGCAAACAATAGATCCACGCAAACGCTCTACGGCTATGGGATTATTTCAAGCCATTTACGCAATTGGTATGACGATTTTTCCTATCATAAGTGGGATTCTTAATGAAAGAATATCAATAAAAGCAACATATTCGTTTCTCGCTACTTCTTGCCTCATTGCAGTCTTTGTCTCTTCTACATACTTTAATTCTGCCGCACGAAAAATAAAGCAACCACAAAAATGGTCATCAAAAGAGATGTGACAATAGATAACTATGACTATAGTAGTCTTCGTAACAGATCTATTGAAGAAATGCTATAAGTATTTTTATAATGAATAAAATAGTTACGAAGGAGTTTTCATATTGAATATTCATTACACAAGACCTGATATAAATGATTTAAAAGAGCTTATGCATATCGAGAATTTAGGATTCAGACCTGATGAAGCAGCTACGGAAAAATCCATGAGGGAACGAATTAAGAATATCCCTGATACGTTTATTGTTGCGAGAGATGAACAGGATAAAATAATTGGATATGTGGTGGGGCCAGTGATAAATCATCGTTATTTGACGGATGATCTATTTGAGAACGCGCATCCCAATCCTACAAGTGAGGGCTACCAAAGTATTCTTAGCCTTGTCGTTCATCCTGATTATAGAGGGCAGGGAATTGCTACACATTTGTTAGAGAGGCTAGAAGAAGCTTGTAAAAAAAGTCAAAGAAGCGCAATAACTTTGACCTGCTTAGATGATTTAATTCCTTTTTATGAAGCCAATGGCTTTGTTAATGAAGGTAAATCTGTTTCGACACATGCAGGTGAGACTTGGTTTAATTTAGTGAAGGAATTGTAATTGCTGTAGAGTCAAGTTCTCTTTGAGACAACCCTGTTACCGATATTAACAGGGTTGTCTCAAAAGCAAAGGAGCGTTTAATGTCTAACTCCTAAATAGACAACCCTTTTTTAGGCATACAATAGTCAGTTGTTCTTCCTTATGTAACATACGATTCATTCAACTTTTAATAGGTTTGCTTAACAGCAATCCGATTCTACCTCTCTAAATCATCATTTATATCATTATGTCCTGCTTTTTTTAAGGCTCTTTGAAGCTGATAAATTTTCATCATACCAATTAACCCCACCAATATTGCTCCTAGTAGAACAGACCCAATAATGACAAGAATTAATGGCCACTCGGCTTTACCAAATAAATAATTTACCGTTACCGGTTCAACATTGATCACAGAAAAAATAGCAATAATTAAGACGACAACGAGCGCAAATAATAGGTTCCATTGTTTTTTCATAAGCCACCTCCATCATAAGTTTTTAAATTAAATATTATCAAAGGATAGTCCAAAATGCTAGCTTTCACAGCAACCTTTGGGAGAAGGTTGATTCATTGTTTGTGCTTATCTTCCTTCAGGGTAATCTACCATGCACTTTGGTTACCCTGGACACATTGTTTCCTCCATCAGAGTAAGCAAACACGTTCTTTAGTTACCCTGCACACGGAATTTCCTCCGCCTGGGGAAGCAAACACGTTCTTTAGTTACCCTGCACACGGAATTTCCTCCGCCTGGGGAAGCAAACACGTTCTTTGGTTACCTTGGACACGGAATTTCCTCCGCCAGGGTAATCTATCACCCACTTTAGTTACCCTGCACACGGAATTTCCTCCTTCAGAGTAATCTAACACGTTCTTTAGTTACCCTGCACACATTGGTTCCTCCTTTAGGGGAATCAAACACCTACTTTGGTTACCCTGCACACGGAATTTCCTCCATTAGGGTAATCTACTACTAACTTTAGTTAACCTGCACACATTGGTTCCCCCTTCAGGGTAATCAACCACGCCCATTGGTTACCGTGTTCATGAGATACCCTATTACCAAAATGCAATACTTGCTTCGCTATTATATCAGTACCCCTGTAAATTCTACTAAAACATCTCCCATACGAGCTGTTCCAATAAATCATGCATTTGATGCTGTTCACTTCATAAGAAAAACTTAACTAAAAGTATAATAATTTCAGTATTTTCTTATTACTCTACTTCAAATACAATGAGGGTAACGAAGGGGGGGATATTATGACTTTCGCATTTAAAACGATTGATCATATTCAACTAGCTGCACCGAAAGGCAGTGAGCAAAAAGCAAGAGTATTTTTTGGGAGAATACTAGGACTTCAAGAAATTGAAAAGCCCGAGGAATTAAAAAAACGTGGGGGTGTATGGTTTGGATTTGATCATTATCAAATCCATATCGGCATCGAAGACCCTTTTTCCCCTGCTAAAAAAGCACATCCTGCATTTGAGATAGAAAATCTTGAGGAGCTAAAACAGCATTTAACTAAGCAATCGATTGAATTCACCGTAGATACTCAACTACCTGGGGCCAATCGAATCTATGTGAATGACCCTTTTGGGAATCGGATTGAACTATTAGAGTGGCTATAAGCATAAATAAAGAGCTGTTCAATTTTATGAACAGCTCCATTTAATCAGAAAATAATTATCCCTTACGAACATTTTCCAAAACAATTCCCTTTACATCCAACACGGAGTCGAGAATAAATTCGGCTTGATGTTCTTCAAATTCCTTTCTTGCTTCCTTCCCAGATAATCCTGTTAGTACCGCTGCGAAACGGCAGCCCATGTCTCTTGCCGCTAACAGATCGGCTAAGGAATCACCGACCACTAATATTTGATCCCCATTTTCTAATGGAAGATCGATCTTTAAGCACGATGCAATCGGAATTTGTTTCCCCTTCTCTGCTTGGATAAATGTATATGGATTCGGCTTAGATAAAGGGGCATAGCTTGGATGCTGTTTCTCTGCTTCAAGAACTTCATCGGCTGTGACGATATGATTCCGATCAAAATAGTTTAGCCAGTTCAAATACTCGAAAGGCTTAATAGTTTCAAGATCTGGTCTTCCTGTTCCAATCCCAATTTGCAAGCCAGCATCAGTCAAATCCTGAAAAAGCTGCCCAATTTGCTCAGGCTTTGCTAATGTCTTTTCATCAGAAAGAAAACCCTTCTTTCCTAGCTGAACAGATGGTCTCCCTGTTGAGGAAAGTACATTTTCGTCCCCAACATACCATTCTTGTGATACATGCTCACAAACCGACCAAAGACGATTCTTTTCACTAAATAAATTGGTCTTGATTCCAAATTTCTGTTCAACCAATACATTTAAATAGTCAAATAAATCTTCCTTGCTATTTGCCTTTGCATTTTGAAACTCGCTAATAAATTCGTCATAATCAATCGTAGCTTTATACTGAGCTAAGCTTTCTTGTATTTCAAGTAATACACTACGATCAATTTCTGAAGTTAACCACTTGGAGATATTCTCTTTTTCTTCACCCACCACTTGTTCTAAAAGATGGATTAGTTGAAAGCTAAAGGTTAAATAAATCATATCCCAATTTGCATTTAATCCTTTTGACTTAAAAAACTTAAGCACCTGGTCATTTTGGAAAACGGTATTCCTAATGCTTGTTATTTCTTCATCGTTTAATACAATTTTAAATTGATCTGATTCTAATCCTAAATAATTTTTACTATGTAAAAGCTCCCAAACAGTTAATGCGGACGCATCGAAATATCGTTCTTCACTTAGTAAAACACCATCAACATCAAATAATATCGTTCGAATCATACTCATCCCCCTTTATTTAAGGTAAACGTATAAAATCCATCTCCAAGCTCTAGCTCTTCAAATTAAAAACCAGCTACCAATGGTCGTTTCCCCTTGGTTGTTAGGAAGATCTAGGAGCTTGCACTTTCTTATTTTAGTGTATCACAGAACCATAGTATATTATATCCATCCACAAAAAATCACTGCGGTTGCAGTGATTCAATTATTAGCTAATTCCTTTACGTTTTTCCTCATAGCTTGCAATTTTGTCTTCAAGCATCATCGTGATTGCAATATCATCCAAGCCTTTTAAAAGTGTTTCCTTCTGATATGGATCCATTTCAAAATGAATGACTTGATCATCATAGGTTAGGCGTTCATTTTCTAAATCAACCGTTAATTCTATTGTTGCCCCATTCGCTTTGTCTAATAATGACTTGACCGTTTCTAGATTTAATTGAATAGGTAAAAGACCATTTTTCAAACAATTATTATAAAAAATATCAGCAAAGCTTGGAGCAATAATGACCTTAAACCCGTAATCCTGAAGGGCCCATGGAGCATGCTCACGGGATGATCCACAGCCAAAATTCGGTCCAGCTACAAGTATTTGCGCACCTTTATATTTTGCTTGATTCAGAGGAAACTCCTTTATTTCCTCGCCATTTTCATTAAAACGCCAATGGTAAAAGAGACATTCTCCAAAGCCTTGTCTTTCAATGCGTTTGAGAAATTGTTTTGGGATAATTTGATCTGTATCGACATTCGTTCGATCTAGTGGTACGACTAATCCTTGAAATGTTTGAAATGGCTGCACAAATATTCACCTCCTATTGGTAGACCTTTTCCATTTTTCTCACATCAACAAATCGTCCATGAATCGCAGCTGCTGCGGCCATAGCTGGGCTTACAAGATGTGTTCTTGATCCATTTCCTTGTCGTCCTTCAAAATTCCGATTGGAAGTGGATGCACATCTTTCCCCTGGGGGCACAACATCATCATTCATTGCTAAACACATACTACAGCCCGATTCCCGCCACTCAAAGCCTGCTTCGATAAAGATTTTATCCAAGCCTTCCGCCTCAGCAAGTGCTTTAACCGTTTGTGAGCCTGGTACAACTAATGCTCTTACATTCTCATGCACATGATGCCCCTTAATCACTTCAGCCGCATGACGTAAATCACTCAGACGAGAGTTCGTGCATGAGCCAATAAAGACATGCTGAATTTCAATCTCCTCTATAGGTGTACCACCAGTAAGTCCCATATATTGAAGGGCCTTTTCAACCGATTCCTTCTCACTTTTATCTGTGATGGTGTCAGTTGATGGTAGCAAATCATTTACAGATAAGCACATGGATGGATTGGTCCCCCATGTCACTTGTGGCGCAATTTCATTTGCATCAATTTCAATCGTGCGGTCATATTCAGCACCTTCATCTGTGGCTAGACTTAACCAATATTCAGCCGCTTTTTCAAATTTAGTTCCCTTTGGTGCATACTTTCTACCATTTAAATAAGAAATGGTTGTTTCATCTGGGCTGATTAAACCTGCTCTTGCTCCAGCTTCAATGGACATATTACAGATAGTCATCCGCTCCTCCATTGACATGTTTCGTATGGCTTCACCCGTATATTCAGCAATATATCCGGTGCCAACATCAATGCCGAATTTACCTATGATCGCTAAAATTAAATCTTTCGCTGTCACACCAAGACCTAGCTTGCCATTTACTTTAATTTGTAATGTTTTAGGTCGCCTTTGCCATAGAGTTTGAGTAGCAAGAACATGTTCCACTTCACTTGTGCCGATTCCAAAAGCGATGGCACCAAATGCACCATGTGTAGAAGTATGACTATCGCCACATACAATTGTTTTTCCAGGAGTGGTCAAACCTAGTTCAGGACCAATCACATGAACAATCCCTTGATCAGGGTGATCAATGCCAGCTAACGGGATCTTAAATTCCTCACAATTTTTCTCCAATGTGCTCATTTGTTTTTTTGCAATAGGATCATTGGAGACACGAAGCTTCGTAGTAGATACATTATGATCGACTGTCGCAAAGGTTAGATCCGGTCGTCTGACAGTTCGCTGATTGAGTCGTAGTCCCTCAAATGCTTGTGGAGATGTTACTTCATGTACTAAATGCAAATCAATATAAAGTAAATCTGGTTTTCCTTCCTCCTGATGTATCAAATGCTGTTCCCATATTTTTTCGATAATTGTTTTCGGTTGCATCAAATCCCCCCTAACCACAAATATAGGTAGTCAAAATACCTGAGATTGCCTGATTTTCATTTATAGCATCAATGACTTTTTGAACCATTTCTGTTGTTCCAACCTGTTTTCCATGTTGTAGATTTAAATCACCTGTGTGATATCCTTCATTCAATACCTTCATGACCGCTTCCTCAATAATATGTGCTTCCTTATCTAGGCCAAATGAAAATTTAAGCATTAAGGCTGTCGATAAGATCATGCCTAACGGATTGGCTAAATTTTTCCCAGCGATATCAGGGGCAGACCCATGAACAGGTTCATATAATCCGACTAAATCACTTCGTAAACTTGCCGACGGAAGCATCCCTAGTGATCCAGTAATCATAGAGGCTTCATCACTTAAAATATCTCCGAATAAATTTTCTGTAACGATTACATCAAACTGTTCCGGACGATAAATAAGCTGCATAGACGCCGAGTCGACTAACATATGGTTGACCGTTACATCTGGGTATTTTTTAGCGATGCGATTAACTACTTCACGCCACATTCGACTCGATTCCAGTACATTCGCTTTATCGACGGATGTTAGTATTCCTCTCCGCTTTTGTGCTAATTGAAATGCTTTTTCTACCACTCTTTCAATCTCAAAAACGTTATAGACTAATGTATCAACAACTAATTCTTTGTTTTCTCCACGTCTTTCACTTGGTTTTCCAAAATAAAGTCCACCTGTTAACTCTCTAACAATTAATAAATCTACGTTTTCAATAACTTCCTTTTTCAATGTGGAGGCATGGATGAGCGGTTCATATGCTGTAACGGGACGTAGGTTTGCAAAAAGACCTAATTCCTTTCTTAGTCCAAGCAATCCTTGTTCTGGTCTGACAGCATGTGAAGTGGAGTCCCATTTGGGCCCACCAACCGCTCCTAAAAGAATCGCATCACTCTCCCTACATAAGGCTAAAGTAGATTCTGGAAGGGGCTGGCCGCAATCATCGATTGCTGCACCACCTATTAAACCTTCCTCGAAACTAAACTCATGATCGAAACAATCAGATATGGCTTGAAGAACTCGAACAGCACCATTCATCACCTCAGGGCCAATTCCATCACCAGGTAAAACTGCGATTCTTTTATTCATAAACCTTGCCTCCTTTGATTTTTGTAAAAGTTTAATAGTTTGGAGTTATCATCTAAACTTGTAGTTTTTCCTTTTTATATTCTTCGTGAACAATGACTCGATTAATCGCATTTAAATATGCCTTTGCTGATGCCTCTAAGACATCCTGTGCTGAGCCTCTTCCACCGGATTCAACTCCACTATACTGGACCTTAACAAAGGCATCGGCTAATGCATCTCTTCCAGAACCAAGCGAATGAAGCTTATAATCTTTTAATTCAACCGGACCATCAATCATTCGTGATAATGTATTATAGATCGCCTCCACACTACCTGCACCGGTTCCTGCCTCTTCTAGGACACTACCATTTGGAGACTTAACAACTACAGTAGCCGTCGGGATATTATTTGTACCATATTGCACCTGAACACTTTGCAGCTCATAGGTTTTCACATCAATTTGTTCAGTCTGTTTATCCGTAAGAATCGCAAATAGGTCATCCTCGGTCACTTCTTTCTTTCGATCCGTTAATGCTTTAAATGAATCAAACGCATCTTTCAGCTTTTCCGGTGTCAGCTCAAATCCTAATTCCAAGGCTTTTTGTTTAAATGCATGTCTTCCAGAATGCTTTCCGAGAACTAAGTTATTCGATGCGACTCCAATGAGTTCAGGAGTAATAATTTCATAGGTAGATGCTTCCTTTAACACACCGTCTTGATGAATTCCTGATTCATGAGCAAATGCATTTGCACCAACAACTGCTTTATTTCCGGGAACGACCATTCCCGTTAATTTACTAATTAGCTGACTCGTATGTTTAATTTCATCTAGCTTTAATCCTGTTTTTGCCTGGTAATAATCTTGGCGAATATGAAGAGCTACCGCTATTTCCTCTAATGCAGCATTTCCAGCTCTTTCACCAATACCATTAATCGTGCCTTCTATTTGCCGTACACCATTTTCAATAGCAGCCAGTGAATTTGCGGTTGCCATCCCTAAATCATCATGACAATGTGCTGACAGAATCACTTTATCAATAGAAGGAACATTTTCCCGAATAAACGAGAAAAGCTCGCCATACTCCTTCGGTGTACTATAGCCGACTGTATCTGGTAGATTAATAACCGTTGCACCTGCTTGAATGACTTCACTAATAATTTTTACTAGAAACCATTTATCTGATCGACTTGCATCTTCAGCAGACCATTGTACATGGGAAAATCTTTGTTTGGCGTATTTTACAGCCTCAACTGCTGACTCCAATACTTCATCAGGGGTTTTTCTTAATTTATAGGTCATATGAATCGGGGAAGTTGCAAGAAAAATGTGAATTCTCGGCTCCTCAGAATCCTTTAATGCATCCCAAGCAATATCAATATCCCGTTTATTCGCCCTTGCTAATCCAGTGATTGAACTATTACGGATTGATCTTGCGATTGATTGTACTGCTAAAAAATCTCCTTGGGAGGAAGCGGGAAATCCCGCCTCCATAATATCTACTCCAAGTCGTTCGAGCTGTTTGGCAATTTCAAGCTTTTCTATCGCATTTAAGTTCACTCCTGCAGACTGTTCGCCATCTCGAAGGGTCGTATCAAAAATGTTAATTTTTTGCATATGCTGCCACTTCCTCTTCTTTCTTCTCCTTCTTAACAAATGGCATGAGCTTACGTAATTCCTCGCCAACTACTTCAATTGGATGCTGATTTTCACTTGCATTAATCGCATTAAATACAGGACGATTCGCTTGGTTTTCTAAAACCCAACCTTTAGCAAATTGACCAGATTGAATTTCCTTTAACAATTCTCCCATCCGTTTTTTCGTATCTTCATTCACTACTCTTGGTCCAGAAACAAAGTCACCCCATTGTGCTGTATCTGAAATCGAATAGCGCATTCCTTTTAGTCCTCCTTCATAAATCAAATCAACAATCAATTTCATTTCATGAAGACATTCAAAATATGCAACTTCAGGCTGGTATCCTGCTTCTGTCAATGTTTCAAATCCTGCTTTAATAAGTGAAGTTAATCCACCGCAAAGGACTGCCTGCTCACCAAATAAATCAGTTTCAGTTTCTTCCTTAAACGTCGTTTCGAGAACCCCTGCTCGAGAACCACCGATTCCTTTGGAATAAGCAAGTGCCACGTCTTTTGCTTCACCAGTTACGTCTTGATAAATTCCGATAAGAGCTGGAACGCCTGCACCCTCAACATATGTTCTACGTACTAAATGTCCAGGTCCTTTTGGTGCTACTAAGAACACATCTACATTTTCTGGAGGAACGATTTGATTAAAATGAACATTAAAGCCATGTGCAAAAGCAATTGCTTTGCCCGGATATAGTACGGGTTCAATTTCTTCTTTATATACTTGAGTTTGTCTTTCATCTGGTAAAAGAACCATAATGACATCGGCTTCTTCACTTGCTTCTTTAACAGATTTCACTGCAAAACCATCCTGTTCAGCTTGCTCCCATGATTTTCCTTTACGTAATCCTACTACCACATCAAATCCACTTTCACGTAAGTTTTGTGCATGTGCATGACCTTGTGAGCCATAACCAATGATCGCGATTTTTTTATTTCTTAAAACCTCATCTTGAATATCTGAATCATAATATACTTTTGCCATTTTTCATCTTCTCCTTTAATCGTTAATTATTTTAATAGGGAATAGGAAGTTAGTTCAGTTACTGGCTTTTGAGAGCCTCTTAAGAAGGCCGTTAAACCAGTGCGAACCATTTCCTTAATTCCATAAGGTCTTAATAGATCAATTAATGCTTCGATTTTTTCTGTATCACCAGTCACCTGGATGGTAATGCTTTCCTTGCTAACATCAATAATCGATGCTCTAAAGGGTTCGACGATACCGCCAATTTCACTTCTTGTTTGAGGGGTGCTTAGTACCTTGATTAACGCAAGTTCTCTAGCGACAATGGCTTGATCAGTAATATCTGCAACCTTCAATACATCGATTAATTTATTTAATTGCTTCGTTAGCTGCTCAACCTGCTTCTCATCTTCTACATTTACAACAATGGTCATTCTTGAAATTCCTTCATTCTCTGTTCGACCAACGGTGATGCTATCAATATTGAATTGCCGTTTTGATAGCACTCCTGTCACACGATTTAGCACACCGCTTTGATTTAACACTGTTGCAGTTACTACCCGTTTCATGGTTTCACCCCGATCATTTCATGTAATCCTTTTCCAGGAGCGATCATTGGATACACATTTTCTTCTTGTTTTACACGGCAGTCAATGACAACCGGTGAATCATCTGTTAAGCATTCAGCGAATACTCTTGCAGCCTCCTCTTCATTCGTTACACGTACTCCTTTAATTCCATAGCTTTCTGCCAGTTTAATAAAATCTGGTTGTACGGGAATCTTTGAATAGGAATAACGCTCTTCATAAAAGGTTTCCTGCCATTGTCGTACCATACCAAGTGAATAATTATTGACAATCACCACTTTTATCGGCAAATGATGTTCCTTCACTACGGCCAATTCCTGGAGAGTCATTTGGAAACCTCCATCACCAACAATTGCGACAACGGTTTGGTCTAGATTTGCTAATTGTGCACCAATGGCTGCCGGAAACCCAAAGCCCATTGTTCCTAGGCCACCCGAAGTAACCCAACGATTTGGCTTAGAAAAATGATAATATTGTGCCGCCCACATTTGATGCTGACCAACATCGGTGGTAATAATTGCATTTCCCTCTGTATATTGATGGACGAGCTCGATTAATCGTTGCGGAGACATTTCCTCTCCACTCTCGCTATACCATAAAGGGAATTGCTCTTTATTTTGGGATAGCTTCTCGTTCCATTGCTCGATTTCTAATTGTGGTATGTCTTCTTCCAATAGCTTTACTAATGCTTCCTTCGCATCTGCAACAATTGGAATATGCGTTTCGACATTTTTACCAATTTCAGCTGCATCAATATCAATGTGGGCAATCATCGAATGTGGTGCGAAGTGCTCTAATTTTCCAGTTAATCGATCATCAAACCGTGCCCCGATATTAATAAGTAAATCCGTTTCATACAGTGCCATATTGGCTGCATATGTTCCATGCATCCCTGCCATTCCTAAAAATAAAGGATGATCAGCAGGAAAACTTCCTAAGCCTAATAAAGTATTAGTGACTGGTATTTGGTTGTTAGTTGCAAATTCGAAAAGTAATTCATTTGCACCAGAATGCAATATACCGGCTCCGGCTAAAATAACCGGTTTTTTCGCCTTAGCCAGTGCCTCTACTAGTTTCTTTATTTGTAAGACGTTGGGACTGTAATTCGGTTGATAACCTGGTAATTGCAGTTCAACCTCGGTTGATAGCTTGATTTTTTGTGAACAAATATCCTTTGGAATATCAATGACTACTGGTCCAGGCCTCCCTGTCGATGCGATATGGAAAGCTTCCTTCACGATTCTTGGAAGATCCTTTATATCACGAACTTGGTAGTTGTGTTTTGTAATCGGTGTTGTTATTCCGATCACATCTGCCTCTTGAAAGGCATCAGAACCAATCACTGTACTTGCCACCTGTCCTGTAAAGATGACCAGAGGCAAAGAATCCATCATGGCGTCAGTAATACCGGTCACTAAATTTGTTGCACCCGGTCCTGAAGTTGCAATGACGACGCCAGGTTTTCCTGTCACACGTGCATATCCTTCCGCTGCATGAATCGATCCTTGCTCATGTCGCGATAGAATATGTTTAATGCTTTTTCCATATAAGGCATCATAGATTGTTAGAACTGCTCCACCTGGGTAACCAAATAACACGTCTACTCCTTCATTGATGATTAATTGAATGAGTAAGTCTGCTCCGTTAATTTCCTCCATCACCAATTGATCATCCGAAAACGCTTTAGCCTGCACCTTTTTCCCTCCTAATTTACATTCATTTGTTTAACAAAATAGCAACCTTGCAAGAAAAGAATCTAACAAAAAAAGCCCATTCATCCTCAAAAATATGGCATCAAAAAATCTACCAATTATGAAGGGATGAAAAGACTTCTTTCCATGGTACCACCCAACTTTATGTTATCCTTACGAATAACACCTTTTACAGCGACTAGTTTTATAAAGTGAAAGGTTAGTAGTTTGACTAAAATCCTTTTCCCCTCTTTACTAGCGTTGCTTTTGATAACGAGTGTTAAAGTAAACACTCGGCTATTCCTACTTGTAACCGTTCAGATTAGCACTTAGAGGTGAGTAATGGTAAGGGATACTATCGGTTTTCAGCGATCCCGACTCTCTGTAAGTATCTGGTCTTAACCATTTGTCCTCGTCAACGTTTTTTGTGGTGATTTTATTTTCAATACTCCTCCAGTGTTTGCAGATGTTACTAATGCTGCATATCTTGCTAAATAACCAGTAGTAATCTTTGGTTCTGGAGGATCCCAATTTAATCTTCTTCGTTCAATCTCTGCATCTGATAACATAACTTCTATCTTTCGATTGATTAAATCGATTAATATTTGATCCCCATTTTTGATGAAAGCAATCGGACCACCTTCAGCCGCCTCTGGTGAAATATGGCCGACTGATATCCCCCGTGTCGCACCAGAAAATCTTCCATCTGTAATTAATGCCACACTGGTCGATAATCCTCTTCCAGCTATCGATGAGGTTGGTGCTAGCATCTCAGGCATCCCTGGACCACCCTTTGGTCCTTCATATCTAATAACCACGACATGCCCTTCACGAACTAATCCATTATCGATTCCTTCCTGTGCTTCCTCCTGTGATTCGAATACAATCGCCTCACCGAGGAATGTTTTTATAGACGGATCGACGGCACCTACCTTGATTACTCCTCCATCTGGAGCGAGATTTCCTTTTAAAATGGAAAGACCTCCAACTGGACTATAAGCATTTTCAATCGGACGAATCACATCTTGATCGTGTATGACTGCATCCTTGACATTTTCGTAGGTACTCTTACCTGTAATGGTTATTCTTGAGCGATGAATGGCTCCATCGATTTTGCAAAGCTCATTGATAATGGCACTAATGCCACCTGCACGATGTACATCTTGCATCGAGTAATCTGAGGCAGGACTGATTTTTGCCAAATAAGGTACACGTTTCGCTACCTCATTAATTTGATCTAAATCGTATTCAATCCCTGCTTCATGGGCAATCGCCAATGTATGTAATACCGTATTGGTTGATCCTCCCATTGCCATATCTAGTGCAAAGGCATCATCAATTGCCTCTTTCGTAATAATGTCACGCGGCTTTATATCCTTTTCAATACAATTCATTAAATGACCGACAGCTTCACGAATGATCCTGTGTCTCTCATCCGAGGTTGCAACAATGGTTGCATTTCCCGGAGGGGTTAGCCCCAGAATTTCCATTAGTGAGTTCATTGAGTTTGCTGTAAACATTCCCGAGCATGAACCACAAGTTGGACAAGCACTCGTTTCAAGCGCAAGTAATTCTTCTTCATCGATTTTTCCTGATTTATATGCTCCTACCCCTTCAAAAACAGAAGTAAGAGAAAGATTTTTTCCATCAGCTGTTCTTCCTGCTTCCATTGGACCTCCGGATACAAATACGGAAGGAATATTCGTTCTCGCAGCAGCCATTAACATTCCTGGTGTTATTTTGTCACAGTTAGGGATGTAGAAAACACCATCGAACCAATGGGCATTGATTACAGTTTCTGCACTATCAGCAATTAGCTCTCGACTTGGAAGTGAATATCTCATTCCGATATGTCCCATCGCAATACCATCATCGACTCCGATGGTATTGAATTCAAAAGGAACACCACCAGCTTCCCAAATCGCTTCCTTTACAACCTCTGCAAACTTATTTAAATGCTTATGTCCAGGAATAATATCTACATAGGAATTACACACACCGATAAATGGCTTATGTAAGTCCTTCGTTTTTACCCCAGCTGCATATAGCAAGCTTCGGTGGGGAGCACGATCTATTCCCTTTTTTATCATGTCACTTCGCATGATGCTTCACCTCAACCCCTTTCCATTAACTAACTTGAATCTGATCCGTTTCATACACCTTGGTTCCATCGACGGTAACTACATTTCTAAAAGCCTCAAGTAATTTTTTCGTTACCGGACCAGGCTGGCCGTCAGCAATGTTTCTGCCATCTACTTTTACGACAGCAATGACTTCAGCAGCTGTTCCCGTTAAAAACACTTCATCAGCTATATAAACATCATGCCTTGTAAATACATCCTCACGAATTTCAAATCCTAGTTGTTTAGCAAGCTCAATGATGACGTTTCTCGTAATCCCTTCGAGAGTCCCAACATATCCTGGCGGTGTTTTAATGACATTGTCTTTTACAATGAAGATATTATCGCCTGAGCCCTCGGCAACATAACCTTGGTCATTCATCATCAATGCTTCACTTGCACCCGCTAAGCTAGCCTCAATTTTCACTAATATATTATTTAAGTAATTCAAAGACTTCACCTTAGGATCTAAAACATCTGAACGGTTTCGTCGACTAGCGACGGAGACAACTTCAATGCCACTTTCATATAACTCTTTTGGAAATAATGCAAGTGGTTCCGCTATAATAATGACTCCTGGATGCTTACAAGTAAAAGGGCTTAAACCTAGGTCACCAACACCCCTTGAAATAACTACACGAATATAAGCATCTTGAAACTCATTTTTTCGCAATGTTTCAATAATCAGTTGTTTTAATTCTTCCTGATCATAAGGAATTTTTAGAGTGATTGAGTGTGCTGATTCGTATAACCGTTTTATATGATCGTCTAAGCGAAAAACATTCCCACTATACATTCGAATCCCTTCGAACACACCATCACCATATAGGAAACCATGATCATAAACAGAGACAACTGCCTCCTCTTTTTTTACAAAACGGTCATTTAAAAAAATCCACTGGTCTGCCAAGCCAACTCAACCCTTTCAATTATGAATCTTTTGAAAAATGATTTAATTGTTGACAATCATACGCCTTTAAAATATACCGGTCAACCCCTTTTCAGAAAGTTTTTTGACTATTTAGATTTAATTGTCAATTAGTAAACGCTTACATACCTATCACTATCACTTTCCTCCTTTTATAAATTTTTTGTGAATATTCTAGAGTTTAAAAAACGAAATGATATTTATAAGAAAAATAGATAAATTTTTAAAATAGTCTTGAGCAAAGACCTGAAAAAGGATTATAATGTCCGTTATACAAATACAAATGTTTTTCTAAAATGGATTAATTGAAATTTCCAAAAGAAAGCTAACAAGAATGGAGTGGAAGATTTGGATAAACTATCAGTTGGATTATTAGGATTTGGAACAGTCGGTACTGGTGTCGTGCACCTACTAACAAATGAGCAAGAAAAATTTAGGCAGCAAACAGGCACACAAATTCTAATAAATAAAATCCTAGTAAAAGATCCAGATAAAATTCGAAAAATAGATCAATATAATCAATTATTAACAACTGAACCGAGTGATATAGTAGATAATCCTGAGATTGATATAGTGATAGAAGTCATGGGTGGAATTGAAGAATCGAGAAAACATATCCATACTGCTTTAAAAAATAAAAAACATGTCATCACCGCTAATAAGGACTTAATGGCCCTACATGGTAGTGAATTACTACAAGCTGCTGCAAATCAGGGCTGTGATCTGTATTATGAAGCAAGTGTTGGTGGTGGTATTCCGATCTTAAGAGGGCTAACAGATGGTCTCGCAGCAGATCGAATAAAAAAATTAATCGGGATTGTAAATGGAACAACTAATTATATTTTAAGTAAAATGAGTCATCAGTCGGTAAGCTATGAAGAAGTCCTGCAGGAGGCACAATCACTTGGTTTTGCCGAAAGTGATCCTTCCTCAGATGTAGAGGGATTGGATGCAGCAAGAAAAATGGTCATTTTAAGTCATTTAGCCTACTCAATCCCTATCACTCTAGATGATGTTGTCGTTGAAGGAATTACCCATGTGGCTGAAGAAGATATTCTTTATAGTAAAAAATTGGGATATACCATTAAATTAGTTGGGATTGCAGAGCTAGACAATGGAGAAATTGATGTCCGCGTCGCTCCGACATTATTACCTACTAATCACCCACTTGCTTCAGTAGATAATGAGTATAATGCGATCTATGTTTATGGTCATTCAGTAGGAGAAACCATGTTTTACGGTCCCGGTGCTGGGGAGCTACCAACGGCTATCGCAGTTGTTTCAGATCTAATCTCTGTCGCCAAAAATATGAAACACGGAATCAATGGTCAGCATATTTTCCTACCTCAAAATGAAAAGAAATTAAAGCCGGCTGACTCTATTGAAAGTCAATATTTCCTTCGTCTTCATGTAAAGGACGAACCAGGGGCATTGTCAAAAATAACAGGTCTATTCAACGAGCAAGAAATGAGCTTGCAGAAGGTTATTCAGGAACCAATTGTATCTAAAAAATTAGCAGAGGTCGTCATTATCACACACACAACCAATCAACAACGATTTGAACAAATCTATCAACTATTAGCAGATTTAGATGTAGTCATCGATGTGAAGAGCAATTATCGTGTAGAGGGGATGAATTAAATGTATTGGCAAGGGCTCATTAATCAATATAAAGACTATTTACCTATCACTGAAAATACCCCAAGCCTAAGTCTCATGGAAGGGAATACACCGTTGATTCCATTAAAAGTATTATCAGAGAAATGGCAGGTAGAAATCTATGTAAAGTATGAAGGCGCGAATCCTACAGGCAGTTTTAAAGATCGGGGAATGGTAGTAGCCGTTGCAAAAGCAAAGGAAAGTGGCAGCCGTGGAGTCATTTGTGCCTCTACAGGAAATACGGCTGCTGCGGCTGCTGCATACAGTACAAGAGCTGGACTTGATTGTTTAATTGTTATTCCAAAAGGAAAAATTGCTCTTGGAAAATTAGCGCAATCCATTATGTATGGCGCAAAAATTTATGAAATTGAGGGAAATTTTGATCATGCACTAGAAATGGTGATACATACTTCCAAGCAATCCGAATATTCATTAGTCAACTCCGTCAATCCGTTTCGCCTTGAAGGTCAAAAGACAGCAGCATTCGAGATTTGCGAACAATTAGGTGAAGCACCAGACATTTTATCCATTCCTGTAGGGAATGCCGGAAACATCTCTGCCTACTGGAAAGGCTTTAAAGAATTTCATCAAAAGAAGGGGTATTCTCTTCCAGAAATGCGCGGATTTGAAGCTGAGGGCTCAGCAGCCATCGTACAAAATAAAGTGATCGAAAATCCAGAAACGATTGCGACTGCGATTCGAATTGGTAATCCGGCAAGCTGGAATCTAGCAGTGGAAGCAGCCAATGAATCCAACGGAAAAATTGATAGTGTTACAGATGAAGAAATACTAGAGAGCTATCGAGAACTAGCAGGATTAGAAGGGATTTTTGCCGAACCGGCATCTTGTGCCTCAATTGCTGGAATAAAAAAACAAATCAAATCAGGGGAAATTAAGAAAGGCAGTAAAATCGTCGCTGTCCTAACAGGAAATGGACTAAAGGATCCGGCTACTGCGATGGACCAGTTAAGAATCCAACCTGAGATACTCAAAGCAAATAAGGATGAATTACTTAACCATCTAAAGCAGGTGGCACGATGAAGAACGAACCATTTTATTTAAAAGTTCCAGGCAGTACCTCTAATCTGGGTCCAGGCTTTGATTCCATCGGGCTAGCGATTAATCGATATTTATATGTGAGTGTCCAACTTTCCGACCAATGGGATATCCATTTTATAAATAATGAGGTTCCATTACCAGACATCGAGGAAAATATTATTTATAATGCAGCGAAATATGTCAGTGATTTTCACCAAAAAGAACTTCCACCACTAACCATCTCTATGCAAAGTGAAATCCCACTTGCAAGAGGACTTGGAAGCAGCGCAGCTGCAATTGTTGCTGGGATAGAAATAGCTGACATTATTCTTGAGCTTGAATTAAGTAGAACAGAGAAAGGTCATTTTGCAAGTAGTTTCGAAGGTCATCCGGATAATGCTACAGCCTCTTTATGGGGTGGATTGACTGTATCGACTCACTCGAATGAATCAACTGAAACGATCATTGGTCCTACTCCAGAAATAGATATCATCGCAATGATTCCTTCATTTGAATTAAAAACAAAAGAGGCAAGATCAGTTCTCCCTGAAACTCTTGCCTTCAGCAAAGCAATCGAAGGTAGTAGCATTAGTAATGTTCTAATCGCTGCTATTTTTCAAAACAACTGGGAATTGGCCGGACGAATGATGGAAAGAGATATTTTCCATCAACCTTACCGGGCCGCACTCGTTCCGGATCTAGCAAAAATTACTGCATTAGGTCATGAACTCGGAGTTTACGGAACAATCCTAAGTGGAGCAGGTCCTACAATCATCTCCTTCGTTCCAAAAAATAAAGGAGAAACCATTGCAAAGGTCATTTCGCAAACATTTAATGATTATCAATATGAAATACTACGGCCAGACTCCAGTGGTGTAACTAAGGTTCCATCTTTTCCTGGAAACAGGAAATTAATATAAGTGGAGTTAGGAACACATTTTGGTGATTCGCACCAATTAGGCTGACATTCGCACGATATGTTGGTGATTTGCACGAAACGGACTACGTTTGGCGCGAATCACTTTTTTCTTTGCTCGATTCGCACGAATTCCGATATGATTCGCACGAACTTATGCCGAATTCGCACAGAACGGACTTTGTTTGGCGCGAATCCCAATTTCTCCCCTCGATTCGCACGATTCCGGAATATTCGCTCGAACTTATGCTAGATTCGCACAAAAAAAGGTTGTCTTATTACACGAATAAGACAACCTACAAGTATGTAGTGATTCTTAGGAAATAGATTTATCTATGGCACTATCCCAATCTGGAAAATAATATAGTGCACTTCGCATTAATTGCGGGTGGGACTTTTTAATACTTTTCTTACTTAATGGATTCCCGTTCATATGCAATTGCTGAATTTCGCGTAATACTTCTTCTACACTCATATCAACTTCCATCTTGCCAGTTCCCTCCTTTCCTTTCGAATCATCTACATACTTGCCATAAATAGATTATCTATACATGAGACTACTTCGTTTTAAAGCTAATAAACTTTTCCTCCATCATTTCTTTCATCGCATACTTTATCCCTTCGCGCCCAACTCCACTATCTTTCCAACCACCATATGGCATATTATCAATACGGAAAGTAGGAATATCATTGATGATGACTCCACCTGTTTCAAGATGTTCAGCCGCATAAAAAGCATGCTCCATATTATTAGTCATAATCCCAGAATTGAGCCCATATATCGAATCATTTGCATCATTAATCGCTTCCTCTAAGGTGTCAAATGGAAAAATACAAACGACTGGACCGAAAATTTCATTTCGGAATACTTTCGAATCACGTGAGACATTCGTTAAAACGGTAGGAGTTAGTACATTCCCCTCTACTGTTCCACCACATTCTACCTTTGCGCCAGACTGCACAGCTTCATTAATCCAGGTTTGTAACCGGTTCAAGGATTTCTTAGAGATTACGGCTGTGATATTTACATTCTCATCGAGTGGTGATCCAATCACAAGCTGTTTTGTCCGTGCGATAAATTTCTCCAAGAAAGGCTTATATAATGTTCGATGAACATAGATTCGTTGTATCGATATGCAAACTTGACCATTATAAGAAAATGAACCCAACACACTGCGATCGATAATTTTATCAATATCTACCCCTTCATCAATAATAAAAGGAGAATTTGACCCGAGTTCCAATGTCAATTTTCTAAAGCCCGCCTGTCGGTGAATAATATGTCCTACTTCAACACTACCTGTGAATGTCACATTTTTAACATATGGATGTGTGGTCAATGCTTCACTTAATACTTCGCCTTTTCCGGGAATAATATTTAATACGCCATCTGGCAGCCCTGCTTCTTTAAAAATTTCAGCAAGTAATAAAGAGCTTAATGGCGTTTGTTCCGCGGGTTTAAGAACTATCGCATTTCCAGCTGCAATGGCAGGACCTACTTTATGGGCAACAAGATTAAACGGAAAATTAAATGGAGTGATTGCCGTTACTACACCCATGGGAGTATGAATCGTAAAGCCAAAGCGATTTTCCCCACCCTCAGCAGCATCCATGGGGATTTGCTCTCCATAATTACTTTTGGCTGCTTCCGCGGCAAAACGATAGGTTTGAACTGTTCGATTCATTTCCTCACGCGCATTTCTTATTGATTTGGCTGCTTCTAAAGCAATGATTTTCGCACATTCCGCGCTGCGTGCTTCCATTATTTCTGCCGCTTTATATAAAATTTTTGCTCTTGCATGTGCCGGGACTGTTCGAAACTTTTGAAAAGCTGCATGTGCCTCTACAATTGCTTCTACCGCATCTGCTGGTTCAGCCTGCCCAATCTCTGCAAGCTCCTCATCTGTATGAGGATTATATAATGGTTCATACGCTTTCGCATCCCTCCAATGACCACCTATCCACAAGGACCATTTTTTCTTCATATTCTCTACCTCCTCGATTTACGATGAACGAATTTATAATTTACAAATATAATTTCCAAGTGTTTTTGATAGCTCCACATTTTCTGAGTAGTCCACATCCACATCAATGATGACAATTTCTTCACTAGCAATCGCTTTTTCTAAAGAAGGTAACAATTCATCAGAATGCTTTACCTTTATACCTTGCACATCAAAGCTCTTTGCGAATTCTAAAAAGTCTGGATCAGTAAATTCAATCTCATTGGATCGATTAAATTTATTCAGTTGCTTCCATTCAATCAAGCCAAATTTTGAATCGTGAAAAATAATAATCACAATGGCAAGACCAAGTCGTTTGGCTGTTGCTATTTCCACACCATTCATAAGAAACCCTCCATCGCCTGTTACAGCTATTACAGGCTTGTCTGGATTGGCTAGTTTTGCTGCAATGGCACCAGGAACAGCAATCCCCATAGACGCCCAACCATTGGAGATAATTGTGTGATTTGGTTTTTCAGGTTGAAACATTCGAGCAATCCACAGTTTATGTGCACCAACATCTGAAATTACGATCGCTTCTCCTTTTTCCGCTTTTTTTAAGTCTGCCAGTATTCTTTGCGGTTTAACCGGGCTTCCGGAAATCGTGTCTTTCGCATGCAGTTTTACATCTAATTGAGATTTTAATTGTTTTACCTTTTCCCATAATTCCTTTTTTTCCACATAAGTACTTAATTCATCTAATCCTTCCTTCACATTTCCAACGAGCTCCACTTGTACTGGATAAAACGCATCGACTTCAGCAGGTAAACTATCCAAATGAATGATTGGATTCATTGCTTCATCATTCCAATATTTAGGTAAATATTCAACAAAATCATAGCCAACCGTAATAATCAGATCGGCTAAATCAAAGCCACATAAAACATAGTCCTTTGCCTGCATTCCAACTGTATACAAGGTAAGCGGGTGATCAGATGGCAAGACCCCCTTAGCCATAAACGTATTCACTACAGGAATATTTTTTGCTTCAGCAAATGCGCGAAGGCTCTCTACTGCACCATCACGAATAACCCCATTTCCAGCTAGAATAATTGGACGTTTTGATCGATTAATTGCTTCTGCGGCCTGTTTAATCGCACTTTCTGCTGGTCGAGATATCGGAAGAGGTGTAACTGGTAATGGCTCACCTTCCGTGTCCATCATGGCAATATCCTCAGGTAATTCAATATGAACAGCACCCGGCTTTTCAAGAACTGCTGTTTTAAAGGCCTTTCGGATAATTTCAGGAATGGTATGTGGTACTCTTATTTGTTGATTCCATTTTGTTACTTCTTTGAAAACCCCGATAATATCAACGTATTGATGTGATTCCTTATGGATACGCTCAAGACCAGCCTGTCCTGTAATTGCCACAACTGGAGCGTGATCGAGATAAGCATCCCCAATTCCAGTTAATAAATTGGTCGCACCAGGTCCTAATGTTGCTAAACAAACGCCCACTTTTCCTGTTAAACGACCATATATATCAGCCATAAATGCAGCTGCCTGTTCATGATGCACAACGATAAACTCAATATTCGAACCTATAAGAGAATCAATTAAATCCGTATTTTCCTCTCCAGGTATTCCAAAAATATATTCCACTCCCTCATTTTCTAAGCATTGAACAAATAGATCGGAAGCCTTCAAGAATATGTACCTCCTTGATTGTTTTTTAGTAGCTTTCCAATCCCATTTAAATTTATGTGACGTTCAGCCAATGCATATATTTTTCATTTCGTGTAATGAATATTGTTAGAGGAGGCGGACGTAATGAAACTTGCAGATATTTTAATCATCATTGGTTTTATTGTTATTGCATTGCTACTCATTGGTTTAATCATTTTTCTTATCTATCTCTTATTGTTTGACCGTAACCAAAAAAGTCATTCCATCTTAAGAAACTATCCAGCACTCGGAAGAATTCGTTATTTCTTTGAAAAAATTGGTCCAGAAATGCGTCAGTATTGGTTCAATAGTGATACTGAAGGAAAACCATTTTCGAGAGATGACTATGAACATATCGTAAAAAGCGCAAAATATAAACGGGATGTCGTTGGCTTCGGTTCAAAGCGTGACTTCGACGAAGAAGGCTTCTATGTAAAAAATGACATGTTTCCTAAATTGACAGAAGAGATCAAAATGGATGAAAACACAAAGGTTCTCACTAAAAGATACATATTAATGAAGGACCCCCTTTTTTCACAACGGGAGGAAAAATGGGAGGATGAAGAAACATCTGCTTATTTATTGCATGATGATGATGCGGTGGTCATTGGACCAAATACGAAATACCCTTTTGTATTAAAAGGACTAATTGGCATGTCCGCAATGAGCTATGGTGCACTCGGAAAGCATGCCATCACTGCATTATCCAAAGGACTTGGATTAGCAAAAGGGACGTGGATGAACACAGGTGAAGGCGGCTTATCTCCTTATCATCTTGAAGGTGGAGTGGATATTATCATGCAGATTGGTCCTGGCTTATTCGGGATCCGCGATAAAAATGGGGAAGTCGATTGGGACGAATTAAAACGCAAAAGTGAAATCCCTGAAATTAAAGCATTTGAGCTAAAACTCGCTCAAGGAGCAAAAACACGTGGCGGCCATATCGATGCAGAAAAAGTGAATCCAGAAATCGCGGAAATTCGAAAGGTAGAGCCTTATAAATCTGTCGATAGCCCTAATCGTTTTCATCAGTTTAGTGATGTACCAACTATGTGTGAGTTCATCGAAAAAATTCGCGAGGTAACAGGAATGCCTGTCGGTATGAAAATTGTTATTGGTGGAAATGACAGTGTCGAGGAATTAGCTAAATATATGAAAGAAACGGGTAAAGGTCCTGATTTCATTACAGTCGATGGTGGAGAAGGTGGGACTGGGGCTTCCTATCAAGAGCTAATTGATAGTGTTGGTTTGCCGATTAAATCAGCATTGCCCATCCTCGTTTCTACATTGCAAAAATATGGGGTACGTGATCGTGTGAAGATTATCGCCTCAGGAAAATTATTTACACCTGACCGAATTGCCATCGCATTAGCAATGGGTGCTGATCTTGTTAATATTGCACGTGGCTTTATGATTACCGTTGGATGCATCCAAACATTGAAATGCCAATCAAATGCCTGCCCGGTAGGCGTTGCAACAACCGATCCTGACCTACAAAAAGCACTTGTGATCGATGAAAAGAAATTCCGTGTCGTGAATTTTCTGGTCACACTAAGAAAAGGGCTATTTCGCATCTCTGCGGCAGCCGGTTTAGATTCACCTGTCCATTTTAAACCAAAGCATATTATGTATAAGGATGATAAAGGAATTGTCACATCACTTGAAAGTATTCTTAAGGATGTTCAGGATAGAATTGATGTAGGTTAATGATGCTTACCTTTTTGAAATTGTGTATTCTTAATAAAATTTTGCGTGAAAAACCTCCATTTTGATAAGCGGAGGTTTTCATTTTTACAAAATCCTCACTGTAACCTAGCTCAATAAACTGTCCGGAATGATAAATCCTGCTTTATGTAGAATGTATTTCCACAACTTTATCCCTCTCTTTAAACAGTTACAGAATTACCAAAATTCGGTTTTAGTAATTCTGTAAAAACAATCATTTTTTTATGCTGGCTAATAAAACATAACCAAAGACAATTCCTCCTGTCATTGTTAATACATAATTATCGATAATGATAAAATTTCTTGCAAATGGTATATACATTCCTAAAGAGCTATATGGAAAGTATTGTAACAATGCTATATACAGAGCTGGTATTCCAATCGAAATAACTGTAACCCAATCAAACGTCCAACACTTTCTTTCTATCATCTGGATAATCAATTTAGGTAATCGTAACAACATACCAATAATAATTGGAAATATTGTTGCAAACCATATGACTGGCGTTAAATTAAAAGTAACCATTGCCTCTTTCTTTAAATAAGCTTGATAGTTCATGCCTGAATAAATAATAATTCCAACAACAATGGTACAAACAAAATTATATAAAAACCTTTTTACTTTAATCCCCCCTTAAAAGATTTACTTATTCATATATACGACAATAACCTAAAATAGTTTCTGATAATTCCGTATTCTTGACGATAAATTCGACATACTTACAAGCGAGCAAAGATCCTTTATTGCCACACTAAAAAAGCGATTCTTCCATAGGAAGAATCGCCTATCTAAGTATGAAACCATTTCTGTTTGATCTATTCTGGAAAATAATTATCTCTCACCATTAATTCAATTAAACGATCAATAAATTCATTTCTAGTATTTGTTCCAGATAGATATTGAATATTATACGGCTCTGCAGCCAATTCAATGATTCGCGGAAATATTTTATTAAACATATGTGAATCATCCTTGTTAACAGCAAGCCCAATAATTAGTTTAACCTTAATACGATCCCACTCTACTTGATTGACAGGTTTTAATATCATTAAGCCTGTCCTTTTTGCTTCAAACTTCATTGTATGAGGAATGGCTACACCACTTGGATAGGCAGTAGAAGAAACTTTTTCCCGCTCATTTAATTTCTTCAAGTAATCCGCCCCTACATAATCTTCCTCTTGAAAGCTCTCTGCAATAGTCTCCATGATTTGTTCTCTAGAAAAATCATCACTTATCGTAATAAAAAACTTCTCACTAATTAATTCGGGAATCTTGTCTTTGAGAAAGTTCGTATAATTATTATGTTTAATTTTTTCAATCGCACGGCTGATCAAGGCAATATCGTGTTTTGTTATAAATTCATGAATATTTACGAATTCCGTGTTAACCATTGCCATTCGATTTCTTATATGTTCAGTGCTTTGAGTGGTTATGACTAAATCATTGGACATTAGCGAATTCAACTCACTAACATCTTCATAAATCCCACTAATAAATAATTCATCTTCAAAATGCTTTTCAATACACTTTTCAATTTCTGCTTGTTGGCCCAGATAGGCTGGTGTAATAATAACCGTATTGATTTTGTTATTTCCATCATTTTGACTATTTAAGAAGGTCCCAATGTGTAGGGCAATAAAAGCAATTTCATCATCATTAATTTCAACGTTCAAATCATTCGCTAATACTGAAGCTAGATATACGGCTATATCAAATATTATTGGATATTTGATCCGAATGTTCAATACACTCATGTTTCTTGTGTATTTATTTTGACTTAGACGATTATACAAGTTTTGCACATGCACTAATAAGCGAGTTTTAAAATGATTATCAGTAAAATCAAGCATATAAACTTCACTTATTTCCTGAATAGCATGGTTTAATGCTTTCGACACTTTCATGCTTGCATAGTTATCCATTGAAAGCTCATCATCTTTTATATGACCAATAAACAGGATGGCCAACTCATCCTTATCGGCCTGCGAAAACTGGATAGCATATTTTTTATTAAGATTTTCTGCAATTTCATTAATGATTTTATAACTCGTTGCATTTCGATTTTGAATGGGAAATGAACTTTGTTCTAATTGTTCATTATCCGTTGCACGCTCAATAGCAATGGCTAAATGGATAATGAAATTCTTAAAGAAGTAGGTGTTTGGATGAATACTATGCTCATCAAAGCTGTTCTTACTTAACTCCATTAACTCTTGTAGTGATATAGGTCCAAGGAATCGTTGAACCTCTTCTTCAATTGATGTTTTAGTTGGTTTAGAAAAATCAATTAAATCGATCATCAATTTTCTGCGACTCTTTTCTTCACCAGTAAGAACATAACGATTATTTTGTTGGATGATCTGTAAATTATGTGTCGTTACTAAACGATTGAGATTCATTATATCAGAACGTATGGTAGCATCTGAAACGTACAAAGTATCCGCTAAATCAAATAAGTCTAAGCCACGGTCAGAACTCTTAATCAGTCGTCTTAAAATATAAAAACGGCGATTGTCCATATGATCATTTGTCTCTGGATATTGAATAGTAGCCATATTACTTAATCTATATCCGACTCTGCTTGATTCAATCAGATTAGGCTGTTTTTCATTAATCGACTTAACATAGTGGCGAATGGTTCTGTCGGTTACCCCTAATGATTCAGCTAATGTTTTAGCAGATATAAATTCATTTCCAGAATGTCTTTTAAGATAATCGAGTAACATATCAGTTTTGTTCATCAAATCATTCCTTGTATAGTAAAAAGAGGAAGAACTCCCGCTTCCTCTTTATGTTTATTAAAAGCTCTTTTCTCAAACATTGTTGCTATTTAAGTAAAGCTATAACTATTAAATATCGAATGAAGATGGCTACACGTTTCATTTTACTAAGAAAAGAGCTGCAATCCAGAATCCTTTACTGGTAGTAAAAGCCGGTAGTTGGGCTTTTACAAAAGCAACAAACTATACGAAAACAGCCTTATTAAATTTCTGATCCATTCGTTGATATCACTTGTTTGTACCAGTAAAAACTATCTTTCTTCATTCTCTTAGCTGATCCTTTACCTTCATCATCTAGATCAACATAGATAAAACCATAACGCTTTGACATTTGTTGTGAAGAACAACTCACTATATCAATTGGACCCCATGCACAATAGGCAATGACATTCGCACCATCATGAATGGCACGACCAACTTGTTCAATATGATCACTTAAATAGGATATACGATAATCATCATGAATCTTTCCGTCTTCTACCGTATCATACATACCAAATCCGTTTTCAGCAATAATGATAGGTTTTTGATAACGATCCCAATATTGAGATAGTGTATTATATAGTCCTTGTGGATCTACATTCCATCCCCATGGATTAGCATCTAAATTTGGGTTCACTGAAGTTGAATCAGCTTTATTCACATTCTTTGTTGAATCAACCATTTGTGAGAAATAATAAGAAATGGCAAGATAATCCATCGGATGATCCCTTAACAGTTTCGTCTCTTCTTCGGTAATATCAAGATGAATATTATTTTCATTGAAATAGTTTAAGGCATATTTCGGATATTCGCCTCGAAATTGTACATCAGTGAAAAAGTATTGCATACGATTATGCTGCATCGCCAACACAATGTCATCTGGCTTACATGAATATGGATATACTGTCATATCAGCAACCATAGTCCCGATTTCTAAATCATAATGTAATGTTTTGGCATACTTTTGAATTTTAGCTGAAGCTACCATTTGATTGTGAACAGCCTGATATTCTGCCTCTTCAATATGATCATATTGATCTCTGCATATACCTAAAGACAAAAATGGTTCAATCTGAATCATGTTTATTTGATTCACAACAATCCAATACTTTACTCTATCGCCAAATCGATCTAATAATACCTTACCGTAACGTTCAAACATATCAATGACTGCTTTGTTCTTCCAACCACCATACTGTAAAGTAATATTAATCGGTGTTTCATAATGTAACATGGTGATGATTGGTTCAATTCCAAGAGACTTCATCTTATCGATCATTTTTCCGTAGTGCTGTAAAGCAGCTTCATTCGGTTCGGTTTCATCTCCGTTAGGGAATACTCTTGACCAATCAATCGACGTTCTAAACGTTTTAAAGCCCATCTCTGCTAGTAATTCCAAATCATTTTCATAGGTATGATAGAAATTAATTCCATGGCGTTTAGGAAAGTAATGCGTTGTATCAGTCAAATTCTTTTTTACTTCATCCAATGTCATTCCTTGCTTTTCCAGCTCTTGAATTTCTTCATTTGACAATCCTTTGAGATATGGTTGAACATCTGATGAATTGGGCTTTTTACCGTCTTCGTTATATGCACCATCAGCTTGACTGGCAGCAATTGCACCGCCCCATAAGAAGTCCTTTGGAAAACTTGCATATTTATTTTGTCTCATAATTATTATTCTCCTTCCTCTGCTAATTCTGCATCTTGCTTAACCGCTTGTTTGTCATAAATTTTGAAAAATGGATAATAGACGATCCATGAAAGGACAAATAATACAATAAAGTAAATCAGCCCAATGAATGATGCCGTAATAATCCAGTTTTGAATTGGACCTGGTAAATACCAAAGTTGAAATGGCTCATGTGGAATAGGTACTAAACCAACTTTCATCACAAACCAAGTTAGAATCGGTCCTAGCAGTCCATTAATCCACATTGGAATCATCAAAATCGGGTTGAAGGCGATTGGCGCCCCGAATACAATTGGCTCATTAATATTGAAAATGGAAGGAACAAGTGATGCTTTTCCTATCATTCTTAAACGTTGCGATTTAGCCATAAATGCTAACATGATACAGAGAGCTAATGTGGCTCCCCCACCACCGATAAGAAATAAGGAACCTGTCTCAACCGTGAAAATATTTGTGACAGCCTTTCCAGCTGCAAAGTTTGCTTGGTTTTCCGCAATAGCTGGTAATGCGATAGCGGTTTGAACTGGATATAAAACCCAGCTTGAAATTCCAAACGTGTATAAGAATGAAAACCCAAGGAAGAAAATCAATACAAATCCCCAGAAACTTTGACCTAGATGAATTAATGGCGAAAAGATTGAATTTACGACATCATATACGTTGATATTCATTTCAAATGTAAAAATCCAACCAATTAATAAAATGACGATGATTGGAATTAATGTGTTAAACCACACCGCAACAAAGTCTGGAATCGGTGAATCTTCACCAATAAATTTCCATTTTGAGAAGAGGTTCATCACAAAACCTACAAACAATCCAGCAATTAAAGCAGCAATCATCCCACCGGTACCAAATGTATTTAAATCAAACTTAATATGACCGTCTGCCGTAATTTTGGGATATACCAACATTAAGAAAAATGCCAAACCAGCAAGACCAGCTTGTTTTGAAACACCCTTATGGCCTTTATGGTTCATTATGGATTCTGGTATTAAATAAGCTAAAAATATTGAGAATAAACCGAATGAAAAAGTGCTAATCATCGAAAAGTCAGGAAAGCCCTTCCAAAAATCCTTAACGATTGACAAAATAGTTGCAAATGAACCGATAAAAATCATTGGCATGGCTGTCAAGATAGCGTCTTGAATCGATGCAACCCAAGCGTTTTTTGCTATCTTATTAACCTTCGGAGCAAAACTATCCGTCATCCAGGACATAAATTTATCCATCTTTCTCACCCCCTAGATTTTTTTGTAAAGCTTTATAATTTCCCTCATGATGTTCATTTCTGATTTAACAGTCATTAATGTATCTTGAGCATGTCCAAATAATGGCGAAAACGGAATCTCAATACCTTCTGCTTCTTTTTGCAGAGTATTGGTTTGAGCTTTATGGGCGATAACGATCTCCTCATCTGCTTTTTTCATAAGTTCATCCGCTTGATTGAAATCTCCATTAGAAGCTTTATCTACGGCTTGAAAAACATAATCACGAGCATTACCCGCATGTAAGATTACGTTCATTGAAATTAATGCTAATTCTTCTTTATTTACTTGTTGTTCCATTATTCATTACCACCTTGTAAAATTTCTTCTGCAACCTTAACTAACCCTTGACCATCCAAAGATCCATATACTTTTTGGGGAATAATACCGTATTTAACACCTGCTTTTTCACATGCGCTTTTTACATCATCAATCATGTATTTCAAATGCGGTGCAACTAATAGTAAATCGGTATCATTTAAATGTTCACCAATTTCAGATTCACTTTTTGCTTTAAATTCAATATCTAAACCTAATTTCTTAGTAGCCTTTCTAGCAGCTGCCGCCATAAAACCAGAAGATGCTCCTGCTCCACATACTAAAAGAACTTTTTTTGTCATAATGTTTCCCTCCTCTTATTTGTTTTAAATGTTATCAACTTATTAAAGCCCTTACATTTATTTTTCTTTCCTACTAATAGGAAAGTACAATAAACAGTATTAGTGAAATGAAAGATTATTTGTTAAAACTCTACTTAAATAGCAGACTTTTTAAAAAAGAGCCATAAAAAAGACTCCACTCCATATTGAAGTAAAGTCTTCCAAAGTGAACACCTATTTAATTGATAAACTCTTCTTTTAAGATCCCCATATGTAAAATATCATGCCATTGTCCATTTCTATATAAGGACTGACGACTATTCCCTTCCTCTTTAAATCCTAAGTTTTTGTATAATTTAATCGCCTTTTCATTAAAGGAAAAAACTCTTAATGATACTCGATGTAAATTAAGTTCCTGGAATGCATAATTTAATAGGATACTTAATGCCTCCGTACCGTATCCTTGCCCCCAGTACTCCTTTTCACCAATATCAATAATACATTCAGCATTTCTATTTTTATAATCTATATTTATTAATGATGTAATCCCGATGGATACCTCATTTTCTTTTTCAATAATCATATAGCTTTTCGATGAAACAGAATGAATAAGAACATTTTCCACAAACTCTCTAGTATTATCAAGTGAATATACGTCTAATGAAGGGTTTGTAGAAAACATGACATCCGTATCATTTCTCCAAGAGTGATATTTTTCAATATCCCCTTTTTCCACTTTCCGTAATTTGATTCTTTTAGATGAGAACATCCTTATAACCTCCCATGTTTATGTACCTCTATTAAAAACTAATTTTTAGGACTTTAACTAAAAAAGAAATTATCACCAAAGTTTATTAATTATATACGGTAATCAATGACGCTTTTCCTCCTTAAAAAAGGTGCATTTCTTTAAAGAAACGCACCCTTTTGCTCAAAATTGTATTCTTCATCTGTTAATTTTTTTCCATTTAGAACCCTTTTTATGAAATCCTATGCCCAAAATGAACAGTATATCTATTCCGCTAAAGACTAAAGAATTGCATTACTCATTCAATGCTTTTACATTCGCTATTTTCTGTTTAGCATTTGATTTGAAAGCTATCAAAGAAACAATAATCGCGAACGCAACACCTAATGCCCCAATCCAGGTTATGGAAGCTAGTGAGACCTTTTCAACAAAGATTCCACCTACTCCTGCACCTACAGCCATAGCTAATTGCATCATTGACTGATTAATACCAAGCAATACACCCGATAACTCTGGTTCGATTGTGGCTAAGTGATATTGTTGTGTCGGACCTGTAGACCATGCGGCAAAAGACCAGAATATTAGAATGACTAGTACTCCGACATAAGAGTGGGTTACGATTGATAGTAGAAGTAGCATGATAATATGTAATCCCATGCCACCAACGAGAGTAAAGGCTACTCCCCATCGATCCGTGCTATAGCCTCCGAACTTTGATCCTACCAAACTAGCGATTCCAAATATAAGCAAAACGCCACTTAACAACTTGTCGCTTATCCCCGAAATGGTCAGAAGATAGGGTGATATATAAGTATACGCAATAGAGTATCCCCCGAGCCAGAAGAACGTGATGGCTAATCCAAGCAGAACTTTTCGTTTTCGCAATAAAGAGAGCTGTTGAGCTAAAGGTACAGGCTTATCTCCTTCAGTATGTGGAAGGGTAAAGAACATCACCACCATTGCTATTAACCCCAAAAGAGCGATTCCACCAAATACAGATTTCCAACCAAATGCTTCGGCGGTCATTCTTCCTAGCGGAACACCAATAATTAGTGATGCGGTAAATCCCATGACTACTGTAGCAATTGCACTCGCTTGCTTCCCTTCTGATGCGATTTTGGCTGCAATATTTAATGCCGTTACAACAACCATTCCTGCTCCCAATGCCATAATGATTCTCGCAACAATAAACCATCCATATCCAGGCAAGACAAAAGCAAGAATATTTCCTAAAACAAATAGACCTAAAGAATAAATCATTAATTTACGTCTGTCTATGCTTGCTGTTAATGCCATGAGAATCGGTGTAAAAATAGCATAAACAAGTGAAAAAATCGTAATTAACTGGCCAGCAGCAGATAAGGTGATCCCAAGTGTATGAGCAATATTATCCAATATCCCGGAAATTATATACTCTGACGTTCCTACCAAAAAACTAATAATGGCTAAAATATAAATTTTCCACGTGTTAGACATCATCTATCACTCCCTAATCATTTATCATATCAACATATCGCAAAATAACGATATGTTATTTTAAAAAAATACACATCGCGATATATCGATATGTTTTCTGTAAAAATAAACATCCTCAGATGTTTATTTTTGCTTCTAAAGCATTCCGTGTACTTTTAAATTTCCTTTTTTAATAAGTCAGCAATTTTGCTAATCGCGTCTTCATCTCTTTTGTAATAAGTAAACTTGCCTATTCGTTCTGCCTTAATCAGACCAACTCTTAAAAGTATAGAGAGATATTGGGAGGCAGTTGATTGCGTCATTTTTAATTTATCTGTTATTTGGCTAACACATACCCCTATTGTGTTCATATCAATCCCTTCATGGGGTATAAAATGACGATCAGGCTCCTTTAGCCATTGCAAAATTTGCAACCTTGATTCATTTGATAAGGCTTTAAAGATTTCAATTGGTTCCATACAACTCATTATATCGCGATATTTCGATATGTCAATGTATTTTGTTTTATAAAATGTCCTTATTATTAGCCTGTTATTATGATGAACCTAAATGGACATAGTCGATTCTTTTTGCATCCTACTAATACCCAATCGTCAATCGGATATTAAATGTTCAAAATCGAGCTATGTTAAAAAATAGTTGGTACCATACCACCATCCATACGGATTGGGGAACCTTTAAATGCCGATGCATAAGGACTACATACAAATGTAGCTAGTCTCCCTATTTCAATGGGTCTAATAAATCGCTGTATTTCTGATTGAGGTAGGTTTGTTGTCATAAAAGCTTTCTCTTTCTCGGAAAAAGTCATATCTTCATTAGCGTATATTCCCTCAATAATTTGCTGCACGTTTTCCGAGAGGGTTGGTCCTGGCATGATTGTATTAACTGTCACTTCTGTTCCAACCGTTAATTTAGATAAGCTTTTTGATAATGATAAAAGCATTGATTTTGTCATACAATACTGGGGCATTTGACCTGAAGGCATAATGGCTTCTTCACTCGCAATAAAGATAATCCGGCCATCATTATTTTCCAACATTTTCGGTAAATAAAATTTAGATAATCCATTCGCTGCAAGTACATTTGTCCGAAAGTACTTTTCCCATACTTCATCATCTATGTCGTCATATTGCATGATTTCATAAATCCCCATATTGTTCACTAAAATATCAATTTGCGGATATTTATCAAATAAAGCTTCTCTTTGTTTTTTATCAACGATATCAGCAGCTGCATTTTGAGGAAAAGTATCAGGAAACTCTGCCTTCATCTCATTTACTGTTCGTTCTACCTCATCAAAATTTCGTCCATTAATTAGTACATTCACCCCTTCTTTGGCAAGTTCAATGGCAATTGCCTTCCCTATGCCCTTCGTTGATCCTGTCACTAAGGCTGTTTTACCTTTTAGCTGCATATCCATATAATATTCTCCTTTACTTTACTTATTTAGATTTCCCTTTTTATGAAAGGGGATAATTTTGTCAAAGTTTAATTTATTCGATTTGTCCCTAAGTGCTCTGCACGCCAATGTAAAGGGGTATCCCCTTCCCAATGGCGGAAGGCACGGTAAAATGAGTTTTGGTCTTCATATCCAACCAGGAATGCGACTTCTTTAATATCAAGCAATGGGTCTGCCAAATACTCCCGTGCCAGCTCATGTCGAGCTTGTGTCAACAATTGCTTAAAGTTCGTGCCTTCATCAGCAAGTCGGCGCTGCAAAGTACGATTGCTCATCCCCAGCTCGCTCGCGATCGTCTGAATGTCGGTGTGCCCTCCTGTTAAACTACGTTTAATCATCCACTTTGCCTTCTCAGCGGTTGAGTATTTGTTTTTCTGCTCATCTAATGATTGATCCAGTACGGGAGTCAGAATCTCCAACAGCTCCGCATTGTACGAGACAAAGGGGCGATCTAGATCTTTTCGATGCAGCGTCAATCGATTACAATTTGCACCGACCCGGATCCGGCAGCCAAAGTATTCCTCAAGTATTTGTACGTTACCCATTTCGTGTGAAAATTCAACATGCTTTGCTACTATAGGCTGACCTGTACCCCGGCGTCCTAGCTCTAGTAGAAATGCTAGCGTGACACCAACAAGTATTGGTGGTCCAGCTTCCTCCGTAGATAACCATTTCAGTTCGATCGTGCAATTCTCACCTTCCTCTTTCATACATAAGCTTTCAGGAGGGCACATTTGTTTATACCGAACCATTCGGTTTAAAGCGTCACGGTAGTCACGAGCATGATAAGTTGCTAAGACAGCCGGTGGATATTGAGCCGTTTCAAAGACGGTTGGAAGCATAATGATTCCTTTGGCAGTGTCGCCAATAAGGTCAGAATATGCCCGCCAGATGGCGAAATATTGAGTAGTAGAGACAACTGGTTTATTAATAATCGTAAGCGGCAGACTCGCTTTGCGAACCACATCGTGTGGATTCATCCCTAATTGACGTAACCCAGTCCAAAATCCAGCTGGAATTTTAATGCGTGTTTGTGAAGTCATACATATCGCCCTCCTTTAGCTATCTAGATTCACTTGTTTATACTTTATCATTAAGTCTTGTCTTTATCCGAAGGGACAATGATTATCATACCAATCCGATATCGCTCTGTAACTAGCATAGAGCGACAATCCACTTGCTAATTACGCCAATTCATTCGGATGGGTACCAGTTAGCGGAACAAAGCTGCCGTTTGTATAGGCAGCTTCATTAAATAAAAATGGCAAATAATCATTGTCCATCCATTGGACTAAAAAATTTCCCATTTTCCTATTTAATTAGATTTAATTCCCGCACCACAAAGTGGGATGACGATTTTTTCTTCTGGTTGCTTCTTATATTTTAAGTAAGCTGCATAGTTTACTGCTGATGTGACTTCTACATAAAAGCCTTTGGCAGCAAGCATTTGTCGTGCATTCAAAATTTCAGCTTCTTCTATATCAATAAATATTCCGCATGTTTCACGTACCGCTTCTAAAATTTGTTTTGAACGTGCAGGTGCTGCAATCGCAATTCCTTCTGCTAAAGTCCCTTGATTCGTAACCGGTGCAGCGACGTCCCTCCCATTTTCATAAGCCTGAACAAGAGGTGCACAGTTTGCCGCTTGGACTGCAATCATTTTCGGCATTTTATCTATCAATCCGTTTTCCAATAGCTCTTTAAAACCATAAAATGCACCAAGTAAAAGAGTACCATTTCCAACAGGAATGATTAATGAATCAGGTGCTCCTGATAATTGCTCATAAATTTCATAGGCATAGGTTTTAGTTCCTTCATAGAAGTAAGGATTATACACATGACTTGCATAAAAAACCTTTTCTTCATTTACTGCTTTTTGTGCTGCAGCCGCTACGTCCTCTCGTGTACCATGAATGGCCTTAATATTTGCTCCATGTGCTTTTATTTGCGCAATCTTTTTCGGTGAGGTTTCATCGCTTAAATAAATATCGCAGGCAATATGACAACGGGCTGCATAGGCTGCAATCGCCGTCCCAGCATTTCCACTGCTATCGGCAATCACTTTTGAAACCCCTAACTCCTTCGCCTTACTCATTAAGACAGCAGCCCCTCGATCTTTAAAAGATAGTGTAGGCATCATATATTCGACTTTTACATATGTATTTGGCTCTAGGGGGTCTAAAACGATCAATGGAGATTGGCCTTCACCCATTGTAATCGCTTTCCACGTATTCGAATCTTTTCCGAATGGCATCGTTTCAACATACCGCCATAACGAGTTCGGATAGTTGTTCCAAGCTAATTTATTTATTCTTGGTGTCTCTTTTACAATATTAAATACGCCACCACACTCACACTTCCATAAAGTCAGTTTAATATCATACTTTTTTCCACAGCTGTTACAAATAAATTGTTCCATCATTGATAATCCTTTCAACTGTTTTTATTTTAAGTAGAGATTTTCATTTTAATAAAGTAAAAATTATATAACTATTATGTAGTACCTGTCCCAAGGTGTAAATTAAAAGCGTTATCCATTTAGGATAACGCAGTAGTCTATTGCTATCATAACCTTAAATAGTCATGAAATGCTGTGTATGTTTCCATATTTATTTTTATCAGATTTAATATACTTCGTAAAAATATAACGCACGATTGGGCCCATAATAATAAGTTGTAACGGCAAGGCAACGATTATATTTTTACCATAAACAGATAAATAATCAGTGATTACTGTGTTGGAATCAAATCCATTTTTTAAATTAGACATAATCATTCCGTAAATGGACATAAAAAACGCCATTCCAATAACCATACATATCGAAATTGTTAATACTGTATAGATTTTTTTTGTTGTATTGGCGGTTAATTGCAAGGCAATTTTTTTAGCAAGAGGTCCAACGAGAAACCAGTCAAGGATAAAGGCAATAATAAACCCCACCAGGAAATCTAAAATTCCTTCAATAAAAGTTATTTGACCAAAGGTACCATTAAGGAAAAAATTATACATAGTCATAACTAAAACCATTCCAAAACACATGAGTAAACCAAATTGTAAGCTTTCTTTCTTTGTTGTTGGCAATTCCATCATCCCTTCTTTTGTATACCTCTTGTATTATAAGGATGTAAAAATTGCCTCGTAAGTGAACATTTTGTGAAATAGGTTTTAATTCAATCAACTGACTGTTTTCTTCCTAACAGAAAAGTATTTCATGGCACCTATTAATGAGCTGGAAACAAAGCGATCGAAAAGACCACTGTAAATCTATTAAATTGGACGATGTCATATGGAGTGAACCATTCCGTAAAACCTTAGAATTTGTTAGTCTATCAAAAAGTGCTCCTTTATTGAAGCCAGATGACCATGAAGAGTTGTCAATGATGAGAAAATGATCTGCAAACCCACGTATGCCCCAATGGAAATCATCCAACTACGATTTTGTTTGGTTCTCCTTTTTCTGTGATCGTTAATAGCAATAATGTTTGAGAAAAAAGCCTTTTAAAATACTTTATTTCTATAAATACGAATCGATAGTAGCCATGAACCTATATATAAAGTTATAACCAATAAGCCAATCAAGAAATAAAGCTGAGTATTTTCTAAGCTTAGTAGCATGTGAACCAACTCTCTAATTCTATCGTTTAAGTTTTGAACGACAAAATTTACAACTAACAAATACACGCCAAATCCTATCATAGTAGCGATTAACAAGTAATTACTTTTGAACTTATAACAGAATGGCAACATTAATGAGATAGCCACCATCACAATTCCAACCATTAGCAGGATGTCTTTCCATTCAAAAAGTTCACCACGAATGATGAAATTTCCTATAAAAATGGTTGCAGCTACCATCAACGTAAAGAGAACCATAACAATATACTTTGAACTGACAATTTCTTTCCGCGTATACGGTAGAGAATTGATGAGCATATGGATGGAAGACTTTTCATCCATCGATATGGCATTCATCGAAATAGCAATACTAAAGACAATCCCTACCCAGAGGGGGGAGGCATCTAAAAATAAATAAATACATAAACCAAGTAATAACAGCGCTAATGTTTTTTTCTGTAAGGTTAGATCTTTACGTATTAAATTGAACATACTGTTCAGCCCCTTTCTTTGTGTAGTACATAATATCTTCAAGAGTTGGTTTTTCAATTAACACCATTTCACCAAATACCTCTTCTGTCCTTACTTTATTTGCTGTTAATGCCTCAAACCCATAATTTGATTTTCGGATTGATATAAATTCCTTTTCTGTCTCTCGATCTAATAGATCCAGTCCTCCTTTAACAATCGCGTACTCCTCTTCAATTTGATACAATTCCTTTGTAAAAATATGCTCTCCTTGATGAATAAAAGTGATATAATCCGCAATTGTGTCTAAATCCGTTGTAATATGGGTCGAAAAAAAGATTGTTTTATTTCCATCTTGCATAAGCTGATGCAGGATATCCAACAGCTCCCGACGAAAAATTGGGTCTAATCCAGACGTAGGTTCATCCATAATAATTAATTCCGCATGATGGGATAAAGCAATAGATAGCGAGGCTTTCATCATCATTCCTTTGGAAAATGACTTAATTTTTTTAGTTAGCGGCAAGTTAAATGTTTTCACATAATCATTGAATAGCTGATCATCCCAATTTACATAGGAGCGTTTCACAATCTCTTTCATTTCAGCCAATGTTAAATGATCATAAAAAACATTTTCGTCATATACAAAACCAATGCGCTGCTTGATTTCTTTTTCATGCTCCTTATAATTCAAACCAAATACAGAAATCGTTCCACTATCAGGCTGCAATAAATTCATGATCAGCTTAATCGTTGTGGATTTCCCTACACCATTTCCTCCGATAAAACCTGTGACAAATCCTTTTTTTACGGTCAATGTTAGATCCTTCAGCTGAAAACCTTCGAATGATTTATGAACATTTTTAATTTCAATCACATTTTCCATCATTCTTCCTCCCTATATAAGATGGTAAGCAATTCTTTTAGTTCTGTTAGCGTGACACCAATTTCCTTACTATTTTTTATCGCCGTCACCAATTGCTCTTCAATCGCCTTCATTTTTCCTTCTTTAATCATTTCATTATTCTGATCCGATACAAACGAGCCTTTCCCAACCACTGAATAAATAAAACCATTCTTCTCTAATTCTTCATAAGCACGCTTTGTCGTAATGAGACTTACATTCAACTCCTTAGCTAATTGGCGCATGGAAGGCAAATGATGTCCCGCTTTCAATCTATTCGCAAGAATATGATCTTTAAATTGAGTATAAATTTGTTCATATATGGGTTGCTTTGAACGATTCGAAATGATGATTTGCATGACAAAACCTCTTCATAAATTATATATATATCGATACATACATTATATACAATATACACAAAGTTATTTTCATTTTCAACATAATTTGGAAAAATAGTAAAAATATTTACCATACAATTTTTTCTTCCGAAAATGGCTCCAATTCTGGCAAGCGCCATCTGTTTAGAAAATACTGTTTTCATATAGTTTGTTGCTTTTAAAAAGCCTCTCCGTAAATCCTCAGATGATATTGATTCGTTATAACTTTACTTAAATATGTTTGAGAAAAGAGCCTAAAAAATAAAAAATGCTCTACTCTATCGTAAGTAAAGCACTTCATTAATTAGATGCGTACATTTAAATGTTTCTTAGTATTTTCGCTGGATTACCAGCAACTATTGTATTAGCTGGAACATCCTTTGTCACAACAGAGCCTGCAGCAACAATGGAATTGTCCCCAATGGTAACCCCTGCTAAAATCACACAACTTCCACCTATCCATACATCGATTCCGATTCTAATTGGTATGGCATACCCACTTTTATTTCTATCTTTTGGTTCAACGGAATGACCCGCCGTATATATTCCAACATTCGGTCCTATCATACAATGATCACCGATTCTCACTTCAGCCATATCTAAAATAGTACAGTTGTACCCGGCATAAAATTGATGACCGACATGAATGTTGTAACCTAGGTCACAATGAAAATTATGTTCAATACTAGGGCTTTCACCAACACTACCGAATAATTCATTTATGATTTCTATCTTCTGTAAATCCTCATCAACGTCCATATTATTCAGTTTCCGAACAAGTTGATGTGCACGATTACTCTTCCTTTTTAATTCCTCTGTCCCTCGTTCATAATAGATTTTTTCTTTATCAGTCATCTCCTAAAACCACCTTCGTATTTCTTTCAAGCACATTACCCTACAAATCAAAAATGGCGTTCAATAGATTAATAAATACTTTTTCTTTTGGCTTTTGTCCTCCAATTTCATAAAGAACACCCCAATAATGTGCTTAATTATTCATTATATGGATACCTTATTTTTTCCTTCTGCTATTGAGTCATCTGTCACTTTTATGTACGACTGTTTCTTAAATATTAGTCATTTTTATTTTTTTTAAATGTTAGGGGAGTCATTTTCATCGACTTTTTAAATTTCTCGATAAAATAGCTTGTGCTGTTAAATCCTACTTGAAAAGCAACATCTGTGACATTGGAATCTGGTTGCTGTAATAGAGCTTTACTCTTCTGAATTCGATATTCCGTAAGATAATTTGATGGGGTTTTCTTTAAATACCGCTTAAAATATCGACAACATTCAGATCGGCTCAATTGCCCAGCTCGTGCTATATCTTTTAGCATTACTTTCTCTGCGTAGTGTTGATGAATCCAATTTAGCATTTGCTTCATTCGCTTGTTCCTTATCATTTCTGACTGTTCGTACTTTAATTGGAAACCGTTTATGATTAAGTTTTGCCACATCAAAGTTAATTGTACTGTGATGTCAATTTCATAATATGGGGACTTTTCTTGCATCAAATGATTGATCTTTATAATCGCATCTAAAATGTTTTTCCCCCATTCTTCCTTTTTGTCTAGGTGTACATACGTTAAATTTGTTGCTTGTATATACGGAGCTACATAGGTTGCATAGAGATCTTGAGCTAAGACGAAATGAGGTGAAACATTTAAGCAGATATAGACACATCCAGAATGATTAATCTCCTCAGCCATGTGCAGACAGCTACTATTGATAAATAGCCCCTCACCTTCTTGGACGATTATTTTTTCTTCATTTACTTGAAATACAGCTTCTCCTTTGATGATCAGGACAAATTGAATTTCATCATGCCAATGGAGTGGGATATGTCCATTTATATTTTGGTTAATTGCCGTTTCATAGCAGGCAACCGGTAACAATAATGTACGATGCTCGGTTAACTCTTTATAACTTTGATCAACAGTGAAATGTTTCAAATAATCACCTCAATATATTGATACTTTTATATTCAATTTAGATATTTTTTCAGGAAAATACCACTAATTATTACAATAGTACAACACGATTTTTATATTTAAAGGTGGAACATGACTATGAACAGAGGTAAAGGCTTATTTCTTGTTATAACAGGAGCCATATTTTGGGGAATTGGTGGTACGGTAGCAAAAAAGCTGTTTCAACAATATGGGATTGATGTGAACTGGCTTGTTTCAACACGACTACTGATAGCTGGTGGATTACTATTAGTGATTCAATTAATTGGGAAGGACCGTTCTCAAGTACTAACGGTTTGGAAAAATAAAAGGACAGCTATTCAGCTAATCATTTTCGGTTTAATTGGTATGCTTGCGGTTCAATACACCTATATGGCCTCCATTAAACATGGGAATGCTGCGGTGGCTACGCTATTGCAATATTTAGCGCCTGTCTTCATTATCATTTACTTAATTATACGCAAACAGGCTACCCTAACACGGCAAGATTTATATACCGTGTCGCTCGCATTAATTGGTTGCTTTTTCTTATTAACAAACGCTTCACTATCACAATTATCCGTTCCGACACCTGCAATCATTTGGGGGATTTTATCAGGACTAGCGTTGGCATTTTACACTTTATTCGCTATTCCTTTACTGAAAAAGTATGATTCCCTTGTCATTGTTGGCTGGGCGATGATTATCGGAGGCTTTGCATTAAGCTTTATTCACCCACCTTGGCAAATGGACTTTTCTCATTTAACCCTTGAAGCATATTCATACTTAGTTTTTGTCATCATATTCGGTACAATGATCGCATTTTGGTTTTATATAAAAAGCTTACAAAGTCTATCACCTAAAGAGTCTAGTCTTTTAGGCAGCATCGAGCCTTTAGCTGCTGTACTAACGACTGTCTTTTGGTTAAAAGAGCCTTTTGGAGTTTTCCAATGGGTAGGTACAGCTTGTATCATAGGTATGATCCTATTATTGGCTTTAAATAAAAAGGCTTCTTCGCCAAAAAGGCAATCTCAAAAAAGAAGGAGACCCTTTATAGTTAATCTATTAAAGGGCCTCATTTTTATCTTAACGATCATAGACTCAAACGCCAATTATTGCAGCTCATAAAATTTCCTGGAGGGTATTCGAATTCACATTCAGATAGTAATTGAAAATGAAGCTTCCGACAAATTGCATTTGATGCAGGATTATCAATGGAAGGGAAAGCATGTATGTATTTATGCTTGTTCATAGAAGCTGCCTCATCAATGGCTAATTTCACTGCATTTGTAGCAATTCCTTTTCCTTGATAGGCTGGTAGGATGCTCCATCCAGTTTCATAGATACTTTCTCCGTTCCAAGTAGTTTCCCAATAACCTACAGAACCAACATGTTCGTACTCTGGCAATACAATAACGGAAAACATACGCCCCCTATCACCTAATTCTAAATATCGGTTATGACGTTTCAAAATCTGCTCTTCACTCTCTGGACCTCCGAGGTGCTGCATCATTTCTGGAGAATTAATTTGAAATAGTAAAGTAAGATCTTCTTCTGCCCAAGGCTTAATCTGAATGATTTGGTTACTTGCCTCCATATTTTTTCATCCCTTCACAACGTGTTTGTTACTCTTTCTATATGGAAGCAAGAATTTCCTTTATTACGCGTTTATTTACTCTCCCGCTCAATAACTTTTTTAAATCCCATATTTACTTTTAAATTTGAAAATCTCTTCAACAGCTTGGCGATATCCACCCGATGCTTGAAAGGATTCACTAGTATTTGCAGCCATGCTTTGGAAGGAAGGATTATTTAATACTTGATCTACAGCATCACGTAGTTGATCTTCGGTCAAGCTTTGCATATTTAATTTAATTCCTGCTCCGATTTTGACAACTTGCTCGGCAATGATCGGTTGATCCGCACTTTGTGGGATGACAATGAGCGGTACCCCATAATAGAGACCTTCATGTGCACTATTCATTCCACCATGGGTGATAAATAATTTAGTGTTTTTTAGCACCTCAGTTTGCGGAACATATTGTTTGACGATGAAGTTTTTAGGAATCTCGCCTAACTCAGCTATTTGAGTTTTCTCGCCAATTGACATGACAACATGATGATCCGTGTTCCCCAATGCTTGGATACAAAGCTTATAAAAGTCAATTGCATGATTCATGATCGTACCAAGTGAAATGTAAATGAGGCTTTTTCCCTTTATAGCCCTCATGTCGAAGCTTTCTTTCGTTGGTCGGATAGAGATGGATGGGCCAACAAATTGATAAGTTTCGTCAAATGTTTCTGCAAGAGGTTGGAACTCCCTCGTTGTATAAACCATTGTAAGTGGTGCAGGATTACAAAATACTTCATAGGGCGAATGGATTTGAACATTATATTTGTCTTTAATATTAGTGGTAAGATGTTGAAATTCATCATTTAGCGTTTTAAGTATATCTGTAGGGATATTTTCTGAAAGTTGCTCCAGCATTTGATCGAATCCTGCTTTTGTTTCGGCAAAAGAAGTACAGGAATTAATGGCAGGGAGTTTAAGGATTTGTGCGAGCAAACGTCCACACCCAAACATCGAATCGTGGATCATATAATCAAACTGCTCACCTTCTATTTGCTCAAGCACACTAGGTATAATGATGTCCGCTGTACGCAATAGACCATTGATTCTTTCGAGTAAAAACCTTCGTCCACCCGAAATAAAGGCTTTAATAAACTTGTCACCGTCAAATGTTCTTACAGTAGCTCCTGTCTTCTCAATGCGCTCCCGATAAGCTTCTATTGTAAAATACACGACATCTTCCCCACGTGAAATAAGTTCTTGCACAACTCCAATCGTTGGATTCACATGTCCTTCTGATCCACCATTAATAAATAAAACACGTGCCATTTATACACACTCCTTACATTACAGTTCGTTATCTTGATTTAGCTCTTTTCTAAATTGAAAACCTTCAATTCTCTTAGAAAAGAGCCTTATTCAGTCATCATAGCTACGGAAACACTTTTTCAATCCCTATACTGATAAGATACTATTTTTTCATCACCTGTAAACATATCCTTGATTTTAAATTGATTATTTTCCACTTCATTCTCTCCAATAATGATCACATAGCGAATCTTCTCTTTATTTGCTTTTTCAAGGGCTTTACCTAGTTTTTTGTTACTCATCTCATATTCGACTTTATAGCCTTGTTTTCTTAAATAATTGGCTACTAATAAGGATTCTTTTTGAGTTCCTAATGGAATAATATAATAATCCACATATGGATTTTCCTTCATTTCTTCCGTAGATGTACGTATAGCCGTATAAATAACATCAAGGCCGAATGAGATTCCCACCGTTGAAAAGCTCTCATTTGTTCCTATCAACCCACCAATTGCATTATCATATCTGCCACCACTTCCAATACTGGATTTAATCGACTGGTCCGTTAAGAATATTTCATAAATAGTACTAGTGTAAATCTCTAATCCCCTTGCTAAAAAAGGATTAAATACACATAATTTCTCTACTTTAAGAAATTCTAGATAGGATTCGAGCTCTTTTAATTCATCTAAGCCTTGCCTTACTTTTTCATTTTGATTCGAATAGGATTCAAAATAGCTAAAACTTGTATTATTTTCATCAGTTAAAAATTGATTTATTAAATGAATCGTTGAACTTGATAATCCCTGTTCACTAAGTTCAGAAATAACAGCAGCTAAGCCTACTTTTTCGAGCTTATCTAGAATTAACACAACCTTGTTCATTTTTTCAACCTCTATACCAAATACTTCAAGCATTCCAGTTAGCAATTTTCGATTATTATACTGAATGGTTACCTTTAATTCGAGTTTATTGAATACATCCAAGGCCATCATCATTAATTCAGCTTCTGCTACTTGCGAATCTACTCCTACAATATCAACATCACATTGTGTAAATTCTCGAAACCTCCCTGTTTTTATAGGTCCATCTCTAAACACTTTACCAATTTCATATCTTTTAAAAGGCATCTTTAATGATGGGTTCATAGCAACAACTTTTGCAAACGGAATAGTTAGATCGTATCTCAATGCTAACTCTCTTTCTCCTCGATCAGTTAACGTGTACATTTCCTCTAATATTTCAGCACCACCGCCATATTTCGAAGCAAGCAATTCAGTATAATTTAATATTGGTGTTTCTAGTGGTTGACATCCATATTGTATAAATACCTCTTCTAAAATTTGTCGAATATTTCTTCGCACCACTTCAGCATTAGGTAAATAATCTTGAGTTCCTTTTACATTTTGATAATCCATTTTCTTCATCGTCTTAACCTCCAAATTTTAATAAGTGTATAGCTCTTTCCTCCATGGAATGAAGAAGATAAGTTAAAACTTATCTACATAGCAACATTCCTTAAAAAAAACGAAAAAACCGCACCTGATTTAAGTGTTTAACTTAATCAAATACGGTTGAATGATAAATAGCCTTCCTATTTACGATTTTTTAAATCGGCTAGCAAGGCTACTTGATATGATGATGTAATTGTGAGAACAGCTTAATTAACTGAAATGAACGCATGATACCCACCTCTAATTTCCAATAATATACTATACTCCATGATTATTTTCAACAACATTCTGCTAAATTAAACGATAGTAGTATAGTCAACTTTTGATGAAGGTTGTTATACACATCTCTTTTTAAATAAGCTATTAGGTAAAAATGAGGATTTATGACTGATTTAGAATATGAAGTTGATTATATATCACAGAATTATTAGAATATTATAAACAGCAATTGGATGAATGAATTAAAATATGGGAGTTATTTTTCGCAAAAAGGGGGATAGAAAATGATTAGTAGAAAGTTATCTTTTGTCATTATGACCATGTTAATGGCCATTTCATTAATGTTTGGGGGTGTAGAGAAACAAATCGCGAAGGCGTCGACACTAACACCTGCATCAAAATATACATTATCTATAGATGGGAAAAAAGTTAATGCTAATGTTCAAGTCATCAAAGGAAGGAGCTACGTCCCACTAAGAGCAATGACGAACAAATTGGGATACACAATCTCATACTCCCTAGTAGATGAATTAGACCTTTATCAATATTATGAAATTGATGGAGCAAGCAAACGAGTCACTATTTGGGGAAATAAAAATAGAGGCTATTCGATTATAAAAAGAATTGGAAAAGCATATAGTCCTGACGATATTCAAATATATGATGCAAAAATCAAATGCGTTAGTGAAACAGATCTTTGTGAACTGATTAAGGATATCTATGATGGCCCATTTGTAAAAAATAATACACTTTATGTACCAGTCCGCTACATGGCAGATGCGTTCAGTTTAAACGTAAAGATTTCTAATAATATAATTCATATAACAAAATAAAGCTATCTCTATTGCAAATTTTCTAGCTTCTTCCATTTCCCACTACTTCATATCAAGCAGGCTCTGATACAAGCAGTGGGTTTCTTTCCTTCTACTAATCTTATGATCTTAATAGTGAAGTTTATTAATTGTTTCGAGGGCTTCTTAGTTTGCTTTCTCATTTTTATCCATTAAAGCTGTAATGAGGATGTAAACTACCGCATAAATAATAGACCTAATAATGATATCAGACCAATCAATTGCACTTTTTTTTATATAATCCCATATCACAAAGAAAATAAATATTGCTATACCAAATAATAAACCCTTCCAAAGTAAATTCATATATAAGTGCCCCCCGTAGCCATTAAAATTTCATCCTTGTAGAACATAAAGTGGAAAATAATAGATGGGGAAAAGCTGTTTTCTTTAAATTAGTTAAGACTTTTTTGAGGCACAGGTAGAATGTTTATTTGTTCAAACCTCCTACATCCTATCCTTATTCACAAAGTAAAATCAAATCCCCTAAAAATTTTAGCTCTCAGTAGCGATATTTCGTTCATAAATATGAAAAAAATAATGATATGGATTTTTATCATCCTTTACGCCTTTTTCAACAGATACTTCTTTCCATTCATCATAATTAACTTCTGGAAAAAAGGTATCTCCTTCAAATTCATGATCAATTTTTGTTATGTACATTTTCCTAACATAAGGTAAGAATAATTTATAGATCTGTTCTCCCCCGAAGATAAAAATCTCTTCTTCGTTTTTACACATCTCAAAAACCTCATTCATTGAATAAGCCATCTCACAATTAGCAAATATGACATTTTTATCCCTGGTCAAAATAATATTTCTTCTATGCGGTAAAGCCCTGCCAATCGATTCGAAATTTTTCCGACCTAATATGATTGGATGTCCTTTTGTAGTATTTTTAACATATTCCCAATCCCGAGGTATTCTCCATGGAATATCATTCTTATAACCAATGACTCTATTTTTATCCATTGCGACAATTAAAGAAATTTTCATATGCACAAACGCTCCCGTTAAATCTGCTTAATTACTTTTGCTGGATTACCACCGACTACTACATTATCTGGTACATCTTTAGTAACTACTGCACCTGATGCAATGACAACATTATCACCTATCGTCACTCCTGGAATTATTACGGCACTGCCACCAATCCATACATTATTACCAATCGTAATAGGTTTTGCGTACTCTTTACCCGAATTTCGTTCAATTGGATTCAGTGGATGTGTGGCCGTATAAATGTGCACCCCAGGTCCAAACATACAATTATCCCCAATCTGTACTTTACAAACATCTAGGATGGTACAGTCAAAGTTTGCAAAAAAGTTTTCTCCAACATGCGTATTATAGCCATAATCAAATCTTATATTTGGCTCCATATATATATTTTCACCAGTTGAACCGAGTAATTCCTTTAGTAATTGCGTTCGTTTTTCTCCTTCTGTTTCAAGGGTTTGATTATATATTCTAACCTTTCGTCTTGCTTCATCACGTTCCTGTAATAAAACTGGGTCAGCGGGATTGTACATTTCCCCAGCTAGCATTTTTTCTTTCTCTGTTTTCATAGGTATCCTCTTCCCTAGTTAATTTTTATGCGAAAGTAGTTTCGTAACTCGTTAATTTCCTTGTAAAGCCAAAATTTGAATGATAGTTTGCATTACCGCATCCTCTTCATTCGATCGAGTAATAAAATTTGCTACTTCCTTTACTTCTTGAACTGCATTTCGAACTGCAAAGCTATACAAGCCACATGCCATAAGCTCAATATCATTATGACCATCTCCGAATACCATTGTTTCTTCAAAAGTAACATTTAATAAGCGTTGTAAATGTGCCACTGTAGTACCCTTATGAACATTGACATTAGCTATATCAATCCATGCAGGCTCCGAAGCGACCATATATGCTCGGTCAAAAAACTGAGATAATTTTTCCCTCGTTTCAAAACAACCAAGAGCAGGATCATGAATGGTAATCTTAACAAAATCCTCTGTTATCTCATTAAATTCTGATACCTGTTTTACTTGGGCATAGGATTTTCTAACAATGGCTGCTTCTGTTGGAGGGATGTTATTTTTAATCATTGCACCACTTCTAGTGCAAGCAATGATTGTATGGTACAGACTTATTTTTTCAAGACAACTTATTATTTCCAATCCTAATGTGTTATTAATAAGAGATTCATAAACAAATTTTTTATTATGTTTGATTCGTGTTGCACTATCACCTAAAATCCATAAATCGTCTGCATCTTCACCAAATAATTCTTCTATGCGCTCGCATTGCTTCCCAGTAACAGGGGCAAAAACAACTCCCTTTTCATTCATTATCTTTTTTACATCTTTATACAGCTCCCGGTTAAAGTCGCCATCATTATTAAGGAATGTCCCGTCCATGTCAGATAACACTAATTTAATCATTTAAAGCTCCCCCCTTTATATTGTAGATGCTCATTTCTCCTAGATCATTTACATACTATTTTCTCAGTGAAATGGAAGTGGATAACAACTTCAACTACAATGATTAGTTATAGCTTTACCTGACTAGCATCATGTTTGAGAAAAGTGCCTTTCTTTTTCAAATCGATATTTAATTTTTCTGAGCTTAAAAGCATGGCTATAACAAAAAACAAAATACAAAACGGGAAGATCCCGATTGTTGAATGAGATGCAAGGAAACCAAGAAGCGGCGGCATAAAAGTACTACCAGTATAAGCAACTGCCATTTGATAGCCCATAATTATCTGGGATTGCTTTTTCCCAAATCGAGTGGGTGTTTCATGCAACATACATGGAAAGATCGGAGCTAAACCTAAGCCGACCAATATCATACCTATCAGTGCGAAAATAGATGGAAGGGGCAGGGATAAAAGTATGGCACCAATTAAAGCAATGATTTGCCCTAATCGAATGAGAGTCGCATTATTCATTTTAAAGGTAATAAATCCTGTAATAAATCGACCAACAGTAATTCCTCCATAATATAGAGAAACCCATTGGGCAGCAACCGCTGCAGGTAAGTGTTTTACATTTACTAGAAAACTACTCCCCCAAAGACCAACTGTTGATTCAACCGCACAATAAAATAAGAAAGAGATCAGTGCCAGTTTAACTCCTTTGATTTGTAAAGGTTTGAGATTTTTTGTATCATCCTCAAGATTTTTATCTCCATCTGAATCCTTATTTAGAGTGATATTCCTATTTTTGATCACTCTGTTCCATAAGGGCAAAGAAAGGAACAGGATGACAACTAACGTAAACTGAATGCCGGAAATGGCAAAATATCCATTTCTCCATGAATTTTGTCCGGAAATAAATTGAGCGATAATAAGTGGCCCCACTGTCGCTCCGACTCCCCAAAAACAATGTAACCAGCTCATATGGTGTGCTTTATAATGTATAGCAACAAAATTGTTTAACCCTGAATCAACCGCTCCAGCACCTAATCCAAGAGGGACGGCACATATAAATAACCAAATAATTGATGGGGAAAAATAAAATCCTAGCAAAGCACAAGCAGTCAACAAGCAACTGATTAAGGTAACTTTTCCTGTTCCAAACCGTTTAAGGATCTTTCCACTCACTAAACTGGAAATAATCGTCCCTCCAGCAATTGTCATAAAAAGGAATCCCGCTGTATCAAGTGGCGCATCCAAATCCGATTGCATCACGGGCCACGCTACCCCCAGCAATGAATCTGGTAAACCTAAGCTGATAAATGCCAAATAAATAATGACCAAAAGGAATGTTGCCATCCTACACCTCACCATTACATATTTTTGCGTTTCACTTTGTTTATTTGCTTCTGTTCATCATAAGATCAATTCCAAGGCTTTGTAATCCAAATAAATAGTCCTGCTTCCACTCACTCACTGTTAACTCTGGTAGATGTTCTGGTGGAATATATTGCGAACTGACTTTCGTGATTTTTTCCAATACTTTCTTTTCAACTTCATCATTACAAAAGATGATCGTATGAGGGTTTATAATCGCTACAAATGAGGCTATTAATCTACTGATTGCATCTATTTCATCATCCTCGGCAATCATTCTTGATCCACTTTTCTTTTCTAACACCTGACCAAAATTTCGATCATTATACTGTGGGATGTATGAAACCTCTCCAGAGAAAAAAGTGCTTCCTCTTACTACATCCCCATTAATCATAATTCCCGCTCCCGGACCATTTTGACCAGAATACAAATATACTAGTGATTGATTTTCTTTGATCCCCTTATGATGGTGAAATCCGAGAACAGCGGCATTCATATCATTCTCTACTACAACAGGTAAAGAAAAATAATCCTCATAGTATCCTTTCAAGTCAAAATTTTGAAATTGCATGTAACCAGGTATATGAAAAACCCGACCACTATCAACTGAACCTGGAACTCCAATTGCAACCGAACTGATTTTGGAATAGGTAGTCATTATATTTTCAATACACTTAGTTAATAAATTCAAACCATCATCAACTAATACACTTGGAGCTTTTCCAAGTTTCTTTATTTCACCGACACAATTGAAAATTGCATAATTCGTCTCTGTCTTCTCTAAGAAAATGGCAAGACCTAGCATATGCTCCGGATTGTATCTATATCTTTTCGCCTTTCTCCCACCACTAGATGCATCAAAACCCACTGAAATAATTTCCCCATCCTTCTCCATTTGCGTTAAAAACTTGCTTATCGTTGGAAAACTAATATCTAAAGCGTGGCTTAGCTCAAGTTTAGTCGCACTTCCAAGGTCTAAAAGAGTCGAACGAATACCACGAAGGATAAGCTTCTTCATCGATTTTGGTGTTGCAAAAAGGTCACTCACTAATTTCACCACCTAACTAAATACTTATTAAAGAACTTTAATAAGTTTTGGTGACAATATACCATATAAGTTTTTTAATAACAATATTAAATTGAACTTTTAACAACTTTCTGATTATAAAATCTGTACGCATCCTTATAAAAAAGTGCTTCGTTAGTAAAATAGATGAACCTTCTGGAAAATGCGGATTTACATCCTTAACAACATCCAAATATAAAAAGCCTCAATTTCCTCAGAAGCTAAATTTGAGAATTGGGCTTTTTCCGTTTCAAATAAACGGTATCTTACAAATGTATATATTTTACTTTGGTAAAACAGGGACCCAAAGTTCATGTCGTGGTTTATGCTTTGGACCGTAATAACATTCTATACACGGTAAATTTGCAAGTTCGTACTCAGAAGTTGGAACCCATTCAGAATATAAACGTTTCCATGCATCCACTATGTTCGGAAAAACAGCCCATGTACTTGCTGGAATAATGAGTGTTTCCATTTCGGCTGGGGGTTCCCCATCGTATCTCACACCCATAAAGTAAGTAAACTCTTCATCTGTTATGGCTGCCTCTTTTCCACAAACCCCCAAAAGGCTTTCAAGCGTGCATTTTGGATTTTCCCATGACATATCTTTTAATTCCTGCATGAATCCATCTTTTTTTGCAGTGTTCCAAAGCGTAGGAATTGTATTAAATGCTCTGCTAGTCTTTACTGGTTTACCTTTTCCTACAATTCTTAATTCGAAATCTAGCTTTTCAATTCTGTAATCCATCTCGGTATCTCCTTTAATAGAAATTTGAAAGGAAATTTTCGGAAAGGCTTTCAACTGGACACCTTTATTACGCGCATTAGATGGGGTTACTCCATGCATTTTTTGAAAAGCACGTGAGAAAGTATCAGAAGAAACATAACCATATTTTATTGCCACATCGATGATCCGAATATCACTTGTTTGAATTTCAAATGCAGCGAGTGTTAATCGCCTTCTTCTAATATATTCAGAAAGCGATATCCCTGAGATGGAAGAAAACATTCTTGAAAAATGAAATTCAGAGCAATTAGCTGCCTTTGCAATCTTTTTATAATCAATCTCTTCATCCAAATTACTTTCAATATAATCCAATGCATGATTCATTCTATGTAGCCAATCCATAGCCATACTCCCTTTCAACTATACTGTAAAACATGAATAATCATACTACCCGACATTTCATGCCTAAAAATGTTGGTAAATAACTACGACATTTAATAGAAGGATAAGCTATTTTTCCTTCTGATCGTTTCCTATAAAATGGAGCCCCCTAAACATTTGTATTGATTTTTACAGTCCTCCTTTTTTATAAAAAGCAATGGAATCCACATCAAAGACTTGAAATGATTTACCAATCTAATAAAGGAGAGATTACCCAAAGAATGATTCGTATGCCACTTTACTTTAAATAACATCTCATAGAACCAATTTCTTTGTAAATACTAAAGTTAAATAATAATCCGAGGTGATCTCAGTATGCAACAGAATCAACAAGGTAAACAAAATATGGGTTCTATTATGAAACCAGAATTTGCAGGTACTGATACACAAAAGGTAAAACAAGAAATTCAAAAAGATGTAAGCCAAGGACAAGGTGCAATGACATCCCGAGAAGCAGGAGCAATGCGCGATTAAAAGCCACTTCAAGTGGCTTTTTTCCCCCTTATCCACTGTCTATTTCATTTCAGTCTACTGAACGCAAGTAGACTTAACGAACTTCTTAAATTTATCAGCTTCTTCTACAAAAGGATGATGATTACTATGCTGAAATGTTGTTAGTTTGGCATTGGGAATTAAATTTGCAATCTCTACCCCATATTTATAAGGACATTCTACATCATGCTCACTAGCATAAATATAACTTGGTGTTGTTATGTTTACTAGATCTTCTCTTAAGTCATATGTAGGAATTTCTTTCGCAATAAAATGGTTTAGACGAACGCCCACAGTCTTACCACTGTTAGGGATTTTTAACGCCTCTTTAAGTGTTTCCTCTGAATAAAAGGACATTAAATCCCATTCATATCCTAATTGTTTCCGAGTTTCTGTGGGGGTACGCGGATCATTCAGTTGGCTCATTATCTCCATTATGCGAGTAAAGTTAGGATTCCTTCTGGAATAAATACACTTCGGATCTGAACTATATTCTTTACTAGCGGAAGTTCCTCCGGCAATTATCTTTGTTAATGATGATGGTACAAGTATGGCATATTTAAGTGCGAGCATCCCTCCTGTGGAATGCCCAGCAAATCCCCATTTATCATATCCTAAAGCAATTCGGATAGCTTCTAAATCTTTCACGGATTCATCCATACTATATTGATTTTCACTATCGGCTTTGACAGAATTACCACAGCCACGAAGATTAATTAAGAATACTTTATAATCAGATGTAAATGGATTGGCAAAAGTATTTCCACGCTCATCATATGAACAATATAGATGGGTGACGCACAAAGGATTGCCACTACCTGAAACGAACACTTCAAATTTCCCTCTATTTGTTTCAATAAAATCTTGCTTCCACATTTTTCTCCCTCATCTTCTCCTATTATCCTGATTTATTCATTTAGTAACTTCAACAAAAAAAGCGTTTATCCTTCTTGGATAAACGCTTCGATCGTTAACTCAGTTTCTGTGTATAGGACCTTCACTTAGTTAGAAACGAATGATGTGATCATTTGTTAAGCGATATTCGATTCTTTTTTAGGATGTGATTTAAAAAACATTTTCATCATTGGAGGGGTAACAATGGTGGTCACAAGTACAACCACAACAATGACAGCAAACATGTCTTGACTTAATAACTTTGATTCTAAACCAATAGATGCAATTATTAATGCCACTTCCCCACGAGAAACCATTGCTGAACCTATCCCCAATGAGCTATTCCACCCAAAACCAGCTAGTTTAGCACCAATAGAAGCGCCAATTAACTTCGTTAAAATTGCTAATATACTCAGAATGATTATAATACCTAGGTTTTTCGTAATACCCGTAAATTGTGCTGTAACACCAATAGAGGTAAAAAACACCGGAACGAAAATGGAATAACTAATCGTTTCAACCTTCTCAAAAACCTCGTGTTTGAAGTTAGTTACACTTATGGCTACACCAGCAATATAAGCTCCAATGATTGCTGCAACACCTGTATATTCCGCAAAATAGGCATAAATAAAACAGATAATTAATGCAGACGAAATGACCGTTTCTGTTACTTTTAATGATGAGAACCTCTTCAAAAACCAAGGAACTACCTTCCAACCAATAAGAATAGCTGCTGCAAAGAATACAACTTTCTTTAAAATAACAGTCGTTAAATGAACATCTCCCCCAGCAAAACTCATTAAGAAGGCCAATGCAATGATGACTACAACATCATCAATGACGGCAGCTCCTAATATCGTCGTTCCTTCAGGTGTTTTTAATTTGTTCATTTCTTTAAGTGCTTGAACGGATATACTCACACTTGTCGCCGAAAGCAATAAACCTAAAAACCATGATTCCATCGTAGTTAGACTTAAAATGATTCCCCCAAAATAACCTAAAACAAGTGGAACAATTATCCCTCCAAAACCTACAAATGTTGATGCCTTTCCTGTTCGTTTGAATTCTTCTAAATCGGTCTCTAATCCAGCAATAAACATTAATAAGATAACACCTATTTGACTAAATTCAGCTAATGTTTCTGTCTCATTTACTAATCCTAATACCGATGGACCCAGAACAATACCAATTAAAAGTTTTCCAAGAACAGATGGCTGCCCTAATCTTACACTCAAACTTCCAGCTATTTTTGATGCAATTAAAATAATGGCTAATTGTAATATTACCACCCTTTTGACCACCTTTCTTTTTATAAGATTGGTTAAAATCTAACCAAAAATACAAAAAGAGCCTGTTACTAAAAGACATAATAGTCCCTTAGTGACAGGCTCCTCCAAGTACGTTGTATTTAATTATTTACATTGTAACATATTTCAAAGCTGAAAAGCAGGAAAATTCTTTTAATATTTTCATTAACCAGATATCGACGGAATCAAAACAGTTATATAGAGTCGACAATCATTAAGAAGTAAAGTTTGAATCAATATGCGGTAACCTTACAGAGCGATTGATTACCCTGAAGAAGAAAAACGAGTGTACACGGTAACCATACTGAGCGATTGATTACCCTGATCAAGAAAAACGAGTGTACACGGTAACCATACTGAGTGATTGATTACCCTGATCAAGAAAAACGAGTGTACACGGTAACATACTGAGCGATTGATTACCCTGATCAAGAAAAACGAGTGTACACGGTAACCATACTGAGTGATTGATTACCCTGATCAAGAAAAACGAGTGTACACGGTAACCATACTGAGCGATTGATTACCCTGATCAAGAAAAACGAGTGTACACGGTAACCATACTGAGCGATTGATTACCCTGATCAAGAAAAACGAGTGTACACGGTAACCATACTGAGCGATTGATTACCCTGAAGGAGGTTATTGCGTCTATATTGTAACCAAATGGAGTGTTTGAATACCGAGAAGGAAGAAAATACCGATTCATTCAGCTAGTCCCTTTCATTTCAAAAAAAAAACAGAGCTGAAAACTCTATAAAATCGCTTTGAATCCTTTATTGGTTGTAAAACATGCAGTTGGGCTTTGACAAAAGCAACAAACTATAGGAAAACAGCTTTCCATAAATATTTATTTCTGTTTTATTATGTGTTGCCAATGTGGAGGAAGATCATGTGTTTCAAGATGTTCGAATTTATTTAATTTAACGTCGCCAGGAATTGTTGGAGCTATTTCAAATGTTATCCTGTCCTTTCCAACTGATATATGCGGTCCAACGACTGGTGTAGTTTCTAATGTAATTAGAAAATGAAAGGATCGAAATCCATCAACTCTTTCAACGTTCACAATATCAACTTGGTATGGATAGACCATTGGTGATTCAGTTAAATAATCAGAGTAGTAATCGCTAACCACTTTTTCTATTTCTTTACCTAACAAAAGCATTAGAATATCTTTAATCATTAACTCTTTGGAGTCTTCGGATGGGTATGAATGATTTATTTGTGCATAACAAGAATCATCCCATGGAAAAACAAATGAAAGTGCGATAAGTAAAGGAATGATGTATTTATTCATATTTACCCCTCCATATCACAGAATTTTTTTTAGTTTTCCTCACAGATTAATTTTTAATTATCAGCAAATCATTAATCCATTCGATCATATTTAATTTTCCAATTTCACTATAAAAAAAAGAGCAAAATCCATTTGAATTAAGCCCCCATTCGTACTATAACTTTGTTTCCATATAAATTTTATCTCTTTATGATTACATCATATATTTCATTTACAATTCTGGATATCGAAAATGTTCCATCTACAATGATGTCTGAATTAGGCTTAATTGTCTTTAGCATTTCAAGATAGCCCCGTCTTCCTTGTGAAATATAATTTTCCATTTCAATCAAGATTCTTTCATGGGAGCTATTTTTAAAATCTCTTATTAATCTACGTGCCATTGCTATATCCAATGGAGTATCAATATACACAGCTAAATCAATCAATTGACTAGTTTTAGAGTGCTTATAGGCAAATGGATAATCAAGTACAATGAAATCTAAAGGCTCAGAGAGTAATCTCTTTATATCTTTAATGAATGGATCTAAATTCCACTCATCATAATTAGCCCCATTATCAACCCAATGAATAATGTCATTGGGACCATCAAAATCATAGTCATCAAAAAATAGTAATTCAGAACTAGATAATCTATCATTTAAATGTTTGGCTATAGTTGTTTTCCCTCCACCAGAAACTCCCGAAATAGCAATAACAACTGGTTGGTTTCCTTTCTTCATAACATCCACCTCTATTTCAAAAGGCTTTTGCATACCTCTCCTTTATTTTCATAAACCTTCATTGATTTTTAATAAGGCACTGGATATCTATCTACAAGACAGTTTATCTGAAGCTTTTCACTTTGTCTTAAAATGGTCAAAGCAACTACGCAATCGACAGTGCTTTGATTTAATGTTCGTTCAAATGATTCATATCCTTCAATTTCATTTCCATCCATTTCTATAATAATATCATCAGGCTTAATTCCAGCAGCCTCTGCTACCGAACCTTCCTTCACCTGTAAAACCTTTGTACCTTTATTTTTCTCGTTGGTTGTATGTGCAATACCAATCCATGTTTTCCAATATTTTGAGCGATTATCAATTCCAGTTTCATAGACGCTCTTTAGATTTTCTAAAAATTGAGCTGTTCCAAACAACATATTTTCCTTTGTAGCTGGGTTCATATGACTAATAAAAGAAGCCTGATATTCAATACTTACCTGAATCCCATTTTCAACTTCTTTTAAAGAAGTAATGGTCGTAAAATCCCCATCAAGGCTCTGAAGTACAAAGCGTTTCATTGGATCTATTTCTGTAAATACCCCTTCAGATGTTGCCCCCCAGCCATGTTCCATATAGCCTCTTCCACCTATTCGAAATTCAATCTCAGCATTTTTGGTATACCAACGGTTTAAATGCTCAGACTTTGTCAACGCATCCCAAACTTGCTCTAAAGGGGCATAAACGACAATTTCTCTCACTACGGATTCCTCAGTCATCTTTATCTCGAAACTCTCCTTTTTCCACATAATTTTTTAAACTTATGAGCTGTTCATCAAGTAGTTCCCCAATGTAATGAAGCATTTCTTGGTAAGCCGTTTGGAGTATGCTGAGATTTAATGAATAGATACGATATTTCCCATTCAACCTTTCTGAGATCATTCTTTCCTCCAATAAAATAGTCAAATGCTTCTTAATCGCAGGCTGAGAGATATCAAATGCTTCGACTATCTCCTTTTGAGTTTTATTTCCTTGTTTTAGCATACTTAATATACGCCTTCGTGTTGAATCACCTAAAGCTCGATAAATATCTGGCACCTATCATACCCTCACCCTCATCATATAACCATTAGGTTATATGTAGTATAAAAATAAAAGGAATAATTGTCAATATTTTTCTGAAAAGTTGAATACATTTTATAACCAAACCACCCCTCTCGAAAAATGTTCTCCTTTCTGTTTGACAGTTAGGTTTCATCCTGTTGTTATAATCATAAAATATTAATGGATGTAAATGTAATAAACTGATGTTTATTTTTAGAAAATTATAATTATTTAATCATTACTTGTGTTATCATAAATTTAAAGGAGGTTGAGTCATCTATGTGGTGGTTATATGTATTATTGGGAATACTAATTGTACTTCCAATAGTTTTCTTTTCAAATAGTTCTAATACTAAAAAGAGAATGGACAAAGACCTTGAAAAAAACCCTTATGACCAAAGAAATAACCTACCTCCACCAGGGGCAGGACCGTTTTAAATTAGAAAATAACTAATGGCCGTTTTATTTAATTCCTCCGTTACTTTTAGTAATTCCTTCATTAAACCAAATCCGATAGAATATCAATCATCAAACCAAGCCTCCTGCCCACTACGGACAAGAGGCTTGGTTTTTAGTTCAATTCTAACATTTATACATTTTTACCGATAAATCTATTTTGTTTTTGTGACATAACTAGAAAGATGCCGGTCACGAGCATAATCATGAGTGCGATAAATTGCGAGGTTGAAAGCACACCCACTTGACCTCGAATAATATCTCCTCTGAAAAACTCAATGACAAATCTTCCAGTGCTGTAAAGAATTAAATAGATGCAGGAAACGAGTCCGGGTTTTTTCGTTCTTTTCGCCAAATAAAGCAAAAGGATGCAGAGAGCAAAGCTAAACACACTCTCCATGATTTGAGTGGGTATTAATTTAACATCATTCGGAGCAATGTCAGAGTGGTGAAAGGTCATTCCCAGAAAGCTGTGTGTTTCTTCACCATAACAACAGCCTGCGAGCAAACAGCCGATTCTTCCAAACCCCTGTGCTAATGCAATGGAAGGTACAAAAAGGTCCAGGTGCTGTAGGAATTTAATATTTTTCATTTTGCAATACACTAAACCAGCCAAAATACCGCCAATAATTCCTCCGTATACAACAAATCCTTCCCCAAAGTTCAGAAGGATGCTAGGATGACTAATAATATTTGGAAATTGAGTAATCCAATACAACAGTTTTGCTCCAATGAATCCACCAACTAGTCCCCACACGGTTAGTGAAAAAATATGCGATAATTCAAATGGACGGTTTGTGGCTCGATGAACAAGGAGTCGGTATGCAAAAAATATACCAAGCGCAATCATTAATCCATACCCATAAATAGTTACTGGCCCAATTTTAAGAAGCTCATTGTACATGTCCTCTCCTCCTAAAAAATTATTTTTTGGTTCAAGTTTTTAGAAATTATTTGTTTTCTGTTACATAAACCTAATTTATCTCTTTATTTCCTATTAACCATATACAATTTTACACTTAATTTATCAGAATAAAAAAACTACTTTCAGAAACATAGTATAGTAATGGCTTGTTTTTATCAAACTTTATCTCTAATCTACAAAATCCCCACCGCTTTATATGCATATAACCATATTTAGCAATGACAACAAATACCACTCTTCAACACTACTGCACTTTTAGTCAAAAAAAAAGAGCTATTGACCCTCAATAGTTCTTCATCTCATCCTCCTTTTCACTTAACTACAATCTTCTTTGTTATGTTTCCATTCAACACGCAGATGCCGAAACATTCAAAGTAATGATTTGGTTCCAATGACAACTGTTGCATCCAGTTCTTCTTCCTTTACTACTTTTGTTGTTAATCCAACACTAGTAAAAATTTCATAAGCATAAGGTGCTTGCATTTCACTGGTCTCTATCAATAGGTTCCCTCCCTGTTCAAGCCAATAGGGAGCTTCTTCCACCACTCTTCGTAAGATAGTCAAGCCATCATCTCCCCCGTTTAAAGCAATATTGGGTTCATGAACACGAGCCTCAGATGGTAGCCGTTCTATTGCTTTTGTGGGAACGTATGGAACATTAGCAACCAAAATATTTATTCGACCTCTTAGCACTTCTGGTAATGCATTAAACAAGTCACCTTTAAGAACATTTCCACCGAATTTTGATACGTTTCTCTTTGCACATTGGGTTGCAATGGAATCGATGTCAGAACTATATAAAGTAATTTCTTTAAGAGCAGCTGCCAGAGCTGCACCTATAGCCCCTGATCCACAGCAAAGATCAACGATCATATCACCTACACAAGCCAATTTTTCAGCTTGATGAACAAGAAATTCAGTACGACGCCGAGGAATAAAAACTCCCTGTTCCACTTCTATTCGTAAACCACAGAACATTGCCCATCCAACGACATATTCAAGAGGTATTCCCTTAGTGCACATCTCTACCTTTTTTAAAAGGTCCGGTAAAGATTGTGCCTCTGAAATAAGCAGTTGAGTCTCCTCTTCTGCAAAAACACAACCCGCACTCCGTAGCTTGTCGACAATAGATTCTAAGATTTGATCATCCACTATTATATTTTGCTTTTCCCCTATGCCTCTCACCCTTTTTCTTCTTAATTACTCATTAAATACGCTAAAAATGATGAATATCCTTCTTTCTTAGCAGCACTAAGATACTAAAAAAGTTTTTTCATTCGATAGCCCCTCTCATAGTGTTTATTTTTTCCAAAACGAAGTATATACTATCACGAGGGAAGATTCCGATATTTTTATATTTAAGGAGATTGATTTCGATGACTGGATATTTTGGAAATTCAAGTATGTCCAATAAAAATTCTAATGTTTATAAAGAAAAGCTCCGGATTTTATCAAAAAACTTTAAATTAACACCTGAACAACTATCAAGGTTATTTAATATCCCTATAAGTAAAATAAATAATGTAAAAGACGAGGAAATGACAAATAATGAAAAGGAAAAAATAGAATACATTTCCGCTATGTTGAATTATGGTCTTCCAGGTATGGAAGCAAACGAAAGAGTACAAATATTGTTAGATACATTAATTGAAGAGTTCCACTTATCTATTAGCAATATAGCTAAAATGATAAATGTAGAGGAGGATGAGCTTTTAACTTTTAAAGAAAATGGATCAATAAAAAAGGAAATAGAATTAAAAATATGCGTTAATCTAGTCATGCTTAATTTTATACTAAATCAAAAATAAGCATTCGCTTTATAAATGCTCATTTATTTTTAATTAGGCAAAGAATCCCTTTTTATCTTTTTCTTCTTCAGTGATGGCTAATACTAATAAGGGATGTATAACAAAATTTACTCTATTGTCTAACTTTATTTTCTTTATCAAAAAATTTGTTAGGGTCTGTATAAATTTATTAACTGAAAAAATAACACCTTATATCCAATACTTTAAATACATTCCTACTTAAAATCCGATATTAAACGGTATAATATCTTTTTACTTTCTGCATCCTTTTGGCGATGTGGTCGACCAATTTGTTCATATACTTCTTTTTCTTCCAAAAGCTGTTTTGGGTTTAAGATATTTGCCGATATTCCATGCAACATGAAACTTTGGGTTAGCAGGGAATCTTTTCGCCAAATCCATTCTGGCAACCCGTTCATTATAAGATTCCCATCAACGGATTGGGTGATATAACAATATGTAACTTCCACATTCCCCTTTTTGAAATCAGACTGCCTATTTTGAAATTCCTTTTTAACAGGAATTTGCTCATAGCCTACTTTTACAAGTTCTTTTTCTAATCGTTCTCTATTCTGTATCCAAGTGACTAAATCAATATCATCATGTGACCGAGTAATTTTGCCTAGCAGAAAATCAATAGCCCACCCGCCACGTAACCAGAATTCTATTTCAAGTGCTTCAGAAATTTTACTCATCTCACCCAATACTTTTAATTGTGACTCTGTTTGTTCATCTAAAACTTCATTTTTCATGAGACGCCTCCTATTCGACAAAGAGTTCCTGATTGTTAGAATTACTTACATTGTCCACATATAAAAAAGAAACTTTACCCTCTGTCCATTGAAGGTAAATTCTTCATCGCTTGTTTCTATAAACTTAAAACCGTTTTTCTCCAATACTTTTTGAGACGCTACATTAATATCCGTTGTCTTTGCTAATAATTTTTTTATACCTTTCGTATCTATAGATTCTAATAATAGCTTTAATGCTATACTAGCGACCCCTTTTCCACTACACTCTTCTGCCACTCTATAGCCTATGTGACCTAATTGCTTTACTTTATCAATATCTACTAAGTTCATTCTCCCGAGAATTGAGCCTTTCTTATTCTTGATTAAATAAAAATACGATAACCCTAAAGCTTGTTCATCCAGTAATTCTTTATGTCTTATTTTAAAATTCTCAAAGTTATAGTAATCCTCCCCTCGACTCGGTACCATTTTTTCAAAAAAACCACGGTTATCAAGTTCAAATTCATATAATTTCTTAGCATCTTCATCTTTTAATTTCTCAATTGTAATATCCACAATAACTCACCACCGCTTTAAATGTTTACTCCTACAAAATATCTATTTTCTATTTTTATTTGAAATTAATAGAAACAAATGATAATAAATATTTGATGCGATAAAGCCGTATATTGAATATAAAAAAACTTCCATATGATATATATTATTATTTCGAATAAGTAATATAAGAAAAATAAACCCAACGAATATACCCAATAATGAATATAATCCGAGTCCAACAAAATATCTTGTCCAGACTGACTTGCAATTAGATTTCTCAATTAGCTTATCAATAAAAATTGAAAGTGGTAGTCCTACAAATGAATAAACAGGTCCAGCATAAATCATAACTAAAATTAACGTTTCAAAAAAACCAAAATAATAAACATTAGGTTCCCGTTGAGAACTGGGAACATATGAAATCCCAGAAAATATTGTTGAGAATAAAATCACAGATAGGGTTACTGTAATAAACCTATTCAACTTTTCACCATTTTTTTAGTTGCTACCTTTCCATTAAATTCTTTCGATCCATTCTTAGGAATACTTAATATAGTCCAATCTTTATCCTTTATTTGCTTCCCAATGTAAAGAATTTGTCCCAAATGATAACTAATATGAACCAATTCAGTTTGAATTGCTTGAAGAACACTTAAAGGCTGTTTCCTAAGGGTAACCGTTTTATTTAAATCCTCTGGTTTAAGATTTTCTATTGTATTAAAAAGTAATTTCCATCCTTCTTCCCAACTTTTCATTAGACATTCTTTCGTTTCATTTTTATCTACAAATTCTAAATCTCTATTTCTATAAGGTTTTTCCCCATCAGAGGTCAAAAAATCTACCCATCTAGAGTGCATATTCCCACTTAAATGCTTAATGATGATTGCAATACTATTGGACTCTTCACTCGGCTTCCAGTGTAATTCATCTTCAGATAATTGATGTATCCCCTTTTCTGCCCGTTCTTTAAAGTGTTTTAATTGCCCAATTATAATAGATAGGTATTCTTTTTCAAAGCTGCTCAAATACATCCCTCCTTTTTTTCTCGATGTGCTGCAAACACATAATGAAATAACCTAATCCGTTAGCTTAATATCTTCAACAAAAAAAGCATTAATCCTTCTTCGATAAACGTCCCCATTACTTTATGTTTTTTTCACAAGCTCATTGCACTTCAAGAAGTTTAATCATTTAAATCATATGTATCTATGGGTTCAATTAATGGGCTGCATTTAAAAATGTTATCTCATTCTTCTATAAGTGGGTAAGAATATTGACTAGATTCCCGAATGGATCCCTTACATAAAAGCGCCGAACTCCCCATGGCTCATCAACTGGCCCGTACTCAATTGGAATCTCCGCTTCTATTACGCGAGTTAATGCATGGTCAAGATCATCAACTTCGATGGACAAGTCGGGAACTGGTGTCCCGGAGCCTCCTTCTGAAAGAAAGCTAATTTGAATGTCCATTTTCTCATGTGATCCATACGTTGCAATAAACCCCATATCCATCAGTTGATCAAGCCCAAGCAATTCCCCGTAAAAGTACTTTGCTTTAGAGATGTCCTTCGTCTCAACATTATAAACAATTCGTTTGACCTTCATCTATACACTCCCCTATCGTTTTGATGCCCAATTTTAATTCCACCATCTAGCCGTTTGTTAAATAACTCCAGCTTTGAACTCAAGCCCTTATTAGCTTAAAGCATGTTTATCTCTGTTAATCCAATTTTCTCTTGTTAATTTCATATTGATAGAGTCAATCCATTTTCCATCAAACTCTAGATCATTTTCATCAATACTATCTATTTCAAAACCAACCTTTTCATAAACATATTTGGCTCTTGGGTTGAAGTCAAAAACGCTTAAAGTTAGTTGATTAAGTGAAGTATTTTTAAATACATAATCAATTACGAGCTTAGTTGCTTCCGTTCCTAATCCTCGATTTCTTCCCCTTGGACCAATAAGTATCCTAAAGTTCATGCTATGACTATTTTCATCGTATAGATTGACCACTACCTCTCCCACTAAAATGTCCTGTGATTGGTCAACAATAGCTAGATCCAAGCGATCAGTTTGTTCATTTCTTGTTGTATACCATTCGAGAATTGATTCCCTATCAAAATCCGAACGGCTTCCTGTCAGTTTTAATACCTCGGGATCTTTTAAGCATTCCTCTATAAAAGGAAAGTCTTCATCCTTAAAAGGTCGGAGCACAACTTTCTCCCCTTCTATTCGTGGTTTATGACTTAAATCCACCATTTCACTCACACTCCCTTATTTCAGGTTAACATTTCCCCGCATTAGTCTGTTGTTAACTAACCACCTGTTAGATGAATAACTTCAACAAAAATAGTGCGAATCCTTCTTGTACTATCATTCTCCTTTAGTTCAAACAGAAAAAAGCATCCTTGCTATGTAGTCATATCTCTAAAAGATGCCCTCTTACTAAAGAAGCGTCCCAATATGAATAATCCGGTTACTGTTTATTCAGTCATTAAACTTTCTTTTGAATTTGAAATATACCGATATGTCTCTTCCCCTACTTTTTTATTCTCAAAAGCAACCGCATTTACGAATATACCCTCAAGTTGGAATTCAGTTGCTTTTATTGGCTTATTGGCACTAAATAAATAGTAAGAACCATCACTTATGTATGAGTTATTAAATTTTATAAACATCGGAGAAGAAACTGATTTTATAAATGTATTAGTTTCATTGTTTTGCAAGGCACCTACGGAAAACTTAATTACATTGTAAGGAATAATATTTATCCCTTTCTGTACTTCTGTTAGTGGATTGCTTTGAAGATTTAATACATACTGATACTCTTTTTTATTGCTGTTGTAATATTCTTGGATGTTATAGCTTATATTGTTTATTGCTGGATTTGGAAGTAATTCACTAGATTTAGTATAAGAAATCGTTTTTTCCTTAAAGGTATCTAAGTTCTTAACTTTTATGGTTGACACCGACTCCTTACTCACTTGTTGGTCTGTTTTTTTTATTTCACACCCTGTGGAAACTAAAACAATTAAAACTACTAGAAACAGAGCTGCAATTTTTCGAAACGCTAAAATCATTGGGATCTCCTTTTCAAACTTTTTTTATTGTTCAGCTAATTTACTTAAGACCGCTTATTTGAATATAAACTATTTCAATGCCCCATATAAAAATACCTGCTTATTTTGTGTAGCCTTATTGTTGAATAAAAACTAATTAAATTTGTTCAACTAAATTGCCCCTTTCGTCCAATAAAAAAAGAGCTGCGGATCTCTATCTGGATCTTCAACTCTTGCCCCCCATACTTGAAGTACAACATTTCTTAAACTGATTATTTAAGTGACGATGTCCCAATATTATTTTTTATAAGTTTATAAAAACAGCTCACCTAATCACCAATCATATTGATAAATTTTATTAAGGATGTAGGTACATACTTATCTTTTCGATAAATGAATACTGTTTTTACTTTTCCATATGAATTCGGAATTGAATGTTTTCTGAGGATTCCATCTTGTACATGCTTTGAAACAACGCTTTGTGGAAGCATACTTATGCCTAGTCCAGCTGCTACACAGCCAATTATTGCATCTAAAGTGCCAAATTCCATTATTTTATTAGGAATTACTTTTTCTTGCTGTAACCATTGTTCAAGTTTTTCTCGATATGAACATCCAGCATGAAATACAAGCAAGGTCCTTGTTTGTATATCTTTAAAGGAAGAAATAGGAGGATGGATGGTATCTGTAATAATCACCAATTCCTCATCAATTAAGTCCTTTTCATTCAACTCGGGGTGCTCAATAGGTCCAGCCACAAATGCCCCATCAAGTTCATACTGCAAAACTCCTTGGATATTTTGTTCAGTAGAGCCCGTTTTTAACATTAAATCAACATCTGGAAAGTCTTTGTGATACTTTGCAAGCAGGTTTGGTAAACGAACTGCAGCAGTTGTTTCCATCGACCCAATCATTAACGGCCCTTTTGGTGTTTGGTCATCGCTCATTACACTTTTTGTTTCTTCTATAAGGTCAAATATTTTTTCCGAGTATGTTAATAGTATGCTCCCCTTGGCTGTTAAAGCAGTTCCACGATTATGTCTATAAAATAAGGTAGTTTGAAGATCCGATTCCAACTGCTGTATTTTCATCGTGATATTAGATTGTGCGTATTGAAGTTTTCTTGCTGCCTGTGAAATACTCCCTAACTTTGCCACTGCTTGAAAAATTTCTAATGTATGCAAATCCAAAATAATCTCTCCCAATTTTGAAAGTTAGCTATCAATAAAAATGATACCAAATATCATTTTTATGTATTATACCAAATAACAAAAAAGCTATATGATTTAAATATCTTACATTGTTAAATGGGGGTAATCTTTGTAAAAAGAGACATTCTAAAAAGCTTATTCAATTTGAAGGGAGATACACAACATGCCATTATTACGCTTTGATTTGATAGAAGGTAGAAGTGAAGAAGCGCTAAAAAAATTATTGGATTCGGCTCATCATGCGATGGTTGAAGCTTTCCAAGTACCTGAAAGTGACCGTTATCAAATCGTTCATCAACACCCGCAGCATGAACTCATAATTGAGGATACAGGATTAGGATTTAAAAGAAGCAAAGACCTTGTAATTATTAGTATTGTTAGTAAAAAAAGAACCGTTAAACAAAAAGAAGCCTTATACTCACTTCTAGCCCAAAAGCTTGAATCTGAATGTGACATCTCACCACAAGATTTGATTGTTTCTATAACAGAGAACAATGATTCCGACTGGAGTTTTGGACTAGGTGAAGCACAATTTCTAACAGGCTCATTATAGAGTAAAAAGAATGACGAGGTGCAAAATTATGTTAAACAATAAAATGACAGAACTATTGAAAGTTAAATATCCAATTATACAAGCTCCAATGGCTGGTGGAATAACTACTTCTGCATTAGTCGCTGAGGTTTCAAATACGGGAGGTCTAGGAATGATTGGAGCTGGGTATTTGACCCCAGTTCAAACGCGAGAACAAATTAAGGAAGTAAAGCAGCTAACATCAAACCCTTTTGGTATTAATTTATTTGTTCCTAATGAATTTAAAGTGACAGAGAATGAAATTAAATCAGCAAACCAGTTCTTAAACCCCATTCGTCAGAAATTGAATTTGGAACAAAAGGAGAACATGGAAATCCCTAATTATAAAGATGTTTATGAAACATTTATAGAACAAATTAAGGTCGTAATTGAAGAGAAGATCCCTATTTGTTCCTTTACATTTGGCATTCCTTCAATTGAAATCATGGCTGAATTAAAACAGGCAAATATTATTCTAATTGGAACTGCTACAACCGTTAGAGAAGCCGTTGAAAATGAAAAAGCAGGCATGGATATTGTTGTTGCTCAAGGTAGTGAAGCTGGTGGACATCGAGGGAGCTTTATGAATGAGTCACAAGAAAGTTTGATTGGTTTAATGTCATTAATTCCTCAAGTTGTCGATGATGTAAACATTCCTGTTGTTGCTGCTGGAGGAATTATGGATGGGAGAGGATTAATGGCTTCAATTTGTTTAGGAGCAATGGGCGTACAAATGGGGACGGCCTTTTTGACTTGTATCGAAAGTGGAGCAAATAAGGTTTATAAAGAAGCGATTCTTAATGCTAAAGAGGAGCAAACTGTTTTAACTCGTTCATTTTCTGGTAAATGGGCAAGAGGAATTAAAAATAAATTTATTCTAGAAATGCAGAAGCATGAAGCACTCTTACCAGATTTCCCAGCTCAAAATACATTAACCCAGGATATTAGAAAGACTTCAAGCGCACAAAAAAATCAAGATTTCATGTCACTTTGGTCTGGTCAAACTCCAAGATTAGCCAAGAATCAAAACGTCAAATCATTAATTACAAACATTATGGCAGAAGCAAAAAAATTAAGTTATATGGAAGCAAAATAAAGTCTAATGTATACAAAACCTAGCCACAAAAGCTAGGTTTTTCTCACAATGGCCCTTTTGCTTAAGTATGTTTAATCACAAACTATCGGATATTAACTTTTTTTATCCATTAGGATAAAAAAAGGATGTCTATGATAGTCATATTCGTTTACGAACAAAATGAAACCAGATTAGTTGTATTATAAGAATAAACACAAATGCAACGCCTAAAATTATAAATGTAACAATTCTTATTTCAGGAGTTTGAACAGCCCCTGCTCCATCTACTTGTCTTGTTCCTATAATAATAGCAAGTATAGAGAAAATTACTAACCAAAAACATTTGCAGCACACCAGAGCTTCATCCGCTTCTCATCCTTCCACCATATCTAAATAATATATATAGTAATACGGAAAAATGAGATATTAGTTCCATAATTTGTTTATATCTTATTACACTAACCAGCTCCTTTGGTCGAATAAGAAAAAAAGAGCTAAAAAAAAAGCCTTTCTCATTAGAGAGTGGCTCACAAAAGAAAACAAAGTATTCGACAGATTAAATTATCTAATTTACTCTGAATGAAGAAATCGTATTATTTTCCCCATTTACAACAATTTCCATATAGTTACACACACTAGCAAAAGCTCTAACAGCTATCCTATCTTTAAATGACTCATCCAATGTCTATCCACTTGATAGGATTGACATAAACCCGTTCTCTTTTATGAAAGAGCGTAAAAAAAATCCCACATACCCAAAATATCCGGTTCAAAAGATTTTTCTATTTTATCTAGGTTTACATTATTTTCCTTGGCTTTAAATGTTCACTTTAGCCAACTTGAATTACCACCTGAATATATGTCATTAACAATTTGATTAATACGACAATTTTTGATTAGATTTAAAAAAATATTTTTCGAACTTTCTTTTACATTTTGAACTCTAATAAACATCTTATGATCAATTGCTATTTTCTTTAATTCGCTAAAATGGGGTGCAATTTCTTCTAAAACCAATTTTTTAATAACATAATCAAATACAGGTATATCATTCATTCCATTTGAATCAACTAATATAAAGGGTGCCATAATATATTGGGCAAGTGAAGAAGGTTGGTCACTTGTCTCCTTTGTCTCAAATTTCTCTGAAGACATTTTAGGAGGGGGAATGTCTATATTATTAATTTGATTTATTTGCAGATCATCTTCTTTAATTAGTTCTTCAAAAGCTTCACCCTTTTAGAATTATTTTTGATTTGAGTCAATATTTCGGACAACAATATGTTAAGTTTTAAATCAACCTTCCAAACTTTTATACAGGATAACCGTCGGAGGCTTGACATGGAGCCTCTGCGAGCACAGTTTCCTAGCCAGAAAGCCAGTTAACTAAGTAATGCTTGCTAGCAGCCATACAGGCTATCATGCTCGCCTCTCCATGTAAAGCCTGTGGTTTATTTTGAGTTTGCATTATCCCACGCTCACCATAATTTCGTTTTCTAACTCTTGTGGAGTCTTGTATCCGATGCTTCCATGTATTCTTTTCTGTTATACCAGCCTTCAATCTATTTGAATAAAGCTATTTTTGCAGAATCAAAATCTAGGTACTTTGCATGATTCACTTCTTCTTTTTTTAGAATGGGATGGAACGACTCAATACAGGCATTATCATATGGAGAACCCTTATGACTAAAGGAGTATGTCATTTTATAGGTTTGTATTTTTTTCGCAAAATCATCGCTAGTATATTGTGAACCTAGGTCTGAATGGAAGACTACGCCATCACTTGGATTCTGTTAATCAGAAGCATTTTCTAGTGCCTTAGTAATCAAATCAGTTGTCATCGTCCGTGAAAAAGAGTAACCAACAATTTTTTTAGTGTGTATATCCATGACAGAAGCTAGATAGCACCATCCATCTTTTAATGTATTAATGTACGTAATATCTCCGATTCATTTTTCATTGACAGTAGTAGTTTTAAAGTCTCTTTTCAGAACATTTTCTCGCTCTAATATTCTCTCTTTGCTTGGAGTTGGTCTGAACTTTTTAACTACAATTGACCAGATATTGGCTTCTCTCATTAATCGCTGGACACGTTTTAAACTCACATTAAAGCCTTTCTTACTAAGAATATTGTGGATTTTAGGAGCTCCATAACATTGTTTACTTTCTACATGGATTTCTTTAATTTGTTTGGTTAACTCATTATTTTCTCTTTCACGCTCTAGTTTTTGAGAAGTTTGATAATAGGTACTTCTCGGGACATCAAGGACATCACATAATCTTTGAATGGAATACTGATCTTTAATCTCTTTGATAATATCTGTTAGCTCATTGAAATTTACTTTTTCGCGAATATGGCCATAGCCTTTTTTAAAATTTCATTATCTTCTTGAAGGCGAAGCTTTTTTAATTTCCTCCTTTTTTTGTTTCAAACAGAGGGCGGGCCATTTTAGTAGGTCTAACCATGTTGTTATGTAGCAGTGTTTATTTCTGTTCAGTAAAGCTCTTGGCAAAAAACTCACGAAATTTACGTTCAGCCACGGACATATAGCGCCCTTCAAGCCATGCAATCTGGTAGGTACGCTTACAAACAGGATTATCAATATGCACTAAATTAAATGACGTCTCAATTTTTTCAATTAAGGTTTCCGGCATAAATGCAATACCAATTCCCATACGGAGGAAATGTCCTACTGCAGAATGTTCGTCGACTTCACATATAATATTAGGTGTAAATCCTGCTTTTTGACAAAATTCATCCGTCATTCCTCGGAATGGATTCCCTTTCTTTATACAAATAAAAGGATCATCAGCCACTTCTCTTAGGTCAATGTTTCTTCGATTAGCAAATCGATGTGTATGAGGAATGGCGAGCAAAATTTTTTCAGTGAGAAAGGATAATCCCTCTATCCCCTTCTGCTCAATGGGAGGAAAAGTGATACAAAAATCGATCTCCCCATTTTGTAGCTGTTGCACCTTTTCCTTCTCTGAAGCTTGACTAATCTGAAGTTTGACATCAGGGTGCAAGGATATAAAAGAAGCAATTACATCAGAAAAGCATTTATGAGTTGTTGTTGCTAAAAATACACGCCCTCTTTCCATTTCTGCTAGATCTTCAACTTCTCTACGACCTTCTTCAAGCAACATGAGTGCCTTTTCTACTTTCTTCAGATACACTCTCCCAAATGAATTGAGTCGAATATTCCTTCCTTTGCGATCAAATAAAGGGACACCCAAATCCGCTTCCAACCTAGCAATAGTTTTACTGAGAGCAGGCTGAGCAATGCGAAGCTCTTGAGCAGCCTTCGTTATATGCTCCAACTTAGCGACTTTAAGAAAATAATGCAGTTGCAGCAGTTCCATGGTCGTCACTCCTCCATTCATATACTCAAGTATATATATAGATATACTAATATGTCTTTTTATTTATTAATAATCAATTATAGAATAAAACATGTAAACAATAAAAGCTTGAAAAGATTTTATTGGATCATACTGTTTTGATTATGAGTCTATTTAATTCTTCCATTTTTCGGTAAGAAACTATAATAAAATAACTAAAGAGGAAGTGTAGCTATTGAGACTGAACCATATCAATTTAACTGTCACTGACGTTAATGCTTCTCGGGAGTTCTTGGAAAAATATTTCGACCTACAAACTAAAAGTACTCATGGAGATTCCTTCGCTGTACTTTTAGACGACGGTGGATTATTGCTCGCTTTGATGAAAGGTACTCAGGTCAATTACCCGAAATCCTTTCATATTGGTTTTGTGCAGGAAAGCGAAAAAAGGGTGGACGAAATCTATCAGCATTTGAAAAATGATGGATTTGACGTAAAGCCGCCAAAAAGGGCTCATCGTTGGACATTTTATGTTAAAGCCCCAGGTGGATTTACCATCGAAGTTCTTAGTTGAATAAGACATCAAAAGATCATTCAATAACAGAACATGCTAATTCGCTAGGATTACATTTCAAAATAAATTTGAAGGGACGAATATCAATGAATAATGATCAGACGATTCAAATGCTTAATTTTATCCAACAACAAAAAAAGATTTTAAAATCTTGCCCGATGGGTAAAAGGCTAAATTACCAATTATGCTCAATCACTCAATCATTTTCCATCTTTAGACGGAACTCTTCCCACTCAGGAGGGATGTAGTATGAAAGCTGCTGCAATTTCTACTTTTGGTCCTCCTGATGTTTTGCAAGTAATTGAATTTGATACCCCATATGCTGGCCCAGAACAAGTCCGGGTCCGAATTAAAGCAGCTGGAATCCAACCGTTCGACGTGGAAGTACGTAAAAGTGGATGGGCACCACCCGGTTTTGATGTACGGTATCCTCAGATTCTGGGTAACGAGTTCGCAGGAATTATTGATCAAGTCGGCGATAAAGTCACAGACTTTTCTGTAGGAGATGAAGTTCTTGGATGGGCTTTGCTGTCCTGTTATGCAGAGTATGTTGTGGTAAGTGCTGACCAGATTGTGTATAAACCACAAAACATGCCATGGGAGGAAGCCGGTGCAATAACCGCTTCTGGTCAAACTGCTCATACTGCGTTACAGGAGCTTGGCGTTGACAAGGGAGACACTATATTGATTCACGCTGCAGCTGGTGGAGTTGGTACATTCGCAGTGCAACTTGCTCAGGCTTGGGGAGCAACTGTCATCGGTACCGCCAGTGAACAAAATCACGATTATCTTCGATCATTGGGTGCGCTTCCCATTACTTATGGACCGGACCTTGCCGAGAGAGTCCGTGCCCTAGTACCCAAGAGCGTGGACATAGCCTTCGATGCTGCTGGAGACGAAGCTCTACGCGCATCGTTGGAACTTGTCCAAAACAAAAAACGAATCGGAACAATTGTTGCGTTTAGCCTTGCAGAGGAACTTGGTGTTCGCCAAATACGTTCACATAGGACCGTGGGGCGACTTGCTGAGCTAGTAGAACTATACTCACAAGGAAAATTGAAGGTCCATATCAGGAAGGCATTTCCGCTACAGCGAGCCGCAGATGCCCATAGAGAGATCGAGAGCGGCCACGGCCGAGGTAAAGTGGTTCTTACAATGGGGTGAACCTTACTACGGTAATGGATTTTGACTAGTTATTAAAGGCATCTTCTACTATAGTGGAGGTGGTAGTATGTCTATTATTTCATTAAATAATGTTAATAAAATATTTAAATGAAATACCCTATTTGAAAATGTAAATCTTGACATAGAGAAAAGTAAGATATATGGAATTGTAGGACCAAATTGTTCAGGTAAATCTGTATTATTAAGATGATATGCGGATTTATCTTCCCAAATGAAGGAACTATAGTTATCCAAGATTCAAAAATAGGTAAGAACACAAGATTTTCAGAAAATTTTGGTGTTATTATAGATCGTCCTGGTTATATTTCGAATAAATCAGGTTTTCAAAATTTAAAGGAATTGTCTTTAATTAGAGGTATAATTGATGATAATCAAATTATTAAAACGATGGAAGCAGTTGGATTAGATCCGCATTCCAATCTAAAGGCAAAGAATTTTTCTTTAGGAATGAAACAAAAATTAGCCATTTGCCAGGCAATTATGTATGAACAACAAGTATTAGTCTTAGATGAACCAGTTAATGCTTTAGATATTGCTAGTTTTAAAAGAGTACGAGATCTATTAATCAGTTTTAAAAATGAAGGTAAAACGATATTGTTAACAAGTCACAACCAAGAAGATATTAATATTTGTGATATTGTTTATCGAATTAATAAATGTACTGTAAATGGTTTATAGATTATAAAGAGCGAAATTATCGGAACCAACATTAAGAACTTTGCTTTTTAAAGTTCTTAATGTTGGTTTAATAATTAATCGAGTTCATTAATGTTCAAAAAGAAAATCTACACTTACCAAACACTTTGTGACGTTTTGGCGTTAGGGACTACCTTTTCTATCAACTCTAATTGTTCTTGTGTCAGTTGCACAAATAATGCAATCACCTGAATGAGAAATATCAAAATATAAGTTTATATTCCTTCCAAAAAAGGCGTTCCAAATTTATTTAATATGGGCACAATTAGAATGGTCTCGCTTTTGGGATGGGATCCTAAGGAAGTTTGTGACTTATTACTTTCTTATTCTATGCTGCTGAAATTTTTAATATAAGAAAAAAGCCGAATATTCAAAGGTATTTCGTTTTTTTTCTTATTAAGTTGTGAAAAATTGTACTTGTGACGCGCGACATGCTTGAACTTGGCAATATCAATACCTATAATAAGAGTCTGAAAAGTGATTTGAGCAATCTTTCCATTTTGGTTATAATTCATTTTATATCCTTCTGGTTAATTGAGTATGGCCATTTTTCGTGCTGGCTTTTGGACTCCCTCTGTCTACAAAGAGGTTATTTTTTATTCAACCCCCATTTTCATTAAGTATAGAATGCTGCCCCGCTAATTTAAGTGATAACTTTCACAATTCTAGTTAAAACTGCGTATTTCATTTACCTTTGTTTAAGTCATCAAATGTTGATTTTTTACTACATAAAAATAAGCCAAAAACATACAGGTTTTGAATAAAACCATGCATATTTTTGACTTATCAGAGTGTTTGCCTATTCAACATCGTACCTTTAATTGAAGAGGATTATCAGCCAATAAATTGCCTTAATAGCTCATTAAACTTGTCACGTTCTTCCCAGAAGGAACCATGACCGCTGTAATGAAACGGAACAAGCTGTGAATTTCTTATTTTTTGATTTAGTTCCTCAGCCTGTGCAAATGGAATAACTTTGTCGTGAACGCCGTGAACTATTAAGGTAGGGACAAGTATTTTTTGCAAATCAGCATAAAGCTTCTCATCTCTTAATGTAATTATGATTGCTGCTGTTGACCAACCTGCTGCTTGTAACCCCAATTGTAAAAACCAATCAGAGAATGAGCTTGTTATATATTGAAAGAAAAAGGTGTCTGTTACTTCTCGGATCATCTTAGGACGGTCATTTAAGGTTTGAATATATAATCTAGTCGCAGTTTCTGTAGTAAATCCTATAGGAGCTGCAGCGTCTACAAGGACAAGGTTGGATACTCCGTAACCATTATGTCGGGACATATACCGAATCGCAATCGCTCCACCTGTAGAATGACCTACAAGAGTGAAATTGTCCAATTGTAGTACATCAACTACTTTACGTATATCATCTGCCAATCGGTCAAAATTGTAACCACTTATTGGCTTATCCGACTTTCCGAATCCTCTCCAATCAATTCCGATGCAGCGGTAGCCCATTAAGGGAAGAACATCAAATTGATACTCAAACTGTTTATGGCTTAACGGCCAACCATGTAAAAACACTATCGTCCTACTGCCCTCTGGATGTATATCTTCTACATATAATTTTACGCCTGTTTCTACATTAACAAAGTATCCCACACTGTTTCCCCCCAAAAACGACTTTAACATTAAGATATTCATTTGAGCAAACATAGGTGAATACCTATCCTTGTTCGACTGCCGGATCGGTGGTAATGGACGGGGCTTATTGAGCTAAACTGCCCCTTTAGCACAATAAGAAAAGGGGATCGCCGCACCATTCATTCTTTTACTAAAGTCCCTAATAGTTTAAGTACATTGTTTCACAAACACTTACAGTTACTACTTCATTTACTACCAAAAGGCCAACTAGACAAAGGATTATGTTTATGAAAAATTTATACAATATAAATTTCATTTAATAACTTTATATTTTTAAATCGATGAAGAGGAAAGTAGTTTTTGCTATACTCGTTAGCGAGCCGGGTACGGTGGAAGCCTGGTGATGAAGCATGAATGAAGACACCTTTGAGTTCTAACCAAGAGGGATATCTTAAGTAGGTTTAGACGTTACCAGCACGTTATTGACTGGGGTAAGTAATATTAGCTTTAAGTTGGTCATATTATGACAATTTGGGTGGTACTGCGGAAGTTAGCCTTTCGTCCCTTTGGGATAGAAGGCTTTTTTTATTGTGGAAATTTACCATAAGGAGGATAATTATGATAAAGACTGTTGTAAAAGATTTATACAGAAATCAAGAAAATTTTACAGACAAAATTGTTCAAATTACAGGCTGGATCCGTACTCTTCGCGATTCCAAAACCATTGGATTTATGGAGTTAAACGACGGAACATTCTTTAAGAGTGTCCAAGTGGTTTTCGAGGATGCCCTTGATAATTTCAAAGAAATTACGAATTACCAATTAGCTCAAATGTTTCAGTAGTAGGTGAATTTGTTCCAACTCCTGAAATGAAACAATTCTTTCAAGAAAAAGGATTTGTATATGCACATACACCGATTATTACAGGAAGCGATACGGAAAGAGGTTTATAAAGCATAAACAGTTGCCATTGTTGCGTGTCCACAAAGGTTCATTTCGTGACCTGGTGTAAAATATCGTATCCTAAGATCAGCGATATTAGAGTTAACTGGATATGCAGTTTCATTAAACCCTACTTTTAGAGCCACTTCCTGTATTTCCTCGTCCGTTAAGTTATCTCCATTTAAAATAACCCCTGCTGGATTCCCTTTATTGGGATCTATACTAAAAGAATCATAATGATAAACCTTAACCGATTTCACGAGCACATTCCCCTCCATAATTATATGAAAAATATTTCATCTTTAATTTACCATTTAGTGAAATTTCAGCATAAACAATCATTTTCTTTATTAAACTAAACAGCCACGATAGTTAAAGAAAAAAATCCTGTAAAAACCGAATATTAATCAAACTTGACTATAAATTATCAATAATTATTTTAAATAGCCGAACTTTGTTTTAAATGATCAATCTTTTTTATCAAACTATAATTAATTTTTAAAAATTCAAAAAGTTAGGAGGATTGTGGAGGAAGGTATAGAATTATTTAATTCGTAACATCAAACTTTTTTATAGGGGGTGTAAAGGTATGGGTAATTTACTATGGTGGCTTCTTCGTTAATTGTTGTTTCTGTTGGCTTAACAATATTCAGATGTATCGACTGTAATAAAATGTAAGATTAGTTTTTCATGACTTTTACTGTTTAACAAGCAAAACTCCCCAAAAACACTGATATTATAGTGCTTTTGAGGAGTTTTTTGTATGTACAACAGATATTTGATTTCAGAAAAAATCAACCTCAACTTTTCCCTTATAATGGTCTTTTAAAGAATTAGATGTTTGATTTGATAACAAGTGACATATCATAGTGAATATAGACAATAAAAGATTTAGGATAAATGGTCAATATTGGAGGTAATTTGTTTAATTTCGGTATCCTTCTATCAATTTAACTTGTTATGGGATTTATTTTAGAATAAAAGTTATATTTGTAGATCAATTATTAAAGGAAGAAGAGGGCATTAAATTTGGGTCCGCACCAAACCACGTTTGATTATCGTTTTCTTCTGTACAAGGCTGCATCCAACAAACACCGAAATTAAATTTTCTATCTGCTGTTGTATGAAATACTTCATATTGAATTCCATTACTTAAATAATCTCCACTGAAATCTATATATTTTGGATAATCGGTGAATTCTCCTTCTACTCCAATTGTTAGTTTGATATCATTTTTATAAAAAGAAATCGCTTCGAGCCTTTCTCTACTTTCAATTTCTCCCTGTACATCTATTGATGGTATACAGCATTTAATTTCTTGAATCTTAAATTCTTTTTTGTATTCAAATTGAATTAAATATCGACCGTTTACATTTGGGCAAGGCAATTCTAAATTATCTAATTTTATTGCAGTAAATTCCACTTCTTTATCACTAACAAATACCCTAATAGTACCTAAAGGAGTTAATAACATCTATTTCACACACCTTTTTAAAATTACTACTTGAACTAAACGGCACCGTTATTTAAACAAAGAGGTAGGTTGAGATACCTTCTTTATGTAGTTAATAAGAAAATCTCTATCTTCAGGAAAGGTTAATTCTAAAGTCTGTATTTCGTCTATGGTTTTCCATGCAATATCATAAATAAGATTATCAGGGTCTTGAAAATTTCTTTTTCCTCCCACAATCTTGACTAAAAAATAATGGGCTTCAGCAGATATATTAAGATGTTCATAAGTCCTTTTTTTAATCTTAATTTCTTCATCAATTTCGACTGAATATCCCGTTTCTTCTTTAATTTCTCTCATACAACACTCTTCGAATGTTTCTTTGTGTTCTTTTCCTCCCGATGGAATAGACCACGTTTTTTTCTCTTCAGGTTTGCCTTGTAAAACCATCAATAATTCAGCGTTATCATTTATACATATCCCTGCTGCACCAAACCACTTTTCCATATTTATACCCCCATAAAAGAAAAGATATTGTATCACTTCTTCATTTTTATGGTAATTCCTTCTTTCATTATCCTGCTTCTTTGGTCGAATAAGAAAAAAAAGCCCTTCTCATTTGATATGATCCCCTAATAGTAGACAGAAAAAAGAAAGCACATTAATGTCTACTATGGAGGGGATTTTTTTATGGAGAAAAAGCGAAAAACTTATGATATAGATTTCAAGAAAAAAGTGGTGGACCTCCATCTAGAAGAAGGAATGGGTTATAACCTTATTGCTAAAGAGTTAGGGATAGATAAAAATCAAGTAAGATGATGGGTGAACCACTTTAATAATGAAGGAATGATGGGACTTGAAGAGAAACGGGGGAAGTCTAAAGGAATCGGTATGGGCAGACCTAGAACTCTTTCAGAAGATCCAGAAACTAAAATAAAATTACTTCAAGCAGAGAACGAAATGCTAAAAAAGCTCTTAGAAATGTGAAAGGAGGAATGGATGAAGTACCTAAGAAAAAGAAGTATCAGGTGATTCAAGATATGGCTGGAGGAGATTTCTCTCTCCAATTATTATGTAAGATTGCAGGAGTTTCAAGGAGTGGCTATTATAAGTGGGTTAAAAGGCAGTCATGCCTTTCTCCAAAACAATTAGAAAATGAAGAGATCAAAGAAAAGATCTTAGAGTGTCATAGAAAATTAAAGGGTATTTACGGATATTGAAGAATACTAGTGTGGTTACGTTTAACTTATAATCTGTGCATCAATCATAAACGTGTGAAACGTTTAATGAATGAACTTGACATTCGCGCAAGAATTAGACAGAAACGACCATACTACGGAAAAAAGGAAGCTTATATTGTTTCAAACAACCATTTAAATAGAGCTTTTCAAGCTTCAAAACCTAATGAGAAATGGATTACAGACATTACATATCTTATTTTTAATGGGCAAAAACTCTATCTTTCCGTCATTATAGATTTATATAACAATGATGTAGTCGCTTTCCAAATTAGTAGTAGAAATGATTTAAAATTAGTAGTAGATACACTTAAGAAAGCAATAATGAAACATGATGTAACAGGAATCCTCCTTCATAGTGATCAAGGATTTCAATATACATCGCGTTTATATCATCAACTTCTTAAAAAGAATCAGATGAAACAGTCTACGTCTCGGAAAGGGAACTGTTGGGATAATGCATGTATGGAGAGCTTCTTCAGTCACTTTAAATCGGAATGTTTTAATCTCTATTCTTTCCGAACAGCTGCAGACGTTAAGTTTGCCGTACAAAAATACATACGATTTTATAATCATCAGAGGTTTCAAAAGAAATTAAATAACCTGAGTCCTTATGAATATAGAACTCAGGTTATTTAGTGGTGCTTACTTAGTACTGTCTACTTGACAGGGGTCACTCCAATTCGAGAGGGGCTAATTCTTTTTTTACTAACGCCCCATTTAGTTAAATATAATTATTGCTTTTTTTTGGTTTGAATGTATTTTTGCGTAAATAATCCAACATTAAACACCGAAAAAATCATAATGAAGAAAAATAATACCCGAATGGACAGAAACCTCTCGTCACCAGTAAACTCAATATTAGAAAGGGTATTGTAAATAAAACCAATAGCAACTAATATAAACAAGATTAATTGCCCTTTTATAGATTTAATCATAAAAATCCCCCTAAAAATAGTTGATTAAATTCTGTATAATTATACCATTTTTTTGTTTTAACTAACCTGCCCCGTTTGTTTGAGTACGATTCTTAACAAAATTAGATTAGCAATAGTATACAAAAACATCTTTTCCATTTAAAATTATCTCTCTTTCTAATTGCATACCAATCTTTTTGGCGACTTTTTGAGAAGCATTGTTATCTTTTTGAATAAGTGCAATCATTTTTTCAATATTAAGCTTGTTTTTTCCATATTCCATTAACCCTCTGGCTATTTCAGTTGCAAATCCTCTCCCCCAGTATTCTTGTGATATCCAATATCCGATTTCAATTTCTTCTTTTTCATTTATAATTTGGGGTACCAATCCTGCGTGACCAATACGCTTGTTACTTCCTTTTTCTAAAATTAGCTTCAATCCATAATTAGTATTGAGAGAATATGTATGATAAATCCATTCTAAAAATTTTCTAACTCCTTCTTTGTCTCTGGTTTGTCCGTTGCCGATAAACTGCATAATATCCGGATTGGTCAGTAGTGACTCAAGAAAATCTAAATCATTATCATTATACGGTCGAAGTAATAAACGTTCTGATAATATTTCCATCATAAAACCCCTTTTAAATTATTCTCACAATGAACCATATATTAACATTTTAGTTTCTCTTATGCCATTAACCTGCCCCTTCGTATTGTAAGAGTTCCATAAAAAATATTTATTCTATAATTTCTTCTTTAAGAGAAATTGTTTTATATCTTCTGGATATTCATCATTAACAGCAAAAACCTCATAGCCCATACGCTTATAAAATTCAGGGGATTGGTATGAAATGTGCAAGTATGAGAAAATATACATCCAAGTTCCTTCCCTAGCCTCTCAGCTTCTATAGATATAAATTAATATCCTTGCCAGGCTTTTTGAGCAACCCATTTGTCGCACGAACATTGTACTCATATAAATTATTACATACATGGTTGTAATCAGTTTCATTTGAGTCTACTGTAATCTTGATATTGTCTAAAGTTATATCAGTCATAGGTTTCCCCCAATAGAATATTTGTACTTAATCATTTATTTGCATGAACTCTTTGAAACATGTAGTATTACTTCACATAATTAAATTTCTTGAGGTATTTTTAATCACTTTCTTGTTTTCATGCCACCATAGAATAGGAATATCTCCTACTTTTCTAAACATCTTGCCCTTATCTAAATACTAGGTATTCCAAATTTTCATATTTCACGCAAGCGTTTATTCAATTATCTGGCCCAATTGTTGAATATACCTACTTTTTATCGCTTCTCTTCTTCAAGGCTTCTAATCCCAGCTCAGAGTCACTATTCGATAATACTTCATCAATGGTTCCCTCTTTCGGAGTTGAACTTATTAAAGTCAGTTTTTAGCATTCCAAATACAATACTATCGGTCCACTCATTTTTATTCCAAAAGTCTTGTATAAAGTGAGCTTCTTTTCTCATCCCAACCCTTCTACATAATTTTTCTGATGCTGTATTTCGTGCATCTAGATTCGCTTGAATACGGTGAACTTTTACAACTTCAAATAAATGGTTTATTAGTGCAATAACAGCCTCTGTTGCATATCCTTGTCCAGACACAGATTTTGAAAATGTATAACCAATTTCAACAGTATCTTTCATATCTGTGTACCAAATAGATAAATCGCCAATTACTTTATCGTCCATTAAGACCGCTAAACTCAAGGCTTTTTCCTTTGTTAATTGATTATTATTTAATTTCTTATCAAATTCCCTTTCTTTATTTTCATGGGTCCATTTATCATGCAAAAGATATCGACATGTTGAGTCATCATTATAGATTTCATAAACGTCATTCAGATGATGTTTTTCAAATGTTTTAATCAGTAGCCGGTTAGTTTCAATTTTCATTAAATCACCTCCTTAAGACAGGAATACCCATACGAGTAAACGGCACAACTTTTATATTCCATTATTCAACAATCTAGCCTGATTGTTGAATAAAGGCTGTAGACGATTGTTCAACTAAACTACTCGTTTGTACAATAGAAAAAAAGCATCCATTATTTAAGAAATGCCCCCTTTAGTTCAATATGAATTTATAATGATGGAGGACTATCAAACAGACTAATCGATAAATTCTAGTTCCATTTCTGCTTCTGCTTTCGAAGGATAAACGGTAATTTTATCATAGGGTTTCAAGTTGTCTTGCCATGATCCTATATTACTCAGAAAATCTTCTCCGTTTTCAGAAATTATCAAGCACTCTAAATGCCTATTGATATAACAAATTGGTGCGTCACTTTTCAAATCACATTGTTGACCAACAGTTCCAATAAAGCCACCTTTACTATCTTTTGCCATAATATCTACATATGGAACCGTATAAAATTCTAAATGTGGAATATCATCGTCAAAGATAAATTGAATATCATAATCGTTAGCATATGTTTGATACTCCTCATTTTTATGATAAACACTCATAGGATAAATTGTTGTACCTGCTGGTATAACCTCAGTATCTTTTAAATTTGCATTTATGGCTCCAGTTAATTCTGTTCTATCTATATAAATTTTCCGCATCTCAACCTCCGTTTAATTTTATTTTTAAAGTAAATGCCCATTACTTTTGTGATTTCTTATTGAACTAAACTGCCCCGTTAGCGCAATAAGAAAAAAATACGGCCCCAAAAAAGCCGGAACATTAGCTCTTGCACCCTTTAGTTGAATTAGATTTTTCATCATTCTATTTTAGTAAAATTGAGAAGAGTTTCCTTCTCCACGAATCATATCCGTAATTGCAACATAAATGTTTGGTGGATATTCTGCTATTCTATGAGTAAGGTAAAGATACCACTCCAAACCATAAGTTAAATAAACCCGAACAGGCAAACCCTTATCTTTAAGTTGTTTACAAAGTTCAGGACGAATTCCGTATAACATTTCTGCTTCCACATATGGATTTTGTAAATAACCACTCTCCAAAATCTGTTTATAGATAGATTCATCGTGAGAAGCAATTGAAACCTGATGACCAGCTTTAACACATAAATCCACTAATTCTAAATAACGTTGGTCTAACTCATCTGAACGAGGGATACAAATATCTGATGGTTCTTGATATGCTCCTTTAACAATACGAATTGCCCCAGAATAATTAAGCAATTCCTTAAGGTCATCAAGTGTTCGATGGAGTTGAGCTTGAAGTGTAACCCCAACATTAGGATATTCGACAACAACTTTTTTGTATAAAGAAAGTATCTGATCCGTTTTAGCTGATTCCTCCATACTAATCATAAGATATAGATTATAAGATTGTGCTTCTTTTGCCATCTCTAGTAAGTTTTGATAAGCAAGTTCAGGATCAACAAATAGACCTATATGAGATAAATCAAAAGAAATACGAGAACTTATTCCACGATTTCCACATTCCCTCATCAACGCTATAAACTCATCTTTTGCTCGAACACATTCCTCTTTGTTTATAGTATTCTCTCCGATAAATTCCAGCGAAACATGGTAACCCTTATTGATAAGTAAATCACCAATAGATAATCCATCTTCTCTTGATTCACCTGTCACAAATCTTTTAGCAGCACTTTGAAATAACGGATAAAGTTCAGAAGAACGCTGAATATACTCCTTTATTTCAATATTTCGAGCAACGGATTTTAAAGCATCTGCAAATTGTTTTTCAATTGATAGAAGTTCCAATCATATCCCTCGTTTCATTTGAATTTCCATATTAATTATAATCCAAATAATGGTTACCTAGTTGTTTTTTTCAATATCTTATACCAAATTGACAGCTTGATCTTCAGCACCCTATAGCTTAAGTACAGTCATTCTCAAACATGATTACATTATCCTAAGAACCTTTCGTTTACCAAGGGACGATCTGGAGCTTCGGCCACCTTTTTTTCCATTTGTTAGCTTTATTTTCGAAAATCTCCTTAGTCACTAGCGATTTATTTGGCCTTACTACCATTGAAAATAAATCATCTAAATGGTAAGGTGCATAAATCTTATGTAAACCATTTTTCTCTATTCTTATTCCCAAAGCAGTTGCAGTGGTTGGCCAGCTATCGATTGCTGCTTCAAGAGAGGGGTATGGTTTTATGGGAAAGCCAAATTTGCTTTCATACCAAAGATGTACCCTTGCTTGATTTTTAATGTCAAAATCAAATTGATAGTCCAAAAGTTTACTTTCCAGTTTTTGTATTAGTTTCTTTTCACTATCGGATCCCAGATCATCCTCGTCATAATAAACTATATCGATATCAGAAATGCCATATTCAAGCGGATAACCAGAGATATCATTCCAAATAGTATTTGTTATACATCCGGCACCAACATAGTATTCAAATGGCAAATTTAAATCTTTTAGGGTTTGTAAAACATTATTTACTGGCTCACTTCTCGAAATGGTCCTTACTAATAAGTCTTCATATATATTCATATTTATCTCCTAGGTATTCATTCATATCTCTATTATTCGACAAATAAAAAAACTTTACCTGCTTCCACTAAACTGCCCCGATAGTCGAATAAAAAAAGCGACTGCTCTTATTGAACAATCGCCCCCGTTACTTTAAGTACATTCTTTCACAAAAGTTAGCTCAAATAGATTTTATTTGTATGCGTAGTATATTTTACGATGAATATAATGTTTCTTAACTATCGCAATTGAAAAACGAGCGTCGAATAAGAAAAACATAGGGAGATTTTAGTCTTCCTATGTTTTCATTCACATTATTTATCTGTTTGCTTCTTTTTCAAATACTCCGCACGAATTTTTTCAAGGTGCTGCTTTTTATCAAATTTGGCAGGTGTATGTTTTTCATGAAACTTCGTCACAGCTACCTGACCTTTGTGATCCAATTGATATTTTCCCATTTTGTTCACCTACTTTTCTAGTCTTTAAAGAGAATCTATTCAACAAATATAATATACCTTATTGAAGTAAACCTTATTACTTTATTAGTGTACTGCTAACTATACATATATCAATCAGTAAAAACATTAAAAGCTTAGTAAAATAAAATATTGTTTCTTTTGCAAAGTCTTTTTACTACTTGTTTGAAAAATCTACACCCTCAATATTTCTCTCCAAAAAACAACCCTTGTTATTACCTTTCCACTTATATCTATATAAATCCAAATACCGTTAGTGGAACAAGAAAAAGAGCTGTAGCTGCGACCCTTCAAAGCACCTGTTAGTTTAAAAGAATAGCGACGCTTCTTCAACAATCGCACCCGATTGTTTCTGTAAGTCATCCGTTTATTTCATTCAATTACTTTGCCTTGAGTTCTAGGTGCTTATTCCCCTACCATACCGTCATGATCATTATCTTGCATATATGGGTATAACCAGTGATCACTCGTTATTGGCATGCTATAACCTGCTGCTTTTGCTTCTTTAATCGTTACTTGACCATTTCCATCTGTATCAACGCTAGAAATATCTTCAGTGCCATTCAAAGCATTGGACTTATTAGAACTTGTTGACTTATTTGAGTTAGTTGATTTACGTTCAGTTAATCCTAGAGATTTATTTATTTCATCAGGGTTGCCGTTATCAAACTCATCTACAATTTTATTCCCTTTTAAAGTGTAAGTGTACTTGTAATGAGATGGAATCTGCGTTTCCGTATTAGGATATGTAATTATTGCTTCAAAATTAGTAGCTCCACTAGCTTTACGAATTGCATCTTCCATATATGCTTGATCACCATGTCGGTTAAGCGTACTATCTTGTGGCGTAATATTATAAGCATTTGATACCCCACCAAGAGAATCTGCAATAATATGTCCTTCATCTAAATCTGCTCTTTCGACACCAGGAACTTTTGCCTCATCAGCGTAGTATCTGCCAGACGATGTTACAGGTTCAGTACGATCATCTTGTAGAACGATTTTGTTAGCAATGACACGGACTACTTGCCCGTGCTCATTCGTAAAGGACCAATACTCTCGGTCCCCAAAACCAATGTCAACGACGACGTTAGGTTCGCGATGTCCAGACAAATCCCCACCATCAACTTCAATTCGTTTGTAACCTTTGAACAGTTGATCTTTTGATTGAGTTGATGTTTTCTCTACTTCTTGTGAATCAGCTTTCCCATCAGTATTCGATACATCTTCTACGTTAGTACAACCAACTATAAAGATGGCAGCTAGAAGTAAGATTAAATAGCTTATTTTCTTTTTCATTTTAGGACTCCTTATCATTTTTTACTAAACATTCTAGAGATCTTTGAATATAACATAAATTAACATTGTTAACCTATTTAAAATTAGTATATTACAATATTAATTTAATTACAGTAGATACTTAGTTCGAAATATGTAGTGTTAAATTCCAATAAAGATTAGGAGAGTCCATTGCATTATATTTTTCAACTATAAAATTTAGCTGTACTTGCTTATGGCTGAATAACTGCTTTTTACAATCTTACCTACAGTATTTTATCAATATTCAGTTTTAAAAAAGATGTTATTTATAGTAATATTGGTTCTAGTACTGAAAAAGGCACAATTCCCATTCACGAATTGCGCTTTTTGTTTTTTATAAAGAACTCAGGAACAGAAAATTCTTCTTCAACAAACCTGCCCCGTTTGTTGAAGAAGAGTTACAGTCTGTTGCTTATGAATTTCCACAAAAATAAGCGTTCATTCTTAAAAAGAGTGTTAACCCTTCTTGGATTAATGCTACCTGTTAGTTTATTACAGCGCTAGAATAAATAATACCATCGCTGCAAAACTTGCTAATGTTCGAATGTGGTTCCATATCGTCCATTTTGATAGATAATCTTTCCATAAAGTTAAACTTTCTCCTTCTTTAGTATCTACACGAGCTAATGCATCATTTAGAGGAACATTACGTACAACCGTGACTAGAAAACTGCCAACAAAATATAGCAAACTTCCAGCAAACAAAGGAATAGCATTTGCACTTTCCCAATTAAAAATAGAATGGGTTATAAGTAGTATAGTAACTAAAGCTGTTCCCAAAAATACAGTTAAAAAAGATCGGTTTAGTACCACTATATTAATTGACTGCATCGCAGCAATTCCCTGCTCATGCGGTAGTCGAGCAAGTGCTTTCATAACAAATGAAGAAAATGCGAAGAACACTCCAGCAACCAAGCCTGAGCCCATAGCTCCAAATAAGATTACATATGGAATCAATTGGTTAATCAAATCTCATCATCCCACACATTATAAATCATCTCCTTATTTTAAATACTTTTATAATACGGTAGAAAATGGTAAGGTTCCTTCTTTAACTCCCTCAATAACTAATCACTATTCCGATATTAACTTGAATATCCTGTTTTGTTTGGAGTTTGATTGGTATTTTACTGAGGAGCTCTTATTTTTTCAAACCTGATATTTAATATCTACAGGAATGCTAAATTGCTCCTTTAGTTGAATAAGAAAAAAAGCTCGTCTCACTGGAGAGGGGCTTAATCTTGTCATACTAATCCCCCATGAGTTTAAGGAAATCCTTCGGAAAATATTCTGAAGGGAGTTGCTTACTTCATAATGATATAAAATAAGTCCTCTCTGTTTATGTGCAGAAGGACTTTGAATATGGATTATCATTGATTCTATTTTTGTATTAATTCATCGCGATCGGATGCCATTGGAGGTTGTTCCATCCAGCTATTTTTTATCATGAGATTCGCTCCATCCTCGGAATACAATTGAACCTCTAAGGATAGCCTGTTATACATTGAAGTAATATCCCCTCTAGGACTTTGACTGACAGCTGTACCGTAATATCCAATACTCATGGAAATCAATCCAGATATAATGAACATCATAAGTTTATCGGAAAATGTTTGAGTGGTACTGTTTGTTATTTCTGCCTCCCACCCCATCGGTGCAGGGAGTTTACTTTCCTCTAACTTCCCTCTAAATAATTTTATGTGCTTATTCCCAATTTCTATACCCTTTAAAAAGTATTGTTTTATATCTTTATCATTTGCAACCTGGCTAAAACCAAGAAGTGTAGCTACTCCAAGAGCATTTCTTTGAAGATTCGCAAATAAATTATCAACTTCTGAAGCAACTAAGGGTCTTTTTTCTCCAAAAACATCTAACATAAACCATTGCTTTTTCACAAATTCAACCTTCTTCAGATTAGGTAAGTTAGGTGATCTATGAAGCAATCCTTTGGATAATAATAAGTCCGTTGAACGTTTATATAATTCCATTGTTTCCGTAAGACAATTCATGTAATAAGTTCTTATGTCATTTCTTACAGATGCTGCAACAGAAGCTCCATATAAAGTAAGACCGACTTTCGACATCTGGTTTATAAAATTAAGCACAAAACTGTCAGAATATAATCTTGGAGCAGTTAAATTAACATCCTCTTCAATTCTAAAACCATGAGGAACTACATTTTTTTCCTCGGTTAATATAGCTGTAATTATTTTAATGTGTGATTGAGATAACTCTAGTGCATATTTAATGATAGGTTTAATTTCATTATCCTCCACTTTTTCTAAGAAATATGTGAGGAAACATATGCTTGAACTATCATTTAAAAATTGTACCCAAAGTTGATTGATCTCACCTGCAGTTAACCTTATCTGGATTTCTTTTTCCTCCATAAGCTACCTCCAACATAGAAATACTATAAAATATCATCTCCATAAAATACCTTAAATATGTATTGGTTTGTTATGCTCTAAAAAAGGAGCCTAGTAATTGCATAGGTTCATACTAAATTGTATTTTCTTCTTCCACTGAACTCCCTCTATAAACATTGATGTATCAACGGTTCATGTTCCATTAAAAGGTTAAATAAATTTTTTCTACTTTAATTATAAACAGGATTCTGAATTAATTATTATTTTATACAGATAGAGTGTACGCTTCGCTAAAACTAATGGAAATTATTAGCTTTTTTATCCACCATTTTGATGCAATGGATCTCTGCGATGCTTATGACGACGTACCCTCCCATGTCTCTTAGCGTCAGTTGCACTTACATTCCTTCATTCATCCTTTCTATAAGGTGATGTTGGTCATGTCATGCTGCCCCACAGGATCTATGTCCTTACGTTAGTTGCGTTGCCAACTAATCCTATGCTGATTTTATTTGATGAATCATTCAAATCCATTTATTAAAAGTAAATTTTATAATATATTAAGCTACTATTTGTGTATCGATAAATGAGTGTATATAGGGAATAACCTTCAACTTCTTTTCTTCCTGAAACATAAACTGTTTTTTGCCAATAGAAAAGAAAATTCGTATGAGTTTATTACATAAAGCTATTAAAGACTGTATCTTTTTCAACGGATTCTCTGATCTCGTTGTATAGTAATGATGAAGGGCTTTAAAGGCTTTATTTCTTCGCTACTAGAATCATAGATGCACGAAATAATAATGCCCGTAATTTCTTACGACCACGTTTAGTATGCTTGGTCTTCCCTTTAAGCTTAACTGATGTATTTTCTTTTAAACTGAGTCCAGCTAGTTTGGTTATTTGATGAGGATGATTATATTCACTTAAATCGCCTACTTTTGCAAAAAAACCTGACAGTTATCTTGTCCAAATCCTGTAATCCCTAACATCTGGTTCACTCCGGTTATCTTGAAGTAAGGTATCCAGTTCTGAGTATTTTTCTAATTCGTGAGGTAATGCTTCAAGTTTTTACAATTCGATTTTATATTATATGTAACAATATATCGAGTAACAATGTATTTTGGAGGTGAGATTTTTGAACCCTTTGTCTGAATCTATGTACTTAGTACTACTTGCTTTATATCATGAACCTTTGCATGGTTATGGCATTATTAAAGAGATTGAGAATGTTAGTGGAGGTACCTTTATTATTGCACCAGGTACCCTTTATGGTGTCTTAAATAATCTTCAGAAACAACATTTCATTGAAACGCTGAAACAAGAACTGGATAGTCGCAAAAAGAAAACGTATTGTATTACAGATAAAGGCAGAAAAGCATTAAATCTAGAATTTAAACGCTATGAAAACATGGTTCACTTCACTAAAAAGCTAATGGAAAAGGAGAATATGAAAGTTGAAGGAGAAAGAGATTAAAAAAATTTATAAGAAATTCACTAATTTTGCAAAAGAGGAACAATGGTTACAAAACATGTTACAGGATGGTTGGGTACTTAAAACATATACATCAGAGGATATTGAAGAATGTAAATACATATTTGAACCAATAAAAGATCAAAAACAAATGAATCGTATATATAAAATTGATTATCGTGTATTTAATAAAAAAGACGGGTTCCAAGAATATAATAGCATTTTTGAAGATGCTGGATGGACTTCACTAGCTAAAAGTAAATGGTATTCAAAACATATTTTTTATACAGAACTTCCAAGTGCTAATCAAGATATATTTTCGGACATTGAATCGTATATAGAACGGGAAAAACGAAAAATGTCTACTTACTTAATGTACATAATAATTTCTATAATGATATTTATGGTAATGATAATACTTTACACTCTTTATAATAGATCTTCCCTTATGGGAGTAGGTATCTTTGCATTAATTTCCTGTTTAAAATGTACGCTCGATTATTTTAAACATAGAAAGGTTTATAAGTCACTTGTCTAATTGAAATTTAATTAAATTACAAAAGAGAATGTAAATATAAGTCATAAAAAAAACTTTTTAGGATATAAACAACGGACGTTGGCTTAATAATAATAATAATAATAATTAATTAAAAGCAAGCATACTTTACACAATTGGTATCCTTGCTTTTGTTTATTCATATGGAGTTAGAATGAACTGGATGCCTGATCTAGCAACTGGGAAAGCAAATCGTAATCTGGCGAATCACCTTCACGAATTTTGAGCCATTTTCGTTCAGTAGGACCCTCAAAACCCTTAGGGACATCCAGATCAGAGGCATTCATAATCATAAACGCAATGGCATCCTTGGAAGGAGAAATTACAGCCGCGTATTGCCCGTTCTTCAGGAAATGTGGCTTTTTGTATTGAATCCGCTCTTCGACTTCTGGTATCGTTTTATGGACTAGGTGGCGAAGTTGATTACAAACTTCTACCTTCCAGGGCTGATTAAGACTATCGATAAAAGAGGAGACTTCCTCGTTCATTGCAGCACAGCTCCTTTTCGCTAAAATTTTCTTCCTAAACTTAATTATTGAGCGTTTTTATCTGGTTGGAATATGCCAAACAAAAGTCCTTCGGGGCCCTGACAATATGCAACAAATCCACGTCCTGGAAGTGCCATTTTGGGGTATATCGTTTCTCCGCCATTTTCTTGGACTTTTTCCAATGATTCTTCTAGATTATTTACTTCAATTGTATTAATTATACGAGCTTGACCATCGGGAGAGGGTAAGATTCCACCTGTTACTTCAACGCCTTCTTCATCCGTAGTTATAAAATTGTATCCGTAATCCCCAAACGGCTCTATCTTCCAACCAAAAATATTTTTGTAAAATTCAATTGTCTTTTCTGTATTTGATACCTGCATTTCAAAGTGGGCTATACGGTTCATTTACATCCTCCTTTAGAATGATAATACAATTACATTCTAATCGAAATGGAATAAATTAACAATATTATTGTCACATAGCTTTAACAGCATTAACTATCCTTGCAGCATTAGTTGAAAAAAAGCTCCCAAACGAGCAGCTTAATTTTAGATAGATACTAATTCATATTTAATTCACGATTTCTTTTCTCCGTCACGCCTTATATATGGCTGTTCGGTGTGCGGATACGTGACTGTCGTAAGGGCAAAACAAGCGATGAAGTCATTCCTCGAAATAAGAAATTACGGGAGTTTTATGATTTTATATTTACAAATTCCCCTACCAATAAAAAATAATCCATTATTTAAAAATAATTAATTCCAATCGCTTCTCTTACTTCTAAAAGTGTTTCTGCTGCTACTGAACGTGCATTTTGACTTCCTCTCTTCAATACTTCAAATACAAAATCTAAATGTTGTTCATAATAGTTTCTTTTATTTCTAATTGGTTCTAATTCTGCTTGAAGTATGTCATTCAAATATCTTTTCACTTTTACGTCTCCTAAACCTCCCCTTCTATAATGTTCTTTCATTTCTTCTAAATGTACTTTATCTAAACAAAATGCATCTAAGTATGAAAAAACAGTATTATTTTCCACATTTCCTGGATCTTCAACCCTTATATGATGTGGATCCGTATACATTGACATAACCTTATTTTTAATAATGTCTGGGGAGTCCGAAAGGTATATTGCATTACCTAATGATTTACTCATTTTTGCTTTACCATCAATCCCAGGTAATCTCCCTAAACCTTTTTCCGGAAGTAATACATTCGGTTCGAGTAGTACTTCTTTTTTGTAAATAGAATTAAAGCTTCTAACAATTTCTCTAGCTTGTTCAATCATAGGTATTTGATCCTCCCCAGCTGGAACTACGGTTGCTTTAAAAGCTGTAATATCTGCTGCTTGGCTAACTGGGTAGATAAGGAATCCAGTAGGCAAACTTTCTTCAAAATTCTTTTCCTTAATTTCATTTTTCACAGTAGGATTCCTTTTAAGTCTAGAAACTGTAACAATATTAAGGTAATGCATTGCTAATTCATTAAGTTCTGGAATTTGTGACTGAATAAAGATATTTACTTTAGAGGGATTGATACCTACTGATAAGTAATCTAACGCTACTTCAGTAAGGCTGTTTCTAATTTTTTCGGGGTTTCTTGCATTATCAGTTAATGCTTGTTGATCTGCAATCATTATAAAACTATTGTATTGGTCTTGTAATTTAACTCGATTTTTCAAGGAACCTATATAATGCCCAATATGAAGTTTACCTGTAGGTCGATCTCCTGTTAACAAAATTTCTTTTTTCAATGTTCTCTCTCCTTAATATTAATTTTAAAAAAATAAAAAACTCCGCCCTAAATTAATAGGACGGAGATCATTTCCGTGTTGCCACCTAAATTGTGTAATTAATTAATAAACAAAATTACACCACTCATCATCAAGTACTAACATACTCTATCTGCTATAAGGTGCAGCCCACCACTTAGATACTCTCTTTATAGATTTCACCTTGTTCCTTCGAGGTCCATTCATTAAATTTCTTCTTGCTAGGTTCTCAACTCCCCTAACTCTCTGTATTGAAGCTATATTTAATTACTACTCCTCATCATAGGACATTGTAGTTATGATTTTAATGTATAAATTATATAAACATATGATTCAATAGTCAAATCAATTTCTTATTCAACTATTCAATCCCTTTAGTCGGATTAAAAAAATGCCATTCTCAATTCAGAGGGGCTATTTCTTATTTTACTAACGCCATCGTTTATTCAATGTATCTTCTTTTGGATTTCCAAACGAGTAAGCAATATAGCAAAGAACACTAATACAGAAAGGCTAAATATAGTACCAGTTACTGCCCAATTTATTTCTCCGTTACGAAGCATACTCACAACTATAATTCCTGCAAGAACACCTGCGATTAGGCAAAAATATGCTTTTGATATTCTAGCCACGTTATCACTCCTAAACAAAATTGATCAAATTGAAATATATTCCTTAAATTGTAACATTTTGTATTTTTTAAGTAATTCATTATAAACTAAACTGCATCGTTTGTTCAATAATGTAATCTTATCGGTTTGAGATTATTAAAAACTAATAAGATTCCAATAATTTTCGATATTTTTTCACCTTGTATCCAGATAAAACTTTTTCATTAATATTAGCTCTGTATGACGTCTACGGTAATATATGTATTGCTATAAAAAAGCATATTAACATTTTTCACATCCCATAATTTCCCAAATTCATTAATGGGAACTTTTCGATTATAGCTCTTCTATCATCATTACAATTCACCAGTTGACTTAATGATTCCGAAAGGTAAATATACTCCGTGTCATATCCTACGACAGGAACAAAATGCAAATTATTACGATCTTTATGTACTTTAATAAAAACAATTACAGGAATTCCTTTACTAACTTCGTACTTTAATGAATTAATATTTCCTTTATAATAGATTGTTTTAAACCCCTTTTCTCTTAACACTGTACGAATTCCCTTCGGATATACATTGCCCGACTTCATTTTACTAGGGAAATTAGTATATAACTCATCACCATCGGCCTCCATTCCAAAATGGCGCAACACATATGCCGTTGAAAATGCTGCACACTCCCTATTGTTTTGTATATCTATTCTATTATTTCGTTTAATTAGATAGTTAGTTGGATAATCTCTTTTTCGAAAAATAGGTATGGGTAATGTCATTAAATACGCATTAATGATAATTGATATAATCATCCACAAAATAGCTGTTCTAACGATAAACATACTACTTCTCCCCCTTGCTTTGCGTCTTTAAGAACATTTCATTACAACCCCACTCAATTTTAGCATAAATATCCAATTTATTTATTGTATTTTATCCATTAAGTGGTCGGATTGCGAAACAAAAAAAACCTGGATATGATACAGGACTTTTAATCAAATTTTATTACAGATTATCAACCTTTTTTATCATTTTCGAACTTTATTTTAAATGACAATCTGTTTAGTGATTATAAAATATCTATTGATATAAAGGTGTTTACATTCAAAATGAATAATAAAGTTGTTTAATTCTTCTTCAACGAAAGCACCTTATCGATTATAGTGTAATTCTTCACTTACTTCTTTTTAGATATTGATTTTAATTAGCGACAGAATAAACATATACTTCTTTTCCCCATTTATTTATAGTTTTCATCACCTGCATACCAATCCGTTCAGCAACTTTAGTTGAAGGAATATTGTTTACATCGGGCAATGAGACCATCCTATTTAATTTTAATTGTTCAAATCCGTAATTCTTACACGCTAAAGCTGCCTCTGTAGCATATCCATTCCCCCAGACACGCCGTACAAATAAATAACCTATTTCCATCTCCTTTACACCATCTACTTCCTGAGGTACAATTCCACATTGTCCAAGAAATTCTCCAGTCACTTTATCTTCTACTATCCATAAACCTACCTCATATTTATCATAATTTTTCTGGGTCCATTCAATCCATTCCATTGTTTCACTTTCGTTTTTGGTTGAAGGATAATACCTCATTGCTACTGGGTCTGAAAAGATTTCCATCAAATTATTAGTATCATCTTTAGTCATTCGTCTTAAAATTAACCTTTCCGTGCATATTACTGGATTGTCCATTCTTCAATCCTCCTACGATTATCTCCATGTGATATCTACATAATTAAACTTATATACTTTAGTTGGTCCTTATTCCATTAACCTGCTCCTCTTATTCAATAAGAAAAGAACATTCCTTATTAAAGGAATGCCTCCGTTAGTTGCACAACCATTATTTTATTAAAAGGCTATGTTAATTCTTAATGTTGATTTTCATACAAAACTATAACCGCCCTTGTTATGATTGGTTTATTAAACTATCGTTCTCCGTTAGCGGACCACCATGTTAGACTATTTCTCCAACTCATAACGGGCCGCGATAATGCCCGACTTGAGCGTTCGGCTGGAAAGCAGCTTGAGCCTGATTTTCTCTCCGTCGCCGTCGAAAACCGATTTTCCGCCTCCCAGGACGACTGGACAAATTGTAAGCAGGAATTCATCGATCAGGCCAAGCTTAAGCAGCGTCTTCGCCGCTCCCGGGCTGCCGAAAATAACGAGATTTTTGCCAGGCTGCTCTTTGAGTACCTTGATTTCCTCTGCAATATTGTCCTTGATTAGCATCGTATTGTTCCATTCCACCTTGTCCATCGTGCTGGAAATGACGATCTTCTTAACATCTTGTAGCCATTTGGCATGCTCCATATCGTGCCTCGACGCATTCGGATTGTCCACCTCTGTAGGCCAGTAGCTCTCCATCATGCGATACGTCGTCCGTCCGTAAACGGGAGCTCCGACTTCGGCAACGACCTCCTCGGCGTATTTCTCTAATTCCTCATCGTACGGAATCCAATCGAGTCCTCCGTTCGAATCCGAAGCATACCCGTCCAGTGATACATGCATGAACAATACGAGTTTTCTCATGTCCGTTTCTCCTCCGATTTCGCATTTATTTTGTTCGATTTTTTTGGCCGTTGACCCGCGTTTCATCCTGCTGTTACGTCCATTATAAACCATTACGTTATGTAAGATACAAGCAGAAATCTGAATTTTTAAAATAAAGCAATATTGCGCAAATCTGCCCCTTTAATCGAATAAGAAAAAGCCACCAAATTGGCAGCTGGATTTTAATTTTAAACTCTTTCACCCTTATTTCATTAATAATCCTTTAGGTCTTCATCAATTTTTGGAACAAAAAGTTTGGATGTACTTTTTTAAGTCATGCCTATATATTTCGGTATATGAATCATTCGTGTAGTCTTTAATTATATTTCTCCAAAATTGTATTGCTGGTTCATTTAAAGCCATCTGAGCAACTTTCCAATTTGCATTATAAAGATTAAATGCTTTTATTGCTGCCTCTTTTCCAAATCCATTCCTTCTATATTTCTTAAGAATCATAAAGTCATAAATTACATGTGTCGGGTCAGGGTCAACATCATCGTTTTCAAATAAAACAACTAGAAAACCTATAATTTTCCCATCGTAATTTATAAAGAAGGGATTCCATCGTGGGTCTTGCCAGAAATACTCTAAATCCACATTATATAATCCTTGCCTATTTATATCTTCCTGTGTAAATTCGCTAAAATCATAATTATAAAACTGATACATATTCTCCAAAATATGTTTATTTTCTTTAGACACCGAAATAAGATTAATCAATTATTTATCCTCCAGGTAGAGAGCATACAAAAATAGCCTTTTAAAAAATCTTAAAACCAAGCCAATATATTTTTTACGAATAGAATGCACAGTAGTTCCAGAATGTTTTCTTGTTAAACTAAGCTGCCCTTTTAGCATTGTAAGAAAAAGGGATCGCCGCACCAATTTCTTCTTTTACCAAGGCCCCCGATAATCTAAGTAAGCTACTTCACAAACTACTATTTTTCTATTAAAACATCGAACTCTTTAACAAAGACTGCATTTCCAGTTATCTCTATGACATAATTATCTTCATTATTAGAAACTCGTACCATTACCCGACCATTTTTACCAATTTCCTGCCCCTGCTCTACAACAAGGTTTAGTGATTCTTCAAAATCTCTTTTTATATATTTTGCAAAATATGCACCCATTACCCCAGAAGCAGTTCCCGTAACTGCATCCTCTATAGTACCTGAGAAAGGTGAAGAAAAGTGTCGGGCGTGCATGTCGGCATCCGAATCATAGGTTTCTAAACAAAACGGATGAATTGATGCTTTTGGCATTTCTTTTAATATAGAAGGAAATAACTTGTTATTTGGTTTCATTTTCTTAAATGCATCAAGTGTTTTTATTGGAATTAAAAGTGTCCAAGTACCTGTACTTCCATATAAAATCGGTAATGCATCTTCAATATCCTCTTTGTTTATTCCTATTGATTTAGCTAAGTCTTCCTTTGAACCTTTAAAATCTTTAAACTGTGGTGAAGCCTGTTTCATAGTTATATATGTTTCATTATCAGTAGTTGAATCAATCTTTATTGGTAAGACACCCGCTTTTGTTTCGATTATAAAATCCGTTTTATCCCCTAATAATCCATTCGTTTTTAAAGCATAAACAGTTGCCATTGTTGCGTGTCCACAAAGGTTCATTTCGTGACCTGGTGTAAAATACCGTATCCTAAGGTCAGCGATATTAGATTTAACTGGAAAAGCAGTTTCATTGAACCCTACTTTTAGAGCAACTTCCTGCATTTCCTGGTCCGTTAAGTCATCTCCATTTAAAATAACCCCTGCTGGATTCCCTTTATTGGGTTCTATACTAAAAGCATCATAATGATAAACCTTAACCGATTTCACGAGCAGATCCCCCTCCATAATTATATGAATATATCATTCTTATTTACCAATTAAAGAAATTTCAGCATAAACAATCATTTTCTTTTTTAAACTAGCCTACCTCTTTAATCATCAACTCTTGCCACCTAAATTTAAGTGAAAATCTTCATAATTTTTGCGTATAGGCAAATCAAAAGACGCCTTCTTACTAAAGAAAGGCACGCAATAGTTGTAGATCATACATTCATGTCTTGTGAGAATAGCGCCTTCTATTGTTAAGTCCAATTTCACAATCTTTCGTTTCAAATAATACTTTTTAAGAATGTCGTTCATTTAATATCTAGCAAAAATTGATTTTTCATAGAAAGTAATATTCAATTCAAAATATAATCTTTTTACCAGTATTAAACAAAGTTTCATTAATAAAATTCATCATAATCTGAACAAAACCTTTCTATCTGCTTATCCGACAGCCTAAAGAATGTATTCTGAGATACCTCTAATACTAATGATTGATCTTTTGTTAAACCTTGATATACACCTCTGATTATTCTTCCAGTAAGTCCATGTGACATTACGATCACTTTTTCTTTATTCCGTATAGAATGCAGCCATTCTGATACTCTATCTACAACTGAATCATAGCTTTCTCCATTAGGGGAATTAAAATACCAATTGTAATTATTAGTGTTTTTCATAAGTTCTGGCCAGGATTTTTCAATTTCTATTGTGGTTAAACCAGCCCATTTACCGACAGATACTTCTTTTAATCGAGGGTCCATTATAACTTTGCTTTTATCATAACCTATAACTTCACATATAATATCAGTGCTTTGTTGTGCTCTTCCTAATGTACTGGAAATAAACTCCCACTCTCTAGGGTTGTCTATAAGCACTTTTAGCAATTTTGCATTATTTTTTACTTGTTCAATGCCATCGGACGTCAGTGACGAATCAAGTTCTCCCTGATATCTGCCTTTAACATTTAATTCTGTTTCTCCATGTCTAAGTAAATAAATAGTTTGTTTCAAAAGCATATCCTCCATTTAATGATTCTCTTAAATAAATTATAAAACCAAGTGGAATTTTCTTGGTTCAATATCTGCTTATATTCGCTCTTAAACTGCCAGTTACTTTAAATACATTTCTTAATTATTCAACTAGCCAAAAAAGTTGATTTACTCTTATTATTCAGCTCTAACCATCGTAGGTTTGGGAATGATCATTCTTTCCGCATAATTGTTTTTATTAAAGCAAAGATAAAAAAGATCAAAGGAGGATGTTTATTGAAAAAGCTGCTAATTTGTTTATTTATAACTGTAGTTTTTGGCTCTAATAATTTCTTTCTAAACAATTTTATCAATTCAACATATGCACAACAGAAACCTATCCCCTCTTATGCTAAATGGGGCCAAATTGCTATACAAAAGACAAAAGAAAAATATCCTCAAGCAAAGATTATTGATTATCTTCATATTGGGAGTGACAAGAAAGGGAATACCTCTTTAGAAAAATTCAAATTATGGTTAAAGCAAGACAACAAAGAATTTGGTGTATTTGTCGATATTTTATTTGATAGTAATACGGAACAAATAATTGATGTTAAATTCAGAGAAACAACAAGCGGATAAAGCTAATGCTTGTTGAGTGAACCTGCCCCTTTAGTTTAGTTCTAGAAAAGGGGCATCATGTGTGATGATAGTAAAATCGTTTAATTTCTTTGCAATAATGCAGATCATCGTTTGTCAATTCGAACGGTGTTTAAAATAGTTGCTTAATTTTCTCAAAATCAGCAACAGAGTTGTTAAAAACTAGAGCTATCTTAGATATCCACCATTATTAATATCAAATGTTGCACCTGTATAATGCTTGGACTTATCTGATAATAAGAAGACGACAGTATCAGCAACATCTTCAGGCATTACAGGAGTATGAATGAGTTCGTGACTTAAATATTCCTCCTTCCTCCAATCAGGAATGACGCCCATCATTGGAGTATTAACCATCGTAGGAGCAACCGCATTCACTCTGATGTACGGTGAGAAGTTCATTGCACAGCTCTTAGTTAAACCCAGTATGGCAGCTTTTGATAACCCATATATCGCATCTGAGCTACCTTCAATACCTGAGACTGAAGACATATTTACTATCACTCCTTGCCGCTCAGTTTGAAGCAATTTCTTGCCGAACATTTGCGAAAAATAAACGAATCCCTTTACATTTATATCTAAGACTTTATCAATTTCATCAATTTGATAGTCCACTATATTTTTTGCTAAATAAATTCCTGCGTTATTAACCAATCCATTTATTTCTGGATGTTCTGTTTCTATATACTGGAAGAATCCAGAAACCTCTTCGTACCTACTTACATCTAACTGATATGTATGCAAAACATTTCGGACATCTATTGATCGTTTTAAATCATTTAAAGATTCTTCATTAATATCACATGCTATTACTACAGCACCTTCTTTTAAACATTGCTTAACAATTTCTTTTCCGATTCCAGAAGCCGCACCAGTTACTATAATTTTGCTATTTTTAAGCATTTACAAAACTCCTCACGCAATTTATAAACAAACGATAGTATAGACGTTAAGCATTACCTTCTAATTAGACTAATTTGTCATAACAGGATTATTCTAAATATTACAACTCCGTTATAATTTAAGCGAATCGTAAATGAAATTCCTACGTGAAAACTTCCATTCCTTTCTGGATCAAAGCCCTATTAAATGAAGAAGAAAAAGAGCTGTTGATCTTCACTGAATCTTCAACATGTTATCAATCTACCTCAAAATTATAAGAAAGGTAGTCTAGTTATTGAGGTGTTATGGTTTAAAGGTGCTTCTACTACTAACCTGCCATTTTAAGAAAGAAAGCATCCCTTACTTATAAAGGGAAAAACATTTTAGATTAATAAAGGTATCCTAATAAATCTAACTTGCCATTTTCCCATTTTATATTACCTACCTCTTTGATCATAAGCTCATTAAATTTTTCTTCTCCTATTCCATAAGTTGTCTGATTTTCATTGTCTATTTTTAGCCACTTACATTCATTATTTACGGACTTGAATCCTGCATTTAAGTACAATTTTTGGTTATCCGCAAACAAGAGCAAAAAATCAACTAACTTCTCTTCACAGAAATCATTTATTTTAGAGAGCATTAATGAACCTATTCCCTGTGAACGCTTGATTTTCGATACACATAAGTCTATGATGCCAAGAACTCTTATAGGTTTCCCGTTTAAATTCATTACTCTATAATCCAAACCCACTTGACCGACTATTTGATTATTATCATCAATTGCAATGAACCTAAAATGGGGGAACTGTTTAAAGTAAATCCTATCTTTTGGATATTCTTCTGTAAAACACTCTATTAATAACTCCTGTAACTTAGCTCTCAATTTACTATCAATTTCATATTCATAGATTTTTTCAATTTTCAATTCGTTTTCTCCTTATCAGTTTATCTTTAGTTGAAGATCAAATTTTTTACAATATCTAAAAAACAAGAGTTACAGTTGCAACTCTTGTTTTTCTACTTCAAATTTTAATGCTTCCCATTCTTCTCTTAAAATCCCCATACGAATTGAATCATAGTACTTCCCTTCGTAATAGCGTACTTTTCGAATACGAGCTTCCATTTGCATACCTAATTTTTCTCCTACGCGAATCATACGTTCATTGCCAGACCAAGTAGTTAAACCAACTCTTACGAGAGGCAATGTGTTAAAAATATGATTAATCCAAAGCTTCAATGAACGAGTTCCTAAGCCCTTACTCCAGTTATGAGCTTCATGTAAAACAATACCTATTTCCAACCATCTGTTTTGATCATCTTCAAAGTAATAAGAGATAATACCACAAACGACATCATCAACACAAATAACCCAAAAATTATCTTTACCAACCCAAGTTGTACCAGTTTTAATAAATTGTTCATATGGCATAGACTTATGAGGAAAATATGGAGCGTCCCATTTTTTCCACTCCGGTGCATCCTCTTTATAGATTAGCTCCCATAGTCTTAATAAATCTCTTTCCTCAATCGGGCGAAGTAATAATTCTTTATCAAAATACATAAACATCCTCTTTTCATATATTAGTAGATTCTTTGGATTGAAAAGAAGAATAGACTACCTTTACTTTTCAATCACCTTGCTGAATTGAAACTTTTTCATTCGTATCACACCTTTCTAAATATTAATTTAATTATAACAATTCAATGAGCTGTATTAAACTATATACTTACTACCCCAACCCTTTAGCACAAAAAGAAAAGCTGATTAACTCTTGTTATTCAGCTCTAGCCACTTTTAGTTGAGTAAATTTTTTTCAAGTATGATTTTATGTAAACCTTTTTTATCCGTATAAGTATCTATTACATCAAAACCATTTTTAATGTTTAGAATTAACATATTACGCCATTTATTCATTGTTTTTGTTTGAACAACCTTATAGCCATTTTCCTTTAAATATTGATGCTGCTTTTCCATTAACATGGAAGCTATCCCATGTTTTCTATAATTAGGATCCACTCCACCTAACCAACTATAAAATTTATTCTTATCAATTGCATATCCAATTTTATAGCCAATAACTTTTTTGCCATCTATTGCAGTAATTACTAATAATTGAGGTTTACTTGCCATTTTGTTAATCAAGTCGTCAGTAGTACCGAATATATCTTTATGTAATTCTAAAATTCCATTTAAAACATCAACATCAGGTATTGAATTGAGAATAAAGTACTCAAATTTCAAGTAAAATCCCCCTTTATATATATTCCTTAAATTTATTTATTCAATCTATCTTAAACAAAACCGCCCCATTCCTTATAATAAAGAAAGAGCATCCCTTATTAAAGGAATGCCTATAAAAGTAAGAATCTTCACACTCTTTTGTGTAGGAGCATAAAAAAAGAGGCTTTTTTTATGAGCATAATTCAGCACATTTTTTTGCTTCGTTTCATAACTATTTGATTTTTAATATTATTTTCCCTTTCGCCCTTCCTGACTCCGCATATTCGATCGCTTTTTGAGCATCATCAAAAGGGAAAACTCTATCAATGATAGGTTTGATTTTACCAGTCTCAATAAAGTTTGCGATTATACGTAATTGTTCTCCACTTGGTTTCATAAACAAAAACGTATATTGAACATTATACTTTTTTTCAAGCGCAGTCAGTTTATGACTTGCTATTGAAAACAACATTGTTTTAAAAAATCCGGAACCATATTCTTTACCGAAACGAGCATTCGGTAATCCCGATACGGAAACAACTTTTCCTCCGCTTTTTATCACTTCAAATGACTTTTCGAGTATCTCGCCCCCAAGTGTATCAAATACGGCATCATAATTTTTCAGTATTTCTTCAAATTTTTCCGTCTTATAATTTATAATTTCATCTGCACCAAGAGATTTTACTATATTAGCCCCTGCTTCACTGGCAGTCGTTGCAACAGTGGCTCCCATTAATTTAGCCAGTTGAATAGCAAAGGTACCAACCCCACCAGCCCCAGCTTGAATTAAAATTTTTTGTCCTTTTTGTAATTGTAAAATGTCTGTTAGGGCTTGATAGGAGGTTAGTCCAACCAATGGAATCGATGCTGCTTCTTCAAAGCTCAAATTTGTAGGTTTTAAGGCGATGTCATCTTCATGAATAGCGATATAATCAGCAAAAGTACCGATCTTACTCTTACGTGGACGTCCATATATTTCGTCACCGACCTTAAAACGAGTCACTTTGGCACCAACCTTTGCAACGACACCAGAAAAGTCATTCCCTAAGATAAGAGGCATTTTATATTTAACTAGCAATTTTACTTTCCCATCGCGCAGCTTAAAATCAATCGGATTAATACTAGCTGCATGAATTTCTGCGAGTACCTCATATTCACCCATTTCAGGTGTGGGCATTTCTGCCAATCTCATTGGAAATTTCCCATACCTATCGATAACCATTGCTCTCATAGCCTATACCTCCAAATCATATGTGTTTAAATTCCATCATTTCCATAAAAGTTTTGCATGAACTTATCAATATCCAACACAAGTGTTCTTAATAAACTTAATTCTGTACGTACATTTATATAATAAAAGTTTTTTGTCCCTTCTTTACGCATAAAAACAATACCTGCATCTCGTAAAACCTTAAGATGATGGGATACAGCAGGTCGAGAAAGATGTGTTTGTTCAGTGATTTCACCCACACGTAATCCTGTTTGACAATCCGTCCCCATTAGAACTAACAGGATCGACTGACGTGTTTCGTCACCAATTGCCAACAATACTTTTTGACAATTAATAAAATCCTCTTTGATCATATTTAGTTGGTCCTGTTTATTCATTCAGTATAATACCTCCAATAATTAGTTTATTGGTTTAAGTTGATAAACCATATAGCCGAATACAACAATATCCTATTGTTAGGTTAAGTGCAATATTGAGAAAGCAAATCGAGACGAATACACATAGAGGGGAGGAACTGCTTGAAAAAGGGGCCTATAATTGATGATTGTTCTAAAAAATAATGCAACTTTAGTATTCCACTTGATCCTCTAATTCGAATAAACACTAGATGAGTACTCTAGGGGTCTTCTAAAAAGAAAAAGCCTGAATCATATAATCAATATATTTCGATTCAGGTGGTATTTGTCTATTTTATTTATAGTTATGGCCAGATTGTGGAATATGAGTTCACCTTACCTAAACAAAGAACTACTCATCTTACACTCTATTTAAAAGTTGCTCTGTTGTAAGTATTGTAGCGAATTCTTCATTTAAAGTTGCTAGGGAAATATTATGTATCGTCTCTGCATCATAATAGTTATCATTTTGGTCGGTAATACCAAACGCTGCTGTTGCATCTGAAATAAGATATGTATTAAAACCTAAATTCCCACTCATTCTTGTAGTTGTAGATACACAGTGTGGGGTAGTCAAACCAGTTATTACCACCGTCGTAATATCATTTAATCGGAGAAACTCTTCTAAATTTGTACCAATAAAACTACTATTAACTTTCTTGTTTATAACAACTTCTCCTTCAATAGGCGCAACCAATTCTTTTATAGCAAATCCTTCATTGTTCGGATGAAAAACAGAATTAGGATTATCGGACTTGTGTTGAATATGTATTACTTGCCAACCTTTGTTCCTCCATAATTCTAGTATCCTACAAATATTTTCCTCTGCCATTAGATTGTTTCGTTCTCCCCATTTTTTATCATCAAAAGCTCTTTGTACATCTACAATGATTAATGCATTATTTTTGTTATCCAAACTAATTCCCCCTAACTCCTTTGCATTACAAAGAAAGATCCTTCTACTGAATCATTGTATAGTTTTTAACGTTTTATTATATGAACTCAAATTATTGATAGAATATATTAGAAATCAAATCTGTTTTGAGAATTCTCCTAAATGAAATATTTTTTCAGTGCACCGATCTGTCTCAGGTTTCACTTTGTTTTACAATACTCACAAACATATCTTGTTTAAAGTTCGCCTTACTCGTTCTTTTAATAAGGTACTTCCTTGTACTAACGAATTAATCATAATATATATAGTTGATAAATTACATTATGTCGTTAACGTATAAGCATCCATTTTCCTTAATTATTAATAGAATTAGGAGCATTTACTTTAAAAATCAAGATATATCTTAAAAAAATATCAAACACTCTCTTTTGTTACCGGGCACATCCTTTTTCCTCCTTCTCGGTAATCAATCGCTCTCTTTAGTTACCCTGCACTCCCTTTTTCCTCCTTCACGGTAATCAATCACTCCCTTTCGTTACCGTACACATCCTTTTTCCTCCTTCTCGGGTAATCAATCGCTCGCTTTAGTTAACCTGCACATCCTTTTTTCTTCTTCACGGTAATAAATCGCTCGCTTTAGTTACCTTGCACTCCCTTTTTCCTCCTTCACGGTAATCAAACATTCCCTTTAGTTACCGGGCACTCCCTTTTTTCTCCTTCACGGTAATCAATCACTCCCTTTTTTCTCCTTCACGGTAATCAATCACTCCCTTTTGTTACCTTGCATAACCTTTTTCCTCCTTCTCGGTAACAAATCCCACTGTTTGGTTACCGCTTATTTATTCAAATTTTACTTTTAAGTAACAACAATGTTTGAGAAAAAAGCCAAAATAAAAAAGACCCGTTCTAAATAAACGCGTCACTATTGTTTTACACTCAAACTAAAAATTGTAACCATGTATCACCAAGATGGAGGTGGCCATGCTCCAATTATTCGCCGAATCAGAGCTACCTGTCCGGTATGATAACTGTTGTGCGTCATAAGCGTGGCTAAAATGACACCACGAGTCCTTTCCAATTTCGTATCCTTCATTTCATTTAAGTCTTTTTTTGCTTCGTTTTCAGCTTCCTGTAGACCTTTACTGAATTGAACAATAGCGTCACTCCACTCGGTTTCATTTGTCGGAGCTATCGCAACGGGCCATGAGTCTTCATCATGTTCTGGATGAACAGGTACACTACCCTTAAGGTAGGTAAGATAAAAATCTTGCCAAAAAATCATATGGTTTAGAACCTGCCACACTGAATATGGACAGTTTGCAGGTTTTATCCCAACTGTATCCCACTGTAAACCCTCAAACACCTCCAACGGATCAGCATGAGCATTTCCCCCATGTAACCCGCCTTCAAAAAACTTAGATGGCATATACTTCCCCTCACTTTTAATAAATTGAAAAAGCTTTTTACTATTTTCCTCCTCCCTCAATTGATCTCTTTAAGGTAATAGATTCAACAAAAAAAGCACTAATCCTGCATGAACTGCATCCCAATTGTTAGTCACGAATTTAACAATTGAAGGTACAGTTCATCTTCGATTAACGCTCCCTTTTAGGTATAAACAAATATGTAGATTACGCAAACAATTTTCTATCAAGGTACGAATCATTTAAAGCCTTTGTATATGTGTTTTGTTAAAAGAATCTTGATATTTCAACCCAAAGCCAAATAGTCGATCCATAAATATATGAGATAACCAGATGATAGATATGATTAGTAAATAATCCTTTGAAAAGTATAAGTAACCTAATGCTAAAAGTATGGGTAAAATAAAACTGTGTCCAAAATTATAAATATTTGCACCTATTTTATTATTAATTGCATAACCAATCATTGTAATATCAGGAACGAGTAAAAGTACAAAAAACAGCCAGATTGGAAAGTCTAGCTGTATATAAATATAAAAAGAAATGGCAAGGGCAAATCCGTTTTCAATACGAACCATTTGATTAATAGTCATGATATTCCCCTCTTATAAATACTTTTGAAAAATTCTACTAGCAAATCTTCGATAACCTCTTTGTTTTCTAAATATTTCTCCTCATTTACTAGTTCTTTAACGGTTTGCACTACTTTTAATGCTTGTTGATAAAACTGAATTTTCTCCTCAAGTTTCATTATTTTTTGATTTAATAACAATACTGTTGAATTGTTACATTCTGTTGATATTGATTCGTCTCTTAATATAAGTAATTGTTGAATCTCTTTTATTGTAAAACCTAATTGCTTTAATACCATGATAAGTTGTAGCTGTTTTTCACATTCTTCATCATATTCCCGGTAACCATTTTCACGTCTTTTTGGTTTCAATATGTTCTCTTTTTCATAATAACGAATTGTATCAGCTTGAATAGAATATTTGTTAGCAAAATCTTTGATTTGCAAATTAACCACCCTCCAGTACATACACCATAACATTGGAGTAAACTCTAAGGTCAAGAGTAAAAAAATCCCCATTAAAATGAATTCCCTATTAATCCTTACCTACTTGAATAAAAAAAGAGCGTTCCTTATTAAAGGAATGCCCCCGCTCGAAGTTCCATAGAATTCCCTTTTAATGACCGTAATGCTCAACAAACCTTTTAAGTTCTTCTATTGTTGGTGGTAAAAAAGTTTGGTCACTTTCTATTTCAAATAGCAATTCATTATCTAAGTATGCTTGTTCTTTATAATAACCCTTTAAAACGACCTGACCAAGTTGATAAAATATAACTTCTATCTTGAGAGAAGCTTCATAATTCCAAAAAATAGCCTTCCCTTTAAGGTTCCTATAACAATGATCTAATTGCTTATAAAATTCATAGACTTCACCAGTGGTAAACCAGGTTTTGCCTAATACATAATAATTTCCACTCTTAATTTCAACAATCCCTTCAGCATCATATCCACCACATTGGTTTGTATTCTGTAGAAAATCACTAGCCTTTTGTAGTTCCATTCGGATAAACCCTTGATTGCCTTTAATCGTAAATTCTTGCATAAATCCAACTCATTTCCGAAAAAGATACCTAGCAGTTTAACATTAAAATCTCTTTTTATCATAGTAATCACCAGCATTCCACTTATGGGGAGGGATTAAATGGTTTGGATAAGTAATCGTCTGCACCAGAAGCTAGTCCCTGAATTTTATCTACAGCTTCCGATTTTGCCGAAAGCATAATAATGGGCATATTTCTTTCTTGTCTAATCTTCATACATGCTTCTATTCCATCCATGTTCGGCATCATTATATCTAATATAATGAGATCAAACTCTCTTTTTTCCAATAGTTTTAGAGCTTCAATAGCATCTTCAACCTTTTGAGTGCGCATACCTTCGTTTTCTAAATAAACGGAAATTAGATTTCTAATATCTTTGTCATCATCAACAATAAGAATTTTAGACTCCATATTATCCCTCCATATTCTTTTGTGGATTAGAACAGTTAAAGACATAGGCTGGTGGCAAATTTCTAATCTCTCTATTCACATGAATTTTAGTAAAAAACTGTTCAATAAAAGCCTTTTTACATTTAGTGTATTGGAAAGTAATGAATTCTCCATCCTTTTTTAAAATTTTAGTGGTATTTGTTAAAATTTTTTGGGAAATGTTTTTTGGCAAACTTGCAAAAGGAAGACCAGAAATAACATAGTCTGCATAAGGAATATGATAGTCCTTTAAATAATTATGAATATCTTCTGCGGAACCATTTATAATGAATAAGTTCTTTTCCATTTTAAACTTTTCTCTCAAAAGTAAGTAAAATTCCTTATTGTATTCCACCAATACAATAATGGTCTCTGGGTTTCGCTTTTCGAGCAGCTCCTCTGTGAATACACCGGTACCTGGTCCATACTCGATAATGTATTTAGCTTTCGCAAAATTAATTCTTTCTACCATTTTATCTCCAAGAAATTTGGAACTAGGAAGTATTGCACCAACTGTTCTAGGATTAACTATATATTGAAATAGGAAAAACAATCGCTTCATTGATAATCACTCCATTGATTTGAATTGATAATCCTACTTTAAAATCCAAATCTGAAGAAAAAGGAGTAAAAATCCTTAAGAATTCTTAACTTTTGATAAAACATAGTGCCTAATATGAGTTTTTTTATGAATAAAGTCTATCTTCTTGTAAAAAATAGATGAGCAAAATAAAGGGAGATACTGTCCTTGAAAATATGGATACATAATCTAATAGATAGCTGTTTACATTTGAGAGAATTGAAAAAAAATCTAAAGAGATTATGATAACATTCTTCTGAACGAACAAGTTGAAGAACGATAACAAAAAGGACTGTCAAAGCAGTCCATAATAAATTATTTATTTAATGCCTTTCTTAAATGAACTACATTATTCGGATTGATTGCCCATTTTTCCATTAGCTCCACTTGTCTCTTTTTTAAGTCCTCGAACGGTTCCTCAATTATATCGACTTCATCAAATCTTTCTTCAAAGACATTTGCTGCTTTTATTTTTCTGTACCCTCCAAAGCCTAAATCATCATTTAATAGCCATACCACTTTTTTTATATTTGCGAACAATATACCACCTGTGCACATTGGACATGGCTCTAAGGTTGTATATATTGTAAATTTTTCTCGTTTAACTTTCGCATTTAAAATGGCTTGACCAGCATTTCTAATAGCATCGATTTCTGCATGGGCTGTCGCATCTTGATTTGGATGAACGCGATTTCTCCCTTTTGCAATTAAATTATCACTCTCATCAACAATAACAGCTCCAATTGGATAAGTATTCTCCTTCAAAGCTTGCTCCGCCTCTTTAAGTGCTATTTCAAAATAATATCTATCATTATCCATATTGAGTTTCACCTCTCACAAATTTAGCTATTACTTATAATTTATCTATAATTGATTTATCTCCTTCTTTCAGAAAATGCTTCTTTGAATAAAAAAGAGCTGCTGATCCTCACTAGATCTCCAACTCTTACCTCTTCTAAGTAGGTTAAAAGTATTCGGCAAATAGTTTTAACAAATATTTGTGATGTAGGGGGAAGTTTAACTTATATTAGGGGTAACGCCAGAACCTCGGAAATCTTTACAATAAGCGAATTTCAACCTAAAAAAGTCGAATTCCTATACACTAAGGAATCGACTTTTTTATTACAGCTTAAATTAATGTAAAAATCTATATTGCATTCTCAGAAATGAGTCACCCTTCATTTGAAATACTATTTGCCTTAACTCTGATACCAATATAAACAGAAGTCATTCATTATCGAAGCGTATCCCAGTTGTCTTAACATAGTTGTTATGTTACCTCGATGATACGTACCATGGTTAGCAACATGAAATAAAATTTCTGAGTATGCAGTTTCTCTAGCTCCTGACCAAGGATTGTTCAAATTAATTTTTTGTTCTAAATCTCTTTGGCTAGTCATCCATTCTTCGTACTGTAAAGCGAGTTCTTCAAAATACTTAACAAACTCGTCTAATGAATAGGAATTGACCTTTTCTAGAATTACCATAGAGGCTTCCAACGCCTCTTGCATATCCATTCCTTTAAGTACTTGTAACCACATAACATCTACCACATAGATATGACTAAACGTTTGAGCAATATTTGGATATGAACTACTTACCTCTTCATATAAGACATTTTTTGGTAGTTCGTTTATTCTTTCTAATAACACCTTATTAGCCCAAACATGGTACTTATACATATTTTTTGCATGGTTCATTTAGCATCTACTCCTTAGCTTCTTGGTTTCAAAACTTGATACTCGTATTATAAAAAAAGATATATGACAGCAGATTGTCATATATCTTCATAAACTTTCATTATTTTTTTTGCCTCATCTACTATAATTGATTGCAGTTCCACAGGTTTTATAACTTTAGCTCCACTACCAAAGCTTAAAAGAATTGATTTAAGCCATCTAGCATGTAGAGGTTGATAAACAGATAATGTAATTGTCATACTTCCATCACTGTTCATGACTTTAGCAGAATTCTGGAATTGATCTAATACTCCTGCTAAGGAATTAGGATTAACCCAAATTACTACATCCTCAAATCCTTCTAGATTGTCATCTGAATAAGTTGAATCTTCTTTCCTTTCGTGAGTTTGGACAAACGTTTTTTCCGTCAATATTATACCCATCATACGTGATACTCTAAATTCTCTATAATTCTGACGTTCTCTACAATACCCATATAAATACCAGTTGCGATACTTATAATGAAGGTGAACAGGTTCTAATTCACGTGATGTAAATTCATTTTTATTACTTACATAATCAAAGCGGATTACCCTTTTTTCATGAATAGCTTTTCGCAGATCCATTAAAGAATTCGGTTCTGTTCTATGGCTATCTAAGTCAACTAACAAAGTCCGATTGTTTCCACTTGTATCTAGCATTTTTAATCTTTCTATCGTATGTTCAACTTCCTTATCTTCAAAAATACTTGATAAACTACTTAATACAGTGATGAGGCTCAATATGTCATATGAACCTATTAAACTCCTATCAAATTTGTAACCTTCTATAATTCCGAAACCTCCGTTAGTACCTTGGTATGAAACGACTGGTATTCCTGCCGCACAAATCGCTTCGATATCTCTATAAATGGTTCGCGTTGATACTTGGAATTCATCAGCTAAACTTGAAGCTGACAAAATTTCATTATTTAAGAGCTTGAATATGATGGAAATCAAACGTTCTAATTTCAATTCTCATTTCCTTTCTACAATAATTGATTAAGCGGCCATTGACATGCCACTTACCGTACATTTTATTTCTCTTTTATTTTTAATAAATTTATCCAAACCTTTTATTAAAAATATCATGTTCATTTAGTATAACTATGTATTGAATCAATACTAATCCTCTTGTAAATGGCAAAAGAACTGATATGAGAAAATAGGTTTTCAGATATTAAGGAAAGTATTTTGGCATGGGCATAGCCATTAAACTTTTTATTAAAGAACGTTTACTAACTAATTGTAGGTTTGTGGAAAACCAAATTATGATTGCTTTGTTCAACTAACGCCACCATTAGCATAAGCTGGACTCTTCACAAACTTTCCAACACATTGATTCTCCTTATTCCTTACCACAATCATAACAACGGTTGTCTTTGTCATTATCTCCGTACATTCGTAGTTCCTTCTCTATTCCACAAACTTTGCAAAAGTCAAAGTGAATTTGTGGAATTATACCTTTTTCGGCAAACGGAACCCACTCTTTGTCATATAAACTCTTTGTCATACCATAATCGGTAAAGACAAGTTTACCATCATTATTTAAACCATAGTTACTACTGTCTTTTAAATCAAAGCAATCAAATTTTTTATCTAATATTTCTAAAACTTCTTCAAACAAATCAGGAATCAAATGTTGGTGTTCTACCACCTTTATCTCATACGATTGATTGTCCTTTAGTTCTAAGGGTCTGTAATATGTTTGTACAGATATGAATTCATCAACGTAATATGTCTGAGCGAGTAATGAATCAAGACCTTTATCCGCCATTGAAGAATAAACTTTTAATTCATTAAGTGATTGTTTATAACCGATTGGATGCAAATGTACTTTTATTACGTAATCTAAAACTCTATATACTTTTCTTGTAGACCCTATACCTACAAAATTATCATCACTACAATACTGCTTCCAATTTTGAATGATTTGTTTAAGCATTGATTTCCCACCTCAAATTATCAATTCGATACTTTATACTTATTTCCTTTTTAAAGTAACTGCCTGTTTGTTCAACTTATGGTGTTACGATAAAATTGGTTGGGAATTCATCGCTCTACGCTTTTCCTTTATATACTTTTTATTAACTTGTTGAATAATAGTTTTTCTTATGTTGATACTAATTTAAAATAACTGTTAATAAAGGTGAGTATGAATGAAATATGAAACAAAAAAGATTTTAAAATGGTTTATTATCATTAATATTGCAAACGCAATAATTGCTGCAATAATTGGTCAAATTCAAACTGAATATTTGATAAAAAAAATTAACAAAAATACAAATAAAAATAATCAATAGCTGTTATCTTAGGTTTAGAAAATAGTACCTCCTCACTTTCAACAGCGAAACCCTATATCCAACTAATCTCCCCTTTATTTCACCCCCAATTAAAGGAGCCTTTATTAGCTTAAGAAGATGATGGAATACCTATTCATTCTTGGAAGAAAGAATTTCTCCTTCCCAATTACAGTGAAAACAATCTACTCCCCATCCTTTAACTGGTACAACTATGCATTTTCTTTTTTGTCATTAAAAATTAGGCTGGAAAATGATTTAAAATAAAATGATTCATCAATTAGTCTCTTACCACCACAATTAGGGCAAAACTTTGGTTTCATATGACCTATCTCCTTTCTATAGCCTCTGAAATTGCTTATACATTAAATAAAGAAAAAACAAGATAAACTGCAGCCGCCCACATGATAATGGCAGATACTTTATTCAGAGCCAACAAGAAGGTTCCAGATTTATCAATTTTCCCTATGACTCTACCAATTAGTGAAAGTCCAATAAACCAAAGCCATGAAACCATAATACATGTAAAAGCAAATATTATTTTTTCAACTCCATGGTATTTTATTGAGCTTGTTCCTATTACCCCCACAGTGTCCATGATTGCATGTGGGTTTAATAAAGAAACAGATGCCGCAAATAATAGTTGTTTCTTTAAAGAAAATTTATTTACATCTGAATTTCTTTGATTATTTGGTTTACTATTCCATGTGGTCCATCCCATATAGACTAAAAAAATAACCCCTCCCCCAATTAAAATAACTTTAAACCAAAATGAACCTAAAATCAGTAAGGAAACCCCTAAAACAGATACTAAAATTAATAAGGTGTCACATAGAGAAGCTGTTATAACAACTGGTAATACATTCATATATCGAGGTTGCATAGCCCCCTGGTTAAAAATAAAAACATTTTGGACACCAAGTGGCAGAATTAATCCAAGTGAAAGAATAAACCCATGAATAAATGGTTCGATCATATAAAATTCCCCTTTCGATTTGTGCTCCAAGGTCAATTGTAGTTGAAATATTGTCTTTGTCTCCAACCAATTGGATGGAATCCAAACCAACCAAATTATATAATAGAAACAAAAAGAGGAGAACGTTTTGATGTTTACAACCGATTGGAAACCAAATAAATCATCGTCGGTACCATTACATAAGCAGATCACTGATTTTATAAAGGAAAAAATAACAAATGGTGAATGGACGATAGGATATAAGCTCCCTCCTCAACGTACTTTAGCAAAAGAGTTAGGAGTAAATAGAAGTACAATTGTAACAGCCTATGATGAATTAATAGCTGAAGGACTTATTGAAGGAAAAAGCGGCAGTGGAACCAGAGTGGTTAATAATACTTGGAATTTATTAGTGACCACGCCTCCTCCCGATTGGAATTCATATGTAAAGGTAGGAACTCACAAGCCAAATTTGCCAACGATTCAAGAAATAAATCAAGCAGAATTTATTCCAGACATCATTCGTCTTGGAACTGGAGAATTATCACCAAATCTTATTCCGAGCATGGCAATGAAAAAAATATTTCATCAATTGGCCAATAGAGAAATTTCTTATGGATATGAAGAACCGAAGGGGTTGCTGCCATTAAGAGAACAGATAGCCAACTATTTAACGACAATTGGGATTTATGCTTCTCCTTCTTCTATTTTAATTGTATCCGGTGCATTACAAGCTCTACAGCTTATCAGTGTTGGTTTATTGCATAAGGGGTCTACCGTATTAACAGAAAAACCATCCTATCTTCATTCTTTAAATGTCTTCCAGTCAGCAGGTATGCGTTTAATGGGTATCCCTATGGATAAAGAAGGAATTCAAGCCAAGCTTGTTAAACAATATAAAAAACAACAAAAAGCTGCTTTACTCTATACCATTCCTTCATTTCATAATCCAACGGGTACATTAATGACTATGGACAGGCGGAAACAATTGTTGGATACTTGTCAACAAGAACAACTACCTTTGATTGAAGATGATGTCTACCGAGAACTATGGTTTGATGAACATTTACCAAAACCAATTAAGTCTTTTGACAAAAATGGCCTTGTACTTTATTTGGGAAGTTTATCTAAATCTTTAAGTCCTGGTCTCCGTATTGGATGGATTGTTGGTCCAGAACCAGTAGTTGAGCATTTAGCAGATATTAAAATGCAAACCGATTACGGTTCTAGTTCTTTATCACAGTGGGCTGCTGTAGAATGGTTTTCAAGCGGATTCTACTCTAAACATTTAAATGAAGTAAGAGAACAACTGAAAATTCGAAGAGATTTTACTTTAGATACTTTGAACAAGTATTTTTCCGATCTAGCCGTTTGGCAAAAACCCACTGGAGGATTTTACATTTGGCTGCGTTTGTTACCGTTAATTTCCATGAGAAAGTTATTTGAAATCGCACTCTCAGAAGGAATTTTACTAAACCCAGGAAATGTTTATGATCACCAAGCTGAACAATACCTACGAATTTCTTATTCATTTGCTCCGCTTCCAGAAATACACGATGGTCTTAAACGCTTATCTATGATTGTAAAAATGCTAGTTAAATAAGGGCTTTTATTGAAGCCCTTTTTTCTTTAGCGATCAAGAAGTAAGAGCTATTGACCTTCAATAGCTTTACAAGCTTGCTATATTGATATTGATAATCACTTTATTTTTCTATAAAAATAAAGTGGGTGTAAAAAGTCAGGTAATAAATCAAGACCAATTGTACAACCTTTATATCACAAATAAGTTTCAATCCTTGTCCATTTACTTCATCTAAAAAAGAGCATCCTTTATTAAAAGAGTGCTCCTATAATTGATCTATAATTCTACTTTTATAAGCGTGTTTATTCACATTTCCATGTAATGCTACAAGATCTCATATTCCATCCACAGCTATCAAAAAAATCTTTATTTAGCTGGAGAGTAATCTTGCAAAATCATATATGTATTCTACTAGTTTACGATAATTCCTTTATATACCAAGCGTCCATAGCACTATGCTCAGAACCATCTAGTGCCTTTTCAAGTTGTTGAAAACCTAATTTGATATAAAGGAGATTGGCAACTTGTAGTTTCTTCAATGTTTCTAAATAACAGTGAGTATAATGTTCCTTAGCGAAGTCGAGTGCTACTTTCATCAGCTCTTTCGACAAACCCATGCCTTGAGCTTCGGAGGTAATGTAAAGCTTTTGCAGCTCGCAAATTCCCGTCTTCTGTCCAAATGGAGCAATACCCACACCGCCTAACACTTCATCCTTTTCATTCACTGCAACCCAATACTTTGCATTTGATTGCTCCTTGTAAAATTGTGTTAGATTGCTTAGTTGAGGGTCAAAATAGGCTGTTCCTGGAATGTTTAATTTAAATGATTCCAATGAACGCTTAATAATTTTTTCTATTGTTTGATTGTCCTTTTCTTTAATTTCACGAATCCTCATTGTTTTATCTCCATATCTACTAATTTATTTCATCTAGTATTACTTCTTCTAGGTCTTTATTCAAAAAACCTGCCACCTTGGCAAAAATCTATCCTCGCTTCTTAAAAAAGGAATTTGTGTTAGACCAATCTTTCTTCATCCTATGCCAAATAAGTAAAGCAAGTATGAGACCTAATAAAATACAAATGATCGAAACAATCAAAAATTCAACAAAAATAAAGTCTAGTCGGAACGATTTAAGAAGATATTTAACTATATAATAGTCAAGTATCAACGGTATTGATAAGATGATTCCATATAATAGGACAATTCGCCTTTTTCCTTTTTCTCTAATTTGCCCCCAATTTACCATATAAATTGAGCCTCCTTAAATCAGTACATCGAATTACTTCATATTATTTATCTGTTCTTTAGTTAATGCCTCGTTAAAGTAATATATCCCTTTAGTCGAAGTAGACTTATAAGTAGATTTTAAGCCCTCTTATTTTTTCAATTAAGGTTAACTGACATGGGAGCACTTCTGTTTTCGTACATCCCAGTTACAGTGGTCATGTTTTACTCGTTTTGCGGATTCATTCGCTCTCTTTCATTACCCTGTACCCGGCTTTTGCTCCTTTTGGGGTTATTCACACTCTTTCGTTACCCTGTACCTCGGTTTTGCTCCATTTGGGGAACATTCTCTCTCTTTCGTTACCCTGTACCTCGGTTTTGCTCCATTTGGGGAACCATTCTCTCTCTTTCGTTACTCTGTACCTCGGTTTTGCTCCATTTGGGGAACCATTCTCTCTCTTTCGTTACCCTGTACCTCGGTTTTGCTCATTTGGGGAACCATTCTCTCTCTTTCGTTACCCTGTACCTCGGTTTTGCTCCATTTGGGGAACCATTCTCTCTCTTTCGTTACCATGAGCTCGTGTTTCCCTCCCTTTCACAACCCCATATAAACTTTCATCCTAGTATTTGCATGGTTTTGCATTCGTCTCCTCGATATCCCCAATTGCAAATATTTACATAACGAGAAGTAAAGTGTGCAGTTCGTTTCGGAATGTGTACCATTTGTTTTATATGTGAACGCTTTGTCACAAAAACGTCCGAGATAGCGTTTTCTTTTTTATAATGTGTACATACCAAGATTGACTTAGTACTATTTGCACTTATTTGGTAATATCATCTACATTCCGGGGGGAGCAACATGTTAAATACAGAGCAACTGAACACAGAACAGGAGCCAAAAAAGAAAAAGAAAAAATTTGAGATGCCACATATTTATGTCATTTTATTTGTTTTTAGTGCGCTAGCCGCCATTACCACCTATTTCATTCCGGCGGGGGAATTTAAACGTGTACCAGGTCCGGAAGGTCGAACAACAATTGACCCAAATTCCTTTCATCATGTTGAACAAACACCTGTTGGGATTATAGACTTTTTAACGGTGATTCCACGGGGATTGATTGATGCAGGTGAGGTTGTATTCTTCACGTTTATCATTGGTGGGATGTTTATGGTTCTAAGGCGTACTGGAATCATTGAGGTTGCTGTTGATAAACTGGCACGGAAATTCTCGCATAAAAGTATTATGCTCATTCCTGTCTTAACAACCGTGTTTGCCGTTATAGCAACATTGATTGGTACAGCAGAATTATCACTTGTTTACATTCCGGTTATTATGCCTCTTATTATTGCACTGGGTTATGATTCAATTACAGCAGCAGCCATTGCACTTTGTGGAACTGTGGTTGGGTTTACAGCAGGTGTACTAAATCCGATAAATACAGGGCTTGGACAAAAATTATCGGGTTTGCCTGTTTTCTCTGGACTTGGATTACGCTTAATCGTTTTTATTGTGACAGTTACGGCAGCTATTTTATTCATTATCCGTTATGCAAAGAAAATCAAAAAAGATCCAACACGTAGTCTAGTATATGAGGAAGATGTGGAAAAACGTGCTTTATATACTAGTGTGGGAAAAGCTGAAGCTATATCCGCCACTGCACGCCAAAAGTGGGCAGCGGTTGTAGCGCTTGTATTCTTCGTCATTCTTGTATATGGTGTCATTTCAAAAGGTTGGTTTATGGTTGAAATGGCAGGACTCTTTATCATCATGGGAATTGTCGTCGGAATGATTGCCGGTCTTAAATTAGGCGAAATTTGTGAAGCCTTTAACCAAGGTTTTAGAGATGTTTTAATGGGAGCATTTATAGTTGGGCTGGCTCGGGCAGTTGCTGTTGTACTAGAAGATGGTAACATTATGGACACGATGGTTCATACGCTTGGTTCGCTTGTTGGTGATTTGCCACCTGCATTAGCGGCAGTTGGTATGTATATTGTACAGGTGTTTATTAACTTTATTATTTCGTCTGGAAGTGGACAAGCACTTGTAACCATGCCAATAATGGCGCCACTTGCTGATATGGTTGGTGTGACGAGACAAACTGCTGTTCTTGCTTATCAACTTGGTGATGGGTTCACCCATATATTTTATCCGACAAGTGGGTACTTCATGGCAGCACTTGCGATTGCGGGTGTTCAATGGCAAAAATGGGTTCGCTTCTTCTTCCCATTGTTCCTCATTTGGGCTGGAATTTCGGTTGTAACACTTGTTATCGCCCAATTGATTGGCTGGTCTTAATAAATTACAGAAATAGCATCCATCCTTTTACTATAAGAATGGATGCTATTTTTATGTTTTGAAGGCAAGACGCAATCAACTTATTTAATTCCCAATTTTTGTTTAACATGTTTCGCGTAGGAGCGACTGATAGGTACTTTTGATCCATCTTTTAAAATTAAATTATACGCACGATTAAGCCATGGCTCAATGGCGGTAACCTGTTTTAAATTAACAATATACCCTCGATGCACTTGTAAAAAGTCATCTCCTAGCTTTTCTAATATTTGATAAAGCAACAGATCAGTTTCATATTTATGCTGGGCGGTTTTAATATACGTTTGGCGATTTTCTGTTCCTATATAGTAAATCTCATCAACTTGTACAATAATCATTCGATCGTCGTCTTTTACTGGAATTGTTTTTGTTCCCTGCGACTGTGTATCCTCTTGTTGCGGATTACCACGATGGAATTGTGCATGTACTAGCAATTTGTCTACCGTTTTACGAAGCCTCGCCCCATCAATTGGCTTGATAATGTAATCAATGGCATCCAAATCGAATGCATCAAGTGCATACGCATCATAAGCTGTAGCAAATACAATCATCGGTTGTTTTTTCATATGTTTAAATTGTTTCGCCAATTCCATTCCATTCCCTTTGGCCAGCTGGATGTCAAGGAACACCACATCAGGTTGACATTCATTAATATCCCATAGAGCTTCGTGCATCGTTTCGGACTCGCCAATAATCTCTATATCACCTGTTTCTGTTAATAAATATTTTAATTCCTCTCGTGCAAATTGTTCATCCTCTACAATAAACGCATACAGCATATCTACCTAACCTCTCTATATAATTAAAATTGTATCGGTAATGTAATTGAAACGGTAGTTCCTTTCCCTTGTTTGCTTTCCATGTTAAAAGTCGCATCTCGGCTAAATAAAGCGGTTAGGCGCTCCTTAATATTAAAAAGTGCCGACCCACTTCCGTTTTTGGTGGAGTTAACAACACGCTGGCCTAAATCAACGAGCCTTTCTGGTGGCACGCCAATTCCATTGTCGATCACCGTTAACTGTAGTTTCGATTCTGTTCGTTGCTTAATGTTAATGTGGATTTTGCCAATCTCCCCCAAGTTCTTTAATTCACCATGGGTAATTGCGTTTTCTACAAGCGGTTGTAGAATAAAAGGTGGAATGAGAGCATGACTGAGATTCGGATCCATCTCGACGCTAAGTTCAAATTTATCAGGAAATCGAGCTTCTTCTAATGCGAAATAGGCATGGACATTTTCCAATTCTTTTTCGATACGTACTAGACGGTCTGTGAGTCCTGTCAAATTGTTTCTTAAAAAGGTAGATAAATGAAGTAACAATTTACGAGCGAGCATAGGATCCATACGACAAAGCGCAACAATTGTATTTAGAGCATTGAATAAAAAATGAGGATGAATTTGAGCATGGAGCGCCTTTATTTCGGCATCTTGCAATAACTGATTATAGCGTTCAACCTCTCCCAGCTCTAATTGACTAGAAAATAAATTACTAAGTCCTTCTGCCATTTCACGTTCAACAGACGTCATGAGAAATGGGTGGCGAAAATAAAATGTTAACGTCCCAATTGTTTTATCCTTCACAAGTAATGGTAATACAATAAACGCCGCCTTATTTGCATTTCGCGGATATAATGCATTCGTATAGGATCGAACGATTTTCATTTTCCTCGTTTGAATGACCTGTTCTCTATATTTAAGCTCAGATGGATTGCTGCTTCCACCTGTATGAGCTAGCTCTCTAATACCACGAGTAATTGCTACATGGTCGACATTGGTTAACTGTTGGATAACATTTGCGGCTTTTGATGCCGTGGATTCGTTTAACCCTTGACGGAAAAGTGAAAGTGTCCGGTCTGCAATGGATAGTGCAGTAGCCGTTTGGTTGGCACGTGTTCGTTCCTCAGCCTGAATCACACTATAAAAAATCATCGCACAAATCCAGATACCAATACTATTGATGACGATAATCGGAATCCCAGTATAGCTAATTAAATGAAAAGCTGTCATGTGCTGGGTAGTAATCAACGGGATAAGTAGAATTTGAATGATAAGGATCAAAAGACCAATTAAAAACATAGGTAAAGGTCGAATTAAACCAATTCCACGTAGTTTACGGCCGAAAAGTCCAGCTAATCCACCACCTACAAGTGAGGCGATAAAACTGGCATTGCTAATAAATCCCCCCATAAACAAACGATGTCCACCTGCAATTAATGCTGATCCAAGTCCAACAATTGGGCCTCCAACCAGGCCTCCAATGATAATGCCTATATTACGTGTATCGGCAATGGCATTATCCATTTGAAGTTCAGGATTCCATAAGTTAGAAATTACATGTGCATCTGGATTGACGACGATGGCTGTATAATTTCCTATGACACCAAATAATCCAAAGAGCATAATCATAACAAAGCTACCTTTGATGTTTAAATCCCGATTAATCATCTGTCTAAAAATAGGCAGTCGTGTAAAGAGGAAGGCAATCGTGATAATGAGCGTCATTCTTGAAAGCATTTGTGATAATAAATCCCACATGTTAAATCTCCGTTTCTTCTACACTCTTAAATAAACTTCTTTTTTCATAGTAAGGGTTTGCAGGAAACTTGGCAATAAAATCGTTTATGTACCACTTCATACCTTCTCTGATTTAAGATAAAAATTTTAGTTTGGAAATCAAAAATGCTATTTAGTTGTTATACGTATATGATTGATTTTCAATAAGTCAGTCTTCACTAGTAATTTACATCAAAAATAAAACAACTAATTTTAACCCCGTCCTAAAGCAGTACGGGATAATACGTATTTGAGGTTTTAAAACTAAATAAAGTTTATAGTCATTTTTCATTTGGTATAGTACAATCGTAGACCTTTTCATTGAGCTAAACTGCCAGTTTGTGGATCAACAAAAAGGCTTTACTCCTCTTTGAAGTAAGCCCCAGAAAGTATTAATTAGAATTCTATTTTTCCGCCGCTAAAGCCTGTGCTTTAGTTAAATGAACCGTACCGAATGGATGTTGTGGAGGAGCATATATAGAATAAAGTTTTAAAGGGATATTACCTGTATTCGTTACATTATGCCAGGTGCCAGCAGGTATCATAATGGCAAAATCATCATAAACTTTTTGAACAAAATTTAAATGATCTTTTCTCTGTCCCATTTGCACAACCCCTTGACCTTGTTCAACCCGTAGGAATTGGTCAGTATTAGGGTGAATTTCTAAACCGATGTCTTCACCAACATTAATACTCATCAATGTCACTTGCAAATGTTTTCCTGTCCACAAAGCAGTTCGATAAGTATTGTTATGTTTCGCAGCTTCATTAATATTGACTACAAATGGCTTCCGCCCATAATCTTTCACCTTATTTCTTTGGTTATTATAATTATTCCAGTAATCAGGATGTCTTATATAATTATTATGCATTTGAACATTAGCCCCATAAACATTAGATTGGTATGGATACATACAGGAGGTATAGTACATCTAATTCATTCCCTTCACAGATTTATACAAATTATCGTATGCATTATTTAATGAGAGTGTACTTATGTACAGATCGGACTTAGCCCAAAACAATTAGTCAACAATTTAATAGATCTATTGAACAAAAGATAGTCAACTAAACTGCTTCTTATGACATAAGAAAAAGGCTCCCTGTTAAACGTTGCCCCCTATAGTTTAGAAACCTTTACAATAGAAGCTACTATCAGTTTTTCACCTTTATTTGTTCTAGCATGAATTGTATGCGATAAACATACCTTCTCTTACATAAAGTGGTTCTATTCTAAAAAAACAGCGCGGTAATATTTTTGAATTGCCCCCATAATGGAGCAAAAAAAAGAAGCCATCCTCTTTCGGATAGCCCCTTTCCACTAATTATTGAAACTTTTTATACTAGCATTCGTCACTTAGAAGAAATCTCCAATTTCATTCAGCTTTCAATCTTTGAAAACTATGAGAATACTACTATTTTACGTGCGATAGATTCTGTTAAACGAGATGCTACTTTTGGAACAGCCCATTTAATAATTGGTGTTAGCACTGCACCCGTTAATCCACCTGCATGAACGTTCACCGTACAAGTCATTGTTGTTTTACCATTAGCATCTTCTGCAGTAAATTGACCGCTTCCTGTAAAATTATCTGATAAACCTTTTAGTTCAAATTTAATATTTGAAGGTTCATTCCATTCAGTAATATCTACCTGAGCTTGTATTGTTTTTTTAATACCTTTCACATTACCTTCAAATGTCCAGATAGATTGCTTGTCATTGATGAGTTTATGTTCTTTATAGGCAGGCACTGACGTTGCCCATTTTTCAAGATCACTGACATAATCCCAAACTGCTTGTACATCTACTGGAATGTCTACTGTATGTGTTCCCGTTGCCATTATGATCCCCACTTTCACTATGTATAAATAGTAAATTTACATTTCACAAAATAATTATTACATAAAAATGCATAAACTTATATATCTAATTGTTATTTAGCTTTCCTTTTTCCATTATTGAACATTAGAAAACACCGCTCATCTACTAATCTATCCTTAATCAAAAAAGGCATTCCTTATTAAAGGAATGCGCCCGTTACAGCAAGTACATTTCTTTACAGGCTGACCCTTTCTTCTTTATACAGCTTTAATTGTTCTCTCTATCAAACTACTCACAACAACTACTGTATTTTAGATTCTGAATGATCTTTCATCATTATCCTTGGAATAACTCTTATATAGATTAATTCTCCTATTAATTCAATAATTGTTTGTGTAACAATCACTGCAGCAGCTAATGTTGCCCAATTTTCAGGTAAAGCTAATGCTAATGGAAGGACTACAAGCGAGTTTCTAGTCCCTGTACTAAATATTAAAGCTCTTCCTGCCCCTTTATCCAAATTAAATATATTGGCGATCAGTCTAGATATAAATGGTGTAATGATTAAAAATAAAATATATATGGGAATGACACGTACAATTAATTCCCAATCGCTATATACCCTTCCAATTTGAGAGGAAACGACCACAATTAATACTAATGCCATAAATGGAACAGGTAACCAAGTTGTAAACTCTAGTACTTTCACTCCAATTTCTCTCTTCTTCGCCCATACCTGAGAAATTACGGAAAATATTAAGGGAACAACTATTAAGAATAGAAAGGCTTCAAGAAATGGAGCTACTTCAAAAACTCCTGCCATCTCTTCACCAATAAATATCCATAGATATACAGGAAGTAATATCATTTGTACGACGAATAGGATAGGTGTAGATGCTAAGATTAATTTTTCATTCCCTTTCCCAAGTTGAGTAAAGACAATTACATAGTCAATACAAGGAGTAAGTAAAACTAAATAAACCCCTAATAAAATAGGAGGTGATTGAGGGAAAATCGCCGTTAAAATCCAAACAACGATTGGAACAGCTATAAAATTGCCTATTAATAATGCAGAAATAAATCTGAAATTTGCTATAGCCTCACGCAATTTTAAAAATGGAATTTGAGCAAACATTCCATACATAAGAATAGCGATGAGTGGCGAAATCATCCATTCTAAATTAGTTCCTATACCTTTGTTGATTCCCAAAATCCCTCCAAAAATTAGCGATCCCCCATATATCCAAATTTGCTGATTTTCTAAAGTCTCCCTGGTAATTTTCACAGTATACTCCTTTTTACCGTATTCCCTTTTTAACAAAGCATTTTATTCGTGTATTTAGTTTACCATACCCTTGAAATTTCTAAGTACTATAGTTACTGTACCTAACATACTAAAACAGTTTGCCCACATTATTAAAATCACACTAAGAAATGGTTATAATTATTGCATAGGAATCTTTATCCTTATTAATCTAATCCTCCCTATTAGTTTAAGAGACCCGACTCAATGAAATGGGGATCTTTTTAATTATTTTCTATCATAGGTTTTTCAACTATGTTAATAACAAAAGTATTGTTTATACTAAATGCAGGAAAGTCTATTGTTGAGGAACCTCCTCTAACACCTTGCATAGCTTTCGGTGCTGACTTAGATAATATAATGGCAGTATCACTTTAAAACATCCTGCAGTATTACTACTCTCCAATAAGATCACTCTATATTTGATACACACTGTTTATTTGTTTTTTCAAAAATGCCTAGACTAATATCTATAAATAGACGAAGATTAGCTCGTCTGACTTTATTGTGAAGGTATTTTTACTATGGACAATGATCGGTTTAATCTACAATCTATAAATACAAATACACTCGTCCAAGCAAATTATTAAATTCTACATAATTTATATATTAGCTGCAGCCACCACCATAACAGGCACCTCCCAGAAAAAAGCGTATGTCTATTGCATACGCTTTTTTCCATAGGATTTAAATCTATTAGACAAACATGGATTTTCTACTTTTTATTACGTTTGTCCATTCCATAATATTAGGATTTACATAATGTAATAGTGGATAGATTATAGTATCTAGTTTATGAACAGGAGGTGTTAATATGGGTGGCACAGGAATGGGGTTTGCTTTAATTGTAGTATTGTTTATTTTGCTTATCATTGTAGGTACTTCTTATGTAGGAGGAGGTTATTATTAATTCTATTTGCTTAAAAACCTCCCTTCAATGGATGAATGAACTCTAAATCATTATATGGAGGTGAGTATATATGTGGGGTGGAACAGGTGGTTATAGTCATGGCGGAACCACATACGGTGGTGGCAGTTCCTTCGTATTAATCGTGGTATTGTTTATTTTGCTTATCATTGTAGGAACTTCCTTTTGGTCATAATGAGTGAACACACCACTTAAGGACAGAGGCTTCTGTCCTTTTGTTTAATCCAAAAAGAAAGGAAGTGAAATAATGAATCCAATGATGAGATATCGAGGCGAACCAGTTGAAGTAAGAATGCGTGACGGAAGAGTATATCGAGGAGTAATTAGTGGGGATCCACCTCCTGGAGGATTCTTCTTGATATCAGGTTTCAGAAGAAGATTTGTCCCATTTGCAGCAGTTATTTTCGTCTTTTCATTTCGCTTTAGACGACGTATTTTTTAAATCATCTTCAAAGGCCCTTCTCATTCGAGAGGGGCCTTCGTTGCAAGATTTTTCTCCATTAATTCTTAGTATCTCTTACACGTCAATAAGATTCTAATAGTAAAATGATCCTTATCATTATCAATGATGTTGGTAATACGAGTTAGATTGACTGTCTCCCTTAATTAATCATCATTGATTTACAACATTAGTTTAAATGCTCACTAATCAACCTTTAAATATTTAACATTCATTAATCCTCTCCCAAAATAGCCACTGGACTAAAGGATTCATAATGAATATGCTCCGCTGGTATACCCCATTCATTTAATATTTTAATAACGGAATCCATAAAAGGAATAGAACCACAAAAATAAAAATCAGCATTTTTGTCTGGTACATTAGATTTTAAAAATTCCAAATCAATATATCCTTCCTTATCAAAGTTTTTCTCCTGTTTATCCTCATTTGTTGGTGAATCATAACAAACCAATAATTTTAAGTTTGGATGATTGTTTTCTAATTGCTGAATATGGTCTTTAAAAGGATGATACTTACTATTCCGCGCTGCGTATAAAAATATTATTTTTCGATTAGGTTGTTCCGTTACAGCAGTATTTAACATACTAAGAACTGGGGTAATTCCAATACCACCACTAATCAAAACAACGGGTGTACTTTTGTTATATAAAACAAAATCTCCCGCTGGGGCAGAAAACTGAAGGATATCGTTGGTTTGAATTTGTTTATGTAAGTAATTCGAGACAATTCCTTCAGGTGTGTTCGGATGTTCATCCTCTCGTTTCACACTAATACGATAATAGTTGGTATTAGGAGCTTCAGAAAGGCTATAATGACGAATATGAGTATATTTTTCATTTGGAATTCTTGCCTTAATGGTAAGATATTGCCCAGGTTTATATGTTGCAATTCCTTTACCATCCTTGGGTTTTAAATAAAAGGATGTAACATCTTCGCTTTCTCTCACTTTTTTATCTACATAAAAATCTCTGTAGCCTTCCCATCCACCTTGTTGATGCTCAGTTTCTTCATAAAGCTTTTTTTCAATGCTAATAAACGCATCCGCAATATATCCATAAGCCTTACCCCATGCATCAATTATTTCTTCTGTAGCAGCTTCACCTAGTACATCCTTTACTGCTTGCAATAACGTTTCACCTACCACTGGATATTGATCAGGTGTGATACCAATTGCCCGATGTTTTTGGGATATTCTCTCTATTACAGGTTTGATTGCCTCAAGATTTGTTATATGTTCTCCGGCTGCATACACAGCATATCCTAAAGCTTCTTGTTGGAGCCCTCTTTTTTGGTTCGTTTGATTAAAAATGTTATTTAATTCAGGGGCTTTATCAAATAATAATGTATAAAACCTTTTCCCGATTTCTTTACTGTGTTGCTTTAACACAGGAGCAGTGGTTTGAACAATACTAATTGTGTTTTCATCAAGCATAATCGTCACCCTTTTAATATTAGTGTAAATATTCCTTTCATTCATCACGAAACACAATTAGTTTATCCTTTTCATAAGTAAATACTCGTTGTTTTCAGCAGTGGCCAGCCTGCCGAGGATTATACTACAAGAGATATAACTGAAATACATAAGAATCAAAAGAATTTCAAAACTATGCCGAATGTTTGATTCAATACAGTTTACATTTCAATGTCTGACATTTTCCACCGCAACAATAATTCATGATAATCTATTCATTTATACTTAGTGCCAATAAGCGTTTTAGATTGTCATCAATAAATTTATTATCGACGTTGTTGATTCCACGACCGGCAAAATGGCCCCAGATTGACTCAATAGGATTAAAAACAGCATTAGGTATAAGCGTAGCCTCGTATTTGTTCTCGTCCGCTGTACAGAATAAATCCGTGCTCCCTGGCATGATGCAGGCAAGCGCTTTAATGCTTTTGAGCGCCTCATCGAAATTTCCATTATAGGCAGGGTCTGCACTAATATCTGCAAATTGTCCTGTCCATAACATAGCAAGGACATTGTGCGGATCCATCTTCATAAAGCTATCTTCCCAGACACCAGCCACAAAACCTTTCAATGAGTCATATCCCATCTCCCGATAAAGTTCCTCTCTGTAAAACGCCTGCGATAAGCCCCAGCCAGCATAAACACGACCAACGGCGCGCATTTCTGCAGAGGTCAATTTATTAATTTTACTTGAATCAAAGCCAACTGCTGCCATGAGCGCTGCTTTCATTCCATCAAGAACTACATACGTTTGCGGCCAAGTCTTTGCCCCTCCGCAGAAAGGTGCAATTCGTTCTACCATGTCTGGATAACTTGCCCCCCATTGGAATGATTGAATGCCTCCCATTGACCATCCAACTACGAGAGCAATCTTTTGAATGCCGAATTTTTCAGTCACCAGCCGATATTGTAATTTAACATTGTCATAGATGGTTACCTGTGGAAAATTAGCCCGATCGAATGGAGGAGGTGTGTTACTAGGTGACGATGATAACCCATTTCCCAACAGATTTGGAACGATAATGAAATATTTCTGTGGGTCTAGTGCCATTCCGTTTCCAATCAACCATTCATTCTGAACATGCTGGTCGCCAAAAGCAGTTGGATAGATGATCACATTATCTTTCTTCTTATTCAATTTCCCATAAGTTTTATAAGCAAGAAAAGCATTTGGTAACGTCACTCCTGATTGCAAGGTTACGTCACCCAACTCAAAAATCTCATAATCCATGTATTGTCTCTCCCTTCAAAATGAAATACAAATATTTAAAATGTATTTCTTGTTGTTAGTATAAAGCCGTGGTAACCTCAATAAAAGTGAACAAAATTCAAAGTAGTATTCAAAAATATTGAAAGTAAATGGGGGTAGTATGATGGAATTGAGACAATTGAATACGTTCCGTACGGTTGCATCCACTTTAAATTTCAGTCGGGCAGCGGAAGTTCTGAACTACGTCCCCTCCAACGTCACAATGCAAATCAAAGCATTGGAGGAAGAGCTTGGTGTTCGTCTATTTGACCGATTGGGCAAGCAACTCGTTCTCACAACTGCTGGTAAGCGCTTTTTAACACATATTCAAAGTGTTCTAGACAAGTTGGACGAAGCCCGCAGTGTCATTCATGACAATGAAAATCTAAGCGGAACCCTAACGATAAGTGCCAACGAGGTTCTTTGCGCCTATCGACTTCCAGCAGTCTTTCAGCGATTTCGTTCGCGTTATCCAGGAGTTCGTCTCATCTTCCGCTCTGTTCCAAATCAGCATCTCAAGCAAACGCTCTTTGAGGGAACCGCAGATGTAGTATTTATGCTGGACGAACCCATTCTCTCAACAGGACTAACAGTGGAACCGTTGCTGGAAGAAACTTTCCGCTTTTTCGTCGCTCCCGACCATCGTCTTGCGAAATTATCTGTTTTACAGCAGGAGGATTTTCATGGAGAGGTATTCCTAGTTAATGAAAAGGGTTGTACCTATCGGACCATGTTTGACCGGTCATTTGAGCAAAAGGGCATTGATAATATTACTTATTTAGAGTTTCAAAATGCCGAAGCCATTAAACAATGTGCAATTGCGGGAATCGGTACTGCCTTTCTTCCTGAAATAACAGCAGAAGCGGAAGTGGAACGGGGTGAACTTGTTACTCTTCCATGGCATATTCCAGACTTGCACGTTTATACTCATATGGCATGGCATAAAGACAAGTGGCTTTCCCCGATCATATTATCCTTCTTAGAAGCAGCAAGGGAGGTTATAGCTCTAGAGGATCCGAATAAAACCGTTTAGCCTAATCATTGACATTTTACTCACTTCTGTTGCGTAGGTTATTTTGTAGAAATTTAATACTTACATTTAGTAGTAAGGCATACTTACTATAAATTTAATAGTGAAGTAACTTTACTTATTGGAACAGCTCTGCCATTAATCGCTTTAATCGTTCATTTCATAAATAATACTACATTAAAGGAATCAAAAACCAAAAGTAAATACTTGAACTAATAATGAATGTACCCCAAAAGTTAGGACAAAAATCTAAACTTTTGGGGTAGCATTATTTCGACATCAGGAACCTATTGAAATTAACTTCCAAATAGTTGATACTCTATCTTCTATGAAAAAAGAGTGATACCCAGTAACTCTTTAAAAAAGTACCAACATCCATTTATAGGCTTACACATCCAAGCTGTTGATGATAGCCAATATTTGATGATCTGTCCATTTGCCATTAATCCTTAGATTCTCTTTAGCTATACCTTCTTTTTTAAACCCTACTTTTTCTAATACACGAATAGATGCTATATTGTCAGGCATTGCTCCTGCTTCAATTCTATGTAACTTTAATTCTCTAAAAGCAAAGTCTACAACAAGTTGAAGAGCTTCCGTTGTGTAGCCTTTTCCATTATACTCCTTATCTAAGGTAAATCCTGTATAACAGCTTTGAAGGTCTCCCCTAGTAATTTGAGTTAATGAAATGTCTCCGATAAGTTTATCATTGGCTTTTAAAAAGATTCCAAAGGGATATAATTGCCCTTCATCTGTCTTTTTTAATGCCTGTTGAAGGCGTATTTTTTGATATTCCTCTGTATAAAAGGCTTCTGGGAGTAATGGGCTAACTCTTTGAAAAAATTCGCGATTTCTAGTTTGTAAGCTAGCCAACTCGCTGGCGTCAGAAATTTTGTAAAGTCGAAGATAAATTTGATCCCCTACTAGCTTCATAGAACCCCTCCAACATCTTTTTACTACCATTTTATTCTAGTTATTAAAGAGTATGATGTATATTATTATCTTCATGTAAATTTTTATTGTGCTCTTTTAGCACAAAAAGAAAAGCTGATTTTAACTCTTGTTAGTCAGTTCTCCCCACACTCGTTTAAGTGTCTTTATTTATAAACTATCAATCTAAAAATAAAAATTAAAAAGCGTTAATCTATCTAGATCAACGCCATGATTCATTTAAGTGTAATTATTACTTTTTCTAAAGAACACTGAACATCTGATAATAGTTTAATTCCTCCTTATTTCAGTAAGCATTTTTCCTAAGCGAGCAAGTTTCCTTTTACATACTTCAATTCTTTGCATTCTTAATACTCATTAAATTGTTTACAATATATTCTGCATCGTAGCCAACTCCTTGAAGTAAGGCGGAACCACGTCGATATTGCCAAGGTAGGCCAATAAAGTAAAGACCATCTATTGACGTTTTCCCTCGATCATGTATGAGTTTTCCATCCTTGTCGAAAAGTTCCTGTATATTCAGCCAGGGTAATTGATACTTAAAGCCAGTAGCCCAAATAATGTTATTAAAAGTTAAAGCTGAAAAATCATTAAAAATTATTTTATCGTCTTGAACATCTATTGCCCTTTCTTTTAACACTACATTATTCTTCTTTATTTCATGTTTTAATTCATACCCGAATATAGGGTCACCATTCTTTTGCATAATCTTTCCGATTAAAGATGAATGATTTGCTTTTAAAATACCAAACCTATCAAACCACCAAAAGATGCTTTTTTTATTAAAAATTAGTGGTAGGAACTTGAAATTTTTACTATGAGATAAAAAGGTCTTTCTTTGCTTAGATAACTCAACGGCAATCTGAGCACCACTATTTCCACCACCTACCACTAAAACATTTCCATCTGCAAGCTGTGAAGGGTTTTTATACTCAGAAGAGTGTATTTGGAAGATTTTATCTGATATTTTTTTAGAAAAGGTCGGAATGTTTGGTGTCTGAAAAGGTCCTGTAGCAATAATAAGATTTTTGGTCAAAAATTCCTCTTTATTAGTTCCAACTTGATAATAATTACTTTTCTTAGAAACACTTGTAACTTCAGTATTTAATTTAATTGGTAACTCATACTTTTGTACATACGTCTTTAAATACAAGGCAATTTCATTTTTATTCGGAAAACCATGTTGTCTCCCGCCATTTCCATACCAGGTAAAGAGCTATACATACGTGGTGTAAATAATACTAAGGAGTCATATCTCTCCTTCCAGCTCTCTCCAATCTCCGAGCTTTTATCAAGAATAAGAAATTTTTTTGATGTTTTTTTTAAATAATATCCAATAGAAATACCTGCCTGACCAGCACCTATAATGATAGTTTCATACATTGTTAAAAACACCTCGATATAATATGAATATAAGTTCATATATTCTTATTATGTGTAAAAAGATAATAATTCAACTAAAAATTAACAATTTTCCCTTTGGACTTATTCCTCTAGTATGCACATTCCTTTATAAGACTAAAGCATCCCTTATTAAAGGAATGCCCCATCGCTAGCTGAAAAAGAAACGGTGCCCCTTCCTTAAAGTACCGATTACAATTTGCAGAATAAAATTTTATTTACTTTTCAATATTTTTAAAAGTTGCAATCCATCTGATGAGAAACCGCTATAGGAACCCATCCATTTGGGATATTTAATTGGAATTGCTGTTATTAAAAATTGGGTTATACTAAACACAGTTATTCTTTGAAAAAGAGAATGAAAAACACCATCCGAAGTTGCGAACCATAGCCAGAAAGAGATAAGCGAGAGGATTAAGGACATCAAAGGTCCTCCAATAAAAAACGCCAACTCTTGATTTTTCTTTAAGTCTCCTTCTGAATAACAACAGCCAAAATAGGACCATTGAATATGAAAATCAAGTCTTCCAATATGGAAATTCTTCTTATTTTCTTTTTCATTAAATTTACCTAAATAAATAGAAGCTCGCGCACCTGATGATAAAACGACACCAAGACCGTGACCTACTTCATGCAATAATACACACATTGGAATAATTAAGATATAAGAAATGGCAAATAGTAAAATCCCCATCACCCCTTCTTTAGTCGAGCAACAGAAAAAGGCAAACTCCTTAATATACGAACGCATCCAGTACCTAAAGTACAAATTACGATAAAAGCAAATCCCTATGTAAATACCTTTCACATGATTGAATCTCTATTTTTTCGTTCGTAATCTATTTACGAATGAACAATAAATTGGTTTCATCTTGTTCTACTAATCTACCTCAATAAAGAAATAACAAGCTCTTATTTTCGCAGTTTTCCTTACTATTTCTACCTTACTTGATCGATCTAATAGATTTGATATGTAATTAATCGTAACAAATAAAAATAGAAAAGTACTTAAAGAAGGAGGTGAATACGTTGAAGAGTCTTCGAGAATTTTTTCGATGTGTATATAAATTTTTATGTATTTCTCCTGTTATATTAATAACAAGCTCTTAAGAGCATTGTAAATTCCATGTTCATCACAACTATCAGTAATTATATTGGCTTTCTCTTTAACTTTGGTTTCCGCATTTCCCATTGCCACACCAATTCCCGAAAATTCTATTAATTCAATGTCATTCATGCCTTCTCCGAAAAAGACAATATCTTCAGGCTTAAATCCATTTTCTTTTGCGATTTTCAAAACTGTAGTTGCTTTTGATCCCTCTCTAGGTATGACATCTACACCAAATTTGTGCCAACTCACATATCTGAATTCATTGATAGTGTAAATCTGAAGATCTTCTGGCTTGCAGAAAAGCATAGCTTGAATAATTGGGTTTTTACTCCAAAACATTCCATCATAATCAGGGAGGGACCATCCTAAACCTTCGTAAGCTTTAATTAACGACTCCCCAGGTTCCTCGAAATGTCTTTTTAATCCGTTCTCTGCTTGGAACACAATCTGATCATTGTTTTCCGTCGCAATTTCAATTAGTTTCACCATAGATTCTTTTGAGAATATTACCTCATGTGCTAATTCATGACCTACATAGCCGACCGATCCATTACATAATACATATGTATCAATTTCAAGTTCGTCAACAATCGATTTTGCTGTTGTATAGTCCCTTCCTGTAGCGATGCCGATGTCATGTCCTTTTTCTTTAAGGGAACTCAAAGCTTGTTTGGTACTGTCGAGAATCTTCATTTCTGTCGTTAATAATGTTCCATCAATGTCAAAGACAATAAATTTCTTATGCATTTTCTGTCACCACATTATGCTATATTTTTTTGATCTTACTATATACCAATTTATATAAAATTCGCCATTTTTTGTTCACCTAACATCTCATAGACTTCTACACGATGAAATGCTCATTCATCGTTAAGTTTTATAACTTGTCTTTCCACATCTATATCGTTAAATAGATTCTCTTTCTACAATGCGATAAGGTATTTTTACTTTTTCTTTCGATTTTTTTATCACTAGACTACAAGCTTGTTCACCGATTTTCGTTAACTGGTGATCTACTGTAGAAATCCCCATACCGATACCAATTGGTTGATTTTCTTGACCAATGATTGCTAAATCAGCAGGGATTTTCAATTGTTTAGACTTGGCATATAAATAGATACCACCAGCCACTTCATCACCATTCGCATAGATTGCTGTTGGTCTTTCAATTAGATGCAGGAATTGCTCCGCTGCTTTAAATCCGTCTTCTAAGCAGTGACACCCTGAGATATGATATTCAGGGTGAAGTTCACCAAAAATTTCATTATAAGCATCAATCATTTGCTTTGTGCTATTGCTTTCAAGCCTAGCTGTTGTGAAAGCTACCGCAAAATGTCCTTTGCTTTTTAATAATTGAAAAGCCTCTAGATAAGAAGAATAGCGGTCCATATAGGAACATCCAATTTCATTGTGCTGCGTATATTCACAAGATACGATTGTACCATAATCGCTATATGGAATGATCGTTTCCCAATCATTTGCTCTTGAAGTAATAATGATGCCATCATATAGTTTGCTTTTTAATTTTTGTAAATACTCTACTTCTTTTGCTTTACTATAATTTGAAGGAAGCACCGTAATCGCATAATCATTCTCTAATGCCTTGTTCAGTACACCGTTTAATATTTGATCAAATGCTGGATTATTGTTATATGGCAAAATAACTCCTATTGTTCTTGTTTCTCCTCGAATTAAATCAATGGCATTTTTATTAGGTGTATAGTTCATTTCTTCAATAACTTTAAGAACAGACTCTCTTTTATCTCTAGCAACATACTTATAATTGTTAAGAACTCTAGAAACAGTAGAGACTGATACACCTGCTAATCTAGCAATATCGTTAATATTTGTCATTACATTACCTCCAACATATATCGGCAAGGAAACTTACGCATTTACTTTCAAATTCAGAAAACTTTTTTTATAAAGGGGATTTCCATTGAATGCCTATCTTACCGCAATTCTGTGTTCTCTTAAGATAAGTGTAGAATGTTCAATCTCATCCATTTCTCCTTCAAACCAAAAAGACCTTTCGATATTTATTAGTTTAGGGCTTACTATATATAATCTTTCTTTGGTTCATACTAAATCTCCAAAGTATATATTTTGTATTCCATCAAAGATTTCTAATAATCCTGTAAGAATAGATAGTACATTCATCTCGCTGAATGATAAATTTTCTATTCATGATTCTTCTTCCTTCGTTAAAAAATAGCTTACCTTCAATCTAATTTATGAAATGCATTTCAAGTCAAGAAAAAAAGGAAACTTATTTTTTTTAGGGATCCAATTAATCTGGAATAAGGAGTAATGCTATCTATTATTAAATTAACATACCCTGTTAGTGGACCAAAAAAAAGAGCTAATTAACTGTTGTTAATCAGCTCTAGCCCCTGACAATACTCAGAATGTTACATTTTCATTGTATAATAACAATGTTATTCATTTCTAACAATTAGAACAGGGAAAACATATTACTGCTGGATTATCTGAATTAAGTTTCCACAAGAATCGTCGAAGACAGCTATTGTGTCTTCTCCCATTTTTTTCGGCTCCATAGTAAACCTCACGCCGTTTTCCGATAATCGTTCGTACTCTTTATGAATATCCTCAACACCAAACATTGTTGCCGGGATACCATCGGCATATATTTTCTTTTGATACTCCTGGGCAGCAGGATGATTGTTCGGTTCGAGTATAAGCTCGGTTCCATATTGATCTTCTGGAGAAACAAGAGCTATCCACCTAAATTCTCCGACGGGAACGTCATGCTTTTTTTCAAAACCCAACTTTTCTGTATAAAACTTTAATGCCTTCTCTTGATCTTGTACAAATAAACTGGTAACAATGATTTTCATGATGTTTTGCCTCCTTTGATATTATGACGCAAGGTACTATGCTAACAATCTAGCTTCAAGTAAAACGACTACACATCTGTCAGAATTCCTGTTCAAGATTTATAAAACTACTCTATCCATCTTTCCAACAAATTTTTAAGTGGTTCGTTGTTGAAAATAATTACTCGATATTTTCCCTTTCGTTTTGATTTTATGAGTCCTGCACCTTCCAATGTAGAAAGATGTTTAGCTATCGCCTGTCTCGAAATGGAAAGGTTATGATTCATAATAAGACGTGCAGTAAGTTCATACAACGTCATCTCGTTGCGTTCGGATAATTCGTCTAATATAAGTCGGCGAGTTGAGTCGCTAAGAGCTTTGAATATAGTATCTTTATCCCATTTCATATTTTCAGTATATGCAACTTTTTGGTTGCTGTAAAGATTAAGCAACTTTTTGGTTACCTATCATATATAAGCATTTCTATGGTTCCTTGATAAAAAAACGTATCATGCAATCTCAACAGTTAAATTCATACAAAAAGTAGGTTTAATGTTTTTATATTTTTAACATGTTCTTCTTCAACTATCCTCTTCCTTTAGCACAAAGACTGAAAATCGCTCCTTATTGCAAAAAATGTTTGTACTATGTGCGTTAGTACCTCTCTTTAACAATTTTTACTCCTATGATATTCCTCCTACTTCCTTTGCATTTATTCCATAAAAAAATTCCCTTTATGAAAAAAATTCTTAAGAAGTTCACTTTCATTTACCGATATACTATACTTTAAATCTTTCGTTCTCAATACAAACTCTTTTACTCCAATAAATTCTGATTCGGCAATCAAATAAAATTGTGTTCCTTTTTTATACCCATTGAATTGCCTTTTAAGTGTATATAACTTCATTGATAACCTCTATGGTAAGTTAATATGATTTTTGTTTGTGTTTTTTGGATCTCTTCGTAAACTTTGTTGCGCTCTGTATTATTTGTGTGAATTCGGACATGTAGAGCAAATCTAGGTAATCGAGTCCGAATCAGATCCCTTAAGCCTAAAAAGACTATTATTAAATAAAGGTTCAAAAAACACCCATTCCGAATACAGCCTTTTATATACGGAATTATACCATTAATAATAGCTGTGAAATCGTATACCCTTCTTCAATTAAACTGCCCTTTTAATGGAAATGAAGCAGCAACTCCTTTATTTATTCAACTAAAAGTGCGTTTCTAAAATAGATAGTGTAAGAAATTATTATTAGTAGGCAATCCCTACACGCATTTTTATATAATCGCTACTTTTTATTTGGCTAAATGCAAATTCAGCAGTATCCGACACTGAAATTTTAATACCACCCTCCGGCAAAAAATGACTAACTGTTCGATATTTTCCTAACCTTTCTCCATCCGGTAAATATGTAGGACAAACAATCGTCCATTCAAGTTTTGATTGTTTAAGCATATTGTAGACTTTATGATGTTCTTCGGCTGCACGTGCTGATTTTTGCTTAGATTCACTTGACTGATAACGTAATAAATGTGGGCTAGTCCTACTTTGCAAGATTCCAGCCGTTCCTATAGTAATAATTCTTAGTATATCTTTATTTTCCATTGCTTCAATGATAAACGGCATGCTTTTTGATAAAGTAGTTGTCCCATCTGTATTGAGTGCACTAATAACCCCATCAATTCCATGCAGTGCGCGTACAATATCATCTTTATTTAAAACATTTCCTTGAAGGATAGTTAAATTTACATGATTTAACTGAATCTTTTCTGGAGTCCGAACTAATACAGTTACATGATGTCCGTCATCAAGTGCATAAGTAACTATTCGGCCCCCAACTCGTCCAGTTCCACCTAAAATTAATATATTCATTAAAACGAATCTCCTTTTAAGAATCAACATATTACACTAAACTATTATATCTTCTATTTTAAATAAGTTAGGGTTACTTTTAAGTATATAATTTCACAATCACTTTAAATTTAGGTAAGGGATCTAATTCTGTTTAGTGATAATAAAATTATTGAATTTAAGTTTTAAAAGATACGAACCCTTCTACATTTTATTGTAGTGTAAGGCACCTTAAAGTTGTTTAATTTCTATTGAAATCAATGTGTTTACTGTACAAAAATGAATAATTAAGTTGTTTAATACTTATTCAACTCACTCAGTTTGATAAGAATATCTTCACAATCTTTTGTAGATCATACAAAAAAGACGCATTATCACTAAAGAAAAGCGCCCGATTGCTGATTCTAAATATTATTTAATGTTTCCGAAACGAACACCATAAGATGTGTTACTGAGAGTTATTATTTTCAGTTGCTGTGTTCCCCATTGCAATAGAAATTCTATTCCAATTGTTGATTTGATTGATTATAAGAACTAGGTCAACATATTGCTTTTCATCATAATATTCACGTACTTGTCGTCTCTAGAAGATATTTCCTTTTGGGATGTAGTTGAAGCAGTTGAAGGCCCTAAGCCTATTTTTCAATGTAAAAACATTAAAGATAATGGTTTTTTGTATAGAGAAAGCTGCTGTTCAGCTCCCTCCTTTTGCACCATCAATTTAGTTATGCTTTCTGCGGAAGAAAAAATGCATGATTATTTACGTAGTAAAACTCTTTCATGGTTAAGTGTAGAGCTTGATCGTGTCTTACCCAAACAAATGCGTGAAGATACTCGAAAATATTTTTCGAAAAGTAGCATATAAAAAAATCTCTCATGTAATTCCTTAATTAAGAGGAATTAAGAGAGGTTTTTTCTTAGTTCAAAGGAAAAGTATCTTTTCATTGTCAACCGGATAATCCACGCTTAGATTGCTTGTATACCGTATTTGTTCCACACTTATCTAAATATTGATAAGTGACTTTAGCTATTGCTCGTGGGGTCATTTTTTAAAACTTTTTTTGTACCTTTACTGATATATGGTTTTGCACTCTTTTTTCTGTTTTTACTAGCTTGCCAACGATTCCACCCCTTTTTGTCTGTTCCTCTCCCTGTACCGCCTTTTCCTTTAGCTTTACTCATAAAATCACTCCATTATTTTTCTAAGTTGGTATACCTATCGAGTTAGTATTAGTCATTTTACTAGGCTATTAACCATACATCTTGGTAATTCTGAATTGACAATTGCTACTATAGAATGAATGCCGGAATGATTATACGCTCCTGCTACTCCATTGATATAAATGATTTTTATTTATGTATGAAAAAATCAATGGTCTAATGCAAACTCGACTGCTTCCTTGTATGTAATATCTCAAGTATTTTCAAACATTATTTTCACTCCTTAAAAAGGGTAAACCATTTTCTCTATTACCACAAGCTTCGAAGAGTATAGTTTCCAACCACAATTTTTGCTACCCTGCCCAAATTTCTTCTAAGTGCAAGTACATAATGATTAAAAGAAATCAACGAAGCCGAAAGAGTTTGCAAGCTTTTTCATTTTCTGTTATGATAAAGAAGAATTATTTTTGTTCGGTGTAAAGGATAGTATAAGTGTCGACTTTTCGTCTTGATGATCACTTTGGGCAAGGATAGTAACACATTGTGTGGTTACACACTAGGAGGCAACATAAATGGAACAAGGTACAGTTAAATGGTTTAATTCAGACAAAGGTTTTGGTTTTATCGAGCGTGCTAATGGAGGCGACGTATTCGTACACTTCTCAGCTATCCAAAGTGAAGGTTTCAAATCTTTAGACGAAGGTCAAAAGGTAACATTTGACGTTGAGCAAGGACCTCGTGGAGATCAAGCAGCTAACGTTCAAAAAGCTTAATCTAAATAAAATTGTACAAACAGGCCCTATTTCATAGAGCCTGTTTTTTTTATGTATTTCTAGATTATTCTTAAATAAAAATAACCTACTCAACGATCGAGTAGGAATCTAAAACAGGTACCGTAAAATGATTTTAAGCTTTAAAAGGTTCACTACAGTATAACATATTTATTAACAACATACAGAGCTTTCATCCACCATTCAAAAATTAATTTGAAAGTATGTATTTCCCTTACGAGCTAAACTACCCCGTAATCGAATAAAAAATGTCACCAAATTGTCAGCTAGGTTTTAATTACTTGCACTCGTAAGTGTTATTAATATATCTTTGGTATTTATGTGTTTTATATTATTTATGTAATCTGATTGTCCCTCGTTTATTAACATCTCATATAACCTGTCTGTTACAAGGGTAATGTTAGGGTTATCTTTAAAATCGGATAATCTTTTCCAAACGTCTAAATATTCTATATCCCCTTCAATCCCTTGAATGATTTCCTATTCATAAGCATTGTTATAAAGAGACTTGGATACATATATTAAATCAAATTCATACCCCACATCTCCATACCAAGGATCAATGATCCCTTGCAAAGTTAGTTCAATAGTATCTTGATTTTTTTCTTCTTTGACCTCACCAATCACAGCTGCTTTACTGTCCTAACCGTATTCAATGGTTTCTCCAACTGGTTGGTAATCAACATGCACAAAAAATCAAATGATTGTTTTGGTCATAATCATGTCCGTTTGTTCTTCATCACCCATATAAAAAGAGTGGGATCCCCTTTGAACAAACCCCATTTTCTTATAAAAAGCGATAGCATTTTCATTTTTTTCCCATACACCTAGCCAGATTTTCTTTTTATTACATTTCATCGCACTTTCAATCGCTATATTTAGCAGATATTTACCAAGCCCATGTTTTTGAAATTTTTTCTTTATATAAATTCTCTCGATTTCAAGTGATTCATCACCCATATCTTCAGACTGAGCATCATTGATATTAACCTTTAAATATCCGGCGACTTCATTTTGAAAATAAACAAAAAAGAATTGAGAAGAACTGTTCGATAATTCTTTCTCTAATTGTTTTAAAGTAAAAGCCTTTTTCAAATAAGCATCCATATTTTCGGGAGAATTCTGATGTTTAAATGTCTCATTAAATGTTTCGTAACTAATCTCTTGAAGTTCTTGTAAGTCTTGAAGGGTACACTGTTTGATATTTATAGTCATTATAAAATGTCTCTCCTTTAATAATTAATAATTTCTCTTGTTTCCCTTTTTTACAAATTCCCAGTCTTTTTCTATATTTTTTCTTACTCTTTGAATAAGATTAAAAATGATTTCTATTTCACTTTCGGAAAATCCCTCTAATGCAATGTTATTCGAATAATCATTTTCTCTTTTTATAAATGGATAAACATTTTTCCCTTTCTCTGTTGGAAAGAGCTTTTTTATTTTTTTGTTCTGTTCATCTTCTTTCTTTTCAATAAATCCATTTATTTCAAGTTTTTTTATAGCACGAGAAGCTGTTGTTCGATCTACTTTGATCATCTCAGCTACCTTTTCTTGAATAATGCCTGGATTTTCACATATTCGCACAAGGTATAAATACTGGCCTTTTGTAAGATCATATTCTTTAAATTCTATATTACTAATAGAATCTAATGCTCTTGCTATCATTCCAATTTCACGAAGAACTTCCATTATCATTGACTCCTTAATCTATTTTGTTGCAAATGCAACAATAACGATATACATTCAATTTAACTCATTTTTATTGCATTTGCAACAACCAGGGAAGAAAATAGAAAAGTTTTATTGTTGGAACTTCACTTTTTGATTGGACTATCCATAGATATGAGTTTATTTAGGAGCTTAGGAAATAATAAAGACCCCAGGTTTTGGGGGTGTAAACAGCATTTATATCCAAGGTTATGATGGAATTCCTATTCTTTATCATTTACTTTCCAACTTTTTTGCAGCTTCCGAATATAAATGATTTGACCAATATGATAAGCGTTATGGGTTGCTACATTTCCAAGTATCGCCCACCATTGGGCGGGTACAGGAAAACCATTTACATTGCTTTCTATTTTTTCTTCTGTAAGTAGATCTTGCCATTGTAATAAAACCTTTAATAATTCTTCTTTTAAATCATTAAATGTTTTATTTTCTGGAATGATAAAGCTATTATTATTATTTCCTATGGAAGGTACAGCATTTAAATGAGATTTTTGATATCTAGTTTGCCAAGTTTCATTCCAATAGAGTAGGTGCTGCACTATTTCAGCGATGCTATTACTATTTTCATTAGGCTTCCATAATGCTTCTTCTTCTAACAAATTTTCAACTGAATCCGAAAATGGTAGATACCAACTAGGGTCATTAGCATTTGCTAACAACTGATCGGATAAAACATCTTTAGCATGAACCATACTTTTCCCCACTCCTTCATATATTCATCTGATTTAATAGCAATAATTCAAGAGGCCAAACAAGAAATTCCTCTTAAATATAAATATCACAAAAATAGAAGAGAAAAGCTCCTCCTCAATATGGCCCAATTGTTGAAAATAGGTTAAGTCAACTATTAAACTATACTTTCTTAAGTTATAAAAGCTACTTGTAAAGTAGTTCGTGACTTAACTATATTTCTGCTCCTTTTCCACTATCATTAGAGACATTTACCGTTTTCAAAATATGTTTATGGCTTAGATATTCAACTTAATATTCAAAAAATATATACAAAAAAGGATTATCTATTTGATGTTCTCTTTATTTCACCCTTTCACCCATTTGTTCAAGTAGATATCTTCACAAAAACATTGCCAAAAGCTTACTAAATTTCAGTAAACCACCACACCCAGAGATTGATACTCACTACTCCACAAACAGTGGTTCCTACTATCCACCAAACTCGTTAGCGAATGTGAAGTGTTTAATATTCAAAGATTCGAACCACACCAAGGACAAAAAGAAATACTAATACTTGAAGTGCCACCATCATGAATTATCAAACCATATTCCTTATTTTTTCTATCGAAAATTATTATTTTATCAGGGCATTCAAAATAATTCTCATGTATTTTACATTCAAAATTCGCATGATAAGTCATATTCTCACAACAATGTCTTTTCATAACTTCAACTCTCCTTATTTAAATTACTTTTCGTTAAATAATTTATTATTACAGCTTTTACTATTCTAATTAACCAGCAAAAATTTCTAGTATCCCCCAAAAAATTGATTCCAGAAACAACAAATAAAAAAACTATAATTATGATAAATTATTTGATTGCTAACTATAGCAATCAAACATAACTTTTTCCAAATATAGTTTTTAATATCTAAATAAGCCTTTCTGACACAAAAAAGCGTTATTTGTTCTATAATTAACGCCACTTTTAATTTAAGTACATTTTTTGACATATTGAGAAGTAAACATTCTAGAGGTGTTAGAGGTATAAAAAAGCTCATTTTTTTATGAACCCTTATAACTAAATTTACTCTATTGTGTAATCGTGAATTATTTCTACAACTTCAATTTCTCAGTTAATCAATAGTTCAGGAAGCTCGTTTTTTACATTACCTTTCCAATATTCTCTAGCTTGTTCAATTTCTCAGGAACATCATCTAATGATTTCCACAAACGAGAATCATCTTCCTCCTCAAGATTGTGTATAGGATATAATTTATTTAACTAAATTTTTGCCCAGTTAGCCTAATAACTTCAACAAATATAGCGTTAATCCTTTTTCGATTAACGCTATATTTGTTGAAGTTATATTTTTTCACAAACTACTTTTTTGGAATGGCTATGTTAAACAATATTGTTATTATATCAATTTTGTATTTACATTTTAAATTGTTCAATTGCTCGTTCTCAAAATTTCCGATAAGCCATTGTCATTCATGTATCGAAACCCCTCAATTTTCCCTTTTTCCTTTTCAGAAAAAAGAACTATTCCTTCTACGCTTGCAGTTTTTTCTTCAACTCCATTTTTCTGACAGCCAACCTTTGCAATGAAGTTATAAAGATATGAATTCTTCTCACTTTGCTCAATTGTGATATTCTTAAGACTTAACTTATAGCCATTATGGGTAGCTAAAGTTGGGTATTGTCCACCAAGAGCAGATATGAAGGAATCAAACGCAGATTCTATAAAATAAGGTCCGTATACCTCTGTGTAATACTTACCTAACTCTGTAAAGTCATCTTTATTAAACAGTTCCACAAATTGCTTATCTGGACCAGTAAACTGATGCTCAAGAACTTTTTTAATTGTTTCTTTATTTGTGTCTTCTGCATCAACCTTTGAGCAAGCAGCTATTAGAAAACCTGATATTATCAACATTAAACTTAAAAAAACAATGGGTTTTGCCTTGTTATTATTTTTTGTCATTACTACACTCCCCCTCTTACAGGTAATACGTTTGGAATGCATTTAAGATTCAGATTCATACGTTTTTCTCTTAACTAAATTGACTATAAGTTTTTAATTCAACAAAAAGGCGTTCATCCTTTTTTAAATAATCAGTTATCCTTTATATCTTTTACTACAGTCAGTGCATGTAGCTTTTTACACAACCTTAGATTGTTCATTTTAAGTAGTCATAAAAATCCATATCCATGGTTGTAGATTTAAATTAAAGATGGATTAAATACTCCCTTCTTTCCATATACAACAGCTGTATTAAAAAACGTTATTTTGAAAAATAGATTGTTCAAATATCAATAACTTTTTAAACTAACCTGCACCTTAGTGCAACAATACACCGTTTGTGCTAGTAAGAAGTGAATGATTTTGTTCAATCCTCAACCTAAAATGGTTCATTATCCTTATTTGCTCCTCAGTTAACTTTTCTTTATTCCAGTACATATGCATTAAGCTGTATTCAAATACTTCTTTTAATTTAATAAATAAGGGCAGTTTATCTAGCATTTCTGAGGATATTTCATTTTCCTCCTGGTATCCCTCGATAATTGCTTTTGTAATAGCCCTTCCATATTCAACAATGCTACCTCCACCGACATAGGAATACTCCATCGCACTATAGATTGGAACTGCTAAATCAAAAACATAAAAATGTTTCTCGCAATCTTGAAAATCAATCATTGTCAATTTTGAATCATGATTAACTAATATATTCTCTAAGCATAAATCACCATGTAATAATCCATAATTCGAATGATTTTTTGGCATTTTTTTTATTGTTAATAAAACCTCTTCCGCAATATCTCTTATAGCAGATTCTTCTTTAGGAATGTATTTGAGAAAAGCATATTCCTCATTATCATGCCAATCGTTGATATATTTAATTGGATGCATCTCTTCAAATTTTTTGGAGAAGCGATGTAATCTGCCTATGTGCCTACCTAATTCTTTTAATATATTGGCATTCCATTGGTTTCTTGGTGAGTGTATACCAGGCGCCGATTTATAAAGAACAGTTAATCTTTCATTATTGTTAAGAGCTATGCTCTCTACTACCTTGCCATTTAATGAAGATATTGTTGGTGATACACCTAATCCTTCTTTATACAGGAAGTTTGTGTAATTAACTTCTTCTAATTGTTCACCATAATTTTTATAGTTTGTGATTCTTGCGTAGCAATCACCTTGTTTAGTAGTACACCGAAACATCTCATTTGTTACTGCTTTAACCTCTATAATATCCACTGGGTATATTTCATTAAGTAATTCAAGAATTTTATGTACCATATTATCTCCCCTTCTCTATAAAGACCCTACTTTTTTAAGTTCAAGAGTTTCATATTCTACTCCGCTTTTCCCCCTTACTTGAATTACTTCAACAAAAAAAGCATTAATCCTTCTTCGATTAATGCCCTATAGCTTAAGTACATTCCTTCACAAACTTTAGAACCAATTTCATTTACTACTGGAAGGCAATCTGAAAGCACAAGTAGCGACTGCTCTTGCTGAATAATTGTACTCGCGTATTGGATCATCCCCCATTAGTGTGACCTTTCATAAAAGGTAACGAATGAATCAAAGTTTTTTGTATACTCCGCGGCAAGATTTCTCAATCGACGATTTAACTCGTTCCTAGATAAGTAGCTCCCATTTTTCAAATAAGTAATGTCTTCCTCCAACAATAATAGATCCTTTATATTGTTAACTAAATATCCTCTTTGTTCACTTGTATAATCCACTTGAACAAGAAGGCTTAGCAAAATTCCCCTAACTTGCTTTACCTCGAAAAGCATTGTGTCCAACTTCATTTTATCAATAGAGATTGAATTTTTACTAACTAACCAACCCTGTTCAAAAATAGGCAGGACATATTGAGTTCGGTCTATAGTAAGATTTGGAACTTTATTATTCAAATCATCCTTTAAATCATTTTCATAGGAACCCTTGAAATCTTTAAAATCTCCCGAAAGGTTTACCATTATGTAAAACTTTGTAGGGCTGAAAAGCGTAATTTTTTTTTCACACTGAAAGGGGAATAAGGGTAACACCAAGTCATTATAAAAATAAAAAGTATGATTAGGACGAATACTCCCCCTATTCCTCCAATAATTCTTTTACCCTTTAAGCTCATATATATCTCCTCCCCTAAGGAATAATAAACGAAACAACCTTAAAATAGTTCCAGTCCAACAGTTCCTTAATAAATAATCCAGTCCCCTTTGGCTTAATCACTTCAACAAAAAAAGCATTAATCCTTCTTCGATTAACGCCTCCAATAGTTTAAGTGCACTATATAACCCAATCTATCTATTATTTGATATTAAAGTGCCTTCCCTTTCTATTGATAGATTACATTTTTGGAGCTTCCATACCAAAAGTTGCCCATTCTTCTTTTGACGGGCCATAAATACCTGGAACGTTTAATCCCGCCTGACGCATTAGGACCGTCATTTGTCCGCGATGGTGATTTTGATGCTGAATCAAAAACAACAGTAGTGACCCATTAGGAATTTCTTGCCCAAAAAAGTTTATCCGTTCTTCTAAGTCTTTATCGCTCCATTGATTTCTTAATGACTGTATAAATGAATTGCTAGCTTGCTTGTAGCTGTCTGCTATAAACTGGGCCGAATCAGGAACTGGCCAATCCTTTGCTGGAGCCTCAAATGTTAAATTTGTATTTGAGGCAATGATGCGAATGGAACAAGCGGTGTGCCAAGCTACACGTCCTAAAGTCCAGTTCTGTGAAGTAATCTCCTGTTTAAGTGAGTCATCAGTTAAAGCATTTAGTAATTTATGGGTAACCCCGGATTCATATTCCCAAGATTTAAAAAAATGGTCTAATTTTAAGAACATCAATATCCCTCCATGTTTTTTTATATAACCACTTCGCTAAATATTTCAATTTCCCTTCCAATTATCAAAAAAACACTTGTGTATATACAATATTTATTTTGCAACTACTTCAAGATAAGAGCATCCCTTGTTAAAAGAATATCCCTGTTAGATTAAGTACATTTTTTTAGTATCTCTTTCCTGAATAAACTTGAAGAATATTCCCATCAGGGTCCGATACAAAAATTGTGTAAAGCTCCTTTTCTCTATTAGTAAATACCTTGAAGTTTTCTGTTTGGAGTAGACGATAATAGTAAAAAAGCTTTAACGGTTGTTGATTTTTAACTGCTAGTGACAATTCTTTTATTATATTAAAGTTGTTTTTCTGTTGAATTGTATCCGTTATAGCATTTTCCCTTAACGAATTTCTGGCTCGATGGAGGGCAGTTTTAATAGATTCATTACTAACTCTCAGCATTTCAGCGATTTCTTCTGAAGTATATTGAAAGACATCTTTTAAGGTTATTAGCATTGCCTGACGAAGTGGAAGAGTTCCATATAAGATTTCTAATAAGCTATCCCACTCAGTAGAATCCCAACTACTCTTATATAACTCGTCTGGAGAAGTCGGAATATCAATTTTCTTACGTTTTTCATCAATAAAAATGTTTCTTGCGATGGTGTATAGAAAAGTAATATTGATCTCCCTATTGGGTTCTCTTTGTTTTAACTTGATAAATCTAATCAGTGTTTCCTGGACTAAGTCCTCTGCTAGCCATTCGGAGGTTGTTAAAGATAAACAATATTTATATAACTTCAATGAAATCTCTTCAATATTTATAGCTTCAGTAACCATATTGCCTCCAAAGTATTTTTTTATTATGTAACTTTTATTTAATTATAATCGTTTATATAAGGAAAAAAATAAGGAGAGTGATTGTATAATGTTTAAAGTAGGCGGTATTTTTATTCCTGTTACAGACTTGGAACGATCTAAAAGATGGTATGAATTAAACCTTGGTGTAACAAAAGTCGATGAATGGCAGGAAAACGGTTTAGATCATGGTGTGGGATATGTTTTTAAAGATGACTCGACAGGTATTGCATTAATAAAGGTTGAAAGGCCTCAACCCACAGAATTTACTATTAAAGGAAAAAGCAAAAATGTCTATTATAATTTTGTTGTTGAGGATATTGAACCAGCTTACAATCTTCTGAAACAAAATGGAGTTAAAACAACAGAAATTCACGATTATGGTGTTATGAAAGGATTTGATTTCTTCGACCCTGATGGAAATTCGTTTAGTGTAGTAAGTGAAGAGATTCATTCGCCCTATCACAAGGACAACTTGAAATGATCAAAAATTAGTGGAAGTAGGTAAGAGTTGCTTCCACTTTTTTACTCCTAATCTACTTCTGTCCTATAGTCTCAAATAAGAAAAAAGAGCTTTTAATCTTCACTAAGATCTTCAACTCTTTAAAATGTATTAATTCACAAACTATATTTTAAGATTATGTTTTAATGTTGATTATGAGTACTACGAAAATAGCCAAATTAATTTTATCCACTCTTTCTTTTAATTCATATAATTATTATTGTTCGTCTAATATTAATTATATATAATTCTTACATTGACAATGGTGAAGAGTAACTATATTTGACTTTTTGTATTTGTAGAGGTTTACTAAAAATTATTTATAACTTAGCAACGATGGAAACCCTGCACGACTCCATAACCATAACGGAGTATGGACATCAATCGGTGCTAATCCACTTCCAGCAAGTGCAGTTTCCCAAGCAGTAGCAACAGTTTGGCGGTGATCTGTCCCCCCATTCAATACTTCCTCAGAACATAATCCTAATTTTACCGTCGCCTTTAAAATATGCGTATCTGGTGCAATTGTGATTAACTCACGAGATTTCCACGAAACCATTGTATACGTCTCCAAGACATATAGCCAGTAATTAAAAATCTTTAGTCCAGATAGATAAGGGAAATCTGATTTTCGTGCTCCTTGCATAATGTCCTTTAAAGGGGCGATGTCGGATTGAACGGATTCAATTAACCCTTGCACATTCCCTTTTTCCGAAGACTTCACAATCCCCTTCGCTACGCGCTGCCAGATTTCAGGATGACGATTGGGTTGTAAGCCCACCCGATGAAGAAGTAACGCATTTCTTAGTACATCGATATCGCAATTTGCTGCAGCATTAGGATTAAAAATCCACTTAGTATTTTCGTCCTGATATGCCTTTACAACTGATTCCCACAATTTATAGGAATTCCTTTGATAGTTTAAAGCCATTGATAATGTTAGAACATCCATTAACTCATGATCTGGCACTATTCCAATCAAAGCGTCTTCGGGCATCAACTCTCCACCAAGAAGCCCATCAGTATGCATTTTAATCAGTGATTTAACGTTTTTTAAAAAAGTTTCATTTAACATTATTTACCCCTTAACAATTTAACCATTCTAAAATAATTTGTAGCACGCATCTTTTGACATAGACAAAAAAGCTAAAGAATGCTTCAGCTAATACATACCGACCATAATATAAACCACCACTACTCTTTAACATTATTAACCTTTAATATTCTATATCTTCTGTAAAATATCCTTTAAAGAACTAACCAACCTTTACTTCAAAAAGAAAGGAGCATCCCCTGTTAAAGGAATGCCCAATTAGTGTGATAATATTTAAATTTCTTCCTGATATATTTCTGTTTTTAACGGCTTTTGATTCAATGGTATTTTAAACTCCTTAAGGTTTTCAATCTTATAAAAAAAATGGTCTATATCATTATAATCCATTGACCATTCTTCGATTTCTAACCTCCTCAATTCATCTGTTGGTTTAAATAAAAATTCACAGTGAAGTTGTTCCATATGCGAATATTCATCTTCTTCATAAACAGTAAACTGACGTACAAAATCAAGGTGAAATAATTCTTCCCCAGTATAATCATATACACCACATTGAAATAGGATTTCTTTAACTTCTTCTTCCTCAACTGGCTCTTTACAAAAAGCCTTAAATGTTTCCCAAACCTTTTTTATATCACCGGTATCTTCACTAATCTTATTTTTAAGGTAACTTTCAGCACTATTAACCGTAATCATTAAAACACCTCCGACATTATAATGTATTTATTCTTGTTGAACTAAACTACCCTTCAGTTAAACAATCCTTGCTCTTTCCATTGATCGAAATATATTTGATAACCCATTTCTTCAGCAGTCATGGTGTATTGCGTATCTCCCAATTTAAAAGTATGCGACCCAGACAATGCTTCATAGGTCGGTTTCCCTTTTACATCGCCGAAAAGCGTTTCGAATGTATTCACATCTACTGATTGTATTGTTCCATTGGGATAAGTTTCAAGAAGAATGAAATCAGCCTCTCCCTGATCTGTATCCCCCTTAAACATCAAACCTGCTTCATTTAAAGACAAGGCTCTTTTCTCAAACATTGTTATTATTTAAGTAAAGTTATAACTAATAACTATTGGCTGAATACCACTCCACCTTTCATTTCACTGAGAAAAGGGCTGCAAACTTCATAAGAATCGCTGAATTCTTTATTGGGTGTAAAAGCCGGTAGTTGGGCTTTTACAAAGCAACAAATGATACGAACACAGCCAATAACAAATATAATTGATTCATACTCAACCTCTATTCTTTTTGGAAAGTCCTTTACCTTATTGTACTAATCTCCCCCTTTAATTAAAAAAGAGCATCCCTTATTAAAGGAATGCCCCTAACTAGATTTACTGATAACCTTCAATTCTTCATACGAAACCTACATAGATATAGTTTTTGTTGCAACTGTTTGTTGAAATGCCAAATCATGCTCAACAATAACCATTGTAGGATTAAAGCTTTGAATAAGCTCTTCAATCTGCATACGTGAATAAATATCAATAAAATTTAACGGTTCATCCCAAATATATAAATGAGCTTTTTCACATAAACTTTTGGCTATGAGCAGCTTTTTCTTTTGCCCACCAGAATAATGAGATATATCTTTCTCAAATTGAATTCGGTCAAAATCCATCTTACGGAGGATGGATTTAAATAACGTTTCATCAATCGCATGCTCTTCAATAAAGTCCGATAACTGTCCTTTTAAGTGAGAAGTATCTTGTTGGACATAGGAAATGAGGAGGCCTGAACTTAACTTCATTGAGCCTGTATGTTGTATCGGATTTCCTAGAATTAGTTTTAGGATACTGCTTTTTCCGCTTCCATTCTTTCCATCAAGTACAATTCGGTCCCCTTGTTCAACTTTAAAGCTAATTGGCTGATTCACTATTTGGTCATCGTACTTAATAGACACTTCATCCAAAACAATTAATTCTTTTGTCTGAAATTCCATTGGTTCCAATTTTAATGACTCAGTTTTTTCGACGTTTTTTAACAGTTTTGACTTTTCCTCTATAGCTTTTTGTTGCCTTGATTCAAGGTTCTTTGCTCTCTTCATCATCTTAGCCGCTTTATGTCCTACAAAACCTTTATCCAACTTAGAACCCGAATTTGTTGTCCCATTTTTGGAAGCTTCCACTTGATTAGACCAACCTGCTGATCGCTTTGAAGCCTGTTTTAATCTCCCTATGTCTTTTTGTAGCCGCTGATTGGTTGCCTCTTCGTGTTCCTGCTGTCTATCAAAATTTAACTTCCAAGAAGAATAGTTACCACTTTGAACTTCAATATTTGCTCTATTTATCGATAAGATGTGGTCAACGCATCCATCTAAAAAGATCCTGTCATGGGAAATTAAAATGAACCCTTTTTTCTTCCTTAAATAATTAGAGACCATCTTTCGTGCATCAGTGTCAAGATGATTGGTTGGCTCATCGATTAATAGAAATTGACCCTCAGTCAAAAAAAGGGCAGCAAGCAACACCTTTGTTTGTTCTCCATTTGATAATGTTTTAAATGGGCGGTACATGACCTCTGCATCAACATTTAGATAGGATATTTCACGAAGAAATTCCCAATCCTCTGCTTGATGGCAAATCTCTTCAATGATTTCATAAGTATATTTATTTTTATCCGAAACTGGATAAGGGAAATAATTAAATTCTACCGAAGAAATGATCTTCCCACTATACTCATAATTTCCTAATAATAAATTAAAGAATGTTGTTTTACCTCGTCCATTTCTACCGATAAATCCAAGTTTCCAATCCGTATCTATTTGAAAGTTCACACCTTCAAAAATATTGTCAAAGCTACCTGGATAAGAAAAAGTTAAGTCTTGAACTTGTATCATTGACATGATAATTCCTCCTTTGTATACCAATACTTTTTACTTTTTATACAAAGTCGGTATATCCATCATCTATTCACAATTTCTCCGTATAAGTTTGATGGATATTATCGACTTATACGGAGTTTTACATGTGTAACAATTGTGTCTAAATTACTCATTTCTCTCCCTCCTTTATTTATAGGTTAAAGTTAAAAATCTATGAGAGAATAAAAAATCCTCCCAATTTTTCATTGGAAGGATTAGTCGTTTACTTAACTTAAATAAGCTCTTTTTTGCCATTCGAATAATGACAAATAAAGTATAAACTGATTGATTTAAAATGGACAGACTAATCCTATATTTTGTAGTTTTAAGTTATTCATTTCAAATAAAAATATAGATTAGTTAATCATTGTTCATCCATCAGTCCTCTCATAATTGTATGTTTATATTAACAATTTTTTTTATGAATTACAATATTAGCACCATCCTCACCTCAGACTACTGCTTGTTGCTCTTTTGATAATTTCCATACAATTGACCACATGCAGCATCTATATCAATTCCAAATTGACTTCTAATGGTCACATTAATACCTGATGATTTTAATTTTTTGTAAAAATTAGTAACATCATCTTCATTAACTTCACCGAACTTTAAAGGAGAACTGACGGTTGGGTTATATCTGATTAAATTTACATGATATAAACGACCTTCTTTATATCGACCTTTCAATAGACGTACTACTTCCTGCGCATGGTCAATAGAATCGTTCACCCCAGGTAACAAAATATATGCGATATATACTTTTCTTGATGTTATTCGTATATGCTCATCTAATGTGTCCAGTACATCTAATAATGGATACCTATCATTAATCGGCATCAACTTACTTCGTTGTTCATGAAAAGGAGAATGTAACGAAAACGTTAAATTAACCTGCGGATAATTCAGAGTCATTTTTTTTATACTAGGTATAATACCAATAGTTGAAATAGTTAACCTACGCGGGCTTAAAGCAAACATCGTAGGATCGGTGAGTACATCTAAAGCATCGAAAAGTTGTACATTGGCTAACGCTTCTCCCATACCCATAAAAGAAATACTATCAATGGAATGACCTTTTAAGTAAAAGTAAAGGATTTGGTCGGTTATTTCATCTGAAGTCAAATTTCTTTTTAATCCAATGTCACCTGTTGCACAAAATTTACACCCAAAATTACATCCGCACTGAGATGATATACAAAATGATTCCCATCCAGCCTTATATTTCATATTTACCGTTTCTATTTTTTCATTTCCCGAAATTCCAAATAAGACTTTAGTGACCTGCTCAGAATATTGTTCCTTTAAAGGAACAATTCCTAAAATAGACTCTCCAAATTCCTTTACTAAAATTTCTCTTAACGATTTTGGAAGTACACTCATTTCGCAGAATTTACTTATTCTTTCTTTGAAAATCGCATTCAATATTTGATTCATTCTAAAGTTGGGGTAATTATATTTCCTTAAGAATTCTTTTATTCTTCCGTACTTATTATTTTGTTTTAATTGCATCTTTCACATCCTTCCACAAGACTCTCTAGTTTTATAGGAGTAATTAGAAAGGAAGTGTCTATCGCTTAAATTAAAAATACACACAAAAAAGCACCGATAGAATTATCGGTGCCGAGATTAGAATAAAATATGGTCAAATAAATAAGGACTATAAGTCATTACCCTCTAATTTATTTGCCATAGAGGCAAAGCTCCGATAACTGTTTTTCTATGGTTGTATAGCATAAAAAAGGACAGACTACTCCCTTTGTCTGCTAAACGATTTCCAAGTTTTACATTTTTACCGAAGAGAATTCTAAAAACAGTTAACATTGCTTACACCTCCCTTTGCCAAATTTATTATTGAGTAATTTATCATATACATTAGTATATGTAAAGTGAATTTGAGAATTATTGTAAAATCAACTGCGCCTATAGTTAAAGGACATAATATATTTTATATAATTATTATGTTATGTTCTTTCTTCTTCAATTTACGATTTCTGTTAGTGTAATAGTAAATATTTATACTATAATTTCTTCTTTAAGAAAAATTGTTTTATATCTTCTGGATATTCATCATTAACGGCAAAAACCTCATAGCCCATACGCTTATAAAATTCCGGCGATTGGTACGAAAATGTGCAAGTATGAGAAAATATACAACCAAGTTCTTTCCCGAGCCTTTCAGCTTCTGCTATCATGATTTTTCCATATCCTTTGTTTCTGTATTCATCAGCTATCCAAAATACATCAATATACAGACCATAAGACCAGGTTTCACAAAACAAACCGCCCACAACTTTGCCTGAATCATCTTTTAGATATAAATTAATGTCCTTGCCTGGCTTTTTGAGCAACCCATTTGTCGCACAAACATTGTACTCATATAAATTATTACATACCTGGTTGTAGTCCGTTTCATTTGAGTCCACTGTAATCCTAATATTGTCTAAAGCTATATCAGTCATAGGGCTCCCCCAATAGAATATTTGTACTTAATCAATAAGTTGTTTCAGGTGAATTAAGTTGAATTGTAGGAATTCCATTACAATAAATTAATATTCTTCTTTAACAAAACCCTTCTATATGGAATAACTGTAAAGCTAATATAGCTCTTTAAAAGCTAATGCCTAAGCTCCTTGCATTTTACTTAAGAATACAATTTGCCCAATATGATATGCGTTATGCAAGGCTAAGCTTTTTAGTTCAAGCACTAATGATCTTTCTCCAGGGATTTGTCTATACAAGTCTTCGTGTTCTGATTTTGCTAGTATTTTTTCAAGTTCCCGATGAACATTAAAGTATTCTTGTTTTGTTTCTATCCAGTTTTGAAGCGTCGTAGGTGGTAATCGAAATGTAGATTCATTATTTTCTGCCTGGGGTTCATTTTCTGTTTCACCAAGAAATCGCATTAGAAGTCTCTTCTCATAGAAAAGTAAATGACTAACCAATTCCCAAATAGAATTCATTTTCCCCTCAACTGGCTTCCAAATTGCCTGTTCAAGAGTAATATTCTCTAGTACTTTTTCAAGTGGTGGAAACCAATCTTCTTCATCTAAGCAGCTTGCCCATTGCTGTAACAATAGTGTCCGTACATCCATTCTACTCCCCCCAATTAATCCCTTTCATAGATACTCCCTTTAATCAAAACTTCATTTGTGGCATATTTTTCTTGCATAACTTATAATTTCGATACGAACCAGTCGATTCCCTCCCATCAAACTGCCCGTTAGCTATCTACAAAAAAGGATTGCCGCAGCAACCCTGATTCTTTAATTTTTGCACCCTTGAGTCTAACAAGAACTTAAAGTGAAAAGGTATTTAATTGATATTCGAATAGGAAAAAACACCATTTCCACGTATTACTTCCTAACCTTTTTACAGTGCCTTATCTTAAAATATCCTCAATTCGATTAAGAGTTTCATCATTTAACTTTACACCTGATGCTTTTACATTTTCCTCCATTTGTTCAGGGCGACTGGCCCCAACAAGAGCACTGGAGACATTTTGTTGTCGTAAAATCCACGATAGTGCAAGTGTGGCAAGTGACATGTCATTGTCTTTGGCGACCTCTTTTAGTAGTTCCACTTTATCGAGATTCTCATCAGTTAATAATCCAAATAGATTACTGTATTTTTCTTGTGATGCACGGCTTCCTGCAGGTGCCTGAGAACCCTTCTGATATTTACCAGTTAAAACACCCTGGGCAAGAGGAGACCAAACGACTTGGCCAATACCATGTTTTTCACATATTGGGATGATGTCCTTTTCAATATACCGTTGAAGCATACTGTATTGTGGCTGACTGACAACAATTCGGTCAAGGAGCTTTTTGTCTGCAAGATGTACAGCTTCTGTAATTTGCTCAGCTGTCCATTCACTAACTCCGATATATAATACTTTTCCTTGGCGTACAAGGTCATCTAAGGCCCGCAATGTTTCATCGAGCGGGGTTTCCTGATCAAAACGGTGACAGTAATAAATATCCACATAATCGGTGTCAAGACGTTTTAAACTCGCATGACATTGTTCCATTATATGCTTTCGGGATAACCCACGATCATTCGGCCCATCACCCATTGGCCAGAATACCTTCGTGGCTAAAACGTAGGAATCACGTACGTACTTCTTTAAGGCTTTTCCGACTACAATTTCTGCTCCCCCTTGCATATAAACATTGGCAGTATCAAAAAAATTTATCCCAAGGTCATATGCCTTATCAATAGATGCTGTAGCATTTTGTTCCTCTACATACCCACCATACGTAAGCCAGCTCCCTAAACTTATTTCACTCACTTTTAGTCCTGTATTTCCTAAACGACGGTATTCCATGTTTATCCCTCCCCATTAATTTCGTGACACAAAATAAAAATACTATTTGTTTTCTGTTATGTAAATCTATCCTAACGGCTAGATCATTACCATTTTTAGTGGACTCACATTGATTGGTAGTTTTGAAAAACATTCATTTTATCAATAGAAATTTTCTAATAATATCCACAGCTTTTATCCCCAATTTTTGGTGGAGATTGCAAACTCAAAGCTGTATAATCTGCACTTTTCCCAGTTGTTTATATTGGTTTTTGGTATGTATATGCGAAACAAATAATAAGTAAAACTAAAATGAAGAAAACAGCTTTCTTCAAATTTGTAGCCCTTAAACACATTTCAATCACTCTATGACTATTGTATACAAATAGAATACGACACCCCATCTAAAAGTCCTGCTTTATTTTATTAACCTGCCTCTTGAAGAGAATGATATTTAACAAAAACAGCGTCAAACCTTCTAGGCTTAACGCTACTTCTTTTTTTACTTATTCTTCAAATCCACTCTTTTCCATGTTCACGAATGAAATTTATATCGTTTTTATAATGTTTAAGTTCCCCATTATTCATCATCTTTTGAAAGGCAATGTCACCTTCACTAGCCTTTCTTATCATAAATTTACATAATCCTTCTAATCGTAACAATACCATCTCTACAAAATCTTCTATTAATCCCTCAATACCGTAAGATTCAAAAAACAATTTAACTCTTTCTTTTATTCGTTTGGCATCCTTTAATGAATCATAATAAACTGCCTCACCTGTTTCAGTGTGATAAAGTCTACTTAAAGGAACGCAAGTATATAGAGTATAAGCTATATCCCAAAGTCTTGGACCAGGAGCAGCAATATCAAAATCAATTATGCCTGCTGGTTTTTGGTGATTAAAAATGATGTTATATATAGCAAAATCATTGTGACATATAACCTCCATCTTGTTTGGAGTATTATCTATTGGATTCCAATCATCTGATAAGGGAAAGTCACTTACTGCATCATGATAATGACGTAGCATTTTAGCTATATCTTTTAATCCTTCATTTGACCACATATATTCTTTTAAAGGATAATTACCAGCTTCTCCTTCAATAAATGATAAAATCTCTCTCCCTTTTTCATCAATACCTAAGAACTTTGGTGCATAACTAAACCCATTGTTTTCTAAGTGCTTTAATAACTTATGAATTTTGGGACTTTCTGGTTTTAATTCTCGCCTAACAGTATCTCTCGAACGATAAACGTTAGAGACATTTCCTCCTGTTAGCATTTCTTCATTTTCGTACTGACTTGTCATTAATTTTCCCCCGATATAGGAACGCTATGATAGTGCCAATAGAGATGTAATTCTCCCCATAAAAAAACAGATATACAAAGGTATCTGCTTAGTAATGGAAATTTAATTGTCCACACCATGGAATCCCTTGAATGATTATAGATTGATCCTTAACAATCAAGAATCGCCATTATCTCTCTATTCAATTAACTAATCATTTCAAAGTATTCCACACATGTAGTATAGATTCCCCTTTCTTTACATCTCTATATAAACATTACTAAATGTTACCAAATAAATTAAAGAGGATTTTATGTATTTATTGAATTTTACGGTCCTTTGCAACAATTCGATAAATACATTACTACCTCTAAGATTTCAACTCTTGCCCCCTTTACTTAAGTACAATACTTAACAATTCTTTTTCACCTAATAAACTTAATCCTTAAATGTGTTGGCAACAAAAATGACGCGAACTTATTAAAGAAAAGCGTCCTTTAATGGAATAACACATTAATAATATTAGCTAATACTGTTAAACAGAGTAATTAAATAAGAAATTGTTTCCAAACCGACCGTCGGTATGTTATTATAACCTTATCAATAAATCTAACGATAAAGGATGAAGAGGAATGGACCGAGAATCAAAACGAAAAAATACAAAAAAGTTACTATTGGATGCAACAAGAGCTTTAGTACAGGAAAGAGGATGTCACAAAATGACTCTGAACGACATTATCAAACGTACTGGACTTTCCAAAGGAGCTATATACCATTATGTGAAAAGCAAGGATGAACTATTGGCTTTAGTTTTACAGGAAAGGATTGAAGAAACCAATGATCGATTTTTTGCGGAAGTAAACCAAGGTAAAAAAGAGTTTGAAGGCCCTTTGAAAGAAATTGTTAAAAATTTGCCATCACTGCAAGACCCCCACGATGCAACAAATCAAATCTTTCTTTATTTGTTATCGAAGAACGATCAGCCTGCTGTCAGTACAATAATTAATAAATTTTACGATCAGTCCCTTCAATTATCCAAACAGTGGATTACTGCCGGTCAACATGCTGGGGTCATTCCCTTATCGGTTAATGCAGATAAGACAGCTGAGTTATTTATATTGATCTCCTACGGCTTCCGTGTGCGCAGTTCCATCTTTAATGATTCTCACGATTTCAGTGCAGATGATTTTTCATTACTTATGGTGGATTTACTGCAATCAAAACCAAAATAAAAGAAAGGGTGCTAACCACAATGAACGTTTTGTTGTTTTTGCACATTCTTGGAGCAGTTATTTTTCTTGGGAATATTGTCACTGCCGCCTTTTGGAAAATTAGAGCTGATATAAAAAGGGATCCTAAGTTTATTCATCATACTGTGAAAAACGTTATGTTGGCTGATTTCATCTTTACATTGCCAGGATTAATACTAATTATTGTTTCAGGCATTTTAATGGCCGTTCAATCAGGCTATTCAATGGACACTTTCAATTGGCTTACATTGTCATTATTCCTGTTTGTATTAACCGGCTTTCTTTGGTTAGCGGTACTTATACCCATACAGCGAAGCATGGTCCGTTACAGTGCCCGATCAATAGACGACGGAGTCATTTCGAATAAATATAAGAATGTATCTCGTTATTGGGCAATTGTAGGAATAGCAGCTACCCTATTACCTGTGGTCATTTTGTATCTTATGATTACAAAAGCATTTTAAATTAACAAGAGAGGATGAATTAAATGGCTCCTTTTATTGTTCTAATTGTTGGATTTCTGCTGTTTAGTGTAATTGGTTATTTTGAATTACCTTTGAATGAATGGCAAACATCATTGCGCCTTGCTGTCGCTATCATGTTTTTATTTACTGCAATGGCTCATTGGGGAAAGAGACGTCCAGGTCTTATTAAAATGGTACCTTCTTCGTTGCCATATCCCAATTTCATCGTAACAATTACGGGGATATTGGAAATTATCGGTGCTTTAGGTCTGCTAATAACGATCACTTCAAAAATTGCTTCGATATGCTTGGTCATTTTACTAATTGTTATGTTTCCAGCTAATATCCATGCTGCAAAGGTAAGTGTCAGGATTGATGAAAGACCCGTTACGCCTTTGTTTCTTAGAACCATCCTGCAAATAATATTTGTGACAGCTGTAATTTTAGCCGGATGGTATTAAATATTCAAAAACATGTAGTTTCAAATCTTACAACCAAGTTCCTACTATTCTTCAACAATCTGAGCCCTTTTGTAAAGATTATGAATAACTCTTTATCTGGTCTTTATTTATTGTGTTTATAGATAATTTGTGGAGCATAGCTAGAGTTAACTTCGCTTATCCCAAAAGGGCTTGAGTACATTTTCACCTTTGAAATTAATCTTGAGGTTCTTCCTAACAATTACATACCAACAATAATAAGTCCCTCTATATAGAGTTCCTTAACTTTTCATTATTCAACTAGACTTCACCATGATTTTTTTAAAATGTCCCTTATAAAAAGAATGTACATGTTCATTTAATAACTAATTTTTTATTTTAGTTAATAATCAATTGAATCAGCAATATCAACTAACATTTCGAGAGTCACCTTTCTAGACAGCCTTTTATCAATACTTAAGAAATATTGCCAAGTATCTCTTTCGAAAACTAATATATTAAAACCTGATACGTTCATATATGTTGCATCATTACCGTTTTTTAGTTTAACGAGTTTTAAAACATACTTATCTGGGATTAAGATTTTATGCTTTATAGGGTGAACATTAATCTTATAATGATTTTCAGGTGATTTATCACTTATAAACTTTACTTCAAACGAATCGTTACTATCGCCTTCTAAGTTACTAAACCTTCCGAACTGATGTGTAAAAGTAATGGGGGGGTGTCGGAGGGGTAGCTTCAAATCTTGTTTGAAATAATCCTCAAATTCTTTTATTGCCTCATCTACAGATTTATAACCAACTTCAGGAAATATCTCTTCAAATGGTCTTGGAGGATTATTTGTATTGGCATATGCCTTTTCGTTAGAACCAATAACATTTAACAAAAGTAAAACAATAAGGTTTATTCTTTTCATAGTTTTACACCCTTTTTTAGATGTATAATCTCCAAATATTATCCAACTATCCTGCATCTTTGGTTCAATTAAAAATTGAACCACAAGGAATTATTCCTGATTACACCAACGATTTCTTTATGTAATGACTGCCTACTCTATAGAACGTGCAATCTCTAACATTTTCTCGATAGGTATAGTTAAACTAAATAATTCTATGTTTGTCCCATCTTGTGTCCACTGAAGTACACCACCAGTTAAAATTTCTCCTTTATAATCAACTTCACCATCATTTCCCCATTTTATTAATTTGCCTAAATGTCCATTTATAATTACTGTCTTGGCATACGGATTATTCTCTTCCGTTTGCTTCTCTGCTTCCTTCGTTTGTTCAATACTAATCTTCATTTTTTCATCGTTTTTATCCATATAATGCAATCTAAAGCTGGTGAAATTGGTCTTTACTTCCCATGGGTAAGTTTTGATTTCTAATGTCCAGTCATCAGGTACATTTTTTGGTACGAGTACATTAAAATCGACGTGATGTTTAATTTCACGAATAGTTTTGCTGTTATGGTTATATTTAATTGCTTTTGAGAAATTGGGAAAAGTTACTATCATTAAACATAAAACGATTAATATTCCTAATTGTCTTTTCATATAAACACCTCAGCATTAGCCTGCCTACACTAAGGGCTATTTATTATTCTTTTATTAAATTTACAAACCCTATAGTGGAACAAAAAAAGATCGCCGTAGCGATCTCATCTTCCTCAAGTCTTGTACTTGATAGCTCCATAAAAATGTCAAAAAAATTTACAATGAAACGCTTATCCTAAGCTTTCTTCCCACCTATTTTATGATAAATAGACATGATGACCCAAATTGCAGTTGGAAGTAAGATTGCTCCAATGATCATAGATACTATGAGTTGAACTGCACTACCATTGACTAAAAACAAAATCATAACAGCCATTAAGAAGAAAAGGATTAGTATCGTTTTTGATAAATAGACGAATCCTTTTTTTTCTTTTGCCTTCCATTTGTTATTGTATGTCGTGATTACAGTCCAAGCTGTCGGAATGGCAAATACAGTTAAAATAATAGCTATCACATAAAGTACTGATTGAAAGGTACCTGAACTGATCATTGCTCCAATCCATGCGATCACTGTTATTAAAACGAGCGGAATGGCAAAGTAATTCATAGAAAGGGCTAAATTCGCATACTTTTCAGCCGATGTGTCACGGTCGCTATAGATTGGTATTGTACCAGGATCTGCTCGGAATAAATGAATATCACCTTCTGAGGCAATATGCGACCATCCAGCAGATGAAAAAAAGTCAAGGTATTCCTCTACTTCATCCTCGTTTAACGAACGATAATCTACACTGTAGATATAATCAAAGCTTTCTCCTTTTTTAAGCGTATATCCCATAAACTTAAAATCACTGACATGCCAACCCTTCAAAGAAAATTGGCGTAATTTTTCCATGTCCTTATCCTCAGAAAAAGCTAACCCACCTGACATAATATACTTTGTTTGTTTCATTCTTCCACCTCCTTCAATCCAGTTTCCGCTAATTGAATCATCTGTTTTCTTAGCTTTACATCTTCTTCTAACACGTCTCTACCCTTTTCAGTGAGCAGATAGGTTTTACGTCTTGAATCCGAACCATCATATAAATAAATCCATTCTTGTTTTAATAACTTTTTAATAATCGTGTACATTGAAGCGGGACCTATTGTAATTGCACCTTTTGTTGTTTCTTCAATTAAGCTCATAATTGCGTAACCATGCCTTGGTTTCGTTAATGCAGCCATAATATAAAACATTGAATCTGTTAATTGCTCCGCTTTATTCATTCCTTCACCCTCTATATCATCATAAGATATATCACAAAACGATACATATATCTATAAACAATATATCATGATGTGATATATATGTCCAGAATTATATCATAATTTGATATATCAATTAATGATATTTTTTTTAGCAAATAAAGAACTATGACAATGGACTACACTAACAAATTATTGCCCATGTAAAAAGCGACGCAAATGATTATTTTTGCGTCGCTCATAGAATAATTCAATTTAAATATAATAGTAGAAGTTTTATGGGAATCTTATTACTCCCCCTAGTATCATTTCTAGATAGTTTGGGGTAAAAGACACCGTACTGGTAACCAATGGAGCGGAGCTAACTAATGAAATCTGCTTGTATTTTAGTCATTACAATATTTCAATATATCCTTCTGTTCCATGCACGCGAATTTTTTGCCCATCTTTTATCAGTTTGGTTGCATTCTCCACTCCGACTACTGCTGGTAAGCCATATTCACGTGCGATAACTGCTCCATGAGTCATTAATCCACCAACTTCGGTGACTAGACCTTTTATGGATACAAACAATGGTGTCCAGCTAGGATCAGTAAATGCGGTGACTAATATATCTCCATCTTCTATATTTGCATCTTCCATGTTTAAGATGACACGTGCTCTTCCCTCGATAACTCCAGAGGAAACAGGTAAACCAACAATGGCTTCGGCTGGTAGATTGTCTCGTTTATACTTACCTGTTATGATTTCACCATCTGATGTAATCACACGTGGTGGAGTTAGTTTTTCATATAATTTGTACTCGTCTTTTCGTTTGTTGATAATCTCGTAATCCAATTTATTTGTGCGTACTATTTCAGTAAGTTCCTCAAAAGTGAGATAGTATATATCTTCTTTTTCATGAATAATTCCCGCTTGAACAAGTTTTTCCGCTTCTTTCAGTAAAGCTTGCTTATAAACAAAGTAGCGATTGATCATGCCGTATTTTGGATATTCACGATAACCAATAAAATTCCGGATGATGCTAATCATTTGTTTTGTCTCTTTAGCTTTTTGTTTACCATCCGGTAGTCGTTTCAATCTATCTACTAACTCTTGTTCTTTTTGCAAGGCCTCCTGGCGACCTTGCTCGAATTTTCTCTTGCTTTCATTCGGCTCAAAATTCTTGATGTTACTTAGTATCAAAGGGATAAGTGTAGTAGGTTTTTCACTCCAACGAGTTCTAGTTATATCGATTTCACCTGCACATCGCATCCCATATTTGCTAAGATAGGCATTAATCGCGTCTCGGGTTTCCTGCCCACCATCAAACTCAACCAGTTCATCCAAAAAGTGATCATCTTTGACATGTTGTAAATACTCTATGATCTTCGGATAAGGACGAATCACATCTGCAACATCCATTAATGCTAGACCCATTTCCGATGTAATATTGTATGGTACAGATTGAGAAAGCGTATCTGCTGCGTTTTTTTCACCTAACCACTTATTCATTTTTTCATTGATCCATGATGATGCATCCATAGCAGTCCTAAACACAATCGAACTTTGTGGGTTAAATAAGATCCTCTTTAATTCCTGGATATCCTCTAAAATAAAATCAAATAAATCCGTTCCCGATTTCATTTGGATGTTTTGTCTTAACATTTCTATCGATGTTTCGCTACTCTTAATCAAATCAGAAACAATTGTTGGATTGTTTTCGATTAGTGTCTGAAAATCCACCATCGAATTACCTTTATTACTTATACTCGGACGACTCTGTTCTTTCTTATCATTTGAGGACGGTGTTATGAAATCCTTTCGCTCTAGTATGGTCATTAATGCATCTTTTAAGAGTTGATCGTGTTTTTCCATACCATTTAATAAAATTTCTCTACTAACAGGTGAAGCCAGATTTTGTGTAACATCAACAAACAACCTACCACCTGCTTTACGCATAGGAGCAGGAGTCGTTAACAGCCAAAAAGATAATCCCAATGGTTTCATTGGGTCAGTCATCATTTGTTGATGGCCGACAGAAATGTAAACGTGATTTTCTTTATCATTCGCTTCAGGGATGGGGTATAAAGTAGTAATAGGACGACTCTGGACTATATAAAATGTATCATCAACTAAACAACATTCGATGTCCTGCGGGCAACCAAAATAAGCTTCAATCTGTCTTCCAATGTGAGCTAATTGTAAAATTTGTTCGTTAGTAAGTGTTTGAAACTTTTGCTGATCAGGAGCAATCTGCTCAGTCTTTGTTCCGCCTTCTTCTCGTGCATAGATGGCCAATTTTTTTGTTGCTATCCTCTTATCGACGATTTCCTCTTCTCTCACTTTATAACAGTCGGCCGTTACAATACCAGAAACTAATGCTTCTCCAAGTCCAAAACTGGCGTCGATTGATAGGAGCTTTCGGTTGGAGGTTATTGGATCAGCGGTAAATAAAATCCCTGAAGCCTGTGGAAACACCATTTTTTGAACGATAACGGATAAATACACTTGACTGTGATCAAATCCATTTTGCATACGGTAGATGACCGCACGATCTGTAAATAGGGAAGCCCAGCATTTACTAATATGCTGCATAATTGCTTCTTTGCCGATGATATTTAAATAGGTGTCTTGCTGACCCGCAAAAGATGCATGTGGTAAATCTTCTGCAGTCGCACTAGAACGCACTGCATAAGCATGTTCCTCGCCAAATTGGGAGAGATAGTGAGTAACTGCTTTCACAACATCGGAAGGAATTTCAACTTCCAGCAGAATTTGTCGAATCTTACGGCTGATTTCACCAATCTGATCTCGATCTTCAACCTGTAGCATTTTTAGTTGGCCCAATAAAGCGTGATACGCATCGTTTTGTTCGATAGCTTTTTGAAATCCCACTGTTGTAATACAAAATCCTTCTGGTACTTGTATTCCTTGAATTTTTGATAATTCTCCTAAATTTAACCCTTTTCCTCCAACGAGCGAAAGCTGTGTTTTTTTTATCTCCTGAAAATCGAGAACCAAAGAACTCATTCAACATCTCTCCTAACCGTTAATGTTCTATAGATTTTACCAGCACGATATAGAAAGAAATAGTCTATAATGTACTTTTTTTATATGCTATAATTAAAGTAGGAAGAGGACATGAATGTCTGAAGTACAATCTTTTTCAGTAAATAACCTTTCCTTATTTGAAAAGATTACAAAACTAATAATCCCAATCTAGACTTCAAAAAAGTGGTACTAACGTTGCACCACTTTTTTTATTGTATGAAAAGGAAAGCCTATTAAACTTGGAATTTTTAAGGTATATATTCAATGATAATGATTACTCTAAATTATTATTAATTTTTTTATAACTTTTGCTGGCACTCCTGCATCACAATATTTTCCGGTAAAATGAAGCAAAAAGCACATTCTTACCTTTACCATTTTTTCATACATTTCACCATTATAAAATTTATTGAAGGTTTATTTTTCATGTCCTTATTTGGCTCATCAATTTCCGAAAACTCAACCAAACCATAGTCTCCAAAATCTTGTTTTATGGAGTCAGAATCATAAAAAAACATTTTTACCCCTTCCATTATCTCAAAATAGTCTTTATCCAATTGTTTGCCTTTACTAAACATTGGTGCCTTTTTTGAAACAGTTGTAAAAATCATACATCCATTCGGTTTTAACTGATCGTAGCAATCTTTAATAAACTTCTTTCTCTCCTGCTCATTCAATAAATGTATAAGTGCGTGAGAGAATATGCCATCGTAAAGTTTGTTATCAAAAGGCATATCAGTAACAGAACCATGAAAAATTTCATTATCAATTCCATTTTGCCTCGCCAAACCAATTGCTGTTTTTGAAATCTCAATACCCGTAACATTTATTCCATTTTCAATGAATACCTTCGCATTTCTTCCATATCCAATACCTGGTATTAATATATCCTTAACGTTTTTTTCAAGGAAAAAGTCCTTTATTAAAATTGCGGAGTTGGTGGGCTCGAATCCCCACATTGTCTGTTTGTCAATAAAACTTGATTCCCAAAATTCCATTATATCTCTATCTCCTTCAAGTTATAATTTGGCTTTTTTTTATCATACTAATTACTAAAACTTTACCTAATTAGCAACCATTCTGAAAAAAGCCTATATTTTAATTGGAAACTATGTTGCTTGACACTATTATTCCTGTCATAGATATAATGACTCTTTAATAACTATAATCAGACATCTTCATTTTGTAAATAGCCATTCCTTAAAAATGAACGGAATGTATTCCTATATTTACATGTTTGTACTTATTTAGCTAAACTACTCCTATCGTGGAATAACAAAAAAAGGCTTTACTTTTTAAGGAGGTAAACCCTTATTCTTTAAAATGCTAGATTATTATATTGGTAAGAGAATTTAACTCCCAATCTAAAAAAAAAAAAAAACGGCAACTCAAAAAGACTACTTATTATACAAAGTTCGGGATTTATACTTTTTCTAAAAGATTTAATTTATCTCTTTTACTGTATTCTGTTAATCTATCCCTTTCACACAATAGCTTCACAAAAAATATGAACCCTTCTTGGATCTACAATGGTTTTACTGCACCTTCTTTATCATTCTTTCCCTAAAAATCAGGTTAAACCCTTGGATTTGTTTTCTTTTTTAAAGGCTGTTTTTGTATCGTTTGTTGCTTTTGTACAAGCCCAACTGCCAGCTTTTACTCCCAACAACTTTAAGAATAATTTATTGAGTTTAAACTTGATTAAAATTGTGCAAGCTATAAATAATTTAATTTGGGCAATAGGAAAGCAGAGCTACCGAGTTTTTCGGTTTCTCGTTTAACTTTTCTGTTGTTTGTCTATAATGCTAATTTAAGTTGACTCGTGGTAGGGTTCCTTATTCTGAAGCATATGATAGACAATAGTTAGCATTCGATGTCCGATGGCAACGAGTGCTTTTTTCTTTCCCCTTCTTGCAGCTAGTGACCAATATTTGATTCCTAATCTTTGTTTCCGACTTCTTGAAACAGCCCACGCAGCCTCACACAATGCAGATTTAATATGAGGATTTCCTTTAACTGTTTTAGTGTTTTTTTTCCTTCCGGCACTTTCGTGATTTCCGGGCGACAATCCTGCCCATGATGCAAGATGTTTAGAGGTTGGAAATTGTCCCATATCTACTCCTATTTCCGCAATGATAACAGCTGCCGTGTCTTTCTTAATTCCCGGCATTGTAATCAGAAGCTGTACTTCCTCCTGATAGTTGGATAAAATGACGTCGATTCTTTTCTCGATATCTGATATTAATTCTTCTAAATTAACAATGTGCATCCAAGATTGCTTAATAAGAAATAGCTGGTGATCATTTAATGTTCCAAATAGTGAGTCGGTAATCAATTGCTTTTTATGGGCCATTCTTCCATGTATTTTTTGTTCGACATCTTCTTGGTCGATATAACCTTCATTCATGAGTTGTTCCAACAGTTTTCGTCCTGATACTCCAAATACATCTGAAATAACTGTGCTTAATTTAATATTTGAGGACTCTAGTACCTTTTGGATTCGGTTTTTTTCGGATGTCATGTGTCCAATCCATTTTTTTCTGAGGCGAGTCAAATCTCTTAAATTTCGAAAGTCTTCAGAAGGGACAAAACTTTTCTCTATTAAGCCATGTCTTAATAATTTAGCAATCCATTCAGCATCCGAAACATCTGTTTTCCTTCCAGGGACATTTTTAATCCTTTGAGCATTTGCCAAAGTAATATCAAAGAAATCCTCCAAGATATTGTATACAGGTTTCCAGTAGACGCCTGTACTTTCCATTGCGATGTGGGTTACTTCCTTCTCCTCAAGCCATTTAAGAAGATGAAACAGATCCTTCGTCAAAGTAGGAAATGTTTCGGTCTCCTTAATCAAGTCAGTTTCTGATTCTCCAAGAATGACGCAGGCAACTATTGTTTCCGAATGAACATCTAGGCCTGCACATCGTTTGTGCAATGTTTCCATTTCACTCCACCTTCTGAAAATATTCCACAAACAGTGGAATGAATTTGAAATTAAACATTTTTCTGTTCGTAGTCATCTCTCGAAATGAGAGAGCTAACAATGGGTTGTGCACCAAATTCATTCCAACAGTTTTCTCAACAGGGTAAAACCACCAATAAGAGCTACGTCATATACTCACTGTTTGTGGTATCTACATTATGGGACAGTGAACCTATTTTCATTCTGGGTTGAGAGCGAAAGATCATGAAAGTTTTCTCAGTAAAATGAACGTTTAGCGATCCTCAGTCGATATTTATTACTTATAACTTTACTAAAATAGCAACAATGTTTGAGAAAAGAGCCTTTTTAAAAGTTATTTTTAAGTTTTATAGGCTTAAAGATGGGTAAAAAAGTACTGTGGAGTTGAGATCTGAACTGCGCCCTAAATTTCGGACAGTTTAATAAAAGTAACCCTGCTATTTAAGCAGCGATTAGATGACTTCGGTATTCTGCCGGAGTCATCTTTTTTAAATTCCATTGTCTTCTTGATGCATTATAGAAAATCATATATTGATTAACTAATTGTTTTAGTTCTTCAAATGTATGAACTTCTTTATAGTCCATTTCATCTTTCATATGTCCAAAGAAGGATTCCATTGGTGCATTATCGATACAGTTCCCTCTACGTGACATAGATTGTTTCAAATTCATCTGTTTCACCCTTTTTTGAAATTCTGGATGCGTGTAATGGAAACCTTGATCAGAGTGTATCATGGCTTCTGGATGTATATTATTCCCTAATTTCTCTTCTAATTTTGCTAGAGTATTGTAAACAATCGACATTTTCAATGTTTGTGATAATTCATATGCCACTATTTCACGTGTAGCGACATCCTTAACACAGGATAGATAGGCTGTTTTTCCTCGATACTTTAAATAGGTAATGTCAGTTAAAAATACTTTTTCCGGCTCGTCTTGTGTAAATTCACGGTTTAATCTATTTGGTAATGTCTTATGTTCTTGAGTAGCTTTTGCAATATTTTTATATGGGTTTGCACGTCGCACTTTCGCAAAGAAATTATACTTGCGCATTAGACGGCGTATTTTCTTTGGGTTCATTGGGTTTTCAAGTAATTCACATACTTTCATATAAAGTCCACGATAGCCAACTTTCCCTTTGAATGCATCATAGATGCACTTTAAAAAGAGATAATCCTCATAATCATTGTTCTCTCGAATGGCATGTTTTTCAGTATTCCGCAGCCATGCATAATAACCACTGCGACTAACATGTGCGACAGTACATAGCTCAGAGACACTATTGATTAGTTGATATTTACGAATTACTTCATTGATGACTGCGTATTTTTCATGTGGAGCTACTTGTGTTTCTTCGCCTTCCTTTCGAGTTCCTCTAGCTTTTTTAGTAATTCAATTTCAGCTTCGAGATAACGAATACGAGCCTCTGCTTTTTCTAGCTTCTTATCAGCGGATAACTCACTAGTTGTTGGTCTTCCCGTACTTCCTTTTCCTCGACGTTCTTCCAAAAAACCATTTTCTCCATATTGATTAAAAGTATTTCTCCAACGCTTCAAAGCTGATTTAGCTTTTTTAGGGCCAATCATTTCAAGATCAAACCCATTTTCTATAAAGATTTGAGTAGGTCCTTTCCCAGCTAAGTTCTCATTTACTGCTTTAATTTTAAATTCAGGTGTATATTGAATCGCTCGGTCAGATACTGAAGCAACATTGGGATTGGCTTCTAATAGTTGACGTTGATGTTCATTAAAATAGATTTTACTCATAAGATAACTCCCGTTCAAATTAATTATGTTAAGTATAACGGGCTTTTCCCATAGAAAAAACCCCGAATAGGGCACTTTTTTTTAAGTGTCTACTATTCGGGGTTCAGTTCATCCACAATCCATAAAGACGCTTTTTTACTAGTAAGAATAATTAAGTTTCCATTCTACCTCTGTACAAGCATCATGTTACTTATTATTATTCTAAAAAAGCTTCTTAATTTTAAAGGAGGATATACATGTTTCGTCATCAGAAGGAATTGCAATTTGAAGTAAAAGTAAAGCGTCCCGATCCGCAGCTTGCGAAGCATATTCAGGAATTACTAGGCGGCCAATTCGGTGAAATGTCCGTTATGATGCAGTATTTATTCCAAGGTTGGAACTGTCGCGGAAATGAAAAATACAAAGACATGTTGATGGATATCGGCACAGAAGAAATCGGTCACGTTGAAATGCTTTGTTCTTTAATTTGTCAATTGCTAGACGGTGCTTCACCCGAGCAGCAGGCAGAAGCTGCCAAAGATCCGACATTGGCTGCTATTATGGGTGGAATAAATCCTCAACACTTAATCGTTAGTGGACTTGGAGCAACTCCTAAGGATTCCCAAGGTGTTCCATGGAATGCAGGCTATATCGTAGCTAGTGGCAACTTGCTTGCTGATATGCGTGCAAACCTAAATGCAGAAAGTCAAGGACGTCTTCAGGTTGCTCGAATCTACCATATGACAAAAGACGAAGGCGTTCGTGCAACATTTCGAAAAATGCTTGCCCGTGACCGCTATCATCAATATCAATGGATGGCTGCCATCAGTGAACTCGAAGAGAAAAACGGAGTAGTCGTACCAGCATCCTTCCCACCAGAAGCTGAAAAGGAATCCCAGCCGCATGCGTTAGAATTCTGGGACCTTTCACAAGGCGAAGAATCATCTACAGGTCTATGGGCTACCGGAAGTGCTCCGGACGGTACTGGAGATTTCGTTTATCTATCTGACCCAGCACCACAAGGTAACATTCCAGACCCTATAGTCCCAGCACCAGAACTACATCATGACCTTGATGGCCAAGCTACAAATAAATAATCTATATATTTACAAAACAGCGCTGTTTTCATTTTGGAGACGCGCTGTTTTGATGTTAAAAATATACTATTTTAATCTTGTAAACATAAATTCATAATACAAAAGTTGAAAAGAATTTTTTTCCTAAATAAGGCCTTACTAAGGGATAATTGTTCTTCTTCATAGAAGAAAACCGCTTCTTTAGTCTTTAAGTAATTTCAACAAATAAGGGCGTAAATTCTTCTTCAATTTGTGCCCTCGTTTGCTAGTGATCAGCTCAAAAGTAGATTTTAGCAATGTTCTCTAAGACGACAAATGCAAAAAGCTACAAATTAGTTTTTTCTCCAAACGGAATATCCGACCTTTTCAAATGCATTCCTCATTGGTAAGTTGTTAATATCTGTATCAGAAAATATTCTCCATATCCCAATAGATTTTAAAGTTTCAGTTGTTTCTTGTAGAATGTCAATTATATATCCTTGACCTCTATGTTCAGGCAATACTCCAATGTAGTGGATTGTCCCTTCCACTAATCCATCTCTTTCACTACCTTTATAGACTACAGGCTGAGTAATTCCAACCACGGTATCTTCCAAATATGCGATCTTCCACCAATCTTTCTTATATACAAAATGCTGCTCATCCACCGACCAATATTCATCTACTAATTCTTCAATTGTTGCTTGGTTATCTAGTAATCTTTGGTCCATAGAATCTAAAGATCCGACTATAATCTTTCCAATACATTCTTTAAATTTCCCCTCTAAATCTTTAGTTACCTTCTTATACTGTAATCTGCTTGTTGTATGCTTTATAGGTTCTTGTCCCTTCAGAACATATGGGATTTTTTTATATTCTCTTTTCATTTAACCTTCCTTTACTAATAATAGTGATTTAGCTTGGCCCATATAGTAATTCTTCTCTACTCCCTCGAAAAAAACCTCTATCAATGTGACCGTTTATCCAAATAAAACTCCTCGTTACTTTAAGTACATCGCATCTTTGATTTTTAACTTCCTCAGAACAGAATATTTGATCATACAGCCTCTACTCATGTTTCCCTTCTTCCGGCACCGATCCAACACAAGCAGTGCAAAAACACTCCATTTATGTTAGTTTCATAGTAATAGATTTATCGCGAATATTCCTATTTTGCGTATATGTATTCTTTAATCCCCGCTACAATCGCAGTGGCAATATTATTTTGAAAATCATCATTCCACATTTTTGATTCTTCCTGAGGATTCGTCAGATAGCCTACTTCTATCAGAGCAGCCGGCATTTTAGTATCCCTTACAACAAAAAGATCTTCCTTCTTTACCCCTCTATCCCTAAATCCGCTTACTTCTACCACATGTTTCTGTAATATCTCAGCTAAAAGACGGGAATTCTTGTGATAATAAAACGTTTCCGTCCCTGAAACATCGGGATTGGAAAAAGTGTTTCCGTGAATAGATATATATAAATCTGCATTCAATTTATTGGCATATTGGGGTCTGTACCGGCTTTCTTGCGATATAAAACGATCATCCGACCTTGTCATAAAAGCTTTTATTTGGGGTTCCTGTTCCAATAGTTTTTCCACCCTTTTCGACACACTTAAAGTAAAATTCTTTTCATTCTGTCCACTGGCTCCTGTTGCCCCGACATCTGTACCGCCATGTCCTGGATCAATGACAACCTTATATATTGTGTCACTGTTTTTACCGCTCTTGCTCTGATGATTTCCGCTATTGTCTTTGTCGCTGGAATTGCTTGTGCAAGCAGATAATATAATGATTGAAAATAAGAGAAAAGTAATACTCAACATTTTTTTCTTCATGTTTCTGCCTTCTTTCTATTTTTCTATTGTTTTGGAGTGTTTATTGTTCATCAAGTCGATGGCAACGGTCATAGCATTTGAATTGTACCGGTTCTATAGAATCATCAAGTTTCTTCATTTGTAACCCTTGTTTTGTTAAATAGCCCAATAACTTCGGTAAATATTTCGCAGTATTGGATTTATCATGCAACAACACAACCGGTTGGGCAGCATCATTTCCTTCGAATTGTTGGATTTGATCAATAACAGTTTCCACATACTTCCCATTTTTTAGGTCCCAGTCACGGCTGTCCATGTTCCAATCCCATATTTGATAGCCTTGTGCATTCAAAGCTTTTCTGAACGGTTTGACTAGATAAGGTACACTTCCGTATGGAGAACGAATAAGTACAGAATGGATTCCAGTAATACTTTCGAGTACTTTTTGCGCTTCATTCATTTCACCAAGAACCGTTTGTTTGGAATGATAAAACTGGTTAACATCATGTGTTACACCATGTAAGCCTACGCTATGCCCCTCTTCAACTATCCGTTTTACAACATCAGGACGCTCCTGCATATGAGGAGAAAGCATAAAAAAAGTTGCTTTAGCCTGATGTTCTTGTAAGGTTTTAAGGATGTCATCCGTTGCGGAAGATGGACCGTCATCAAAAGTTAAGTAAATGACTTTCCCGTTAGCTTTTTTTGAATTGGTTGATGAAGTTTTTAATGTCCCTGTTTTCCTATTAAAATTTTTCACATCTTTTTCTATCTCTCTCTTTAGAGGAGGAGAATTAAAACTTCTAATAAGAAAGAATAATAGGAAAATAGTCAATAATAGTAGTCCCAAACTTATGATTTTTTTCCTTTTTATCGTATGATTTCTCTGATTTTCCCGCTGCTGTCCCAAAGTCGATCTTCCTCCTCTTTCTATATGAATCTTAGTACCGTTTAAAGAATATTAGATGGAGGTAAAGAGCAGGTGAAGTTCATATCGTTATCATTTAAAGAATAATAAAATGTGGATAGTGCTCTAAAATATAAGTTTTTCTAAAAAACGGCAAAAATCCGTCAGTCCTTTCCCCGTGGTATAACGGAACTAGACTAACGGATTTCAAACAAATAACAGACTTCAATTTGATATTAATTGGTCAATTGTAAAGTTCAAGGGTTCATTAACGGTTCTCGAAAAGATGACTGGGCACTGTATTTTATTTTTTCATAGTAGAACCTGCTGTACTATTGGAACGACAAATCTTCCTCCACATACTTCTATCCGTCCCGTAACGGATTGGTTGCTCGATAAACCGCCAAGATATCGAAGCAATCAAAAGAATCATTACAATTTGTATGAAAGTGCGAACGATGGAGTTTCCCCCTTCTGATAGAGGGAAGAATAAAACTAAGATAGGATAATGCCATAAATAAATTCCATATGAACGAACACCGAACCAGCGCAGCAACTTGCATCCCAAAACACGGCTGATCCATGTTGATGGATGAATCGCTGCGAGTATTACTGAAGCCGTAGCAATAGACTGTAATACCATTCCGCCACGGTATAGGAAAGCTTCATACTGATTGGTCTGCCAAATCATCCAAAATAGAATGGCAAGACCAGTTGCGCCAATTATATCTAATGAAATACGCAAGGCTTTGTTATCAGTATTCTTCTCCGCAAACATTTGATTAGGTAAACAAAATGCAAGTATCGCTCCAATTAGCAGGGCAAACATACGAGTATCTGTTCCAAAATAAATCCTGCTTGTATCCATTAGCCCTGGCTGATAGAGGAATGCCATTCCAAGAGTAGAAGCTAATGTACAGATAAGTATAAACCCAATAAGTAGCTTGCGTTTATGTATGAAACGGAGTCCCAGTAAGAGCAAAAATGGCCAGACAAGATAAAACTGCTCCTCGACAGCCAAAGACCAGAAATGTAATAAAGGAGAGGGATCTCCAAAATTGGAAAAATAGCCAACATCATTAAAAATGAACCACCAATTAGTTACATAAAAAAGCGAAGCTAGCCAATCACCCCAGAGATTAGCTAATTCGGAAAAGTTAAACACTGTTATCCATATAGCCACCACTAACAATACAAGAAGCTGTCCTGGTAACAAGCGTTTGGCACGTCTGACCCAAAAATTACGCAAATTAATCTGTCCGGTATTCTCCCATTGCATTAGCAGCAGATCTGTAATGAGATAACCAGATAGGACAAAAAATACGCCTACACCTAAAAAACCTCCAGAAGCCCATCCAAAACCTAGATGGTAGGCGATCACTGCAAAAACTGCGAACGCTCTTATCCCATCTAACCCTGGCATATAACGGCTTTTCTTGATTTTATCTGTAGCTACTTCCCTTTTATAATCCATCACGCACTTCTCCATTGTTTTTAGAAGAGTGGAAATAATTTTCAATATGATCTAGTAAAAGAGGATAAAAACTTGCCGTAAAATGTATCCCATCCTTATCATAGAGATTTTGGTGTTTTTCAAATATAGGGGACAAAGCGATGTAATCGATCTTTTCCGTTGCTGCCATCTTCTCGAGTGCCTTATTATAATCCGGAATATTTTTATAGCGTGGTTCCACCTTCATTGCTTCTTTTGTCACAAGGGGAACCGATAAAACATATACCTTTACATTCGGCAGCTTTCCCTTTATTTCTTCTATTAATTTTGTGTAGTTCATTAATGATTCCTCAACAGGATTGTCTACTGGCCACAACAAGTCATCTGACCCCAACAAGATAAATACATTTTCAGGCTTTTTACTTGCTATATTATCAACTTCTTTTAGGGAGAATAAAGCAGTGGCACCTGCATTACTAATCACATTGGAATCCTCTAACTCATCTGCTAATCCGGTTAATAACGAATCACCTAAAAATACACTTTTACTATAAACCGACTTATATCGATCTTGCGAATCAACTGGAACTATTTGTTTTTTATTCTGCTCGTTTCCGCAGGCTACCGCGAATATTATGAGCATTGCAATTAGCGCACTCAAAAATATTTTTTTTGTCATATCAATATACCTCCAGGTTTTCTTTTACTGTAGACAGAATAATAGAGAGGGATAAAGATTAGGTAAAGATGATATTGATATCATTTAAAGAAATAAAATAATGCTGTGAATTACTGAGCATGCCAAACAAAAAAAGCCATCTGCTCAATGTAAGGACCATTGGACAGACAGCTAAAATACAGTATGAATAAAATATCTACACTTTTTTGTTTAAGTAAAAATAAAACAGTACTCCATCTTCAGTATTTTTTGCCCCATATTCCGAATCATGTAGCTCTAAAATATTCTTTGAAATAGCAAGCCCCAATCCAGTTCCGCCTTTCGAACGTTGACGAGATGTATCTCCACGATAAAATCGATCCCATATTTTCTCTAGATGTTCTTCGGAGATATGTGCCCCTTTATTTTCCACACATACTTTTACGCGCTCATTTTCTTCTATCGCGGAAATCATCATACTTTGATGTTCTGGTGTGTAACGAATTGCATTGGTAATAAAATTCGTGATAACTTGTTCGATTCGATGTTGATTGGCAACAACCTGAATTTTAGATAGTTGTTTATAAACCTGTATTTGCTTATTCGTTATATCTATAGCTAATTGCTCACATATATACTCAATAACTTGGTCAATAAAAAAAACTTCCATTTTCATTTTGTACGTACCAGACTCAAATTTTGCTAATTCAAGCATATCAACTATGAGCATATCCATTTTATCCACTTCTTTAGTCATTGCCTTAAAATAATAATCTTTTTTATCTTTGGCAACACCATCTTCCAAGATTGAAATGCAGCTCTTCATAATACTCAAAGGCGTCTTTAATTCATGTGAAACACCTGAAATAAACTCTTTACGTGTATTTTCTAATTGTTTTTCTTTCTCTATATCTTCTTGCAACTGATTGATATACGAATGTAAAGTGTTAGAAAGTGTATTTATATTGTAGGATAATGTACCAATTTCATCTTTTGATGTAATAGGTATTGTCTCTGAAAAATCCAAGTTTGCCATCTTATATGTCGTATCATTAATTTTTAACAATGGTTTAGCGATCTTTTTCGAAAAATAAAATGATGCCAGAACAATAAGAAGTAGTACAAATATAATCAGGTATATATAATAACCTCCTAACATTTGTACAGCTTCATCCACTGGTTGTAATGATGTCATAGCAAAAATATACGTTGTCTCGCCATTCATATCTTTTATGGGACTAATAAATATTTTGTAATGAATATTATTTTCCTCATAGTCCATTATTTCAGCTTTGCTATAACGATTTTCATTGAATATGAGATTTACTTGAAATTGTTTTATTCTATCTATTAACACACGATTTGTATAAATGTTTGAACCTATGGTTCCTTCGGGTATTTGTAATTTGTTAATGACCCCCTTTAAAAATATCTGCGAGCTGCCTTTAGGATCTTTTGCATCCCTTTTGCCATATAATTTTTCAGATAGTTGCACATTTTCTAATACAACATTATTATTTTCTACCGTTAAAATTGAAGGAATGACGGTATCGTTTTTTTGCACTCCATCAATCAAAATGCTATTACCCTGTTCTAAATCATATCTTACCCTTTGCAAATCTTCTAATCCAATGAAGCTGTATAGTGGGATGTTCATTACACGATTAGAAAAATTCTTATCTAGAGGAGGATCTAAATGAATATCTACAGAAAAATCATTAGCGTATCTAATATTTCCTACACTATCTAGCGTTGTAATCCACGTCGTATTTTCTTGGTAAAAATCCTGCTGAAGTTTTTGTATTGCTGGTACATCTTCTCCTGCCTTTAAATAATCTTTCGTAAAAGATTGAATACCAGTTTCAATTTTATTAACCTTTTGGTTTGCATAATATTGTTTAAAAAATATTGTTTGCCCAATAAAAATAGTCACCAAAATAAGCATGCATAATGTTGTTGTTAGCATAAATAATTTTGATACAATCCCTATTTTCATACTTTGCCCTCAAATTTATAACCGGCTCGAATAACAGTTACAATACAATTTGCTTTTTCACCTAATTTATAACGTAAATTTCGGATATGACTATTGACCGTACGATCATCACCAGCAAATTCATAACCCCAAATTTTAGTAATAAGCTGATCTCTTGAAATAACAATCCCTTGATTTTGCATTAAATATGTTAATAATTCAAATTCCGTGTGTGTCAAACTTATATTTTCTCCATTTACTTGCACTGTACGTGACGGGAAATGGACGTGGATACCGCTATTAATTATAGTATCTTCATTACAAGACTTACCTGCAGAAGCATATCGACTATTAATTAATCGTTTTACTCGTGCCAATAAAATTGGCGGACTGTACGGCTTTGTAACATAATCATCAGCACCTAATTCAAAACCAAGTAAGGTATCATCTTCATCCACTCGGGCAGTCAACATAATGATAGGCACATCGGATGATTTGCGAATCCGTCGACAAACAGACCATCCATCTAACTCCGGTAACATAATATCCAGGATAATTAAATGTACATCATGTTCTTCAAATATAGCTAAGGCTTCATTTCCATTTGCTGATTCTAATACTTCAAATCCTTCATGCAATAAATAATCTTTAACTATTTCACGTAAGATGTCTTCATCTTCTACAATTAATATCGTTCTTTGCATTTCTCTCCCTCACAATGTCTAAAAGGTTAATACCAATGCAAGAATATCATAACGATGTAAAGATGAGATAAAGAAGTTAACTTTATACAACTCATGATAAACCCTCTTTGAGAATTGTTAGCAATTTTATTATTTAAAAAAAATGATAATTTAAGATAATGTCCATTAATGGAACAAAAAAAGATCGCCGCTGCGACCTTATTTTCTTTACCTTTTGCTCCCTGAATTTAAATACAATATTTACAATCACTTACACTATACAAACCATGTTGGTTTTAGTTAACACTGGATTAACGCTTTATTGTTTAATTATTATTCTTAATAGTTTCTTCATCTTCCACACTGATAACTACCTTCCCCTTGGTGTGTCCTTCACCAAGATACCGAATAGCTTCTTTTGTTTGATTTAACTTGTATCGTTTATCAATAACAGGTACCAGTTTACCAGCAACAAAAAGTTCTTTTAAAATATTTTGATCATTCTTATTTGGTCTATGTACAAGGATCACCATATTCTTATTTTCAGTTTTTGAAAACAAAGGTCCCAAGCACAATAATTGTAAGATTAGAGACAAAGATCCTCCAACCATAACATATGTACCATTAGGATTTAATACACGTTTGTAATCGAAGATTGATCGAATTCCTACAACATCGAGAATTAGATCATATAACTGGTCCTTTTGGGTGAAATCTTCTCTAGTGTAATCAATTACATGATCTGCCCCCATTGCCATCAACATATCCAACTTGACGGGGCTGTCCACACAAGTTACTTTTGCACCATGTAATTTAGCAATTTGCAACGCAAAAGTTCCCACACCTCCACCTGCACCATTAATTAAAACTGTTTGCCCTTCCTTAATCTGGCCTTTATTGCATAGTCCCTGCAAGGCGAGAACAGCAGCTTGTGGAATGGCCGCCGCTTGATCAAATGTCATACTAGCTGGTTTTATGGACAATGCATCTTCATGTACACACACATACTCTGCAAATCCCCCCCAACCACACCAGGAAATGTCACCAAATACCGCATCACCTGGAACAAGTTTTTTTACATTACTCCCAATCGCCTCCACTCTACCTGATATATCCGCTCCGAGTATCTTGTATTTTGGTTTAAAAAGTCCTCCCATCCGAGCCAAGAATGGCTTACCTCTTAGGAGATCCCAGTCCCAAGAATTGACGGAAACTGCATGGACTTTTACCAGTACTTCATTATCCTGAGGATAAGGTATTTCTAGTTCTTTGAGTTTAAGTACATCTGCCGTTCCATATTTTTCATATATTATCGCCTTCATCTAAAAAGCTCCTTTTAAAATTTCATTCGGGTAACAGCACCTATTTTTTAAAGCTTTAACTGAGTTTATGAACAAGAAGTTTAAAATATATGTCTTTATTAAAGATAAATTCTAGTTTAGTTTGTTAATTCCTTCTTACACTAAAACAGCCTTTTTGTTTTTTAGTAACTTCAAAAAAAAAAGCATTAATCATTCTTCAATTATGCCCCCGTTAGCCATCCATGAATTAAGATTCACCACGGGGAATGAAAGATAATTACGTTCTTTCATGGTAGTTTAAGTAAAATATTTCATATGGTACCATTATAATTAAACTTAGAGTCTAGTCAGATTAGAAATCTAGGATTGTCGAAATGAGTCGTTTTATGTATTATGGTACCAATAGTTATTTTTGACGCTTTGGGGGAAAAACAATGGGAAAACTATATTCCTTTAAATTGGATGAGGAGAAGGGCATTTTTTTTGTAAAAGTGGGCGGCTTTTTTAAAGAGGAAGATGCAAAAATATATTTAAGCGAGTTTCAAACCATCGTAAATACTATTAACCCTTCGAGGTATAAATTAATTATAGATGCAAGTGGACAAGAAGAAGTGGCAGGTCAAGTGGTGGATGATATCATATTCGTTTTAAAATTATATTCGATGGCTAATTTTAAAAAAATATTAGTTATTATTCCTTCCTCTCCTAGTTCAAGAATGCAGGTTATAAATTGTGTAAGAGAAATTATCTTTCCTGGAATATTTGTAGATTCCATTGAAGAGGCTTATAGCATCCAAGATTAATAATATTTTCAAAGTCAACTGTTAACCTGTAACAGGTTCAGTTAAGAGGGGAAAACCTGGTTTGACCCTCAAAATAACAAGTCATTAGTTCTACAAAGTTTATACTGCTTTAATTTATACGTTAATATCAATGATAGTCTTAATTTTTTACTACAGGAATTATTTCCTTTCATTTCTCTATCAAATCCTGGGATACAAATTTAAGATTCCAGGATTGTTTTTGTTATACTTCATTATTAAAACTTTTTTATCAAATGAGTAGCTCCATTTTTACAATAAAAAAACGATCCTTCGTTATTGAAGAATCGCACTCTTGTATGGAACATCTATTTAGTTTTAACTCCGAAAATATTTTGTCACTCTTAAATTGACATATCAAATGATAAAAACTTAGGCAGTTCATTTTCACGCTTATCAAGCATAATCTGTTCTGGCTTAATACCCTGCTCACGCAGTACTTCAATGTTCTGCTCAAGGAACTCGTCGCTGCCAACAACATAGAAAATAGCATCCTTGTCTGCAGCAAGATTTTTCACTTCTTCATAGTAGTCTTTACGGTTATTGACGAACTGTGCCGTAAATTTCTTGTCAGGTTCAGATTTAAAAATATTAGTGAATAAGAAATCCTTTGTTGAATCAATATTCAGAGAATGAATTTTATTGACATTGTCTGCACGTTCGAAATATTCAAGTACAAGTGGTCTGAAAGTTGCAAGACCGACACCTGATGACAGCAGGTAAACATTTTTGTCTTCTCTTTTAAGCGGTACATTCGAATGAGTTTTAAATATCGCCACTTCATTGCCGACTTCAAGATTTTTTAAAATCGATTTAAACTCAGAGCACTGCTCTCTAATGCGTGTTGTGATACCAATTGCATTTTCGTGCGGTAAAGTAGAGATTGACATATGGCGAATTAGGCTGCGGTTTGGTTTATCTCCAGCATTGAAACCTTCCAATGCGAAGTGTGTGTGGGAGCCTTCTTCCCATGTAAAGTCTTCCGGACAGTCGAGCAAGTACGTTTTAACCTCAGGCGTTTCCTCAATAATCTTATTTATTTTAGTCCAGTATATTTGCAATGTATATTCTCCTCACTCAATTACATGTATTGTTATTACCTAATATATCACAAATGATAACGGTTCTCAATTAATTTGATTGATTATTTCAGATAATTTATGTGATTTAAATTTACCTTTAATTCATACAGTATTTTTCTAGATAATGGTTCTATTACTGAACTAAGAAAAAGCTGGACTCTTCCGTTAACCTGTCCCTTTACTTCAATAAGAAAAGAAAAGGCATTTCGTTACTTGTCTCTTTGGTCAACTTTTATTTATAATTCTAAAAACTAACTAAACTCCAAACTGTTTTAAATGATGGTCAAGATGCTTGTATATACCTTTTCCCCATTGCTCGGAAGTAAGTTTACCGAAAAAGGGATGTGGATGAGTCGTACACTTTTCTGGACCATCATTTTGGAAAATTATAATTTTTTGTTTCAGTTTTTCCTTCTCTGTTTCAAATTCTTTTTCATCTACAATCAAAATGGTCGGAATGGTGGACATATTTTTCGCTAAAGTCCGGTCGTTATAAAACATTGGTTTTACAAAGTTTCCTATTAATATTCCTAACCAACCTCTTGGTGGAAAAGAATGTCCCATTGCAATGTCTTGAAAGGATGAACAATGTGCTAGCATTTGGGCAACATCCATTTTACCCCATTGGGGTTTTGAATTTGGGTTTAATTTGTCAATACGCTTTAAAATTTCCTTTGAATGCAATTGATTAAAAATATTTTTCATTTGTGCATCTCCCTTTACCAATCTAGCTCTATATCACCACAAAAAAATCCTTCGATTCTGTTCTGCTTCTTTAGAAAGCAATTCTCTCCAAAATATCAAAACAATAATAACATAACAATTAGATTTTTTCAGAAGATTCCATTTTATTTAACGACTTGATTGTTAAACAAAACTAATGTCGATTATTCAACTGAATTACCCTTTTCGTTCAAAAAGAGTTGTTGATCTTCATTGGACCTTCAACTCTTGCTCCGATTGTTCAGTAAGAAAGAGGTCATTGATGTTATCATTTAAATTTGAATAGAATTGTTAAGGATGCTATGGAGAGGGTAAGCCTAAAGTTTTTTTGATGGTAAACAAATAAATAGGCAAAAATAAAAAAGCTTTATAAACTAATTCAACTATCATTTATAATAAACTGTACAATCTTATAAAAAATCGAGGTATAAAATGGTTATTATTGGAACTATTACTCTTATTTTATTTATTATATTCCTAGCATTTTATTTAACAGATCCTAGAAGAATGATAAATGGCTTTTTATTTAACCTGTTTATTTGTTCATTTCTTATTTTTTGTGGTTATGTAGGATTCAGCTCAGAGATTATGATTTTTAAGTTAATCGCTCTTATCCCGACTGTTTTATTTCTACTTTTTATCTCAGCATTCGGATTATTTGCACTAGGTGTAGGGTTATTTTTAAATGGTCGAATCCTGATGAAAAAAGAAAGTAGGCGATTCTCTAACAGTTTAACCCTCATTTTAGGGATCTTTCTCTTAGTATTGTTCTTATTTAGAATCATGAATACTGAACGTTTTTTTTCTACTGAATTTCACCCTTTATACACTGGGGCTACTTTAATAATCGTTTATTTCTTTTTACACTTAACCAATTTTTTAACTGCTTATTTTTTGTATCAATTTAACAAGCCAAAATTGAACCAAGACTTTATCATCGTACTTGGCAGTGGTTTAATTAACGATAAGGTGCCTCCGCTCTTGGCCAGTCGAATTAATAAGGCCATTGATTTTTATTGGAAACAAGCGGCTGCCACTTTCCCGCCAATCATACTTTTCTCAGGCGGACAAGGGCAGGATGAAAACCTTCCTGAAGCGGAAGCCATGCAAAAGTATGCTGTAGAGAAAGGAATTCCTTCTGAACATACATTGACAGAAACTCGTTCAGTTAATACGCTCCAGAATATGCTTTACTCAAAACAAATAATGGATTCAATAAAGGGAGACCAATATAACAGCATCTTCACTACAAACAATTTCCATCTATTCAGGGCCAGCTTATATGCAAAAATGGCAGGGCTAAAGAGCCAAGGAATTGGTTCAAAAACTGCATTCTACTACTGGCCAAATGCAATGATTCGAGAATATATCGCCATCATTGTGATGCAACGTAAACGTCATACCATTGTAGTGGGGACAATTTTAGGAGGTTCTATCCTTTTAACCCTTTTATCCCTTCTAATAGTTCTATTTAGTTGACCAATACAAAAAGCCATTCATTGATTGTGAATGGCTTTTCTAATATGAGTTAGTTAAGTTTAAAGACGCACCATTGATCAAATTTGAATATCTGAATAATACGCCCTCGGTTGTGACCAAATAATTGAACTGCTTTTAAAAGTATCTAGTATAAAGGTGAATGGCTTTAATGAATAATAGATGGTATCTGGTGATTGAAAAGCACAAGTATTCCTAGTTGATGGAAGTCAGTGTATACAATTAAACAATAATAAGGCAGACAAGCTGCATAAATATCAGCGCATTTCGTCTGTTATTGAGTCCTAATTCCTAAAACCAATAGCTTTTCAAACCTCGCAGCTGTTGTACATCGAATGGGTGAGATTATTCACATATATGATAAGATGCATCTTGTTCCAATGTTAATGAGCCAAATGGGAGCCAAATAATCAGTCAACATTCATTGTCTATGGTTTGTGCTTTATTATAACAGCGGTAACAATGATGATAGAAGCCTTAAAGTTGAGCTTATAAGTAAGAACAGGGGAAGGTAAATCCCTCTCCCTATTCTAAGTACCACCTTCACTTGACGGCTATCAAAGTTTATGCAAAAAATAAGAATCCATTTTGGAGGGAATCTTATTATACTCTGTCATACAGACTCAGAAGACATTTATTTCAATATACCTTTCCAGAACACTTTCCAAGTAGATTGTAACCTTCTTTCATATTCTTCATAAGAATGATTCATTAGATAGAACAACATTCCATCTAAAAGACAAATAAAAGATGTTGCAATTGTCTCTTTATCAATAAACTGACTATCGTCTGATTCAACATCTAAAATAGTATAAAGTAATTTTCTAATTTCATTTTCAACCCTACTGTTTTTTTGAAAGATCAGTTCTTTAAATCTTTCAGGTGGGAAAACGCCATACCTTTTAAGAAAAACCCCTCTGTCATTCATATAATAGTATTCATTTAATTCTCCTAACAAATTGTATAATTTATCTCTAATGGAAAGTGAACCTATATTAGATGCTTGATAATCAATAAATTTCACATAGTCATCTATAACAAATTCTACTATTTTTTCAAAGAGTTCATCTTTACTTGAAAAATAAGCATAAATGGAAGGCGTCTTAATGTTAACTCTAGACGCTATATCCTTAAGAGAAGTTTCTTCATACCCTTTTGAAGAAAACAAGCTTAAACCATGTTCTAGAATGTTTTGTTTAGTTTCTTCTCCCTTTTTCATTTCCTCACCTCAATTTAAAAATAAATACAAATTACTATGACACAAGCTTAAGGCCTACGATACTAATTATAATACCACCAACTAACACTAACTTTTTTATACTTTTAGGCTCATTAAAGATGAACATACCAAGTAACACACTTCCTGCTGCACCAATACCTGTCCACAGACCATAACCAATACTAATGGGAATTTCTTTTAATGATACTGAAAGAAAGAAAAAGCTCAATCCCATACACATGATCAAAAATATTGTAGGTTTAAGTTTCGTAAACCCTTCAGATAATTTAAGATTAATAATGCCTCCAACTTCAAACAACCCTGCCATTACTATAAAAAGCCAACCCATATTTTAATCACCACTTTTCGTTTCTGTTTCATTTGATACTAATTTTAAACCGATAATGCAGCTGATTAATACTAATACTAAAACAACTTTTATAACGTTCACTGGATCACCTAACAAAGTCATACCTACTATAGCTGTCCCAAATGCCCCTAGTCCTGTAAACACAGCATAAGCAGTTGATACAGGAAGTATCACTAATGTTTTAGCAAAACACCAAAAACTCAATATCAATAACACAAGTGTAGGGATTAAAGCAGTTATATTAGTAAATCCATTGGAATACTTTAATCCAAGTGCCCAGCCGACTTCAAATATTCCTCCAAGAATAAGATAAAACCAAGCCATTAGAATCGCTCCTTCTTCCTAATATATTTAGCGCCAAAAAATTAACTAATATTCGTTAGATTTTGTAACAAAAAATTGTGACTTTATCTCTTTGACTGCACTAAGGTCCCTCCTTCATCTAAATAGCTCAATGATAAATACAAAAATCTCTTTATTTAAAATCTACCTAACATTAGTTAGATTTTATAATCAGAAACATAAAAATACAACCCCTAAATATGACCCAACAACAAAACACCCAATTTCTGCATGAGTGTCTTAATTGAAATTAAAGTTTAATTTATTTAAATTCAAAAGTATTTACTGTAAAAATCCTGGCATAGCTATCTGCTTAGATTTTTCTTCATCCGGTAATTCTTTGTCACTCATATCTTGATAGCGTACAATTAGCCCTGCTAAATCAACCTTCAACGCACGCATCTTTATAAAATGATATTGCTTCCTCTGTTTGACCATTAAATTTCAAATACACGTTTACTTTAACCACCGAAGATTTCTCTTCTTTTTATTCCTTTTATTCTCGCATTTCAATTCCTGTATAACTTCTTCACGATCGCTCAAATATTCCATTATATGGATGATTATTAAAAAAGGCTAATGACGACTGTTTCACTATCCTGTCCTTTAGCACAATAATAATTTTCACCCAAAAAAGGCATTAATCCTGCTTGGATCAATGCCACCGTTAATGAAAGAAAAAGCAACACTTGCTCACTCAATTAATTAATTCCCTCTTTTTTTATATGAACATTTCAGTAACTGACTATTCCTCTTTCCACTAAATACAGGCAATATACTTACCTCGCCGTAATATTTGATGCGTTCTAGATTTTTCAAGAACTCCATATCCTCTTCAGTAATAATGATAGATATCCTTTTATTTTTCTCTTAGCTATCAAATTGAGGTTCAGAACGATACTTGTTGTTTCTTAACAAAATAAACACGATACTCAAAATGACAGATATTATTCCCACTAAGACAACATATCGTGTCCCCATTCCTGAGATAAATAATCCCCCAATAGATGTACCAATGGTAGTTCCAATATTACAAGCTGATAAAAACATCCCGTTAGAAAAATCAGGCGCTTCCGGAGCCGCGGAAGTAACTAAATATTGATTAATATTCGCTCCTATTCCAGCAATGATCCCCCAAATTAAAATAATGATTGCCGTTGCTATAGTAAACTGTCCTGTTAAAAATAGGATGATATAATTCTATTGCTGAACCGTTTGATTGCTTCCTCGGTCACTGGCTCGAAGAGGTTAACGAGGTTGCCGTCAGGATCACGGAACAACATAGAACGGTTTCCCCACGGCATCGTGGTCGGTTCCTTTACCCACTCGTCAATAAACGGTTTTAAACGTGCGTATTCAGCATCGACATTATGGACACGGAATTCGATGATGACAGTTTTATTGCTGGCTGCTATTGCGGAACCAGTACCAAACAGTGGCACCGTCTGCGAATGGCCGATTGCCAGGGTGCACGATGTCAAAACAAGTTCCGCAAAGACAGGCGCGGGGCGTTCTGCCGAAACCCCCAAGACTTTTTCATAGAACTTGACAAGACGATCCAAATCGTCAGTAATAATGCGTACAGAAGCAAAATTCACGAGATATCATCCTTCCTATAATAACTGATAAAATATCGTATCATTTCATTTTTGGCCAGAACCAGCGATGCTATCATAAATTGCAAAGGGTTACGAGGCCTGTTTTTTCCATTTTCAGTAGCCTAATTTGCGGGTTAACCAACTTTCGTTGGCTCTCTGTAAGGGCTCGATTGAATCTATAATTATTCCATTTTTGGTTTAACGACCATTTTCCATGTCTGGCTATTGTGCAATTGGTCTATAGTGATATGAATTATCCTTTGCAAAACATACTTCGCATCCCACTCCTTTATGTTTACTTACTCCGATTATAAAAAAAACACTACTGACAACAGTATGTCAGTAGTGTTTTAACATTTTTTTTGCTTCCTCACGAATCCGATATCGGAATGATTCAGGCTCCAATACAATCACTCCCGCTCCCCAGCCAAGCACCCATTGTAGCAATTCGTCTAGGTGACGAACGCGTAAGACCATATGCAATCCATCTTGATGCTCTTCCATATACTCTATATAATGATAGTTCGACTCCCTCACTTTATCCACGATGTCATGGTTAAATCGAAGGCGAACTCGCAAGTTCCTATCATCCGGAGGGGTATACTCCCTTAAGTTAAAATGCGCCGGCAGTTCGAATCGTTCTTCCAGATTGATAAGTTCCGTCATTCGGGACAAGCGGAAGTGGCGAATGTCTTGACGAAGATCACATCGAGCTACGAGCATCCACGATCCTTGAATAAGCACCAATCCATAGGGAGCAACGGTACGAATACTATGGTAATTCCCTTCGGAATCTGCAAGTCTTTTTGCATAATGAAAGTTTATCTTTCGCTCGTCTAATATCGCTCGACGGATCTTTTCTAGATATTTCTTTTCTTTTGAAGGCGTAACCTGTTTATCAGAAATGAGCAAACGCATGGCCTTGAGTACATGAGAAGTTTCATTGCGAACGCTCGACGGAAGAATGGCCTCGATTTTGCTACGAGCGTCTTGAGCTCTGGTACGATAATCATCATCAAATTGTTGTTCGATAAAGTCTGTTCCAATCAGTAGGCTCACGGCTTCAGGTACCGTAAAACTGATAGGAGGCAGGAAATAGCCTTCCATTAAGGAATATCCTGTACCAGGAGCTCCTATGATTGGGACGCCAGCTTCACTCAGCGCCTGAATATCGCGGTAGATGGTTCGCACGCTCGTTTCAAACAGGGTTGCCAAATCCTCGGCACGTACAACTTCTTTACGTTGCAACTCCAGCACGACGGCTAACAATCGGTCTGTTTTGTTCATTGGTTGCCCCCCTTGAATGTAATTACAAAATAATATACCACATCTTAATGGAGAAGATTATTTAGTGTCTCTGAAGTTGCTCGACATGGCTGTGTAAAGGAATCTATTAGGGAATCTCTACAAAATAAGGGTAAGGCTTCTGTTGGAGTTATTCTCACAACTGGGCCGAATGATAAACATAAGTTCAACATAATAGAGTATTAAATTTATATTGGATGCAACGCTTTTAGTTAAAGTTTTAGATTGATTAGAACGCTTTGTTTTAAATAGTTATATTGTTTATCATTGGTATCCAAATATGCTTCGTCTCTATTTGAAGGAATATCCATATACACTATGTCTTCTTCAAATTGAGTTGCTGTAAAGTCGTATAGGTGTCCATTAATAAAATTATAAAAATGCCATCCACTAGAAAGTCTAGTTTTCCTTATTTCCCCACCTAATATATCATTTACTACTAATGCAGTTACACCACATTGTCCATTTGCAGGGTTATCTTTACTCCATTTTGAACTTGATTCTAAAGACCAAGATTTAGCTAACGCTTTAATCAATTTTTCTATTTGCTTAGAGTGATTGTTTTCCATAAAAACCCCTCTTTTTGATTTTCTTATTTAGAATTTACCCTATTACTGTTTAAAATTAAAGTCTACTCTTCAACTAGCCCCTTTAGTCGTATAATAAAAAAGCCGTCAAAAATGACAGCCGAATTATTATGGAGTTACCTCCAATTCTCTTAAATAGAGAAACTCAGATTTCATAATAGTAAAAATGTTGTCTGTTACAGAATTGTCTTATTTATGGATACCTTTTCGGGACATACTCTGTGTCTATTTTTTTGCTTGGAATACTTTTTCATATAATAATACCAGCTTTGATTGTAGAGCTTAATAAAACTTTTTTTGACTTAAAAATCCTAAAAACATCCATTAGTACGATTAAACGTACTTAGTATGAAAAAATTAAGTACTTTTCTTATGTAAGAAACGTTGTAATACTGTACTTAGAAATGAAAACTCTACATAAGAAAGGATATTATACATGAAAAAAATTATGGTTATCGTTGCGCACCCCAACATTGAAGCATCTAGAGGGAATAAGTATTGGGTAAAGGAAATTAAGAAACATCCGGATATTTACCTTCATCATCTATACAAGCAATATCCGGACTGGAAAATTGACGTTAAAAAAGAACAGCAGTTATTATTAAACCACGAACGCATTATTTTTCAATTTCCATTTTATTGGTATAGCTGTCCGGCTTTATTGAAAAAATGGTTTGAAGAAGTGATTTCACCAGAATTCGGGATTAAAGATCTTCGGCTTAAAGGAAAAGAGTTTATGATGGCGACGACAACAGGTGGTGCGAAGGAAGGGTACCAAGCTGGAGGATACAACGCCTTTACACTTAGTGAGTATTTAAGACCCATCCAAGGAATAATCATGCGTTGCCAGGGGATTTTACTGCCTACTTTCTCACTTAATAATATCAATAATATTTCTGATGAGGACATCTCTGACAATGCGTTTGCCTATGTAAAAGAGGTTAAACAAGACTATTCTTTAAAGTTAGCTCATTAACATAAGATGTTGTTCTTTTATATGGAGAGGAGAGTAGAGATTGACTAAAGAGAACTATCATTATCCAATTGAAGCTACATTAGAGTTAATCGGAGGAAAGTGGAAACCATTGATTCTTTTTATATTGGCAGAATCAGGAACAAAGAGGTTCGGAGAGTTTCGAAGAATATTGACCGGTATTACTCAAGGTATGCTCACAAAACAGCTACGCGAAATGGAAAGTGACGGACTGATCGAACGTGTTGTATTTCCAGAAATCCCCCCTAGAGTCGAATATACACTAACACCATATGGAAAAACTCTCTATCCCATTTTAAAAGAGATGTGCAATTGGGGGAGTAAACATATAGACAACCAAAAAAGGAAGAACTCACACTTTGGATCGTAAAGATTGATTGGTTAAATGGATGATTGCACTGCTCAATAAAGACACCTCCAATTGTTAGATGTTGTCTAACAATTGGGGTTCAGTCATATTCGATTAACGTACCCGTTTGTATAAATACATTTTTTACAATAATTTTAAAATTACAAATTTTCCTTCAAAACCCAACAATAATACGTTCAAGTGTTACCCATCCAATGAACTTTGGTTTTCCCCAACCTGGAGCAGTATTTAGCTTTTCTACTTTTAGGTAATTATTAATGCTTACCTAATCCGAGAGAGTTTCACCAAACCCTGCTACATCTTGTACCGCTTGTTTTGTTGAAAGTCCTACCGTTGATCCCCATGCCCAAAGCGATTTTAAAATAGCATACGGCAACAGTGCAAAAGCTGCAACATAGCCCCATCCTTTATTCAAATAAGTTTTATCAGCTATTTCTACCCCCTTAGTTTTTTCATGTTTTAAACTCAAAAGACATTCTCCCTTCTTATAAAAAATGTAGCCTATTCGTTTTAAAAACTACCTAAGTTCCACCCTTTGTATTCTTATTCAAAATTAGTGCCTGTTTATTCTTTATATTCTTTAAGTAAATGACATAATAGACATGGACTGGTTGACTTTATATTTGTACCTTATTCAACAACGATGACCTTTTTTCGGTATCAATTACAACTTCAAGATTGTTCATATAAATTCCTTCCTTTTAATAAATACCGCCAGATTGTTGAATAAAAACTAAAGAAGATTATTCAACTAGCTTACTATTACTTCAAAACTCCTTATCAAAGGAATGCCCCTTTAAAAAGAGAATAGGCACATTTCATTTTAAGAAATGTGCCTAATCTTAAGGTTACCATTACAAGTATAAAATTAAATAGATAAGCCATTCGGATTTTGATGAAGATTCAAATAGAAATTCACCATCTCATTGGCTAATACGTTTGGAGCCATCACAACTGCCGAATGATCTTGCCCTGAAAGTGTTTGGTATTTAGCTAAAGGTAATAATTCAACAAGTGACTTAGCAGCATCATGAAAATAATGTTCACTATTTTCTCCAACCATAATGGCTGTTGGAATATTCACTTTCCATCGATCAACCGGTAATGGCTTACCAGATTGGGTTTCACCCATAACCATTCCATCATAAGCAAGAGTATGCGCCATCCCTTCCATTGAATTCCATGAAGGATCAGCTTTCATATACTCTAAATATTCAGAAGGAATACCAAGTGCTTCTCTCATGTAGTATTCAACAGCTTCATTCCGTTTCCCTTCCCCAATCAAATTGTTCAAATGCTGAACATAATTTGCTGGAACACGTGGACGACTATGATCAATTATAAAAGGAGGCTCATACATAAATAGCTTCGTAACCTTGTCTCCTAGTTTATTTGCAGCTTCAAGAGCTAACACCGCACCAGAAGAACTTCCAAACAAAAAGCTGTTGCCACCAGCTTCATTTATAAGGGCATCAATATCTTCCACTTCACGTTCAACTGCATACTTTGAAGAATCGGTGCTTTGGCCTCTCCCGCGACGATCATAATTATAAACAGTAAAATGGTTTGCAAGCTGTACTGCTAGTTGTTCAGCATCTTTGTGGTCAGCTGCAGCAGATGATACTAGAATTAATGCTGGTCCAGTACCTATTTTTTCATAAGAAATAATTGAGCCATCTTTTGAAATTAATCTGTTCATCATTTCCCTCCACTAATTGTGATTAAATATTCTTCCAGACGATTAAAGGCATCTATAAAGCCTTGAATCATTCCCATTTCTTCGGCATTATTTAGCTCTGTGATGCTATTAAATCGAGTAATAATCCTAAGTTTGGAGCCATCTATCACCTCTTCAAAGGTTACGATAGTGTACATTTCACTGTTTTCTACAATGTTCCAATTCTTATCTGTAAATGAGTCTATGTAGACAAGTTTTAATTGTTCAATAACTTCCTGATAGACAGCTCTGCAGTATACTTCTTCTCCATCACCATAATCAGGACATAATTGATAGCGCCAAACACCACCAGGTCTCACATCCATCTCGTAAACAGTCGAGGTCCAATATTTTTGGCCCCACCAACGGGAAATATGTTCTGGTTTCGTCCATCCCTCCCATGCATATTTGATTGGGATAGCTACTATGCGCTCAATTGTTAGCTCTCTACGAACCTGGTCTTTGAAGATTTTTGTTTTTTTACTCATTTTAATTTCACCCTTGTTAGCGAGTTAACCCACTTTTTTCCTTCCGTTCAGCAAATGCATATGAAGCTATTTATCCTCCTTTCGCATAATGTCAAGCATATAGTCCTCAAAGTTATCTAGGCGTTCTTCCCATAAAACGCTAAAGGAATCGAACCAGGCATCTAAATCCTGAAATGGCTGAGCTTCAAGGCTATATATTCGCATCTGTCCCTTAGTATGAGAACGTACCAATCCATTCTCGCTCAAGATACGTAAATGACGAGATACCTGAGGCTGACCAATATTTAGAGCCCTAACAATTTCACTTACAGATTGAGGACCTTTTTTTAAAAGCTCCACAATATTAAAACGATTAGGCTCTGCGATTGTTTGTAATGTTAATTGCATCGTAGTTGTATTCATATTATTAATATACACCTTCACGCATATACACGTCAACGTATATAAAATATTTTTTCTAAAAATTTTATCATATACTCACAAAATGCTATTCCACTAACTACTCCGTTAGTGGAACAAAAAAAGATCGCCGCAGCGACCTCAGCTTCTTTAACGTGTTTAAGAATTTTTATCATTATTTTTAAAACCCAAAACGGCGATTACAAACATTCCAAAGCTGATCATCAGAGATAACACTTCAAAAGTATTCATTTATATATCGCCTCCTTACTTTTCATCCTTCCCAACTCTAAACTTGTCCTATACAAAGGAAATATTTTTTTGTTATGTATAACATCTTTTTTTAATAAGATTAAGATCAAACACAATAAGCGACGATATTATTCCGATTTGAATAATATCGTCGCTTACTTTTTCCACGTTCATACCTATATTTAAGTTTAACCATATTATTTATTATTTATCTGCATATCGCTTGGATAAGCATCATAAAACTGATGAAATAAATATGTTAAGTAAGAGCTTAGTTCAAATTGATCTTTTTTAATAAAATCAGACAACTCTAATTGGTTTTCTCTCGACATAATCATATCCTCCTATTAACATCTTTATTTCTATAATTTCCAAACTTTCATTCTTTTAAACATAAACATTTATAAAATAGGAGAATTGACTGATTATGCTCAGATGCTCTTCGCTTATTATGTAATCTTATTCATATCTCTTTGTGTCTGTAATTATCTTCAGCAATCACCATCACTAACTTCTGATAATATAATAAAATCCTTCTTCAACTAAATGATTCAGTTACTTCAATAAAAAAAAACTGCCAAAATGGCTGATTTCCAACTTACAGTACCTTTAGAAAAATAGTTATCTACTATGATGCCTATTTCCTCAAATACTTTGTATACTTAAACACTATATAATTGATACCTCCATTATTTTGTCTTTGTTCTAATGATAATTCCTATCGAAGGTTATAAAGAAAAAAATCCTATTCAGCTTTAACAAAACACTCTCATTTTCAATTAATCAACCATTTTAGCACAAGGTTGATACAACGGCCTTTTTTAAGAGAAGAATCTGTTATAAAAAAAGAAGTAATTATATTATTTATTAGGTAAAATAGATTAAAAATAAACATGGGGTGAAAAATTATCAGTACAAAATCAGCCAAATTAAAAAAACGCCTTTACATTTTGACAGTTGGTTTAACGATCGTTTATTGTATTGTTCGTATTATTTGGTTAGGAGGACTTTTCACAAGAAAACTAGTTGTATATTCAACTTTCCTACAAACAGATTTTACAATAGGGACATTATATCTAGATTATATTTTTTTAATTTCTGCAGGAGTACTATCGACAATATACTTTAAGAAACAGGCATATACATTAACTTTATATGGGATCTTTGTTTTATCCCTATTTCTTATTTTCCCCAGATTATTAGCTGGTTCTACATTTTATGAAATAAAAGATCATCATCTTAATCAAGATTATATTATTGAAAGACATGATAGCGATCTAGGGAATGATAACACGGATTTAGTTGTTTTTGTTTATAAAGAAGTTCTCCCTTTGGTTTATGTAAATCAAGGAAGATATCATAAAATTGTTTCAACTAAAAGTGAAACTTACTCTGATTTTTGGAAATTAAATTATGTAGTTAACAAGGATGGTAATTATCTAACCTTTAAGGGTTTTCTTATACCCTTGAAATAGATGGAAGCCACTAAGGTGATTTACATCTATTCATATAGGTATAATCGTTAATGACTTTATTTTATTATCGAATAAAAACAAGTGTCGGTCAGCTTACTACCATCTGCGGACAAATCATCATTCCTTAAAGTACCTTCTAACACAAAACCAAGTTTTTCTGGGATAGAACGACTTTTAAAATTGGTAGATTCACATCTTATTTCAATTCTTTTAAATTTGATGTAATTTAAACCAAGGTTAGTTAATTCCTTCACTGCTTCTGTCATGTATCCATTTCCACTAAACCTGGTATTAATCCAATATCCTATTTCACATTTAGGAATCTTCCATTCAATACTCTGAAGGCTCGTTGTTCCAATAAAGTCATTACTTTCTTTATGAAAGATAAGAAACCGAAAGCTTTCTCTTTTAAGGAAATTTATATGAGCATTTCTCAAGTTAATCTCAGTTTCCTCAACACTAGGAAGCTCTTGTGCAAATGGTAACCAAGCTCTCAATTCATGAAAGGAATCTCTAATTGCTTCGTTTACAATGTGCCCGTCTCCAGTTTGATAGGGTGCACGGAGAATTAGTCTTTCAGTTTCTAATTGTAACGGAACATCCAATAATATTGGAATCACTTGATTCACCTCTTAGAATTTTTCATTTAATAGCTAATAAAAAAAATCTCACCTCCAAGAAAACATTCTTGAGGACGAGAGTGAGTTATAGCATAAAATCTAAATGGATAATGATTTACTTTAAACGATGACTTTCCCATAGTCTATTAACCTTAACTAATTCCTGTCCATTAAACTCCATCCTGTAAATATCAGGTTTAGATGTATTATGTAAAAAGGTCAAATCATAGCTTAAATCATAGTCTCCCATCATTAATGTCATAACTAATCCGTGAGTGCCAATTACTACTTTTTTTCCTATATAAGTATTTAATATTTCTTTTAAAACTTTTACAGCTCTTTTTTGACACTCGGCATTCGCTTCTCCTCCCTCTAAAGAGAAATTCGGATCCACATACGATTTTTCCAATAAAGGAAAGAGTTCTCTATCAGAGATTCGCTCGTTTTCAGCTGTAAAAATTCTTTCCTTTAAATCTTCAATTATTAAAACTTCTTGTCCTATGTGTTTAGCTAACGGCTCAACCGTTAAAATTGATCGAGAGTATGGACTGGAGATCACTGTGTTAATCCCTTCATCTTTTAAAACTTCTGCTATTTTTTGAGCGTCTAATTTTCCTTTTTCAGTTAAGCCCCTTGTTCTTTCATTTCCTTCTTTTGGCGAATCCCCGTGTCTCACCATATAAATGAAAGTTCTCAAATAGGATCCCTCCGATATATTTTGAAAATGTATTCATTCCTCATAAATCTTTACTTCTATTCAATAAAAACCTAGTTCTAACTCTTAATTAAATCTGATATTATTTCAGAGCTTCCCGGCATTAATAATATTAGCGAAGTAACAATAAATAGAGTGCCAAAAACAAAGAAGAAGATAACTATTTTTATTGAACGAGAAACATTTTTGTTAAGCGCTCCAACTATCAGAAATACAACACCTATAAGGAGTAATAATATATAATAAAAGCCCATGATACACCTCATTTTAAATCTATTAATTAGCTTTTTCATGTTTTTCCTTAGCACTAGCGAAATACTAAATGATTAATCATCCTAATAATTAAATTAACTAATATTGATTTCCTTTCTTTGATTGACTTCATTAATTGCTTGAAGGAGCAATTTATTATCAAAATCAGGAAAGAGTGTATCTGTAAACCACCATTCAGATTTGGATGATTGCCATAATAAAAAATTACTCATTCTCTTTTCTCCTCCAGTACGAATCACTATATCTGGCTCTGGCTGCCCTTTTGTATATAAGTAATTTTCTATTAAGTCTCCAGTAATGTCACTATCCGCTATTTTAGAATTGTTTATATCATTTATTAAGGACTTGATAGCAGATAAAATTTCACTTCTTCCGCCATAATTTAAAGCGAAATTAACAATTAATTTACTATTATTTGATGTTTGGTCAACAGCTGTTTTTACTGCTTCTCTAGTATGTATGGGTAAGCCATTTATATCACCTAAAACGCAGATTCTTATATCCTTCTGTATAAACTTAGGCAATTTTTCATTTAAATACATTACTGGTAAGTCCATTAGATACTTTACTTCTTCTTCTGGTCTTGTCCAATTTTCAGAAGAAAATGCATATAAGGTTAAGATTTTTACCCCTAATTCTAATGAGGCATCAATAATATTTTCCATTGTTTTAGAGCCAGCAAAATGCCCCTGACTTCTTGTCAAACCTCTTTTTTCTCCCCATCTACCATTCCCATCCATCATAATTGCAATATGTGTTGGAACATTTTGCATAATTGACGCTCCTTTTCGTTCATGTTATGCCAAAAAAGTCATAGACAATTAATCATATAACTACTAAAAAATGATATATTTATATATAATCTTCCGCTTTTTCCACTTTAAAAAGTCCACTTTCATTTAAAAATTGATTAAGTAAATGAAGATGTCCTGCTCCGTATAAAACAAAAATTCTTTCAACATCAGACTCAATTAGTTCAACTATGTTTTTATATATGAGTAAATTTCTATAATACCAATATTTAGCTGTCCACATCGCACCTAATGGATTACTTTTATCTCCTACTAGAGTAAGATTCATATAAAACCTTTGGTTTTCTCTAATAAAATCATCATGATTAAGATATAGTAAGTAATCTCTTATTGTATGACTTTTTAAAAATTCCTCCATCTTTGTTGCTAAGTCTTGCATTCTTCTTACAGCTTGATCGTATTTTTCCGATTTATGTTCCTTAGTCCATATATCTAAGTCAGGTACTTCAGGAACAGAACCATTCCAATCAACACAAAATACTTCCTTGTGATTCATTTCCTTAGCCAATCGAAAACCGATTTGATGACATTCATTCCTCGTTAATTCGTACTTCCCCAATAGAAAGTTTTTATAAGTTTCGTTTATATGATCACTATCTTCTGATAGGATTTCTAGCGCAACCTTTGTTGGCTCGAACTTCCTTAAAGAGTCTACCACTCCTTTTATTTCTATCTGCCTTTTTTCGCTGAAAATATCTCCCGAATTTATTTTAACTAAATCTCCATTATTTTCGGGATTACTTAAATGGGCAGTACCAAGAACAAGAATACTTGGCTTTCTCATATTTCCCCCTCCATTTCATTAATCAATTAAGAGATTCGACATAATTCCACAATTATCCTTTTATTGTTCTCCTATATCTCACCAATTCTTCTAAAATACGACCGTATAAAAAAATCCCTTCAACTTATTTTGAAGGGGTTTTTTGCTTGTCTAACAGATTCATCTCATTATTCAATAAAATTAATTTAACAAAACATACTCTAATATATCCCAATAAATAAGAACCATTTTTCACAAAGTATGATTAAGTTTTTTTCACCATTCTTAAATCGTTATGTAATCTGTATTAATAAATAGAATATAACTATGAAAATAAGTATGCTATCGAAACAAAAATAGATTGGAAGATAATTAGTTAATCTGAGTTATTTAATTATGATAAGAGCACGAATAATTTCATTCCAATAGTGCTTAAAATCCTTTTTGTCTTTGTTCTTTTGGTCTAGATTTTTTTGTTCATTTTTATCCACTTTATTGCTACTCATTACTACACCCCTTTTCCTTTCTAGGTAGTTTTATATGTTGTTGTTTGATTTTTTCTATTTTATAATTAACTTACAAATCAATACAGCTGAACATTACGATCAGATCAATCGTAATTATCGATTATATAGGAGTGAGAAAAATAGAAATTAAACAGCTTATCACATTTAAAACGGCTGCGGAAAATTTAAATTTTACCTATACAGCTAAAATCTTAAACTTTGCTCAATCAAGCGTTACTGCTCAAATAAAAGCGCTTGAAAATGAACTTGAAACTCCTTTATTTGAGCGCTTAGGGAAGCGCTTAGTCCTTACAGAACAAGGTAAAGAGTTTAAAATATATGCAGATAAAATGATTCAACTGACGAATGAGGCGAAAAACGCTATTAGCGGAGTTGAGGAACCGGCAGGTACACTTATCATTGGAGCTTCTGAGAGCCAATGTACATATAGACTGCCTCCAATATTGAAGGAATTTAAGGAGCAATTTCCAAAGGTAAAAATTATCTTTAAACCGATTTACTTACAAGAGCAAACGAAGGCGCAATTACTTGATGGTACTCTGGATATTGCATTTACAATGGAGCCTATTCAACATCAAGATTCAAACTTAAAAGCACAAAGTCTTGTTGAAGAAAAATTAACAATTGTTGCTTCTCCCCAACACCATTTAGCTGATAAAGCTGAAATTCATTTAGAAGATCTTGAACATGAGACTCTTTTATTAACTGAATCAGGGTGTTCATATAGGGTGATACTAGAAAATTTGTTTCGACAATCTGGAATCTGTGCATCGAATAAATTTGAATTTGTAAGTGTGGAAGCAATTAAACAATGTATTATTTTAGACTTAGGTATTGCAGTATTACCGGAGATGGTAGTAAAAGCAGAGATTGAGAAAGGGATATTAAAAGAATTAGTTTGTCATCAGGTTACGACACCTGTTTATACACAAATGGTTTGGCATAAAGATAAATATATGTCTCTTGCTTTACAATCTTTTATTCAATTAACTTGCAATACCTTTGGTTTAAAATAATTTCTAACAACAATCAGTATATTCCTAGAGTTTTTGTTCTAACTCACGTTTTTGACGCAAGTGATGATGGAAATGCATGAATACAAGATCATACCACTCCCTTGCGTTTAGCCAACCAAAACCCCCATGTTTAACTTTAAAATTTGAATTGATACTATCTACTTGTGGTTCCCATCGTTTTAATCTCTGCTTTACCTGATCTAGTCGCCACATAAGACTTTCTTGACTATCAGAATTGCTTGGTGGAGTATTTAATTCGTCAGGTAACTTGATTTTAATTTTTGGGAACCCACCCATTTTATATAATTGCTCACCAAATTCCGTTTTCCCAAGTTTCTGCTCTTCTTTTTCTCTAGTACAAGTTTCCACATTGTCAAGGTATTCATGTGCAACAAGTATTATATGATCATACATCTGACCCAAAGACCAAACATCTTCAGCCGATTTATATCTTAATTGTTCCAATGAATAGTTTTGAAGATCGCTTTTGTATTCATCAATCACTCTTAAATTACTCATTTCTATCTCCCCTTTATCACTGTTATCCACATTATACTTGATAAGCACCACTAAAACTTTGCTGTCCTTCAAATTAATCGATTTCAATCTTCCTATCTAGCAAGCATAAAATTAATATATGCTCTCTCTCAAAAAAATAGCCTTGCTATACATAAATTTCACAATTAGAATAAACTACCATTCATTTAAAGAATAAATAACACCTATCATTTCAATGATCCTTTCACACTTAACAGTTTGGATCAGAAGTCCTCCTCTACAAAATAGGCTATTAGTGAAAAAACAAAAAAGGCTCTACTTCGTAATGAAGTAAAGCCCTTGCTACAAACAATTCATTTCTCTTAATCAATAGTAAAGTATCAAACAATTTAAGAAGTAAAAATCAACTTATGATACAAGGTATCATTTCATTATATTTCCCCTTGTTTAACCCGTTTAATTAACTCCTCAAGCCAATAAATCGTATGCTCTGCTTTAGTCGAAACATAGCCCAACATAAATTCTGAAAACTTTTCTTGAGCTTTGTCTACCTCTACTTTCTCTTCGTACCCACTAACTTCTTCCCAACGTTGCTTTATATTTGTTAATTTTTTTTCTAATATTTCTACTACCTTCTGACGTTCCACATACTTGATGTTAGCTAAACCTACCACCATATCACTAATTGAATCCGCATTTTCAAACAACTTGTATATCATTTTCGGTAGTTCTTCTTGACCTTTAGCCGTAATCGCAAATACTTGTTTATCAGGGCGATTCTCTTCTTTGATGATTTCGACCGATTCAATTAATCCTTTTTTTGCTAAGGAATCAAAATGGTAGTACAGCTTACTTTCTGTTAATCCAGCTAATCTATCCAATGGTATAGGCTCTGAGATCTGTTTTTTTAATTTATAAGGATAATTATTATCCTCCATTAGTTTACTCAATATAAAAATTTGAATGGACATTCTCTTATCTCCTTTAAGAAGAATTACATTCTTATTGTAGCAAATCTAAGCAGTAACTTCAGTTTCATTCTTTACACTTTCCAATTTATCCTCTGATACCGACTTCTCTACTGGTACTGGTTTATGGATAAACGCAACTATCGCAATATTAATTAGAATGGCAACTCCACCAACGGCAATCAATGGCCAAATAAAATGACTCGGACTAATGCTTCCATATAGTTTAGCGAAGTAAGCCTGTACTGAATAATACATTGGTGAGATGTGGCTCATCCATTCATAAGGTTTATACATCATTTCACGTGACATCGTTGCACCATTTGCAAGTGTTTGAATCAATAAAATTGGTAAATTTAAAATCATACCACCTTCACCAACTAAGAAAATTAAAATGGCGGTGAAGTTGAAGCATACCATATAATTTAATATTTGTTGTCCTACTATACTTAAGAACTTGCTAGCACTTGGATCATTAATTATATAGGCTATTCCCGTAGCGGCAAGTGATGCAACAACTGCAATGAGTAATGCTGTCAATTGTACATAAATGAATAAGCGTGTTTTACTTGCCTTTCTACGGTTCTCTTTAAATGCTCCTACTAGCTGCATTGCTCCAATCATTGCACCTGTATATCCAGCCATTGTTAAAAACATTGGTAGCATATTATTATTCATACCATTTGGCACTTCATTAATTGAAACTACATTACCGACATAAGCTGTTTCTATCTTTTTTGCTAATTCGCTTGCTTGCTCTTTTGGTACATTAAAATTCATTAATACCCCTTGAGCTGTTTGTTGTGAGAACTGAGTACTTAACTGGTTATTAATTTCCGTGACGACTGATTTCATCGTACTGGAAATCGTTGTTGCCCCTGCTTCGTTAATTGTAAAGTCAATACTTGATGATGTTTCTCCTTTTTGCATATCCTTTGAAAATGTTTCTGGAATGTGTACAACTAGTGCTAACTCATTTTTTTCTAAGTCTTTTATTGCCTGTTTATTCGCTACATCCGTCTCAATATTCTTAAACGGTAAATTCTTTTCTAGTTGGTCAGCAATCTTTGCCCCATATCCACCTACATCATCATTGACAATAGCAATCGGTAATTTATCAACATTTCCGGGAATTGCCGCATATCCAGGTAAAAAGATGCCCAGCATTGCAACAGCATAGAAAATCCCCATAAATATTGCAGCAATCGCACCTCTTGTTTTTAAAAACTGAGTAAATTTCATATTTTTGCATCCTTTCTAAAAGATATGTGTACAATTAAGATACTTTAAATTTATTACTTTTATAAAAGTACTTTAATTAGAGTATTTACTCATTCTATTCCACTCTTTAAATAAAGTCAACAATAATAATCAATTTTCCGTTATTTGCAAAAGGCGAAAATACCTATTAAATTCTCTGCAACAAAAAAAGCATTAATCCATCTTATGATTAATGCCCTCACCGATTAAAGTAATTCTTTTCACACGAACCTCTAATAATGATGAAGCTATTATGAAGAAATAGCAGCAATTACTGCTTAACTATGCTATAAAGGTTAACAACAATCTAAAAAGGAGAACATCATCTCGACTTTTTAGAAAAGCTAGTTCTTAACTATTATAAAGATTGACTAGTATCTAACCTAGTAGATGATTGTCCCTTCACCTGTTTTAATGTCGCTACTATTAGAAAGCTAACAATGACTAATAAGAGCCATGAGCTCACTTTGCCAAGATGGACAAGACTCCATGCATCGGTTTGGTTGGGATATTCCCAAGCACCAAAGAATGTTGCAATATTTTCGGCTACCCAAATAAAAAATCCGATAAGCACAAAGGAAAGTGCGAGTGGCATACGGTAACGAGTTCCATTTACCTCATATATGACCCATGATCGCCAAAAGACGATAATCACAAGTCCTGATAACCACCAACGAACATCAATCCAATAATGGTGAATAAAGAAATTCAAATAAATCGCAGCAGCAAGAGGCACAACCACTAAAAATGGTGGCCACTTAATCAATTCAACCTTTAGTCTTCTCCACGCTTGGCATAGATAACTCGCTACACTCGCATACATAAATCCACTATACAAAGGCACTCCAAATATTTTAGAATACCCTTCCTCTGGATAAGACCAAGAGCCCATATGTACCTTGAACAGTTCAAGCGCTAGACCAATGAGATGAAATAAGGTAATAACCTTTAGTTCATCTCGTGTTTCAAGTCTAGAACGCACCATCAACCATTGCATCAACAGACAGATGATAAGCAACCAGTCATACCGTGGTAAGAAGGGAAGTGGGATCATTTTTGTAACAGCCAATGAGGCAAAGATAACAACAGGAAACAAACATGATATGGCCTGCTCCCACCCAAAATGAATAAGCTGTTTTAAAGCTCTAAAATTTTTGCTCCTCCATGATTCCATGATTAAATTCATGAGTATATCCCCTTTATAAATTTGTTCAATTGTCATACAAAAAAAGAAGTTTACTACTTATTGTCCTTTGTATCATCATCACTGCGATATTCTAAAATATCCCCAGGTTGGCATTCTAAAGCTTTACAAATGCCCTCTAATGTAGATAGTCGAATCGCTTTTGCCTTTCCATTTTTTAATATAGAAAGGTTGGCCATTGTGATTCCTACCTTCTCTGAAAGTTCTGTTACGCTCATTTTACGTTTTGCCAGCATCACATCAATATTGATTATAATCGCCATGTTATTCACCTCAGACCGTTAAATCATTTTCTGTTTTTATATCAATTGCCTCTTTCAAGAGCCTTTGAAGAACAGCGGCAAAGATGGCAATAACCATCGAAGCAAAAGGAACTACCAAACCAATAAAAACAACACCTGGTGCGTCATCTTTATCCGCAAAAAGATAGAAAAGCGGTAAGGCGAACACATGCAAGCAACTAATGATGATGGCACAGTACTTGATTTTCTTTAAGGCTGTTACAGAAATTTGAGCGAAAGCCTTATTCTTGTCAATATAGATTAAAAGCTTAAATGCCTGATAAAGAGCAAAATAAAAAGGTATCGTTGAACCATAGAAAATAATAAAAACGAGATATTTTATAAAAGCAAACTTCGGTAACAATTGCTCTGCAATATTTCCAATCTCAGGAACCAAAAAGATACACATAACAAGAATAGGAATTCCTATAAGAATAACTGCTATCTTTAAAAAGAGCGTTGACACTTGTTTCATATAAAAAGCACCTCACCTATATATTGTTTAATTAATTTATCACAGTATTTATCGTTTTACAATAAATTAATATTGTTTTTTATAATATTTTTATTGATAATTATCACTTTATCTTTAAACAAAAAAGCATTCTTCACTGGTTTGAAAATTTACGCTAATATTATTTCCAAATTCATACAACAGAACATATATTCGTGATACAATAACAATATTATTAAAGCTTTAACTAGGAGGATAATATGAAGTTAAAGAATATTAATATTGAAGAAAGAATGAAACATTATAAGGTGCAAGGTTTAAGTATTGTGTTAATTGAAAACTGTCAAATTAACGGAGTGGAAAATTATGGTTTTCTTGAGGCGAATACCGATAGGAAGGTAAATGAGAATTCTATTTTTAGTGCTTGTTCGATTAGTAAATTTTTAACCGGAATGATGGTATTAAAGCTAATTGAGGAAAGCCTTCTTGATTTAGATGAAGATGTAAATGAAAGACTTGAAACGTGGAAAGTGCCCGATAATGAATTTACAAAAAATAAACTTGTTACATTAAGAAACCTGCTTAGTCATCAAGCTGGAATCAAGGACCCTGAAGGTAGTTTTTTTGAACGAATTTCAGATATAGGCACTCCTTCAATGGTTGAATTGCTAGAGGGAAAAACACCATATTGTAAGGTTCCAATTGAAGTACAATACGAGCCAGAGAGTGAATTCCAGTACTCAGATGCAGGCTATTGTATTATTCAGCAACTAATAGAAGATGTAACGAAAAAACCGTTTTATCAAGTGGTTAATGAGTTCATATTTAAGCCATTGGGTATGGAAAGTAGCTATTTAAATCCAACGATGTTAGAGATAGTAAAAAAGAAATTTTCTTGTGGTCATAATAAAAATGGTGAATTGGTAGATGGAAAATATCCTATTTACCCTTATCCAACAGCTTCAGGATTATGGACGACTTCATTAGATTTAGCTGCATTAGTCCTTGAGCTAATGAATGCTTTAAAAGGAAAAAGTAAAATTGGAATTTCAAAAAGTTTAGCTAAAGAAATGATAACTTCTCAAAGAGGAAAAAGCTGGGCTGGATTAGGTGTATTTCTAGAGGGTTCCGAAAAAGAATTAGAAATTACATCTATGGGTTGGGGAGTAGGTTTTCAGTGTATGATGGTGGCATATCCACACTTAGAAAAAGCTGCCGTTATTATGACGAATACAGAATTAGGCGTTCATCAATTGGAAGGGATTATTGGGGAGATATATAAATCTCTTCTACCATAAAAAATGTTGCTTTAAGGGGAAGAAATATGCAGATAGCTTTAGCGAATCCAATGCATATATCTGAGGTTGTAACTTTTTTTAACAAAAATTTAGACTGCAATAACAACGCAGTTTATTCTGAAGAGTTTTTATGTCCTCTTGGAATTAAAGCAGCTATAAAAAGAAAGCAAATGATCGTAGCAACAGTGGAAGGTCAAGTAGTGGGAGCCTTTCGGTTTTACCGAAAAAAGACACAAAATACGATATCTTTATATCAATTTGCAATAAGTAAGGAGTATCGTGGTCAGGGGTTATTAAAAAGGATGTTAAAAACGATAAATGATTTACCTATCATTGCTTTTTGCCCAACTGTTTCGGAATTCAATGACTATTTTCACAAGACGGATTGGGAACTACAACAACAAAGTGAAATGTTTAATGTTTGGGTTTATAATGTTTGATCAAAGCATTTGCTAAAACACACTTTTATTTGATTTTTTATTTCAGCTTTTCTCTTACAGAACCGAACAAGTTACACTACAAAGATATGCCTTTTCTAATAAAAAACTAAGGAGCTGGCCAATTCAGTCCCCAGACTAAACAGACACAGCTCCCTTCAATTAATTCAATGAAATAGTCAGCTTATATTTTTCCGTTCCTGCCTTACCAGTAGCTTCACTTATTTCAATATAGTAGGTTCCTTTATTTAGCTTTAGCTTAGCTAGCTCTTCATCACTTTCACCATAATCATCAAACCGTTTAATCAGTTTACCTTTAGAATTATATATTTCGATTACTCCGTCTAATGATTTTTCCATTTCAAGTATCATAGAGACATTCGTTGTTTTTTTCAAATCTAATCTAAAATGATCAATATCCCCAAAAGGAACACCTGCATTCATATACCCTTGTCCAATCAATTTCCCCTGTTGCTTCTTTAATACCAATGGTTTCTTTGGTATATGATTGGTTACCTCACCATCTTCATCAGTCTTTTGATCTTTTAATGCGATCATCTTGACCTCGTATGGATTTAAATTAACCTGAGGAATTAAAGGATTTAGGACTACAAAATACCCTACACCATTTTGGGCCTTGAATGATACGTCAATATCTCCTAAGGATAGATCAAATAGACTTGCACCAATCGGAATTGATTTTAACATTTCATCATTATCAATTTGTTTATTCCCATTTGTATCTTCAATTAACATTCCTGAAAAAATAGTAGATGGAAATAAATCAGCTGGAAGATTCCCCTTTTCCATTGCTGTACGTTGTTTCTCCTGAATTTTCAAATCCATGATTTGATTTGCACCATGGTGTTGATAGTAGTAATAATCGGTATCTCCAGGATAAATAAAGTAATTTTGATAGGTCTTCCCTTGGATCATATCTACAGCAGTCTCAAAACTATTTAAATCTTCATCTTTTTCAGGTGATGTTGCTACTTTATCTACCGTTAATAAATATGGATCAGCAGAAATATTCCCCATATCATTTTCCAGTTTAATAATGTATTGGGTATCCTTTTTCAAAGGAACATAGGAAGATGAGCTACCGATACCTAATAAGAGGGATAAAATATCACCTAGTCCTCCAGATAAATTACTATATGGCATTAACATATTTAGATCTGGATCATATTCATAAATACTTGAATTTATCAGCTGCCCCGGACCATTTTCAACTGAAATATCGTAAATTGCATCCTCGTTAGGAGAAATTGTATAGTAGTCCTGATCTCCTGTAATTTGAAAATAGCCTTTATGATGATTTTGAGTAATTGGTATAGATTGGGTCAATATTGCTTCGATTTCTTTCTCACTAAATTCGTTGCCATCATCATCTAATAAAGCGTCTAATCCACTATTTGTCTCTGTTGATTTCTTATCAGCATACTCAGAAATCGTCATTTGGTCATTAATAAACTGAGATTCAAGATTATCAACTAAAGGAAGTCCGTCCTCATCCTTCGGCAATATCGCTTGTTCTACTTTTAGATTGTAAGGATATGCGGAATAATCAAAGGATATCTCTTGATTCATCCCACCACCAGTTCCTAAAAGTCCAGCAAGTAGAGCGGTGATTGAAAAATCAGGCATGCTTTCATTGGAAACAGTAAGCATATACTTCATTCCTGGCATTGCTTCAAAGGAGAGTCGTTCACCTATTCCAATTCCATTATCATCAGAGTATATGATTGGAAGATACTCTAATTCCTGTTTATTTTCATTTTTCAGTACTGATACGGAAAGTGTTGAATTAACCCCTGGAAGTCCATCTAATGTGAAAGATAATATTTTTGGTTCATTCACTTCAAAAGTAAAGTAATCACTATCTGGCATTCCCTCCGTATTAAAAAGTGTTAATGGTTCACCCTTTTCCTCAGCAGAGTTATATGGAAAAGAATCAATCTTAATTGGCTGTTCCATAGAATTAGTATTTGGTATTAATGACGTAAATTTTTCAGCTGTAAACGTAAAATTCGATTTTCCAGTTTTACTATAGCTTCCATTTACGTCCTTAATCCCAATGACTAGTGTTCCATCCATATCTGCACTATATAAATAGGCTTCCTGACCACCAGCTCTTGTTTTATTTATTTCTAAAGGTTGTCCAGTTATTTTTTGCGAGCCCTCTGGAAAAAAGTAAAAGTCCATCCCATAATCGAAGCTTTTTGCTGCATCTAATACAGTTTGTACATGTTCTCCTGCTTTAAGCTTCATTTTAAATAGTTGTACTTCCTGCTGTAATGTAATTTTTCCATTAATACTATTTTTTCCTTCTTGTTTTAAAGGTTGTGCTGCTTTCAATAATTCAGAGCCTTGTACATCTTTGAATTTTGGAAGCTGTTTTAGATCAAACTTCAATGCTGCTACTGGATTAACCAAACCATTTGCAAAGGTAAGATCATATCCATGCTCACCCAAATCGGTTGCAGTATTTTCTAGTATATACTCTATTTCATTTGGTTTAAGATTCGGATATTTTGATTTTAATAGGGATGCTACACCTGCTACTACTGGCGATGCCATCGATGTTCCAGTTAATTTCATAAATGTGTGATTCTTCTCGGTTGAATAGGCAGTACTATAAATTTCCTCGCCAGGAGCCACAAGATCAACACTTGAGCCATAATTGGATGATTCTGATAGTTGCTTATTTTTATTAATGTTCCCTACACTAATAACTCCCGGGTATGCAGCTGGATAAGAATAATCATCTGTTGCTTCATTCCCTGCGGCAGCAATCACTGTAATTCCTGCATCAATTGCTCTCTGAATTGCATCTGCTAGAATTGGTGAATTATTATAACTTCCTAGACTCATATTAATGATATCTGCCTTTTTCTCTATTGCATACATAATTCCTTGAGCAATTGTATAGTCATTTGCTGATTGACCACCATTAAATACATCAATCGGCAATATTTTGGCTTTAGGGTTAATTCCATGACCACCTAATCCATTATTGGCCGCGGCTGCAATAATTCCTGCTACATGGGTTCCATGCATATCTGGAACAGGAGTTTTAGCTGGTGCTGCAGCATTGTATGGTGGTAATACCTGTGAGCTTAATTCTGGATGACGATAATCGACACCCCCGTCAATTACAGCCACAACCACTTTATGATTTCCTGCATATTTTAAGGCTTTTTCAATATTCAGCATTTGCAGTTGATACATTTTACTCTTTTTCGGATCAACATCCCCAAGCTTTTTAAATTTTACACTTGGAGTAATTTCAGTAATTGTTTTATCATTCTTGTATACCTTTAGTACTTCACTAAGTTTTTTACCTTTAGGAATATAAACAATATCATATCCCAATGCTGGAATCGAACGAACCACTTGGACACCAGCTCTTTTATGTATTTCCTTAGATATTGTATGACTATACCTTACAACTAAAGTATCAATATCTAAATTTTCCTTCTGACTACTTTTGTAAGCATCAAGCTTTTGTTCCTTTTCAGATTTCAATAATTGTTCAGTCAATGCTGATTTCTTCATACTTGCACTCTGATACACTTCATCATTTTCTACTGCCTGTGCCACTGATGGAATGACCAACATAACAGAAGCAGCAATCGCTAATGAGGTTTTTAACATCCTTTTCATTCCTTTACCTCCCTTTTACACCTTTATATACGTTCATTCCTAGTAAAAGTTTCAAATTTTACCAAATTATTATGGAATGAATCTAGTAAAATAGCAAGTTTTTCCTGTGAAAATATTTATATATGGTAAACTCGTTTTAGATTGAATAAAAATCATAAACTAATCCTCCCAATAAAAAATAGCATCCATGACTGAATACTCTCCAGGTTCCCTATAGATCGTGGGAATTTTCGTTTTAAAAGACAAAGGTTGATTCATCTTTTCAGCTTCTAACAGTTCATAATCAAATTCGTTTAAAGCTTGTTTCAATTTTTCCTCGATGGTTCGGAATTTCTTGCTTAGCTTTAATTGATTTGTACCACCCAGTAAAGAACCGTATGCCCCACCCACTATTTCGTTCGTATCAATACGAATTGTCTTATATCGGTCATCTTGCCCCATGATTGCTACAGGTGCTAAACGGCAAATATCAATAATAATCCCCTCTGTCTTTATCTCTCGACGACCATGTTTCTCTTCAACGATTACGGCATCTTCTTTTTGGTAACAAAAAAATTCAACAAAGGATGCGTAGCCACTACCAAAATGATCCCACTCTACCTCACATACTAAATTGGGAATACGGTTTATTCGATAGTACAATCGTCTGATATGCGCTTCAATTTCTTGCTCATTTTTTGTGTCATAAGGGAACTTGCTCCCAACAATTTTTCCTTCAATTAAGTTTTGCAACTGTTCATTCGAAAACATAGATGAAACACCTCTCCTTTTTCTTTTATATATGAATACCGAAATCTTCTTTCTCTTACTATACAGAGAAACCAATAAAGAAGGGATAAAAAAATTCCACACCATTTTTTTAAATGACTTTATTGTAAATGTAACCACTTTATTATTCATGAACAGAAAAATGGCAAAAAAAAAGTGGTTTATAAGAAATATAACTTATAAACCACTTACATCATATTTGATTTACTTTACTATAATAACCGGGCAAGGAGCCGAATGAGCTACCTTATGGCTTACGCTCCCTAGCAACGCTTCTTGAATAAACCCTTTTCCTTTGTTCCCCATTACAATCACATCATACTTATGCTCCTTCGCATAGGATGTAATCTGGTTTGCTGGGTCGCCATGAAAAGTATGTGTTTCAAAAGGAATATTAGCATCTGTCAAGAATTGAACAGCTGGAGTTAAAATTTCACGATTTTCTTCATCCATTAACTCAGCCAAATTAATGTTATAAAGAGGTTCCTGCAATGGTAAATCCTTATTAATATGCAAAATAGTTACCTTTTCAGATCCTAGTGCTTTCGCTAATTCCGCAGAATGTTGTAAAGCATTTACAGAAGGCGTAGAGCCATCCATTGCTACTAATATTTTTTTATACATATGATCGCTTCCCTTCAATCATCTATCACCATACTTCTTAATGAGTCACTTTGTCGACATGTGCAAGGTGTTTACGTCCAGTAGCTACGACTAGCATGGCTAACAAGACAAAAATAGCACCAGTAATAAAAGGAATGTGTGGAGTATAGGTTTCAGCAAGCTTGTTTGCTAACCACGGTCCAACACCACCGCCTAGAAAACGAACAAAGCTATATGCAGCAGATGCAATTGAACGTTCAACCGGAGCTACCTCCATTACGGCTGTTGTAATCAATGTGTTATTCGTACCAAGGAATAATCCAGCTACTATTACGGCTACAATAATTGCCGTGCTTGAATCTGTCCATATTCCCATAGCTAAAAGTGTTAATGCAAAGAGCGTTAGCATCGTACACATAGATTTGATGGTTCCAAATTTTGCTTGAATTTTCGGAGCAACAAACACGGAAGTAAATGCTAAACAAAGTCCCCAACCAAGGAAAACATAGCCTAAACCATGTTCATCTAATCCCATAACAAATGGTGCGTATGCCATCAATGTAAAAAATCCAATATTGTAAAGGAATGCTGTTAATCCAAGTCTAAATAATCCTGGAAATTTTAACGCTTTAATTGGATCCAAGACAGAACTTTTTGTTTTTGATTTAGCTACTTTAGGCATTTTTAATAATAATGCTAAAAAGGCAATAATCATGAGTACACTTACACCATAAAATGGACCACGCCAAGAAATGGATCCTAATTCACCACCAAGCAATGGACCAACTGAAATCCCGAGTCCAATTGCCGCTTCATAAAGGATAATTGCTTTTGCCGTTCCACCGACTGATAATCCAACAATAGCAGATAGGGCCGTAGCAATAAATAATGCATTTCCAAGACCCCAACCACCACGGAAGCCTACCACACCCCATATTCCATTGGATGAGCCTGCAAGAGCAGAGAAAATAATAATAAATAAAATTCCTATTAATAATGTCCACTTAATACCAATTCTACTAGAAACTACTCCAGTAATTAACATCGCAATACCAGTAATCAGATTATAACTAGTAAATAACAATGAAACCTGACTAGGGGTAGCATGAAGCTTTTCTGCAATCGCCGGTAATATCGGATCAACTAAACCTAATCCCATGAAAGAAATAATCGTTGCAAAAAAGATTACCCATATGACAAGTGGCTGTTTCGCCGACTGATTATGAGCTTTCAGCGCTTCTTCTGACATACCTCAAAACTCCTTTGTATAATTTTTAATATGAAAATAAAAAATGAAAACAGTAATGGTCGAGAAATCTTTTAAGCAACCAATACATATTTTCACACAAAATAAAGAATAAAATTCCTATTAATCTTCCTAACTAAGTATATTACTTTATAACGTTTACGTCAACGTCAACTTTGTAAAAATGATGATATATATGATATTTTTAACATGCAGGGATTTACGGATAAACAGAAATCATGATGTATAATGATGTTAAGCATTCCTCTAAGAAGCTCTTTTGCTTATAACTAGCTACCTATAAAATATACGATGATTTTTTTCATATGCGTATATCCATTATTAATCAACATGATTATTTTATATAAAAATATTTTTTCATAGGAGAGTACCAATGGATGAATTAAAAATAGATGATGTGGCTAAACAAAGTGGGCTCACAAAACGTACAATACGCTACTATGAACAACTTGGAATCCTACCCTCCCCTCCGAGAAGCGAAGGTGGCTTCAGACTGTATTCGCAAGAACATGTGGAATTTTTGAAGAAAATCACCAATGCAAAGGAAGTAATGGGCTTTTCCTTACAAGAATTACAGGAATTCATTAAACTGAATGACGCATTAGAAGTTCAACGCATGGATTATCGACAGTTTAAGGGAACCAATAAACAGAAAGAAAAATTAGAAAAGGTTTATCAAACCGTAGTTGAACAATTACATCTTATCGAGCAAAAAAAGAAAAAAATTTTGAAGGTAGAAGCTGATTTAGTTTCACTTAGGGATCGTGCAAAAGCTGCTTTAATCAGGTTTGAAAAGGAAGAGTCAGAAAAGAATTAATGAACAATGAAGCATCAGAGCACATGATGCTTCTTTTTTAGGTTCAATAATGATGACTGGAAAACAAGTACCAAAGTTTGATTACCGACATCGTGGTTGAGAGCGAGGGTCTAAAGACAGTATGTGGACTACAATTTATATTTCTTAATGAAGGAAGGAAAGGCCACAAAATTGTGTAGCCTCCTATTTTACAATTAAATCACTCCTTGTGCGATCATTGCATCTGCAACCGTTAAAAATCCGGCAATATTAGCACCGACAACGAGATTATTCGGTTGACCATATTCTTCTGCACACTCCATACTTTTTTGATAGATATTTTTCATAATTTCTTGCAACTTCACATCAACTTCTTCAAAACTCCAAGACAACCTCATACTATTTTGCGCCATTTCAAGAGCAGAAACGGCTACACCACCTGCATTTACTGCTTTGCCTGGACCAAATAGTACATGATGATTATGAAAGAGTTCAATTGCATCTAATGTGGATGGCATATTGGCCCCTTCACCAACTGCTTTTACTCCGTTTTCAATCAAAAGAAGGGCTGAATCTGCAGTAATTTCATTTTGTGTAGCACATGGCAAAGCAATATCACAAGGAATAGACCAAATGCTTGAACAATCTGGTGAATATTGTGCATGTGGATGCTCATTTACATATTCTTCGATTCGTTTTCTCTCAACCTCCTTCAAACGTTTAACAGTTGAAAGATTAATTCCAAATGGATCATAAATATATCCATCCGAATCACTGCATGCAACAACTTTAGCACCTAATTGTGTTGCCTTCTCCATCGCATAAATAGAAACATTTCCTGATCCTGATACAACTACTGTACTTCCGCTAAACGACATCCCATTTGCCTTAAGCATTTCCTCGACAAAGTACACGGTCCCATAGCCTGTGGCTTCTTTTCTTGCCAAGCTTCCACCGTATCCGAGTCCTTTTCCGGTTAGGACTCCAGCATGAAAATCTCCTTCAAGTCTTTTATATTGACCAAATAAATAACCAATCTCACGGGCACCAACACCTATATCTCCGGCTGGAACATCTTTGTCTGGCCCAATATATTTATATAGTTCTATCATAAAACTTTGACAAAACCTCATGATTTCCTGATCAGATTTTCCTTTCGGGTCAAAATCTGCGCCTCCCTTGCCACCACCGATTGGAAGGCCAGTTAAAGCATTTTTAAAAATTTGTTCAAATCCTAAAAATTTAATAATACTTGCATTCACGGTAGGATGGAATCGAAGTCCACCTTTATAAGGGCCAATACTACTATTGAACTGTACGCGAAATCCACGATTTACCCTTACTTTACCAGTATCGTCCACCCAAGGTACACGAAAGATCACTAATCTTTCTGGTTCCACAATTCTCTCCAATATTCCATTTTCCATGTATTGTGGATTTTTTATAAACACAGGTAAGAGAGAATCAAATATCTCCTTGACTGCTTGCAGAAATTCTACTTCGAAAGGATTTCTTTCTTGTATACTTTCGTAAACTTCGTCCATATATTCAATCGCTGTCCGTTCCAGCTCTGTTTGCTTCTCTAATTCACGCATTTTCATCCTGTCAGCTCCTTTGCGTTTACATTGATAGTTCAATTTTCCACTATTTACAATTATTAAACCAATATTAAAAAGAGATAGAAATCATGCCGAAATGAGAACAATTAACAATCCTTTTCACATTTTATACTTATGATATTAATAATTGTGGGAAATCCTACATGAAAGCTGTCACATTGTTTACATATTCACAAATTAAATAATGATTTATAATAATAATAAATAGATTACAGAAATTGTCTTAACATATAGGGGTGAACAATTTGAAAACGATCGTAGTCATTGGTGGAGGTATTACAGGACTTTCAACCATGTATTATTTAAATCAACAATTAACTACCTCAGATAAAGAAGTAAAATTAAATTTAATTGAAGCAGATCATGAATTAGGTGGAAAAATCAAATCAATAGATAATGATGAATTTATTATGGAAACAGGAGCTGACTCCATTGTAGCACGTAAATCTGGTGTTGCTGCTTTATTAGATGAGCTCGAATTAGATGACGAAATCGTTCATAATGCTACTGGAAAATCTTATATTTATCATCACAATCAGCTAAAGCCGATTCCTGATGATACTATTTTCGGAATTCCTATGAGCAAAGAAGCTTTATTTAATAGTGAATTAATATCTGAAGAAGCCAAAAATGAGGCTTTAAAGGATTTTACAACACCAAATACTACCTTTACCAAAGATAGCTCTATTGGTTCATTTCTAGAAAACTTTCTTGGTAAAGAAATTGTCAATAATCAAATTGCTCCTGTACTTTCTGGGGTATATTCAGGCAAACTAAATGAACTTACTTTAGCTACTACACTTCCCTATCTTTTAGAATATAAAAATCAATATGGCAGTATTATTCAAGGTCTTTCAGAGAATAAAGAGAAATTCCAATCCGCTGATAACAAAAAATTCGTTTCATTTAGAAATGGTCTCTCCACATTAATAAAACGGATGGAAGAGCAATTAACGAATGTGAATATATTAAAAGGGATACGAGCAACTAAGATTGAACGTGATAATAGTCGATATATGATTTCGCTTGAAAATGATGAAAGGATTGAAGCGGATCAAATTATTCTAAGCACCCCTCATACTGTGGCACAATCGCTCCTACAGAATGACAACTTAGATACTGAGTTCAATAAGCTAGTAAACTCTTCACTGATTAGTGTATATATTGGTTTTGATATCCCAGATGAAAAGCTTCCTGCAGATGGAACTGGCTTTATCGTTCCAGAAAATAGTGAGCTAATTTGTAATGCTTGTACGTGGACAAGTAGAAAGTGGACACATACATCAAAGAACCATCGGCTTTTATTGAGACTTTTTTATAAGAACACGAATCCGGATACATTTACCTATTTAAGTAGCTTAGGAAAAGATGAACTGCTTCAAGTGGCTTTAAAAGATGTGGAAAAAAGCTTGGGGATAACAGGGGAACCGGTATGCTCAGAGGTAACAAAATGGACAAAAAACATGCCCAAATACCATCTTACCCATCGTTCAACGATCGAATCATTAAACAAAAAACTAAATGAATTATTCCCTAATATTCTACTTGCTGGCTGCTCCTACTACGGTGTAGGTATTGCGGACTGCATTTCGAATGGAAAACAAACCGCTGAAATTATTTTTAATCAATTACATGCATAAGGAACGCGGGCACTCATAAGTGGTGGAAAAGAGTGCCTGCTTTTTTCATTAATTTATTTTCGCTTTTTTGTTGATAGCCAATCAAGAAGCATGTAGCAGGACCAGAGGATTTTAAAAGATCGATCGTACTTTCTTTTGAAATTCTATCTAAAGACGAATTTAATTTTTTTAACTTATATAAGACTCCTTTTGATCCAACAGGTAAAATATGTGTAATTTCCTCTTGACTACACATCCATTTAAATAAAGAAAGTGGTGCTACTTGGTCTTTCTGTTCAATGACCTCATTGCCTACTAATGGCATACCAATTAAAGCAAATTTCGTTGTAGGCTGAATAGGTACCTCCTTCATTTCTGACTTATTCATTTTCCCCAAAATAGTTACTCCTAACGCAGATTGAGTTAATTGAAAATTACTTTCCGTGCTTCCGATCATTGATAATTCATCCAAACCGAGTTCATCTATTCCCTTCTCAATTCCTAATTTCATCGCTTCCCATGATTCCTCATGACAGAAATTATGAATCACAACACTGAAAGGGATAGCACCTGCTGCCATACATTCCATTACTGCAACTCGAAATGAAAAATAAGCTACTGTTTCATAAGGTACTTTCACTACATCCTCAGCTTTTAACCCAATGGCTCCACTATTATCTGTTGATATAACGATATTTTCCGTATCATTAAATGGCACAATCAGCACATCTCTCATCTTAATCCCCTCTTTTAATCACTCTAGATAATCTTTCTTGAAATACTCGTACAAAGAGAAGGGCTACAGCGATATTTATTGCTGCACCAATCATTAGCGATGGAATCATAGCTATAAAAAATGACCAATTTAATAAAAATATAAATGGAATGGGACTAATAATTGCATTCCCAATCCAAAACATCAATGCAGCTAGCTTTTTCCTTCCTGCTTGAAATAAATATCCATAGATGAGAACACAAAAAGTCATTTCAAACGCTATTAATAGATGGAACGGACCTAATGGAAATCCTGTTAGCAAGGCAGAAAGAAGATGACCAACTCCTGCAACAATTCCTCCCATTCCTACACTAAACAAACTCGCAATCACTAAGGATGGAAATGCATCTAATCCTACACTTCCAACAATTGCAGGGATTTTTATTAATGACCCAATGACAGTGAATGCAAAACCTAAGGCAAACCAAACGATTTTTTTACTAGTCATATTTCCCCCTACAGTTATTTTATTCGTTTTGAGATACCATACCAAACCATATAAACCGAATCAGAAGTTGTAACAATATCCTGATACACCCATCCCGTAATATCTCTCCACTGTCGATCCTTTTTTTCAATTGGAACAATCCCCTTTGAAATATCTGTTCCAATCAATATCAATTCATTATTTTTATGAGCCTGCTCCCAGTTTAAAGCTTTTTCTACGAGGTCTTTTGCTTGGGCTCTAATTATTTGTATATCAATATCTAAATCAATCCATTTTTTTATGTATTGTTCTACCCCTTCAATAATAAGCAATTGTTTTTCTTTATTTTGAAACGGTAGTTCTAATTTATTTGATTGATAAGCAGAAAGCCACAGATAATCACTTCGTTCGCTCAGTCCAAATTGATCCCTCACCCATTTTGCTTTTCCGTTAAAATAACCTCCCGTAATAAAGTGCATCGGTTCTCTCCCCTCCCTTTTTGTTTCGTCCAGCACAATTCAAACGCTGTTTCATGTGGAACTCTCCAATCCCAAAAATTTGTTTCCTTTGGTGAAAAGCGACTTAACAAATAGCGAATGACTCCCCCATGGGTAATAAGGATCCCTTTCGTTTTCCCCTTTTGAAAAAGAAGCAAGAGAAGCTGCTTCCACCCTTCATCCACTCTAGCTGTAAATTGATGAAAACATTCACCATTTGGTGGACATATGGTGAAAGGTTGTTGCAACCAATTTTGGTATACATCATTATTTTTCAACTCTTCATACGTTCTTTCTTCCCAATCTCCAAAATTCATTTCTCGAAGATGTGAACAGGTTAAAATTTCCTTATCGGGAAATAAAATTTCCGCTGTTTCGACACATCTCTTCAAATCACTACTAATATGTAAGTCAGCTTTCGACAAAAGCTGATAGCTGCCTACCTGTTGTATTCCCTTTTCACTTAAAGAAGCATCGGTCCAGCCCAAATATTGATGCTTTTCATTTTGCTTTGTCAAACCGTGGCGAAGTAATGTAACAACCAGATGCTCATCCATAAGATCCATTCCACCCCTTCAACGCTTGCTCCTAAAATATCCCCGGTAATCCCACTAAACCATTTAATAATTTTCCGCTTAAAGAGAAAGCCAGCGAGCAAAGTAATCAAGATCAATAAAAGCACAAATTCTATTACTTGATGATAGGAAAGTATAACAAACACTAAATATAGCAATATGTAAAACGGATAAATAAGTAGTGAACTTTTATGAACAGATTTTTGAAAAAAATGACCTAACCCCTCTTGTTTTGCTGCTGGAACATTTAATAGAAGATATCCCATCAAGCTTTTGCTTAAAAATGGCAATATTAAAATAAAAATAAAACTACTAGTAGATAACATATCGATAATTTCATATATAAAAAGAAAACGTCCACTTAATAAGATAATCACCGATATAACTCCAAATGCGCCAGTTCGAGGGTCCTTCATAATTTCTAAACGCTTATCAATTTGTTGATATGAAAAAAAAGCATCACTTGCATCCATCCAACCATCAATATGTAAGCCACCTGTAATGATAATGGTTAACAGCCAAAGGATAAATGCAGTAGCTAATGTCGAAAATGGTGTATAGTTGGTCAACAAAAATAAAGCCCCGACAAATATGGCACCTTGTAATAATCCTAATAGTGGAAAGAATTTAACCGCATAGGTCATATGCTTTTTATCCATAGGGAGTTCATAGGGTATTGGAACGATTGTAAAAAACTGAAGATTTATCAACATTCCCTTTATAGGTCCACGCCAATCAATAATCTTTTTCATTTTATTTGTCATGCTTGTCTCCACTTATTAACCATCTTTTTTACCCTCTCCCAATCAAGATAATTTTTCACATGAGTAGCTAGTTGATCATATTTTTGATCCTTTAATTGGCGGAGTGAAATAACAGATCTTACAGGGAGCCCTTTTTCTTCACGAATCCGATTTAACCAGTAGGTTCGCCATTCATCATTATGAAATAATGAATGCATATACGTACCAATAATTTTACCATCAAGATGGTAATATCCATCGAGACTACCATCGTCTAAGATAAGAAATGGACGATCATGTATGGATGTTTGTCCTACATGTATTTCATATCCTTCAAACGTAAGCTCAACTGGTAATCTTGTATTTTGATGACCTTTCCCTTTTACCTGAATTGTCCGCTTTTCAGCGTGAAATTTAGTTGACGTCGGAATGATTCCAAAACCTTTTTCTGTATAATTTACAGTACCAGTGTCTGTTCCAGCTTCATCAATTAAGTATTCTCCCATCATTTGATATCCTCCACAAATACCAACCACATACTTATCTTGTTCCAACTGCACACGGATTGATTCATATAGACCGTTTTTCTTTAGAAACTGCAAATCAGATATTGTACTTTTCGTACCAGGGATGATGATCGCATCAGGTTGACCTAGCTGGTTTATATTTTCAACCCATCGAATGGTTACATCCTCCTCATACAAAAAAGGTTCCATATCTGTATAGTTTGAAATATAAGGGAGTTTAATGACAGCAATATCAATCGCACCATGTCCTACGGAAGCAAATCGATCTTGTAGTGACAGAGAATCTTCCCCTTCAATCATGTGCTGAGGAATATAAGGAATAATTCCTAAAACAGGGATACCGGTTCTTTCTTCAATCCATACTTTCCCATCATTAAATAAATCAATGTCTCCACGAAATTTATTTATGATAATCCCTTTTACTCGATTTCGTTCATTCTCAGTTAATAGCTCAATCGTCCCAACAATACTCGCAAATACGCCACCACGATCAATGTCAGCAACAAGTATAACCGGTACATCAGCCATTTCAGCTACCTTCATGTTCACGAGTTCCCGATCCTTCAGGTTAATCTCAACAGGACTACCTGCCCCCTCCATGATAACTAAATCAAAATCAGTAGATAATTTTTCTAAGGATTTTTCTATTGCTTCGATTCCTTTTTCATAGAAAGATTGTCGATAACCTTTGCCAGATAGTACTTTCTCACTCTTTCCGAAAAGGATAACCTCAGATTGCTGGTCCGATTTTGGCTTTAAGAGAATCGGATTCATGAAGACGGTTGCCTCAGTCTTTGAAGCTTCTGCTTGAATTCCTTGGGCACGTCCAATTTCCTTTCCATCCTTTGTTACATAGGAATTATTGGACATATTCTGGGATTTAAATGGTGCCACACGCCAGCCCTCATGAGTAAATAGCCGGCACAAGGCAGTAACGAGTATACTTTTTCCAACATCAGATGCCGTACCAACAATCATCAAACCTTTTAACACAGTTCATTCACCTCTCCCTTCATGACATGAGGAAGCCCAGATTCAATTAAATATGCAGAAGACGATTGCTTGATTATGCTTTGATGTAAATACCCCAATAGTCTTGCATACGCAAAAACAATCTCACTTTTTGGTAACGCCTCATTGAACACTTCATTTGAAACAATGAGCAAAACACTACATTTATCTTTTATGTTTTTAATATCTTCAAGAATAGCGTGATAAATCTGTTCTTGGTAACTTTCTTTTTCCCAGGCCCTTTCATCTATGAATAATTCATTATTCAATAGAGTCGTTAAACAATCTAATAAGATAACGTCGCCTTGCTTAAAATTCGGGCTTAACTTCCCTATATTTGTTGGACACTCCCAATTCGTCCAAGGAAGCTCACTAGAATTTCGGGTTTCCTTATGATGGTCAATTCGATCGAGCATTTCGGGATCTGTTGCCTTACCACAAGCCAAATAATGTAGATTGCCATTAATCATTTTTGCATGATTTATTGCTATGCTCTCAGCAAAGCTGCTCTTTCCACTTCGAACTCCTCCACTTATAAAAATCAGTTTTGATTCTTCCATTCCGAAAGTGCCTCCATTAGCTGGTTATTTTCGTTTTGCTTTCTGATCGCAAATCTTAACCAGCGCCCATCTAGTCCAGGGAAATTCATCGTATGTCTTGGTACAAGTCCTTTTTTTAGCAAATACTCGTATAATGGTGCTGCCTCTTTTAAGGCAGGATCTTTTATGATATAAAAGTTCACAGCCGATATCGACATACAAAATCCATTCTCTTTATAAAAGTCTTTTAATCTATTGCGTTCCACATGAATTAATTGCTTCGTATGACGAATATATGAATCTTGAGATATACATTCAAGCCCCGCCTTTATCGCAATCGCATTCACACTCCAATGCGGTTTTAAAGCTGCAATTTGTTGAATAACCTGAGGTTGGGCTACGCCGAAGCCTAATCTTAGACCAGCTATCGCAAACATCTTTGTCAATGAACGCAATACAATCAAATTAGGATATTGCTTTACTAAAGAAATATACGTTTCACTATCAACTGTAAAATCATAGAATGCTTCATCAATAATAATCGAGCATTGCGAGCGATATCCCTCTTCTACTAGTTCAATGATCGATTTCCGATCATATACAACACCTGTAGGATTATTTGGCGTACATAAAAAGATCGCATCATAATGTTTAACTTTCGGCAATAGTTCCTCCATTCTTAGCTTCCAAATGCCCTCTTCTAAAAAATGATGTTCAACAATACATTTCTGTGCAAGACAAGCTTGTTCATACTCACTAAAAGCAGGTTGAATAATTAAGATTCTTTTCCCTTGAAAAAGCTGAGCCACCAATGCAATGATCTCAGCACCACCATTTCCAATTAAAAGATACTCTTCTCCGATCCCTTCTTTTATTGATATTTCTCGTTTCAAAATAGAGGCATGTGGATCAGGATAATCTTCCAATAGAGGAAACCATTCATGCCACTTTTCTCTTAAAATAGGGGGCGAACCATATGGATTTACATTCACACTAAAATCTATTAGTTGTTGTGGAGTTGGGAGCTTTGTTGCCTGATAAACATATTTTGGGTTAGAACCATGAGATGGCAATGTCAATAGTAATCCCTCCTATCCATAAAAATAGTGCAAAGAGAAGCACGGCACTATTCATAATCACTATCGTCTTTTTTATATGTACTGCCTTTAACGCTTCAAACGGCTGTCCCATCCGCGCACGATCCGATACAATCCCTTTATAATAATTCACGCCTCCTAACTGAATACCTAAAATAACGGCAACAGCTGCTTCACACCAGCCACTATTAGGACTCGGATGTTTTTTAGCATCTGTGAAAAATAGTTTCCAAGCTGGTTTTAGATTCAAATACACAGGTTTACAAAAAAGGAGAATTATACATCCTGTTAACCGGCTAGGAATCCAATTGACCCAATCATCTAAACGGGCTGATGCCCAACCAAATTGTTCGTATTTTTGATTCCGATAGCCAACCATTGAATCACAGGTATTTATTGCTCGATAAATCATAGCTAATGGAGCTCCACCTATTAGTGCCCAAAATAATGGAGCAGTTATCCCATCACTTGTATTTTCTGCAATTGTTTCGACCGTTCCCCTTACAATCTCTGATTCATCCAACTGCTCCGTATCTCTTCCTACAATATAGGACAATTTAGTTCTTGCTAATGGTAGATCCTTATTCATTAATGGCTCATACACTTCTAATCCAGCATCTTTCAATCCTTTTTGGGCAATGGTTGTCGCAATCATTAACGCTTCACCAATTACTCCCGCTAATGGATGCCATTGATATAATAGAATCGTAATAGTTAGTGTAATTAAACCTGTTAATAACACAATTAAACTAAGCATGAAGACTCCTTTACCTTTACGATGATTTCCCTTATTTAAATGCTTAGTGAAAAAGGAAATCAATGAACCCATCCATTTTACTGGGTGTGGCCATTTCGGTGGATCTCCAATAAACCAATCAATGATAATTGCGATGGTTAGTGCACAGAGATGAGGTAAAATCATTTGCTTTTCCTTTCGATAGATTTTTCAATGGCTTTTTTCGTACATTGATAAACATATGTACCAATTAACTGACCTAAAGGTGCTATTGAACCTGCGTATTGCAGTTTTTCACCGTTTTGAGTTGCTGCGATAAGGATACTATCTGTAGAGGTGCCCGTTGCAATCGTTCCTGTTAAAGGGTCCATTATTTTCATATCATGCAAACTCTTTACCTTCGCTTCAGTCGCTGTTGCAATCGCTTGAATATAAGCTTCCTCTGACAAATCTCCATTTATAAATATCCATATGTTAATGGTACCTGGTATGTAATTAGATGAATGGTCGGTTCCTCTAGAGACATCTACCGCATTCCCCACTCCTGCTGTAACAACAATGAATAATGAGAAGCCCGTTCCCTCGACAAATTTCCAAATAGCATCCTCCATTTTTACGGCTGTCATCATGCCTACTGTAGACTCTAGAAGAAACCCTTTTTCTACTAGATATTGGGACATTTCTTCATAATGATTCTCACAATTATAATTCTTATCAACGTGACGATTAACAAAGGATTGGAACCAGCCAACTCCAGGATTTATGACAGCTGAAGACATCGTTTTTAATGGAATAGGAGATTCATAGACGAGATATTCCCCTTCCTGTCTTAAATAATTTTCATTTAAAATCATTAAAGCAATCTCTGGTATACTCTCTGGTATTAAGGCAATTTGTGGTTTTGGTATAGATGGATGATAATGTTTATTTACCTTTGTAGAATATACGCGTTGAATCATTTCTTCCTTAATGACTTCATTAGGTAAACCCATTCGATCTAATTCACCTTGATCAAGAAGAAGCAAGCGATCACAGTATAGCGCTGTCAAATTTATATCGTGAAAAACAGAAATGACAGTCAACCGATTTTGTTTCGTCATCTTTTTAATCAAATCGAGTAATTCCTTTTGATAGGTTAAATCGAGATGGTTCGTTGGTTCATCTAATAATAAAACTTTTGGCTGCTGAGCAAGTGCCTGAGCAAGAAAAACCCGCTGCTGCTCCCCCCCCGATAGCTCCATCAAAGATTTATGACGAAATGAAAGAATGCCAGTCTGAGCCATCGCCTCTTCAATGATTCTCTCATCTTCTGAACTCATTGATTGAAACAAACCTTTTTGATGCGCGTAACGTCCGAGAACAACAACTTCTTCTACAGTATAAGAAAAGGATTCACCTGTGAGCTGAGGAAGAACTGCGATTATGGTTGCCAATTCTTTAGGAGAATACGTAGAAAGCAGCTGATCTTTTAAGTGTATCGAGCCTTCAATCAAAGGTAATGTCCCACTAATCATTTTTAGTAACGTTGTTTTTCCACTGCCATTCGGACCTAGGATTCCAAAAAATTCACCTTCATGTACCTGAAAACTAAGGTCCTTAACTATTTTATGCCCATTATATCCTCCGGCTACATTTTGTAACGTTAACATACTCTACCCTCTTCTTCTTCGTTTACTATTCATTAAAATCCATGCAAAGACAGGAGCACCAATTAAAGCGGTAATCACACCAATTGGAAGTTCTGATGGCTGAATAATCGTTCGTGACACTAAGTCTGCTATAATTAAAAACCCTGCTCCAAAGAGTAGCGATAATGGTAGTAATCCTTTATGATTAGGTCCACGAATAATCCGTATTAAATGAGGAATCACTAATCCAACAAAACCAATCGCACCTGAAACTGAAACGGCAGCACCAGTTAATATTGATCCAGCAATTAGAATAAGAAGCTTTCGCTTTTCAACATTAACCCCCAGATGTTGGGCACGTTCTTCACCTAATGACATCGCATTAAGCTCTTTCACATTCATTAATAATAATATTGAACCTATAAGAAAGAATGGAATAATAATATATACATAACTCCACCCTCGCATAGATACACTTCCAAGTAGCCAACCAATGATTTGTCTTAACTCATCGCCTGTTAAAGCAATGATTAAGGAAATAAACGAACTAAAAAATGAACTAAATATAATGCCAGTTAATATAATTGTTTCTACTTTCATTGATCTCTCAATTTTTTTTGCAAAAAATAAAACACTAAATATCGTAATAAATGAACCAATTATGCTCATTAATGGCAATGTAAGTATTCCGATGAATGGTATAGATAAATGAAAGAATAATGTTGCAACTGCTCCAACAGAGGCTCCAGACGACACCCCTAAAGTATATGGGTCTGCTAAAGGATTTCGAAGCAACCCTTGAAATGCCGCACCTGCAATCGATAATGAAGCACCAACTAGCCCTGCCAATATTACACGAGGCAGTCGAATATCTAAAACAATATTCGTATTCATCGCATCTATTTTATCACTTAATGGAAAGTGGAAAATAGCGGCTCCGATGATTTGGATGATATCCTTCATTGGCACCGTTACCGAACCAATGGAAATACCTATTAAAATAGAAAAACTTAAAAAAACCACTCCAAATAGATAAGGAAAATAATTATTCTTCCGTAGATACCGAATAGTCATTGGCTTCTGCAGTCTCTTTCAACTCCTTTTAGTACATTTGAAAAAGGACTGTCTAAAAAGGAGACAGACCCCCTGTGCCTTTAGACAGCCCCTATTTCTATCAATCAATTTTCTTCTGTTTTGTTCTCTTTTCTTTTGCCGTCACGAAAAACCTTGGCACTTCGAATATATTCTACATCTTTTTTTCCTGATCGGTGATTAATTACTCTTGCAAGAGCAAAAAAATAATCCGACAAACGATTCAAATACATTTGAGCGAGTGGAGGAACAATTTCTTCAGCTTTTGAGAAACTAACAACTAGACGCTCAGCACGTCTTGTAACTGTTCTTGCTATATGAATAGAAGCAGCCGCTTTTGTCCCACCAGGTAAAATAAAGCGTTCCAATTCAGGTGTACTGGCGATATACTCATCAATCTTCTCTTCAAGATAATCGATCATGTCTTGTTGAAGCTTGTAAGGGCGTTTAGCTGATTTTGTCGCTAGATCCCCTCCACAATCAAATAATTCATGTTGAATTTTTTCAAGATCATCAAGTACGTCAGAAAAAAGATCGGGATCCAATTCAGCCATCGCTTGTCCAACAAAACAATTCACTTCATCCACTGTTCCATAAGCTTGTACCCTTAAATCATCTTTATCTACTCTACCACCGATGATACTTGTTTGCCCCTTGTCACCTGTTCTCGTATAGATTCTCACAATATTTCCTCCTCACTCTTATCTTCACTTATTTAAATGTATCGGGATATATCGCCTTTGCCATTTCCTCTAAACCTTCCACAAGACGTGGACCTGGTCTTGACACTTTGTCAGAATCGACACTATATACCCGTTTATTTTTAATAGCGGATACTTCTTCCCACCCTTTACGGCTATAGGCTTGTTCTACTGCGTCCTTTACATAATAACCATATGTTATGATCATTACATCCGGATTTGCTTTTACTGCTGCTTCTTCCGAATATTTCGGCCATCCTTCTTCAGCAGCTGCAATATTTTTGGCGCCAAGCATTTCTAGCATTTCATTCATGAAGGTACCTGAACCTGCTGTATAAATATCTGGTGGAGCAGAGATTTCCATCCATACATTTGGTTGCTCTTCCTTAGAAATTCCTGCCGCCTTTTCTTTAATTTCTTCAACTTTTGCTTTCATTCCATCGACAATTTCATCCGCTTTTTCCTTTGTTCCAGTTGCTGCACCAATCATTTCAATCGTTTTATACGTATCTGCAAATGAACTTGCATTATTGACAGCAATAACCTTAATTCCTGAATCCTCTAATTGCTTTAATCCATCCTTAGAATTATGAGCCTGGGAAGCATCAGCTAAAACAATATCAGGTTTTAAAGAAATTATTTTTTCAACATTGAATTCTTGTCCACCAACTTTTTCCTTTGACTGCACCTGTTCGGGATAATTGTCAAAATCCGAGACACCAACAATTTCTTTATCTAACCCAAGGGCAAAGGCTGTTTCTGTATTACTTGGAAGAAGGGAAACAATTTTCTCTGGCTTCTTATCAATAGTGATTTTTTTATCGGTTCCATCCGTAATTGTTACGGGAAAAGCTTGGTCTTGTTGCTTAGTCTCCTGCTTATTATCACTAACTTTCTTTTCACTATCCTGCTGTGTACCACATGCAGCCAAAATAAAAATTAGTAAAAAAATAGGTATAAATCTTAATAGCTTTTTCATTTGTAAACTCCTTTTTACATTTAAAATAGTCATAAAGATGGCCATTTTCACAAAGATTATTACATATTTTAAAAATTGAATATTTTCTTCCTTTATCCTCCATAATTAATGTAGAAGGAAGAAAAAATACATTCGTTCATATCTTTTATGAAAAAGACCTAAAAAAAACATCTCTAACCAAAGAGATGTCATATGTAAAACGGTATAATAGCAAATCATGCACGCTAAAAAACGTTTCGTCAACACCCCCCTATCCTCGTAGGCAAACTGGTGCACTCAAAAAACAGGCAGGTCTCCTGGCTCATGATCATTGCTCCCTGTACCTTCCCTTATCCTTTAATGGATAAAGTGGATATTACAGTTTGCTCCCATTTACAGTGGCGGGACCGCGTTGGAATTACACCAAACTTCCCTTTTAAACCTTCACATAGAAAGTACCTGTTTTCGTTGCAATATATTAAATTTTCAACCATTAACAATTATACAGGAAAGACATATGGATGACTATCCTGAAAAATTTTATGCTTATAAATGATTTACAGAACTACCAAACTCCCAGCACATCTAACATGACAACAAAAATTAAAACGGGTGCAACAAAACGTATGAGGAAATACCAAGCTTCGAACAGTCCTCTTTTAAGACCGCTCCCTTGTTTTAATTCCTCGTAAAGAACGGATTTCTTCACTTTAAGTGGTACAAAAATAGCGATAAGAAGGGCTCCAAGCGGCATTAAAATATTACTAACGGTATAATCCATTAAATCGAAAAATGTTTTACCAAAAAGAGTAACATCACCTAACGCTCCGTATGAAAGGGCAGATGGAATACCAAAAATAAAGATGGCAATTCCGATGATCCATGACCATTTTTTACGTCCTTTTATATCCTTTTTAGTGATCACAGACACAATAATTTCAAGCATAGAAAAAGCTGATGTTAATGCCGCAAAAAGGAATAAAATTAAAAATGCTATAAAGAAAAGCATTCCAAGCGGTAACTGGCTGAAGACTGTTGGAAGTACATTAAATAACAGTACAGGTCCTGCCCCCGGCTCCAATCCTAAAGCAAATACTGCTGGAAAGATTGCTAAACCAGCTAAAAGTACAATGACTAAATTCATTCCTACAATAGAAAAAGCTGAACGGGGTAAGCTTTGATTTTTCGGTAAATACGAACTATACGTCACCATTACTGAAACACCTACACTTAACGTAAAGAATGATTGCCCCATGGCTTCCAAGATCGTTTTTGAAGTTAATTTTGAAAAGTCCGGTTGCAGTAAAAAGGATATACCAGCCATTGCACCATCTAAGGTAATTGAACGAATAACTAATAATATAAATAGTATAAATAATGCTGGCATCATAATCTTACTTGCTTGTTCAATCCCTTTTTGAACCCCTCTTGCAACAACAACAATCGTCATTAGAATAAATAATAATTGCACGATTAAACTAATAATTGGATCAGAAATTGTGTCCCCAAATACTTGTGTATATTGATCAGAGGAAAGACCGTTTAACTGACCGGTAATCGCCTTGTATAAATAAATAATAATCCAACCACCAATGACACTATAGAAAGAAAGTAAAATAAAACACGCAATCATACCTAAAATCCCTATCCAGTGCCATTTCGCTTTTGGTGCTATTTTTCGATACGAATCCACTGCATTTTCTTGTGTTAATCTACCAATGGAGAATTCCGCTAAAAGCAATGGAAGTCCTAGTAATAATGTAAATAGAATAAAAATTAGAAAGAAAGCTCCTCCCCCATTTTGACCTGCGATATAAGGGAATTTCCAAATTGCTCCTAAACCTATTGCTGACCCTGCTGCAGCTAATATAAAGCCAAGTTTTGATGACCACTGTTCTTGCTGACTCACACTCATTCTCCTCTCAGATGTAAACAACTATGTTTCCTATATTCTCGTTTTTAGTTGTCATTAAGGGGTTAGACCCCTTAATAGACAGCTACGCTTTTGCTTTAAGCAAGTTTGTTTTTAAACCCCTTTAATTCATCCATAAATGAATGGAATTGTGGAATGTCCATTTGCTGGGCGGAATCCGATAAAGCAACAGCAGGATCAGGGTGAACCTCAGCCATGACTGCGTCTGCCCCAATTGCTAATGCAGCTTTGGCCGTTGGAAGAAGCAAGTCTTTTCGTCCTGTTGAATGGGTAACGTCTACCACTACTGGTAAATGAGTTTCCTTCTTCAAAATCGGAACAGCTGAAATATCAAGGGTATTCCGAGTTGCTTTTTCGTACGTACGAATTCCCCGCTCACATAAAATAATTTGGTCATTTCCTTGTGAAATAATGTATTCAGCCGCATGAACAAATTCATCAATGGTTGCAGCCAATCCCCTTTTTAATAAAACAGGCTTATTTACTCTTCCAACTGCACGTAGTAAATCAAAATTCTGCATATTCCTCGCTCCAATTTGGATCACATCAACATATTCAAGAGAGATTTCCACATCATTCGGATTGAGTATTTCACTAATAACTGCTAAATCATATTCATCCGCAACCTCTCGTAATATTTGCAGACCCTCAACCCCTAAGCCTTGAAAATCATATGGAGAAGTTCTTGGTTTAAAGGCTCCTCCACGCATTAATTTTATGCCTTGCTCCTTCATAGCTTCTGCAACTTGTCTTACTTGTTCCTTACTTTCTACTGCACAAGGCCCCATAATAAATGTTTGTAATCCACTTCCTAATTTTTCTCCTTTAATATCAACAATTGTATTTTCTTGCTTCTTTTTCCGGGAAACAAGTAATGCTTTTCGATTATCATCCTCCTGTAATTCAAGACTCGCTTTAAAAATCGTCTTAAAAATATGCTGTAGAGTCGTTGTTTCAAACGGTCCTTCATTCTGTTCTGCAATCATATCAAGGACCTCTCGTTCACGTACCGGATCAAACCGCTTTGTACCTTGTATTTTTTTCAACTGACCTATTTCTTGGACTACCTTTGCACGTTCATTTAATAGGTGCAGAAGCTGTGTATTAATTTCATCCACCTTTTGACGTAATTGAACCATTTCATTGTTTCCCATTCTTCATTCCTCCTATTTTTCAAAATGTATTTAAAGGAACTGTCTTTGCTTTATAGACAGTACCAACTAACTAACACAAAAAGTCCCTACTGGATATCCAGTAGGGACGATCAATTATCGCGGTACCACCCTAGTTGTAGATATGACTATCTACCACTCTTCATTGTTAACGATCTATTTGACCGTCTTTTCTTTTAGAAGATGTTTCATCTTTTTTAGAAAAGAAAGCTCCAGAATTGAAATTCATGTTTATCTTTGTACTGATTTCCACCAATCATCAGCTCTCTATAAAACAGGGAGATAAACACTACTTTACATCCTATCTTCGCTTATATTATTTGCTTATTATTATTTTTTTAATACAAAAAGTCCCTACTGAATAAAATCAGTAGGGACGATATTATCGCGGTACCACCCTAGTTGTAGATCCAATTATCTACCACTCTTCATTGTTAACGATCAATTGACCGCCTTTTCCTTCATAAAGCATGACAACTTTATTATGAAAAAGTGCTCTAGGAGTGAAATTCATGTTTATCTTTGTACTGACTTGCACCGACCATCAGCTCTCTATAAAACAGGGAGATAAACAATACTATATTCCCTTCAATGCATGAATATTTAAGTATGGTTAGTATTATATAGCGAAATTTTCAAAACTGTCAATACCTTTTTTAAGTTTCAGAGTAGAATTCTTTTCTTGAAAAGAATTATTGTTTCGGATGTTCTGTCCCTGTTACCTTTGTTTTATATTGGCTAATTAAATGGTCTGGATCAGAATTCTCACCCTCTAATTGTCTGAGACGCGCAGCCTTGTTTACTTGTTCATCCGCATGATAGCTAGACCGAACCATAGGACCTGCTTCACAGTGTTTAAAGCCTTTTTGAAGCGCAATTTCTTTCCACTTAGCGAATTCATCAGGATGTACATACCGTTCTACGCGCAAATGTTTTTTCGTAGGTTGAAGATACTGTCCGATCGTCATAATATCCACTCCATGCGCAAGTAAATCATCCATCGCTTCAAGTACTTCCTCATGAGTTTCTCCTAAACCAACCATAAGACTTGATTTAGTTGGTGTGTTTGGGCTTATTTCTTTAACCCTTTTCAACAATTCTAAAGAACGGTCATAAGTCGCCTTTGAACGAACACGTTTTGTTAAACGTCTAACTGTTTCAATATTATGATTAAAGATATCTGGTCCTGCATCCATAAGTGTATGTAAGCTTTCATAATCCCCCTTCATATCAGAAGGTAAAACCTCAACCGTACAAGATGGAACACGACGTCGAATCGCACGGACTGTTTCAGCAAAAACTGCTGCACCTCCATCAGCCAAATCATCACGAGCAACTGCAGTTACGACACAATGACGAAGTCCCATCACTTCTACTGATCTCGCTACTCTCTCCGGCTCATCCCAATCTAATTCAGTTGGTAAACCTGTTTTTACCGCACAAAAACGACAGCCACGTGTACAAGTATCCCCTAATATCATAAACGTAGCTGTTTTTCGAATGGCCCAGCATTCATGAATGTTAGGACATTTTGCTTCCTCACAAACAGTATGCAATCTTTCTTCACGCATCATTTTTTTCAAACCAGTATAGCTTTGATTCGTATTCAGTTTAATTTTCAACCATTCAGGTTTTCTTATGTACTCTTCATTTCTCGCCATTGATATTAACCCCTATCTTTGAAAAGTATATTTCTCACTTTCATACTTTGTCCGCATAAGTTCTTTTATTTCTTCTAACATCTGCTCACTCGGTTGATAGCTTGTAAATTCAATATCTAATCCTTTTTCGAAGCCTTTTTTAAAGGCATCTTTTACCTCTTCGAGTGACGTTTGACGTCTAAGAATCTGGTTAATCGTAACAGCTTTTTGTTCAAAAAGGTGTTTTGCTTTATTCTTCACTTTCTCATTCGGAAATGTAAATAAATCATATAATTGTTCAATATCCATTTCCATTGGAATCGAGCCGTGTTGTAAAATAACTCCCTTTTGACGGGTTTGTGCACTTCCAGCTGCCTTTTTTCCTTCGATCTCCAATTCATACCACGAAGATTCTTCAAAACAAACGGCTGTACCGGACTTTCCAATAGGTGCATTAGGAATAGCTAAATCAGCTTGAATTCCAAGATAGCGATATCCTTCAAGTATACCTTGTGATAGTACTCGGTAAGCCTCAATGATTGATGGCGACATTTTATCATGCTTCTCGCTTAGCACTACACTATAAGTTAGTTCTTTGTCATGTAAAACGGCTAGTCCACCAGTTGGCCTTCGCACAATTTCAACCCCAATTGCTTTCGCCTTATCAACATCGATTCTACCTACCGTTTTTTGAAAATGTCCTAGAGACAATGCTGCGGGCTTCCAACTATAAAATCGCAGAATAGAAGGAAGTAACCCCCGGGAATGCCAATCAAGAAGGACCTCATCCATCGCCATATTAAAGGATGGACTATTTTCACCTGAATCAATAAAATACCACTGTTCACTCATGATGCTTTCACCGCCTCAGCATAGTTAGATAAAACAATCACCTAATTTACTATATTGGAATAATATTCATCGTTTTCAATCAATTTTATGATAGCATTCAGAAGAAGATTGTCAACAACTTCCTAACTAATTACTGTATTATGAATATAATTCTAATTTTCTTTCAATTATCGGGGTAGACACCTAAATAGATACCCCTCACTCAACTTACTAATGTACTAGTTTTTGTTCTTTTGCCAATCTAATTTTTCCAGATAATATCCATGACAAAAAATCCACTCTAGTAATCTTTTTTAAAAAACAGATTCCTACCTTATGAAGAACTTGTTCAGTTCCCTTCACATTGTTTGAAATAATTTCTCGGACCTCTAAACCATCCATAATGAAACAAAGTAATGTCGATGTAGCCGATCGATTAAGTTAATTAACCAATCAATGTTTTTCTTGCTATCCTATTTTTAATGATTTACAGTTATAGCTAATTCAATAAAAGAAAGGAAATAACAATGAAGGATATCCCATCTATTATAAATTTTAAAGATATCACGAAGGAAATGATGCCTCACTATTTTGACTTTGCTGCTGCTATTTATCGGATTAAGGAACTTTTAGCAAATGAAACAGGAATCGATTTTAACATGTATACTTCAAAAGAAGGAATTGAAGAGGAAATATGGGATACGATTGAATATGTCATACAATCAGATCCAAATGACATACAAATCATTGGACATGTCTTTGACTGTTTAGAAACTGCAACGATTAAATACTCGAATTTTAATCAGGAGCACCAATTCAACATCATCCCCTCCTTAAATAATTCGGTCTATTATTTTCCAATGTATCAAGTAGCCTTTGCAAAGCTACCAATCTTTCAAAGTCATGATGATTATGAAGAGGATTTTATTTTTGCTAATAATGATGAAAGTTTACTAGGGTTCTTTGATTATATTTATAAAAAACAAAAAGAATATATGAAGGATGCCATTACTATTTTCACAGATACTGATGATGGAATTGAAAGAGTAAAGGAACGAATTACTCATCAAGTAATGCGGGAAGATGTGATATTGGATGAAGAAATAAAAACTGAAATTTTCCGGTCAATCGATGAGTTCTTTATACATGGGGGTGAGTTTTTCAAGAAATATGATATTCCATATAAACGTGGGATTCTTTTGTATGGAAGTCCAGGGAATGGAAAAACGACTCTAGTAAAGTCGATTGCTGGAAGTATATCTGCACCAGTCGTTTATTGGCAAATAACAGAATATACGAATAGTTATTCCATTAAAGAGGTGTTTAATACGGTTACTAAAATGGCACCCATGACCTTAGTTATCGAGGATATAGACTCCATGCCTGAAGAGTCTCGATCTGTATTTTTAAACGCACTTGATGGTGCTTCTTCGAAAGAAGGAATTTTCCTAATTGGAACAACGAATTATCCAGAAAAAATTGATCCTGCATTAATTAATCGGGCCGGACGATTTGATCGTGCATACGAAATTACACTTCCAGATCAGCACACTCGAAGACAATATTTGATAAAAAAGAATATCCATCAATTTGTAGCTGAAGATGAACTAGATCACTTAGTTAAAGAAACGAATGGTCTATCCATTGCACAATTAAATGAATTATATATGTCTATTGCCCTTCAATGGCATTATGAGCAGCAGGTAAACATTGAAAAAATACTGAGGGATTTACAGACAAATAATAGAAAAGCACTGCGAAACCATTGGGAAGAACGTTCAAGTGTTGGTTTCGGAATATAGTTGAATTAGATTGTCCAATAAGGGGAGCTCCCCCTTATTAGGACAACTAATTTTTAATAAAAGCTATTTTAGTATAGTTTGTTGCTGAAAAAATGAGAGCGCGGTCTTTTTATAGTTTGCAGCTCTTTTCTTTGTGTTATGATGACTTGTCGATCTTCACTTTTTTTAATTAAACATTACCTAAAATGCACAATTTTAAGAAAAGAGCTTTAATATACAAAAAAATTATTTGTGTATTTGTAAAAGCCCTACTGCCGGCTTTTACACCTAGTAAAGAGAGCGCGGTCTTTTTTAGATTGTAGCTCTTTTCTCTGCAGTATGATGGACTTGTCGATTTTCAACCTTTTTTTATCGTTAAAACATGTCCTCATTAGCATCAATTTTTTGAGAAAAGAGCTTTAATGAAGAACTGTCGAGGTATCTAGTCGTTCTGAATGAAAGTCAACCACTTCGCCATCAATATATATAAACTGATGATCATAAATACGATAATCATCCAACATTTTATGTAAGAAAAACTTCACATTTGCCATTCCAACATTCTCTGGATGAAGAATCCAAGATAGATCCTTCCAGTCCAAGATCCCTTCTTGAGTCTTAATAGGAGTGTCATATTCATAGGTTTCTGGTAATTCAGCAACAAATGCATACATGCCGCCAATATAACTTTCATTCACCGACCAGGTAACCGTTCCTTTATATGCTACATGACCGATATCAATTCCAGTCTCTTCCTTAATTTCACGAATAATTGCTGCTTCTGGTGTTTCACCCTTCTCTATTTTACCACCAACACCATTCCACACTCCCATCCATTCGGGCTTTTCACGATTAAGCATGAGGAGCTGATGGCCTCTTTTAATAAAGCAAATCGTGTACTTATATTGCATAAACTTTCCTTCCTTTCGTCAGAATATATGATTTCCCTACTATTTAAGGAATAAGATTCAATGTTTTTTTGTTTTAATCATTGCTGTTCGTCTAACACATTACTTCCCTCTAAAAAACAGAAGCCTGTCCATATAGGAACAAGCTCCTTATTATTATAACATCCTATAATTGTTGACCATAATATTTATCAATCGTGAAGCCTCGTCCAAGAATTTCAGAGGCATTAATAAATACAACAAATGCCGTTGGAATTTCTTGTTGGAGTTTTTTCTTAAGGTAAATCGCTTCTACCTGTTCTGTAACACAAAGAATCATTGTTTTATTTTGATTTGAATATCCACCTACTGAACGAATCTTTGTTAAACCACGATCGATTTCATCACGAATCATTGATTGAACTTTTTCTTCTTCTTCTGTAATGATTAAGATTAATTTCGTTGCTGATGTTCTTAGTTGTACAAAATCGATTACTTTACTTGAAACATATATACACATTAAAGCAAATAAAGTCAGCTCTAGATTAAATACAATTAAGGATGCTGCTACAACAAGACCGTCTACAATTAATTGAGAATAGCCGCTTGATAATCCCGTGAATTTTTTAACGATCTGTGCAATTGCCGCAGTTCCACCGGTTGATCCATTTCCTTTATATACAATTCCTAGACCAATCCCAAGAACTATCCCACCATAAAGTGAACCTAAAAAAGGATTCGTTACAGTGATCGGAATATCCGTACTAAGCCATATCACAAATGGGACACAAAATGTACCAACTAATGTTTTCCCACTAAAATCTTTTCCCATCGTAATCCAGCCAATAATAAATAATGGGATATTGATTAAAAATTGTGTATAGGCTGGTTCAATCCCATATACCTCATGCAAAATTGTACTAACACCTGATATTCCCCCTGCAGCAAGCTTTGAAGGTAAGAGGAACATGTTATAGGCTAAACCGACTAGTACCGCACCGATAATAACGAAAAAATATTCTTTTAACACATGTTTCGACTTATGCGTTTCTTTCATCATTATGTCCTTTCTATGTAGCCAAATTTTATAATATAGATATAATTTCTATTTTTTATATAACTTATCTATTATATATTAATTTTTATATGGGTAGTCTGTCAATTTTACTTTTTATACTACTTTATCGTAATAATGTGCAGGTGCCCCTACAAGTAGAGAGATCAAATGACGGATTTCTCCGAAGGTCCTAACCTTAACCACTTGCTGATTTTTGCTCTCGAACGACTAACCGTTGACCTAACACACTTTGTACACTACAGTTATCCATGCAAATATTTTAGAATTTTCATCGATAAAAATAGAGCAGATATATTGACTACCTGCTCACTAAAACATTAAGCATTTGCTTTTTCTTCTAATAACTTCAATGCCGTCTGAATATCTATATCGTCGAAAAGATGTTTAGGGGTCCATGGGATATGTATATGTGGTTTAATACCTACTCCTGTCATTCCCTTTCCATTATCAATTCTTGATAACCTTGATGTTGGGTACCATAATTCAAATTGATCATGCCATTTCATCACGGACAGATTAGCGTAGTCATTTAAACCAGCAGTAGGTCGTCCAATAACTGTTACCTTAGAAGATCTTTTGCAAATTTCTACAAATGAATCTCCTGAGCTACCACAAGTGACATCAGTCATTACAATAATTTGTTCAGGATTTTTTCTTCCTTGTATAATAGTATCCTCTAAATCAGACAAATCAAACTGAACAAAGCCCTTTCCTTTATTTTTTTCCCACTCCCTTAAAAAGATTTTTAATACTTTTTTTGTGTACTCATCTTCCGTTGAAGCGATAGCATTTTTCATTTCGGATATTTCAAGTTCACAGGATCGTTCTGTACAGTTGATGAGCATATATTCATCGTCTTCAGTATTTATATTCACTTCTCGATTCTCAAATATGTAGGGAAGCAATTGAAAATAAGAGGAGTCATTTCCCCCATAATTAACTCTCACATCAATAATTAATTTTCTACAATTTTCTAATGCTTCTTGATGCTGGTGCACTAACTGTGTAATTGCATCAGCATTAGCAAAGTCTGTTAAAGTCATAAGAAGAATTCCTTTTTCCAACTCCTCAATCGAATATTGAGGTGTGTATTCATCCTTCTCATATTTTTTAAGCTTCATCTGATAGGTATGCCCATTTCCATCCATTATTTCGCAAAATTGATATTTTCCAATTATAGAATTTCAGTTTTCCCTTTCCTGATGGTCCTCTATCAACTCTCTGCGATGCTTTTCAACTAAATTTATAACCGGAACATTCCCTAATGAAACAATCGCATAACCTTTCTTTACTCTCATTTCCTTTCCAACATCTGTAATAAATAATTGATCCTCAAATCTTCTAACTTTAAAGCCAACATCATAACGCTTTTCTACACTTTTTTTAGATGATTTAAAAAACATATGCTGTTCCTTAAAATCAAGTAAATAATCTTGTACAATTTCTACAAATTTATCAGGAGTTAATTCCTGTTTTTCCTCTAAAATACATATTTCATCAACATATTTTTCTGGATGATCCCAACCTTTTTTATCTTGGCATCCGGAATAATCATGACGACAAATCGAAACGATCTCTTCAAACATTTCAATATACATTCTCTAACTCCCCCATTCTTCTCTTTTAATTTTCTCTGCTTTTGTGAAAATTCCTTTTTAAAAAGTAAGATCTTCATTTTTTTGCATTTAAAAAGTATAAAAACTAAATATAAAAAAAGGAAAGGTAAATTCATACCCTTCCAAAAAAGACAGTCTCATTTATTCTACATAATACATAAAACCAATCGCTCCCGCCCCTGTATGGGTACTAATAATTGGAGTCGTAAACTCAATATCTATATTTTCGTAACCAGTTGTGGTAAAAATTGCCGTTTTTAATTTGGCAACTAATTCAGATGCTTCAGCATGGGCTATTCCGATTTTCTTAATCGTCTTTCCCATTGCATCCTCAGCAAGGTTTTTCACCAAATATTTAACAACCTGTGCATGACTTCTAACATTTGCTAGAGGATGGTAGACTCCATTTTCTAATGATGCTATAGGTTTAATATGAAGCAAGGAACCAATTAGCGCTTTTCCTTTTCCTATTCTTCCACCTTTTACTAAATTATCAAGTTTTTCAACTACTACAAAGAGCTTAGTTTTTGATCGAATGGTCTCCAATCTGTCTAGAATTTCCTCTATAGTCTTTCCATCTTCCGCCATTTGAGCAGCTTCAACGACTTGGAATGATAACGCTTTCGAAATAAAACGAGAATCAATTACTGTTACATTTGCCTTTGATAAGACAGCCGCATTTTCTGCAGAGTTTACAGTGCCACTTAATCCATTTGACATATGAATCGATAATATATCGTAGCCGTCTTCCCCTAATTTGTCATATAGCTCAAGAAATACACCAACTGGAGGTTGAGAACTCTTAGGAAGTTCTTGTGCAGCGTTCATTTTTCGAATAAATTCAGAAGGAGTTATGTCTACACGATCAAGAAAGTTTTCCCCATCAATGGATAAGGATAAGGGAACAACTTCAATCCCATATTTTTTTATCATTTCGTTAGACATATCAACGGTTGAATCGGTTACTATTTTAATTTTGGGCATTTCATAACTCCTTAAAAAATAAATTTAATAAAAATTTCACTAATTTTATTATATATCAGACATTAATGAAAACTAAATGGGTTATTGCATCCAATTAAGGAGATTTCATCACATTTTATTAATAAAATCGCTAAGTTGTACTTCTTTGGGTAGAATACGATATAATATCCAAATTACAATATAAGTTTGAGTGGTGATTACGCGTGGATATTAAACATTTACAATATTTTTTAGAGGTTGCAAAATACAATAGTTTTTCATTAGCTGCTGAACATTTATATATCACCCAACCAACTATTAGTAAAATGATTAAAAACCTCGAAAAAGAGCTAGGAGTTTCTCTGTTTGATCGTTCTAAAAAGAAGCTAACATTAACAGATGCTGGGCAAATCATTTTGGAACAAGCAAAGTTAATTGACCTTGCCTTTCACAATTTAGAAACGGAATTAGATAATCTTTTAGAGTTAAAAAAAGGACATATTCGAATTGGAATCCCACCTATTTTTGACGCACAATTTCTACTTCAACTAATCGGACGATTTCATGAACAGTATCCTGGAATTACTTTTGAATTTGGGGAAGACGGTTCAAAAAAAATTGAAGAGGATATTCACAATAATCATTTAGATGTCGGTGTTATCGTACTTCCAACGAATAATGAGCTATTTTTACATTTCCCTTTAATGGAGGAGGATTTAAAATTAATTATTCATCCGTCACATCCATTAGCTCTGAAAACGGAGGTTAACCTAGTTGAACTAGCTTCTGAACCGTTTATTTTATTTAATAAAGATTTTGCATTACATGACCGAATTATTTCTTCTTGTAACAGTGTAGGCTTCAATCCCCAGGTCATCTCAAAAAGTTCACAATGGTCTTTCATTGAGGAGATGGTTTCTTGGAATTTAGGAGTATCACTTTTACCTGAAAGTATTTGTCGGCATTTAAGTAAAAATGTAAAGGCGATTTCGATAAAAAACCCTTCCATCCGATGGGAACTAGCAATCATTTGGAATAAAAATCAATATCTTTCCTACGCAGCAAAAGAATGGCTGCAATTTACAAAAAAACACTTATCATAAATTATCACGCATTTGACTGAATATACTGTTTTTCTTCCTTTTATATTATATCCTTCTTTCGCTGACATTTAGATAGGCAAAGAGAGAAGCGGTTTCATTGATAAAAGCTATATTTTCAATGAAATATAACCATTTTACTTCTCGTTATTTGGGGCGTAAACTTATTAAAGCTAGGAGAACTCCCATAAATTTTATAGGATTTTCTTTATGAAAGGAAGCAGTAATATGAATGCAAAAAAAGTAAAAGAAAGTCGTATCGTAAATACTGCGCAAGTATTATCTTGCGATTTAAATAATTATAATACATTATTCGGTGGAATTTTGATGAAAAAATTAGATGATGCTGCAACATTGTCTGCACGTAGACATTCAAGAGTAAAAGAATGTGTAACGGCATCCACTGACTCAATTGATTTTTTATACCCGATTCACCAAACTGATTCTGTTTGTGTTGAATCTTTCGTCACTTATACAGGTCGTACGTCAATGGAAATATTCTGTAAAGTAATTGCAGAGGATATCATGACTGGCGAACGTAGAATTGCTGCAACGGCATTTTTAACCTTTGTTGCTTTAGATGAAAATAAACGTCCTGTTCCCGTTCCAGAAGTCATTCCAGAAACAGAAGAAGAAAAGTTTTTATACAATACAGGAAAAGAAAGAGCAGAAATACGTAGACTCAGAAGACAAAAGAGTAAAGAGCTCGCTGGTTATCTTAATGTAAATAAACCATGGGATAATTAAGGAGGGAAATTTGATATGTTGACACTGTCAAGTCTTGATGAATTGCAAACTGCAAAAGAGCGCCTTGCAAACTTACAACAATCCTTTCCTGCCCTTTTTGATCGATTAGTACATGTGACAAATTTAACGCGAGCACTAAACTTTAAATATCAATATATGGGATGCTTATTAATGGATGAAGATCCAGGCACTTCTTCGCCTAATTTTGTTCAAGCATCTGTGCTGCGTTTATACAAAAAAGAAGTTCAATTATTAAAAAATGATGTAGACTTTGATAAACTAAAACAATTTTTCACTGAGTTCAAAGGCAATGGCTATGCAAAATTAAGCCTTCTTGCTCTCGGCATAGTTCCTGAATCATTAACTGGAGCTCCCATTATTAAATAATTTAAGGCATAAAAGGTCCTCCCTTTTATGCCTTTTTTATATTTATTTATCACTTTCCTTATGTTGAGTAAAGAAAAAGATAAATAAGATAATAGGAAGTGCTATTAGAAAGGTCCCTTCTTTAGAGGGTTTAATTGTTGGAAGATCCGTTAAAGCCATACTTATCATTCCTTTTCAAGGTGTTTATTAAATCCTTATTCAGATGGAATCGATCGGAAATAACTTTTTTATATAAATGATAATCCTCTTTTATTTCAGAAAGTGAAGGTTCTGGTAATGGCAAACCCGTGATTGGACCTCCTACAACCAGTGAGAATTCTCTAGATCCTATAAAAACTCCCTCAACTGCTAAAGATGATTTAATCAGTAAAATTGAAATAAAAATATCGATGACGTCAACGAAAATAGTTGCTGTCTTATTTTTATTTACTCCTTCTAACCTTTGAGTACCAGTAATAGGACCACCTAATGATAAACGAAAGGCCTGAGGTGTAACAAACACTCCCCTAATAGTAATTTGTCCGGTGAGTAATAAAGCTGCTGTTGCCATATTAATATCCCGCTGAATAGTACGAATTACTTGTTTCTCTTTACTCTCACCAGTCATCATTATCTTCACACCCCTACTTCCAGCATATTCTTCCTAAGCTTTAATGTGATTCCATACAAGTCCCATTTTTCGAGGTGAATTTTGCCTCTTCTAAAGCGATAATTTTTTAATCTCTTTTTAGTATCGGGTTCGAGCTAAAGGAAGCCGGAGAATCTATTTGGTCCCTATCATCTACAAAGCTTTGTGGGCTAACAAAGGTGCTTTCATCACCAAAATTTTGACCATATCCCTGTGATTTTTTATCTGAATTATTCCAGTCTGCTAATAGATTTTGCCCTATATTAACCGCTGAAGCATTCTCAAAGGAATTAATCTTTAACATAAAAATATTGATATTTACAGATGCTCCTTTCACATTTGTTCCCTCCTTATTATGATAATTATTACTTTGGTAAGAGAAAGATTTCCTTCCAAATATATTACTTTTCCCCAACATTTATGAAGTTAGTTATTTGTTATGAAGAATTAAAGGTGCATGAAGAAAATGATTGATTAATAAGATATATAGATGAGATTAGAAATGATTTAGGTTCATTCATCAGTTCCTGTTCATTATCTTATAAGCAAGGAGGTATACTTGTGGACATAGATAAATTAAAGCAATGGATGGATATTTCACAAAAATATCAAAACGGGAACTTTTGGGATATGATTTTCGACCAAATTTCTAAAGATCCTTCTCAAAATGAAGCAAACAGCAAACCTCCTACACAAAATGTTCGCTCTACTAGTACCTATCCATTAGTGGATATCTATCTTACTGATACACAAATCATTGTGATCATTGAACTACCTGGCTATAAACGAGAGGATGTTTCCTTATCATTAGCAGGAAATATTCTAGTAGTAAAAGGAACAAGTCAATTACCGTTACTGAATCCTATTGTTATACAAAATGAAAGAAAATATGGTGCTTTTGAGAGGAAAATAGAACTTCCTGAACCAACAAAAGCCGCAGAATTATATGCAAAGTTCGAAAGTGGTCTCCTGATAGTAACTTATATGAGAAAATACTCAAGCGAGGAACAAATTCCAATTTCTTAAAAAATTTCTATATAAGTCTAAAAAAAGTGTGGGGAAAAATATGGCTATAAAAGGATTATTCAATCACAGTGAAAAAAATGATGACATCGATATACTTAAAGAAAAAATTGAGCGTTTAGAAGAGAAAATAAAAAAAATCAACACATTAGAGGTTCAAATAAAGAGATTTATCAAATTAGAACCTGAGTTACAAAAGCAAATATATTCTTATAAACAAACGGATAAGAAAACACCTCAACCTAAGGCTGACCACGTCCCCCAACAAAATCAAGTTGATACTCAGCGTTCTATACAGACATTAGAAAATAAAATTTTCTCGAAAATGAAAAAATATATTGACCAAGAGTTGATGCCACTTAAAACTCAAATCAATCATCTAGAAAACCTATTTAATAGAATGGAAGAAAATTACGAATCCCTGCAATCAATAACCGAGCACTTGTCACAAGCAATACACATACTTGAAAATCGTCCCCCCGATCCCCCACAAAGGCCTGAAAATGATCAACAAATTATTATACAAAAAGTAAATATTGAAAAAATTTTATTAGATAAGTATGAACAAACAAATAATTTTGGACAACTTGGTATTAAAAATATTAGTGGGCAATTAAATATTGGAGCAACCTATGGAAAAGGTGTGATACCAGCAGAATTGGTGGAAAATTTAATGGAAAATCTTAATGAAAATAAAAATTTGGATAACATACATACATCAGATGAATCTAGCAGCGAAAGTGTCGATGAATCATCCGAAGAGGAAAGCACAGATTATGGAAACTTGGAAGATATTCCTATCGAATAAAAGTAAGATCAAAGGGAGTAAGCCATTATTCCCTTTATTATTTTTGAAAAAATTGTTTTTCAAAATCATCTATAACTGGATGGTATTGGTTATAAATGTTTAATATTGTTTTCCATTATAATAAAAAATAGATTATACTGTCTATAATAAACGACAAGGAGGAAAATGTTTTATGACCGAGTCCAATCAATTAGAACCAAATCAAACTCCCAAAAAGAAAATTAGCCTTCAAGAAGCAATGAAACAAAAACTCGAAAATAAAAAAAATCAGTCAAATTCTAGTAAAACAAATACAAATACACTTCCAACAACTAAAAAAATGAAAAGTCAACAAACGAAGAAAACGAATAATCAAAGGAGAAGAACTGGAGTATAAATGAACGGAAAAAACCGTAACGACATTAATGCTGGAATGACAGTAGAAATTGTCCTTAAAAAGGATCAAAGGACTGGAAAAACAACGTGTGGAATCGTCAAAGACATATTGACCAATTCAAGCTACCATCCTCATGGAATTAAGGTAAGATTGACTGATGGTCAAGTTGGAAGAGTCAAAGAAATAAGGGTAAGACCCCATTAACAAATTGATGGTGGTCTTACCCTTATTTTTTTAAAGAAGGATCTTTTTATCAAACATTGTTGCCATTTAAGTAAAGTTATAACTAATAAATATCGACTGAGGATCGCTACACGTTTTATTTTACTGATAAAAGAGCTGCAATCTCCATAAGAACCGCTAGAATCCTTTATTATGAGTAAAATCCGGTAGTTGGGCTTTTACAAAAGAAAAAAAATTACCGAAAACAGCAATATATAGGAATGAGGCTAAATAAGGCGGCGGCGAATATATCAATTTTAACACCTTTTATGAGGGTCGAACCTATAATAAATAGAAATCAATTATTGAGTTTTTTTGAACATTATATATAGGAAGGGATGAACTCAATTGGGTGTAAAGGAGTTATTTGACCTCAGTAACAAAACAGCCATTGTTACTGGTGGTGGAAGTGGACTCGGTAAGCAAATGGCTGAGGCTCTAGCAGAGGCTGGGGCCAATATTGTTATTTGCTCTCGTAATCTCGAAGTCTGTAAAGCAACTAGTAACGCTCTGAACCAACAAGGATACCACTCTATTGCGCTCCAATGCGACGTAACGAAACAAGAGGATATTGACCATGTAATTGAACAAACAGTAAATCAATTTGGAAGTATTGATATTTTAATTAATAATAGCGGAACATCATGGATCGCTCCTGTACTTGATTTACCAGCTGAGAAATGGGACAAAGTCATGGCTGTCAATCTTAAAGGCATGTTTTTCTTCTCTCAAGCAGCAGCTAAAGTAATGAAAAATCAGCAAAGCGGAAAAATTATCAATATCTCCTCCGTCACAGGTCTATATGGGACCAATCCTGCATTCCTTGATTCTATTGCGTATAACACAAGTAAAGGGGCTGTTATCACCTTAACGAAGGAGCTAGCAGTAAAGCTTGCAGATAGTAATATCCAAGTAAATGCCATTGCTCCAGGGTTTTTTCCAACAAAAATTACACAGGCACTTGATAAGATAAACAAAATTATTCTAAGCAAAATTCCTGCACAACGCTTTGGAAACGATACAGACTTAAAAGGAACCGCCCTATTTCTAGCATCCCAAGCATCCGATTATCTTACTGGCCAATGCCTAATAGTTGATGGTGGACTAACAGTAAACCTGTAAAACTTTAGAAAGGAGTTTATTTATGTCGAATAAACAAGCAGTAGATGTTTACCGAATTTTAAAATTGAATGGATTAAAGTTTGAAAATATGTTGAATCAATCTATACAGTCACAACTGAATCAAAAATTCTTTATCCAGACTTTCGGCTCACATAATCAAGTAGCAGCTGCAGTTATTAGGAAACTGCAAAATTCGATTGAAACCATTTCAATTCCATTAAACTTCCCTACAAAAAAAGATGTTGCTAATGCAACTAAAATCAATATACAAACGGAAGAGAAGGTCGATCTTCTAAACGAAAAAGTAAATGAAATATTACTATCCTTAGAGGAGCTTAAACAATTAACATCGGAAGGTTTGTCCGAAAATGGGTAATTTACAAAAGAAAATAAGTACGCAAACGACAAAGGAGCTTCAAAGATGGGCGGGCTTTACGAAAGCATTAGTGAATCCTCCAATCGATTATGAACGGAATCGTGAAGCTATTTGGAAATTAAACAAAACCACTTTATGGTATTACGAACCTAAAGAAAGAAAATATAATGTCCCGCTATTGCTTATTTACTCACTCATTAATCAACCATCTATTCTCGATTTAGGACCTGAAAATAGTTTAATACAGACGTTAATGGATGAGGGTTTTGAAGTTTACCTTCTCGATTTCGGCATTCCAGGATATGAGGATAAAGATTCATCCCTCGATGATTACGTGACAAAATATATTCAAAGGGGAGTTCGTCGCGCATTAGCCCACTCAGGAGCTAAGGAGATTAGCTTGATGGGTTTTTGCCTAGGTGGAACACTTTTAACTATGTATGCAAGTATAGCTAAGGAGCCTATAAAAAATATCATTCTTTCCTTAACACCAATTGATTTCAGAAGTTTTCCTAAGTTCGATCAGTGGCAAAATTCTCTTGTGAATAAACAAATTGAGGTTGATCCTATATTAGACGCTATGGGACTCGTCCCCGCCTCTTTTGTAAAAGGTGGAATGAGATTAATAACCTCTCCAGTTTATTATTCTCATTATCTATCACTTCTTAATCGTGGCGCTGACAGTAAGTATAGGGAAAAATGGGGTCAATTAAACAAATGGACAAATGGACATATCCCAATGACAAGTGCTGCAATGAAGCAAATCGTTAATGATTTAATCATTGATAATAAGCTTATTGATGGCCAATTTGAAATAGATGGATGTCCCGCTTCTTTGTCAAACATATCAGCTAATTTGCTTGTAATTGGTTCAAATTTTGACCAATTAGTTACACGAGATCAGATTACCCCTATTATGGATTTAGTTTCAAGTGCAGATAAAACAATTCATCTTCTTAACTCTGGTCATGCAAGCTTACCAGAGAATGGTGCCATTCCTTCCTATTTAGCGAATTGGCTTCCTGCTCGCTCAGTTTCATAATTCGAATTATTGGTTACTAAAAAGGAGGTTGTTCTATGTTTTACAACTTAGAAGATTATAAGCCACTTAAAAATCATTGTGAACTTATTGGATACTTAGGTTTTGCTGGTTTAATCTTCAATGTCTTTTGTTAAGGATCATTTCTCAAACATGAATGCCTTTGATAAAGTTATTTCACATAATTAAAATCCAAACTCCTCTTCAAAATATTGTCAGATGCTAATTCTGACATTTTTTTTATTCTAGCGTTAAGGAAATATTAAGAATACCTATATATACTAATTTAATCCTATTTAATTAACATTGACTTATAAAATGAGTTCATTCGATTCTTACAATGGACAAGCTCTCATACCATTTCCTATTTTTTAATACCTTGATATGATAAAAACGAGGAGGATTTATATGCGTATTTTAATTGTAGAAGATAATGTAGATTTACTGGATTCAATGAAAATGATTCTCCAAAATGAGTTTACAGTTGAAACTGCTACAGATGGTGAAGATGGATTATTCCTAGGTATGCAAAATATATATGATGTCATTTTACTTGATGTGATGTTGCCTGAGATCAATGGATTTGAAATTCTAAAAAAGTTACGTAATGAACATATTATGACCCCCATCCTTTTCGTAACTGCTCGTGATGCACTTGAAGATCGCGTATCTGGTTTAGAAATGGGTGGTGATGATTATTTAGTAAAGCCTTTTCAAGCGCCTGAACTGGTTGCTAGAATTCGGGCATTATTAAGAAGAAGTGGAAATCTCACCATTGATCATACAATAAAATATAGAGGCATAGTGCTCTTTGGCAAGGAGCAAGAAATAAAAATTGATAGTAATCTTGTAAAATTAACCAATACTCAATACGAGTTACTTGAATATCTCATTCAAAATAGCGGTAAAATTGTTACGAAGGAGCAAATCTTTGATCGGATATGGGGATTCGATTCTGATACAACGGATGCCGTTGTCGAGGTTTACATCCATCATCTTAGGAAGAAGCTCGAAGGCTACGGATATCATAAAGATATCCAAAATGTTCGCGGCATAGGGTATATATTAAAAGCATCTAAGGAGAGCTAATGTTTAAAAAAACCCGTTTACAACTAACACTCTTAAACTCTTTTGTTTTTATTATTCTTATTGCAATATTAGGAACGATCATTTATTCCTTTGTTAATTCCTATATTTATAAAGATGTTGATCATTCTTTACAAACTTCTATTAAAAGTCTTGAAAAAGGCAGACCTCTCCCTGGACCTAGAGGCGAGCCTCAGCAAATTATTTCCGTGCTTATTTGGGACGAAAACAATCAGCTATTGAATGCAAATGATCTATTTAATAGTGAATTCATACAGGCGAACTATACAAAATTCATACAAAAGAGATTAAATATATTGGAAGATATTAAGGTACAAAATACGACCTATCGTGTTATTTCGGTCAAAGCCCATATCGATAACAAACCTGTTGTTCTTGAGTTTATACGCAGTACTCAAGTCGAACATCAAGTAATGAATCGTCTTTTAATAATTATGATTATCGGTTGTGTCGCGGGAAGTATATTAGCTATAGTAGCTGGATTTTTTCTTGCAGAAAAAGCATTAAAGCCAATTAAGCATGCCTGGGATAAACAACAAAGGTTTGTATCTGATGCATCTCATGAGATAAGAACTCCACTCGCAGTCATCCAATCAAGAAGTGAATTATTGTTGCAGGAACCCAATGCTACTATCCAAGAAAAGGCATTAGATATATCAATTGTTTTAAAAGAATGTCGCAGGCTAACAAAGCTCGTAACCAGTTTACTTACATTAGCTAGGTCAGACTCCAATGAAATTGAAATAGAGAGAAAGGAATTTCCTCTCGATCAATTACTAAATGATATTGTAGATCATTATTCAGAACTAGCTTCATTCCAGGGAAAAGAGATTATTCTTACATCCAATCCTCCGATTACTTTCTTTGGAGATAAAGATCGGATACACCAATTGATCGTTATCCTTTTAGATAATGCGATGAAATATACAAATGAAAAAGGAATCATTCAGTTAACATCTTATGAAAATAAAAATGTAGTCGGCATTATTGTTGAAGATAATGGGATTGGAATGAAAAATGAGGAGCTCACGAAGATTTTCGATCGCTTTTACCAAATAGATTCGTCCCGTACCAAAACGAATAGCCTAGGATTAGGTCTTTCTATTGCACAATGGATAGTCGATAAACATGGAGGAAAGATAAAAGTAGATAGTACATTCGGTGAAGGAAGCCGGTTTGAACTACAATTTTCAAAAAAGAAACATGTATAAGAAGAATGATACTCAAATAGAAAAGGGCTTGACCTTATTTTAGCAATTTTGCTAGAGTCATGCCCTTTCATTAAACAGTTTCTATTAGCTACGGTTGCTTATTTTTAATTCCATAACCAACCCCGCTACTATTCCACTATTATCTATTTCACCATTAAGATAAAAACCAAATTTTTCGTATAATGCTTGTGCCGCTTTATTCTCTGGAGATACACTCAAATACAAAGTATCACATTGATAGATGCTCTTTATATGTTCAATCACTAAAGGTAAGAATCGTTTCGCATACCCTTTCCCTTGATAATGTTTATCTATCATGAAACGATCAAGCCATATCCCTTCATGTGATATATTCCCTCCATACATAGCATAGCCAACAATTATTTCTTTATCATATAGACTTATAGAGTGCCATTCAGGCTCAAACATCGACTGAGCCAGTGAAAATGAATTACTTTCAATAAATTCCTTCTGGTCTTCTTCTACTGATAAAAGGGCTGTAGAAAGCCAATTCTCAGCTGTCACCTCTCGAATTCGGAGGTCCATAATTCCATCTCACTTTCCAAATAATTTTTATTCATCCTTCCAATTACTTTCCTTACTTTTTACAAAATACTCTCTATATTGATCATTTTTTATTTCCAAGCAATTCAACTGATGACCATAAACACAAGCACCATCGATGCCGATTTTCTTATTTCCATAAAAAACATCCGCTTTATCATGTAAATTGATTGCTGGTGTATGTCCATGAATAAAGGTTTGATCGAATGGAAGATCCGCTTGAAGAAATGGATCACGAATCCAAACCATTTCATGCTCATTCGTCATTTTCCAATCATTATGCTCTGGATTAATACCTGCGTGAACAAAAATAATATCGTTTATTTCATAGAATAACGGAAGTTCTTTCATAAAAGATATGAGTTCCCCATTTGATTCTATAATTTCCTTTGCCCAAGCTTTATAAGTGGAATCGGAAATGTCATCTAGCTGAACCTGCCCTAAAAAGGAAGTAATGGTTTCCTGAGCACCATTTCTAAAATACCTCTCTTTTTGACCAATCGGATCATCCAACCAGTCACAAAACATTTTATCATGATTACCTTTTAACGCTATTGCACGGTGAACCTCGACTAATTCTTTTACATAGTAGATGACCTCCCTACTATTCTTGCCTCGATCCATATAATCACCTAGTAAAATCAATTGATCTTCACTAGAGTTATATTCTACTAAATCTAATAATTCAATAAATTCATCATAGCATCCATGTATATCGCTAATCGCAAGGATTCTGTTCTGTCTCATAAAAATACCCCTTCTTATCCTTTATGCCTCTATCTACAATAGTACAACTTTACCGAAGGATATTCTACACATCTGTTTACCTTTACCTGCCTATACATTTTTTCATGTTATAAATATAATAAAATAAATGTTTTGAAAAGGAATGGTGTCTATGCCTTCTTTTGTAGGGAACTCCCAAATTATTAATGTAGGCGGAACAGCAACGATTCAGTATGGGGATACTGCCTTTATTTCACCAAAATCAGCATCAAAAACAACAAATGGTGCAGGAAGTGGATTAGAAGGTGTCCTTTTTAATAGCATAAGCTTGTATAGTACCACCAATACATTGGATACTAGCATCGTTGAGCAACCTAGTACTGGAAATAATTAATAAAGCAGGCGGCCATCCCCCCTGCTTTTTCTACATATGTATGATGAATATCTGATAAACTCATTGCCCTATGTAATTTAGTTAAGCCTCAATGTTCACTTTTTAATTACATCTTCGCTCCATCTTAAATCAATCTCAATAAGTTCATATTCAGTTCACAAATTCCTTATATAATACCCATATTATTTCAGAAAGGGATTGATAAGATGGAAAACATCGTTCAAAGTGATAAGTCACTTTTAACAAATAAAAGTAATAAAGTTTTAGTAATGGTAGGTCTTATTATTGGATTAATCTTCTCAGAATTAGATGAAACAGTTGTTAATACGGCTATGCCAACAATTATTCGAGATTTGGGCGGACTCTCCATGTATGGCTGGGTTGCAGGCGTATATATGTTAGCTTTATCTGCCTTTATGCCGATACTTGGTAAGCTGGCTGATTTATTTGGCAGAAAAAAAATATATTTAATCTCAATGGCCTTTTTTATTGGCGGATCTATTGTTTGTGGACTTTCCCAATCCATGACAATGCTTTTGATAGGACGAGGAATTCAAGGAATTGGTGCCGGAGGATTGATGCCACTTGCAATGACTATTTCCAGCGACTTATTTCCAGTAGAACAACGGGCGAAGGTTCAAGGTTTTATGGGTCCTATAATGTTCATCCCCATGCTGTTAGGCCCGTTAATGGGAGGATTTTTTGTTGATCAAGTAAGTTGGCATTGGATTTTCTTTGTTAATATTCCTGTAGGAGTTCTTGCAGCGATTCTATTGGCAAGTGGGTTAAAAGAAACAACAGAGAAGAAAAAAGTCATTATTGACTGGGCGGGAGCTATTCTGTTAATTTCAGCGATAATTTCTTTACTCATCACACCCGTTTTAATTGAAAATGAAGGTTTATCATGGGGTTCACCAACTATTATTAGTCTATTATGCTTAGGAACTGTATTAATCGGTCTTTTCATATGGGTTGAATCGAAAGTAAAGGAACCGATCGTACCACTCCATTTATTCAAAAACCGTAATATTCTAGTGCTGTCTATGATTGTATTTGCTGTTGGTATTGGTCTTATGGGATCATTCGCATCCTTCCCATATTTTGCACAAAATGTACTGGGTCTTACTCCAACAGAGGCAGGTTATTTAACCCTTCCTATGATGGTAGGAGCGATTCTTTCGGCAATGATCTCAGGATTCTTACTTACTAAAGTTCGCTATCGTGAATTATTTGGAATTGCATTTATTATGCCGATTATTGGTTTCTACTTATTTTCTCATATGAATATTCACACAACCATTGTACAAATCATTATCTTCTTTCTAATTACCGGACTTGGATTAGGGGTCATGTTCGGTGGGGATAATTTAATTGTTCAGGAATCTGTTGACAAGGAACATAAGGGAATTGCTTTAGCAACCGTTCCATTATTTCAATCGATCGGTGCTACAGTAGGAGTAAGTATTTTCGGTACGCTATTGTCTTCAACTCTTACATCAAAACTTGGTACACTAGGCAATAGTCTGCCTAAGAATATGTCTGAGCATATGAATAGCCTAGTTGCCGGCGGAATTCCAGATGGACTTTCTCCAGAGCTTTTCACAAAAATTAAAACCTTATTTGTTGAATCATTCCAGCATATCTATTTATATTCATTTGTCATTGCCATTATTGCATTTGTTTTATGTTGGTTTTTGAAAAAAGAAGTTCTTTCATCTAAAGAGGAATCACAAGCTTCATAATTACTCATTGAAAGTAGGGTTATCTATAAAGGACTACACCCCTAATAGATAACCCATTTTTTATCGTTAATCCATATTATTTGCCATCATTAATAAATCTTCTTTCGTTACTTCCAAAGAATCCGAAGCGATGCTATAAATGATCGTTTCTTTTCCACTCTGCTCAATCCACAGAATCTCCTCATATTCACCTGTTGAACTTAGAAACTGATTGGTGTTCTTTATGAAATATGCTTTCTTATTATGCACCATTAGCTTTTCAAAGCTACTGTCCTCGTCAATCGTTGTTTCAAGCTTTGTGTTTTCATTTATTTTTTTCAACGTAAGATAAATCTTATTTTCTTTGTCATTCTTATAAGTTAATGTAATAGCCGGAAGGATTTGCGGAATCTCGTCTAACTTTTCCCAAATCACATTTTTGTTAGTATCTTTTGCTTCCTGCTTTAATTTATCTAAACGATTAATCATATCAGGTGTAAGACCACCATCTAATGGGTAGCCCGCAAATGCATATGTGAAAGAATAATTGCCTATTTTCATTATTGGTTTCTTATATGAATGAAACATTGAATCTAGCATTTTCAGTCCTTGTTCATATGCACGAACCTTGATAGGCTTTGAAACGATCATGCCTGGCATTTCTTTAAAGAATGGATGGGATTCATTTTCAAAATCAGCAAAATAAATAAGGGCAGCTTCTCCAGGGACAAGGTTTTCCTTCACCATCGCAATATCACTTCTAACTTGATCCTTTGTGATAGTCTTCATCTTTAGAGTGGTATCCTGTCTCACTTCAAGATTCAATTTGTTGCTTTTTGTTTCAAATAAAAGCTTGGAGGTTGCATAGCCAAATCCCGCTAAAACAACAAATACGAGCGCAAATAGAGCATATCTTGGAAATTTTAGTGAAAAAGAATGATCTTTTCTTTGACTTTTATCGTGATGAGAGTGATATAATGATGCGATATGTTGATCCAATTGTTTTGGGCTTTTAATTGTATCTGCTTTTTTTCTAAACTCATTTTTTAGTCGATTCTCAAGAAACATGAAAAGATTCCCCCTTCACCTTTGATAAACGTTCAACATACTGTCTCAATTTACGTATCGCCTGGTTATGTCTTGATTTTACAGTACCAATAGGAATACAAAGAATACCTGCAATCTCATCATATGTATAATCATGATAGTATCTTAATACGATAACAGACTTAAGTTTAAAGGAAAGATGTTCAACCCATTGAAGTAACTCCTCATTCTCTTCATTTGCAAGAAGCATTTCATCTAAAAGCTTATTGGGTGGTTGAATTTCAAGCTCCTGATATCGATGGAACAGCCTCAACTTCCTCCAAATTTGGCGATTCCAATTATTTACTTGTCTTATAATTAACCCATTAAGCCATGAATGAAATGGTGATTCAAAATTATACCGTTCAATCGATTTAAACAGCTCAATATACACTTCACTTACTAAATCATTTACGTCATCTTTATTCGTAGCTAAAAAATAGACCGTCCGATAAACTTTTTGATGTATCTGGTCATAAATGATTTCAAATGCTCGTCTATCCCCCTGAATAAATTTCTTTATCAAAGAATGAATCTCTTGTTCATTCACTATTCATCCCCCCTTTATTGTTTTCATTATATATTGGTTCTGAATAAACAAAAGGTTCGATTTTTATTTCTAGGCCATATAATTAGGATATAATTGATAAAAATCATTATGGAGGAAATATGAAGAAAAAATCAATTGTATTTACAGGTGGAGGATCAGCTGGTCATGTTACACCAAATATCGCCATCATAAAAGAAATGGATACATCACAATGGGATATACACTATATAGGTTCTAAGCAAGGAATCGAAAAAGATTTAATCCATCATTTACATCTTCCTTACTATGGAATTTCTAGCGGGAAATTAAGAAGATATATTGATTTTGAAAACGTAAAAGATGTATTCAGAGTTGTTAAAGGATGCTTTCAGGCTAGACGTGTGTTAAAGAGATTAAAGCCAAATTTAGTTTTTTCTAAAGGTGGGTTTGTTTCTGTACCAGTCATAATTGCAGCTAAATCATTAAAAATTCCTATTTTTATTCATGAAAGTGATATGACACCCGGACTTGCCAATAAAATCTCCCAACGATTTGCAACTAAAATATTTACATCCTTTGCAGAGACGAAAAAATTCTTTCCTGAAAGAAAAACGAAGGTCATCGGCTCACCGATACGAAAAGAAATTTTAATTGGATCTGCTGAAAAAGGCAGAGCATTCCTGAACTTCAACAAACAACTCCCAATCTTAATAATAATGGGGGGAAGCCTAGGGGCAAAAAGAATCAATGAAGCAATAAGGGAATCTCTAGGGAAACTTAACAAAGCCTATCAAATTGTTCATCTTTGCGGAAAAGGAAATATCGATACCGAGTTGCTCGATATTCCCGGATATAGACAATATGAATATATCAATGAAGAATTACCAGACATATTAGCCGCAACAGATCTTGTTATTACTAGAGGCGGCTCAAATGCGATCTTTGAATTCTTAGCTTTAAAGATACCAATGATTATTATTCCTTTAACAAAGGAGCAAAGTCGTGGTGATCAAATATTAAATGCCAAGTCATTTGAAGAAAAAGGTTATTCAATCACGCTATTGGAGGAAAATCTAACAAGTAGTACCCTTCTCCAGTCATTAGATAATCTAAAACATAATCGTGATGACTTTATTAAGAACATGAATGTGAGCGGACATGGAGATGCGTTACAAGTCATTATTAATGAAATTAAAAAGCAAGGTTGATGATATTTTATTAAATAAATTTATAAATAGAGGAAATCCCTTAAATTTAGCGAATAGTATAATTTAATTTCTTATATTAAGGGGTGGGTATATGCAAGAAAAAATAAAAGCAAAAATAGAAAGTTCTCTTACGGTATTACTCGTATCAGATTTAAAAAAATCGAAGGACTATTACCAACGTGCACTTGGTTGTGAAGTAACCGAATTTTGGGCTGTTCGAGATGATTTCGGATTAGGTTTTAAATTAATTCAGGCAGAAGATATTCATGATGTCAAGCCAAATAAGGGAACTTGGAATACATATGCTTATGTTGAGGATTTCTCCTCCCTCGATGCTTTGTATGACGAGTTTAAATCAAACGGAGCCATTGTAGACATGGAACCTGAAGTAAGTGAGTTTGATTGGGGTGCTTGGAAGGAATTCTCTATTAAAGACCCAGATGGTTATTCCATTGGTTTTGGAGCAGCAAAAAAATAAGTGCCAGGCAATTGCCTGACACTTTTTTTTAATATTATGCATTAATGGATTCCTTTGAAAGTGCTTCTTCTACAGTTACATAATCATAACCAAGATCCTTAGCAACAGCTTCATATGTTACATGACCATTCGCTACATTGATACCAGATTTAATAGCAGGATTATCGTTCACTGCTTTTAAGACACCTTTTGTTGCAATTTGTACTGCATAAGGAATGGTTACATTTGTAAGCGCAATAGTTGATGTACGTGGAACCGCACCAGGCATATTTGCAACTGCGTAATGGACAACACCATGTTTTTCATAAGTTGGATTATCATGTGTTGTTATATGATCAACTGTTTCAAAGTTTCCACCTTGATCAATCGCTACATCAACGATAACCGAACCAGGTTGCATAGATTTAACCATTTCTTCTGTTACAAGTTTTGGAGCTTTTGCACCTGGTATTAATACGGAACCGATGACTAGGTCGGATTCCTTAACAGCTTCTGCAATATTATACGGATTTGACATTAGAGTTTGAACACTTGTACCAAAAATATCCTCTAATTGACGTAAACGCTCTGGATTTAAATCAATGATTGTAACATCGGCACCTAATCCAACTGCAATCTTCGCAGCATTTGTACCTACCATACCACCACCGATAATCGTTACTTTTCCACGTTTAACACCTGGTACACCACTTAATAGAATTCCTTTTCCACCTTGTGTCTTTTCAAGGAACTGTGCACCAATTTGAGAAGCCATACGACCTGCAACCTCACTCATTGGTGAAAGTAATGGAAGCGTTCGATTAACGGTTACAGTTTCATATGCAATAGCAATTACTTCACTGTCTACTAACGCTTTTGTTAACTCCGGTTCTGCCGCTAAATGCAGATATGTGAATAAGATTAATCCTTTACGGAAATAGTTGTATTCAGATGAAAGTGGTTCCTTTACTTTCATGATCATATCAGATTTCGCCCAAACATCTGAAGCGCTTTCAATTATTTCAGCACCAGCTTGTTTATATTCTTCATTTGTAAAACCGCTACCTAAACCAGCATTGGTTTCAATAATTACTTTATGTCCAGCATTTAATAAATGGACAACACCTGCAGGGGTCATTGCCACACGATTTTCATTATTTTTAATTTCCTTTGGAACACCGATAATCATTTAAAACATCTCCTCAATGATATAAGTCACTTTCCAATTACAGTTCGATTATATGTCTTTTTTGTGAAAATTTCTTTATTTAGAATACAAAAAATAAGAGCGATGATTTGTGAAATTTCACAAATCACCACTCTTCATTTCCTCAATTTTTAAATCTAAATAAAAAGTAATCTTTTGGTTGGGATCTTTTAAATCCATATCTGCAATTTCCGTAATCCTTTTCAGGCGATAATTCAATGTATTTGTATGAACATGTAATACCTTTGCTGCATCCTGGACATTATTATCACATTCCAAATATGCCTTCATCGTTTTCAATAAATTCGATTGGTGCTTATGGTCATATTCTTTTAACTTTTCAATTGCTGAATTTTTATATTGTTCTTTCGTCCTAATATGATAAAGATCATTTAAAAATTGATAAATACCAAGTTCTTGATAACTATAAGTATTCTGTAATTCCTGTGGAAATTGCTCCTTAAGCTCCAATACTTTCAGCGCTTCTTGATAGCTCTTATTAATCTGCTGTGGTGATTGATAAATTAGTCCGCAGGAACCCTTTACCTTTCCAATTTGCAGTCTTTCATTTATCCGTTCGATAAAGTTATAGATAAAATGTTTTAAATCCTTTATTGTTGCTTCATTTGAATCTAGACGGATCAATTGAATGAGTTGATTCTCATCAAAAACACGACACACAACTTGAACATTCTGTAAAGTTTCTGTCAAATAATAAGAATGCTTTTCAATCTTTTGATTGACTTCTTTATCAAATTCAATGATCACAACTGCCAAACTACCATCAAGCTTCATTCCAAATCGATCTGCCTCGCGCTTTATGTCATTCAATTTATTGATATGTCCTGTTAATAGCTTCCAAAAGAAGTCTTGGTTATCTTCCTCTACTTTTCGTCTTTTTAACTGGTGTTGAAGCAATTGATTTTTCACTATTTTCGCTGCTTCTTTAAGCAAGAGTAATTTTTCTTCACCAAATTTCTCATCATCTGTTTGTGCCCATATAAACCCTAATACTTCATTATTTTTGCGGACAGAAACAGCAATACGATTACCTAATCCTACTTTCTCAATTGCTGGTATAACTACCGGTTCATCACTTTCAAATAGCTTTGGCATAACACCATTCTTCCAAAGAGTATTAATCACATTTTCTGGTACTCTTCTTCTAATAATAGTAGCTATTCTTGCAGCATCTACATTTTCCTCATGTTTACTATAAGCAATGATTCGATGATTAGAATCTTCAATTGTAATCGGGCAATTTAATATTTCCCCAATTTTATCTGCCAAACCCTCTAAAGAATCAAAGTCATCGTTAAGAAATGGAGAATGATTCATACTGATTCCCCCTTCGTAAATATAATCTTTATTTTATCATAATTTCACCCATTTGTGCATTTACACAAAAATATAGAGATATTTTTTATAAATACTACAAATAAAGTCGAAAGTAGTTTATACTATTTTAAAATAGTTTAATATACAAATGTTGTAAACGATTACAAAAAAGTATTTTCAAAATAGTATTATTATAGTAGAATGCCAGTATATTATTTCAAAAAATATACAATTGTATATTACTCTATCGAGATAATATGTCAGAATTAACAGACTAAACTTTTTGACAACAAAGACTACACTAAGGGGTGGAACAATATGAACAATCAAGAACTTCATCGTGGACTAGAAGAAAGACATATTACCTTAATGTCACTTGGTGCATGTATCGGGGTAGGTTTATTTCTTGGGTCTGCTCAAACTATTGAATTAGCAGGACCTGCAATATTAGTTGCATATGTGATTGCAGGTGCGATGATGTTTATCATCATGAGAGCACTAGGAGAAATGGCTATTCAAAATCCAGTAGCAGGTTCCTTCAGCCGTTACGCTCAGGAGTATTTAGGTCCATTAGCTGGGTTTTTAACAGGTTGGAATTATTGGTTTTTATGGGTAGTTACTTGTATGGCTGAAATTACAGCTGTTGGTGTGTATATGGATCTTTGGTTTCCAGATGTCCCTAGATGGATCTGGGCATTGGCTGCCTTAGTAATAATGACTCTTGTAAACTTAATTACTGTCAAAGCATATGGAGAATTTGAATTTTGGTTCGCTCTAATTAAAATTGTTGCCATTATTGCGATGATCGTTATTGGTTTAATGATTATCTTATTTGGTTTTGGGAATGGTGGAATTGCGACAGGAATTAGTAATCTTTGGAAGCATGGCGGATTTGCTCCAAATGGGATTAAAGGAATTCTAATGTCCTTGCAGATGGTTATGTTTGCCTATCTAGGCATTGAAATGCTTGGGGTAACTGCAGGGGAAGCGAAAAACCCTGAAAAAACAATTTCTCGAGCTGTTAATAGCGTATTTTGGCGTATTCTAATCTTTTATGTAGGGGCATTGTTTGTCATTATGTCCATTTATCCTTGGAATGAAATTGGAACATCTGGAAGCCCATTTGTTATGACATTTGAAAAAATTGGGATTCGCCAAGCAGCAGGAATTATTAATTTCGTTGTTTTAACAGCTGCATTATCTAGCTGTAATAGTGGGATTTTTAGTACAGGCCGTATGTTATTTAATTTAGCAGAGCAAAATCAGGCACCTACCTCATTGAAAAAAGTAAGTAAAAGTGGTGTACCATCCTTAGCTATTGTTCTATCAGCGGCTGCATTGCTTATAGGGGTTATTTTAAATTATTTAGTACCAGAAAAGGTATTTACCTGGGTAACAAGTATCTCAACCTTCGGTGCAATATGGACATGGGCAATGATTCTCTTATCCCAGCTTAAGTATAGAAAAAATTTATCTGCAGAAGAAAAAGCGAAGATAAAATTTAAAGCTCCGTTTTGGCCATACGGATCCTATATTGCCTTAGCCTTTCTTATTATGGTTGTCATACTTATGGGATTCTTCCCTGATACAAGAATAGCACTAATTGTTGGACCATTATGGTTACTCCTATTAGTCGCGGTTTATTACGGAAAAGGAATGAACAAACAATAATATAGATTATCAGGCACCAATTACACAATATAGTTAAATGACTATTTAAAAATGTGTAAATGGTGTCTGACAACATAATAGCTTATATAAATTTAGCCACTTCTTCTAATGGCATTCTTGTTGTATTAAATGCAGGTCCAGCTGCTTTGCCTAAGGAAATTAAAACAATTGGAATATAGCGATCTGAAATATTAAATCTTTGTATAAATTTCTCCTTATCGAATCCTCCCATTGTAACCGTATCGTATCCTTTTGACTTTGCTATCAACATTAACTGCATAGATACTAACCCAGCATCGAATGAAGCAATATTTTTTCTAGCCTCAACAGATGCATAAGGATACGTATTATTGGTATTATTAATAATTCGATTCATATTTTCTTCATCAATATATCCTGCATCGAATCCGCTTCTATATATTTTTTCTACATTTTTATATGCATCAACATCACCTAGTACTGCGATAACTGCTGAAGAGGTTTCTACTTGTTCCTGATTGTTGGCAATTTGTCTTAATTCTCTTTTTGTTTCCTGATCAGTAATAACTAGGAAGCGCCAAGATTGAAGATTACTTGAAGAAGGCGCAAGAATGGCTTCATTTAGGATCTCTTCTATTTCTTCTCTCGAAATTTTATACTCTGGATCATATATCCTGACTGATTTTCGTTCTTTAATAACAGTTGATAAACTTTTCTCAGATGTCTTTAACATACTTACATCCTCCTATCCATTTTTCAACTTACTATTAGTAAGTTGAAATTAGCTTACTATTAGTAAGCTCAACAGTCAAATATAATGACTCATTATGATAAAATAAAAGAAGGGAAGGAGGAGTCCTTAATGAATGAATCAAATAACGATAATTGCTTACAAAATAAGTTAAAATCTCAACATATTTGTGATAATTTCCACGGGGCTATAGAATTTATTGGGAGACGTTGGATGGGATTAATCATTTATAACTTATTAAATGGACCAAAGCGCTATTATGAACTTCTTGAGGAAATTCCTGGTATCTCTGATCGTTTACTTACTGAACGTCTTAAAGAATTAGAAAATGAAGGACTTGTGGAAAAAAGAATTCTCACCTCTTCTCCAAGAAAAGTCGAATATTTGTTAACAGAAGCCGGGAAAAGCTTAGAAGCAGTACTTTTTTCACTATTAAAATGGGTAAAAGACAATAAAAAGTTAAAAAGTTAATATACTCACAAAAATTATGGGGATGCCTTTTAAGACATCCTCATTTTATTATCGTTATTATTCAACATAATAAAAGGCAATACCACAAGCATGTCCCATAAAGGAATTGCCATGATAATGCCTAATTGTCACCTTTCATCCTTACTAGAAATGAAAGGATTCAGCACCCAAAAGAGAGCATTTATATCTAATGATAAAACAGTACATATTGCATCGATTATGCATTCAGGAAAATTACATTACTTATCCCAAAATTTATACAGGTCAGTCCCTATAAAATTTCTTCATTTCCTTTTGAAGGTTCGTCTTCCCATGATTCTACATTTTTTAATCCTTTAATACTTGAAGCATAGAATACAGGATTTTTCCCTTGTGCTTTCTGCCTTTTATAATCTGCTAATGCAGAGAAAGCGATTTTACCCAATAATGCAATAGCAATTAAATTCGTTATGGCCATCAGAGCCATAAACAAATCAGCTAAACTCCATACAAAATCTAGCGAAGCTAAAGAACCAAAGGCAACCATTGCAACAACAGCAATTCGGTAAATATTTAACCATAGTTTACTATTCTTTATAAATTCAATGTTCGATTCTCCATAATAATAATTTCCAACAACCGAACTAAACGCAAACAATAAAACAATAATAGCTAAGAAAATACTAGCCCATGTACCTAGACCAGTTTCTAGCGCCTTTTGAGTTAGTACAATACCATCAGATTCCTTTGAATTATATAATCCTGATAATAAAATAATAAATGCCGTACTGCTACAAATCACTAATGTATCCACAAATACACCTAGTGACTGAATAAGCCCTTGTTTAACAGGGTGACTGACATCAGCGGTAGCAGCAGCATTCGGCGCACTCCCCATACCCGCTTCATTTGAAAATAATCCCCTCTTAATTCCTTCCATCATTGCAGCACCTATAGCACCACCAGCAATTTCTTTTATTCCAAAAGCACTTTCAAAAATTAATTTAAATATACCAGGTATTTCTGTAATATTAGTTACCATTATAAATAGTGCAATTAAAATATATGCTCCTGCCATTACAGGTACCATTAATTCAGCAACTCTTGCTATCCGTTTAATTCCTCCAAAAATGATCACAGCAGTAACGAGAGCTAACACAATCGCAATGACAATCTTATTAATTCCAAAAGATTGGTGAAATGCACTAGTTATTGTATTGGCCTGAACTGAATTAAAGGCTAGTCCAAATGTCAGTGAAATTAATATCGCAAAGAAAATTCCCATCCATCGAGCATTTAGGGCTTTTTCCATATAATAGGCAGGACCTCCACGAAATGTATCCCCATCTTTTACTTTATAAATTTGAGCTAAGGTACTTTCCACAAATGCTGATGCTGATCCGATCAAAGCAATCAGCCACATCCAAAAAACAGCACCCGGACCTCCAGTTGTAATGGCGATTGCAACACCTGCAAGGTTACCTGTTCCTACACGTGAGGCGGTACTAATACAAAATGCTTGAAAGGATGAGACCCCTTTTTTATCGTCCTTTGCCCCCTCACCTAGTAGGCGGAACATTTCTCCTATCATTCTAAACTGTACAAATTTCGTTCGAAAAGTAAAATATAGTCCAAGTCCTATTAATAATATAATGAGGATATAGGACCACAGGATCGTATTTACTCCCCCAACCATGCTTTCTAAAATTTTCAACTTTCCATCACCTTCTTTTCTAAGATGCTCACTAAATTCTAATCTATCAAAGATTTATTATCAGGACAATACAATTTACAATTACCTAAAAGTGGTTGGTAGTGCTACACTCTCACATGGATTTGAAAAAAGCCAATATAATTATTGGCTTTGTCATTAAATGATCAATTTATTTCACATTAAGTTGCCTTACATATATTGCCTGTGAGGCATTTTTTTGTATGCAACCTTCTAAATCCTGTTCCTTAATTAATCCTAAATTTAATGCTGATCTTATTTTCACTTCATCCGGTTTTTTCTTAATAAGATCCTGCATATTAAGCTCTTCTAGCCTTTTCACTGTTATGTCCTGATCAAACTTCTCAGATATTCTAATTTGTCTTTGTAAGTGGTAATCGCCTATTTTTATTTCTCCTTTTACATTTTCACCAACGGAAGTATCAAAATACTGATTGAATGCTTTTTTCAACTTTTCTAATTGCGTCTCAACTTCTTTTTTCTTTCGGTTCAATTCGTCATAGTGCACAAGCATGTCCCTAGTAATTAAATAATCCATATCATGATTCAACAGCCATCCCTCCATTCCTATTGTCAGTATTCATACTTATTTTAGGATCAGGTGAGATATTCCAACTTTAAGTATTCATTTATATTAACTGATTTTAATGGTAAAATAATGGTAGGTACAAAAAATACTTTGGAGAAAGAAGGCACTTGGTATGAAGGTAAAAGACTTCATGATTCAAGATGTAATTTCTGTTAAAGAAGACGACAGCATTAAACATTTACTAAATACTCTTGTCGAAAATAAAATTGGTGGAGTACCAGTTGTAAACGGTAATGGGAAGCTTGTCGGAATGATTAGTGATGGTGATGTGTTAAGAAATATAAAACCAAAGGATATGGTGGTCTATGATTATTTTAATTTAATGGCCTACACATATCAAAAAGGAAACCTTGAAAAAGTATTATCACAGTTAAAAGATCAACCTTTAATTAAAATTGCCAAAAAGCATGGCCTTATTACTGTTAAAGAAGATGATGATATGGATAAGGCATTGAAACTGCTAGCTAAACACCATTTCAAAAAAATTCCGGTTGTTGATCAGAACCAAAAAGTTGTCGGAGTCATCAGTCGCGGAGATATTATTCGTACCATTCAAAAAAATATTCTCCAATCTCTATAATTCTTTTGTACACATTATACATTCGAATAGCTTATTATTTATTAGATAAAAAAATGGAGGACGTCTATTATAGGCATCCTCCATCTCACTTTTAAAAACCTTGCTAAAACGGCTTCAAAATCATCAGTACTATGATAATAAGAAAAATGATATTTAAAATTCTTTCATAACGAAATAGTTCCCTAGATAAAGTTTCGTATTCCTTAGGAACATCTTCCCCTTTATGCGATTCCAATAATTCCTTAATGGGCTTAGATTTTGGTGATAAGACAAAGGGACCCATCGCAAGTCCAGTGAGAAATAATACCAAGCTTGTTACATACCACCCCATTTTAAACAAATAAGGATGAATGAACCCCATTAATAATCCAGTGATTAAAAGTAGTGTTCCACCGATCATGACGAAAATATGCAAATCTCTTCTAATTCTAAAAGCTTGCCTTATTTCAGTCATCGAATTCGCCAATTTTGCGATTCTAGTTAAAATAAATCCAGGTCCCATTCCAAGTATTGCAGAAAAAATATGTATAAAAACGAGGATGGAATAAAAAGTAAACAATCTGGTTCCCCTCCGTTTAGCTGTAAATCCTAATATATATCAATTCTAAAAGTACTATTGAAAACATGCTACTTTGAACAAAAAAATATTGGGTATGCCCCTTTCCCTTATTTTTGATCTGGAGAATTGATCATAATAGCAGCTACTTGTTTCAAGCGATTATAAAAAAATTCACCAACTGGATATGAATCTAAGCCAACCTCTTCAAATGCCTCTTTCATACATCGAAGCCAGCATTCCGCTCTTCTTGGCGTAATTTCAAATGGGTGATGGCGCTGTCTCATTGCTGGAGGTCCAAATTCCTGACTGTAAAGAGCAGGTCCACCAAGAAATTGCGTCAAAAACATCCGCTGTTTTCGCATAATTTCATTCATATCGCCTTGAAACAATGGACTTAAATCAGGATCGGCATAAACTTTTGGATAAAATGCATTGACAAGTTCTTCAATCTTTTCTCCACCAATTTGATCATATAAATTTTGTAATCGTGGATCCGGCATTTTTCTTCCCTCCCATTTATTGCTTAATCTATTATACCCTTAGATTTTATTAGAATCTGTAATATTCATCACATCAATCCGTAGAATTTATCAATTAACCTATATAAGCATATTACTCTTTGTATCTTTATCGTTGTTCCGATTAAAGTTCATTCATTTCACTATTCATAAAAAAAAGACACCGTATTATCGGTGTCATAATTTATTGAATTTACTTAATTAGCTAAAACGATTAAGTTTTTTCCACTTTGTTTAGCTGTATATAATGCTTGATCAGCTGATTTTTTTAAAGAATCAACAGTTAAACCGTGTAAAGGATATGTAGCAACACCAGAACTTATGGATACAGTTATTTTTACCTGTCCAATATAAATCGGATGAAGAGAGAGATACTCCTTAAGTCTATCAAACATACCTTCTAAATCATCTCGATCATTGGATTGAATAATCACCATGAACTCATCGCCTGCATATCGATAGCCTTCAATTCCTTCTCCACTAATGCTTTTGATACCATTGGCAAGTGATTTCAAATACAGATCACCAATATCATGCCCATATTGATCATTAACCTGTTTCAAATTATCCGAATCTAGCATTACTAAAGTAAGTTCTCGCGTTCCCTCATTAATTAGATTCGATAAGTCATTATGAAAAGCCCGATGGTTTTTTAATCCAGTTAGTTCATCTGTTTGAGAAATGGTATAAATTTTTTCATAAAGATTAGCTGTTTCAATTGAATTAATAACCTGTGTACCAATAATTTGTAGAAGTTCTTCATGCTCTTTTCGATAAGCAAAATCTGCATAGGATTGTGCTGAAATGACTCCTTTTACGTGATCATCAATGATAAGGGGAACAAAAAGACAAGAATTGGTGTCTTTTTCTACCTCTCCATACCTGGTTTCAAATTCTAACGATTGATTACTTCCCTTTAGGTGAATAATTTCTCTCGTTCGAATCACTTTAGAGGTAAAATTTTCACCATATTCAGTTTGGAATGAAGGGGCAATCTCACCCCCATCAACAACAAAAGTAAATTGAATATTTGTTTCCCCTTCATTATATAAAGCAATATAAAAAGAATCCGTCGGCATAACTTGTGATACCATTTCATACGCCTTTTTAAGGAGAACAGTAACGTCCAAAGTCTTACTGCATATTTGTGCAAATTCGTGGAGGATTTTATAATTCTTATTCATCCAGTGCATATTTTCTATTTGTCCATGGATGGTTTGTAACTGGTTGAAGATCGTTTGAACCATTGGCGTTTGATATTGAGGCTTAGCCGTTAATTCTTCTATGTCTTCTAATAAATTGCCTTCATTTGAAATAAATACATTCAGTAACTTACTAATCATGCCCAAAATTTGTTGATCTTCATTATTTTGTTTTTCCGTTTTCACTTAGAACACTTCCAAACTATCATAAAGGTATTTTTTAATGGTAAAAAAAAAATTAATCATCTATCGATTAATCATTTAATCATACATTTTCAATAACTGGCTGGCATAATCCTATGATGTTAGCCCCTATAGCTTTGCGTCTTCATTTTTCAATGAATTTGCCTTTTTAAATCTCATATACCATCACCAAAATACTTAAAGTAAAACTATTTCATTCATATTATATAGTTCTTTTTTACTATGGTCAATATTTTCAGAATTGAATAGAAAATAAAAAAAGAAGGTATCGATTAAGTACTAATCTCTATACCTTCTATTATAAGACTCTTTTTACTAACTGCACAAACGCAGCCTATAAAGAATGAAATATAATCCTTCATTAAGTCTATCCAGCCCGAACAATTTATACTGTAATATGATCCAATAACCGTTTTACATTCACTGTCAACTCATGCTGTTTCTGAACACCTTCCTCTACCTCTTTAATGGCTAAGGAAACTTCAGAAACATTCTCTAGAACTTCTTCTGCACCAGATGCTGATTGTTGAGTTGTGGCAGAAATATTATGAATGGCTTTATTTACCTCTGTTATTGCAGATGCCATTTCACCTGATGAACTCGCAATATCAACAGACATTTGCTTAATAAATTCAGCATCTTTTTCGTATTGTATACCAATTTGTATAAATTTCTCGTAATCAGGTAAAACCTCACTATCCATATAGTGCAAAACATCCTTTGAATTATCTGTTAAATTAATAAAAGCTTGTTGAACTTTACTAGTAACATTACGGATATTTTCTACTGACTTGGAAGATTGCTCAGCTAATTTTCGTATTTCCTCAGCTACAACTGAAAAACCTTTACCAGCCTCTCCAGCTCGTGCTGCTTCTATAGAAGCATTTAATGCTAATAAATTAGTTTGCTCTGCAATACCACCAATTGTATCGGCTAGTATTGTAATTTCTTCTACTACTTTTGATTCTTCCATAGCTTTCATTATCTTTTCTTCTTTTTCGATGAATATCTTTTCTGAAGACTGTACTGAATGAGTCGCATCCTCTCTCACTCTAGCCGCGCGAACCTGAATTTCCTCAGCTAACTTCCCTGCGTCCTTTGCTTTATCTGCCAATTTATTCGTCGAAATTTCGATATCTTCAATTGATGCACTAACTTGTTGATTGGTTGCACTTAGCTCCAATGCTCCCTGAGTCATTTCATTTATCGTATCTTTTACATCTTGAATAATATAAGTAAGCTCTGTAGCTGTTGCTAATAATTCATCTGAATGACTATCTACATCAGTAATGCCATTTTTCATATTTACAACAATCTTTCTCATATTATTCGTAGCCGTGTATAAATTATGGGAGATATGGTCTAAGCTGTCTTTATTCTTCTTTTCCTCCAACGAGGTTAGATCTCCTAAAACTAGTCTTTTCGACAGTTCATCCATAACAATCCACTTTTTCTTTAAGCGAAGAGAGGATAATATTGTAACCCCTATTAAAAGAATAACCCCGATAATTACTGCACTAATTTGTAGCATTTGATTTTTTGTAAAAAAACTTCCAATGATGATTAAACCGATTAATACAGATGGAAGTATAGATGTCACTACTAAGCTTGGAATAATATTTACTTTTTCCTTATTTTTACTCATCCTAATTCTCCTAATGTAATATGATGATTAATGATTAATCTATAACTCAATATTTAAATAACATTGCTGAAGCAGAGGATCCCGCACCTACCGACCAAAACACAACATAATCACCTTTTTTCACCTGCTTAGTCCGTACAGCATATTCAAAGGCCATAAAGGGACTAGCCGAACCCGTGTAACCATATTTCGTCCCTACCACAGGAAACTTCTCACGATCTTCATTAAACATTTCCTGTATTTTATAGATATTCTTTCTCGAAATTTGTGAAAAACAAAAAGCTTGTATATCACTGGTCGTTAGGTTATTTCTATTTAATAGCTTTTCGATAAGCTCAACAGTGGACTTAAAGGCATTATCATTATTAACGTTTTCCCATTTCACTCTTTTTTCATAATCAGAGATGGTCTGATCTTTCAGATTGGAAACTCCACATGCTGGAAGCATGATTTTATCAATTGATTCAGTATTCACTTTATATGCGGAATCGATAAAACCTTGATCGGTTTCTTCTTGTTTTTCAAGCAGTACAGCAGATGCCCCATCTCCAAAGCTCGAATAAGTAACAGCTTCCTCCTCCCATGCGTATCGAAGGAGTTGCTCAGAGGCTACAACCAATGCTCGTTGAATATGTGGATTAGCAAGCATACTTCTACTCACTTGTTCAACTGCAACAATCATCCCAACACAAGCTGCATTCATATCATAAACAATCGCTTCTTCTTTCCCCTCTAATGCACGGTGTATAGTAACTGCACTGGGTGGCGCAAAATACTCAGGTGTACTAGATACAAAAACAATCATGTCCAAATCTTGACCTGTGTACTTCACTTTATTTAACACATTTTTGGAAGCCTCGATTGCCATTGTTAAAGTATTTTCTTTCGAATAATCCGCTACATATCTATTTTCTCTTCCAAGTGCTTGAAGTAAATTATGTATATCCTTTCCTTGTTCCTGAAAGTGATTAATATAGAAATCATTATTTATTGCATTATTTGGGTGATAAATAGCTACATCTTTTAAAGTAATACTGGTTGTCATTTTTTTCTCCTTATTTTCAAAAACATCTAGTATTTTTTATAAGATTTATAGATTGGCTGATATATGTAGTGCTTCTTGTAAACTTGGAATAAATTCTCCGGTAAATTGAACATTTTTTGCCACTCTTTTTACTTGTAAACGTGGTGTTACTCTTTGTGGATTTACAACTAACACTTTTTTAAAACCAAGGCTCATGTAAAGAGCATAGCTTTTTTCCAATAGAGGTAATATTTCTGGTTTAAATGTTTTTAGATGGGTCCCATCCGCGATAAGCGTATAATTGTTCACATCAATGGTTGATACCTCATTTTTTAACTTTCCAACAAAATCCGCCGCTCTATCAACTTCAGCAAAGCCTTCTATTGTAATGATAAAAGCTTTATTTCTTGAATCTGTTTGAAACAATGGCATCTGTTTAAACTCCTTTTTGAAATTAAAAGTATTTTAATTTTCATATAACAAAAAATTGTATTTATCTACCTTATTATCGGTATAATTTCCAATTTTTTTATAGTTTATTAGACTTTTAGCCTATACTAAACCAAAAAGTATGATCATTTGGTCATTCTGCATGAAAAATATGATACGTTTAGTACCCCTACTATATATAAAGCATGTCTCTTCATTTACTAGCATAGTATTTAATGATTGGACAAAATTGCTCCTTTTCACCAACAGTGTTGGAGGGTTAAATGTGGAAAAAATTTTTCAATTAGCTTTGCTAAATGTAGTAAATGATATTGATAATATTTTAATTATTGCTGCATTATTAAGAAAAAATTTATACGAACAACATCCTAGAGCACTTTTTATTGTTAAAGTATTAGCAGTTTGTATGTTGACTCTTAGTAGAACGTTTTATGTATCTATTATTCAAACTCTTAGTGAACTCCCTGGACTCCATTTACTTACGGGATTAATTATTCTTTGGATTGGTTTTCGTTTAGTGATGAATGTAGGACAAGATGAGGATAATCGCTGGTTTTCTTTTGGTGCTACTGCCCCTTTAATTCCTATTCATAAAATGTTATTTATCATTTTATTAACTGATTTTGTTATCTCCTTCGACACTGTTTTTATTATGGCCGAAATGACGAATAATATTTTCCAAGCATTACTAGGGCTATTCATTAGTTTAGTCATCGCATTCTCATTACTCCCACTATTAACCCGAATGATTAACACATTTTATTGGATTCAAATTATCGCAGGTGCACTTTTAGTGCACATAAGCATTCTTGCAATAGCAAAAGATGCCCTTTTACAGAAAGTCCTGAATCACTTCTTTCAGGCTACTAACATCATAAATGTAGATAAAATGACTCTGATTCTTGCTTTTGATTGTATGATTATCGTTCTACTTATTGGGCTAAATCGACTGAGAAAAAGAACCAAGTGAATACTCTCAAATAAATATTTAATAAAGGAAAGAGGCTGGGACAAAACCCACCTCTGAGATGAAAAAGCCGGTGAAATTTTACGACAAGTAAAATTTCACCGGCTTTGATTATTTTTTTAACAAAAATAAGGACCACTTCTGATAAAATTAAGTCACCACAACAAAATTATACAGAAAGAAGGATCCTTATGTTTAAAAATTATACCATGAATCAATTAGTTTTGCCTTTAGATTTAGAAGTAAAATTACAAAAAAATGATATTGCCTTTCATATCCATCATCTAGTTGAAAGTATTCCTCATGAAGTTTTCGAACCATATCTGCGAAATGAGGGCTATCCTGCTTATCATCCACGCATGATGCTTAAAATTATTTTATGTGCCTACACCCAATCTGTCTTTTCAGGGCGAAAAATTGAAGCCCTATTAAAAGACAGTATCCGGATGATGTGGCTATCACAAGGGTATGAACCAAGCTACCGTACAATCAATCGATTCCGTGTTCATTCAGATGTGAAAGAATTAATTCGCCAATGTTTCGTCCAATTTCGTTGCCAATTAATCGAAGAAAAACTAATCGATCAAGAAGCAATTTTTATTGATGGTACAAAGATTGAAGCAAATGCGAATAAATTTACGTTTGTCTGGAAGAAATCGATTGAGAAATATCATCACAGTTTAATTGAAAGGTCAAACCAGCTATATAACGAGCTACTTGAGAACGAAATTATACCTGAAATTGAACGGGAAGGTGATGAACAATTATCATTGAAAGAGCTCGCTCAATTGGTAGGAAAAGTGGACAATGTCGTAGCTGAGTATGATAAACAAATTGAGGAATCATCAGACGTTCCAGAACGAAAAGCTTTAAGAAATGAACGCAAATACCCGAAACAAGTGCGTAAACAGTTGATTGATTTTGTCTTACGAAAACAAAAATATCAACGAGACTTTGAAATTTTAGGCACACGTAATAGCTATTCCAAAACAGATCTGGACGCGACAGTTATGCGAATGAAAGATGATTATATGCAAAACGGACAATTGAAAGCTGGTTACAATGTACAAATCGCAACAGAAGGGCAATACACGCTTGCCTATAGTTTATTTTCAAACCCAACAGATACACGTACGTTAATTCCATTTCTTGATGAAATCGAGAACCATTATTTCGTGTTACCGAAACATATTGTCGCAGATGCAGGTTATGGTAGTGAACAAAACTATAATGATATCCTTTCGAACAGAAAACGAGAAGCACTGATTACGTATAATCTGTATTTGAAGGAGCAAAAGAAAAAGTACAAACAAAACCCATTGAATCCCGACAACTGGCAGTATTGTGAAGAAACAGATACATATATATGCCCTAACCAGAAACGTCTTGAATTTCAATATCATTCTGTCCGTACTGATCGTACGGGATTCCAACGAAGGTTCAAGATCTACGAGTGTGAGGACTGTTCGGGATGTCCATTCCGTTCATCATGTACAAAAGCGAAAGAAGGCAACAATCGAAAACTAATGGTGAATGAACAATGGGAACAACAAAAAGTATATGTGAGAGCGAAGCTTTCAGAAGAGAAAACGAGCTCCATCTATCGAAAACGCAAAATCGATGTGGAACCAGTTTTTGGATTCTTGAAGGCTAATTTGCGTTTCACTCGATTTTCTGTACGAGGAAAATCGAAGGTAGAAAATGAAATGGGACTCGCATTAATGGCCGTGAATTTAAGAAAATTCACGGCCAAACAACTACGGTAATAGAAGAATTAACACACCAAAATAGAAAAAGTTGAATTTGAGTTCGCTCAAATTCAACTTTTTCACTATTTGAAGCTAGTTATGTCCCAGCCTCTCGTTTACTTATTTTACATTCTGGTCTTCCTGCTTATATTCTAAGCTTTTTACTTTATTATTCTTCTGTAATTCTAGTCTTACGATTTTACCTTTTATTTGTTTAGATGGAAGCTTTCCCTCTATCTTATAGTCTGGGGATTTCAAATAAGTCATATCTCCATTTTTCACTTGTATTGTTAAGTCCTTATCTGTTTCAGAAATGTAATTCCCAATGATTTTTGTTTCATCAACATTTTTCTCATATACCCCATCACGATCTGCTTTTGCCAACGCTGTTAGCTCCATCTCTTCCGCTTGTTGATGGTGGTTTCCTATCTCTACTCTTACAAGCTGATTTTTCAAATTATTATGTGAGCCTTTAACCGCAAAGGACTTACTTTTTGGAATTAAGACTTCTTTTCCATTAATATTTATGTTAATTTGATCATCGCTTTCTTCAATTAATCTACCTACTAAATCAAAATCTTCATCAGAATCTTTGTCTGGATCATGTGAGTATTGTTTTAAATCCTGCTGATCTTGCTTATGAGTGTGATCACTAGAATCACTATTATCCTTTGGACTTTTTTCAGTTGAACAGGCGATTAAACCAAATGATAATAAACAAATAAGCATTATCATCTTTATTCCCATTATCTTATCTCCCTTATCAATTGTTTAGGCTCATTTCTCAAACATTGTTGCTATTTAAGTAAAGTTATAACAAATAAATATTGACTAAGGATCGATACTCATTTCATTTTACTGAGAAAAGAGCTGCACTCTCCATTGTATATATTCGTATTATTCCTTTAGATAATAAGTTTAAACAAAAAAATGGAAATAATTATAAGGTATATCCAGAGATTGAATCGAAAATAAGGAATGGCTTATGGGGTGAAGTATAATGACTAAGCACTATCTTCAATAATTACTTCTATCAAAAGGGAATCATCAATATCGTTGAAGCATTCTTTCATTTGCAAAAGGATATTAAAAATAAAGACAGGACAGTCCTCTAGCTTCGATTAAGTAAAAGAACTGTCCCTTGAAAATCAAATTTTAAAACTAGACACAGCATTTTCAAGTTCCATAGCCATAGAAGATAACTCTTGACTTGAGGAAGCAATTTCTTCAAGAGTAGCAGTCTGCTCTTCAGCAGCAGCAGCTACATTTTCAAAGCTTTCTTGAGTTGAATGGGCAACTGCATCTACATCTTGAATAATTTCGACTACTTGTTTTGTTTCTGATGATAACTGCTGAATTGATGAAGAAATAGCAATCATTTGTTGAGAGACACGAGATACGATAGACGTTATTTCATTAAAGGTTTCCCCTGTAGTTTGAACAACCTCTGATCCTTTATTCACCTCATGAGTTCCCTTATTAATTGAGTTTACAGCCGTATCCGTATCTATCTGAATTTCCTTGATTAATTCCCCAATCTGACCTGCTGCTTGGTTCGATTGTTCAGCAAGCTTTTTGACTTCATTTGCAACAACAGAGAATCCTTTTCCATGCTCTCCTGCTCGCGCCGCTTCTATTGAAGCATTTAGAGCCAGTAAGTTTGTTTGGTTGGATATTTCAGAAATGGCATCTACAATCTGGCCAATCTCATTTGAGCGTTCACCTAGTTTTGCAATGATAGTCGCTGCATTATTTACCGTTTCTTTAATAGTTTCCATCTGAGTCATCGCAGAATGAACCGATTCTTCTCCAAGCTTTGCTTTTTGAACAGCGTCTTCGGAACGTTTCGCTACCTCATCTGAATCAGAAGAAATTTCTTGGAAGGTATTAGACATTCTAACAACAGTTTCTGCGGCTTTTTTTGTACTATCAATTTGCTGCAATGTTCCAGCTGTTACTGAATCAACAGTACCTGCTACAACTTGAGCAGCCTGTGCCGTTTGATCTGTACTTACATTTAATTGTTCAGATGATGCCGCTACTTGTGATGCATTAACCTGAACAGTTCGAATAAGCCCATTTAAATTATCGAGCATTCCATTTAAATCACTAGATACTTGACCTAATTCATCCTTTGACCGTATATCTATACGATGGGTCATATCCCCAGCAGCAATCTTTTTAATGATATCAGACATTCCTGAAAGATTTTTCAACATATACTTTAAAAGAATATAAGCAATAGTAATCAGGATCACGATAGCAATAATGAAAAAGATGATGAGTTTGGTACCCATACTTTTTAATGGTTTAAAAACCTCATCTTGCGTAACAGTTGTTGCAACGGACCAACCAGTAGATTCTACTGGTTTATAGCCAATGTAATAATCTTTATCATCAAGCTTTGCTGTTTCAAGGCCAGTTTTCCCAGCAATCATTTTCTTCGCAATTGCTCCGATATCTCCCTTTTGAGTTGTCAACGGCTTGCTCATAATAAGATCCTTATTAGGATGATAAATCACATTGCCATCAGGAGCTAGTAAAATACTGTAACCAGTTTTACCAATTTTATATTGCTCCATTATTGATGGAATGGAATCAAGGAAAAGGTCAACCGCCACAATTCCTGCTGGCTCATTATCTACCTTTACTTCCTTCATTACACTCATAATTACTTTACCGAATACTTGATCCATATATGGCTCCGTGTAATATACACCTTCAGTACTCGTTACTGGTTTATACCATGGTCTTTCTGATAGATCAAAATCCGTATCTGAAAGAACATTTCCCGTTCCAGTTAAAAAATTTCCTTTTTCACTTGCGACCCAAACCATAGCTATATCTGGGTTCATACTTTTAATATCTTCTAATGATTGATTCATATCCTTGTAATATTTATTTGTCAATGCATCGTCACGTGTTTTTGCTGTCTTTAGGTAGTGGAGCAAAGTTTGATTACTAGTAATCTGATCAACCAGCTGCCCTTTCCCTTCAAAAAAATTATTTACCTTATCTGCAACCGATTTGCTTTCAACGTTTACTTCCTTTTCAATACTTTCAGCCATTATATCTTTTGTATAAACGTTTACAATAACAGCGGTTGCAGAAAGAACAATTGCAATAACTATAAATAAAACAAGGGATACTTTTGTAGAAATGCTACTATGACGTTTCATCTTATCCCTCCGATATCGGTAAAAACTACCTATTACTTCGGAGCTATTGTAACATAGTAGGATATTTATAGTCATTAAGGTAAGTTACAATAAATGATCCTTCACCTTCTCATATAATTTTTGATCATTAATGGATTTTATTGGCCCTACAAGTACGAATTTCATTGATTTATTCAATATTCTTGAATAAAATGAAATTCATGAATGAAGCATTTTTTAGAATTATTCCGAGAATCAATTGAAAATTTTGTATGATAAATAGTTCTTTCTACTTACTTTTTTAAGGTCAATTTTCTTACAATCACTCCATGTCTCATTTTGATAGATTAGAATCTTTATTGATTACGAAAGCTCTATTCTTATTTAAAGAAATGAAGAATATAATACACGCAAATAATAAAGGGATCATTTCCGCTAGCAGCGATTCGTTAATAACAAACACTCCTGCAATACTATTTAAAAATGCATGTGTCATTATACACATGAAAATACTTCTCGTTTTAAAATAAACAATCGATAATATGAATGAAAAAGCGATCGTACTAATCGTAAATGTAAAAAAGTTTAAAAATTGATATTGGTATGTTCCTTGTATAAAAAACAATGGTAAATGCCAAATACTCCAGATGCTCCCTAAGATAAGGGTACTAAGAAACGGAGATATTTTCTTTTCTAACTCCGGAAGCAAAAGTCCCCTCCAACCAATTTCCTCAAACCCTCCAATAACGATAAACAAAGGAAATTGCAAGAATAAAAGGGAAAACGGGGCAATTTTATTTCCACCAATAAGAATGTATGGACCCATATGAAAAATGATAACGATACATACAATAAATAAGTACCATCCTATTCTTTTTAATGGATAATATATATTTTTCAAGAAACTTTTAAATTGTACATTAGAATCCATTTTTTTATTAACCACTATAGCCCCTATTGCAGGACCTACTACTCCGATCACATATAAAATTAACATAAAGCTAGAAGAACCAAAGGGAACATTATTTACTTGAGTATACATTATCATGATTCCCCATGACACATAGGTTAATAAGAATGTCAGAATGAGATAATTTCTAATCTTTTTCATTCATTTCCCCTCCTTGTAATTATTTACTTAAACTGTCTTCATTTCTATTATGCTTTTGTAAACGCCCTACTCTCGGCTTTTATACCTATAAAAAGGTGAGCCTTTTTAAAAGGTATTATCAATTTATGGAATATTCAAATTTTAACATGTTCCTCCATGCTATTCTCCATTCAGTCATACGACAGCAGAGCAAGTGGATATCTCTTGCTTTGAGCATTTCAACTTTTTTCTTATAGTAATCTGAATGTCATATTTTAGTTAATCTAACTTTCAAATGAATCATTCATACTTTATTTTTTCCGAACATCAAAATGATATATAATTAATAACTTGACGAAATCAAATTATTAAACTATACTAACTTACATAAAGTAACTCGACGAGTGAAATTAATTCAATGCTTATACATTTTACACAATAGCATAGATCTATCAACAACTAAGGTGGTGTAAAAATGAGTTTTCTCAATAAACTATTTGGTAAAACAACGAAGGAGGAAGAAATCATGACAGAAAAATTAAACATTGGAATTATTTTAGGTAGTACACGCCAAGGACGTTTAAGTCCTCAAGTCGGTGAATGGGTAAAAGGAATTGCGGATAAGCGCGGAGATGCTAATTATGAAATCGTTGATATTGCAGATTTCAAACTACCATTTTTAGGTGAAGCAGATGCACCAGGAATTGCAGCATGGAATGAAAAACTTGCTGAATTAGATGGATTCGTATTCATTGTTCAAGAATATAATCACAGTATTACAGGAGCTTTAAAAAATGCCCTTGATTTAGCTCGTGAAGCATGGAATAACAAAGCAGCAGGGATTGTTAGCTATGGTTCAACTGGTGGTGCTCGTGCAGCTGAACACTTACGTGGTATCCTAGGTGAATTGATGATTGCTGATGTTCGTACTCATCCTACATTGTCATTATTTACAGATTTTGAAAATGGTACTGTATTTAAACCACAAGATCTTCATCTTGACAATATTAATTTAATGCTTGATCAAGTTAATACTTGGAGCCGTGCCTTAAAAACAATTCGCTAATGCAGAAGGATAAAAAATAAAAATCTCCCCGTAAATTTGGCCAATTGTCCATTATTTACGGGGAGTTATTTTTATTCCTACAAGTGGTATAGTTATACTATTTTCACTAAAAATGAAGCCTCCTAATGTGGATACTTTCTTCCAATTATTTAGATCTCATCGTCAATGATTGCTCCCCATTTTACATATTTTATAATTTTTTTAGACTCCTCCTTTACTCTTTTTCTCCCCTCCTCGGTTAGAAACCAATTATCTTCTTTCGTATATTGGTTTTCTGCTTTACATAGAGAATATTCAATCCAGCTAGGCATATAGGTTTTTAAAGTTAAATAGGCTCTTTTCATATGATAGTTGGATGTTACAATAAGCAATCTTTTTATTTTGTGTAATTCAAAATATCGATCCAAAATTAATAATGAAGCGATAATATTTTCCTTTGTATTTTGTGACTCCGTCTCCACCAAAATATCTGTCTCTGGAACACCAAGCTCCAAAGCTTCCTTCTTCAATAAAATTGCCTCAGAATCATTACCTATTCCCCAAATCGTCCCACCTGAAAAAAGAATCTTTTTCGCTCGACCCTCTCGATATAATTGGATAGCCTTTGGCAATCGGGACTTGGTAGCTAGACGGCTACCGAATACAAGTATGCAATCCCCTTTCTCCATATCATCATGAACATGATTGTATAATAAGTCTGCCATTTGCTTATCTGTTAATTGATCTGGATTTAATTCCGATATCTTCATGATCCCACCTCCCCTAATAAAAAGCCTTTAAAAGATTTTATATGAAAGTGGTCTTACGTAGAGGAAAACTAAAATAATCCCAAAATTTATCATCAGTATAGTATATTCTTCTTTAAATTACTCAAATAAGCTCAGTGCCCTTTTTATGACGAGTATTCTATGATAAAAAAAGAATGAATTTAGTATATCTACAAAAAGTCTGTTGTTTTACAGTTTGTTTCTTTGTAAAAGCTCAACTAACTGGCTTTTTACACCTAATAAAAGACTCATCTATTCTCATAATGTTTTCCTTGAAATGAAAGGTGTAGCAGTCTTCAGCCGTTAGTTATTTGTTAAAACTTTACTTAGAAGTAACAATGTTTGAGAAAAGAACCTAAAAAAACATCTACACAAAATGGTAGATGTTTTTTATTCTAACTACTTTATCTTATCATTAATAAAATCCAAAATGTCTTGGTGGGCAGCATGGATCAACTGGGCATCCACAGAATACGTGATTCTCACAGCATACATTTACAACTGATTCTGTATGTGGAAAATAATGTTGATGTGTAAAAACATGTTTATTCACATTCGTTGTATGTGAAGGATGAACATGTCTTATTACATGTGGGATAACTGTTGTTCTGACTGCGTTCTGTGGTGGATCTGTTAAACCCGGATCATATTGTGTTGGTAATACTGAAGGTGGGCAATGTTTGATTCCACACCCTTGTAGATGCTGGTGATGATAGTAACTCATTGGACAATACTCCTTCCATCCTCATATTTTTCTATACAGTATAGACTATGTTCATGGAAGACAGTTGTACTAAACGAATACCTATATTTTAACAAAAAAATTGAGAAAAATATCAGGCACTACCTAATGATTTAACTTCTTTTGTCTAAGTAGTGCCTGATCATAATATGTTATATGGATATTTTCACACTAGCGTTCATTCCGGGTAGGACTTTTGAAGATGGCTGATTTATTTCAATTTTTACGGCTACTTTTTGAGTTACTTTAGTATAGTTTCCATTAGAGCTTTGTGGCAATACTGAGAATACTGAGTTCGTCGCATAGCCAATTTCACTAACGGTTCCTGCAAACACCGAATCTTTATCCCCATCAACTTCAATATCAACACTTTCACCAATCTCTATATCTTTTAAATCGGTTTCTTTAATATTGGCAATAATATATAAATGATCCATGTCTGCCTCTTCTCCAAGTGATTGACCAGCTTGAACCATTTGATTTTTTCTTGCTTCATTTTTGATTATTTTTCCACTCATCTTTGATGTAACTGGAATTTCCTTTACTCCATCGGATACTTTACCAATTGTTTCATTTTCTTTTACATCTTTTCCTTGATCTGCTTTCCAATTCGTTAATACACCTGTCATTGGTGACACAACCGGAAGCATATCAGCTGATACTACAGCGTCATTTGTCTTTACATAGTTTTCATTTTGAAAATAAAAATAGGCACCAGTTGCTATCAATACAAAGATAATCAATACCCCTATAATATTAGCTAATATTAAACGTTTACTCATTCAATTTTCTCCTCTCATTTTATATGATTTGGGTTTACTTTTACATTTGAAACCTGACTTTTCTTTTCCTTTTTTACTAGACCAATACCCTTTCCAGTTGCCATTTTACCAATTGAGCCAATGAGCATAATAACAGCCACTCCTAGCATGATGGTAAATAAATGATGATAGGCTCCTAGAATTGCTGCCTTTTTGGAATTGGCTATTAGTTCATATGATGCTAAGGTTTTTGCCTCACTTGCTGACATTCCTGTCTCTACTAATCGATAAATGGTCTGAGCCATTTCAGATTTCGTTTCCGCTCCAAATTGTCCTAGATTCCCTCTGATATTTTCATATTGGATTGCATTTTGCGTGGATATAAACCAACCTACAATTGGTGTAATGATCGCCCCAACAAAGTTACGAATAGAATGCAAGGTAGCAGAACGCATCGGTGCAAAATGTAAATCACCTGCAAATGCTGTTCCTAATGCCCCCCCAACTAATACCATACTTACCCCTGCACCTAGACATGCAATTTGAAAATAAAGGGTAGACAAAGAAATTTCAGGACTCATCGTTCTCCATTGAAAGCTTACATAGATTACAATTAATGACCCAACAATTCCTAACTTACCTGCACCTAAAGCACTATAAAGCAATGTATGAAGAATTGCGGTAACTACTATTCCAATAAAAAACCAAAAATAAAAGTGCAGTAAATAATGAAATGGAAGATCCATATTATGACGGACAAAGCCATTTATCCCTGCAATCGATAGTACTAGCAATACATGGGAGGCAACCGCCATCACCGTTCCTGAAATAGGCTTTGCCGCTTTTAAAGTTCGAAATGGAATTAATGGATTTTCCGCTTTTAAATCAATAAAGATAAATAAAATAGCCAAAATGAAGGCTAAAACAAAAAATGGCCACACATATAGTGAAGCAAACCCTTTTTCCATTAAATTACATAAAGGAATGGCCAATATAATCATCATAAGACAGTATAAAAAGCCCCCTGTCTTATCCATTGCTTTTTGTTGATCATGCACTTCATTTCTCGGAAGACCAAAGTATCCTACAATTAAGCATAGCAAAGCAGATAGTATATTTAATATAAATAGCCAACGCCATGTATTAACGCTTAGGGATAATGATCCGAAGAGTGCTCCCATTGCAGTTGCACCAAACAATCCGGTAATTACCATAAACAAAAAGGTATTTCGAACTTTATTTGGAAACGATCTTAAGCTGACAGGTAAAATGGTTAAAAACAAAATACCTGCACTAACCCCTTGTATGACTCTCCCCATTATTAGTAGTAATAAATCAGGTGATATTACCCCAATGATCGAGCCAAGTAAAAAGATACATACCATTATTAAGTAATTTCTCTTAAAGCCTAATACTCTTGTTAAAACAGGTCCAAATGGAATACCAAGAGCAAAAGCTATATTTGCTAAAATAGACGGAATCATTAATCCTTCTGAATCGAAATGTAGACTATTTTGAACAATTTCTTGATTCATTGAATAAGATAAATTTATAAAATATTGGGGTCCTATAGCAAAAATAGTCAAAAAGGATATAATTATATATTGTGGAATTCCCATGAATCCCTTCGGGGTCTCTTGATTCATCTATCTTCCTCCTTTCAATTGACTTCAAAGTATGAATCATATAAATGAACTACATCACTAAATTGCTCTTTAAAACACAAAAAGAATCTCCACAAAGGGAAATTCCTTTAAACACAATAAGTTTCATAATACAATATGTATTATACAACTTATATAAAAAAGGTCAATAGAATTTTTTTACATATATTCTTTTACCTCAAATAAGAGGGATGATAGACTTTATCCCTCTATAGATTACTTTCTCCACTTTTTAAAATCTTGATTAAGACGCGTTAGACTATCTTTTAACTGTATTAATTCATCTGGTGACCATTCATTTAGCATTTCAGTATAAGCAGAAGAGCGTGCATCTTGTACTTTTTTAAGAATATTCGATCCCTTCTCCGTTAGCTCGATAAGACTAATTCTTCCATTAATTGGGTCAGGAAAGCGCTTAATATACCCTTTCTTCTCCAAGACAGCAATTTGTCTACTCGCAGTAGAAAGATTAAGCAATAATTGTTCTGCTAAGGCATTTATTGCAATGGGACTAGATTTTTGAAGTTGACTTAATAATAGATACTCTGCCCTGTCTAGACTACCAAGCCGGGGACTATGGGCTGTTGTCAATCGAACAAGTAAAGCAATTTCATATTCAATCAACTGGACAGTTTTGTCATTCATCCTTCTTTCCCCTTCCTCATACGTACATACAACCGTTAAATTTAGTATAGCATACTAAAAGATATGAATGCTTTAGTATAGGTTTATTGCTTTTGTAAAAGTCATAATACAATTTTAAATCTACTATAGGAGTCAATTCTTCTACGAAGTTTGTGAAATGAAAAATTTTAACTGTTTAATCCTATTTTTATTGGTTAGGACTTTACCTAATATTGAGATAAGAGCCAAAGTTATTGATGAAAAATTGCATAGAAAAAGGGTTGCCAAATGACAACCCTTCCTGATTACTTATATTCAGCTTGATATTGCTTTAATTCTTTCTCAGAGCAATAAACAAAATGTCCCGGTACTACTTCACGCATTTTCACTTCTTCACCTTGTTCATATTGATGAACAGACGGATCGTAAGTTTTTCTAACACGTGTACGTTCATAATCTGGATCTGGAAGTGGTATAGCTGAAAGCAGCGATTGTGTATAAGGATGTAGTGGATGATTATATAAATCATCTGCAGGTGCTAATTCCACTAATTTACCAAAATACATTACCCCAATACGATCACTTATATATTTAACCATAGATAAATCATGGGCAATAAATAAATAAGTCAATCCTTTTTCCTTTTGAAGCTTTTTCATTAAATTTACGACTTGTGCTTGGATAGAAACATCCAATGCTGATATTGGTTCATCGGCAATGATAAATTCTGGATTTACTGCAAGTGCACGAGCTATTCCGATACGCTGTCTTTGCCCACCTGAAAATTCATGTGGATAACGATTCGCATGCTCACGATTTAAGCCAACTGTTTCAAGGAGTTGTTCTACCATTTCCATTCTTTCTTGTGGCGATTTCGCTAAACCGTGAATATCTATGCCTTCAGCGATTATATCAGCAACTTTTGATCGTGGATTCAGTGATGCATAAGGATCCTGGAAGATCATTTGCATTTTTTGGTGGAATTTTTTTAATTCCTTTTTAGACTTTTTCGCATGTACATTTTCTCCATTAAAAAGGACTTTTCCATCAGTTGCATTGTATAACCGAATGATCGTACGTCCTGTTGTTGACTTTCCACAACCTGATTCGCCAACTAGACCTAATGTTTCACCTTTATATATATCAAAGGAAATATCATCAATCGCACGTACTTCATTTGATGTTCCCTTATTAAAGTATTGCTTTAAGTTTTTAATTTCTAATAATTTTTCTGCCATGGTTAGTTTGCCTCCTTATTCGGAGTAGCATTGTTCTTAGCAATAAATTTATGCATTCTCTTCTTCACTGCCTCTGGTGGTTCTACTTTCGGTGCATCTGGATGAAGCAGCCATGTTGCCGCATAGTGTGTATCGGAAATTTTGAACATTGGTGGTTCTTTTTCATAATCTATTTTCAACGCATAAGGGTTACGTGGAGCAAATGCATCCCCCTTAGGCGGATTTAACAAGTCCGGTGGTGTTCCTGGAATTGCATATAATTCTTCCTCTGTCGCATCAAGGCTTGGCATAGAACTAATCAGTCCCCATGTGTATGGGTGCTTTGGATTATAGAAAATTTCATCAACTGTTCCAACTTCAACAATTTTCCCGCCATACATAACCGCCACACGGTCAGCTACGTTAGCAACAACACCTAAATCATGTGTAATAAAAATAATAGACGTATCAACTTTCTTTTGTAATTCCTTCATTAAATCTAATATTTGACCTTGGATCGTTACGTCCAAAGCAGTTGTTGGTTCATCGGCAATAAGCACTTTCGGATTACAAGCTAAAGCAATGGCAATAACAACACGCTGTCTCATCCCACCAGAGAATTGATGTGGATATTGTTTCATACGGGATTCAGGCTTCGGAATTCCTACCAGCTTTAATAAGTTAATTGCACGATTTCTCGCTTCTTCTTTCCCTAGCTTTTGGTGCTTTAAAAGTGGTTCCATAATTTGCTTACCAATCGTCATTGTTGGGTTTAAGGACGTCATTGGATCCTGGAAGATCATTGAAATATCTTTACCACGGATTTTTTGCATTTCCTTTTCAGAAGCTTTCGCTATGTCTGTTCCATTAAATAGAATTTGCCCGTTCTTAATTTCAGAATTCCCTGGGGGTAGCAATCTCATAATTGATTTAGTGGTAACTGATTTTCCGGAACCAGATTCTCCAACAATTGCAAGTGTTTCTCCCTCAAATAATTCAAAGTTTACACCGCGAATCGCTTTTACCTCTCCAGCGAATGTATGAAACGAAATATTCAAATCTTTCACTTCTAGCATTTTCTTCATCTTTTTCACCTCACTTTTAATCTCTCATTTTCGGATCAAATGCATCACGAAGTCCGTCACCAATTAGATTACATGCAACTAAAATAATACAGATAACTAAACAAGGAATGATCATTAAATGAGGTAAGAATTGGAATGTTTTATATCCATCTTCAATTAATGTTCCTAACGATGCATTTGGTGCTTGTAAACCAATACCGATAAAGCTTAAAAATGCTTCAAAAAAGATCGCACTTGGGATTGTAAACATTGTATTGATAATAATGACACCTGATAAATTTGGCAATAAATGTTTTAATAAGATTCTGCCATTTGAAGCCCCTAATGTTCTTGAAGCCATGACATATTCTTGACCTTTTAGTTTTAGTACTTGTCCACGTACAACACGTGCCATTCCTATCCATCCGGTAATAACCATCGCAATGGTAATTGATAATATCCCAGGTTTCATAATTAATAGCATGAGAATAACAACAATTAAATTCGGTACACCAGAGATGACCTCTAATATACGTTGCATCACATTGTCAACCTGTCCGCCTTTAAAACCAGAAATTAGTCCATAGGTTACACCAATGACCATATCGATGATCGCTGCTAGAAAAGCAATATATAATGAAACCCTTGTTCCAAGCCATACTCTTGAAAAGAGATCACGGCCAAGTCCATCTGTTCCAAACCAATAATAATCTTTTATATGCTGTTCTTTATAAACATTCGTTTCAACGCCACCAATTTTTTGACTTCCATCAAAAATACCCATTTTTTCTAAACCAGGGATTCTTGGAGGAAGATTCGCCCGTGAAAGATCCTGTGTATTTGGATTAAAATGCGAAAGATGGGGCCCAATAATCGCCATAAGAATAATTAGTACTAATAAAACTAGACTAATAATTGCCCCTTTATTCTTTCTGACCCTTAGCCATGCATCCTTAGCAAAGGAAAGTTGCGGTTTCGCTATTACTTCACTTTCTCCATGGTTCATTGGAGCGGGTTCGAGCAATTCTTTAGGTATTTTTTCTAACATTTCAGCCATTATTTTTTCCCTCCCGCTACACGAATTCTTGGATCTATGATTCCATAAAGAATATCAACAATTAAGATAATTAAAGTTAATAGGAATGCAAAGAAAATTGTTGTTCCCATGATGATAGGGTAATCATTTGTTTGTATCGATTTAACAAATTGCTCCCCAATCCCTGGAATGGCAAAGATTTGTTCTACTACCATGGAACCTGTCATTAAACCAACTGCCATAGGTCCTAATACAGTAATTAATGGAATCAATGCATTTCGGACAGCATGTTTAAATGAAATTTCCATTCTTGAATTTCCTTTTGCTTTTGCTAGAGTAATATAATCTGAGCTTAACACTTCAATTAGCTCTGTCCTCATGAAACGGGCTGCTGTTGCGATTGGGAAAATAGCCAATGCGATGGTAGGCATGATTGATGAAGCAAAACTATCCCACGAGGCAACTGGAAGCCATTGCAATTTTACACCTATAATATACTGTAAAAGAGCAGCAAAAACGAAAGAAGGAATCGATTTACCTAATACTGCTAAAAATGTACTTCCATAATCAATCCACGTATTTTGGAACATCGCAGCTAGAACACCTAATAATATCCCTACTAATGTTCCTATAAACATGGCTTGGAAACCTAATTGAAGTGATGGTCCCATTCGGTTGATTAATAGTTTTGTAACCGGTTGATTATCAAACTGGAATGAAATCCCTAAATCCCCTTTTGCAATATTCATCATATAACGCCCATATTGCACAGGAATTGGATCATTCAATCCGTATTTTTCTTGTAAGATGATCTTCTGTTCATCGTTTAGCTTCTCTTCCGCTCGAAACGGCGTACCAGGCAATAATTTCATCAAGAAAAACGTAAATGATGAAATGATGAACAACGTAATGATCATATAAATGATACGTTTTGAAATATATTTCGCCATTCAATCCGCCTCCTAATCACGAATTATTTAAAATTTTCAACCAGAACGATTAAAAGGAGAAAGAGAGTATTCTTAATAAAAATACTCTCTTTACTTTGGTCCCATTAATTCTATTGAAAATTGACTTATTTTTGAATATAAGTATTTTTCATTGTATAGTCAGGGCCAAATAAATGCTCTTCAAAGTTTTTCACATAAGGCTGTGTTAAAGTTAAGTGACCTCTTTGATAGATTGGAGCGATTGCAGCATCTTCCTGAATTAAAATCTTTTCAGCTTCTAACAATACTTCCCAACGTTTCTCAAGATCATTTGCGTATTTTACTTTTGCATCATTGATTAACTGATCATATTTCTTATTAGAGTAACCCGCTTTGTTATTACCACCATTAGTTACAAATAAATCAAGATATGTCATTGCATCTAAATAGTCTGCACCCCAACCAGCCATTTGGATATCATAATCTTGCTGGCTTTGTTTTTGGATACGGATTTTGAATGGAACATTTGTTAATTTAATTGTCAGGCCTGGTAAATTCTTTTGTAATTGATCTTGGAAAAATTCACTTGTCTTTTTCGCAGTTTCTGTATCATCACTTAATAATTCAAGTGTTAATTCCTTCACACCTAGTTCTTTTAAACCTTTTTCCCAATATTCTTTTGCTTGTTTCGGATCGTAAGTTAATAAATCTCCACTCACATCACGGAAGTCCTTTTCACCACTTGGATCTTTTGCTACACCTTTAGGAACTAACCCATTACTTGGGAATGATCCATTTGAAAGTACTGTATCTGTATATGCTTTTTTATCAAACGCCATAGCTAAACCTTTACGAATATTTACGTTTGCTAAAGGTGTTTCCTTGCCATTACGTAATTGGTTGAATTTTAAGTACCAAGAGCTTGATTCAACCATTTTTACTGCATCTTTATTGTTTGCATATTGTTTTGCATATTCAGCGCTTAATGCACCTGTACGATCTACCTTACCAGTGTTATATAAGTTAACCGCAGTGTTTGGAGTTTTTGAAACTTGAACATTAATTTCCTTTAATTTCACAGCGTCTTTATCATAATATTTATCATTTTTTTCATATTTCCAAGTTAAGCCTGTACCATCCCATTTAGCTAATTTGAATGGACCATTTGCAAGCATATTGTCGCTGTTAGTACCAAATTTGTCGCCTTTTTCTTTAACGAATTTCTCATTTAAAGGTACGAATGTACCGAAAGCTAATAAAGAATCTAAATATGGAACTGGTTGTTCTAATGTTACTTCTAATGTGTTATCATCAATCGCTTTTACGCCTAAATCTTCAGGTTTTGCTTTACTTTCCATAATTGCGCTCGCATTTTTAATAACATCTGCAAACATGTAAGCATATTGTGCACCTGAATTAGGATCTACGGCTCTTCTCCATGAGAACACGAAATCATTTGCTGTAACTGGGTCACCATTTGCCCATTTTGCGTCTTTACGTAATTTAAATGTATAAACTGTACCATCTTTGCTTACTTCTGGTTTCCCATCAGCAATTGCAGGAACAGGTATATCTTTATCATTTAATGTATAAAGACCTTCCATTGTTTGTCCAATTACAATGAAACTTGCAGAGTCTGTTGCTAATGTCGGGTCTCCTGTTGGAATTTCTGTTGGTTCAATCATGTTAAGTACTTGATCAGCAGATGAGCTGCCTTTACTAGCACTTTCTTTTTTATCGCCTGTACCACAAGCAGATAATACTAGAGCAAGTGCTAGAGTAAGTACAGTAAATAGATAAAATTTTGACTTTTTCATTTACTTTCCACCTTTTCCCCATTTTTTTAAAAAGATTTTAAAAAAGATTCTAAAAAGCTTTTCTATTAACATTATAATAATTTTCTTTCTATTTGTACATTATTTTAACAAAACATTTTTAACTTTTTTATGTTATATTTTTAGGGAAATTTACATATTTTTTCTATTTTATGCTCAAAATACGCTTTTTACATGCTATTTTAGCATAGTTACATTTCTGATAATATAATATATTTAGATAATTTGATATTTATAGAATAATGACTTTAGTCCTAATATTTAAGTTTCTGTTTATCAGTTTATTTTAAATTAAAACTACATTATAATTTTTTAATACTTAATTTTTGGGAATAAATAAAGGAGTAGAAGTTCATTATACAAATTAACTGAAAAACATCTTTGTTAAAGGCTCTTTTCTTAAACAATGTTGCTATTTATATAATCTTTTAACCAATAAAAATAGGTTAAAGATCGACATGTCCCTCACTCCACTGAGAAAAGAGCTGCAAACTATAGAAGAACGCTGAACATTTATTAAGTGTAAAAGCTGGAAGTAGGGCTTTTACAAAAGCGACACACTATACGAAAACTGCCTTGTTATAATACGAAGTTTATTTGCATGGACTAGAAAGAGGTGATGACATGTTTAGGAAATATTCCATTTGGTTAATTGCAACACAACTATTAATTTTTTTACTTTCTCTTATTACATACCATTCCATTAATCTTCTGACATATATTAATGTTTCCTTTATTGTAGGCTTTCTTTACCTATTATTATCATTAACTGTTTTCGTCGTTAATAAAGGTTTCTTTGATGTTGTCTTTGCAAGTTTTCAGCATGTTTTTAGTCGGATGACCGATAAAGATAGAAGACCTTTATCAAAATTAATTACTTTCAGGTATAACTATTTGTTTGTCACTGGAAGCATTACACTCATCATTATGCTGTGTGCTTTAGTTATATATTATAAATAAGGCTCTTTTCTGTTTAAATGAAGACAAGTCTTTTCATTTTCACTTCAAAGAGCTGCAAACTTTATAAGAACGCTAAATCCTTTATCAGGTGTAAATACGGCAGCAGTAGGACTTAGCAAAAGACGCTTCCTGCTTTAACCTACTTATTTTGAATAAAGAAAGCGACTGGATAGAATGTCCAATCGCTTTTTTTGCTTTCTACGATTTATAATATAATGTAATGATCAATACTTGCTAATATAATATAGATATATTAGTACAAAGACTCATAATTAAGAAGGACATGAATATATCCGAAAGGAAGCTTAACATTGTTAGAAACTTTATTATTAAACTTTTTATTTCTATTAATTCCAGTATTAATCTTTCTTATTTTTTTTGAACATAGACCACATTCTAATAATAAGTTCGTACTTATTTTGCTTTCGGCAGTGACGATGATTCTTTGCATTACAATGCCTATCAAAATAAAACTAGGATTTATTATTGACCTTCGGTATATCCCATTTATCATCGTGGCCCTATATGGTGGATATAAAGCTGTTTGGCCACTTTATATATTATTAAATCTCTATCGCTTTTACGTTGGGGGAGAAGGAACATTCCAATCCTTTCTATTTTCAACCATTATTTTCATCTTAATACCGTTGTTTAATCGTAGGTTTATTAAGCTATCTTCAAAAAAACGGGTATTATTTGCAGGTTTTGTTTGCTCACTAATAGCATGTATTTACTTAACCTCATTAAGTACTTTCTTTAACAGCTTAAATAGTGAATTCTGGTATGTAGGCCTTCTCACATTTATGACAAATGTTGGAGCTATTCTTATTATTATGATTTTAATTGAACAAATTATCGCCAATATTAAAAATCGCGAACAGTTTGTCCACTCGGAACGATTAAATGTTGTGAGTGAATTGTCAGCTAGCGTTTCCCATGAAATAAGAAATCCGCTTACAGTAACTAGTGGTTTTTTACAATTATTAAAACAGTCAACTACCATCACAAATGAGGAAAAACGATATATCGAACTCTCCTTGCAAGAATTGCATCGAGCCGAAAAAATTGTGAGTGATTATCTTTCGTTCGCGAAGCCTCAATCTGAAAATATGGTTTATTCCAATCTCTTCACAGAAACTGAATATACAAAAGATTTGATTATTCCCTTTGCTACCATGCATCAAGTAGAGGTTCAATTTCATTTTACAAATACTTTATTTACCCGATATGATCGGAATCAAATTCAGCAGTGCTTAATTAATTTATATAAAAACGGAATTGAAGCAATGAAAGAGACAGGCGGGGGAACATTAACGATCGACATCTCAGAAAAGAAACAAAAGATCCTGATCAAAATTCAAGATACCGGAATCGGAATGACAAGAGATCAAATCTCCCACCTAGGTCAACCCTATTACTCAACAAAAGAAAAAGGCACTGGCCTCGGCATGCTCATGGTTTACAGCACCATTAATAAACTAAAAGGAAGCATTGATATTGAAACTCGAAAAGGTAAAGGCACAACATTTCTTATTACCATTCCTGTTCTAGAAGCATAGGGACGGTTCTCTTGCTTCAAAAAAGTAAGGAACCTTCCCTTTATTTTTAGGTATTCACCCATTTTAATAAAAGTAAGCTCCTTTCCCAGGTTAATAGCATAGCATGTAATTGGTTATAAGTTTACTACAAAGAAAAGGGTGAAAAAAATGAATCCAATGTTCGGAAGTTATGGAATGGGTTATAATCCCTATATGATGGGATATGGATCTCCTGCATATGGAGTTGGTCATGAATGGTTAATGGGGCATCCTGCTTATGGAGCAGGGCATCAAATGATGGGATATCCTTGTTGTGGTGGAATGATGCACCACCATGAATATCCAATTCATCATCATGCTCATCATGCTCACCATTATCATGGGCATCCACTTAATACCCAGGTTCAATCGCAAAACATGTCACTTCACATGATGCCTGGTATGATGGTTAATTAACCTAAAAGCAAAGAAAGCTTATTTTGTCTCCACATTCTATATTTATTAACAAAGATGATTTGTTGTGATTAAAATCTTTATAATTAGGTTATGCCCTACTGAGATATTAAACAACTTTTGTACATGGGTTCGGTAAGTTTATACCAAGCCCATGTTTTTTTATTGTATACAGATTTTTTTAGTTATATTATTTTTTATAACTAGCTTCAATAGTTTTTATCATTTCATAAGCACCATCAGATTTATTCGAACAAACGACAATCGTAAGGTTTCTATTAGGGTAATGAACAGAGCGAAAATTCACACCAGGGTCATAGCCCATTAAAATGTATTTTTCGACATGTTCCGAATTGGTTTGCATATATCCCCCATAACCATAATAAATATCATCCTTTACCTGCACACGTGGAGTTAACAAAGTTTGAGTCATTTCTTTTGTTAACAGTCGAGCATTCATTAGAGCATCCCAAAAAGAGATCATATCTTCAGCTGTTACATAAGCACCCCCATCAGAAGAACTTTTAACTGGCAATGAATAAATATTTGTTCGCCATCCACCATCAGGCTTTTTTATATAACCGAGAGCCACACGCCCAGGCAAATCATCCATTTCAAAATATCCAGAATCCGTCATACTTGCCTTTTTAAAGATAAATTGATGAATATAATCACTAAAAACAAGGCCACTAACTTCCTCAACAATCAGACCCAATAATATATATCCAGAATTATTATAATGAAAGGTACCTAGCTCAGTTGTCATTTTTTCATTTTGAAACAATGGTAAAAAGTCTTGTAACCTTCGTAGATTATACATAGGCATCGTTTTCCATAACTCCTCGAAGTCATCCATCACATCTTCATCGAAATAATCTGGTATGCCTGATGTATGGGTTAGTAGATGATGAATGGTTATTCCTTCATCAAAATAAGGAAATTCAAAACTCAAACACTCTTTAAGCTTTGTATGGAAATGTATTTTTCCCTTTTCAATTAGTTGACAAATGGCTATGGATGTGAAAATTTTACAGCCTGAGGCTATCCCGAATCTCGTGTTTATTTGATTTTTAATTTTTTCAGCACGATTTGCATAACCATAACTCCCCGTTAACTTATCCCCATTTGAAATTGCATAAAATGTTCCTGAAAATTGCTCTTTTTCTTGGACTTCTTCTATTTTATATATCCTATCTTTACTATTCACATTCATAGTCATCCTCCTAATGTTCAGTTGCATTAATCAAAATATTTAGAATTTTAAAATCAGAGTTATCTCTTTTCACAAAAATCCATATAACCCACTCCTTTTATCAAGGATAACATATTTCTAGAAGCTTCCAGTCTGAAAAAATTCATTTCATCAAAGAACTTCTGCTTGTTCAATCTATCAATACCAATTTATTTTCAAGTAAGGTTTTCAAGAACACTATGTAAACGCGTAAATTTATTCACCTATTTTGATGAAGAAGTTTTTTTTATTGTAAAGTTTTAAAGCTGCCAAGTTACCACCTGACGATTTCGTGCAGGCGGCAATTGGCAGCTTCTTAGTTTTTCAATACGAGTTTTCCAACTACTTCTACATGTGCTGTTTGTGGAAACATATCTACTGGCTGCAAATATTCAACCTCATACTTCTTTCCCAACATCTGCAAATCCTTCGCAAGGGTTGATGGATTACATGATACATAAATAAACTTTTTCGGCTTTACTTTCAAGATTGTGTCAAGAAACTTTTCATCACACCCAGTTCTCGGGGGATCAACCACTACCACATCTGGTCTCCAGCCTTCTTTTACCCATTTGGGCATGAGATCTTCTGCTTTTCCAGTGAAATAAGATGCATTTTTTCTTTCGTGCTTCCTTGCATTTTTCTTGGCATCTTCAATTCCCTCTGGTATTACATCCATTCCTCGAATTTCACCTGCTTTATCTGCAAGCCAAAGTCCAATAGTTCCTACTCCACAGTAGGCATCAACAATTTTTTCATTTCCTGTTAATGCTGCAGCCTCTTTGACTTCATTGTAAAGGCTAATGGTTTGTGCAGGGTTTAATTGGAAAAATGCTCGTGCAGACAGCTCATAGGTAAATTCCTCTAAACGTTCCTCTACAATTTTATCACCTGCTAAATGGATGGTTTCATCCCCAAGAATAATAGAGGTTCGTTTTGGATTAACATTTTGCATGACTGATACAACTTCAGGTAGTCGTTTTTTTATTTCTGATAAAATGGCTTCTTTACGAGGCAGTTCTTTTTTCACTGTTACTAGCATGACCTGAACTTGACCTGTTTGAACACCGACTCGAGTGACAATGGTTCGTACAATGCCTTTTCGAGTTTTTTCATTATAAATTGGCACTCTAAAATCTGCTAAAATCTGTTTGACGATATTTGTTACTTTATTTGTAACTGGCTGTTGAACGATGCATTCTGGTATATTAATCAATCGATGGGAGTCAATACTATACATACCAGCGATAACTTTCCCATGATCCTCTCCCAATTGGAATTGGCTTTTATTCCGATAATGCCACGGGTTGTCCATTCCAATGGTTGGTCGAATGTCCATTTCTTCTATATTAAATCGAGTATGACGCTCCAATGCTTGAATGAGGATATCTCGTTTTTCTTTCAACTGCTGGGAATATTCTAAATGCTGAAGCTGGCAACCACCACATTGTTCATAAACAATACACGGAGCTTTTACTCGATGTTCTGATCGTTTTCGTACCTTTTTGACGATGGCTTCTGCAAATTTAGGATGGGCTTTTGTTACTTCTACAACTACTTCTTCACCAGGTAAAGCACCCGGGACAAATACTACCTTCTTTTTGAAATAGCCAACACCCTCACCATTTATTCCTAAACGTTTAATTGTTAATGGAAACTGTTGCTTTACTTTTATTAAAAGATCTTTATCATTTTTCAAAAATTATCACTCCGCTATTACATGGCTACGTTTTTTCTGTATTATATCACAAAGTAGAATGGGCACGAATTCAGAGGGACATTGTGTAAAAAAGAAAAGTCTCGAACATGATGTCCGAAACTTAACATCGGTTAACTTATTTATTTGGCTTCTTTCCTCTCTCTTTTACCATATAGTCATCCAAACTTTTAAATTGATAACCCTTTGCTTTTAAATCTTTAATCACTTTTTCTAATGCATCTGCATTATCTTTTGAAACAGTGTGGAGAAGCATGACCGCTCCTGGATGAACTTGAGCCATAATATTATCATAGGAGTATTTCCACCCTTGTTGTTGGTCGACATTCCAATCTCTAAAGGCAAGGGACCAAAGAACATGGGTATATCCTTCTTCATTTGCTAATTGCATGGTTCGCTCACTTAAGATCCCTCTCGGAGGGCGTAAATACAGCATTTCTTTTTGTTTAGTAATTCGAGCCGTTTCATCTTTGACTTTTCGTAGTTCTTCTCTTAATTTTTCATCTGAAACTTGGGTTAAATCCGGATGGCTCCATGAGTGATTACCAACAATATGTCCTTCAGCTACCATTCTCTTTACTAGATCAGGCTTTGATTTTAGGTAATGCCCTGTTACAAAAAAGATAGCAGGTACTTTTTCCTTCTTTAGGACATCTAAAACTTTTGGTGTATAGCCATTTTCATATCCATTATCAAAGGTTAAATAGAGAACCTTATCATTTGGATTTCCTTTATAAAACGCATGATATTTTTTTAAAAGTTCATCATATTTTGCTCCTGCCTCTGCTTGCTGTTCATTTTTTCCTTTATTAAACCCCCAATGCACAGGAAAATTGGAAGCAGCAGATACTGGATTTGAAAGTATTCCTGCTAGGAGAATTACGTTTATCATTATTAACCATTTTTTCATTCTGTCACCTACTTTTTACTCTTATTTTTTTCGTAGGTAGCTTAGATATGCTAGATAAAATCTTCCAGTCCTTTGCTATTGTGGATAAATAATTCGTTTTCTTATTACACGTTCTTTTTTCTGTGGATGATTATGGTTTTTGTGGATGAAACTGTTGATATTGTGGACAATATTGAAAATAAATAGAATTTTTACACATATATTTGAGGAAACTAATTTTCTACCTGACTTTTTTTGTGGATAAGTCAATTTATTTGGAATATGACTATGCTCATTAAAACTCTATTAACTGCACGTCCAATTATTTTTTCTAACATGAAGGTGCAGTCTTATGCATGATTACCTTACTATGACCATTCAATAAGGGCTGTTACTTAACCATAAAAAAACTAAATCCATCTTTGATTTAGTCTTTAATTAAATCTCAAATTTTTCTACAAAACCAACTACTTTTACTTATTTCTAGTTTCATGATTTCTTCATCCTCAACTGACTGTCCTAAAGGAAAGAAACCTAAATCCTTATACAATCGGCGGGCAATTTCATTCTCTTTGTGAACAGTCAAGCGAATTTCCTGACATTGTGGAAAACGTTGAAGAATCCAGCGAATCATCTCAATCATTGATTGCTTTCCATATCCCTTATTTTGATGGATATGATCAATAAAAAATCCATTAATCCAATACATATTACTCGTCGATTCTTCATAAGCATGCATGATAAATCCTACCATTGTCTCGTTGTCATAGATCGCAAATGGTAGATATTCTACATTTTTTCCATCAGGTTTAATGAATACTTTTGCCAAAGAGACGGCAACTGATGGAACAAATACTTGTTGATGATCTGAAACCTTTAAAGCTAAAGCCTCTTCCCAGTTATCTCTAGTTACTGCTTTGAGCTGTACTGCCATTCTGATTTCTCCTTAAATCTCCAAATTACAATGCTAAAAGGTTATTTCGCTACATTTATTTTGAGAAATTAATTCGAATATGAATTCCTTTTTTCAATTAATTTTCTTTTTACATTTGGCCATTCTTGATTGGTGATGGAATACAAAACGGCGTTCCGAATATAACCATTAGCAAGAATCCTTTCATTTCTTAAGATTCCTTCCTTAAAAGCACCTAATCGTTCAATCGCTTTCTGAGAACGGAGGTTTCGTTCATCTGTTTTTAATTGCACTCGAATCATCTGCAATTCTTCAAAACAATAGGATAGAAGAAGTAGTTTACAATCTGTATTGACAAATGTTCTTTGGAAATCGGCTCCATACCAGGTTGATCCAATCTCACATGATTTTTGGGCAAAATTAATTAAGCTCATTTTTGTCGTTCCGGCTACTTGATTGCTCTCTTTCAGAATAACGACAAAGGGTAACGAGATGTTTTGTTCCCGTTCTTTAATCGCATTCATCACCCATTCCTGCATTTCTTTCTCCGTATGAACTACGGTTAACATATATGCCCAATGGTTCGAGCTGTTTATTGCAAATAGAGGTTTGGCGTGATCGAACTCCATAGGGATTAATTTAATTTTCTCATTTTCTAATCTCGGTGGGGTTTTGAAAAATAAATCTGTCAAATAACATCTCTCCTTGAATCATTGATGTTAGGATAATGGATAATCTTTTGAACCCATATATCGATCTTTTATGATGTTGCGATGATGCTTTTCATGTCCAGCAATTATGTATGCAATTGCACGAACTGTTACCTCCGAATGATTAGCATTTCCTTTTCGGACCCACGCTGCTTCCTTTAAACCTTTAAGTAAGTTAGTCGTCGATTGGCGAATTACAGATAAATTGTCTAGAAGCTCTTGCAGAGATTGCTCGTTAAATGCAGCATTTTGTACATATAAATTTTCTTCAAATCCTGGAAGTGAAATCGTTTCTCCTCGTGCAATACAGAGAAGCCGATATGCCATAATTCGCTCAGTATCCGCCATATGGCCTAACACTTCCTTGATGCTCCATTTTCCAGACTCATAGCTAAATTGGCTTTGATTCTCAGAAAGCCCATTTAACATGTGGATGGTTTCACCTATTTGTTCACTAAGTATCTGAACAATATTGCCCTCTGGTACTAATTGAATATATCCTGTATAAAAAGGATCGTATTCACCGGGATTAGGACGATTTTGCATGCGATCACTCCTTTATTTTTCATTTTAACACAAGATTCTGAATACGGTGTTGGTTATTTATTTTTTATTAGCCTTCTCATGGTTTAGCAACCATTCTTTTCTCCACAGTCCACCAGCATATCCAGTTAACGTTCCATTTGCTCCAATAATTCGATGACAGGGAATCACGATGCTTAATTTATTTTTACCATTTGCAGTTCCTACAGCTCTTACGGCTTTTTCATTCCCTATCGAGACTGCAATATCCCTATACGAACAGGTTTCTGCATAGTTGATTTTGGTCAACGCATTCCAGACGCTTTTCTGAAAATCTGTCCCATCATATGCTAATGGAAAAGTAAAGCTTTGTCGTTCTCCTTTAAAATATTCATCTAACTCCTCATAGCAATCTATTAGAACCTTAGGAGTTTTTGCTGGAATAGAGCGAGACGATACATCTTGGTCTATAAACAGAATCGAATGGATAGCTTTATTGTCCCCTGCAATCTCCACGATTCCAATTGGGGATTCATAATAGATTTTTTCTACTTTATTCATACAAAGACCTCCATAAATAAAATGTAGCATAGGCATGCCACCCGCTCCAGTTTGTTGCAATTTTTTTTATTTCTTCGATGGTTGGCTTTCGTTCCAATTCAAGCTGAATTTTTAACGCATTATGCAGTCCCACATCAGCAATTGGAAATGCACTTGGGTCATTAAGACATTTCATCATCACATAATCGGCTGTCCAAGCTCCAACCCCTCTAATAGTCATTAATGTTTCATGTACCGCATGATTATCCTGTAAATTTTTTAAACTTGTCTTCGTTAAAGCTCCTTCTGTAATTAACTTTGCAATATCAAGAATATATTCTGACTTCCGCGTTGTAAATTGAAGTTTTTTTAAATCCTCAACTTCTAATAAAGCAATTCTTTGAGCAGAAGGATGAAGCCAGTAGGTTTCCCCATTCCATACTAGTTTTTCTCCAAATTGTGTAACAAGTCGACTTTTTAATGTATAGGCAAAAGTAAGATTAATTTGCTGGCCGATAATTGCCCAAGTTAATGCTTCAAATAAATCTGGTATACCGATCATCCGCAGTCCAGCATATTTTTTCACGAGTGGGGATAAAATGTGATCTTCATTTGCCATACTATAAAAACTTGTTAAATCTTTTTCTAGATCAAACCATTCATAGATATAAGCAACAATTTGTTCACGTTCATTAAAACCTGGCTTCCCTGATAAAAATTCAACTTTGAGTGTAGAATTGCGATTACTGATCCTGATTAAAATCATTTTTTGATCTATTTTTAAAAGCTTGTAAAGTTCATTTTCCACGATACGGTGCAGTAGCTCATACTCGGATCTCCCAAGAAAAACGAGCAATTCATTAAAATTGAATTCCTCAGGAAGTGAAATTTCAAGAAATGTCTCATGATCCACCCATTCCATTCTCATCACTCCCTTCCTTATTTCTAAATTCACTTGGAGAACAATTTTTCACCCGCCGAAATGCTCGATAAAAATTAGAAGGACTATGGAACCCCACACCATAACAAATGTCTAGATTTGAAAGTTGAGTGTTTTTAAGAAGATGGGCTGCTTTATCAATCCTAATTCTCTCTAAATAAGCTCTTGGAGTCTCATTGGTTTCTTGTTTAAAAAGTCTTTCTAGATAAAACGGACTTATCCCAACATACTCTGCAATATCGTTTAAAACAAGCCTTTGCTTATAATGATTGATTAGAAAGCTTATTACCGCTTTAACAATTGCAGTATTCGGGGATTGCTCAACCTCTGGCTGGCATCTTTTACACGCTCGATAGCCTGCTTTTTCAACCATTTCAATATCATGATAAAACTCAACATTTATTTTTTTGGGTTTTCTCGATCTACATGAAGGACGACAGTAGATCTTTGTCGTTTTAACAGCTGTATAAAATAACCCATCATAGGTTTGATCACAAGCCATTATTTTTTCCCACATTTCATCAAAAGAAAGATTGATATCGGCCATAGAGTGCAATTTCCTCCTTTTATCATACTTCATTTAATTGTGTCGTATTTATTATTATAAAAGCAATAATTTTAACCATTTAGTTTATTGTTGTACCATTTTATCAAAGTCAGTTTACTTATTTCGTCCTTATTCTTGCTCTTATGGTCGAAAGATGAATCTTAATGGTAGAAAGATGAATCTTAATGGTAGAAAGCATGTCCATTTTTCAGTAAGTGTCTCTACCTCTGTATTTAATAAAAACACTCCATACTCCGAAAAAAAATAGTTCGTACGTACGAGTATGGAGAGATACTTCACAATCAAAATTTTGAATTAGGCTCTTTTCACAAACATTGTTGATCTTTAAGTAAAGTTTTACTATTAGCTGAAGACCACTACACCTTTCATTTCACTGAAGAATGCGCTGCAAACTCCATAAGAAACGCAGAATCCTTTATTGGGTGTAAAAACTGCCAGTTGGGCTTTTACACAAGCAACAAACGATACGAAAACAATCTTGAATTAAAATCATGCACAAAAAAGAGTCTATCGATTTTTCGAATGATGGCACTTCGGTACTAGTCTTTTGAAATGGGATAGCTACGCAAAAATTGAAAGGAATGGGCAACCTTTCTTGCAAAGTTTAATGGGGGCTCGACAGATTGAATATGAAGATATAAGAGATTGGGTTTCATGAAGATCCAGTGATTATGTAGAGCACTAATTGTAATTCCTTGTTGGACTATGGAATGGGTAAAAGCGGGTATCTCCTCTTCTAATATAGCGATTTCTCCTAAATTAAGAGCATTTCCATATTGATCAAGTGATTCAAAGGTAAAGCCTGCGGGAACAACAGATTTACTTGATTTCCCTTGAACAGTAACATGAAATTGACGATGTAATTCAACAGTACACCCCTCTTCACTCACTTTACCCTTTCCGCGAAGAATTGTTCCAAACTGATGACAAATTGTATCTATTTGGTTCATTCCAACTCCTCCTTTTTAAATACTATCTATAGCAAACGTATGAAGGATACTAACGTTATATGAAAAAAGGTTGTGTGTGAAAAGGACTCCCTTTCACACACAACCTTTATTTACCTATTATTTAAACACTGGTTCTTTAAATTGCGCTAATTTTTCTAATGAAGACTTATCAACATCTGCGTGTAGGCTGTTTCCATGTGAATCCATTGTTACAACGGCAGTGAAGCCTTCAACATTTAAATGCCACATTGCTTCCGGAATACCGAACTCAGTAAGATCCACACCATCAACTTTTTTAATACAGTCCGCATAGTATTGTGCTGCTCCACCAATTGCATTTAAGTACACCCCGCCATGTTCTTGAAGAGCTGCAAGAGTTTTTGGTCCCATTCCACCTTTTCCAATTACTGCACGAATTCCAAATTTCTTCATAATGTCACCTTGATAAGGCTCCTCACGGATTGAAGTTGTTGGACCAGCCGCTTTAACTGTCCAATTACCTTCCTCATCTTTAGCCATTACTGGTCCACAATGGTAAATCACTTGACCATTTAAATCTACAGGTGCATCATTGTCCATTAGGTATTTATGAATGGCATCGCGACCCGTGTACATTCTTCCATCAATTCGAACAACATCTCCCACTTTTAGTTCTCGGATTTGTTCTTCTGTAATAGGTGCCTTTAATGTGATAATATTGGTTTCCTCTTTTGTTGCTGCTACTTCATTTTCTGCTTCATTTGCAAATTCAATTTTTTCACCGTCTTGATATAGCCATTCCTGGATATCACCTGTTTCAGGATTTACTTTCACTCCCAAACGACGGAATGCCCAGCAATTATATGCTACAGATACAAAGAAACTAGCAGGGATGCGATTCATAACACCAATTTTACAACCTAAAAGCGTTGTTTCCCCACCAAATCCCATGGTACCGATTCCAAGCTTATTTGCATTTTCCATTATATAATCTTCAAGTTTGCGTAAATCCTCATGAGGATTTACATCTTCTACAGAACGGAATAGTTGTTCCTTTGCTAAATCATAACCAGATGAACGGTCGCCACCGATACCAACACCGATAAATCCAGCACTACAGCCTTGACCTTGTGCTTGGTATACGGAGTGTAGAATACATTTACGAATTCCGTCGAGATCACGTCCAGCACGACCCAGGCCTTCTAATTCACATGGTAGACTGTATTGGATATTTTTGTTCTCACATCCGCCACCTTTTAGTATTAAACGTACATCAATGTAATCGTTTTCCCATTGATCAAATTTAATAACTGGTGTTCCTCCGCCAAGGTTATCGCCACTGTTTTTGCCAGTCAATGAGTCTACTGAATTTGGACGAAGTTTCGCATCTTTAGTTGCCAGTGCAATTGCATTATAGATTGCTTCTTTGATTTTAATTTGGTTAACCCCAACAGGAGTTTTAATTTTAAAGGTAGGAAGTCCGGTATCTTGACAAATCGGTGAAATATTCTCATCTGCCATTTGAATATTATTTGTAATCGTACCTAAGCTCATTGCTGCGCGTGTACCAGCACTTTCACTTTGTTTGGCCTTTTTAACAGCTCTGCGAACATCTTTTGGTAGATTCGTAGATGTTTCGACAATTAATTGATACATGCTCTCTTGAAACTTTTCCAAATTCATTTTTCCCTCTCCTTTATCCCTTCATATCCGAATATTATATATGTATAATTTCAACTCCCATTATACTCCTAATAATAATTGTTTTAAAGTGAGATTGACATGAAAATAGCCAAACAACATTTTCATGAAGTTTGGCTATTTTTGTTTAATTGGCTAGTTTCGCATCGTATATTACTTTTGTAAAAACCTACTGCAGGCTTTCACATCAGCTCTTTCCCAATAAAAAGAAGGGTGTTGCGATATTCAAACCTATATTTAATTAGAACTTTCTCTAAGTAGTGTTTAAGGTAAAAGCATTATTACTTCTTAAATTGTTCGCATTTCAATTCAAGATCATCAATCATTTCGATTAGACGATCGATATCTTCTAAATCGGCATCTTCAGGATCAATGGATTCTAATACTTCTAAAAACATATTTAGTCTTTTCTTTAAATATAATACTTGTGAGTCTTTGTCATGTACTGCGTTTCCCAAGGCTGTCTCTCCTTTCATCGTTTTATTATCATATCAAACATCCAATATTATGAAAAGGGGCTGAAGCATTGACATTTAGTCATTCGTTTTTGATAATGACTAAGGTATCTTTATTTTTTATAAGAGGAGTCTTTTATTATGCAAAATGTTTCACAACTTCCATTGATCACGCCAACCAATGACCCATGGGAAGCTTATTTAGATGTGAAAGATCACGGGAGTCTTGTTCTATCTAATATTGAATTTACGACCACTACCCTTTGTAATATGCGCTGTGAGCATTGCGCGGTAGGCTACACATTGCAACCAAAGGATCCTAATGCCTTACCCCTTGATCTATTACTTCAACGTTTGGAAGAGATTCCACATTTACGTGCATTAAGTATCACAGGTGGAGAACCAATGCTATCAAAAAAATCCGTTGAAAATTATGTCCTTCCATTACTTAAGTATGCACATAATAACGGGATACGTACACAAATTAATTCCAATTTAACACTTGATCCAGATCGCTACCTATTAATCGCCCCTTATTTAGATGTTCTTCACATCTCACATAACTGGGGTACTGTCGATGATTTTATTGACGGTGGCTTTGCCAATATGCCACGTAAACCTACACGTGAACAGCGAAAAAAATTATTTGATCGCATGATTGAAAATAGCCGTCTGCTGTCTGAGCAGGGCGTAACCGTTTCAGCCGAAACGATGTTGAATAAACGGACACTTCCACATTTAGAACATATTCATAAGCAAATTGTTGAAGATATGAAATGTGCCCGTCATGAAGTTCATCCTATGTATCCTAGTGATTTTGCTGCAAATTTAGAGGTGTTATCTTTAGCGGAAACACGTGAAGCGATTCATCATTTATTAGACATTCGGGACGAAAATACATGGATGCTTTTTGGAACGCTTCCGTTTTATCCTTGTAGCCCAAAAGAAGAGGATTTAACATTATTAAAAAGACTGTATACCAGCAAAAATGTAACGGTTCGTAATGATCCTGATGGTCGTTCTCGTTTAAATGTTAATATTTTCACTGGTGATGTTATCGTTACTGATTTCGGTGATACACCTGCGCTAGGTAATATTCAATATGATGCGCTTCCAGCTCTTTATGATAAATGGATGGATTCCCCTCTTGCACAATCACTTAATTGTCATTGTCCAGCAGTTCAATGTGTGGGACCGAATGTGTTAGTGAAGGATGCATATTATAAAGACATTGATTTTCAATCAAGATCAGCAAATATTAGTAAATAAAATGCATCGATTCTAGTTACTAAAAATGAGGCAGAAGAATCTCTGCCTCATTTTTAGTATCCTATTAATCTTCATAATCAATTTCGATTATTTTTCCTATATTCGCATCAATATCTATATCAACTTCTCCTTGGTTTGATTGAAGTTCATTTCATATTTAATGATTCCACCATCTTCATCTTTTTCAACCTTTGTTACGGTTCCGTCAATCTCTTTCTTTGCAATTGATATGGCCTGTTCTGCAGTAATAGCCGTCTTTGTTACACTGATTTGTTGATCCTTATGTTGACCCTGGTTTATATATTTTTTATTGCTCACATCTTTATGAACACCGCGTATGTTTCCTGTAACGGCGTCAATTAAAATCGATCAAATACATTCGTTAAATCCTCTTTAGATATCCCTACGTCTTGATCTCTGATTTGAATGACACATTTCTTTTGCTTATTTCCTTATAGACTTTTATCATCTGATCACTATATTAATCATTTCTAAAAATAAAATGACTGTCTTAATGACAGTCATTAACAATTATCTTGGGTGATCGGTTGCTGTAAAGCCAAATGAGACATGATCCTGAATAGGAATCCATGCACCAATTCCTTGTGAAGTAACATTTTTAACAACAATTTTCTTTTTTGTCCCTTTAATAACCAAATACACCTCACCATATGTGACCTTGCCTTTTTCATTTATTGCAGGTGCATAACCATAAAGATACCCTAAACGTTTGGCAGGAATATTATATACTTGATCTTTTTTTGTTCCCCCACCAATGATCGTATCAAAGGAAAGTGGTAAATTTGATTTTTCCATTGCTTTTAGAAGCATCATTTTCTTTACATCTTCGGCTTTATCAACCTTTGCAGTTAAGCCACCCCTAACTACTTTCTGTGCTTCTTGAACATAATGAATTTGATAATTTCCTTTTCCCCCACGATTATCAAAATAATTGGTATTTATTTTTTGATATTGCCAGTTAGGTGCAGTTTCAATGGATTCATAATTAAGTGGCCATTCCCCAAGATAAATCGTCGCACGAAAACCAATGGAAAGCGGCGAATTATTTATGGCGGACTCATTGAGCATCCGAATCAAATTGGGATTCTCAATTTTCTCTTTCGATGTTTCTATAATTTTTTTCGTAAAATCACTAGGTTGTAAATAAGGCAAATCTTGCGTTGGATTTGGATACGTATTTTCCTTTGCAATATTTAATACCGAAGGTGGAATTTTTACTTTTACATTAACAAGATTTTTCTTATTAGCTGATGCTTGTGGAGATGCCAATAAAAGAACAAATAAAAACACTAGAAGAATTCGATGCCATTTCATATTGTTGACTCCTTTCATTACTTCTATTGGGTTTTGTTTTTATTTTTTTCCTTAATAAAATATTTATCCATCAATCAGAAGATTTCTTTTAAAATTAAATCTGAATATTTACAAATTTTAAATAATACATTATACTGTAATTAACTTTTTTAAGAGGAGGGTTGAAGGGCAGCACACAACTCATAAAGGGGGAATGGATGAGAGGTTATTCTCAAGTCTTTATTTTCTTAAATTTGTTGCTAGTTAATACTATTTAAATAAGCAATATAGCCTTTTGAACGTGCTGAATTATTTTTATGAATATAAAAAGTTAAAGCCTCTAAGCTCATGAATCATACTTAGAGGCTTTTTTATTTCATACAATTTCCTTATCTAAAGCTTTTTAGCTTTTTATAATTTCCTACTCGTTTCTATAGAACTAATATTAACTTTAAACAAATACGACTGTGCAATTATAATAAATAGAAACCTATCCCCATAATGACATAAGCAGCTAATAATGTAGCTCCTTCAAACCAATTTGTTTCTCCATCATTAGCAAGAACAATGGTTAATAACACGGCAGTAGCCATTGCCACTAACTCTGGAAGTGTAAAAACCAGTGGCATATTTTGACTGAAAAGCAGCGAGATAATTACTAATACCGGTGCTACAAACATTGCTACCTGAAGTGTTGAACCAAAGGCAATCTCAACTGCAACATCCATCTTGTTCTTATAGGCCATTAAGATGGCTGATGCATGCTCTGCAGCATTACCTACAATGGCAACGATAACAATACCAATAAATAATTCACTCCATCCAAAACTTTCGCCAACTGCCTCGAATGTATGTACTAATTTTTCAGAAACATAAGCTACTGCTAATGTAGCAAGCGCTAAAACAATGATCGCTTTCCACTTGCCCCATTCCGGTTCTTCCTCATCTTCGACTTGTTTTACTTCCGGGTCTTGATATATTCCACGATGGGTCACTAATTTAAAAAATAATGCAGCCAAATATAAAATAATTAAAGTGATAGATATCCCTACACTTAGATTCATCGTTTCTGTTTTTGATAAATTAACTGAGAAAACTTCTGGGATGACAAAAGCAACTAAGACTGCAAATATCAACAAGCCAGAATTATGTCTTGCATCATATACATTGAATTTTTGTCTCTTGTATTTTACACCGCCAATAAAAAAGGCCATTCCTGCTACTAGAAGCAAATTTCCTAAAACAGAGCCTGTTAATGAAGCCAATACTACTCCTGTTAATCCTGCCTGTAGAGAAAAAATTGAAATAATTAGTTCGACTGCGTTTCCAAAAGTGGCATTTAAAAGTCCACCAATCCTCGGACCTGCAACAATAGCTAAGCTTTCTGTAGCTCGCCCCATAAAGCTTGCTAATGCAATAATAGTTAAACAATATATAATGAACATCATAACGCTTGGCCAATGCATTAAGGAACCAATTACTGAAATAGGTACCCCAATAAAAACCATGATTGCAAAAATTTTATTCATCTTTCTCCTCCTTAAAATGGAGTTTTTTATCATCTTCATAGCTGTTTCGTATAGATTGTTGCTTTTGTAAAAGCCCAACTGCCGGTTTTTACATCCAATAGAGAATTCAGCTATTCTTATGAAGTTTGCAACTCCTTTCTGAGTAAATGTACAGTCTACAGCCGATAGTTATTCGTTAAAACTTTACTCAAAATAGCAACAATGTTAGAGAGAAGAGCTTACTTCATTTATTACCCTAAAATTTATAGCATAAAATCCCAATTTATAAAAGATTTTTTTCATTGGTCAGTATTTTAACCAAAAACAATTTATAAAACACATCAAATGAAAAACAAATATTCCCACTATTATTTTTTCCAGAATTATCTTGCCAATTCTTTCATATAACAGTACTATTTTTTAATAGAAGAAAAGAGCAAAAATTACCATTCATTAAGGAGTCAACTATGATTAGGACAGAAAAATACCGCTTTTGGATTTTAGTTAGCATTGTCGCGATTTCTGGCTTTTCACAGGGAATGTTACTGCCAATCATTGCAGTTATTTTTGAAAAGGATGGAATGGCCTCCTCACTAAACGGATTGAATGCTACAGCACTTTATCTTGGTGTTCTTATTGCTTCTCCATTAATGGAAGCACCACTTAGAAAAATGGGGTACAAGCCTTTAATACTAATTGGAGGATTTATCGTTGCACTGACATTGTTTCTGTTTCCTCTTTGGAAATCTTTTTGGTTTTGGTTTGCCTTGAGACTATTAATAGGTATCGGCGATCATGCCCTTCATTTTGCTACTCAAACTTGGATTACTTCGACTTCTTCGAAGGAAAACTTGGGTAGAAATATATCATTATATGGGTTGTTTTTTAGTCTAGGATTTGCTTTTGGACCTTCATTAACTAGTTTAGTAAAAATAAATGAAGCGTTACCCTTTATGCTCACATCCGCAGTAAGTTTTATTTTATGGATCACAGTTTTTACTTTACGAAACGACTTTCCTGAAAAAGATAAGGATTCAGTTTCATTTCTAGGTACGTTTAAACGTTTCGGTAAGGTATGGAAATATGCATGGGTTGCTTTATTACCCCCCTTCGGCTACGGATTTATGGAAGCATCATTAAATGGGAGTTTTCCTGTTTTCGCATTAAGAAATGGGATCAATGTTGAATCGGTTTCTTTTATCATTCCCGCCTTTTCCATTGGAAGTATTATTACACAGCTTCCTTTAGGCATGCTTAGTGATAAATTTGGTAGAAAAAACACATTAGTCGTTGTCTTAATTATTGGCCTATTATCATTTATTTCGGCAGGATTTGTTTATCAATCTGTTATTGGCTTAGTCATATGCTTCTTGATTGCTGGAATGGCAGTAGGTTCAACGTTCTCACTTGGAATTAGTTATATGGCTGATTTACTGCCAAAAACCTTATTCCCTGCAGGAAATATAATGTGTGGAATACTTTTTAGTTTAGGCAGTATGGTGGGACCTTTCTTTGCAGGGATGATCATCGAAAAAATAGAAGGAGCAAGTTTCTTTTACTTAATTAGTACGATGCTCTTTATTATTTTTCTATCGCTCTGTTCATTTCGTACATCTAAAACGAATAACTATTCAAGTATTTCTCATTAGTTATGACTTTTCACACCATCATGAATATGATAAGATATACAAAATTAATACTTTTCAAAAAGCAAGTCCTGCTGTCATCAAATTGATGACAGCTTTCGTCATTTTATAGGGCAAATGACTTTGATTCTATTTCTCAATTAAGGAGGTATAAATATGTCGCAAGGTCAATTAGCAACAGCTTCAACCAATGAACAAGTGAACATACAACCATCCAATCGATTTGAACAGTTTTTTCTTCATCTTGAATTAATCGCTGCCTTAGTTAGTGGACTTTTCATACTTATAGGATGGTTATTTTCTAAATGGGATAACCACACATATTCCATTACATTTTATCTTTTAGCCTTTATTATCGGTGGGTTTGCTAAAACAAAAGAGGGCATAGAAGAAACAATAAAAAACAAAGATCTAAATGTCGAAATGTTGATGGTTTTTGCTGCAATCGGTTCAGCAATAATCGGCTATTGGGCAGAAGGTGCTATGCTAATATTTATATTTGCTGTTAGTGGTGCACTTGAAACCTATACGAACAATAAAAGTCAAAAGGAGATTTCTACTTTACTGAGTATTCAACCTGAGACAGCTGTTCGTATAGTAAATGGGCAGGAAACAACGATTCCTGTCTCTGAATTAAAGGTTGGTGACCAAATTTTAATTAAACCCGGTGAACGCATTCCTTCAGATGGAGTCATTATCAAAGGCAGTACAACAATTGATGAATCAACGATATCTGGTGAATCTCTACCTATTACTAAAGGAGAGGCAGAAGAAATTTTTGCTGGGACCATTAATTTAAATGGTGCCGTAACAGCTCAAGTGACGAAGCCTTCAAATGAAACAGTCTTTCAAAAAATCATTGAACTCGTTCAAACTGCTCAAAGTGAAAAATCACCATCCCAGCTTTTCATTGAACGTTTTGAAGGTGCGTACGTTAAAATAGTCCTTCTCGTTGTATTAATTATGATGTTTCTTCCTCATTTTTTATTGGATTGGAGCTGGAATGTCACTTTTTATCGGGCAATGATCTTATTAGTTGTTGCATCCCCCTGTGCATTAGTAGCATCCATTATGCCTGCAACTCTATCTGCCATTTCAAATGGTGCGAGGCGTGGTATTCTCTTCAAAGGTGGTGTACATCTTGAAAGCTTAAGCCATGTAAAAGCCATTGCTTTTGATAAAACAGGTACATTAACAAAGGGAAAACCAGAAGTAACAGACATGATCGTTCAACCTAATCTAAATAAACGTGAGTTGCTACGAACAATTGCTTCCATTGAAAATCGATCAAATCATCCACTTGCAATTGCTATCGTAAATTATTGGAAATCTAATTATCAAGATAATCTCATATACCCTGATAAAATAGAGGATATTCCAGGAAAAGGGATAAAAGCATGGTTTCAGAATAAAGAATGGTTAATTGGTAATAAGGAATTTGTTGGACAACAAGAAGCCGAACAATTTGAAAATGGTATTTCATTAAGCTTAGAATCTTGCGGTAAAACAGTTGTCTATGTAAAAGGTTCAGAAGGAATCGTTGCGGCTATTGGTCTACAAGATATCGTCCGTCCAGAAACTAAGAAATCATTAATGGTATTACAAAATGAAGGAATTCATACCATTATGATAACTGGTGATAGTAAAAATACTGCAAAAAATATTGCCGCTCAAGCCAATATTAATGAATACATTGCTGAGTGCATGCCAGAGACAAAAGTTGCAACAATAAAGAAAATCAAAGAACATTATGGGATTGTTGCAATGGTTGGAGATGGTGTGAATGATGCTCCTGCACTTGCAACAGCACATGTAGGAATTGCGATGGGTGAAGGTAGTGATGTTGCAATGGAAACTGCTGATGTTGTTTTAATGAAAAATGATTTATCTAGAATTGCAGAAGCCATCCGACTATCAAAAAAAATGAATCGGATTATTAAACAAAATATCATCTTTTCACTTTCTGTAATTATGCTATTAATCGCATCAAATTTTTTACAATTTTTAAACCTTCCTTTAGGTGTAATTGGTCATGAAGGCAGTACGATATTGGTGATTTTAAACAGTTTAAGATGTCTCCGTTCCATAGATTAATATCTACCTTTTGGATAATAAGAAAGTGGCCTATGAGTGGGCCACTTTCTTATTAATGACTACATTATATTTAATGGTAACCGTTTTGACCATTAGATGAACTAGAAGTTTTCCCTTTAGGTTTTTGCTTACTATTTTGCTTCGTCTTTTTACCCATTCTTACTCCTCCTCTCGCGAGATGAGATGTTTACTTTCATTCTTAGTTTGTTTCATTACTCAAAAACCTTTCATGTAATGTTTTTACAATAGATTTATGAATGGGTAGTCAACAATCCTTATCAACTGCTGTCAAAAGGGCATTAATTTCTCCACCAATAATTAAGATAATTCCACTAATGTAAAACCAAAGCATGAGAATGATAATTCCCCCTAGACTTCCGTATGTCGTTGAATAGTGTCCAAAATTACTGACATAATAGGAGAAGCCTAAGGAGACAATTGCCCATCCAATCGATGCAATGATGGCTCCTGGAAAAACAGTTAAGCATTTAATTTTCTTATTCGGAGCAAAGTAATAAATTCCAACAAATACAATTAATAAAATCAATGGACTAATGATCCATCGGATTGCGGTCCACACACGAGAGAACTGTTCTGAAATACCGAAAAATGCAAATAAATAATAACCTACATACTTCCCAAAGACAGGTAATACTAGTGCGATTAAAAAAACAAATATCATAGCCAAGGTTAAAAGAACAGACATTGCTCTTGCCACAATAAATGAGCGCGTCTCTTTCACTTCATAAGCACGATTTAATGCCTTTACAATCGCATTCATTCCTTTTGATGCTGACCATAATGTTGCTATTATCCCAACAGAGAGTAGGCTTGTACTCCTATGATTTAGAATATCGTATAGGTTTGACTCAATCATGTTTAATGTTTGCTCTGGAGCAAAGTTCCTTATTACATTTAAAATATCGTCTGTATTAATTGGCAAATATGGGAGAAGTGTGACTATAAAGAGAAGCAGTGGAAACAATGACAATAAAAAAAAGTATGCTAATTGTGCAGCTAAACCTGTAATATCGTTGTACATCGTATGTTTGATTAAGGAGATGATAAAATTTTTATCTCTAATAATCTTTGAATTCCCCATTCTCTCACCTCATTAAACGTACAGGGTCTCTTATAGGATCAACCATTGGTAACCTTTTCAAGGTTGTCCACTCTTCTTTATATATTCCCCCTAGCTTTTTGAATAAAACCTGTTATATAATTGACACCTCATTTGTTTCATGGAAAGATAGAAATAAACTGAATTATGAGAGGATGTTAGTGGTGGATCTTTCAATTAAGTCTAATGAAAATATACAATTTATGATTACAGAAATAACTTCCAAATTAAAAATGGTAAATGTAGATGCAATAAAGCCTTCCAATTACACTGAAGAGATATATGAGGATTTAAAAGAAATTTATGAAATGGTTATGAAAAAAAACACATTTAGTCCAAATGAAATGCAAGCAATAGTAGAAGAATTAGGTAATTTAAGAAATCAATAAAAATAATGGATGTGAAATGAAGGGCCTCTATCCCATATTTCACACCCATTATTTTTTTTATTGCAGAGCACTTAAATCGATTTTCCACAACTGGTCATCATGTTTCGATGGTGATCCTCTTCCATCTAAATTATTTGAAATAAAATAAACATTTTCACCATCGATCAACACATCCCTTAATCTTCCATACTCCCTTGCAATAGTAGTTACCCCACTATTTTCAAGGTTCAATTCCCTTAATGCTTCTCCTCTGAGGGTAGCAATATATATTTTCCCATCTTTATAATCAATACCAGATGGAGCCCATGTTATGTTACCAGTTTGAAAAAATGGGGATTCTAGACCTTCTCTAGTTTCATCCCCTTCAATGATAGGCCATCCATAATTATGTCCGGCAATGATGTGGTTAACTTCATCATGTGCACTTTGCCCATGCTCGGTACCATACATATCACCTTTCTCATTCCATGTTAATCCTTGAACGTTTCGATGACCAAATGAGAAAACATAACTATCTCTAAATGGATTATCCTTTGGAATACTACCATCCAACTCCATGCGGATGATCTTTCCTGACAAGGAGTTTAATTTCTGTGCATTTTCTGGTACAGCAGCATCCCCTATTGTTACATATAGTTTCTGATCAGGCCCTATTTTTACTCGTCCACCATTATGAATGGCTGAACCAGGTATCTCCTCTAACAGAACTTTTACTTCATTCCACGAATCCTTATTTTTTTGAATAATGATCACACGATTTAGTATCTTATCATTTTCATAATAGGTATGGTAAGCATAAGCTTGTTGTGACTCTGAAAAATTAGGTGTTAATTCAATCCCTAGCAAGCCCGATTCTCCCTCTTGATGGATAGGTTGATTAGTTTTTACTATTAAACGTTCCATTTTACGATTGGTTTCATTAAATGACACAATTGTCCCTTTGCGCTCACTAATGTAGAAGGTGTTTTTCATCTTTGTTATTGACCAAGGAACTTCTAAGTTACTGATCATTGATACTGCATTGTCCCTAGTCATTGTTTCTTTTGCTTCCTTTATATTGCTATCCTGAGCTGAACAGGCTGCTAACAATATACTAACAATGATTAACAAAAAAAAGCGTAGCAAGACAACCCCTCCAAAGTCATTAATAATAATTACTTCTTTATATGGAGAGAGATATCCTTTATTAAAAATCTTAAGCTGTTAATTATATTTTTGCCATAGAGAAAAAGCTCCATAATTGGAGCTTATTCCTGATCAGTTATTATGATAATTCCATCCTTTGTCACTGCAACTGTATGCTCATATTGTGCAGATAGAGAGCCATCACGAGTACGTGCAGTCCATCCGTTATTATCCATTTTAGTTTCAAATGTACCTATATTCACCATAGGCTCAATAGTGAATACCATGCCTTCCTTAATTCTTACACCTTTACCTGGTAAACCGAAATGTGGAACCTCAGGTTTTTCGTGAATGGTTGGTCCGATCCCATGACCAATGAAGTTTCTTACAACAGAAAATCCCTGTGCCTCTACATATGTTTGGATTGCGTGGCCAATATCACCTATTCGGTTTCCAATTTTCACTTGTTCAATCCCTTTATAAAGTGCCTCTTTTGTTACATCCAATAATTCTTTTGTTTTTTTATTTACTTTTCCAACAGGATAACTCCAAGCTGAATCTGCTAGTGCACCATTTAAATTAACCACCATATCGATGGTAACGATATCTCCTTCTTGAAGTGGTTCCTTTCTTGGAAAACCATGACAAATTTCATCGTTTATACTAGCACATGTAGCAAATTCATATCCTTTATATCCTTTTTGTTCTGGAGTTGCCCCATGTTTTTTAAGAAACTGATCAACAAACTCTTCAATTTCCCAAGTTGTTACTCCGGGTTTAATCCTTTTTGCAATTTCTTTATGTGCTTTTGCCAGTAATTCCCCTGCCTTTTTCATCATATCTATTTCACGTTGGGATTTATACGTAATCATTTGCCTCTTCCTTTCAATAAAACTATCTATATATATGAAAATATTGTATGATAATCAACATGTCTTTATCATATCGCTAAATGGATCTAATGGCAAAAAAATTAAAATTCCATCTTTATTACACATGTTTTAAAAAGAATAATCATGATATACATTTTTCTACAATATTTTTTGACATTAGAATAATATTACCTAAATAAAATAATATAATTTAGAAGTATAAAAACAATCTATTTCCCAAGAAATAAAAGGGATTGAATCGTTATCTATTCAAATAGTTATTGTCGAATACACCTATACTCATTCCCACAAAAATCGTGCTATATCGCTAAGAAAGCGTAAAGGATGTAGTTGAAGAGCTACATATTATTCCTATGCTATCTAAAAAAGTTGTCCCAAAATACTTTGGGACAACTTTTTTAATTTGAATCTGATGGCAATACCCTTGGTTGAATAAGTACTTCAACCCGTCTATTTTTTGCTTTGCCTTCAGATGTATCATTTGATGCAATTGGTTTGTATTCTCCAAAACCTTTTACACTAAAGTTACGAGGGTTCAACTGATTATTTTCTAATATAATCTTCATAAAATTTAACGCACGCATAACACTTAACTCGAAATTCGAGCTAAAATTCGAATTATGAATAGGTACATTATCTGTATGACCACTAATAATAATATTTCTTGGTGGATCCATTACAAGTAAATCAGAAAGCTCACGCGCAGTTTTCAAATTATTTTCACTAATATCTGCCTTACCCGATTCAAAAAGCACATTATCTCGAATGGTTAATAATAAACCTTCGGTTGTAAGAGAAGTTGCAAACTTTCCGTTCAAATGATTGGTCTGAATGTATGCATTTACTTTCTCTTGTACTTGCACAAGCTCTTCGTGATCTTCTAGTTTTAGCTTTTGTAAATGGTCCTTTAATTCTTGTTCTTTATCTTTTTCTTCAGTGCTCTCACTTTTATTTTCTTTTTCTTTATTTTGATCTGCTTTTATTTTACCTGAGTAGTATTCATCTGCCGGCTGGGGCTTTGAATACTCCATTACCCCCTCACCGCTCGAAAATATCCCATTAAATACTTTTGAGAGCTGTTGAAACTTTTGAGCGTTAACCGTACTAGATGCAAACAATACGATAAATAAGGCTAATAATAAGGTTAATAAATCGGCGTAAGGGAGCAACCAGGATTCATCGACATGTTCGTCTTCATGACCTTTTTTTCTACGCTTACTCATTTGTTTCACTACTTTCTTCTAAAAACTTTTTACGTTCTCCAGAAGGTAGATAGGAAGCTAGCTTTTGCTCGATTACTCTTGGAGCCTCACCTGCTAAAATAGATAGTACTCCTTCAAGCATAATTTCTTTCATCTTTACTTCTTGTTTAGATTTTCGCTTAAGTTTATTCGCAAAAGGATGCCAAAGTACATATCCACTAAATATCCCTAGCATTGTAGCAACGAAAGCCGCGGATATTGCATGTCCCAATTTTTCTGTATCACCCATATTACCCAATGCTGCTATGAGTCCCAAAACGGCTCCAAGAACACCTAGTGAAGGAGCATATGTACCTGCTTGGGAAAAGATTGCGGCCCCAGCCTGATGTCTACTTTCCATAGCTTCAATTTCTTCACTTAACACATCTCGAATATAATCAGCACTTTGTCCATCAACCGCTAGACTTAATCCATTTTTAAGAAAAGGATCGTCTACTTCTGTTAATTTAGCCTCTAAAGCAAGTAATCCTTCCTTTCTAGCTACCTGTGCCCATTCAGAAAAAAGACCGATGATTTCTTTCTCACTAATCTGCTTTTTTTCCTTAAAAAGTACGCCAAATAATTTAGGAACTCTTTTAATTTCACTAGTCGGAAAAGCGATAGCAACTGCTGCAACAGTACCGACAACAATGATTAAAAATGCTGCAGGATTTGCTAGCGCAGATATTGGAACACCCTTTAATACCATCCCAACTCCGACGGCTATAATCCCTAAAATAACTCCAAAAATCGATGTTTTGTCCATTTGCTTCACCCTAATTAATAAAAGTCGTTTTCTTGTCCTTTATATCGACAAAAAAGATGATTCTTTTAGAGAATTAGAACAAAACTTCGACAAAGTATACTTAATACAGACTAATTACCTATTTTAAAAATTTTCTTTCAATTTTTTGTTCATAGTTTTTAAAAACAGAGGAATTAGTTTTTACTCGCTTCTTTGAAAGTAGTTGATTATATCTCAACATGCTTTCATTTAGTTGATTTTTTAATTCATCCTGATTAAGTTCACTTTTTCCCTTTCTAATTAAATCCTCAATCGTCATAAGTTCTTTTTTAATTGATGCTTCTTCAGGAGAGAATCCCGCATTTCTCATTAACCGATAAGCCATTCTCAGATCCTCAGGAATATTAGCTAATTCATCATCTGGTAAGGGCTTTCCAAATCCAGGAAGGTTTTCGAATTCACCATTCTTCTGTGCTTCACGAATTCGGTCTTCAACAAGTTTCATAAAATCCATACTACCACCCCATTTTTATGATCTTATTTAGATTATATCGAAGTTTTCTTAAAAAGTTCATGATGATAGCTGAGTAAAATTGACAATATTCCGACTACTTGTAACCCAATTTTTGAGTTTGATCTTTAAGTCACTGTTTCTCCTTATTTGTAAGATGGTTGATCTTCTGTGATAATATCCAGTTTCTTTGGAAAAACTGATTAAGAAGTTAGGTATTGCTTGAAAAGGAGTGAGATTGTGGCAAGAGGAAATCAATTTAATCATAAGAAAAAAGGACATCCTGGGAATTTTCCTAAAAATAGTATAACGGAAAAGAAAACAAAAGAAGCAATTGGTGATGAGGAATTTATTGTTACTCAAGAGGCTTTTAAAAATAGGATTGAGGAAGAGGAAGTTGAATAAAAACCAAACGAGGATGATCACTGATCATCCTCATTTGTATTAAGCGATAAGGGCATTTCCTGTATAGCCTCTATTATGCAGTTACTTCACTTTTTTCTTCAGCCGTTAAATCCATCGCAGGTCCAAAGAATTCATAATGAATATTCTCTTCTTTTACACCTAGATCAGATAATATTTGAACAGTGTTTTTCAAAAATGGGACTGGTCCACAAATGTAAGTAATTGTTTCCTTAGTAATTAAATTTTGTAGAAATGCCTTTGAAAGATAGCCCTCAAAATGATGATTTCCATCTAAATTTAAAGGTTTTTCATAACCATAATAGGCGTGACCATTTTCTAGTTTTTCAGTATGTTCCCTTACTGTTTCCTTAAATGCATGAAACTCTTCATTTCTTGCTGCATGCACAAAGTACACTTCACGTTTAGAATCTTTATTGGCTAATGTTTCAAGCATACTCATCATTGGAGTTAAGCCAACACCTCCTGAAATCAATGCAACAGGTGCAGTTTCTTCCATATTCAATGTGAAATTACCTGATGGAGCACTAATTTCAATCGTATCTCCAACCTGCACATGATCATGAAGGTAGTTTGAAACTTTACCATTTGGTTCGAAATCCTTTTCTTTTTTTACAGATATACGATAATAATCATGTCCAGGTGCACAAGATAAGCTATACTGGCGATTTAACATATATTCTTCACCTGGAATAGTTACTCTAACTGTTAAATATTGCCCAGGCACAAATGTTGTCACACCAGAACCATCAGCTGGTTTTAAATAGAAAGAAGTAATTACATTACTCTCTTGTTCTTTTTTGACAACTGTGAAGTCTTTGAAATCTATCCATCCATTTTCTTGATTAGCTGCGGCATTGTACATTCCTTTTTCGACATCAATAAATGCTTGAGCAATCACTCCATATGCTTCACCCCATGCACCAATAATTTCATCGGTTGCAGCATCACCAAGAACTTCTTTGATTGCTTTTAATAAAAATTCACCTACAATAGGATAATGTTCTGGTTTAATTCCTAAACCGCGATGCTTATGAGCAATTTGGGTTACTGTTGGTACAATTACTTCTAGCTGGTCAATATATTTAGCTGCAGCATAAACTGTATTTGCTAGTGCAGTTTGCTGTCTACCTTGCTTTTGATTTACATGATTAAAAATATTTAATAATTCAGGATGTGCTTCGAACAACATTTTATAAAAACATGTAGTAATTTTTTTACCTTCTGTTTCTAAAACTGGTGCAGTTGATTTAACAATATCAATTGTTTTTTGTGATAACATTTCGATTCGCTCCTCTTTTTTAAAGAAGTATTTTAAATACATGTTTAAAATACACCCACCAAAACTCAAAAGCAATATTTGAAATACATCTTTAGAAAAGCTGTCACAATTTAGACAGTCATTGTTCAAAAACGTATAATAAGAATGACGATTGTAAAGGGTGAGATTAATGAGATTAACCAATTATACTGATTATTCACTTAGAGTTTTAATATACTTAGCTTCGCAAGAGCCAGCGAAGTTATCTAACATAAAGGAAATTGCTGAAGCCTATGGCATTTCCAAAAATCATCTCATGAAAGTGACCCATGAACTCGGAAAAATGGGTGTAATCGATACTGTGCGTGGGAGAAATGGTGGCATTCGTCTTGCTCTTCCTCCTGAAGAAATTAATATCGGAGCAATAGTTCGAAAAACCGAGGACGATTTCCAAATTGTAGAATGCTTTAATGGTGAAGGAGGATCATGCATCCTTTCCCCTGTGTGTGGTTTAAAACATTTGCTAAAAAATGCATTATCTGCCTATTTAGATGTTCTAGATCAATATACATTAGCGGATATTGTCCATAATCCGTTAAAATACCGTTCTATTTTAAATTCTGCCATTAATGAATCATCAACCTAAAGATTTTTGTCGTCTGAAAAGCTTTTTCACTATAAACCTAAATAAAGCTCAATACGTTATTTAGATGCTACTGCATTGAAAATCTTTTCAGACGACTATTTTAAGATTTGTCTAGTAAATATTCCTTGAGAACCATTGCCTGATTAAACTCTTCGTCTTTCGCTGAATAAAGTAATGTAATCGTTCCTTCCTTATGCATTTGAACTAATAAGCTTAATTCCTCTTGAAATTCAGAATCCTCTAACTCTCTCCTATACCTTTTCGTAAATTCATTAAATTTCTGAGGATCATGAGCAAACCATTTCCGTAATTCATTGCTTGGAGCAATTTGTTTCATCCAATCGTCAATGTCTGCCTCTTTTTTCGACTTACCTCGAGGCCATAATCGGTCTATTAGAATTCGTTTTCCATCTTCTGGGCTTGTTGGCTCATATATTCTTTTTATGTTAATCATCTTTTCCTCCTGAAAGTTCGTGCTTTTATTAAAAGTTTTGAATACTGTCCCACTATTGTCAAGCCGTCCTATATTATTTTGATACTATTGCTTTCTGTTATTTGATTGTTAAAATAGGAATAAAGATTCTGAAAAAGAGGAGATTACATTATGAGTACATTTCAGGAAAAACTTGAAAAATATGCTGAATTAGCGATTAAGGTTGGAGTTAATATTCAAAAAGGACAAACTCTTGCTGTGAATGCATCCATCGATGCTGTAGAATTTGTTCGACTTGTTACTAAAAAGGCGTATGAAGCAGGAGCAAAAAATGTCATAGTCAATTGGGGAGATGATGTGGTATCCCGTTTGAAATATGATTTAGCACCCGACGAAGCATTTAATGAATACCCCATACATCGAGCAAATGAAATGATCGAACTAGCTGAAAATGGCGCCGCTTTTATGTCCATTGTCTCTTCTAGTCCAGATTTAATGAAGGGTGTAAAAACCGAACGTATCTCTAACTACCAAAAGGTTGCTGGACAAGCACTTGAAAAATATCGTCAGTATATTCAATCTGATAAAGTAAGCTGGACGGTGGTTGGGGTTCCTTCCGAAGCATGGGCAACAAAGGTCTTTCCTGATGATACACCTGAATTTGCAGTAGAAAAATTATGGGATGCTATTTTCAAAGCAACAAGAGCAGATCTTGAGGACCCGATTCAAGCATGGAAGGATCATGACGCCATCTTGCATGAGAAAGTTCATTATTTAAATGAAAAAAAATATAAAAAATTACACTATATAGCTCCAGGAACTGATCTAACAGTTGAATTGCCTAATGGACATTTATGGGTTGGCGCTGGCAGCAAGAATGAGCAAAACATTGAATTTATGGCAAATATGCCAACGGAGGAAGTATTTACTGTTCCACATAAGGATGGTGTAAATGGTCATATTTCTAGTACAAAGCCATTAAGTTATGGAGGAAACATTATTGATGAATTTACCATTTATTTTAAAAATGGCCGGATAATTGACTTCAAGGCAAAAGAAGGTGAGGAAATCTTAAAACATCTAGTGGAAACAGATGAAGGCTCACATTATCTTGGAGAGGTCGCCCTTGTCCCTCATCAATCGCCAATTTCTCAATCCAATATTCTTTTCCTCAATACCTTATTTGATGAAAATGCTTCTAACCACTTTGCAATCGGTAGTGCTTATGCATTTTGTATTGAAGGCGGAAAGAAAATGTCACGTGAAGAATTATTAAAAAACGGATTAAATCAAAGTATTACTCATGTTGACTTTATGGTTGGGTCAGCTGAGATGAATATCGATGGAATTAAAGAAGATGGTACAACTGAACCTATCTTCCGTAACGGAAGTTGGGCGTTCTAAATACCGTTCAAAACAGCAACTTCTAAAAAAAGTTGCTGTTTTTTTGTACTTTTTTACAGTAATGATTCCACCTTATTCGTTTCATACTAGTTATAGACAATGATTTTATAATGAAAGAAGTGGTTTATGTATGCTTACAAATAAGCAGCTTTCAGAACTACGTACACAATTATTACAAAATAAAAATGAAATAGAGAATCGCTTAAAGCAAAATAACCATTATGATTTAAATAAGGGACATGCTCATGAGTCAGTTGGAGAACTATCGAGCTATGATAATCACCCCGGAGATGAGGGTACTGAGCTATATGAACGAGAAAAAGATATAGCATTAAATGAGCATAGTGAGTATGAATTAACAAACATTAATCATGCACTACATGCAATGTCAAATGGGACCTATGGGAAATGTGCCAAATGTGGAAAGGAAATTTCCGTTGAACGTTTAGAAGCAATTCCAACGACATTGTATTGCAAGGAACATAGTCCAGATCAATCCATCTCTCATGACCGTCCAGCAGAAGAACGTGTTCTCTTATCATCATTAGGAAATTTTGATTTTAATGATGAACGGAATGAACATGTTGAATTTGATGCAGAGGATTCATGGCAAGCAGTTGCAGAATGGGGAACATCCGAATCTCCTTCTGATTTCATAAATCCGCCAGACCATTATAATGATATGTATATAGAATCTGACGAAAACATCGGCTATGTTGAAGATTTTGAAAACTTTGTAGGAAATGATATGTATGGAAAGAATACACGTTTTTATCCAAATACAAAATATGATGAGTATAGTGAGTCATTAGACGAAGAAGGAATCATGACTACCTTTGGGGATTTACCCGCATATGAACATGATCCTTATGTTGAGGATCGTGAATAATCATAAAGTGACGGGCTGTCTTTAAACAGCCCGTACCTTTTTACTCTCTTTTTGCGCATAACCAAGCACTTAAAGCCTCAATATCCTTTGAAAAAACTCGGTCCTTTACTATACTTGAGACAATTCTTCTTCCCTGATGATAAAACTCCTTCGTTAAGGATGCCATGTTCTCCACCCCACGAAATTCTACGCCTTGCATCGCACAAATCATTTCAATCGCAAGAACCCTTCTTGAATTTAGCAAGATTTGATAAGCATGTCGGGAGGCGATTGTCCCCATGCTTACATGATCCTCTTGGTTTGCAGACGATGGTATTGAATCCACACTTGCTGGATGGGCCAATGTTTTGTTTTCTGAGACTAAGGATGCAGCTGCATATTGCATAATCATTGCTCCAGATTGTAGCCCCGGTTCCGGACTCAAAAATCCTGGAAGGTCATTTAGACTAGGGTTAACAAGTCTTTCTATTCTTCGCTCAGAAATATTTGCTAATTCGGCTATGGCAATTTTCATAAAGTCCATAGCTAATGCAATGGGTTGGCCATGAAAATTCCCTCCAGATATAACTTTCTCCCCATCATTAAAAATTAGTGGATTGTCAGTTGCTGCATTCATTTCTATTTCGAGCTTTTCTTTTACATAATCTAGAGCCTGCCAGGAAGCACCATGAACCTGGGGAATACAACGCAAGGAATAAGCATCTTGAACACGGAGCTCCCCTTGTTTAGTAACAAGCTGACTATCTGATAAATATTGACGTATTCTACTTGCTACATCAACTTGTTGCTGATATCCTCTAGCAATATGAACATCTTCGTCAAAGGCATCTATAATCCCGCGAAGAGCCTCGATTGTCATTGAAGCAATAAGCTCACTTTGCTTTGCCAACGCCTCTGCTTCAATATAGGCTACGACTCCCATTGCTGTCATTGCTTGTGTACCATTTATGAGTGCTAAGCCTTCTTTTGCCTGTAATGTAACAGGCTGAATATTTGCGTCAGCTAATGCCTTAGACGCATCCACTTTTTCTCCTTGATAAAATACTTCTCCTTCTCCCATCAGTGCTAAGGCTAGGTGAGATAATGGAGCTAAATCTCCACTAGCACCTAATGAGCCTTGTTGAGGAATGACCGGATGGATTTGGGCATTTAGAAATTGAATTAACGTATCAATGATCACCGGTCTGACACCTGAATATCCTTTTGACAAAGCATTAGCACGTAATAAAAGCATTGCTCTTGAGACAACTTCAGGGAAAGGATCTCCAACTCCACACGCATGAGAATGGATTAAATTTAATTGCAATTCTTCAACATTCTCTGAATTTATATAAACATCACTAAACTTTCCAAATCCTGTTGTTATTCCATAAACAACCCTTTCATCTTTTACAATTCTTTCGACTGCTTGGCGACTTGCAATTACCTTTTCCATACTTTTTGCAGAAATTTCAACTGTTTCATTATCAAACAATACTCTTTTAGCCTCATGAATGGTTAATGTATTTCCGGTTAACTGTATCATTTTTTGTCCCCCTTTGATTGATTAACTACTGCATTAGTGAACTAAAGAAAAAGGCTTTATCACTAAATAAATGTGATAAAGCCTTTTTTAAAATAGGAATCATATATATTTTTATATATTACCAATTCCATTGCAATTTCCTCCAAGTAAGAACACTATAAATTCAGATTATTCGATTTTATCTATTGATGTCAATAGATTTCAACAAGTTATCATAGTATTTATGCACATTATTAATAAAATAAAGACTATTCCGATATAATGTTGCGAATGAAAAATATGGTATTATAAACAAGATATAAATTATAACTAACTTGGACAAAGTAAAATTAAAATGAGGTGAATACAATGAGTAATCGACCGACTAAATTTATGAGAGAAACCTTAACAATTAAAACAAGTCATGTTCTCCCACCAGATACGAATCATCACGGTACTTTATTTGGTGGTAAATTAATGGCTTACATAGATGACACTGCGTCTATTGCTGCGACTAAATTTGCAAGAAATCCGGTTGTAACTGCTTCAACGGATTCCGTAGACTTTATTAAACCGATACGTGTTGGCGATGCAGTTACATTAGAGGCAATGGTTACTTATACAGGTCGAAGCTCAATGGAGGTGTTTGTAAAAATCACCGCGGAAAATCTATTAACAGGTGAAAAATCCATTGCGGCTTTATCGTTTTTAACCTTTGTTGCTCTTGGGCCAGATGGAAAACCTACTGAAATTCCAATGGTAGTTCCGGAAACCGATCAAGAAAAATGGTTAAATGAAACGGCAACTAGACGTGCTGAGCATCGTAAAATTCGAAAAAAGGAAAGTGAAGAGCTCGCACACTTCTTTTCAGAATAAGTTTTTTCAAATCGTATACCTTAATTTTGGGCTACCTAGACTATCCTCTATCATTATCTATATAGAGATAGTCTTTTTACATTTCAGATGTTGTGCATTTTTCTTTAAAGAAGGATTTTCATTCAAACAAATTATGTTATACTGGGATAGTCTATTTTAGACAGTGGGTTGAAAAAGTCATTTAAATATTTTAGACTTCCAATTTATAACGGAGGTGTTTTTTTGTTTTCTCAGTCTTTTTTACAAATGAATACTATTTTTATTAGTATATTAATAGAATCATTGCCATTTGTTTTATTAGGTGTCATCATTTCTGGTGTCATTCAAATGTTTATTACAGAAGAAATGATTGCTAAGGTGATTCCAAAAAACCGATTCTTAGCTGTTTTATCAGCAACTGTAATCGGTGCTCTATTCCCTGCCTGTGAATGTGGAATTGTTCCAATTACAAGGCGATTGATGGCAAAAGGTGTTCCTCTTCATGCTGCTATTGGTTTCATGCTAACAGGACCAATTATTAATCCAATTGTACTATTTTCAACCTATATCGCATTTGGGAATAGCTGGAGAATGGTGCTTTATCGTGGCGGCTTGTCTTTTGTAGTCGCATTAATCATTGGATTTATTTTATCCTATCAATTTAAGGATTCACAATTAAGACAAGAGGCACATGTTCATACTCATGAACACGGTCACGGTATTCTTGCAAAAATAAAAGGAACCATTCAGCACTCAATTGATGAATTCTTCTCAGTTGGGAAATTTTTAATATTAGGTGCATTTATTGCGGCTGCCATGCAAACCTTTCTGAAAACATCTACCTTAACTGCAATCGGGCATGGTGAATATTCATCATCTATCGTTATGATGGGATTATCCTATATTCTTTCATTATGCTCTGAAGCTGATGCATTTATTGCTGCATCATTCCAAAGTACATTCTCTTTAAACTCACTCGTCGCATTCCTTGTTTTTGGAGCAATGTTTGATATCAAAAATACACTAATGATGCTAAGTGCGTTTAAAGCAAAATTTGTTTTTTACTTATTTATTTACGTAAGCATCTTTGTATTTTTAGGTTCGATTGTTATAGGCTATCTATAAAGTAAGGAGGGGCTACAGATGCTAAGATTTTTGATTTTACTTGGCTTTTCATTTCTTTTTATGCATTTGCATGCGACAGGATCGATCTCGAAATATATAAATATGAAGTATTCATATATTTCCTATATCACCATCTTTGTTATGTTTTTCCTTACTTTTGTTCAGCTTTTCTTTTATATAAAAGGAGATAAACATAAAGAGGAAGATTGTGAATATGGGTGCGATCATCATCATGAACGGAATAGCTGGAAAGAGTATATTTTCTATCCTGTTCTTATATTTCCGATTATCTCTGTCTTTTTTATTCCCATTGCCACACTTGATTCCAATATAGTAAAGGCAAAAGGTTTTAATTTCAATGTGTATAATGATAAAGACGCCTCAGCTATCCATCAGTTTTTACAGCCGGATTCTAGTATCTATTATGGGCAAGAAGGCTATGATGAATATATGGATAAGGCTAAGAAAAAGTTTGTAAATAACAATAATCGCGTGATTTTAAATGATAAAGACTATCTAATTGGAATGGAAACCATTTATAAGTTTCCTGGTTATTTCGATGATAAAACCATCCAAGTACAAGGCTTTACCTATAATGAAAAAGAGCTTGAATCAAATCAAATCTTCTTATTTCGATTTGGGATTATCCATTGTGTTGCCGACTCAGGAGTATTTGGGATGTTAGTACAGTTTCCTGATGATATTAAATTTAAAAATGATGAATGGATTCAGGTAGAAGGTAAACTAAGCAATGAATATTACCAGCCGTTTAAGAAAACTATTCCGATCTTAGAAGTAACCGGATGGAAAACTATTCCAAAACCAGAAGATCCTTATGTATATCGTACGTATTAAAAAAGGTTCTATCGGATTATTTCAAGAGTTACCAGTTATTAAACAGAGCCTTATTAAAACCCATGACTTTTAATCATGGGTTTTTTCGTAGTGAAATTAGTAATCAATTGATTCCTTCTTGGATAAAATAAAATGAACATGTTAAGGGAGGAATGGTTTTCTTTGAGTGATGAAATTAAGTTACGTCCTTTAGAAAGAGCCGATTTAGAATTTGTTCACGCTCTAAATATAAATGCAAACATTATGTCCTATTGGTTTGAAGAGCCGTATGAAGCATTTGTTGAATTACAGGATTTATATGACAAGCATATACATGATCAGGGAGAACGGAGATTTATAATTAAAAACAATAAAGAAATGCTAGGTTTAGTTGAAATTGTTGAAATTGATTATATCCACCGAAGAGCTGAATTCCAGATTATTATTGACCCCAAGCATCAAGGACATGGGTATGCGACTATTGCATCTCAATTGGCAATGAAATATGCATTTTCCGTTTTAAATATGCATAAGCTCTATTTAATTGTAGATAAAAATAATGCAAAAGCCATTCATATTTATAAAAAAGTTGGATTTAAATTAGAAGGGAAACTAAAGGATGAGTTTTTTGTTGATGGAGAATATCATGATGCTCTAAGAATGTGTATTTTTCAGGATGAATACTTAGGTAGAACCAGTATCTCCCATCAATGATACTGGTTCTTACAATTATATGACTATTACATAAAATTAAATAGATTACAATTTTTAAATTTTGTTAACATACAAATTAACGGATTGAAAAAAGTATGCATAAATCCCTTTTATATCAACGTTTCTTATCAATATCCTAATACCTTAAAATGTAACAATCATTTATGGAATAAAATGTATTCATCTTTACCGACATAAATGTCCTATACTTTATTGAAGTAGTATATATATTAAAGAAACGATTTAATTTGAAGGTAAGGTGAATCCATATGTTTTCAGGTACAGAAATAGGGATCGATTTGGGTACTGCAAATATATTAGTCTATAGTAAAAATAAAGGTGTAATATTAAATGAACCATCCGTCGTTGCCATTAATACTGACACTAAACGGGTGCTTGCATTTGGTATGGATGCTAAAAACATGATAGGAAAAACTCCAGGTAAAATAGTAGCCATCCGTCCTTTGCGTGATGGTGTCATCGCAGACTATGATATTACAACTGAAATGTTAAAATTAATCATGAGAAAAATCAGTAAACAACTAGGATTCGCAGTCCGCAAGCCAAATGTTATCGTATGCACCCCATCAGGTGCCACTTCTGTCGAACGGCGTGCGATACAGGATGCGGTTAAAAATGCCGGTGCAAAAAACGTTCACTTAATCGAGGAACCAGTTGCAGCAGCTATGGGAGCAGATTTACCAGTGGATGAGCCGGTCGCAAATGTTGTAGTAGATATTGGTGGTGGTACAACAGAAGTGGCTATCATTTCATACGGAGGAGTGGTTACATGTAATACCCTTCGTATTGGTGGAGACAAAATGGACGAGGATATCATTCAATATATTCGTAAGAATTATAATCTCCTAATTGGTGAGAGGACCGCTGAACAGTTAAAGATGGAAATCGGGTATGCACCTGTTAGTCACGAAGGACTGACAATGGATGTCAGAGGACGTGACTTAGTGTCAGGACTACCAAAAACGATCACACTTCATTCCAAGGAAATTCAACATGCTATCAGTGATTCCTTATTAAGTGTACTTGAAAGTATTCGAGCTACTTTAGAGAACTGTCCTGCTGAATTAAGTGGTGATATTGTTGATCGTGGTGTTATTTTATCTGGTGGCGGTGCTTTATTAAATGGAATGCAAGAATGGCTAAGTAAGGAAATCATCGTACCTGTACACCTTGCACCAAGTCCATTGGAATCCGTTGCAATCGGAACAGGCCGATCATTGCAATTTATTAATAAGCTACAAACTGTAGCTAAATAATAAAGTATTAATTTTCCTGTCTATCATTTACATGAAAAAAGGGCAATTTCGTAAGTAGCTTACGAAATTGCCCTTTTTCTTTTATTCTTCTTTCTTACCAGCAGCAAGCTGATTATTAGATTCTTTCATTTCGTATGTGAGTTGATCGATACTACTACGGATATTTCCTTTACCTGAGAGATTTTCAAGTAATTCCTTCACATCAATACCTGACGATGCTTTTAATGATTCTTGTAATGTAGACATCAAGTTAGTTGCATAGCCTGTTACCTTATTAGCGCCGCCTTCACTTCCACTACTTCCTGTATCAACAATTGTAATCTTATCAATATTTGCTAATGGGCTAGCCACTTGCTTTGCATATTCAGGAAGCATTTTCATAACCATATCGAGTACAGCAGCCTGACCAAACTGTTCAAAGGCTTCAGCAATTTTTCTCTTAGCTTCCGCTTCAGCCAGACCTTTAAGGCGAATAATATCAGCTTCAGTTTCCCCTTGTGCCCTTTGAGCCTCAGCTTTCGCTAAACCATCTACACGTACTCTTTCAGCTTCTGCTTTTGCCATTGCTTCAATACGGTATTTATTTGCATCTGCTTCTGCAAATTCCTTAGCCTTATTCGCAACAGCAGCCTGTTCTACAGCATAACGATCAGCATCCGCTTTTTTCTTCACTTCAGAGTCATATTGACGCTCACGACGTAAAATTTCTTTTTCTTCTAATTCAATTTGCTTTTGACGTTCAATAATTTTAATTTGCATTTCTTGCTCTGTTACATCCTGTTTCGCACGAGCTGTTTCCAAATCATAGGCTTGGTCGGCTTTCGCTCTAGCAATATCTTGCTCACGGCGATATTCAGCAATTTTTAATTGGTTTACTTTTTCTGCCTCCGCGATCTCAGTAGCACGCTCTAATTCAGCCTTTTTTGCATCCTTAGCAGCTTCTGCACGTTTAATTCTTGTCTCTTTATCCGCTTCTGCTGTTGCAATATCTGCATCTCGTTTTACTTGGGCAATACGTGGTTTACCCAATGAATCTAAATAGCCGTTTTTGTCACGTACTTCTTTAATAGTAAATGATACAATGATTAAACCCATTTTTGCTAAATCTTGTGAAGCCACACGTTGAACTTCTTGTGAGAATTTGTCACGATTTTTATAGATTTCTTCAACAGTCATCGATCCAAGAATAGACCGAAGATGTCCTTCTAATACTTCTTTCGCTTCATTTTCGCGATCTTCCTTTGTTTTCCCCAAGAATTGTTCAGCTGCAGTAGCTATTTCACCAATAGATCCACCGATTTTAATAATCGCCGTACCATCAGCCATGACCGGAACTCCTTGCTCCGTATACACTTCTGGTGTTGTTACCTCGAGTTTACTTGATAGCAAGCTCAGTGGCTGTGCTTGTTGGAATACAGGCAGTACGAATGTACCTCCACCACGAATGATCTTTATCTTATTACCAGATTCATCTGTATGAACATTACGACCACCTAAGTAACTTCCTGTTACAATTAATGCTTCATCAGGACCTGCCGTGCGATATTTCGAAATAAATACAGCGATTAAAGCAATAATAAGAAATGCTACAATCCCAATGATGACTAATAATCCTACATTTTCAAACATTGTTTCTCCCCCTTACATGCTTTCTTTATATTTAATATGGACACTTGATGTTGAATAAAATGGTGTCCAAATACTTAACCTTTTTATGGAGTTGTATTTGTTGTCGCTCCTAACTCTTCATTATATAAACGATTATTTTCATAAGGGACAACATATAGAACGCCATCTTTCACTTCAATAATCAGTACCTGTTTTCCTTCTTCAATAGCGATATTGTCATAGCTCGCTGATGGTTTGGAAATCATCCCACTTTTACTATCAATGACTACCTCACCAAAACCGTTTTCCGGAATAGAAATGATTAGTTTTCCTACTCGTCCTTTTAAAGAATCCTCTGTATAACTAAGTGACTCTTCTGCTGAGGATAGTGGAATAAGTACAAATACATTTAACAATATGACTAGAATAATCGAAATAATTGCAGAAATAGCCATGATGAGAAAGCTTGATAAAGGAGTGACTTTTTCAAAGATGTACCCTGAAGCTGAGAAAAAAGTAATAAATGAAAGCACTAAAACTGGATGTAGAAAACCAAGGGCTTCACCGATCCCATGTAATAGATCACCAAACAGAATATAAAGGATCGTTAAACTACCTGCAACAATCAAGAGTACTAAATAAATCGTTTCAATAGGTGTTCCGAAAATGGTCATTTTCACCAATTCCTTTACTATATATTTTTAAAGACTATGTACATCACACCTCTCAATTTTCCTTACTATCTTATTTACGAATAAAATGTGATTTAGTTTCAAAAAATGTGACAAAAGTTTTAAAAACTAAGTGAAGTTCTAAAAGAGTGAAATGTAGGGGGATGCAGAAAGATCTTTTTCTCTCTGCATCAGATAATCCAATTATACCATAATTCAGATTAGGACAAATATTCCATTTCCTTCTGGGTGGTAATTGCTTTTTTTCTTCGGATCATACCGACAAGAACATAAACAAACGGGGTGGCTATGATTGAAGCAATAAATTTAAATATATATTGTGTACATACCAATGTGAATAAAGCTGCGATTGGCATAGTTCCATAAAATGCAATAATGATAAAAATGAATGTATCCACTAATTGGCTAAGCATTGTGGACGCATTATTTCTAAGCCATAGTTTTTTTAACCCATGCCTTTGTTTTAGCTTACTAAATACATACACATCAAGATTTTGACTGATCATATATGAAATTAAACTTGCTAAAATGACCCGGAAGCTTCCTCCTAATATCGTCTTGAATGCATCTTGGTGTTCAAAGAATGGTGCTGGAGGCAAATAAATAGCAATGGTGATAAAAAGGATAGCCAATAATTGAGTAACTAAGCCTGCTCTAACTGTTCTTTGGCCAGCTTCCTTCCCGTAAACCTCAACAATTGTATCGACAATCGGATACGTGCAAATATAAATAATTGCTGCAGCAGGTAAAACGGCCCACTCACCGATACTAAATAATTTAACTGCCACTATATTTGCCAAAATTAACAAACCTACAAATATTCCATTTAGATATAACAACATAATCAATTAATCCTTTCTTAACGGTTATCCACCTTTTCAGGATACAAATCATGATTCATCATACGGTAATTGGCCATTTCTTCATACTTGGTACCTGGTTTACCGTAGTTACAATAAGGATCAATTGAAATTCCACCTCTTGGAGTAAATTTACCCCACACCTCAATATAGCGTGGATCCAATAATTTAATAAGGTCATTCATAATGATATTTACGCAATCCTCATGAAAATCCCCATGATTACGAAAACTAAATAAATAAAGTTTCAAAGACTTACTTTCTACGATTTTTTTATCAGGGATATAACTAATATACATCGTTGCAAAGTCGGGTTGACTAGTGATTGGCACTACTTTTATAAGTAGGTGGACTATATCATATTCTTATTTTACTGCGCTATAAAAAAAGAACCCTCGCGCTTCCATCACTAAGATGTACTCTACTTCCTTCCGCAAATAGTACTTTTATTCGCTTCGTATTTGCGTGGTTTCGATAGTCTCTGCACCTTCCTCTTGATAGAGGCTTGGCTCAGGATTAGAATTATAATCTTGAAGAAGATAAATTAGGCTTTTTTCTGTTTTAGCCTTATTTGGATAGATTTATTGACGATGTATCTTTTTGAATAAATTGTTCATTAAACCATTCTTTATCTCTCCAAGGATATAACGAATACATAGTATCACTCCTTAAAACACAAACATACATTCCCTATTTATACTATATATTCTGTTAAATCTATGAAATTCCTTCCCTGAATTCACGAGGTTTAATCGACAGTGTCTCCACTGAAGTGTGCCCTACTTTATTGACACAAACTAGTAAACTCCGGACAGTTAAACTTTACAAAGTAATCTCGATTCATATGCATATTATCTACTGATTCTAATACGTGAGGTGCATATTCGAATGAGTATTTTGTTCCTTGATTCCCTAACAGAGTCAAATCTGCTAACCCTTCATTTTCTTTTCTTCCAGACATAAAAAAACCTCCTTAAATGATTTCGTACATTTAATAGAGGTTCACATCTCAACAGCCACTAAATAGATGAATAGACAAAATAAAAAGCCATGTCCTAATATGGACATGGCAGATTGTCATAAATCCATAGTTTTTTATAGAGGGTATCAGCTATGAACCTCTCCCGTATGCACGAGTATAAAATTGTACAGCTCTTAGCTTATATAAAATAATTGAAATCGTCAATAGAAAAAACTACTTAACATCCAAGGCCTGCTCCAAGTCGGTAAGTAAATCTTCAATATCTTCGATTCCCACAGAAATTCTAATTAAACCATCTTCTATTCCAAGTTCAAGACGACGTTCACGTGGGATGGATGCATGAGTCATTAATGAAGGGATGGAAATAAGACTTTCGACAGCACCTAAACTTTCTGCAAGTGTAAAATATTTAACATTCTTTAAAACAGATAAAGCTTTCTCTTGATTTTCAACTGTGAACGAAATCATCCCTCCAAAGCCAGTTGCTTGTGAAAGATGTACTTGGTGACCAGGATGTTCCGTAAGTCCTGGGTAAAACACTTTTCCCACCTTAGGATGATCTTGGAGAAATTTGACGACTTCTACTGTGTTCTTTTCAATTTCCTCCATTCGAATGCCTAAAGTTTTTAGTCCACGAATAAGTAACCAGCTATCCTGTGGTCCAAGAATTCCTCCAGTTGAGTTTTGAATAAAATGTAGTTGTTCACCTAATTGTTCATCATTTACAACAGCTACACCGGCAACTACATCACTATGCCCACCTAGATATTTTGTACCGCTATGCACAACGATATCTGCTCCTAAATCTAATGGGTTTTGCCAATAAGGAGTACTAAACGTATTATCAACAATAAATTTTAATTGGTTTTCCTTTGCAAGATCACTTACTGCTTTGATGTCTGTAATTTTTAGCAATGGATTAGTTGGCGTTTCCACAAAAATTGCCTTTGTATTTGTACGAATAGCATTTTTGATCGCATTTAAATCAGATGTATTAACAAAGGATACTTCAAGGTTAAAACGGTTTAGCACTTTTGACATGATACGAAAGGTACCACCATACACATCATCCGTTACTATTATATGGTCCCCAGCGGAAAATAATTGCATCACTGCGGTAATTGCTGCCATGCCAGAACCAAAAGCAAACCCACGTGTACCATTTTCAATATCTGCAATTAGCTTTTCCAATGATTCACGAGTTGGATTTCCCGTTCTTGAATATTCATATGTGAAATTTCCGACACCATCTTGTTTATACGTACTCACCTGGTATATAGGGGTAGAAACTGCACCTGTATATGGATCAACACTTATGCCACCATGAATAAATTTTGTTTTTTTCTTCATTTTGCATCAACACCTTTCATTCATAAATCCCACTACTAATATATCTTTCACTGCTATCTGGAAAAATCGTTACAATATTTGTTCCAGGTTCTGCCTGTTTCGCTTCACGGAGACATGCTTCTAATGCCGCCCCCGATGAACTTCCGATGAGAAGACCTTCATTTCTACCTATTTCTGCTAAGCGAAAAAAAGCGTCCTTATCTGAAATAGTATGAATGAAATCAAAATAACCACGATCGATAAAAGGAGGAAGGAATTCCATCCCTATTCCTTCTGTACGATGAGAGCCAGCCTCACCACCATTAAGAATAGAGCCTTCAGGTTCAACAATCACCGTTTTTATGTGAGGCAGCTTTTCTTTTAAAAAACGAGAGGTCCCCATAAACGTACCCCCTGAGCCTGCCCCTGCAACAAAAATGTCAATCTTCCCATCAAGTTCCTCGTATAGCTCTGGTCCTAAGCTCTCATAGTACGTATCTGGATTGGCGAAATTTTGAAACTGACCTGGATAAAAAGAATGAGGAATTTCCTCCAACAATTCCTTTGCCTTTTCAATTGCCCCCTGCATACCAAATGCAGTCGGTGTATTCACTACAGTAGCTCCGAGTGCCCTCATCAATGTTTGTTTTTCAAGACTAAACTTTTCAGGTGTCACAAAAATAGCATTAACCTTAAACTGAATTGCTGCCAATGCCAAGCCAACTCCCGTATTTCCGGCAGTTGGCTCAACAATCGTCCAACCCTCTTTTAATCTCCCTTCATCAAAAGCTCTTTTTAATAAAAATTGTCCTAAGCGATCTTTAATACTTCCACCAGGATTGAAATATTCAAGTTTAGCAAAAATTCGTACACCATTTGGAAGTGAATATGATGTGATTTCTATCAATGGTGTATGGCCAATTAATTCACTCACATGTTTTACATATTTCATTAAATATCCCTCTCTAATGAAACTAGCAATCTAAAAATTGAATAGTGGTAATAACTAACAATCAATGAACAAACTTTCTTAAGCAAATACCTCAGACCATTCATTTTTCTTTTCTAACATCGTTTTAGCGATCGCTTGCGCCCCCTCTAAACTATGACTTGCTGCCCAACCGCATTGGACTTCATTACATGCAGGAACCTCTGTAGCTGTTAAGACATCATTCAATGTTTTTTCAAGAATAGTAAGTACATCATCATAATCGTTGTGATTAATTAGAGAAAGGTAAAAACCTGTTTGACAGCCCATCGGACTAATATCAACAATGTTGTTGGAATAATTTCTACTGAATTCTGCCATCATATGCTCTAAGGAATGGAGTGCTGGCATCTCCATATGCTCTTTATTCGGCTGGCAAAAACGAATATCGTATTTATGAATGATATCTCCATTAAATCCTTCTTTCACCCCTGCTAAACGTACATAAGGAGCTTTTACTTTTGTATGATCTAAATTAAAACTTTCTACATTCATTTTCTTTTCTACTGTCATGTCTACTTTCTCCCTTCTCCTCTTAGATATATTTCTCTATATAATAATCTAACAATTTTGTCTCTTTGCATCAATTAACCATACAAATCGGTTTAATTTTTTGAATTCAACGGAAAAATCATTTTGATTGAAAATAGTTTGAAGAACTGGAATCGTAGTATAATACTCTGTCTCTATATCCGTAGCTAACCGGTTAAATCCTTTTCGTTTAGCCCATTCAATCATTTTCTTTTTTTCATCCTCCGTAGCAAAAACGGTATCTGCAAAAAGAATTCTCCCATCCGCAGTTAAAAGCTGGCTATATTTTTTAATCGCTTTACCCTTTTCCTCATCTGTTAAATGATGAAAGGCATATGTGCTGACAAAAGTATGAATTGGCACTGAAATATTTGGAAATTCAAGAAAGTCTCCATCCCAAATTGGAACCTCTGGTAACTTATCCTTTGCAATTTTTCTCATTTCACTTGATGGTTCCAATCCATATATATTTAATCCTCTATTCAATAATTTCTTAGTTAAATTCCCCGTGCCTACCCCGAATTCTACAACGGTACCGGAAGCATTCTTCGCAACCTCTGAAAGAATCACATCATAATGAGTAAAAACTTCTTCATATTCAGGATCATTTCCAGTTACTGTATCATCATAAGTATGGGACCACTGATCAAATAGTTCATTAAACTCTCTGCCCACTTTAATCCCCTCATTTCCTATAAAAAAACTATGAATTAAATGTAGCATGAAATAAAGAAATGTGCAATCGAGCAAATGAAAATAGTCCATTCGCCTAAATTGTTTTTCATGTGATAAATATTGAGTTAAAATTAAAAGTGGTTCATTTATTTAAGCTATTAATTTGAGGTGATAGAATGACATTATTAAATGATATTCTCAGCTATAATGAGGAATTTGTATCCCAAAAAAAATATAGGGATTTTACAACAACGAAATATCCCGATAAACGTTTAGTAATTCTAACATGTATGGACACTAGACTCGTTGAGCTTCTACACAAAGCAACCAATACCAAAAACGGTGATGTAAAAATTATAAAAAATGCAGGTGCGATTGTTACTCACCCATTTGGCAGTATTATGAGAAGCTTATTAATCGCTGTTTATGAATTACAGGCGGATGAGGTTTTAGTTATTGGCCATCATGATTGTGGAATGAGTGCAATTAACAGTAATTCTGTATTGGAAAAGTTAAAGCAAAGAGGGATAGAGGAACAAACATTAGAAACAATTAAATACTCCGGTATCGATTTACATGAATGGTTCCAAGGCTTTGATCATGTTGAAGATAGTGTAAAGCATAGTGTAGATATGATCAAACATCATCCATTAATGTCAAAAGATATTCCAATCCATGGTTTAGTTATCGATCCCGAAACAGGAAAATTAGATTTAGTTGTTAATGGATATGAAAATTAAGCTTTCCCTGCCAAATGCAGGGATTTTTTTTTAGCTTAATTAAATTGGACTTATTACATCGAAATTCCATGTAAAATATATTCTAAATAGTGTTTAATATTTGATTTACGGCTATCAATGATTTGAAACATATGAATTAATTCTAGTAATTGATTACGGCTAAGTTTTGTTAGTAGTAGATTAATTAATGTCTCACTACTAATTTGAATCTGTTCACCATCACTTAATCTAATATTTAATTCGTTTAATGGAAGAATATATTTATATAACAAATCCTTCATTTGATTTAAACTAATGCGAACACTTGAATATTCTATAGTTGATTCAAGTACAATTTCATTTCCCATCATAATCCTCCTAGAAAACTAGTATGGGGCAATTCTCGTCTCCACCATTTATCATGAATCATATGATTTCTTCTGATAAGGCAGTGTGAGCAGAGCCAAGCAGATCAAAATCTTTTGCTATTTAAGTATAAATCTTTATACTATTCAAGTTAGCGACGCTCCGTCCCCTTTTCATCAGTCAAAAGTATGTAAAAGGAATCATAATCTTTCCAAAAAAACTTTTGCATGAAACCTTATTAACGAAAAGTGGTAAACAGCAAAAAAACTATTCCCATATAGAAATAGTCAATTTTAATAAGCTCATTATGACTATTCGGCAGCCCGGCGATCATCATTCAAAATGAACCTTAGACCCGTAGCTTTGCGTCCCTCACTTTCGCAAGGTTTGCCATTTCGTTAGAATTTTTGCTACCTAACATTTTATAATGAACATTAATCATTATCAACAGTCTTTTGTTCAATTTCAATGAATGTTCACATATAACTATATTAATTACCTTTTTTTGTGACTTTTCTCTTCTAAAAATGTATTAATCATCCATTTTAGTAATAATAATCCAACCACAAAAAAATCTTCAGTCTGTATACTAGGATGTTTTCGTATAGTGAGTGTATTGCTTTTATTTAAGCCCTACTTCCGAATTTTTACAGCTAATAATGACTTCAAGTTTTTTTAAGAATGAAAAGAGTGATGTTTTCAACCTATTTTATTCGTTAAAACTTTATCTACCTAGCAACAATGAATGAAAAAAAAACCTTATATTAACATCTATTTTAGTCAATCCTCTTGATAGTTATGGAAAAATAAAATAAGGAGTGTTCTCCTATGAGTAAAGACATTCTTGCTCAAATCTTTCAATCATTAACCATTCATTTGTATCTAAAATTAATAGTATTTGTTTTTATTTTATATGTGTTTGATTGGATCATTACCGAAGTATGTAAAACAAAGAGTAAAAAATTTCGCACATTAAGTATTGAAATTTTAGGCTTGCTTTTTATCATTTATATTATGTTGTACTAATTTTTATAAAATTTATAAAATTCGAACCAATAGTGGTATAATAGTCGTACATAATGGTTGATATTGATAAACTCGTTACCCATATTCCAACGTACCCTTATCGAAAGAGGATTTGAATATGAAAAGAAATGCTCAAATAATACTAGTCTCTATCTCCATTTTATTTTCTTTGGTTCAGGCAATTTTTTTCGGAGAGTACCATTTTCTGGATATTACTGAATGTTTAGTCGCAACTCTCATCGCTTGGATTGTTGGATGGCAATACGATAAATTAAGATTATTTGCTAAGGAAAGAAAAAAAAGCGAGCAAAATTATAAAAAATTAATAGAGTGGCTCCCCAAGCCTGTAATTATTCATCAAGATAGTATCATTCTATTTGTAAATAAAGCTGCAGAAAAAATGATCGCTGCTCACAACAAAAATGAACTTATCGGTAGATCTATATTTGATTTTCTAATATTTGATAGTAACAACGATATAAAGGAGATTAGAAAAGGGCTACAGAAAAATGTAGCAACATCAAGTATTGTTGTGAGATTAAAAAGACTCGATGGTAAAATCATCTTTTTTGAAGTAACATCCGAATGGTCCCAATATGAAGGAAAAGAAATTATCCTTTCGATTGGAAAAGATGTCACAGATGATAAAAAACAAACAGATTCCCTACTACTAAAGTCTGAAAAACTAGCGCTCGTAGGGCAAATGGCGGCTGGAATAGCCCATGAGATTCGGAATCCGCTTACTTCTATAAAAGGCTTTATTCAATTATTTCGTTCAAATACCTATCAAAAAGAGTATTATGATATCGTTTTATCAGAATTAGAACGGATTAATCATATCCTAGGTGAATTCCTTGTTTTAGCTAAACCAACAATTACTGTCTTTGAAGAAAATGAACTCGAACCATTAATTAAAGATGTCGTCACTTTAGTAAATACCCAATCAATAATCAATGGTGCGGAAATCATCGTTGAAATCAGTCCCGAACTGCCTACTATTTTATGTGAGAAAAACCAATTAAAACAAGTCCTTATCAATCTTTTAAAAAATGCAATTGAAGCGATGCCAAATGGAGGATTAATTAAAATAAATGCTCAAATGAAGAGTCCAAACCAAATTTCCATCTCTGTAAGTGACCATGGAGTAGGAATCCCTAAAGAACGAATTCCTACACTTGGTGAACCTTTTTATACAACTAAGGAAAAGGGAACAGGTCTTGGTCTAATGACCTGCTTCAAAATTATTGAAAGTCATCATGGAGAATTAATAATTGAAAGTGAAGAAGGTATAGGGACGACAATCGAAATCATATTACCAATAAGTTTTCAACCCTTTTTCAGTACACTAAGTTCCTAAAAACCGAAAGCCTTTTACGAGCATAACAGAGAATTTAATAAGTGGATGATACTAAAGTCCATTCTTTTATTGTGAAGAGGTCATTAAGCCTTAAGGCTAGGTTTTGAAGCAATTTTATTATTTAAAAGGAAGAGAGGAGCTAACCATTATCGGGGATTCCCTTAATAGACAGCTCCTTCCTTCCTAATTATTTACTTCAACTCTCTACATCTTTTATTAAAATATAATGATTATGCAAAGTTCCCTTGGATGTAGAAACGCCATTTCCTAGAAATATTCTCTCATTTTTAATTCCAGTGACCATTGCCATCGTATCCTTTTCCTTTTGTTTATATATTTGTCCAACCTTTATTTCCATACAATCCCTCCTATCTTCTATTAGTATCCATTAGAATTGAAGAAATTTATTCATGAAATTGAATTTGTTCGGCTAGCTGGATTAACGGCTCCACTTTAGAATCCGGTTGGTGTATATATCCATATTCCACACTATAAATATAATTTGCTGTCACTAAAAATAATTCCGGTGCTAATCCCTCCTTATTTTCCCATAGTACTGCTTTTTTTCCGGATATATTCAATTCCTTTGTATTTGCCTTTTTATATGCTAGCTTTTCCTTAATTACTTCATCAATGGAGGATATAGTAGGTTTTGGCTTAATCATGAGATAATTCCCATCATTACCATAGGAATAAAACACTTCTACATTAGTCAATCCAGTAGAATAAGAAATTGAACTTAAATCTGTGATATTTGGAATTACTTCTTTCAAATCAATTGGAATAGTTGCTTCATTAGAAATTATCATCGATGTTTTCCCATTAAATGTTATGGGATCCCCAATCTGTATTTTTTTGAATGCTGTTTGATGTTTATTATTCTCATTAGCGACTTGTTGCATATGTAATTCTTCAGTTGTTTTTGGATCTGCCATTTGTAACCCCTTATTTTTTTCTACCAAATCGTAGCTAAAAATTGTTAGTATTAGAATGGCAATAGCAGTTGAAGTATAAACAAACAAATTTTTCATTCTCGTTCGAATACTCAACCTTTTCATATCCTCCATTACTTTTTTATGCAAATGTCTACTTCTGTTCTCGTCCCAAATAATTTCTGAATCTAATTTTTCCAAGTATCCATCATAGACACTTTCGTCATACTGTTTTTTCATTCAGAAAAGCCTCCTTTAACATTTTTTCCTCTAATGCAGGAATGGCCCGGAAAAGTGTTGATTTCACCCTGCTCTCAGACCAATTCAAAATCTTAGATGTTTCCTCAATTGAAAACCCTTTAATTTTGCGCAAAATAATAACTTCCCTATATGAACTTTTGAGTTCCCCTAATGCTCGATAAATCTCTTTTGATGTTTCTTTTATTTGGACAATCTCTTCAGGCAGAGGACCCTTATCCTTATTGAAATGTAAGATTTCTTTAAACATCATAAGAGGTTTCCTTTTTCTCAATTCATCTACTGTAACATTATGACTAATACTAAATAACCAAGTTTTTGGGCTAGATTCCCCTTTAAATGCATGATAATTCAAATATGCTTTGACAAAGGTTTCATGTGTTAAATCTTCTGCTAACTGATAATCCTTTACCATCAATAGAATGTATTTAAAAATTGCATCCCCATACTCCAAATACCATTCCTCAATATCATGTTTCCTCCCATTCCTCAACTTTCCCCCTCCTATTCTGTTTGAAATTCTATATTTAGACGGAAATAATTTAAAAAAGTTTTAAAATTTATAAAATTCTTTTTTGTACCACTATACCTTCATTATAATAAAAAGGGACCTGCTTAAACGGGTCCCTAACAAATGGTTAGTAAAAAAATAAAGATGTATTTTCCAACAATAGGTTTATTAAGAAAATGCAAAAAAACACAGTCTACTTTAACTGTTTTTCCATTGGTGGTTTCGTATCGTTCGTTGCTTTGCAAAAGTCCAACTGCCGGCTTTTACACCCAATAAAGGATTCATTCGCATTATGATGTTTGCAGCTCTTTTCTCAATAAAATGTAAGGTGCAGCGTTCTTTAGCTTTCGTTAAAACTTTCTTTAAATAGCAACAAACCGTGAGAAAAGAGCCTTTGAAAAATACTTTCTTATTTTCGGTATCATTATTTCAGATTAAAGGCTTTTGCAAGGCCATACACATGACCTCTTGCAACATCATCCAGCCATGTCTCATCTTTCATTTTTCTTGCATCTACTTCATTATCAATAAAGCCGTTTTCAGTTAAGACAGCAGGCATGTTAGATTCTCTTAACACATGGAAATCCGCTTGCCTCCTACCTCTGTCTTTCAGCTTATTAATATTCATTACTTCTTCATGTAGTAATTTATGATAAATGGTTGTTGGGCGACCTACCTTTGGATAAACATAGCTTTCAAAGCCTGTTCCTCCTCCGGAATTAATATGAATGGATAAGTAAAAATCTGCCCCCCATTTATTTGCTTCATTTGTTCGGGATGTTAGACTAACCGTTTGATCTTTTGTTCTACTCATCTTTATTGATACATTTTGATACTCATTTCGAAAAATATCCCTAATTTTCGATGCAATTAATAATGTTATATTTTTTTCAAGTAGACCATTAGCGGAAGCACCTGAATCACTTCCCCCATGTCCGGGATCAATGTATAATTTGAACATTCTGATTCCTCACCTCCCTTAAATTATTTAATGCTTGTTTTTAATAATTTGTGAAGGCTAGTCTCATAGTAAATTCATTTGTTTTTGTAAGGCGATTCATTGTCATTTGATTGAAGTTCATTTTTTAAGCTCTTTTATAATTTGTGTCAAAATTGTTTCTCATCTAATTATCATCTTTCTTTCATATTTTTTTAGGATTTTTAGTTTAATATTTTATTCACAAGGACAAGCAAGGCTTTCCTAATACTAGACTCCCCCTAATTTCAGTCTAGTGAACCTCCTTTTTATTTTATATATACCCGACCTAATTTTGGTCGGGATTTTCATTTCTCCAGACTCTTTTTTAGAAGAGGCTGTTTTCGTATGATTTGTTTCTTTTGAAGGAGAAGTCAGCGGTTTTTATATGTTTGAAGGTCTTTTCTCATTGAAATGATGGACGAATGTTTTCAACCGATTTTTATTTAACACTTTACCTAAATAAAAACAATATGTGAGAAATTTAAGCCTTAGAAAAAAGAACCTCTGTCTATAACAGAAGTTCTCTACTTATAAATATATTTTTTTAACAATTTTTTAAGCTCTCAAGAATTTGATCAATCTCTTTACCCATTCCAGCCTCTACCGCCGCAATATATGCTCCTTCTACTAAAGGAATATCCGCAGCGATTTTTATATTCTCATATTGTGATATTTCAATTGCTAGCTCTGCATTCATCAATGCGCTTCCCAAATCGTAAAGGAGAATGACACCTTTTGAACTATGTGCTCGTTCTATCGCTGACAGGATTTTCTCCACACTTGTTCCGATCATTTGATGATCTGTTCCACCTGCTAATTGTATCGAAACATTGTCAACCACTTGGGAAATGATCTCTTTAATTCCCTCGACAACCTTTATACTATGAGAAATTAGAACAATTCCCACAGTTTCCATCATATTTCATACTCCCTCGCAACTTCAGCAAGTGATTGGAATAGATAAAAAGAGGAAGCTGAACCAGCATCGATATGGCCAATTGATCGTTCTTTTAAATAAGCAGCTCTTCCTTTTATGGCTAGCATTTCTCTTGTTTTCTCCATAGAATTTTTTGCAGTCCTTTCAACATCATTCCAATTAATACTTTGTTTTTCTTGGAACAGGTTAAGAATGGGAATCCAAACATCAAGCATTGTTTTATTGCCAACTGCCGCTTTTCCTCGTTGTATCATTCCCTTTACCGCTTCATCAATGGCTAGTATAAGGGCCATCCCGTCCACTTTATCTTTCCCTCTCAGGGAGATGGACATTTTCAAAAAAGCAGTGCCGTATAAGGGTCCTGATGCTCCGCCAACCTTAGTCATTAGCGTCAGGGCAACATCCTTCAAACAGTCAGATACCGTTTCATAGCTTGTTACAGAAATTTTATTCACTACTTCTTGAAATCCTCTAGACATATTAATACCGTGATCACCATCACCTATTGCCTGATCAAGTTCAGTCAAATACTCTTTGTTTGCTTGAACTTTTTCATTCATTTTTTCCATCCATTTTAAAGTAGCATTTACTGTTAAATTCATTTCCTTCCCATCCTTCATATAATCAATTATTTTCGAAATGCAGGGGCAAAGGATTCGGCATCTAATAATTGTTTCAATTCACTATCAAGCTTTAGTAATGTCACCGAACATCCAGCCATTTCTAATGAGGTCATAAACTCACCTACATAGGTTCTATATACGCTTATCCCTTGATTGGATAAGATGTCATGAACCTTACCATTTACTATATAAAGTTCCATTTCCGGAGTAGATCCTAATCCATTGATCATTACAGCAACCTCATCCCCTATTTGTAAAACCATATCGTCTAAAATCTTTCCTGTAAGCTCCTCTGCGATTTTGTTTGCAGTAGCTATCCCTTTCTTCTCAATTCCTGGCTCTCCATGAATGCCCATCCCTATTTCCATTTCCGTTTCATCAAGAACAAAGCTAGGCTTTCCAGCTGCTGGGACTGTACATGGACTAATGGCCATTCCCATGGAACGAACATTTTGTACCACTTTATCTGCTATAGCTTTTACTTCATGTAATTCAGCACCCATTTCCGCTTTAGCACCCACAATTTTATGGACAAAGACCGTTCCAGCTATCCCTCTTCGCCCCGTTGTAAACGAACTATCCTCAACAGCAACATCATCATTTACAATGACTTTTTCTACATGAATTCCATCTGCTATGGCAAGTTCTGCAGCCATTTCAAAATTCATTACATCACCCGTGTAATTTTTGATCACCATTAAGACACCAGCCCCACTATCTACAGCTTTAATTGCCTCATAGACTTGATCAGGTGTTGGGGAAGTAAACACTTCACCAGCTACTGCTGCATCAAGCATCCCTTTCCCAACATATCCTGCATGTGCTGGTTCATGACCACTACCACCTCCACTAATAATTCCAACTTTATTCGGAACTGGAGAATCCTTTCTAACAATAACAGTCGTTCCTTCAATAACCTTCAATTCATTTGGAAACGCCGCAAGTACTCCTTTTAACATATCTTGTACTACTTGATTAGGATCATTGATAATTTTTTTCATGATAACCCCACTCCTTAATAATGATTAATATAAAAAGGCTGTTTTCGTATCATTTGTTGTTTTTGTAAAAGCCCAACTGCCAACTTTTTATACCTAATAAAGGATGGCTTTTCTCCGTGAAATTTGAAAGATGTGGCGGTCTTCAAGCGATAGTTAATTAGTAATCTTTACTTAATAGCAACAATGCTTTGGAAAAAAGCCTATAAAAAGACCACAATCCATCCAAGACAAATATCTTTTGATGCTTGCGGTCTCTATGTCCTTGCCATTCTATTAACTTATAAGAGCAATAATTTCCAAATTACGCTTTAAATGCCCGTGTAGCAGCTACTGCTCTTTGCCATCCCTCATACAGCTTCTTGCTAATTTCTTGATCTAATTTATTTGTAAACGTAGTTTCTATTTTCCATTGCTTTGAAATCTCTTCTCTATCCTTCCAATAGCCAACAGCTAAGCCGGCTAGATAGGCAGCACCTAATGCAGTTGTCTCACTGACTATTGGGCGATCAACAGGTGTACCGAGAATATCACTCTGGAACTGCATAAGGAAATTATTTTTCACCGCACCACCATCGACACGTAGTGTTTTCAGCTCAATCCCTGAATCAGAGATCATGGCATCTAACACATCCTTTGTTTGGTATGCAAGGGATTCTAGTGTAGCTCGAATAAAATGTTCCTTTGTTGTTCCTCGCGTTAAACCAAATACTGCACCACGTGCATCACTATCCCAATAAGGAGTTCCGAGCCCAACAAAAGCAGGTACCATATAAACTCCGTCTGTTGATTCTACTTTTGTTGCATACGCTTCACTGTCAGGAGCATGCTCAAACATTTTCAATCCATCTCTTAACCATTGAATCGCTGAGCCAGCGACAAAGATACTTCCTTCAAGGGCATACTCGACTTTCCCATCAACGCCCCATGCAAGTGTAGTTAGTAGCCCATGATCAGATTTTACTCCCTTTTCTCCCGTATTCATTAGCATGAAGCATCCGGTTCCATAAGTATTTTTTGCCATGCCTTTTTCAAAACATGCTTGCCCGAATAATGCTGCTTGCTGATCACCCGCAATTCCAGCTATTGGTATTTCATGACCAAAGAAATGATAGGACACGGTATTTGCATATATTTCCGAAGATGGTCTCACCTCTGGCAGCATACTTTTAGGCACATTAAGAATGTCTAATAATTCATCGTCCCATTTTAAATCATAGATATTATACATTAGTGTTCGAGAGGCATTTGAATAGTCAGTGACATGCTTTTTCCCGCCCGATAGCTTGTAAACCAACCATGTGTCAATCGTTCCAAATAATAATTCACCTTTTTCTGCCTTTTCTCTTGCTCCCTCAACATGATCAAGAATCCATTTAACCTTTGTCCCTGAAAAATAAGCATCAATGAGTAATCCTGTTTTCTCTCTAAACAAATCATTGTAACCCTTTTCGCGGAGATCTTTACAAATGTCATCTGTTTGCCTGGATTGCCAAACAATAGCTTTATAAATTGGTTTTCCAGTATTCTTATCCCATACAACCGCCGTTTCACGTTGATTCGTAATCCCTATACCTGCCACTTGATCTGGTTCAATATCTGCTTTTCTTATGACTTCAGCCATACACGCCAAAATGGATGTCCAAATCTCGTTTGCATCATGTTCAACCCAGCCCGGTTTCGGAAAAAATTGTTCAAATTCCTTCTGAGCCGTTTCAATAATTTCTCCTTCATGATTAAATAGAATCGCACGTGAGCTTGTTGTTCCTTGGTCAAGAGCTAGTATATATCGATTCATGTATTTTCCCCCTCACAACTTGTTTTCTGAAAGATTTCTATTTTTTAATTCATTCATTAGTGCACCGATAAATATTATGACAATGACAACGCTAACAATCCAGAATGCAATTGTAAACTTTCCTATAAAGATAGCTTTATAAAATAATGCTCCATAAGTTCCTCCAAGGATGGGGCCAATGATTGGAATCCAGGCATATCCCCAGTCAGAGCTTCCTTTCCCAATAATCGGTAATATCGCATGGGCAAGCCTAGGTCCGAGATCACGTGCAGGATTAATTGCGTAGCCTGTTGTTGCCCCTAATGATAAACCAATCGCGACGATTAATAAACCAACAATGGCAGGATTTAATCCTTCTGTAAATTCATTCGCACCAATAAATAATAACCCCATAATAAGGACAAATGTACCAATCATTTCACTTACTAAATTTGAAAGAGTACTTCGAATGGCGGGACCCGTTGAAAAAACTGCAAGCTGATCTCCTGGATCTTTTGTTTCTTTCCAATGTGGGAGATATTGAAAAAAGACAATTACACCACCGATGAAACCTCCAATTAATTGTGCCAGAATATATAGAGGCACTTTATCCCACGGAAACTCACCAATGGAAGCAAATCCAATTGTAACAGCAGGATTTAAATGTGCTCCAGAAATACTTCCTACTGCATAGACACCCATTGTCACTGCAAGACCCCAGCCAATCGCTATAACGATCCATCCTGCGCCTTCAGCTTTTGTCTTTTTAAGGACTACCCCGCCGACAACACCACCACCAAAGATAATAAGAATCATCGTTCCAATCAATTCGGCAAGAAATTCAGACATCATCCCATCTCCCTTTAAGTAAGAGTCAATTTCTACAAGTCAATGATTGGGACATCAAAAAAGACCCAAAATCAATATACTATTTATCCAAGGATAAACAGCTATTGAAAATGGGTCTCCGTATCTCCATCCACCTATTAACTTGTTAGTTACAGGTTAATGCGGAATATCAAGAAAGTCAACCCGGTTTATTAAAAATTTTTATAATTCCCATAATAATGGCATTGAGGTTGTGATTGCCCTAGCTCCCTTACTAAATGCGTATTCAATATCTTGTTTTGTCCTTATTAACCCTCCTGCAATAATTGGTATCCCCGTTTTTTCATATACCTCTTCTAAGATAAACGGCACAATACCAGGTAGGATTTCAATATAATCTGGCTTTAGCGTATTTATCATTTTAATACTATTTTCTAGAGCATGACTGTCTAATGCAAACACTCTTTGAATAGAAGTTACATTATTTCTTTTAGCATAAGTAATCGCGCTCCCTCTAGTGGATATAATCCCATCTACCTTCATATCTCTAATGAGAAAATCTAATCCATATTCATCCGCTTTTAATCCTTGAATTAAATCGACATGTACGAGTACCTGCTTATCCATTTGTTTTGCATGCTTTACTGCATGTAGAAGTAGTGAAAGGCGAGTTTCTAAAAAAACAATATGCTTCTTCTCACTCTTCAAGATTTTATCAAACCCCTTCATACCTCTTATTGCCGGGATAATGCCCTCTAATTGGATCAATTAATCACCTCACTTTTGTCTTATTCATTCATATGAAGAAAAATTTAAAAAAAGACGAGCGTAAGTCATTTTTCAAAGGGGGAAAATAGAAAATGCTCAGTGATCAATTTGTTTGAAAAAACTCTATTTTATGTATTTAAAATAAGGGGTTTTCCAGTTGTAAACGCAATATTTTCCTCTTGTGATTTTATTGATACAATATAGGAAGAAATTTATATATATTTTTATAAAAAATCCACACTAATTAATGGACAAGTATTTAGAAGTGGAGTAGCCTAGTAGTGATGCCTAAAGAAAAGGAGAATTGAAAATGTCAGATACTAACAATCAAACAAACGCTGAGCTTAATGTACAAAAACCTGTTCCTAGCCAGCAACAACTTGATGTGCTTGATCAGTTATTAAAGCCTGAAGTTCAGGAATCCTTAACTGTATTAGTTGAACAATTGCCAAAACTAACAGAACTCGTTACTATCTTAACGAAGTCCTATGATTTTGCAAAATCAGTTTCTACAGATGAAGTACTAAAAAATGATACAGTTGGAGCAATTTCTGAGATTGTAGAACCAATCAAAACAAGTGTAAAAAGCATTGCTCAAACTGCTATCGAAGCAAAAGATCTTGCTGAAGAGAACAATGGTGAAGTAATCGGATTATTTGGTCTGCTTAGAATGTTAAAAGACCCACAAGCACAAAAACTATTCCGTTTCCTAAGTGCATTTCTTCAAGTGTCTGAACAACGTAGTAAACAACGATAATTTCTTTATAGGATGGAGGATAAACTATGTCAAAACATATCGTCATTTTAGGTGCTGGGTATGGTGGCCTTCTATCAGCATTAAATATTCGTAAATATTTAGATAAGTCAGAAGCTACTGTTACAGTTATTAATCAGTACCCAACACACCAAATCATCACTGAGCTTCATCGCTTAGCTGCAGGAAATATTTCTGAACAAGCGATTGCAATGCCATTAGAAAAACTATTCAAAGGAAAAGATATTGATCTTAAAATTTCAAAGGTCACTTCTTTCTCAGTAGACAAAAAAGAAATACATCTTGCAGATAGCACTGCACTTAAATATGATGTACTTGTTGTCGGCCTAGGTAGTGTTACTTCTTATTTCGGAATTCCAGGATTAGAAGAAAACAGTATGGTATTAAAATCAACCAATGATGCGAACAAAATTTTCCGTCATATTGAAGGACGTATTCAAGAATACGCAAAAACAAAAAATGAAGCAGACGCTACAATCCTTATTGGTGGCGGTGGCTTAACTGGAGTAGAATTAGTCGGTGAAATTGTTGACACTATTCCAGGTGTAGCTAAAAAATATGGAATTGATCCAAAAGAACTTAAAATTATGCTTGTAGAAGCTGGTCCTAAAATTTTACCAGTTTTACCAGACCACTTAATCGAGCGTGCTACAACAAGCTTAGAAAAACGTGGCGTTAAATTCTTAACTGGTCTTCCTGTAACAAATGTAGAAGGCAATACGGTTGATTTAAAAGATGGTCAAAAGATTGTTACTAATACATTTGTTTGGACTGGTGGGGTACAAGGAAATCCACTAGTTGGTGAATCAGGTCTTGAAGTGAATCGTGGACGTGCAACAGTAAATGAATATCTTCAATCTGTTTCTCATCCTGATGTATTTGTTGTAGGTGACAGTGCTGTATTAATGGCTCCAAATGGGCGTCCATATGCTCCAACTGCACAAAATGCATGGCAAATGGGTGAACTTGTTGGATACAATGTCTTTGCTTTAATCGCAGATAAGAAATTAGAAGAATTCTCTCCAGTAGATTCTGGAACACTTGCAAGTCTTGGTCGAAAAGATGCAGTTGCTATTATCGGTGGAAATCAAACACCATTAAAAGGTCTTCCAGCATCTTTAATGAAGGAAGCAAGTAATATTCGTTACTTATCTCATATCAAAGGGTTATTCAGCCTAGCTTATTAAGCCTTTCATCATAAACTAAAAAGCAAAGGCAGCTAAAAGCCTATTATGCCTTTGCTTTTCTATTCTTTTTGAGTCTCTAACTTTTCAAAATAAGATAATTCATATATAATATTAGTGTCGTTAAATGAAAAATAATTTATTATGGCTCCGTAGCTCAGCGGATAGAGCGTTGGTTTCCTAAACCATGCGTCGGAGGTTCGAGTCCTCTCGGGGCCGTTAATAAAAACTCAAGAAAGACAAGGGTTTCAGTAATTTTGAAACCCTTGTCTTTTTTGGTCTCTGAACTAATGATAAGAATTGTAACATCTAATGTAGTACAATCGTTTGCAGAATAAGAACAAAAATAATATGCAAACTAACTCTCAAGGTTCATTTGTACCTATATGTTTCAAAACTTTGAGAAATATCCTGCCTATTAAATACAGAATTATTTGTAGTTAACTCACTTTTGAATTTCTTGAAAGGAAGATTTTATGATATATATTTATAACGACTACGGTGGAACCCATACCACCTCATTGGCTGCAGCTATTCATTTGCAAATTCTTAAACCACCATTTACATCTCTATCAAAAGAGGAAATTTTAGCAGTTCCTTATTTTAACAAACTAAGCAAAAAAGATTTCGGTACGTTTATATTCCATGGAAAAGATGCGGAAGGGAACTCTGTTTATACATTAGGTAGAAAATCGCAAAATCTTGTCATTCCTTCACTTTTAAATTTCGGAATTCTTCTATTGAAACATTTCAAAGTGGAGGAACGGATTATTTTTTCTAATACGTCACCTACTGTCCCTTTTTCTATGTCCTTAGGAGGATTTCTCGCGAAAGGAATAAAATTAAATCCTATCGGGGTTCCATTATTAATAATGGGAGCCCAAAAATGTGTGAATCATATTCATGAATTAGTTGAAAATACCAAACGAACCGCTCTTACTCCAACTCATGAGAAAATTATCGTCTTAGAAAATAAACAATATAAAATTTAGAGTAATAAAAGTAAGTATATCGATTTATACATACTTGCTAGATAAAAGGAAACGAAAAAAATAGATGTGTATTATTGTCATATCAAGTTCTTTGTGTTCTTCCCACCAATAAAATCATGTTCATTTAATGGGGTATCTTGTTAATTTTTAAAGCATCTAGATACCCTTTTTTAACTACAAATTATCCTGTGCATTTCTTTTGTGCCCCCCTTGCACACCCTGTTTCGTATCCGCGAATTTTAATCATTAACAGCTAATCTACCATTCGATTTAACTTCACAATATTCCATAAAAATTGAAACTAACTATTCATTCGTCCGTAAATATAGATAAAGGGGAATTTCATTATGCATAAAAAAAAGTATATTGTCTTAATCATACCCGCCCTATTTCTATCCATACTGGGCATACTTTATCTTCCAGAAAGATATAAAAATTATTCTTTCCTAATTTTGGTGGTGGCTTGGACAACTTATTACATATGGATTTATTTTGAAAAAAGAAAAATCCGAAGTAAAACCGAATAATCCGTCCAAAATGGATTAAATTTTCCAACAATGGTGGTGGTATTTATGGAAATACAATTTATCTCAGGTTTACTTCCTATCATTTTTTTGATATTCTTAGTAATCTTCTGTATCTACATTGTCAGATCCATTCGTCGCTCATCAGACATAAAAGCTAGGCAATTAGATAGAATTGAGAAAAAAGTTGACCAACTATTAAATGAACAAAAAAGGACGAAATAATTTACATTAATAATGGTTGCAGGATTTTCTTCCCTTTTGTCGAATTTCATAGTAGAAAAAAGTCGGAGGGTTCTTATGGATGTATTGACAGGAGAACAAGTTAAATTAACTGCACTTCATGAAAGCGATTTAGAGACGATCCTACCATGGTTTGACGATACAGAATTTTCCCATTTATTTGATGCAATGCCTGCCACTCCCCGTTCAAAATCACAATTAACAAAATGGTTTGAAGAATTTTCTGATTCAAACACCCAATACCTTTTTGCGATAAGAAATATACATACTAATGCACTGATTGGATACATTGAACTGGACGGAATTCTGTGGAATAATCGAGTATGCTGGATTGCTATTGCAATTGGCGGAAAAGATCATCGTGGGAAGGGATATGGTTATGAAAGCATGAAGCTTGCATTAGATTTCGCTTTTTATGAGCTAAATCTAAACCGCGTGCAGCTCACTGTATTTGATTACAATGTACCTGCTCTTTCCTTGTATAAGAAGCTAGGATTCCAACAAGAAGGAATTTATCGAGAGTTTCTACAGCGCCACGGAAAGACGTATGATATGCTATTATTCGGTCTCTTAAAGAAGGAATGGAAGACTAGAACTGAAATTAATGAAAATTTAGCGAAAAAATCATGAAATTTCATCCAATGACCTGCATACCTTTTATTAAAAGGGGATGAGGATCATGTTGGATTATGTGATTACATTCGGTGTTCTTATCACAATAATAGGTTTCTCAGGATGGACATTTATTTATGGCATTATACAAGCATTAGATCTTGAAGATGCCAATAGAGTCGATCCATTACCACAGGAACCTGACAATAAGGTTGTCTAATAAGCTTTTTAGACAACCTATTTTTTTCGGTTTGTATTTTCTTGAGATTTAATACACTTATGGTAAAATTTTATCATGACTATCGCAAAAAACAGGAGTTTCATACTATGGTGAATTCACGGTACAATCACGCTCTTAGCTATCTTTCAAAATTTAATGGTCGAACAATGAATCGAAAAAATGGGTTCCACCACCAGATTATGAGAGATTTACTCGAACTATTTTCCATTCATCTAACTGAATTTCAGTTTATTCAAATCACTGGCTCCTGCGGGAAAGGTAGCACTGCACAATTTATTTCAGCTATCCTTACACAGCATTCCTATCCTCATGGACTTTTTACTGGACCTCATCTCACCCATTATGAAGAACGATTTTCATATAATGGAAAAAGGATTGACCGTGAGGATTTTATTACCTTAGTAGAAGTAGTTGAAAATAAGCTTAGCAATTATGAATTTGAACAATATGTTGCTCATATGCATATTATGATAGTGATTGCACTTCTTTATTTTAAGCAACAAGGACTTCAACTAATTGTATTTGAAAATGGAGTAGGAGGAAAAACAGATCCATCCAATGTAATTGATCCACTTATTGCCGTTTTTACGGAGATTACGATGGATCATTCCCATTTATTAGGAGCAACAATTGAGGATATTATTATCGATAAATCCTGTATTATTAAGGAATCTACCCAATATGCTATTTGTGGAATGAATAATGTTCAAGCAAGGAACTATTTATTAAAGATTGAAGCACTTGATGAAACAAAATTCCAATTTATCAATCGTGATTATGGATTTATAATGAAGCAGTCTGATGAAAATGGGAGTATATTCCATTATAAGGGAAATTATTTTTTAATAGAAAAACAACAACTACAAATGCTTGGTACCCATCAGATCCAAAATGCTAGTAATGCACTAGCGGTTAGTGAAGCATTAATAGAGATGGGCTATTCATTTGATAAAGAAAAAATTATGCAAGCCTTAAGCCATGTCCAATCTTCATGTAGAATGGAGCTCCTAGATATAAAAGGACAACCATTCTTGTTTGATGGTGCCCATAATTCACTAGAGTTAAGAACCTTGAAAGAAAACATCGATTCATTAAACATGCCGATTTCAATTGTTATTTTATCTATCTCCTCTAATAAGGAGATTAGTACAATGCTTCGTTCCATTGAATTTCCTAATGCAATCTATGTGTTTACGCCACATCCATTTTTGGAGAGAAATAGCAGTAGCGAAGACATTCATCACACGCTTCGCTCAATCGGAAAAACAAATTATATTTTTCTTAACAACATAGCTGATGTGTTTGATTATGTATTTCATCAAACAAAACACACCGGGATCGTATTAGTTACTGGTTCTCTTTATTTAGTTGGGTATGTAAAAGATTATTTCATCGAACATACCACTTGATTCCTTCCATTCATTTTTGCTTTATATAGCTGTTCATCGGCTATCTTTACTGCATACTCTAGTTTTGAATTGGCTGGAAATGAAGCCACTCCAATTGAAATAGTAACTTGACCTATTAGCTCCCCAGTTTTTCTATAGAACTGGGAGGTTTCAACATCTTTTCTAATCTCTTCAAATGTTTGGAGAGCTTCTTCAAGCGTATCTGTCTGTTTAAAAAAAATGAACTCTTCCCCACCATAACGGGCTACTATAGCCCTTTGCTGTCTATGTTTCAATAAAATCTTTGCAAAATCTCTTAAAACTAAATCTCCAGTTTGATGACCATATGTGTCATTGATCTTTTTAAAATGATCAATATCAATCATAGCAATATATCCACCCTCACGGTTTAAAGGCTTAATTGCTTTTATTTCCTCATAAAATCTTTTCATATTAAACAATTTTGTTAATGAATCATGTTCTGCATTAAACTTAAATTGGTTAAGTAAATGAAGATGGTGGTATGATAGTTTAGTGAAAGCAAATAATATTAATATACTTAATTGAAAAGTCACATAACGCATCATATAAAAGTTTATATCTAAATCGACAAAAAATAGAAACGGAAGATCACAAACTGCCCAAATAATAGTAGAAAAAAATAGCACCTTCATTACTCCAAATTTTCCCCAATGAAAAAAGCGACGGATAATCAAACTTAATATTGCTGGTATGATAATAGAAAAAATAATACCAGGAAATGCCCCCGCCCCACCTAATATAAATCTCCATACACTTGCTATAATGACAACTGGAATCGCAAAAATTACTCCATGCATAACAGATATAAAGGAGATGGGAATGGCCCTTAAATCAAATCGAAATTTCTCTTCTATCAATATAGGAAAATAAAATAAACTAATAACTGTAAGTGAGACAATAAAAACATGTAATACTGCATTCCTTTTCCCTTGCTTATTATTTGCAAAATACAAAGGCTGGAGACATAGATGCATGAATAATATAATTGCTATATTTGATAACATTGTTTTCAGCACTTCTGTAAACCTTCTTCCAAATTAAACAATAACACTAATATAGCAATTATCATTGATAAAAGATAGCACTCAAATCAAACATTAACGATGCCCTAACTCGGAGGAAATTTTTTTAGAAATAATCCTTGTCTTGTCTTTAATATTCTCTAAATTCCTACCCTCAAAGCGATAATAAGGGCCACTTACCGCAAGAGAAGCGATTACTTCACCGTAATAATTATATATAGGAAATGATATTCCGATTGTTCCCTCATCCTGTTCTCCATAACTAACGGAGAAACCATTTCTTTGGATTTCTTCTATTTCCATCATTAATCGATCTTTACTCAAGAGATCTTTTTTAAAATCTTGTAAAGTCGTCTTCTCTATTATTGCTTTTCTCTTTTCATCTGATAAATAGGCTAATAGTAATTTAGGGCCAGAACCAAGATAAAGAGGAGATCTCTTTCCAATTCTTGTATACAACCGCAATGCATGGGTACTTTCCACTTTTTCAATATAAACAGCCTCATCCTGATGGACAATGACTAAGTGGACAACCTCATTTATATCATTGGCCAATTCTTTCATAAAGGGGAGCGAAATCTTCCTTAATTCCAATTGATCCGAAACCAATTGTCCTAACTCCATTAGCTTTAATCCAAGTCTGTAACGCTTATCATAGTCTGAATCCCTTGTTTTCGTTAGAAAGCCACAATATTCTAATGATGACAATAAACGATAAACCGTTGGCTTTGGTAATTGAACAAGTTCAGTTATTTCCTTTAAGCTCAATTCAGGTCTTTCCTCTGAGAAAAAGTCCAAAAGGCTTAATGCCTTAATAATACTTTGATTCACTTTGTTCTACTCCTTTTCAAGCTATAAAATACTCCCCCTATTTATTAGAGGGAGAGAAACAGGATTATACATTAACATTAGAACGAGATTGCGAACTTTTATCCACTATATTAACATCGCGCTTTGCCATTTCTTCAATATAAGCCCTTCCAGGAACAATTTTTTCTGGTGGGTAGACACCTTTTTGAGAAATAAGTCCACTACCAATCATTTGAGCTACAACAGATATCGTATTTGCAGTTGCCCGAGCCATGGCGGTTACTTGATTCACACGATCTTTATAGGTGATCAATTCATATTCTAGCTTTTTCTTTGCACCATTTTTATTTCCTTCAACAATCACTCTAAGAAGTACAGCATCATCTTTCTCACCTAGCTCAACTATCGGATCTAATGCTTTTAATAAGACATCCCGGGGCTTGATTTTTTGACCGTTTACTTCTACTTCATAATCACTTCTTGTTAGATTTAGATCAACTAGTAATTTAAACTTTTCTGCATGCCCTTGATACCTTATCGTTTTATATTCAAGTGTCTCTACATTTGGATAGGACAGGGATAATGTCGATGTTCCACCTGCTGTATGAAATGCTTCTAGTGGACCAAATCTTTCAAAATGAATTGTTTCAATCTCAGATAAAGAAGGGACCTCTTGTTTGATTCCGTTTCTTATAACTAAAGATGGATCAGTATAGTGATCGAATACCCCTTCCATAGAAAATACATGATTATACTCAAGTGGTGGTTCAGGTACAACAGGAATACCACCTACATAAATTTTAATCGATTTAACCTCATCCAGCTGACTAGCACCATAACCTGTAAGAATATTAATCATTCCAGGTGCTACACCTAAATCAGGAATCAACGTCACATTTGCATTTTTTGCATCCTCATGCATTGCCAAAACATGATCTGTCGCGTGCCCAATATGCCCTCCTAAATCTACACAGTTTACCCCCACATCAATCGCTGCTCTAGCCACTTTTTCATTGAAAGTATAAAAAAGGGCATTAATAACGACATCATAATCACGGATAAAATGTGCCAATTGATCTTGGTTAGTTGCATCTAAGTAGGCAGATGATAGTTTCGTAGATTTTAGCTGCTGGCATACAGCCTCAGCTCTTTTCACATCCACATCCGCTAATGTAACTTTCTCCACACCTGCACTATTCACCAAATCTCTAGTTGCTTCCTTTCCCATAAGTCCAGCACCTAAAACAGCGATTTTCATGAAAATTCCTCCCCTGATTGTTTCAAATTTGTTGATTAAAACGATTCAATTACTCCACATCTATTTGGGCACGTTGAAGCTTCCCACTATAATCCACATATACACTCTTCCATTCTGTAAATACATCTAGTGCTTGCACTCCTGAATCACGATGGCCATTTCCTGTACCCTTCGTTCCACCAAATGGTAAATGTATCTCAGCACCAGTCGTTCCTGCATTAACATATACAATTCCAGTGTCTAAATCTCTTTGTGCAGCGAACACTCGATTCACATCTCTAGTAAAAATAGAACTTGATAATCCATATGTAACGCCATTGTTCACTTCAATTGCTTCCTCAAAGCTTTTGACTGGAATGATTGACACTACCGGTCCGAAAATTTCTTCCTGTGCAATTCTCATATTTGGTGTCACATCCGTAAATAAGGTTGGCTCATAATAATAGCCATTTCCAAGTCTATCATCCTTGACTATTGAACCACCTGCTAAAAGCTTTGCCCCTTCATTCTTTCCAATTCCAACATATTCATGGATCTTCTGAAGTGCACTTCCATTAATGACTGGACCTATCTTCACACTTTCATCTAAACCATTTCCAAGTGTTAGTTTTTCCATTGCTACTAACAGCTGCTCTTCAAGTTTTTCTTTTACATTCTCATGAACAATAACGCGACTACATGCTGTACATCTTTGACCACTTGTTCCAAATGCGCTCCATAAAATTCCTTCTACAGCTAATGTTAAATCTGCATCATCCATTACAATAACGGCATTTTTTCCACCCATTTCTAGGGATACTCGCTTTAACATTCTTCCACATGTTTCTGCAATCGTGCGCCCTACCTCATTGGATCCTGTAAAAGAAATGACATCAATATCTGGATGCTCAACCATCGCATTCCCCACTTGGGAACCTGAGCCACAAACAAGGTTTATCACTCCTTTTGGCAAGCCTGCTTCTTCAAATATCTTTACTAGTTCTCTAGCCATTAGCGGTGTTTCCGTTGCGGGCTTCCAAATGACTGCATTCCCTCCGACAATTGCGGGAAATGACTTCCATGTTGCAATAGCAATTGGGAAATTCCAAGGAGTAATAATACCAACAATCCCAACAGGAACGCGAATGCTCATCGCAAATTTATCTTTTAACTCAGATGGAGTTGTATTTCCGAATAACCTTCTTCCTTCCCCCGCCATATAAAAGGCCATATCAATTCCTTCTTGAACTTCTCCCCGTGCTTCTTCAATGACCTTCCCCATTTCTTGCGTCAAAATTCGTGATAATTCTTCCTTTCTATCCTTCATAATGAGACCAACACGATATAAAATCTCAGCTCTTTGCGGGGCTGGTACTAATGCCCACTTTTTTTGCGCCTTTTTTGCTGCTTCTACTGCAAGATCAACCTCTTCTTTTGATGAGAGTAAAATTTCCCCAATAGATTTTCCTGTTGCCGGATTAACAATTGATGTATACTTTTCTTCAGTTGGAACGGTCCACTCCCCATTGATATAATTAACTACTCTTTCTCCGCTAATGACTGTATTTAACATATTCCTATCTCCTTTTTCCTTATAAATTTTCACGTATATCTTTTATCGTTTTTGTCGTAGAGATTTGCGCCCTGTCCATCTCAATTTCAATTACAGTAGGCTTAGATGAATACATCGCTTCTCGTAAAGCCTTTTTAAATTCCTCTTTTGTCCTAGCTTTTACACCATTTGCATTCAAAGACTGGGCTAATCCACTAAAATCTATATCCCCTAGATCAGTTCCGCTAACTTTAGTAGGATAGTGAATTTCTTGATGCATACGAATGGTTCCATACATTCGATTATTAAATACGAGACTAATGACCGGTATATTGTAACGTGAGGCTGTTTCTAATTCCTGGACAGTCATCATCATTCCGCCATCCCCAGATAGAGAGACGACTGTACGATCTGGATGTGCTAGCTTAACACCAATGGCTGCTGGCAAACCGTACCCCATTGCTCCTGATGTTGGACCAATATAGGTCCCCTTCTTATGAAACTGATAATACGAATGTAGCCATCCTGCAAAATTACCCGCATCATTCGTAATAATAGCGTTATCCGGAAGATTTTCTTGTAATAAATGTATGACATCAAAATTAGTTAGTTTTTCACTTTTGCCATTATTCATTATTAAAGTTGTTTCAATATAAATCTGGTGGCATTGATCCACCCATTTTTGCCATGTTGGTTGCACCTGGATGCCTTGGAAAGCGAATAATGCATTTTTTGCATCTGCTACGATCCCTACTTCGGGAGGATAAACATTCCCAAGCATATCTGCACTGATGTCAATATGAATTAATGTTTGTTCTGAGGAGAGTAATGTGTAATCTTGAGTTGTGACTTCAGATAGACGTGTACCTATAGCAAGAATTACATCCGCTTCATTTACAGTTTGAAGTATCCCTTTAGCAGTTCCTAAACCTAAATGGCCGACATATAGAGGATGATTATTAGGAAAAACATCATGTCTCCTAAAAGCAGCTACGACTGGTAAATAATATTTTTCCGCGAAGTCGATGAGCTCCTGCTCACCTTTCGAATGAATAATGCCACCCCCCGCAATAATAAGTGGTTTCCTTGCATTATTTAATATATGTTCAATTTGAGCTAACTCAGTCTTAGCTGGGACAGGTTTTGGCACATTCACTTTTGAACCAAAAGCCATTTCACAATTCTCCTTTAATATATCTTCAGGCAAAGAAACGACAACTGGTCCTGGTCTTCCCGTTTGTGCTATTCGAAATGCTCGTTGTACCAATTCAGGGATTCTTACAGCATCATTAATTTCGACAGTCCACTTGGCAATATGACCAAAAAACTGATCCAAGTCTACTTCTTGAAATCCTTCACGACCACGAAATTTACTGTGAACCTGACCTAAGAATACAACCATAGGAGTCGAATCCTGATATGCTGTATGAACACCAATTGCTAAATTTGCCCCACCTACCCCACGGGTTGCCATCACCACTCCGGGTTTTCTCGTTGCTTTTGCAAACCCCTCCGCCATAAATGAAGCCCCACCTTCATGCCTCGTAGAAATTAAATCTATGGTCGGTTCGTCGTATATTGCATCTAATATTGGCAAATAGCTTTCTCCTGGTACACAAAACACCTTTGTTATTTCTTCGATTTTCATACATTCGATGATTGCTTGTGCAGCTCCCATTACTTTCTTTTTAATGGTTAGGGGCATGTTTTGTCACCTCAAGGTTCAAGGATTTTATTCTTTTGACTGCTTCATCAAGACGCACAGTTGGAACGGATAAGGAGATACGAAAATAACCTTCACCAGATGGCCCAAACGAATTTCCCGGTGTAATAATGACACCCGCTTTCTCCAATACCATTTCAGCAAATTGACTGGAAGAAAAACCACTCGGTACTGGTGCCCAAATAAAGAATGATCCTCTCGGCTTTTCTACATGGATTCCAATACTTTTTAATGCTTCAAGCATTTTTTCCAACCGCTCATTATAAATCGCATTATTTTGTTCGACAGCATGATAATCACTTGTTAATGCTTCAGCTGCTGCTTTTTGAATCGGTAAAAATTGACTGGTGTCTATATTACTCTTTACATTCGATAACGCACGGATAATTTCCGAATTCCCCACCACGTACCCAATGCGCCAGCCAGTCATATTAAAACTTTTGGACAGAGAGCCGAATTCTATTGCTATTTCTTTTGCACCTTCAACTTGTAATATACTTGGGGCTTTAAATTGATCAAACGTGACTAAACCATAAGCAGAATCATGGATGACACCGATTTGGTGTTTTTTTGCGAAGGCAACTGCTTCTTCAAACACATCTAATTCAACAGTTGCGGCGGTAGGATTTCCTGGGTAGTTCAAAAACATAAGCTTTGCCTTTTCACAAACAGATGGAGGCAATTGTGAAAAGATAGGGCGGTAATGGTCTTGCGCATCAAGTGGTAAATCTATACACTGCCCTCCGGCAAGATAAGTGGCTGTTCGATAAACAGGGTAGCCAGGATCAGGAATAAGTGCTGCATCTCCCGGATCGATCATTGCTGGAATAACATGAGCAATTCCTTCCTTCGAACCAACGAGAGTAAGAATTTCGGTAGTAGGATCTAGATCCACCTCATATTGTTGTTTATAGAAGGAAGCTACTGCCTCTCGGAATTCTTGGCAACCTGCGTATCCAGAGTACTTAAAATTACTTGGATCTTGTAACTCCTTTATTAATCGGTCTACAATAAAATTTGGTGTTGGTAGATCAGGTGCACCGATTCCTAAATCAATAACGTCCACCCCTTCTTCCTGCAATCGTTTCTTTTTTTCATCAATGACTGAGAACAAATAAGGTGGCAACCCTTGAACCCTTTTGGAGACAAACGAAGACATTTCATTCCCCTCTTTCCATATACAATTCACTACATTTCATTATATGAAATACAGTTTCATATATTACAAGGTTCATTATATGATAGCGTTTACATTTTATCAATATTTATTTTGAATTTTCTAAATAGCAGTCCTTTTATACTAGTGTCTTCATATTTCTCCTCAAAAAGGTAAAACTGACTCGTACTCTTGAGTCAGTTTTTAATGTGATTCTTATATTTTAGATGACATTCCATCTCCATTTACTGTAAAATTCTCACCCTTTTTCATAAAAAGCGTAAATAGAATTAGCAGCACCAACACAGTAGCAAGACCAGCAATGGTACTACTTGTTATCCCAATAACTAGGTAACCCAAACCAGCTATTCCTGCAGAAGTTAATGCATAAGGTAACTGAGTCATAACGTGATCCATATGATCACTCCCTGCACCTGTCGATGAAAGAATTGTTGTATCCGAAATCGGTGAACAGTGGTCACCAAATACGGCACCAGCTAAGACAGCAGCCATTGTAGGTAGTATGATGGATACATCTGTAACAGCAGAGATTTCACCCGCAATCGGCAATAGAATTCCGAATGATCCCCAGGAGGTTCCTGTCGCAAAAGCGATCAATCCAGCAATGATGAACATGATAAAAGGTAAAAAGGCTACATTCATATTCATGCTTTTTACTAAACCGGCTAAGTATTTTCCCGTTTCTAATTGGCCAATTAAATCGACGATAATCCATGCAAAAATTAGTATTAAAATTGCTGGAATCATAGATTTTACTCCTTCTTTTAATCCTATAAAGAATAGCTTAGACTCGACAGTCTTTTTCTTAAGGCTTTGATTAAAAAAGTATCCAAGAGTAATAACTAGCCCAACTATGCCTCCATAAAAAAGGGATTTAGCAACATCTGCATTTTCAAAAATCGTCATTAAATTTTTACTTCCATTTGATGCTGAAGACCCTGTCCAAAGCATCATAATAATCGTGGAGATGATCAATGTAATTAGTGGCCAAATTAGACTGCCAACTGTTCCTTTATCGCTAATTGGTATTTCTTCCTTCATTTCTCCAGGAGCAGTTTTATTTGGATCGAATACTTGCCCTGTATTCATTGCACGATCTTCATGTTTTTTCATTGGACCAAATTCTATTCCCCGAAGGGCAATAATAAAAACAAGCGCTAATGCTGACCATACATAGAGATTCATCGGAATCATTTTTAAAAAAGCAGTTAAAGGAGCAATATCTGAAATGCTGTGAGCGGTTAAAACAGAGCCAATAATCCCAATAATATAGGCACCCCAACTTGAAATAGGAGCAATGACACAAACTGGTGCAGAGGTAGAATCAATAATATAGGCGAGCTTTGCTCTCGAAACGCGATGTAAATCGGTAATTGGTCTAGATACTTGCCCAACTGCAAGAGCATTAAAGTAATCATCAATAAAAATAACTACGCCAAAAATCGCAGCCATCATTTGGGCACCAGCTCTTGTTTTTACACGTTTCATTGCCCATTCACCAAAAGCGCGTGCACCACCAATTATTGTAATAAAAGCAGTTATAACACCAAGGATAATAACAAATAATTCTATAAAAATATTCCATGTATTTAATTGACCATCTACCCAAAAAATAGCTTTTAGCGCTTCCCATAATGTTGATAATGTATTTAAAATATTGCCTTCTGCTAACAACAGTGCCGCTGTTACAATACCAATTCCTAATGACAATAATACCTTTCGAGTTAAAATAACCATTAAAATAGCAATTAGCGGTGGTAACAATGAATAAATTGAATTCTCCATTCTTTTCCCCCCTGTTTTTTAATTAATCGATGAAACCTCCTTTTTTGATTATTTTTAGATTATTTAGTCTAATCAGAAATTATTATATTGATTTCTTTATCCTTCTGTCAAATCACGAAAAACTAAAAGGAGCTATCTCACACAGATAGCTCCCAATTCTTATGATTTTTTTTCAACTAACTTAAACTTTTGCCAAGGTTCAATTTTATTCAAAAGAAACAGCTCTTCTTCAGCAATATTTCCTATTATATTTGACTTCCCTTCATTCTCCATTTCTTTTAAAGCAATATGTAATTCCCCTTTATATCTTTCGTATAGGTCATTATCAATTGTTACATGACCACGTTTAATTAATTCTGTATGATGTGTAGGAAATGCTTCCTTTTTAAACTCTATTCTACTCTCAGTTGAGCGAATCACATAGGCAGAAACATCTCCACGATTAATATGTGTTCGTTCCAGTGCGATTTTTCTTTCTACCTGTGATATACCTGATTGAAATTGTATGCTCAGCTCTAGGAGATAGCGATTTAAACGACCGAGCTGACTTAATTCTTCCTCCGATGCAAAAGCATTCCCAATAATTAAATCATCAATAACACCAGTATTAAACAAATCCTTCGCTTGTACGATAATCGGCAAATAACGATGTTCCTCTAATGTTGGGAGTCCTTCTTGGACTGGCCATGGCCCATAATTTGCATGTGAAGAGGATATCATAGCTGCTGTTCGAATTCCATGCTCTTTATATTGCTTTGAGCATTTTAGAAAATGCTCGCGTGATAAGCCCGTGTATTTTCTAGGATAAAAATTATGACAACCAATCAATGCATGCTTATTCGGTGAGTACGAAAGGATTTGTTCTAAGTATTTTGTTCCTTGACTCACATTCAATTCAATTTTTAAGCCATACTCGTTCATCGACATGATGCTTTCCTCTAAACCAGAAAAGCCTAAATCAAGACGTAAACCTGAAAGACCAAGTTCCTTAAAGTATCCTAAATCCTTATAAGAAAGCTGCAAATCTTGAAAAACACTTGGACTAACATCAGCAATCACTTCATAACCAAGTTTTTGTGCCCTACTTAATAAGTTTTTCATTTGTTTAACATCTTTTTCTTCGCTAACTGACATTAAACAGGTAAAGAGTCTTGAAAAACCATGAGAACTAGCTCGCTCTAAATAATCAAATTGTTCCTTTTCCGTTCCATATTGCGGGTAAATGGATATTCCTAATTGTCTCATTATCAATTCCCCTTTCGTATTTATTGCTTTCTTATCATTTATAGAAAAGAAGAGAGGGTATCACTCTACCCTCACTTCCACGTTCTACACTATTTATTGATTCATAGACTCATATAGCTCAACAAACTCTTTTGCAAGATCCTTAAATGTAATGGCGTTCATTAAATGATCCTGAGCATGGACAAGAAGTAAAGTTACCTCGGCACGATTCCCTCTTGCTTCATTTTGAATTAATGATGTTTGCACATGATGTGCCTCTAATAATTCCTTCTCTGCTTTTGTAATAAGCTCATAGGCCGTACTAATATTCTTTGCTTTTGCTGCTTGAATTGCCTCGACAGCATCGCTTTTTGCATTCCCACTATGCGTAATGATCGTCATTACAATTTGTTCTACATTCATTATATGATCTCCTTTGCTGTCTATTTCGCTTGTTGGATGGGCTCTGCTTGGTTTTTTTGCTTTTCACTTTTCAAGAATGCTCGTTCAGCCATTTTCACAAATGGGATATAAATAATTATAGATACTAATAGATTAAATGCTGCCAAAACTCCACCTTTCCAGGAAGCTGAGGTTATGATTCCTCCAATGATTGGTGGTGTCGTCCAAGGAAGGAATACAACAGTTTTCGGAACAAGTCCTGTTGCAATTGATACATAACTAATTATCGTTAATAGAATAGGTGTTAATATAAACGGAATAAACAATATCGGATTTAGTACAATTGGTAAGCCAAATACAACGGGTTCATTGATATTAAAAAGCCCAGGGGCTACAGATAACTTAGATAAGTTATAATATTGCTTTTGTTTACGCCCTACCCAGATTATAGCCAGTAACAATCCAATTGTAGTACCTGATCCACCTAAAAGAACAAAGCCGTCAAAGAATGATTTCGTAACAATATTTGTTATTTCTGTTCCTGCTTTAAATGCAGCAATATTATCATTAATCGCTGGCAAATAAACCGCTTGCATCACTGGCTCTATAATATTGGATCCGTGTAAGCCAAAGAACCATAAAACATGAATAACAACTGCAACTAATATTGCCGACCATAATGTATTTGCCAATTTTGAAATAGGTGCTTGAAGAGCATCATATAATGCTTGGTGTATATCAGGCATTCCGAGCTTTACAGTTATCACTTTCAAAAGTCCAAAAATTGTTAATGTGATCATCGCAGGAAATAATGCAGCAAATGATTTCGATACTGCTGGAGGTACCCCATCTGGCATTTTAATAACTAATTTAGGATTCCCTAAAAGTCTAGTAAAAATCTCTGTTGAAACTAATGCGACAAAAATAGCTACAAAAAGTCCTAACGCCCCTGCCCATGATAATGGTAATCCACCATCCTTTGTTGTCGCCATGATTGATAGCAAGGCAGCTACAGATACAACCCCCGAGGAAAGTCCATCCTTATCATATGACTTAGCTAAATTATAAGCGATTGTAAACGCGACTAGTATTGAAACAATTGCAAAAGTACCTTGCCATAAAACTCCACCAAACATAGTCCAGTTTTCCCCAAAAATAGACTTCATGAAGTTCTGATAGGCTTTAATTGGCAAGTTATTAAATAATGTTGCAAACGATCCTAAAATCATCAATGGCATAATAGCAACGAATCCATCACGTATAGCAACTAAGTGTCTTTGTGCGCCAATTCGTCCAGCAATTGGAACAAAGTATTTTTCTAAAAACTGAATAATTTTATTCATCCATTTTTCCCCCTTATTCCCTACTTATAATAATTGTAGGGCTTTAGTAAGCACTGCATCCCCGTTCATTGTTCCATAGTCAATGCTATCAATCACTTGAACTGGTATTCCTTTCCCATCTAGCTGCTTTTCAAGTTTCCCCTTTAAAAATCGTACTTGTGGTCCCAGAAGTAAAACATCAATCTCTTCAAAATGATTCTTCGCTTCTGCTTCTGCCACTGCAAATATTTGTATTTCTTCCCCTTTTTCTACTGCTGCTTTTTCCATTTTTGTTACAAGTAGACTGGTAGACATTCCAGCTGAGCAAACTAACATAATTTTTTTCATGTTGTCTTTTCCCCCTTAATCTAATAGCGCTTTCATTTTATGAAGGCTCTTTTCTCAAAAATAGTTGCTAATAAGTAAAGTTATAATGAATTTCTATCGGTTGAGGACCGCTACACCTTCATTTCACCGAGAAAGGAGCGGCAAACTCCATCGGACCGCTAAATCCTTTATTAGGTGTAATATCCAGCAGTTGTTTTTTTACCAAAGCAACAAATTATACGAGAACAGCCTTTTTGAATAATAAATGTATAGAACCTTAATGAGTGGTTTCACCTCCTATATTTAATTAATATGCAAAAACTGTGCCAACTTAAATTTGACTAAACTCCTTATTCTATCGCCAAAAAGAAAAACACAAATATGTAATGATGATTACACACTTGCGTTTTTAATTACACACATTATGATTTCCTATTTTCAATAAACATCTGACATAAATAAGCTGTTTCTGATTCCGATAATATAAAATCAAACTCTTTTTCGAGATCCCTTAACGTTTCTTTTACAACGCTCATTTCTCTAGCATATTTTTTTCTAAAACCAGAAAAATCATCAAATTGACGAACGGCTTGCTTTAATTTCATGTTTTCAATTAAAAAAATAAGATGGATAATGATTCCTTTATCTACCCCATCTTCAAGGGTAATCATTAATTTACGTTCTATTTCGTTTACTAATTTCCTAAGTCGCTGAATTAACTGCTGAACATGAGGGATAGTGGAAATATGCCCTTCGAGAGACTGGGCCATTTTCTGGTATGGTTCTTCATCCTCAATTAATTTTTCTATTTCTTTAAATTTATTTTTATGAAACACATCAATGGCAGAAAAAAATGGAATATCATCATACTGAAAATGGACAGTACCTACGATTGCTAAAATATCATATTGTTCGGAGATCTGTCCGACTTTTTCCGTGAATGCATGGCGATTGAGAAACTGAATAGATAGAATTTCGATGTTTTTTCCTTTTACTAGATCTACTAATCTAGTTTTCAATTTCAATGCAACACCTTCGCCCGTAAAACAAGCCGTAATAATTGCCTTTTTTAAAGGTTTTTCTCGGGATTTAGATGTACTAAATTTATAATCGAATAATTGCTGACAGCTTTGGTAAATATCCTCCAGGCTTCTTCCCAACGAAGCTTTACGCACAGCCTCCATCACAATCGGTGTACTTGTCATTGATATCGTTTTTGTTTTCACACCTGTTTCTTCAAAAATCATGTTTCCAAAAGAAGACAATGATCCCATATCAACTAGAAATAATACTCCCTTTGTTGGATTCAACTCGATGACAGTATTTTTTACTCGTTCATACATTTCCCGAACTTCCATTGATAGTGGCATATCTAAGGCTTTCCCTTGCTGAACACCTAATAAATCCTGTACAGTTTGTAACATACTTGAAGCAGTAGATTTCCCATGCATCATCACAATAATTCCTACATTTTGCCCTTGTTGATGCATATTTTCCTCAATATCGGCAGCAAGGAACATTGTAATAAAGCCAATTTCATCAAGTGGAATTTCAACATTTAATTCATTTTCAATGATTTGGGCAATCTCAATAGAAACTTTAAATTCCTTCGAGTATTTCTTTCTTATTTCATTTAAATTAGGATGAAATACAGTCTGGAATTGTTTAATCCGTTCAATTGACCCCTGTATATGTAAAGCAAAAGCAAACTTCATTTTATTGCTGAAACTCCTACCTAATTCACCCTCGGCAAAGCTGTAGATTTTTTCAGTTATCCCCCAAATTTGTTCATCAACAACTTCATTAACCCCAACTTCAGGAAGCTTATCTAAATAACGATTGAAATATTGGTCAATATCGACAAGTAACTCCTTTTTAATATCCGCATCGCTTCGTCCATCTTGATGTAATTGATGCAATTTACTCTCAATTACATCATAAAAATCATCATCCTCATCTCTCATTTCACTATCTGACTCTTGATCATGAAATTTAAATATTTCCTGATCACTTCCGATTAATCGATCCATTTTTTCACGGAAATCTTTAGTATCAAGCAAGCCTTTTTGAACATGGATAGGTAAGTCCATCTGTGTAATATTTAAATATTGAATTTGATTGGACTTATAATTGAGAAATGCTTTTGCACAGGATAATTTCAAATCACGCTGCAGCTGACCGATATTCGCAGATGCATGGTATATTAATAAGGCACTCAAAGCTCTTCGATCCACATAAATGGTTTCATTTAATCTTTTGGACTCAAGGATTAGAAAATGTTCAATCAATTGAAACCTTTCCTCTAAATTTCGATCATCTAATGATGGCAAGGTAATGGACATCGGAATTCTTCTAGTAAAAGTCTCCAGTAAAAAAGATTCAGGATTTTCGGTTGTGGCTCCAATAATTTGTACTGAAGCTTTACGTAAATGATCACTTTCTCCTAATCTTCTAAACTCCCCTTTATCGATAAAGGTAAATAGCATTTCTTGTCCTTCATGTGGCAGTCGGTGTATCTCATCGAGAAACAATATACCACCATCACATTTTTCAAGTAACCCGGGTCGGTCTGAATCCGCCCCAGTATATGCACCTTTTTTCACTCCAAAAATATGTCCATATAAAAGCTGGGGATTCTGTGAATAATCTGCACAATTAAACGTAATAAAAGGCGCATGATTCTCTAAAATATTTGACTCAACTGCATACTCATACATGCATTCGGCAAATAATGATTTACCCGTTCCTGTTTTTCCAAGAATTAAAGTGTGTAATCCTCTAGGTGGATATAATATAGCAGCTTGAGCTTGCTGAACAGCTATTTTTAAACTTCCATTTGCACCAATTAATTGTCGAAAAGGATAGTTTTGTCGCTTTCCTTTGTTAACAACACGGTATAGAATAGGTTTTCCACTTTGCTTTTCTATACTTTTTTCCTTATAAAGTTCATTTAAATACCTACTAACATTGGCCCGATCGAGATTGAGTTCATCAGCAATTTGTTGGGCTGAGAAACTCTCATTAGAATTTTTAAGAAAGGCTAAAATTTCATCTTTTCTGCTCAATCTGTTCACCTCCTGTCTCTGTAATCGTTAGCTCCATTATTCTAATCAGATAATTATATTAATTTTAACGTTTATTTGAATGCGTTTCCATATATATTATAAAAGTCCTAGATTGCTTTTAAAATTTTATTAAAACGATTGTTTTACAGGTTTTCTAAAAAATAATGATACACCAATTTTTTTACATATTGTTACATAATGCATGAGCATAACAAGTAAAGCTCCTGTATTCATCGCGAGTATAATACCAATCATATTAAATTCCTGTTGTGATCCAAGAATAATCATCATTATAAACATCACAACCGTAGACCAAACAAAATGAAGAAGCGTATCTTTAATTAAACCAATTCCTATTAAAAAAGCTTGCATAGGAATAGCGAAAAAGTGAAACAAAAAATATGGCCAGAGAAGTTTTAGGTACATAGGGGCAACATCTGAATCAAAAAACATATGGGTAAGTGGCTCTGCAAAAATGTGAAAAATAATGACAGCTGGTATTCCATAAACAAAGGTCATCAATATAACCTGCTGCAACAGGCTTCTTAGCTTAGCAAAATCCCTTTTTGCATATGCCTCAGATACAGTTGGAATTAATACAGTAGAAAGGGAATGAGCAATGAACGCTGGAAAAAAACCGATACTAAAAGCCACACCTGTTAGTAATCCAAAATGCTCAATCGCCATTGTTCCTGAAAATCCAGCTTTCATTAAAGATGCTTTTATCAGAAAAGGTTGGATGGCATGGGAAATAGAGTGAGTGATTCTCATTCCAGTAGTCGGTAGTGAAACCGACATGAGACTTTTTCGAACAGATTTACCCGTAAGTCTTACAGCGCTTTTATGTTTTATTAACTTAAATTGTAAAAAGAAGGTATGGACTAAATAAACAAAAACAATCAGTTCACTTCCGATTAATGTACAAAGAGCAATCAAAATAGCCTTGTCTAATTCGAATTGAAATAAATTATATACAATGACAAGTAAAGTTAATTGAACAATTCTTCGCAAAAAATTTGCTATTGCAATCTTTCCCATATGTTGTACTCCCATAAAGTAGCCTCTAGCTACTGAGGAGAAGGATACAAGTGGAATCAACACAATTACTAGTCCACGTATATATGGATGATAGTGATTAAATACGGGAAGTATTGGCAAAATAGCAAGTGCTAAAATAACTAGGACGATTGTAAATAACACCGTAAATCGGATCGCATGCTGGAGCATACTAAAATGATACTTGTCTTCTTTTTCAGCAATAAACTTTGAAATGGAAACAGGTAATTCCATACTTGCTAATACAACAATAAAAAAGATAACCGGTAATATAGACATATATAAACCCATGCCTACTTCTCCTAGTTCTTTAGCCAAAACCATATTTATAAAAAACTCAACACATTCACCAATAAATGCTACAACTACCAACAAAAATGTCCCTTTAAAAAAAGAAGTCATACTGTCTCTCCTATCTAGTAAAAACTCATCCTAATTTATGATATGAGACAAGTACTGAGAATATTTTAACCTTTTTTAAAATCTCTTTATTAGTCTTTTACTCCCATTAATTTGTAGAGTACTTTTAAAATTATATTCCAAAAACCCGAGACGCCTCTTATTTGTAAACCTACAAAAAATGAAAGTTGACATATTTCCTCCCTTTCATTATTCTTTTTATAGTAGATAAAAAGGGGATGAACTAATGAAATTTCGTGCCATTGATATTTGTTATATTGGTTTATTTACAGCATTTATGATGATTGGAGCGAATATCACTTCTATTGTTCCATTTATGGTAATAGGTGGGGTTCCTATTACATTACAAACCTTTTTTGCTATTCTTGCTGGAGCGACCCTTGGAAGCAGATTAGGAGCAATATCAATGATTGTTTATACTATTGTAGGGCTTGCTGGTGCACCTGTTTTTGCAAGATTCAGTGGTGGAATAGGCGAAATAGTCAGCCCAACTTTCGGATTTATTATTTCATTTATTTTTACAAGTTACATAGTTGGCAAGATTATTGAGAAAAAACCAACATTTCTTATGTTTATAACAGCATCACTTATTGGATTAGTTATCAACTATATTATTGGTACAAATTGGATGTACTTTGCTTATCAATTATGGGCAGCAGCTCCAGACGGCTTTACTTATAAAATTGCATGGCTATGGATGGCTGCACCACTTCCAAAAGATATTATCCTTTCTATCTGTGCAGGTTTATTTGCAATGCGCCTACATCGAACAATAAAAATCCGACAATTTTCTGTACCAGCAAAATAACACAAAAAGGAGCTAGCATTTCAAAATGCAGCTCCTCATTTTCTTTATAGGTTAAAGAAGATTCTTGAACTTATTTGACTATAAGGTCAATATTATTGGTTTTTCTTTCGTGACGATAATAGTATGCTCAACCTGAGCAACCAAGCTTCCATCAGGAGTTTTGTATGTCCACCCATCATCCATCTCAACTACTTCCTCAGCACCAGTAGAGATAAAGGGTTCAAAAGCTATTACCATTCCATCCTTTAATAAATCATTATCCCAAGGCTCGTAATAGTTCATAATATAATCAGGCTTTTCATGAAGTGCTCGTCCTACCCCATGACCTGTTAAATTTAGGATGACATTAAAACCACTTCTTTTTGCCTCATTCATTACTGCCTTACCAATTTGATTTTGCTTTGAACCAGCCTTAATTTTTGCAAGTCCTTTTTGAAATGCCCGTTGAGCACAATCACATAGCTCTTCTAATTCGGGACTTGATTCTCCGACCACAAAAGAAATACCTGTATCTGCGTAGTAGCCATTCCAAGATCCTGAAACATCAATGTTAACCAAATCTCCATCCATTATCATTCGATCACTTGGGATACCATGTGCCACTTCATCGTTTACACTAATGCATGTATAACCAGGAAAGTCATATTCACCTTTTGGTCCAGAAATTGCACCATGGCTTTCAAATAATTGACCTGCTCGTTCATCTAATTCCTTTGTTGTTACACCAGGCTTCGTTAATGATTTTAATTCATCACGTATCTCAGCTACAATTTTACCTATTTTTTTTAAAGCTTCTAAATCCTTCTCATTTTTTACAATCATTTGATCTTTCCTTTCAAAAAAAGTACATAGTCCCTTTTCATTATATAAAAAAAGATTTCATAATCCAAAGTTCCACTCTTTCGACAACGAATAGCCTTATTTTTTTCCAATAAACGGAAGAAACCTCGTGCTATAGCTTTACCTTTGTAACATTTCTGTAATATTTGTTTAAAATAACTGTAAAAAATATTTCGACAATTATCTGTTATATTATCAATAGTAGACAAAAAACGACTGAGGTGGCCAAATTAATGAAACGTATCGGATCCATTGTTATAACAATCGCCCTAGCAATTTTACTAATTTTACCATTCCAATCTGCAAGCGCTGCAGAATTTTCTCCAGATGATCTTATTAAAGAAGCGAAAAAACATATTGGAACACCATACAAATGGGGTGGCGTTACGCCAAGTGGATTTGACTGCTCAGGTTTCGTCTATTATTCTTTCAATAAAATGGGAGTTACTTTACCCCATTCTTCTGCAGCCATATATAATAAGGGGGAAAAAGTTAGTAAATCAGAACTCAAACCTGGTGATCTAGTATTTTTCAACACAAGCGGCTCAGGAATTTCTCATGTATCAATTTATATAGGCGATAATCAGATCATTCACTCCGTGGATAAAGGTGTTAAAATAGACAAATTAAACAGTTCTTATTGGAATACACGATATGTTGGAGCAAAGAGATTATAGTTGATAAAGCAGCGAAATACGCTGCTTTTTTTAATACAGCTTTATTGAATAATATTTAAATTTCTTATTTATATAGACGCATTAGTTAAGAAAAAGTTTCATTTTAAACAAAAAAATTTCTAAAGTGGGATATTACAACCCGTTTTACACCAGCCTTACTTTAATTATATGAAGCTCTCTCCTCAAAAGTTCATTTTCTTTACAAAAAATTTTAGATACTTTCAACTTATTTCACCAATTTTGCATAGATTATTAGTGTCATACAAAAAATGAATTAACAATGGTATTAAAAGCCGTCGATGATATGTCTAATCAATCTAAACGCTATTCGAAAAGGCCAGATAATTATTTCTGGTAACCAGGATAATAGATCTAAAACAAAATCCCAAAATGTATAGTGTTCATTTTTAATTTTTTTCTGATGTTTTCTGCTTTTTCTCAAACTCAATCACTCTTTTTATGATTAATCTAACTAGTCTTGGAACAAGCATCATACAGAGTTTTTAATATTATCGTATGAGGATTCAACCGAATCTCTTTAGTATATTCCCACTACTTTTCTTCGTAATCGTTCCTTTCCTCTTTTGAGATGTGTCTTTACCGTTGATAATGGCATAGACGTTCGTTGTGATATATCTTTCATACTACAATCATAAAAATAATATAGTAGTAATGACTGTTGGTATCGGCTCGGAAGTTCATTAATTTTCTTTATTAAATTTTCATGTAAAACTTTCTCTAGTACCGTTTTTTCTGTTTCATCCTGTACTTCATTTTGTTCAATTACATCCATTTTTTCTTCTAAGTATCGGTGCTTTACTTTCTGTCTTTTCCATTCATCCTTACATTTATTTAAAGCTATTTTAAATAACCAGTTTTTAAACGATGAACGGTATTCAAAGGAATCATATCCAATATATGCAGCTATAAGAGTTTCTTGATATATATCCTCTGCCAATTCCCAATGTTTCATTAGCGAATATATATAATTTAAAAGTGCTTTACCATGTGTAATAACAAAGTTTTCTATATCTATATTTTTCTGTTGTTCACGATCTATTATTCTATCCATACCCTAAGATTCTCTCCTTAGTATTTGTAATCTTTTTTCTCATTATAAAGATCCATCTTTAAAATAAAAGAAACTGTTTCTTAAGTTTTCCTTAAATATATCTTTAAAATTTTTTAATAAAAATGAAACGAAAAAGAAATTACCTTTGATTGTTAATTGTGTTAATCTTATCTAAAAGAATAAATATTTATAAAAATAGGATAAATATCCTTTTCTATTCAGATTGAGCAAGGAGCTTTCTCATACTACTATCTACAGTTGAATGACGGAAATAGGTTTGCTCCATACAATGACTTCAATGACAAATCATACTACGAATATTAATTAATTAACTCAGTCTTAGGTCTTAAAGATAATTACTGCGATAGTTCGTATTCTGTCTGGAATAAATGAGATAAGATACCAATAAAGGGGAAAAATCATGAAGTTCTTACAATTTAAAAGAGTCTTTAAAGCAAGATGTTCCCTTCCTATATTTCAATTCTACATAGGAGGAAAATTGTGTGGAGCAACGTAAAATTTATTTATTACTAACCGATACTGGTACAATGTTTACAAGAATGATAAAGCTTTTTACTCAAGAACCACTCAACCACGCTTCATTAGCCTTTGATGATAATCTGGTTGAAGTATATAGCTTTGGCAGAAAAAATATGAGAAACCCTTTTATTGGAGGGTTTGTAAAAGAAAATATTCGTACGGGTCTTTTTAAACATGCTAAATGTGCTATTTATAGTTGTACGGTTTCTGAAAAGCAATATCAAGAAATGAGAAGAAAAATCATAAATTTTGAAAATAATAAGCAAAACTATAAATATAATCTTATTGGGCTTATTGGAGTCCTGTTTAATATAGAAATTGAGAGAAAAAATGCCTATTTCTGCTCTCAATTTGTTGCATCAGTGTTAAAAGACTCGGGTGTCGTTCTCATTAATAAGCCTTTAGCCTTCGTTACTCCAAGTGATCTAAAAGCAACCTCTCCTTTTCAACTAGTTTATGAAGGAAAATTAAATTTCTATTTCTCCACAACTGAGATGAACCAAAATTCAAACAATCAGCCACTTTTATTAAAAACAATGTAATGATTATCTATCTAAAGAAAGCATAAAACCATTAAATGTCTCTATTGTTTTTATGCTTTTTTTATTTTTCTGTACGCTCTTTTCTCAAACATTCACTATTTAGATAAAGTGTTAACTGATAAATATAGGTTTGAATACTCGTCAACCACCATCAATTCACAGGGAAAAGCGCTGCAAACAGTGAGCCCTAAATTTGTAGAAAAATTTTTCCACAGTGGTACCGCCTATAGAAATATTAAATACAAAATTCCAAGATAGAGGCTTAAACTAAATATAAATACCTTTAAGTAGGTAATTATAACTATTTATCGAAATATTATGCAAAATATTCCAACTCTGCTATATAATCTCATTAGGAGGTGAATATCGTGAAAAAGAAAATTGCATTTCTTTTATTAGTTTTTTCTGTTTTTGCAGTTTCATCTGTGTCTGCAGCGCCAGATAGAGACCCTATTTGCATTAAAGTTCCAGGAGGGCAAGATATTTGTGAATGGTAGACATAAATTATTCCTTTGAATCTATCGAACCACTAAATGTGGTTATTTTTTTTATTAAACCATACATAATATGAGTATTTTAAAAAGCCTATTTGTCCGACAAAGGCAATCAATCTCCTTTACTTAGTTCTTCTATAAAATAAAATCATATTACTCTATCCTTCAACTTCATATTACACCTATCTAAACGACAATATTTTCTAGGTCCATCCCTAAAAAATAACTTTCAATCCTACTCCTTTATTAGTTATAATTTTTATATGTGAAATAAGAAACTGATTGAAAAAGGTGTATATAGATGAGTATTTTAACAGTAAAAGATTTGAGTCACGGTTTTGGTGATCGTGCTATTTTTAATAATGTGTCATTTCGTTTGTTAAAAGGAGAACATATCGGGTTAGTTGGAGCCAACGGTGAAGGTAAATCTACGTTTATGAATATCATTACAAGAAAGCTACAGCCCGATGAAGGAAAGGTTGAGTGGGCGAAAAAAGTCCGTGTCGGTTACTTAGACCAGCATGCGGTCCTAAAAAAAGGAATGACCATGAAGGATGCTTTAAAAGGTGCATTCCAATATTTATTCGACCTTGAAACAGAAATGAATGGACTCTATGAAAAGATGGGTGAAGCCACACCGGAAGAATTAGAGAAGATGCTAGAAGAAGTGGGAACCATTCAAGATATTTTAACTAACAATGATTTTTATATCATTGATGCCAAAATTGAAGAAATTGCAAGAGGGCTTGGACTTGATGACATCGGACTTGATCGAGATGTTCAGGATTTGAGTGGTGGACAACGGACAAAAGTGCTTCTCGCAAAACTACTTCTTGAAAAACCAGATATCTTGCTTCTTGATGAGCCTACTAACTATCTAGATGAGCAACATATTGAATGGCTAAAGCGCTATTTACAAAACTATGAAAATGCTTTTATTTTAATTTCACATGATATTCCATTCTTAAATAGTGTTATTAATTTAATTTACCATATGGAAAATCAAGAATTAAATCGATATGTTGGTGACTATGATGATTTCATGAAAGTATATGAAATGAAGAAACAACAATTAGAATCTGCCTATAAAAAGCAGCAACAAGAAATTTCTGAACTAAAAGATTTTGTAGCAAGAAATAAGGCGAGAGTTTCAACCAGAAACATGGCAATGTCACGTCAGAAAAAGCTAGATAAAATGGAAGTTATTGAATTGGCTGCAGAAAAACCAAAGCCAGAGTTCCGCTTTAAAGAGGGACGTACATCCGGAAAAATGATTTTTGAAGCAAAGGACTTAGTTATTGGTTATGATGAACCACTTTCAAGACCATTGAACCTTCAAATGGAACGTGGCCAAAAGATTGCTCTAGTTGGTGCAAATGGTATTGGAAAAACAACATTGTTGAAAAGTATACTAGGAGAAATTAAACCTCTATCTGGTTCAGTTGAGCGTGGGGATTATCAATTAACAGGATATTTTGAACAAGAAGTTAAACAGGCGAATTATAATACGTGTATTGAAGAAGTGTGGAATGAATTCCCTTCCTTTACACAATATGAAGTTCGAGCTGCATTAGCTAAATGTGGATTAACGACGAAGCATATTGAAAGTAAAGTTGAGGTACTTAGTGGTGGGGAAAAGGCAAAGGTTCGTCTATGTAAATTAATTAATAAAGAAACAAATATCCTAGTACTTGATGAGCCGACAAACCATTTAGATGTCGATGCGAAGGACGAATTAAAACGTGCCCTTCAAGACTACAAAGGCAGTGTTCTTCTTATTTGCCATGAACCTGAATTCTACCAAGATGTCGTAACAGATGTATGGAACTGCGAAAACTGGACTACTAAGGTGTTTTGATCTGTAAACACCTAAAAAAGGTGTTTTGATCTGTAAACACTATACTAAAACTAATGACTAATTATAAAACATAGGAGGGAATGAATAATGGATTTTCCATTATTCATTCCCTCCTTATTTTGATTGTTATTTTATACTGTTTTCGTATAATTTGTTGCTTTTATAAAAGCCCAACTACCCGCTTTTACTACCAATTAAGGATTCTAACGGTTCTTATGGAGAGTCTTTTCTCAGTAAAATGATATGTGTAGCGATCCTCAGTCGATATTTATTAGTTATAACTTTACTGAAATCGCAACAATGTTTGAGAAAAGATCCTTATTTTAAAACAAAATCTCCCGATGTCGTTTTTACCTTTAATTGAATCGAACCATCACCAATTTTACCTTTTATTTCATGTTCATTTTTTTCAGTATAGGTTGCTCCAGAAACTTGAATTTTCCCACTACCTGATCCGCCATTAAAATCAATGGCAAAAGGATATGTCTGTTGCTTTGTTCTCACTTCAACTGTACCACTTGTTGCTTCTAAATTCATATTTCCAACTTGTTTATTAGGTCCAATCTCTATATCTCCCGAAGTAGCATTTGCAATAATAGTTCCACTAATGCCATCAACAACGATGCTTCCAGATGTTGCATTGATTTCTGATTCCTTTGCTAAAAGCTGATCAACATTTATATCCCCAGAAGTAGATTTTAGCTTTACTTTTTTTGCCTCATTGTTATTTACATTAATTTCACCACTTGCAACTTGAACAGATAATTGATTGGCAACTTTTACATCGTCATTTGTAATATCCCCGCTCGTTGCCTTCAAGAATAAATCTTCTGCCTGATTATTTGCAGCTTCGATTGTACCACTAGTTGATTCAATAACCAGTTTATTATTCACCTTACCATTTTTAACATTTACATCACCAGATGTTGCTTTAAAACTTGCATTTCCAGCAGAAATATCCTTTACAGTTAATTCTCCTGATGAGGATTTTACATCTAATGATTGATACATTTTCTCAGGAATTTTCACATACAATTTTATACTGCTATAAAAAGTAGCTCCAAAGCGAATTTTTTCCTTAACCTTAATTTTAATACGGTCCCCATCATTGTCTACTTTTAATTTATACTGCCCTTTTTTTCTTATCGTTTCCTTTCCTAATAAATCAACTTGAACATCATCACTATTTGACGGCTCTAATACGACATCCACAGATCCAGAATCAATTTGAATTTCATTTATGTTTTTACCACTAAATGATTTCTTTTCACTCCACTCTTTCGGATGAAACAAAGAATCCTTATTTGCATATAAACTTGCTGTCGTGCCAATAATACCGATTATCAGTAAAATGATTGCCCCTAAAATCATTTTTTTCATTATGCCTTTCCCCCTTTAATTATCTTTACATTAAATTTTATATAGCGAAGAATAACGGAATAAAATAACTTTCCTATATTGATCATTGCAATACTTAAAAGTAACCCGATCGCACATAACACAATCGATACAAAAAATTGCAGTAAAAATAAATCAAATCCTGTAAATATCCCCCATGAAACGACTAATAAAGGAGCAACCGTCATCACAATTGCAGTCACACACAATCCAATATACACCCCAATAAGTCCTAGAACGGGCCCCAATAAAAAAACAATATTAAAAAAACTTAAACTAACCGTTGCAATCATCGCACGTGTAATATTTGGAACAGAACGATCCTTTTCTGCTGCACTTATTCGATACTCTGCTATTAAATCCTTAGCAATCATTTGTGGATCCCCTAGCTCTAAAACAACTTCTTCCTCCGTTTTTCCATTTTCAATCCCGATTGTAAAATGCTCTTCAAAATCATAAAGCATATCTTTTCGATCACGTTCAGGAACTTTCGATAAATAGCTTTCTAGACTTTTTATAAATTCATTTCTCCCCATTCGCCATACCCTCCGTAATAAATTGATTGACTGCCTCGGAAAATTGCCTCCATTGACTAATTAAATCAAACATATATTCAAGGCCTTTTGTTGTAATTGAATAGTACTTTCTTGGTGGCCCTTCAGTGGATTCTAATAAATAAGTGGTTAAAAGATCATCCTTTGTTAATCTTCTAAGTAAAGGATACAGAGTCCCTTCTGCAACTTCTATTTTACTGGATATATTTTGAGCTAACTCATAGCCATATTGATCCTTTTTAGAAATTAAGATTAGAACGCATAGTTCTAAAACACCCTTTTTAAACTGGACATTCAAAAAATCCACCTCCTACAAATTAATATCAGCTACTGCACATTGTTCACTAGTAATAACTATATAATAATCGATACTACTGATTAATGCAAGGTACTGAATAATAAAAAAGCATCTACTGACAAAAAATGTGTAGATGCCCATTTCAAATGTATCCATTAACCTCTCTGATCAACGATGTGTCCAGCATACAAATATTTTTGATTGACAGGCACTTCAAGTTCCCGACAAAACTGTTTTAACGTTCGTTCTTCTCGTAATGTAACAATAGAAATAACCGTTCCCGATTCCTGACCTAATCTTCCTGTTCTACCTGAACGATGAGTATATTGGGAGGTATTGTCCGGTAAATCAAAATGGATTACAAATGGAAGATTGGCAATATCTAGCCCTCTTGCCGCTACTTCAGTAGTAAAAAGTAGAGAATACTCACCAGACTGTAATTGGCTAATTGCTTTCGCTCTTGCTTCTTTTTTCAATTCACTATGTAATTCTCCAACCAAGTGACCTTTATATTTCATTTTTTCTGCTATAACATTTAGCTTTCCAATATCGTTAAAAAATACAAGAGCTTGCATAGATTCTACTCTATTTAGTTTTGCTAAAATCTCCATTTTATCTCTTTCTTCACATACAAAATAAATATGTTCAACCTTCTCTTTATTTTCAGAAGTCTTAATATTTATTATTTCTGGTTCTTTCATCAGCATCCGCGCCGTATGGATTGTTTGCTCCTGAAGTGTTGCCGAGAAAAGTAGAAGTTGCCTTTCACTTAATGTCGCTTTAACAATCCCATTAATTGTTTGCATATTTTCCGGAGTAAGGAGTTGATCTCCTTCATCAAAAACGATTGTCTTTACTTCATGCATTTTTATTTTTTTTTGTTTTATTAATTCAAAAATTCGCCCAGGTGTTCCTACAATGATATGCGGCTTCTTTTTTAGCTTCTCTAATTGGCGCTTTACATTTGCACCACCAATAAATGATGCTGCCAGTATCCCACTTCCTGAGGCCCAATTCTGAATTTCTTGAAGGATTTGCATCACTAGTTCCCTTGACGGGGCAAGAATGATTGTCTGTATATTTTTATTATCGGTATTTAGCTTTTCTAATAATGGAAGAACATAGGCTAATGTTTTCCCTGTTCCAGTCGGTGAACTAGCAATAACATCCTTGCCTTCCATTATCATGTCAGCAGTTTCCTTTTGTATGGCTGTAGGCTGATTAAATCCTGCAGTCTTCCATGCACCTTGAAAATTTGGTTTTAAAGTTGATAAAAATGGCCAATTACTTGTCATATTGCTCTCCTTTAGTTCTATTTTCATTTTTTCTTATGGCTCTTTTCTTAAATATTGTTGCTATTTAACTCAAGTTTTAACGAATAACTATCGGCTGCTGAAGACTGCTACACCTTTCATTTCACTGAAAAGAGCTGCAATCTCCATAAAAATCGTTGAATCTTTTATTAGTGTAAAAACCGGCAGTTTGACATTTACAAAAGCAACAAACGATAAAAAAACAGCCTTTCTTATAAATCAACACAAAGTTCACTTTATCATACACTACTAGAAGTTTATATGACAAATAAGGAAAGCAATCTTGCATTTTTAATTAACTATAGAGGTTGTCTATTAAAGGTGTCTGCCCCCTTAATAGACAACCCCCTTACGGTAGATTTGCTGTTTTTATATGAGTAAATTTCCAATAAATAGCTTGGCCATTAGCAGTTATAAGTTCAATTATGTTATTTGAGACATTTTTTAATAATCCAATTTTCTCTGGATTATCACCTAAATCAAGGACTATTAATTGCCCTTCATATTTTTTTAATTGTTCATCAAAAGATCTTGCTAAAGGAATACTTGCAGGAACAATTGGCAATTCTTTACTGCCTAAAGTATATGGTGTTAGTTGATTTGAATAAGGGGTGAACCATTTTATATGCTGCATCGATATAAAAATAATTTTGTACACTGGGGAATAAAAAACAATGTAGTCATTTAAAACACTAGTAATATATCCGTGAATCGATTTGTTCCCCGTAACAAATAATTCTATGAACTGTCCTTTTGCATGATTTAATATTTTTCTATAGGAAATCGGTTCCGGTTCATTTATCATGAGTAAGGCTTCTGGTGGTTCGCTTACTATTTCTCTTACTACTTTTTCCTTTATGTGCTGAATGTGTAATAGTGGAATATATAAAAATTTATTGCCAGTATAGATCACAATTATATCCAGTCCCTGATCAAGTAATAGGCCTGATATGAGATTTTTTCCGGAAATTTCAACCTCAACCTCTTGATCAATTAATTGGTTAATTCCTGACAAAGCTACATCCTCCTTTCAATAGATTGGTGCACTAGTCAAAAACCAATGCACCTTGGTTTATCAACTCGTGAAATAATATATTAAAATAGCTTTAAAGCTTTAGCCATTCCCTTTAAAACTACCTGTTTTATAAATAATCCTGCAACGGAAGGAATATTTAATGTTTCAACCAAATCGTTAATTTGTAATTGTTGATTTTCTTCCCCAGAACTATCCACTTCAACCTCTTTATTTTCATTGGTTTTATTGCTATTTTTCCCTTTTTCCATTTGACTATTTTTACTATCAGTATCTACTACATTGTTTTTGTCTTCTTTATTGTTTTCTTTATCATTTTTTTCTTCTGTCTCATTACTATTTTTGGCATTATCATCCTCTTTATTGTTTAATTTCTTTAAGAATCCTTTTGGACCAAAACTAATACTCCTTACATGAAAAGGATGAATTCGGTATAATTCTTTATTATTTATAAGGGTGAAATATCCATCAGTATTTTCAACTAAGATACCTTCAAGAGCCTCTGGACCATGACGATTAATCGAAACCCATCCATGTGTCATTTGCCTAAATAGTTGATTAAATTCTGGAGCTCCAATATATTCTTGGCGAACTAAATTATTTACTTCATCTCCAATTTGTGAATTGTTATTTTGAGGAGTCATAATACTCTTTATATGATGAATGTTATAATATACAATTCCATCGTCATTTGTACTGACCACAGCATAATCACTCTTGACATCCAATAATATACCTTTTTTTGATTCTGGTCCTCCCTGATTAATTTGAACTAGTTTGGATTTTAAATTATTCATAATACCTACAAAATTCTTGCCCTGATAGTATTCAATATTATCCTCTTGTATTAAATTTGATTGCATTGAATTAAAGATTGGATCCTCACTAATGCTTTTAATATGTTCAGCCTGATAATAAATAACCCCATTCTCTGTACCTAGTGCAATATAATCAGATTGTACATCAATCAGCCTTCCTGTCTTAGACTCTGGCCCACCTCTATATATGGTTACATTCTTTCCTTTTAATGAATAAGGAAGAGAGATAGGGGCAGAATTTTCCTTATTAAGATTACTTTTCTCCATTATTATCCTCCTTGTTTTTCCCCCTTGCATAAACGTCAGTAGATTTTCAACCTAGTAGAAATCAGGTAGAATAACTGTCCGTACTGCCCGATTAGTTTACCTAGTAATCAGCTGGAGTCTTTGTCCGTCGCTGATTATAGATCACTTTATCCATTAGGGTAATTTATATTGTATATATACGTGTCTTATATTTTTCGGAAACCCGTTAAACAACCATTTCTGTAAATTTCAACTATAACCTAATAGTCTATTATTTAAATTTAGGACTGGGAATGGTTCACCTATTCTCTTTTCTTTTAATTTCTTTTACAATAAGAAAAGCATAGGTGTCCTAATTAACTTAGACAGCAATAGTGGCAGAGGGATAGAACAGTGGAGAAACAACTAAGCGTTGTATTCATTTTTTTCACTTTCTTAATCGTTGTATAAAGGAGATTTTACATATGTCGATTGAATTGGTTGAGGTTAAGCTCGAAGAAAAGAGTATTTTGGAAAATATGCTCCATTTTTATTTAGATGATTTGTCTAAATATACGAATCAGCTTAAAACAAATGATCAAGGAATATTTGAATACGACAGTTTGACTTACTTTTTCACTAAATCAAATCTTGTTCCTTATTTTATTAAATTTGATGAAATGGTGGTCGGTTTCCTTCTATTTGTTAAAACAGAAAAAAGCGAGACTATCGATTATTGCGTTAATGATATATTTATTTTCACCCAATATCGAGAAAGAGGTTTTGCTGGACAAGCCGTAAAGAAACTAATTTCTGCTTATCCAGGAACCTATTACGTTGTTCAATTGGAAAAGAATCAAAATGCCATCCAATTTTGGAAATCTCTTTTCAAAGAAATGCAAATAGAGTACTCGGAAAATATCGTCATTGAAAGTGGTGAGAAGTGTCTGGCACAGACATTTAAAGTCCCACAATAGAAACCTATATTTTGATCCGTGGAAAAAGGATTGTTACCTCCGTACCTACATTTAGGGTACTCTGATAGGTAACCTTCCCCTTCATTTCCTCAATAAATTTTAATGATACAGTTGTTCCAATCCCCGTCCCCTTGTCCTTCGTTGTATAGTATAAGGTTCCAATTTTAGATAATTGTTCTTTTGACATCCCTTTACCAGTATCTAAAATCTTAATATAGATATAATCATTGTCTTCATCTATTTTTACTGTAACACTTCCTTTATTCGGAGTTGCTTCAATTGCATTTTTAATAAGATTGATGAACGCTTGAATAAGATGGTTTCGATCTGCTAGAATTATCGGGTTCTTTTCCCCATAAAATTCCAGCTTCACTCCATTTTTAAGGGCTAGAGATTCAATTAATGTGACAACATGAAATAGGGTATCCCCCAACTGAATTTCTTCTACCTTTTTATACTGAGGTTTAGCAAAATTTAAATAATCATTAATAATTAGCTCTGCCCTAGCTAATTCACTTAAAATGAGAGTAAGGTATTGAAGGTTATCGTTTTTTTCTTGTTTTTGCATTAATTGGAGAAATCCCTTTACTACTGTTAATGGATTGCGAATTTCATGGGCAATGGATGCTGCCATTTCCCCCATAGTATTTAGTTTTTCCGCACGAATAATCTCTTGTTGCAACAGCTTCTTTTCTAGTATTTTTTCATGTAATAAAGTAGAAATTAATATCCCAAAGGTTTGTATTACACCATAAACAAGTACAATAAAAAATAATTTTATTCCATTCAGTTGTTGTCCATAATGAAAATAAAGGTAAGTGTATGTAATGACTAATTGACCTAAAGCAATTAGGATTCCAGATATTGTAGCTAGGAAAATCTTTTTTCTTCTTGAACTGTGGTTAAATTTCTTTCTAATATACATAGGAAATAGTACGGCTACGATAAGGCATATATAAGCTATCCATACACCCTCACCACCTATAATCATTCGTTCAATTAAAATGGTAAGAAATACAATGAAGCCAGAAATGGGACCATAATAAAAAATGGAGATAACTAACGGGATATAACGTAAATCCCAATACAAACTAAATGCAGAGATTGAAAATGACATCGTTAAAATTGCACATAAACTATTTACTATACCTAAAATATATGGAGATTGACCTGCCTTCTTATTCTCAAGAAAAACACTATAAATATGTACAGGCAATAAAATAAAAAGCACATGTAAAATCAATTTTTCCATATAAGTATTACTCCCCGATTCTGTCATATTAACGTTAGTAATACGACAATTTTCGCAATTTTCCTTCATTTAAAGTGACATAATTTCACTTTTGCAGCCAAATATTTTTAGGAGAGTTTTAGATAGAATACTAAAGGCGTGCTGTTAGAAAGAAGGTTTCCAACAGCACGTTTCCTCATAATTTGATGATTACATCTTCATTTACTTGATCTAGTAAGAAGCAAGTTAAATCCTTACCATATAAAGACAAATGATGCAATGGCCTAGTCATCGACACATATAATAATTTTATATCAATTTCAGAATCCAGAAATGAATCATCTAAAGAGCAGATGAGAACTGCATCAAACTCTAAACCTTTTGATAAATTTGAGCTGACAATGACGATTTCATCTTTATGGATTTCTTGATTTTCTTTTAAAACTTGAATCGAAAGGGATGAGTGCTTTTTAAATAGCTTAGCTAATTCCTGACATTCTTTATTCGTTTTTCCTATTATTGCTACAGTTTTCATACCTCTTTTATACAATTGATTAATCTCTTGTTCCATTAATCGAATGGCATCGATTTTTGTTGAAATTGTGTGGAATAAAGGCTTTTGTCCATGTCTCACTACAGGTTCTACAATTGGTAGTTCTAACTTCAGTAACTTTAGGATTTGATTAGCAGCTTCCATAATTTCAACAGTTGTCCGATAGCTTTTTTGAAGGGTTTTATAGCTCGCTCTTGGAAAAATCTCATTTTGAACGATACTCCAATCTTTAATACCTCGATACGAATGAATACCTTGCGCTAGATCCCCAACAATTGTAAACATATCCGTTTCTAATACACTTTTTAAAGCAAATAATTGAAAATAACTATAATCTTGCGCTTCATCTATAACGATGTTCTTCACACGTAACTGCTGATCAATTCCAAATATTTTTCCCTGTAAATATAACAAGGATGCCAAATCTTCTATTTCAAACATGTTTTTAGACATTAATTTCATTTGATAATGAATGAAAAACTCAATTTTATCCTCATCAATTAAACCATCCGCATATTTTTCGAATATTTCCTTATTGGTAAGAAGCTGCTTAAAATAATAAAATAAATCATGCTTTGGTAGCTTTTTTATATATCGATTGACAGCGACCCTAGCTTCTTTCTTAATATCATTCAGGGCTTCCTCCTTTTTATCTAAAGCTTTTGATATGTATGCCTTTCTCTTTTCAGAGTTCACTTTACTATATAGTGCTTTTTCTAATTTACCATCGTAAAATTTAGTAACTTTATCAATCATCCTTTTCTTTTCAGTGCGGACATGGTTTTGTAAGACACGCTTAACTTTGTCAATTCTTTGATAGAAAGGTAGGTACCGATATTCGTATTCTATTAACTGTCTTAAATTCATCGCATGATATAGACGAAACTTTGATACATAAAAATCTTCAGTCGGAAGTAGTGTTTTAAGTATGTCTTCTAGATATCGATCAATAATGTCTCTAAATAATAAAGAGCCTTTAAATTCCGACATCCATTTTACCAATTCGGGATTATCTATTTCTTGGTTAATAAAACGAAGTAGCTTATCGTCTGGAGGAACTAGTTTGATTTTTTTCCCAATACAGGAACGTACATAATCAACAAAGGTTGTTTGTAAAATATTTTCAACACCAAGTTCAGGAAGGACTTCTGAGATGTAGTCGATAAATAAGCGGTTCGGTGCTAAGATCATTAATTGATCAGCTGTAAACTTTTCTGCAAAGGTATAAATGAAATAAGAAATACGGTGAAGAGCAATCGTTGTTTTTCCACTTCCCGCCGCTCCTTGGACAATTATCGGTCTATTTAAATCTGCACGAATAATATTATTTTGTTCTTCTTGAATGGTCGATACAATTTCTGTTAAACGATTGCTAGCACTTTCTGATAGAGACATTTGCAATAATTCATCTGTTGTCGTTAAATCGATATCTCGAATTTCCTGTAATTCGCCATTTTCGATAATAAATTGTCGTTTTAATGATAAAAAACCATGGTACGTATCACCTTCAGACTCATAGGATACCTCTCCTAATCGGCCATCATAATATAAGTTGGCAATAGGTGATCTCCAGTCCACAATAATCGGCTGCTGCGTTTCTTTATCGAATAATGAGACTTTTCCCAGATATAAATGTTCTTCCTGGTTCACATTCTCTTGTAAAAAATTGATTCTTGCAAAATAAGGCTTGTTCCTAAACTTTTTTAGCCTTTTTAACTCGTCTCCTGTACGTTGCAAGAGATTCGAATTCGTCAACATGGTCATATAGCTAAAACTACTATCCTTTATATCCATACCTTCTAATGATTGCTTTAGGTTTTCCCTAAATGTTTCTTCATTAGATTCTGACGCTTGGATGACAACATTCATATACTTTTTTGTAAAATCGAGCCTTTCCGTTTCATTTTCATAATCAGGATGTGCCTTAGACATTCCCTTCCCTCCCTTTTTTTGTTCATTTATCACATTATAGACAGGAAAAAGCCATGAATTCTCAACTAATTCATGACTTCTCTATCTTTTTGAAAGTTCAAAGACGTATTTGTGATTATATAATAATCTTTGGCAATTGTCTAATATTTCATTTATTTTCCCTTCAACAATTATTTTTTATTTTTTTATGTATACTTTGAGTATTTGTGCCAAAAATATATTGTGTATTTACTTATTTATGGATATTTAACTTTACGTATGAAAACTATTCATGTTTGAACGAGATTAGTAAATATCCGAATTTTGGAGGTATATAAATGGTAACTGGTAAAGTTAAGTGGTTCAATGCAGAAAAAGGATTCGGTTTTATCGAGGTAGAGGGACAGGACGATGTATTCGTTCACTTCTCAGCAATTCAAGGGGAAGGGTTCAAAACCCTCGAAGAAGGACAAACTGTAACCTTTGAAATCGAAGAAGGCGCACGCGGACCACAAGCAACAAATGTTCAAAAAGCATAAATAGGTTGTCTATGAAGGAGTCTGACACCACTTAACATACGGTATTTAGAACGAATTTCATCTTTTTCGTAATAAATATCGTATGATGGGGGCAGACCCCTTTTATTTTCCTTCTGAACTTATATATATTAATTAATCTTTAATATAATCTTACCCTTATTTTCGTTTCTCTCCATTTTTTCATGGGCTTCATTTACTTCATGAAGCTGGAATACACAATCGATGATAGGTGAAATACGTTTATTTGTTAGAAGGGGCATAGCAAATTCCACGAATTTTTTCGTTAAGCTCTCTTTTTGAGCAGGTGTTTGTGAACGTAATGTACTGCCAAATACTTTTATCCGTTTGATCATTAATGACATTAAATCTATTTCTAGCCGACTTCCACCTAATGTTCCAATTAAAATTAATCGACCTTCAATTTTTAAGGACTCAATATTTTTTTCAAAATAGGATGCACCAATAAAGTCTAATATTAAATCCACACCTTTTCCTTCTGTTATATCACTTACTTTTTCTGCAAAGTTGTCCTTTTTATAATTAATTGTATAATGAGCTCCCAGCTCTTTACAAAGGCTAAGCTTCTCCTCACTTCCTGCTGTAACAATAATGGTAGCACCAGCTTCGCGTGCTAGCTGAATTGCTGCAGTTCCAACACCACTTGCTCCTGCATGAATTAATACTGTTTGATTTTTTTCTAGTTGACCAAGCTCAAAAAGATTTAAATATGCAGTTAAAAACACTTCTGGAATTGCTGCAGCCTCTTCAAATGAAAAATCATCTGGAATCTTGATTGCCATATCAGCAGGGATGGTAACCTTCTCAGCATATCCCCCACCAGGTAATAATGCACATACGCGATCCCCTTTATTCCAACCTCTTACTGATGAACCTACCTCTTCTACAATACCAGACATTTCAAGGCCCATTATTGGTGTTACCCCTGGTGGAACAGGATATTTTCCATACTTTTGTAAAACATCTGCACGATTAATAGCCGTTGCTTTTATATCGATTAATAATTCATTTGTACCGACTTTAGGTTCTTCCCATTCTCCAACAGACATTCGATTCGTTTGTTCATCTACAATAATTGCCTTCATACGTATTCTCCTTTTATTCAATATAAACTTTATTAATAGACTATATTAGTATTTACAAATGGCAGAAAAAAATAATTTAGTCCAATACAAACGGAGCTGCCCATTTGTAAGACAGCCCCATTGTAATACTATTTTATGAAATATCCAACTATATTGATTGCTGGAAAAAGCATTCTAGATTTCATACATATATAATGGATAATTATTTTCTTCTTTTAAATCGAAAGACAAAGATCATTCCACCAATTAGTAGCAAAAAGAAGATTGAATATATAGCTATGGTTTCCTTAGAATAAGTTGCAGTGTCTAATGAATAATTCCTATTGTTCCTATCCCCTCTTTCAATTGGACCAATATTTCCATTCCCCATATTTGGTGGTTGCATGTTTCCATTTCCTTCGGCTTTTTCCATATCCGGTGGTTGCATGTTTCCATTTAATTGACCATTTCCCATATTTGGTTGAGCTCCATTTTTCACAGATTGGTCTTCATTATCCTTTTTCTGATTCTCTTCAATCTTATTTGAATTTTGGGCGCTATTTTCAATTTTTGTTGAACCTTTAGCTAGCGATGAACTTGTCTGCACAACTAGTTCTCCTGAAATCTGAGCAAGTATTGATTCAGCCCGTTTTGCTGCGAATGCAACTAAACTATTCTCCCCGGATATTCCTTCTTCAAATTGTTCAACAGTATAGAACTTTGTAGGGTCTTTTTCAATATATGGTTTCAATAGTGCTGATAGTTTACTCGTCATTTCATTCATATTTTTCTCTGAGAAAAAACCATTAGCTATTTCCTTTAAATAGTTATTAAACGCTTTCCGATTTTGAGCATTGGAGAGTAAGGCATTTAATAATGGACGATCCTCTAATGTCACTCCTGAGACTGGAGATGAAATACTGAAATTAATATTCTCTTCACTCATTAAATTAGAACCCATACCTCCCATATTACCGGGCCCTTGATTCTTATAATTTGAAGGATCCCCTTCATAGGCATTTTGAGCAGTATCCACATTTTTTTCATTGTTAGCCATTTGCCCTGTAGGTCTATTACCAACTGGATAGCCAGCAAAAGCCATGTTCAAGTCCCATGGCAAAATTGAAAATTTACCATCCTCCTCATATAAGTAATAATTATGCTTCATTGTTCCCTGATAACTGTCTAAATTTACAAGGGCTGTACTTGCTGCGAAATACCTAAGCATTTCATCAATATTTATCGAACTCTCAATGTTTTTATTGGTATTTATTTCCTTTAGCATTTTCATCATTGCAGATTGATCAGAGCTCTCGGTATTTGTCTTTAAATCCAATCCTGAATAATCATCAATGTCATCACTAATCCATTTTAAATCACTTCCAACTCCATCTGGCTTATATAAATCACCTGTACTGTTTGTAAAATGATTTTGTAAAAACGGCTCTTCGATAGCTTCAACCCCTAAATATAAACCGTATTCTTCTCCATTTATAGTGACATACATATAAGAATATTGCGGTGTAGGGACTCCCATCTCTTCCATGAGAGCATAGGACATATACTCTCTTATTTGCGTGGAATCTGAATACCCATTATTTAAATTTAACTTCCGAAGACCATATAGACTCTGATCTTCATATTTATCAAAATCAATTTTGAAACTATATCGATTGGAATCTTCCATATTCGCTACAGATCGTAATGTCATATTACCTTTTGTACGAATACCGACATTATTCATCTTTTTTCCATTAATAACTACGGATGCTTTCACCATTTCTTCATCAAGTGGATTGTCCAAAATGTCTTGTAAATCCTGATCATTCAAAACTATATCTACAGTTGTTACTTTACTTTTATCAAAAACCTTTGTCATAAATTCGTTATTCATCGCAGTCTTTTCAATATTACTATTCGGTAGTACGAACATAATAATAATAAAAAGCAGGAGTAAAAATAGAAACGATCCGATGATATATTTATTTTTCAAACCACATTTCTCCTTTCACTATTTTATTTTTATTTCTATAGCGAAAAGTTCTTTATGCGGTAAAATTCCCGTCATAACTTAACATGACAGTTGAATTCACACTGTCTAATCTCTTGATACTATTAATGAATTGAGCATCTTGTTCTTTCTTTAATCTTACTTCATAAGTAAGTTCAATTAGGTCTCGCCCCATTACTGATTTTGATTTCACAGTATATTTTTTCGCCTGTTTTGAGACGATTTCTTCAATGTTCTTTTCAATGCCTTCATTGGTATACTTCACAATTAATAGGTAAGGATTTTCAACGGTTAATCGGTTCACATAGAATATCAGTACCAATCCAATTGCTAGTGCCCCTATAATAGCTAGTGGAATTAGTCCTGCTCCACAGAGAATTCCGGACGCAACAGTCCAAAAAAGATACACAAGATCCATTGGATCTTTAATTGGCGTTCGAAAACGGACAATCGATAAAGCACCAACCATACCAAGTGATAAAATGATATTCGTAGAAATCCCCATAATTATAAGAGCCGTGGCCATCGTCATAATAATTAGTGAAATATTAAAACTATGGGAGTATATCACCCCTGAAAATGTCTTTTTATAGACCATATATATAAATAGACCTACTGCAAAAGCGACAATAATTCCAATAAGAGAATCGATAATAGAGAAGCTACTTGTATTCTCCAAAAAGCTAGATTTGAATATATCATTAAAAGTTGTTTTCGTTGTTGTATTCATTTATGTTATCCTCCTTAAACATAATTTCTACTTAGTTGGTATTTGGAATACGATGTCCTCATCGTATCTCCAATTTGTAATAATTGTTTGATAATGTCAGGCAAAAACTCATCATATTTCACCTCAAGAATAACAATATTTGGATCCAAAGCAGGAACCATCGGTAATTCAGGGTTTAAAAAATCAATATTTCTTAAGCTTGTCCTTACTTCACTATCAAACGTAACTCTTACATTGCCATATTCATAGGTAAACACTTCTCTTTCATAATCTACAACAGTCGTTGGTTTAATTTGATATAAGGTCATCTGGACATATAATTCTCGAATGAGCTTTCTTGAATCATTTTCCATCCATTTGATATCACTTAACCGGACCCGCTCATATTCCATTGCGGTCATTTGGCATTTTTCCTTATAGGTTATGTCATTTTGCTTACTTTTCTTTTCAAGCTGAATAAAATCAGTTTTATAATTGTAAAGCCTAGCACGATACTTATCACGATGCTTCAAACCTTCTTTTTTTTGATTGAGTGCTTTGTTTTCGAGGTTATCAAAATACACACTACGGATTAAATATTTCCCATCCTTCATTACATGTGGATCTGGCCGCATAACAAATTGAAGATTTCTTCTTAATAAATAACAGTCCGCTTTTGTAACGGCATATTTTAATTCACTTCTGCCCTTTGCATATTTAATCAACTTTTCCCCTCCTCCATTTATCTTCAGTGATTTTAGAATATAGATGAAATCTTAAAAAATACTTAACTATTTATGGATCCTTCTATACATGTAACTATGAAAATAGCATCTGAAAAAAAGATGTAATAGAATTAGTACACCTCTGAAACATAACTGTTATATTTCCATGTTATTGTTTTAACATGACAAACAGAGTAAAGGGGTCGACTTCTTTGAAAAAGTTTATTATATCTATCAGTACAGCATTATGCTTAAGTGTCGGAATATCAAGTGCGGGATTTGCAAGCACAAATACATATACAGTAAAAAGTGGAGATTCATTGTGGAAAATTGCTCAACAAAATAAAGTAACGGTTAGTCAATTAAAGCAATGGAATCATCTTAAATCGGATAAAATTCTTCCAAATCAAAAATTAGTAATTGCTCCTAGTAATACGAAGGAGATAACTACGACTGCTGCTTCAACTAGTAGTAATGTAGTTAAGGAATTCACTGTTACAGCTACTGCATATACAGGAAGCTGTAAAGGTTGCAGTGGAATTACAGCAACTGGCATAAATTTAAAAAAGAATCCTAATATGAAAGTAATTTCTGTTGATCCTAAAGTGATTCCACTTGGAACAAAGGTTTATGTTGAAGGATATGGAAATGCAATTGCTGGTGATACTGGCGGGGCTATGAAAGGTAAAAAAATTGATGTCTTCTTTTCTTCACAACAAAAAGCCATTCAATGGGGACGAAAAAGCGTAAAAGTTAAAATTCTAAAATAATTTATAAAACATCAAGTGTTAAAAAGCGCTTGATGTTTTTTTTTGTAAGCTTTCTAAACGTCTTGCTTAACTGTAAACGACGAAACAAAAACAGCTATCTGCAATAAAAGAATAATCAAGTTCTTACTACCAAAATACTCATTGTTTTTATGTATAATTAAAGTATTCGAACAATAGAAATGAGGGAGAAACGTGTCAAAGAGAAAATTGGTGATTACACAAAATATCCATCAAGAGCTACAAGCAAAGATAAAGACTCTTATTCCAGAGTGGGAAATTTTTTCAGGGAAAGATCCAAAGACTTGGAAGGAACATTTAAATCATGCAGAAGTTATTGTTGGTTGGAAAAAAGAAATAAAAGAAAATTGTCTAGAACAGAATTCTTCGCTTCGTTGGCTACAAAGCTGGAGTGCAGGCGTAGATAGCCTACCATTGCATCATATGAAAGAAAGAGACATTCTATTAACGACTGCAAGCGGCGTCCATGCTTATCCAATTTCTGAAACAATCTTTTCCCTCATGTTAGCACTAACGAGGAAAATCCATACATATATTAAAAACCAACAAATTAAAAAATGGCATCATGAAAATTTAAGTTTAGAAATACATGGGAAAACAATAGGCATTGTAGGAGTTGGAGCAATAGGAAAGGAAACAGCGAAGATTGCTAAAGCATTTAATATGAAAGTAATTGGGATTCGTCAGTCAGACAAATCAGAAGAGTATTTTGATAAAGTATATAATATGATGCATATCAATTCTGTTCTTCCACTTTGTGATTATATCGTGGTGACAGCTCCTCTAACGAGTGAAACTTATCATATGTTTAATAAAGATCAGTTTCAATTAATGAAAGACACCGCCATTTTTATTAATATTGGGCGAGGAGAAATAGTAAACGAAGATGATCTCATCTACGCACTTGGAACAAAACAAATTGCTGGCGCAGGATTAGATGTTTTCGAAAAAGAGCCTTTATTAGAAAATAGTCCACTTTGGAATTTTGAAAATGTCATTATTACACCACATACTGCAGGTTCAACCGAGCATTATGAATCCAGAGTGATTGAGGATATATTTATCCCCAACTTAAAACATTATTTACAAAAAGGTGTTCCAAGTACAAATTTAGTTAATTATGAGAAAGGATATTAAACAGTCTTTTCACTAAGAATAAAAAAAGGATCTGTACAATGGCATTATGCCCTTATGTACAGATCCTTTTTTCAGACAACACCAAGTTCTTTTTTGTATTCTACAATATGTTCTAAGCGACGTTTCTCATGCAACCTATACCGACTATATACAAACATTCATATTACCTATAAATTTACTTCGATTAAAAAACATTTTTACTTTTGTCAAAGGATAAAAGGAATATTCTCCTCCATTACACAACGTTTAAGCCTTTCCTTATATTTTTGTATTTCCATTTTGTTAAGAGCTTCATCAAGCGAAAAGTATTCAACCCCTTTATGTTCATCGGAATGGACCAATTCTCCACTGACCGTCGCCCCTTCTAATACAATTACACATGTCATTTTTTCCGCATCTTGCTCAATACCCAATAATTCTGTAATAATTATATGAATACCCGTTTCCTCTTCCACTTCCCTAATTGCAGCTTCTTTTATTGTCTCCCCTCGATTTACATATCCTCCAGGGAACTCCCATCCCCGATACGGATGGTCCACAAGAAGTATCTTTCCATCATTATTTTTCACCATTACCACTACGGCTAAATTATGATATAAAATATTCCTCTCCTCCTTGGAGCCCTTTTATATATAAGTCAAGCAAATCAATAAATTGTTCCATATCTTTATAAGTAATATTACCGATATTAGCGATGCGAAAGGTTCCTAATTTATCAAGTTTACCTGGATAAATAGTAAAACCTTTGGACGCAAAATAATCATGCATCTGATAAAAATCATAGTTTGGATAATTTGGTTCAATTATAGAGGTAATAATTTTAGAATGGTGATTTTTATGAACGAGATGTGTTAAGCCTAATTTTTCAATTCCTTTTATTAAAGTCTCCCACGATTTAGAATATCTGTCATATCTACGGGAAATACCTTCATATTTTGTTTCTATAATCGCTTGCTTTAAAGCATAGATGGTCTGTACTGGTGGAGTGAAACGCATTTGTTGTGTCCTTTGAAAATAATCAAATTGATCATAAAGATGAAGATAAAGATTGCGCGGTTTGATTTTTTTACAATTGTGTAATCGTTGACATTCAGCAATGATAAACGATACGCCTGCCATCCCTTGCAGATTTTTATTTGAGCTTGCAGCTAAATAACCAATATTCATTTCCTTCATATCGATAGGAATTGCAGCAAATGAACTCATGGCATCAACAATCATATTTATTTCATACTTCTTACATAAATCTCCAATTTCCTTAATTGGATTCAACATACCCGTTGTTGTTTCGCAATGGACAACTGCTAAATGAGCTATTTTCTCATCAGAGTGTCTAATCAGTTGTTCAAGATTTATTAAATTTATTCTATCAGTAGCGTGTGACTTATATTCTATATAATCAAGTTCATAGACATTGGCAATTTTACACATCCGTTCACCATATGCCCCATTATTAATAATAATTATTTTTTCATTTCCTACTATTGAACTGATAATAGCTTCTACCGCAGCGGTCCCTGATCCACCGAATAAAACAGATGTATAATATTTAGGATCAGCAACTAATTTTGTTAACTCATTGGAAATCCACTCTAAAATTTGCCCAAATTCTTCTTCTCTTGGACAAATGTCAGAGACAACTTGTGCATATTTTACTGTATCGGTTGTCGTTGCAGGTCCTGGATTTAAAAGTATTTTTCGCTCAATCATCCTTGGAACATGTTCCCTTGCTTTAATCATAGGATAAATAACGTCAACTGCCCATTTCAAGTGGTGTTCATCATCCACCTCACACCATACTAAATCTCGACATATCTCTACATATATTTCATTTTGCCTTGCTATTTCAACAAGAGCAGCTTCATAATCCATTAACTGTTGTTTCTGCAACATCCCTTTAACTTTTATACATAATTGTTGAAACGTTGAGTAGGTGAGTTTCGTTATACCAACAAGTTCAGCAGCTATATTTTCTAGCTCCTCTTTATTTTTTGTCATATTCACAAGCGAATTGGTGCTACTAATTTCAACAAACACCTCATCACCATTATTTGTGAATTTACTAGCTAAAATGACATCTTGCATTTTATGTGTTAACAGAATATTTAATGCCGATTTTTCATACAATAAATCTGACTCTAACAATAAAAAGTCTTCATGAATATAATTTTTTAATAAATAAAGTGTATACATACTTCCAGTAGTCTCATATTTTTCATTATAGACACATTCAATTTGCGGGTATTGTTTTTTCAATTCTTCATAACTTTCACTTTTATAACCTGTTCCAATGAATATCTTAGTCACACCAGCATTCAATAATTTTTCAATTGAATATTGAACCATTGGTTTTTCATCAAAAGTTAAAAATCCTTTAGGCCTATCTCCTGATTTATCTCGGATTCTTTTCCCCATACCCGCAGCTAATATAACAGCTGTTTTAATCATCTAGAAACACCTGCAATCTTTCTTTAATTTCAACTGGACTTTGCCTTGGACGTCCAATCCCATTTTTAGAGCCTTTAGCAATTTTCATATATAAAAATGTGAGCTCCTGATGACTTTTCCAGAATTGAATATAGTTTCTTAATTCCAGTAAATTATGAACATAAATGGATTGCTTATAACCACATGCAGCAGCCATCTCTATAAAATTCGTATGTTGTGAAACAGTCATTTGTCCACCAGTTGAATCATATGAATGGTTATCTAATAAAATATGAAGCAAATTGGATGGAGAATAATAACCGTTGGTAGCTAGGTTTCCAAGTCTCATTAGCAGAGCTCCATCTCCATCAATCGCGATAAATTTTTTGTCCTTTTTTGCGATTGACATTCCTAATCCAATAGAACTTATACATCCCATTGATCCCACCATATAAAAATTGTTTTGGGAATCTTCTATTTCATAAAGCTCTCTGCCTGTTTTTCCAGTTGTCGCCAAATGGATAGTGTGCTGATCCTTTAAGGATTGAATCACTTGCAATGCCTCAAATCTGGTAGGTATTTGATCATTTTTCTTTTTATTAATTTTCAAAGAATTATTTGATAACTGTAATGATTCTTTTAAATGATCAACTGGATGAAATGTCCCCTTTCTTACTATAAAAAAGTAAGATTCATTTTTTTCTATCCACTCATTTGCTCGCTCCAATTGTAGACTTGCCTCAGCTATATCATGTGATAAATATTCCCATCTAATTTTCATCAATGAAAGCAGATCTGGTGTGATTTCTCCCATTAATTCATGTTGCGGTTCATCTATAAGACCTGATTCACCACGAAGACTTACAAAACCAAGTATGGGGATTTTGAATGGATGGACAAGGGATATTAAAGGTGATGTTGCATTAGTTAAACCAGAATTCTGCATGAGTACTACAGACTTTTTTCCACCGATGACAGCGCCTGACGCAATAGCAATAGCCTCTCCCTCATTTGTTGCCATGACATATTCACAATCGTTGATTGCAAAATTTATCAGGTCTTTTAAATATGAACAAGGAACTCCACAATAGAATTGAAAATCATGGCGCTTTAACTCTTTCCCAAACGTTAATACATCAATCATTTTGTGTACCTCGTGGCGGACTGCTCAGATGGGATTTTAAATATCTTTGTTCTGCTTTAGCTAATTCCTCTTCATCTTGAAGCCTAAACACATGCTCTAACGGGGTGATATATGGTTCGACATTGATTAGACTTTCATCGGAATATATCTGTCTTGACGTTTCCTCCATTGCTCTAATCGATGCCCGTAAATTATGGTTTGCCCAAATCACTAAACTAATTCCCATTTCTCTAAACCGTTCAGTAGGGACCGAATAATATTTAGTCGGAACAATGACTACCGGAAGTCTATTTCCCCATTCTTTCATAAAACTTTCAATTTCAAGGCTATCAGTTCGCTTACTATGAATTAGAATCGCATCTGTCCCTGCCTTTCGGTAAGCTTCTGCACGTTTCAAAGCCTCGGTGAGACCCCAGCCTGCAATGAACGCCTCTACTCTTGACACAACGACAAAGTCTTCATCCAATTGACTATCCTTCATAGCTTTTATTTTCCCACAAAATTCATCAATGTCTGCAAGTGGCTGCGTCTCTCCTCTTATGAACGAATTTGTCTTTGGGAATAGTTTATCTTCTATACATACCCCAGCGATTTGACGTTGTTCTAACTTTTTCACTAGCCTTCTAGCATTATTGAAGTTCCCGTAGCCAGTGTCCCCATCAAGCAAGATAGGTATAGATGTAGCATCACTCATAAACTCTAAAACATCTAATACCTGTGTCCACGAAGCCTCATTATTATCTCTAACACCTAATGATGCAGAAATAGATAAACCACTTGCCCAAATCCCTTTAAATCCTACCTTTTCAACAATCTTTGCGGACAAGGCATTATGTGATTCCATAATTTTCTCTAGCTTATGACTCGAGATGATGTTTCGTAACTGCGTTGTTTTCTTCATACTAAACCCTCCTCGTCTGTTTGTAGAATTTCCGGGAGAAGTTTTCTTTTTAGCTTTTCGAAACTAGGCTGCTTCATAACCCTATGAGTGACCTTTAATAGAATGATTGATTCTTCATTTACTTGATCAGCTATATATTCAAAAACTTCATTTCCTGTATAGCACAAAAAAACCTTATTCGGATCCATACCTGCCATTAGGGCACCTTCTTTAATTAATCTTGCCTCTTCTCCAACGACAATTAGCAAATCTACCCCAGTTTTATATGCCGTTTCCCCCATTTCCTCATATATCTTTTTCGCATATGGACCGTCACCTAATTGAGGCATATAGCCTAGTAAGGCGATTTTCTTCTTTCCTTTACCGATATTCCTAAGAACTTGTAATGCGGATGTCATTGATAAAGGTGCAGAATTCCATGTATCATCTATTACTGTACAGCCTCTCATACCATGTTTAAATTCTAAATGTTCTTCAAGATGTTCAAAAGAAGCCAGTCGCATGATTGCTGTTTCAATATCAATCCCCACATGAACGACAGCGACAATAGCAGCAAGTGCATTATATACATTATGTTCTCCATAGCCAGGAACAAAAACTGAATAATTTTTCCCCTCATTTTCTAATAAAAAGTTCATTCCTCCACTTACATATTGGATATTTTTTGCTCGATAGTTTGCTATATTATTCTTTCCAAAAAAAATGACCTTTTTATAGGGTTTAATATCTATGACTTTTTTAATATTTTGATCATCTGCATTCAGTATGAGAATTCCTTTCTCAGGATCCATTCCTTCAGTAATCTCTGCTTTTGCTTTCATATATTCCTCAGGTGTTTCACAGTCCGCGAGATGATGAACATCAATATTGAGTAAAATCCTTATTTGCGGCTGAAAATATTGACAAGCGACTCGCAAATATCCGGGATAGGCAACTGGCATTTCAAATACAGCTACATCTGTTTCATCATCTATTCTTGTTAAATATCGTAAATTGACCGACATTGAATTCATACTCATCCAAGTAGAAACAACATGTAAATCAGGATCAAGAATTTGTCGTATCATTTCCTTAGTTGTTGATTTTCCACATGTGCCAGTTACACCAATAACGGGTAGCTTAAAAAGGTTCCTATAGTAATTTACAAATCTCCAATACTTTTCCTTTAATTGATCTGTCTTGATTACATATATTTCATCTCCGAGATCCGTACAAAGCTCAGGTCTCTCGGTTACAATGACAACTGAATGATTTTGACTCCAATATCTTCCTCTAATCCGATCTTCGTCCAAGTGAAACAATAATGTGTAATTATTAATTTCTTTCTTTGAATAATTAATTACGTGTTTCACAATAAAATCTTTATTACTCTCGATCTCTGGAATATTAGCAATTTTTAATATATCAAGTAGCTTGAGTCCTTTCATAATGTACCTCCTCCCTAATCACGATCATAACCAGCTAATGAAGCAGCATAATTGATTAAACGGAGACCAGCAATATTACGTAATTTATAAGCTTTGATCTGTGAAAACAAATTATCTGGTTTTGCATTAATTTCAAGAAGCTTCACTGAGTCATATTGATCAATGCACAAATCTACTGCTAATTCTCCAAAACTACCAACCTCTTTTTCCAGGGTTGTTACAATCCTTTTAGACACTTCCGCTAATTGTTGGGTAATTTTACTTTTTTCAAGCGGATTTGGGTAAATCTTCGAAAGAATTTTACTTAATCGTACATTTCTTTCTGTTTCTTCGGTAAGTACTTCTTCGGTTGTCATTCGAGAAACCATACCTGTTCTTAACCATTTTTGTTGACCATTTTTTTGCATATACACGCGGATCTCTAGATTTTTTCCATCGACTTGTTTTCTTCTTATCCCTTCTTGAATTAGATAGGATGACTTTTTCAATAGCTGAATGGCCATTTCATTTAACTCTTCTGTACTAGATAGTTGTTGGGTTGTATTTTGACTAAAATCAAACCAAAAGATTCCTGTTGGACGACGGATTACTCGGATAACCCCCATACTCATTGAGCCACCGATTGGTTTTAGATATATTTCACCATACTGATTTAACATGTCTGCAATTTCCGATTGCTTCTCTAACAAGCAAGTATCTGGTAAATATTCATCATGTTCCTTCATAAGTAGCTGATGAGTATCCCATTTATTCCCTGTCACAGTAAATAATTTTTGAGAATTAACAAAAGGGATACGATAACTGGATTGAAGCTTCATTCTAATATCATTAATATCAATATTAGTTTCATTTCCTATAAAATAACGATCATAAATAACAGATGGAAAAGGGAAAATTCCTTCTCCTGTTAAAGCCGTGCCTCTTATTAACTGTCGATCCCATATAATATCTTGTGGTTCGAAAACATATACGAGCATTTTCCTTTCATAAGCAATTCGCATTAAATGGTGAAAATACGTTGTCTGCCTATCAAAAGGACGAGCGGCAAGAATTCCTATAATTGGACCAAGAATAATCGCTCCATTATCCATTGATATTCTAGGATGCCAGTCATTGGGGAGAATTAGTCTTTCCCTTAGTTTTTTTGACAGATAGACTCTATTTGAATCCCGAAAGGAGAATGGATATGGTTGAATCGTAGCTGTTGATATCTTTTTTCCAGCAGATACAAATGCCTTGTCTCCAACCTGTAGATTAAATTTCATTCGTGTCCCTTTTGGTATTTGAATATTGCACCCTGGGTCGTATATTTCCTTAGGAATCCCGATTCCCCAATTTCTACGAATATCGATAGACTCCTCAAATATGTTTCCCTCTTCTATAACACTAAATAAAGCATTTAGTTCATTTTGATATTGGGTAAAGCTTGTAGTCCTCATTAATCTTTCTTTGAGGTCACCCCATATTTTCCTCAGCATAAACCGATTCCCACTATAATACGCCTGCTGTATAACTGGATGATATAAATAATCACAAATTAACTCATGATGATGTTCAGCAACCAATTTAGCTAAAAATAATACTGACTTTGTTAACTTTGGATCAGTTATCCAAGAACTTAAAGATAAGTATTCAAATCCATATGATTTGACTCGATATCTTCCAAGACCTCCATGCTTTGTTTTCCGTCTAAGCTTTGCCTTTTCGGGACATTCAACTATTGCAATTGGAATGGCTAAATATTGGTCAAGTGCTCTTAATAAAGATAAAGAAATAGGCATACCAAAATGAATATGCCCTCCACATTGATAACCGGTAAAAGGCATACTTCCAGCTCGGATCTCAATATTCTCATATGGAATTTGCCTCGCTGCCTCCTCAATTAACTTTTCTATATTGGTAAATAACTCCCTAGGTGATTGGGAAAAATTTGGTCGTATTTCGCCCAGAACATATTGTCCACTATCTTTTTCCATTTGCCGTTCATCACAACCAATAGCACCTTCTAAAGGATAAAAATGTGATGCTGGAATTAAATCTCCATCACAACTAAGCATGAATTCAATATCTGCTCCTATAGTGAAAGAATCATTCTCCTGTATTCGTTCAAAATATTGATCTTCTGACGGATGAATATCCAATACAATCATTTTTTGATTTGCTAATTTACCGATTTTCACTGTTCCACATGTCATTCCTACTACATAAAGAGCTCTGACTGCAATTTCCAAACATTCAAATGGGATATCTCTCATTTCCGCATTTTTCCAACCCCAACCATAAGCGGAGGTTCTTATCGGTATTTCATTAAAAATCATCCTATTGCTAATCGCTTCATTTACCTTCATTATCTTTAGTCCTTTTATTTCCAAACAATACTCTTTTTCGATTGAATATAGTTTTGTAAAATAATCAAACTTCTCCATTTCACCTTCAATATAAGAATTAATAATGAAAATATCTTTTCCATTATGTTGGCCGTATTTTCGTCCAATCAATGGATATTCATCATATTTTGGATCCACTAGTTCGACCGATGGAACATGATTTATATTTAAAGTCTGTAAAATAGACTCTTTATCATTGGCTAAAAAGAACTGTTCTCCAAAAGAAATCATAGTAAACCTCCAATAATGAATTACTTTTATTCATGGTATGAAAGTTTCAGCATAGTACCAGTGTGTTTAACCAGATAATATAGACATTTTTTTCAATCTCTGTTCAAAGTAAAAATATATTCACCATTACTATTACTTTTGCATTTGTATAAGATAAGCCTTTAGCAAAACTTTAATGATCAGAATTGTCAATATACTATCAAGATGTTTAAGAACTAAAAATTTCTTTCCACCTTTAACATATAGATCATTCCATAATATACTTTATATGCTAATCGACATTGTATCGGTGAGTCTTTTTTTAATGGATCTTTTTCACACACATTTTTACTTTTCAGGTAAAGTTTCAGCCAAAAATATAAGTTGAAAACCGTTTTGGCTGCAAAGCAACATATTAATGAGCCTTCATCAAAAAGGAGGATCCCATTACGTGAAGATCAACTATATTCATAAAAAGTATCTAAAATATAATAAGGGAAAAGCTGTTATTTCCGCCCATATTGAAGCCTTACATGCAGCACCACCTGTTGCAGATTTATATACTGATAAATTAGTTGAAAATATAGTAGAAAAAATCGGATGTGCAGGCATAATAAGTACAGTATCAAGAAAATATGCCGATTTAAATCGTAGTCCTTCTGTTGAAAATTTTGAAGCCATCATTGAATATCGAGAAACCATTAAAGATATTCTCCAATATTTAACTATATTAGATATTAGCAGTGGTGAAATAGTAAAGCCCTACCTTCATCTATCTATCCATGGGATGAAGGATGCTCATTATGGTCCTTTTGCTATAGAGATTGGAACACTCAACGGAAAATCTTGTTCAAAGGAAATGAAGCTATGGTTCGAGCGTTCAATTACCAATGGATTAAAGGAGTATTTACCTGAAGTAAATGTGATCTTTGATAGGAAATTTATTGGAGACCGATCAATAGCCTATCACCGTTTAGGTGATGGACAAGAATATGAGGGATACAAAGATCTTTTTCAAACCTTTCAAATGGAGATCTCATTCACACTACGGAAAAAATATAGTGAAGAATTGGTTCATTTAATTTCAAAAATAATTACCGATTTCCAAGAGGAATTTATCATAAACTAAAATTAGCTTTCATTAATACGTATCATTAAAAAAATCTGATGATTCTATTAGAATCATCAGATTTTTTTATATATTCAACACTTTATTAGCACTCAGAGCCATTTAAATTTTTTCATTGCATTCCATTACCTAGCAATTTGAAATTGGATAGTTACTTTTGTTCCCTTTCCCTTCTCACTACTAAATTTAATGGAACCGTTATAATTCTCTATAATGTTGTAACAAATCATTAATCCCAATCCAGTCCCATTGCTTTTTAAAGAATAAAATGGAGTTCCTATTTTTTCTATTTCTTCATTATCCATTCCAATCCCATTATCCTCGATGAGTAAATGTAATTTAGATTCATGAAGTTCAGTAGAAATTTTAATGATTCCATCTTTCTTATCCGTTGCTTCTATTGCGTTTTTAATAAAATTTACAAGTAATTGCTTCATTTCTACTTTACTGCAATGAACATTTATGTTGTCATGAATAGATAATGAAAAAATAATATTATTTGCTGAAGCGTAAGACGATAACAACTCAACTACACTATGTACTGTATCATTTACATTGGAAACAGGGGTTTTCTCAGTATTTGGCTTTGCAAGTGATAGAAAATCCGAAATTACTTTTTCGGCTAAGTCTAGCTCATCCAACATTAATTGAAAATGCTGTTTTGATTTCATTGGTATCAATTGATCTTCTTCGTAGAATTGTAAAAATCCTTTAACCACAGTGATTGGGTTGCGAATTTCATGGGCAACAGCAGCTGCTAATTGGCCTGTATTTTTTAATCTTTCTGTTCTTTGAATTTGCTCATAATAAAGCTTTAATTTTTCGGTTCTACTGTTAGTGATAAAAAAAACAAAAAAGAAAATAAATTGACATGCAGTAAAGTTGATAATGTTTCCCCAATAATCTTCTAAAAAGTAAGGAAATCTTTCCCCTTGATCAATTAAATATATATAAGCAAATATTCCATATCCGCCGATAAGGTTTACAGTTCCAATCGAGTAATAAATTTTTTTATGAAAAAAGGCAATAGCAATGCATGGCAATACTGTAATAAATACAAAATTTAACGTTGTTTCAGGATAAAGCAAAAATAAACTATAAAAATATCCAGCGATTAAATAAATTAATATTCCCTTGAACATTAATGTCTCTTTTTTTGGATAGATAAAAAAGACAATCGAAATCGTCACTGTAAATAAAAGCTGGATCATTTTCTTGATGCTAAAGATCGGTGCTGGTGAAATGATTATACCGGAAGCCATCATACAAATAATAAATAATACAATGATCTTATACCATTTAAGATTAGATAGTTGATTTAATTCTTTCATATATTTTGCCCCAATTCGATCCCCTCATTTAAAAAAACATACATACTAGTATTATTTTACCATATTTCTAAAACTGAGGTTTTTTACTCGAAAAGGTCACAACTTTAAATAAGAACTCTCGCAAAGAATTCCTGATATAATGCTTGAACTGCTTTTACTTCGTCCATTTCCTTTACACCAAACATCATACTAACTTCCGATGATCCTTGATTAATCATTTCAATATTAATATTGTTTTCTGCTAAAGCTTTAGATGCTCTTGCAGCTGTTCCTACAAACCTTCGCATGCCTTCACCCACAATCATAATTAATGCAAGACCATGCTCCATCTTAACTTCATCAGCATCCAAATCATATTTTATATAATTGATTATCTCCTTTTCCATTTCCTTATTTAATTGGCTTTCTCGTAAAATAATTGAAATATCATCGATTCCAGAAGGAGAATGCTCGTAGGAAAGGTTAAATTTTTCTAAAATATGAAGAAGCCTTCTTCCAAATCCAACTTCCCTATTCATTAAATATTTACTTACATATATACTACAAAATCCATTATCACTTGCGATTCCTACAACAGGTCCATTTTTTTGTACTCTTTCGAAAACTATTTTTGTACCTGGTGCAGATGGGTTATTCGTATTTTTTATATGTACGGGGATTCCTGCCCGATATGCAGGAATTAACGCTTCATCATGAAGAACACAAAATCCAGCATAGGATAGTTCCCGCATTTCTCGATAAGTAATCTCCCGAATTTCTTTTGGGTGTTCTATAATCATTGGGTTGACTGAATACACAGCATCAACATCAGTAAAGTTCTCATAAATTGTTGATTTAACCCCATTTGCTAATACAGATCCTGTTATATCGGAACCACTTCTTGAAAAAGTTAGTGCCTCTCCATTTTTGTTAAACCCAAAAAAACCTGGAAAAATTATAATACCTGGATGATTTCTTAAGTTAGCTAAATTATTATAGCTCTCAGGTAGAACCTGTGCATTCCCTGGTTCATTGCTAACCAAAAGCCCTGCATCCCTGGGATTCATATATGAAGCTTCAACACCACATTGTTGGAAATAGGCAGCCACAAGCTTCGCATTAACATCTTCTCCACTAGCCTTTACAGCTTCCAAATATATGATAGGATTACTAAAATCCTGATTTAACACGCGAACAAACTCTTCCTTAATTTGGTCGATTAATTCTCTTGAGAGATTCAAGTCATTTGCAATGATTGTATATCTCTCAACTATTTTTTTGAAAGCATGACCTAATGTTCTATTTTTTAAATAGTACTTTCCACAAGAGATTAACAAATCCGTAATTTTTTCATCCTCTGGATACCTTTTTCCCGGGGCAGAAACAACAACTATTTTTCTCATTGGATCTGACATGACAATATCAAAAACCTTCTTTACTTGTTCACCTGTCGCTAAAGATGATCCTCCAAACTTAACAACCTTCATATCCACATCTCCCGTTGTAGTAAATTTTCTGATAAATTTTAGTTTTTATTATCCCTCTTTCTAGAGAAATTAGCAAGAGTTTTTCTACTCTGAAAATACAAATGTCTTTATGAGGTGCACTTTGACATAGTAATCACAACTATTAAAATGAGGAAACTACTCTTATTTTCATATATCTATTGTCTATATAACTATTTTCATTTAGTTTTGTAAAAGCCCTACTGCCGACTTTTACTCCTAATATAGGGATCGCGGTCTTATGAAGCTTGTAGCTCGTTTCTCAGTGACTTGAACAAAGAACTAAAAAAAGCTAGGATTTATACATCCTAGCTCAAGTAAAAATTGTTTATCTTATTAAACTTATTTCTTTGTTCACATCTACAATCCATTCATATTGTCTTAATTTCACTTTAAATAAAGTTAGTGGGTCTTGGAAAATTTCAGGATTAGACTTCATTTTATTTAATTTATTTTCATTTTCTTTGCGAGAAATTAATGTTTGCTGGACTGTTTTTTCTAGCTCTGATAGAGGTTCTTGGAAAAACATACTAACATCTCTTTCTATTGCTGTTTCAAATAATTCAAATTGTACGAGGAACTTCTCAGTTATCAAATCCACTATCGCTTGATAGTCCTCGTTTTCTATAAATTTTTTATATCGGCTACTAAGCATAGATTTATTTTGTGTAAGGGAGCCTAATAATTTACCCGCACTTTTCAACAAAACTTGGCTAGGCGTATGTCTTAATAGAATATTAACCTTTTCCATTCGTATCCCATTCTTCATTCTCTCTGCATCACGTCGCCAATCATCAATGATTTTACCATCTGTGTGTAACTGTAATTGGTCTTTTCCATATAAGGTATTAAAGCCATTTCGCATCTCTTCTAGAAAAATTCTACTTTGATAAAATTCCTCTTCTGCATTTGCAATCCAGCTTCGGATGGATGTATAGAAATATGGCATTACCTTACTGTATAAGTGACCTTGAATTCGAGAGTTCATTTCTTCATTTAACTCTAAATGAAGCTTTCGAAAATCACTGCTTTCATTAATAAGACTTGAACAGCCTTTAAGTATTTTAGGAATGGATTCAGATAATTCTTGTTTAATTTCATTTTTAATAAATTGATAGGAACCAGTAATGCTTTTAATTTTTTCACTTTCTAAATCTTGGAGTTGATGAATAGCGCCACCTAATTTTGCTATCATATCTTCGTCCCATTTTATAGAATCATTTAAAGCATTCTCCATTTCCACACGTTTTCCTATAATAGTTGACATCAATAATCGAATAGAACCTAGAATTTTTAATGTTCGTGCTTCTTCCACATAAATCTCTTTAGTAATATTTTGAATAAATTGATCCAATTCATACTGCTGATTACTATTTTTATTGATAAACACCTTTGCATATGGATATCTAGAATGGAGTTCCTCCTTTAGGAGAGTTATCTTTTGCTCATTATAAAGATTCTCTGACTGGCTAATCACAAAATGAATGGGTACATTTTCGCTTTGATTTTGCAGCTCCGTTATTTCATCCCAATTATATTTATCTGGATTTAGTACCGCTACTATAGTATCAGCTAATAAAAACTCCTTAACAGACCTATCTTCTTTCACACTTGGTGCTTCTATAATCGTAATTTGATTTCTATTAAGAATATCTGCTGGACGTTTACACTCAATTAACATTCGCTTTGAAATTGCATCATGAAATTCAGATATGCTGTCGATAGGGTTTATGCCATTTTCTGTTATTTCCGCAATCTCCAAATCATCATGATCTTTATACATGATGACTGAAGCAGAAGGTGTACCTAGGATTTGACCTCCTAGTATTGAATTAACCCAATCCGTTTTTCCACTTTCTGTAGAACCGGTGACAAGAAGGTGATGGACTCCCAAATCTAATAGCTCACGGACCATCCATTTTAAAGAATAATCCACCTGCATATCTTGCAATTCTGCCCAATGTAAAATGGACTGGAATAGTTTTAAACTTTCCTCTAATACATCGATGTCCCCTGTTGATTGAATAATTAAAGTTTCGGCGTTACGTATAACATCTTGATTAAAGGTTGATGGAAATATTTCTTCCCACGCTAATACTGATGCCGAAGCCACTAATTTTTTTGAAGAATCCGCTATTTTCAGCCAATTTTCTAAATGATACGGAATAATTGTACTCAGTTCTTTGACAAGAAGCTCCCCATTTAATAAACCAGAATACGTGTCGAAGTACAGTTGGGATAGTTCGCTCCATACATTTGAACTACTATCTTCCATATTGATAAGAAGCAAATTGATCTCTTTGATCCAATCTATATAGACATCCTTAGATTCTGTCTGATAACTTCTCCATAAAGAGGAAACTAATTTCTCAAATAGATATTGATTTTCTATATATAGGACTGTTAACACTTTACTGAAATAACTTGGTGGAAATTGTTTTGTTTTACCTTCATCACTATATCTCTTTAATATCTCAAACCAATCCATTGATAATGTGCTATTTGCGGAATTCACTGCCAATTCCACCGCATTGTTCCAATCCTCGTTTTCTTCAAAAAACTCTCGTGCAATCGCTGCAACATCTAAATGATCTGGATTATAAGCAACTGCTTCCTTAATTGTTTCAACAGCTTTATCCATTTTTCCTTGAACATTATATACATTAAAAAGTTTGAGAGATAACTCTGTAGTGAGGACTTGGGAGTCTGAAGTAATTGAATGGTATAAATCTTCAGCAGCAGAAAATAGCCCAAGTTCAAAGTAGGCATCTGCCATATTTTTTTTCGCCCATGGCTCTAATTCATTATTAATATTTTCCCATTTAAAAATTGCTGATTCAAAATCTTTATTGTGAAAATAAACCTCACCTTGTGCATAACGAATAAAGGACAGATCAGAAAATTCCTTCTGGTTCTCTATAACATAAGCCTCTCCTAATACTCGTACAGGAGGATCGATTACTCCCTCCTTCATGAATGTATATTTATAATATTGTTTTTCAATTAATACCTCTTCTAAGGTCATTTTATAAATCCCCCGATATGACATATTTACATAATCATTAAATGCGAATAGTCCTTAAAATATACTACCCTTTTACTAAACTATGAAAACCTTTTGAATATGTATACTTACTGTATTCTAGTATTCTAACAAATGAATATTTACAATGAATTTCATTTTACTTTCATTTTCGATACAGAAACAGTGGCTTAAGTAACAGTTTTAACATTTTTGAAATGTAAGCTTTTATTCTAAAATTTACGAATTATACTTTTGTTGCAAAAAAATGAATGGTAAGAATAATAAGAGTAGAGTATGTTTTAGAAATGTAGTTATTGAGTGGAAATAATTGATTTTTGCATAGAATTTTTAGGGAATCATACCATTTTATTTTGAATATCCATTGTATCGGATTTGTACCATAAGTAATTCCAAAAGGGTAAAGGGTGGAGGAGACCCCACTCTTTATTCCTTTTGGTAATTTAATTCCCACGTAATCCCAAATTTATCTGTTACTTTCCCATAAGTGGCGTTCCAAAATGTAGTCTGAAGCTCCATGCCTACTTTTCCATCTTTTGAAAGGGCACCGTAAATTTTATTGATTTCGTTTTCACTTTCAAGATCTAAACCAATCTCAATGTTGTTTCCTTTGATCGGTGTTTGGCCAAATACATCATTAAAGTAAATAACAAATCCATTAGGGAAATGTAATTCTGCATGAATATATTTACCTTCATGCCCCTTAAACATTTCAATTCCATCAGCAAGTTTAGTATTCATAATTTGACCATCCAGTACTTCAGCATAAAATTCAATTGCTTCTTTACAATTCTCAATGGTTATATGTGGATATATTTTTTTCATTGATTAATCCTCATCCTTTACATCGGGATCTTCAGGAATGGGTTCATTGTACCATTCTTCGACCCTTTTCTTATATTTTTCCATTTGTTCTATATGGGTTTTAAATTGGTCTTTATATAATAGATATTGTTCACCATCATGAACAAAACGAATCTTGCCCTGCATAATTAATTTTTCAATAGAGGTCTCTGGCAGTGATAAATATTCAGATGTTTCCTTTATCGTTAAATACATAGTTTATCCCTCGATTCTATACACCTTCAATATTTTTAAACTGATTAAAAAACATGCGATAGTAAATCCCTTGCTTATCGATTAACTCATCATGACTTCCTTTTTCAACAATTTTCCCATGATCAACTACCATAATCGTATCAGCTTCACGAATTGTATTCAAACGATGGGCAATGATGAAGCTAGTTCTTCCGTCCATCACTTTTAATAATGCATCTTGAATATGTAGCTCTGTTCGAGTATCTATGCTACTTGTTGCCTCATCCAAAATAAGTAATGCTGGTTTAGCTAAAATAACACGGGCAATCGCAAGTAGCTGCCGTTGTCCTTGACTCAAGTTACCACCATTTTCGGAAAGCATAGTATCATAACCTTTTGGCAATCTACGAATAAACACATCTGCATTTGCCATTTTTGCTGCTTCTTGAACCTCAGCATCCGTCGCATTTGGTTTACCATATTTGATATTGTCCTTAATGGTTCCTGAAAACAAATAGGTGTCTTGTAGGACAATACCAAAGCATTTCCGTAAGCTATCCCTTGTATACTCACGAATATCCTTACCATCTAAATAAATATTTCCACTTGTCACATCATAGAAGCGAGTTAATAAATTTACAATTGTTGTTTTGCCAGCACCCGTTGGACCGACAAGTGCAGAGCTCGAGCCTATTTTAGATTCAAAACTAACATTTTTAAGTATAGGAGCATCTGAACGGTAACCAAAAGTTACATTATTAAATACAACATGCCCCTTCGGTTGTGTTAATGTTATTGCTCCTTCCTTATCTGGTAGCTCCTCGTCTTCATCAAGTACTTCAAAGACCCGTTCTGCACCTGCAACACCTGATTGAAGCACATTAAATATATTTGCTAAGTCATTTAATGGTCTACCAAATTGCCTAGAATAAGTGAGGAAACTTGCAATAACACCAATCGTAATTAAACTTTTCACAGCAAGCAATCCACCAATGATAGCAACTACCGCAAATCCAAAATTATTTATTACATTCATGATGGGCATTAGAAAACCAGACCAGATTTGTGCTTTCAACCCCACCTGTTTTAGTTTTGTATTGATATCTTCAAATTCTTCAATCGCTTTATCCTCATGATTAAAAGCCTTGACGACTTGAATTCCAGATATCGTTTCTTCAATATGTCCATTCAATTTACCAAGCTGAATTTGTTGGTTTTTAAATAATACTCGAGTTTTTTTAGCAATGGTTCGAGTTAATAAAAAGACTAATGGAACTGTTACAAGACTAGCTAATGTTAAGACGGGACTCAAGATCAGCATCATGATTAATGATCCAATTAATACAATTCCGCCAGACATTAATTGGGTGGTAGACTGTGAAATGGTATTACTGACATTGTCAATATCATTTGAGAGTCTGCTCATTAGCTCTCCGTGAGTACGTGTATCAAAAAAAGATACAGGAAGCTTTTGTAGCTTTTTAAATAAGTTACTTCGTAGACGTTTGACAATTCGTTGCGATACACCTGCCATTAACCAACCTTGTAAGAATGTAAGTATACCGTCAGCAACATAAGCGATCAATAGGACGAGTATTGTCATTTTTAGCAATCCGAAATCTACTTTTCCACCAATGGTCATTGCATCAATTGATTTACCAATCAAATATGGTGCAGACAAGGTAATGAGTGAATCAACGACAATAAATATCAAAATCGTGGATAGAATTTTCCTCTCGTTTCCGAAATAACGCCAAAGTCTCTTTAATGTACCTGTAAAATTTTTCGGTTTAACGATTGGACCACCTCTACCCCCATGCCCTCGTGGTCCACCGCCTGGTCGCTGAAAGTTGTTTGGTTGACTAGCCTTTTGTTCCGACACTCTACCTCACCTCTTTTCCAATTTGAGATCGATAAATTTCTTGATATACCTTACAGTGTTTTAATAATTCATCGTGATTTCCAATACCTACAATCTCCCCATCATCAAGAACAAGAATTTTATCTGCATCCATGATAGAAGTAATTCTCTGCGCAATTAAAAGACAGGTCAAATTAGTAGAGTATTTTTTCAGTGACTCTTTTAATTTAGACTCCGTTACCATATCAAGAGCACTTGTACTATCATCAAGAATCAGGATTTCAGGCTGTTTAACTAGCGCACGGGCAATCGATAATCGTTGCTTTTGACCACCAGAAAAATTCACTCCACCTTGACCTAATCGGGTCTCATACCCTTCTGGCGTTTCGAGAATAAATTCATGGGCTTGTGCCATTTTTGCAGCCTTTTCAATCTCTTCAAATGACGCATCCTCTTTTCCCCATCGAATGTTTTCAATGACTGTTCCAGTGAATAATGTCGTTTTTTGAGGTACAATAGCAATCTTTTCTCTCAATTTGCTAGGTTGGATTTCTTTAATGTCTCTCCCATCCACTTTAATCCTTCCTGAATGAACATCATAGAATCGTGGAATTAAACTAACTAAGCTTGATTTCCCAGAGCCTGTTGAGCCAATAATTCCCACAGTTTCTCCTGGTAAACAAGTAAAGGTTACATTCTTAAGTATCGGATCGCCAGTCGTACCATTATAAGAAAAAGTTACCTGTTCAAAGTCTATTTGTCCTTTTGTTACAGCTTTAGTGTCATTTTCCTTCCAAGTCATTTCATTGTTTTCTGCAAAGACTTCTCCAATTCTGCTTGCAGATGCTTTAGCTCGAACAAACATATTAAATACCATAGAAATCATCATTAAAGAAAAAAGAATTTGTGTCATATAGTTAGTGAATGCAATGACTGTCCCTGCCTGTAATTGTCCATGATCCACACGAATGCCGCCAATCCATAACACCGCAACAATCCCCAAATTCACCACTAACATAATGATCGGGCTAAAAATTGACATGATTCTGATTGCCGAGATCGATCGATCTTGAAATTTTGCATTTGCATCATTAAACTTATTTACTTCAAAATCAAAACGATTAAAAGCCTTAACTACACGAACTCCAGATAAATATTCTCTCATAAGTCCGTTCACCTTATCTAATGCTTCTTGCACTTTGATAAAAAAAGGAAAACTAATCTTCATATTCACAATAATCGTTAATGCTACCAGCGGAACAACTAAAGCTAAAACTACGGATAAATGCACATTTAGTTTGGTTGCCATGATCAGGCCACCAACACATAACAGCGGTGCTTTAACAAATATCCTCATCAACCCATTTACAAACACCTGGACCTGTGTCACATCATTTGTTAGTCTCGTTACTAGCGAGGCACGGTCAAACTTGTCGATACTTCTAAATGAAAGAAATTGTATCTTTCGAAACAAATCTGAACGAAGCTCCGAACCAAAATTTTGCGACACAATACTTGATAAAATATTCCGTGTAGAAGCGGCAATTGCACCTCCAGCTGTTATTAATAGCATCAGTCCCCCATATTTAAACACATAATTTAAATCTCTATTAGCCACACCGACATCGATGATCTTTGACATGATTGTTGGCTGCAGCAAATCACAAATAGCCTCAAAGGTTAAAAACAACACAGCGACACTAAATGGTAACCAATATTTTTTTATATATTTATTTAAAAACTTCATCCCTGTCATCCTTGTCTGATTTTACTACTTTTAAGATACCTCTTTACGTATTAATAGTCACTTATTTTTATTCGTATTCCTAAATAAAATACACTCTATAAATGATTAGTATAATATCTCTGTGTATAATGAATCTCGAAAATAAAAAAAGCTGATTCACCCTAATGATTCAGCCTTTTTCATTATTCCTGTATTGCGATAGATGAGAGATTTGATTATAATCCTTCACTTTCCATTTTTCCTGAAAGTATTCAATATTACTAATACACGCGTTAACTAAATTTGTTTTTCCATAACCTAGTTCACCATCTGAAAATAAAGATAAAATAGTATTGATTACTGCCCCATGGGCAATAAGCAGTACTTTTCCGTCTTTATACTTTTCATGAATTTTATTAATCCCTATTTTCACACGTTTTTCTACTGATAGAAGCTCTTCTTGATTCGGATATTGCTTATCAGGGTATGCAGTCATTCTTTCCTCTAAAGTCATTCCTTCCGCTTTTCCAAAGTGACGTTCAACGAATTCATCCATTTCTTCAAGCGGAATATGTAAATATGTATTGATGATTTCTGCTGTTTGCTTTGCTCTTTTTAAAGGGCTAGAAATGATAACATCCCAATTGGTTCCTTTCAAAAATTCTCCACATTCTTTTGCCTGCAATATTCCCTTAGCATTCAATGGTATATCTGTTCTTCCCTGAATCTTTCCCATCACGTTCCAGTCTGTTTCTCCATGTCGAACTAAACAAATTGAAGTAATTGTCATTCACCCTTTTCATCGTCCTTCATTCTCTTCTTCAATCTTCTCTTTTATTCTTCTTGCAATTGTCTCATAGTATGATCTTTCATGCGGGACAAATTCATGTTTTTTGGCAATTCGATTGATATGAACTCTGTCATGTTTCTGATCGAAAACAAAACCTTGTATCCTAACTTCCTCTTGCATGCCTGTACAAAATTCATAAAAGGAGGAGAATTCAATTCTTACAATCCCTGAAACTTCTTCCTTTTGCAAGGTAAAATCATCAAACGTATGCTTACTTTTATATAAAAATACATTTGCCAACTCATTATCAATAAGATCTTTATGCTTTACACTATAATCAATCATTCCTAAAGAAATCAATTCGTTAAATTTCACATTAATTCCTAGCTCTTCTTGAATTTCTCTAACACCAGCTACAACTGCTTCATCTGCCATAATATGACCAGCAGCTGTAATATCAATCAAGTTTGAATAGTCCTTTTTATTGCTACTTCTAATTTGAAGCAGGACAAACCACTTACCTTTACATTTACTAATAAACCAGCATTGGAATGTTTCATGCCAGTAACCCTTTTTATGTACCTCTTCACGTGATGCGATACCTACGGGCTCTTTCTTTTCATTAAATATTTTAAGATACTCCATAATATTATCTCCAATTCAACTGTTTAAAGAATATAATTATAATGAACATTCTATTTCGTCCCCAAATAATTTACTTCCAGTTCATTTTGAATAACCTCATTATCTATTCGTTTGACTTCATATGCTTTTGCTTCGGGTCTCGAGCTAACTATCTTGTTCATTTTTTGTTCAATGTAATGGATTGCCACTCCATCATCTAGTGCAACACCCGAATTAATTTTTCCTGATTCGATCATTTTTTTATATACTGGTTTTCTCTCAATCTCTCCATCATAATGGGGACAACAACTACCTTTTAAGAAGCCTAGGCATTGAATCGGTGCAAGGCTAGTACCAAATGAATCAGTCAATCCGTCTTCAAACCAGCATATAGAGCCAGCACTAATACCTGCTAATATGGTACCTTGCTCCCAAGCTTTTCTCAATAGGAGATCTAGTCCCCAATCTTTCCATAAAGCTAATAAATTTTTAGTATTTCCTCCTCCAACATAAATAATATCTTTCTCTAAAATGAACGACTCTAAATCTCTTGTTGGAGGTTTAAAAAGTGATAAATGAGAGGGATGACATAATTGTTTATCAAAAAATCGATAGAATCGCTGAATGTAATTGTCAGAATCTCCACTCGCAGTAGGAAGAAAACAAATTCTTGGTGCTGATTGGTTTGATTGTTGTAAGATATAACGATCCAACAATGGATTTTCAGGTTCCATGGAAAATCCACCACCACCTAGGGCAATAATTTGTCTCATCTCGATCACTTCTTTCCTATAAGTTTTAAATAAATATTTTTGAATCGGTCATTATTTCCTTTAGGGAAGTAGATATAATCTTTACAATGCCCAATTACCATTACGAAAAATGGCTATTTTTGTACCATCATCTAAAATGCCATCAATATTCATCTTGGCAGATCCAATCATAAAGTCCTCGTGAACAATACTATCGTTTAGACCTTCAGCTTTTCTTTCTTCTTCCGAAAGGAATTGTCCTCCCTCCAAACAAGTTGGATATGCGGAACCAATCGCTAAATGGTTCGATGCATTCTCATCAAATAACGTATTAAAAAATAGTAATTGTGAAGTAGAGATTGGCGAATTATGAGGAACTAATGCTACTTCGCCCAAATAAGAAGCACCTTCATCTGTTTTTATTAATTTCTCTAATAATTCCTGACCTACCTTTGCTGTTACATCCACAATTTTCCCCGATTCAAAGGTAAGAGTAAAATCTTCAATAACATTTCCTTGATAAGCTAATGGCTTTGTACTTGATACATATCCATTTACACCCGTTCGAAGAGGAACCGTATACACTTCTTCAGTAGGCATGTTAGCGATAAATGTCACACCATTTGAGTTCACACTGCTTCCTGTCAACCAAAGATGAGTATCTGGAAGTTCTATCCATAAATCAGTACCCTCTGCTTGGTAATGTAACTTTTTAATCCGTTTTTCATTTAAAGAATGAGCCTTTTCCGATAATTCATCTATATGTTTTCGCCAAGCATCTACTGGATGCTCAAGATCAATGCGAACTGCTTGAAAAATTTTCTCCCAAAGCGCTGGAATCCGTTCCCTCTCAGGTAACTGGGGAAACACTTTATCTGCCCATTTTTTCGATGGCATAGCAATGATAGACCAGCTAATTTTATCCGTATCAATGGCTTCATAAAAATGGTCCAGCGCATCCCCTTGTGCCTTCTGCCAATTTGTAATTTTATCGATTGAAATCCCTTTTAATAAATCTGGATCATCCGCTTCAATTTGTAAAAAGGCCCCACCATTTTCAACTAACTCCTCATGTGCAGCTACTAGCCATTTAGGGTATTGCTTAAACACTTCATTCGAAGCTAATTCATAATGAGTACGCTTTATTTCTTCATCATACCAATTAACATGAACATTTCTCGCACCAGTAAGATATGCTTGCTTCACAATCTTTCTTACTAAAATTTCAGTACCTGTTGGTGCTGAAATCCATAACAGCTGACCCTCTTGTATATTAAGTGCTACTTTAACCGTAAGTTCCGCATATTTTTCTAATTGTTGATCAAATATCATATTATCTCCTCCAAGACCTTGTTCTCAACGGTAATTTTATATTTGTACCTTCCTTAATCCTATCTTCCAGAGAAACAAACTAGTAATAAAAGATATTACGATATTAATATAAATTCCAATTGGAACCTGCAAGCTAACAAAGTGAATTCCAGCGAGAAGAGCGATTGGAATAAACAGGACAAATATTTTCCATCCCTCACTTTGCCCAATAGTTTCAAAGCTTTCAGAAAACGGGATTGATTTTTTCAAAAAAAGAAAGCTAATCATCGTATACAAAAAGGAATTTATTAAAATAATGATTAAATCAGGTACAATCTTTATGCCAAAAATGATGATAAAAATGAAACCTAGTACTAAATAAATTGGTAAATATAATTTTACTAAAAATGCTTTTAACGTACCTTTAAATAATAGTGAATAATCCTTAATTGGCAATGTTTTAAAAATCCAAGCTCCTTTGTATTTCCCAGAATATCTAAGCATCATCACAACAGTTGGAATAATTAACATGCTAAAATAAATAGTTAAATAGGATTTGCTTCCAGCTTGATTAAATCCCCTATGATTCATAGTTGTAAAAATAAAAATAAATGGGATTATGAAGGAAAAGCCTAATGAAGGATAAACTTTTAATTTAAAATCTCGTTCATGCTTCATCATTAAAGTTGTAAATCGGTAGAATGCCCTTTCCTCTTTACTTCGACAAATACAGCTTAATAACCACTCTTTCCAGCCTCTACGCTTAATTAGTTTAGATTTACTATGGTTTGAAAGCTTTTGCAGATTCTTTTCAAAGGCTGGAACGAGACGAAGATAAATCCAAAAGGCAATCAAAGGAACCAATATAGCTAGAAAAGAGAACACTATATAGAACATTGAACTTTGGCCATTTATTATCCATTCATATAGAGCTGCATACCACATAGGAAAGATAAATATATGCCACCAATGTGGATGTAATACGAAGTCAAAATCAAAGATTTCAAATGAGCGAATAAGAACCTGGTAACCAACCATTAATGCCAAAGACAAACCAATTTGTACGTAGTTAATGATATCTTTCAGCTTTTCTCCATCAAAAAATTTTAAAACAAAAATATACAATAATGCAGTGAACACAACAATTAATAAATTCGTTAAAATTAATCCAATGATTGAAATAATGAAGAATACAATACCATGCCTAAATAATCCTACAATCATTGGAATAGCCGTAATTGATGTAGTTAGAAGAACTAAATAGATACAGATATGGACAAACTTTGCGATGCTTATTGTTTTACGGTTAATTGGTTTTGTATGTAGTATATTTTTATCACGAACATCCAATAATACAGACGAAAAATCAGATATCATTGATGTCATAACCATAAACATAACTATCCCAAAAACAATACTCATCTGAAACATATAATTTGTTCCAAATACAATAAATGGAATCGTAAATAAACCAATAAACGCATAAATCCATAAGGATTTAATAAATCCATTCGTTTCTTGTTTTTTGTTGTCTTTTTTCTTCTTTGATGATTGGCTAAATATAGTAGGAACTCTTCTTTGATCCATCATTAGCTTGACTTTTAAAATTTTTCTCAAGATAGAGTAATCAACGCCCATTTTTTCGAATAAGCCTTGGCAACGATCAAGAATTTTTAAGGTTCGGAAATCTTCCATAGTCACACCTCTTGAACAATGGATACAAATCTTTCACCAATTTCTTTATGCTCATTAAACCCGGTCAATTGATTGAAGATTTCCTCCAATGTACCTTCCTTGTTTTGATTTTTTAATTCAGCAAAGCTTCCATCAGCGACAATTTTTCCACCATTCAACAAAATAATACGGCTACTAATCTTCTCTACTACATCCATGATGTGTGATGAATAAAACACGGTCTTCCCTTGTTCTGCTAATTGAGATAATATTTCCTTAAATATCATTACACTATTCGCATCTAATCCATTAATTGGCTCATCCAAAAATAAAATTTCTGGATTATGCAACATGCTTGAGATGATTAGTAATTTTTGCTTCATCCCTTTAGAATAAGAAGAAATTCTTGAATGATAAACGTCACCAATTCCGAACAATTCCATTAATCTCTTAGCCTTGTATTCTACCAAATCAAAATCCATTCCATATAATTCACCAATAAAGGTTAAATACTCAAATCCCGTTAAAGTATCATATACTTCAGCAATTTCAGGAACATAGCCGATTTTTTTCTTATATTCAATATTTCCATCTGATATATCTTTTCCAAATAGCTTAACCTCACCAGTATATCCTTCTTCAATACCAAGAATGATCTTTACAGTTGTACTTTTCCCCGCACCATTTGGTCCTATATAACCGATAATTTCCCCTCTTGATACTGTGAGGTCAATCCCCTGTAAAACCTCATTAGCTCCATAGCTTTTTCTTAAATTTTTTATTGTCAAAATGCCTTCCATTTTCAGAATCCCCCCTTAATTTTTTCCATTTTAGTTAATAGTAACATAATTACTTTCAAACCATGACAAACGATTTTCTACGTAATCTTCTTGAAAGGGAAAGGAATTGCTCAAAAAAAGACTCGTCTTAATAACGAGTCTTAATGTTCATCAAATTTTAATTTAGATACATTTTTGCAGATACCCCTGCATGATCCGAAGACCATAATCCCGTATATGTTCTACCTTCTACGATCTCTGCCTCTATTGGTGTCCAACCATTTTTATATAGAATAAAATCAATTCGGCTTTCTAGACTTGATTCAGCATTCAATAAATCTGGTCCCTGACAGCATGTAACGCCGATATCTATTCCACTATTTATCCATATATCTTGCATACCAAATTCGCTGAACTGTTTATACGTTATCGAGTCATTGGTCATCGCATTAGAATTTAAATCTCCCATCACTATTAGGGGCAAATCTGTTTGAGCCGGTCCAGCAATTATTTCCCTTGCTTGCTGGAACTGAATGTCTATTTGCGTATCCAGATGAGTATTAATCAGCCTAAATTGTTTTCTATCAAGTCCAATATCAATCGAGCACCATCCTCGTAGAATTTCCATCTGTTGATTTTGAATTTGTATATTAAGATTCGTTTGAAAATTAGCCTTCATTCTTTTATTCACTTGCAATCTATTTTGATTTCGTATTAATATCGCATCCCTATCCATCAAACGAATTAAATTACCATTACTGTCCGGAAGCTCTACCGTTGTATTATTATTTTGAACAACAAGGGCATAGTCTAAGCCTTTCTTTTTTAGCTCAACTATTAACATCTGTACAAAATCATAGGTGATCGTTCGAAAATTCGGGATTTCTAACTGCCACTTTACAGCCTCTTGAAGACCAATTAAATCTGGCTTCTTTTGTGCAATTTTACGAGCAATCGCTTTTACACGAAGTGGATAATTGGTTGCAAGAAATTGCCGATACACATCTGATACTAAATTCGGAATTTGGTTTCTAACAGCGGTAAACAGTGGTGGCAATTCCGCCCCCATATACAAATTCCATGTGAGAAAAGAAAGACGAAATTTATCCCTTATTTTCATTTATACACCCCCATTCTTTAAGCCCACTGTATAGTATATGAAAATGCACTACAGATAGACTGGGATACTAAAAATGAAGTATATTTTTCTTTAATTTGTCCCTCCATTCTCTTCTAAACATCCTTAAGGAAGCGATATTCGGGAATACCGAGCATTAAATTATATGATTATATAACTCTCGTTTTATTTAATGATATGCCTTTTCTTCTAATCTATATGATAGTAAAACAAGCAATTTTATTGAGAAGAACATTTAATAAAGTAAACCTAACAGAAATGAGGTGAGAAAGTGGGTTTAAATGATATGATACCGAAACCACCAGATGTTGTTACGATCGTTTCAGAAAGAAATCCATTAAATCCAAAATCACCACGTACAATTGTTGAAGTAACTATAATTGGAGAAGCAGGTAAATGTGAACGTTTTTTACGTTCTAGTGAACCTTATCAAAAAGCAGCTAAAGGTTTAATCAGAAGTGGATTCGATAAAATATGTGAGCAAAATTCCGATATATATGGGGTCACGATTTTTTCTAGAGATCTTTAATGTTATATAGTTGGAATTTACTTTAAAGAAAAATTGGCCAGGCTTTATTGGGGGTGTTTATTGGGGGGCACCCTCCCTTAGACACCCCTTTTCACGGGTATTTACAGACTATCAGGTTGATATTGGAATATTTTAAGATTGATGATTCCATTCGAATTAAATTCAACCCCCTCACTTTGAAGGGAGAACTTTTGAACATGATAATACTCATCATCTTGAAAACCGATCATTCCCTTGGAATTGACCACTCGATGCCACGGCAGTTGATATTTCTTACTCATAGAATGCAAAATTCTTACAACCTGCCTTGCAGCTCTTGGACTACCTGCAATTGTAGCAATTTGTCCATAAGTCATTACCTTTCCTTCTGGTATATTTCGAATAATTGTTACGACTCTCTCAGTAAATGGGGTCATTCAACTTACCCTCTTATTTTAATTTTAATAGTACATTCTCCCAAAACAGCCATTAGTTATAATTGACGAATTTTCTATATATATTATATTATTATATCTTGAGTGTTTACTCAAACGTGGTTCGAAACCATCCCACGTTAAAAAACTAAGGAGAGAACTAAATATGAAAGTCAAAACTCTTGTCGGAAATGGGATTGTAGCTGCATTATACATTGCCGTATCTTTTATCATTCAGCCCTTTGGGTTTACGAATATACAATTCCGAGTATCCGAAATATTTAATCATTTGGTCGTGTTTAACAAAAAATATATGATAGGCATTGTCTTAGGTGTTTTTCTTACCAATTTATTTTTTTCCCCTATGAGGGCTTATGACCTTGTTTTTGGGGTAGGACAATCTATCATTGCCTTACTTATCACGATCCTCATTTCAAAATTTATTACAAATATATGGGGACGCATGATTGTAAATACGATCGTCTTTACAATTACTATGTTCTTCATCGCTATTGAACTTCATCTGGCTTTTGACTTGCCATTCACGATTACATGGGTAACGACTGCAGTTGGAGAGTTTGTTGTAATGGCAATTGGTGCTCCAATTATGTATTACTTAAATAAACGCGTGAATTTTGAACAACAACTATAAAATAGAGAAAAAGCTATCGCATACATGTGATAGCTTTTTCTCATAACTTTTATTTAAATAAAAAATTTACTTTAATGAATAATACGTGTCTGACACTGGTGCTTCTGTTTCTTTTTTCTTCGTAAATAGTAAGGCATAAATAAGGATTAATAATACAAGACAAATAATTGAAAATCCATAGATAAAATGGAAGCCTTTATTAGCAGCAAGAATACCAAGACCAGTAGAACCAATGGCCATTCCTAAGTCCATCGCTGAAAAATACATTGCATTAGCCGTTCCTTGTTTTTCTTTCGTTACTAGGCTGACAGCTATTGCTTGGAGTGTAGGTGTGACAGTTCCATATGCAATTCCATAGAAAAAGCCTGCGATAAGTAGTGTTACTGAACCATTGGTTATCGATAATAAAAATAACCCAATGACCCCACAAATAATCGCTGGATATATAATCACTTTATGTCCATAAGTATCATAAAGCTTTCCAGAAATAGGACGTGCAACAAGCATAATAATGGCTACAATAAGAAAAAATAAAGAAACTGTACCACCTAAATGAGCCTCTTTTCCAAGCTCTCGAAGAAAACTAACTACCCCTCCTAAAGTGATGGAGAAAAAAACACATAGTAGACTTGGTATAAATGCCTTTTTATCGAAAATAGATTCTTTAAAAGAAAGTTTCTTTTCGATTGTTTTACTTGAAACAGGTTCCTCTTGTGTTTTAATCATAAAGCTACATAAAAAAGTGATAACAGCTAATGCCACTGCGATGATTAATAAATTATTAAAAGGCATATATGCAAGTAAAGCTAAGGCAATCATTGGTGCCATACTTGTTCCGATACTCGTAGCAAGTCCGTAATAGCCAATCCCTTCACCTAGTCTTTTCTTAGGTATAATATTCGTTGCCAATGTAGCTAATATTGTTGTCATTATGCCAAAACCAATACCGTGGAAAATTCTCAAAAGAAGCAAGTACGGGACAGATTCCTGTCCGTAACTAAGAGACAATGTTACTGCAACAAATAATAATGTAAATACGCTCATCTTCTTCACATTTACACGATGAATCAAGTAACCTACGAACGGGCGGGTCACAATAGCAGCAAGCATAAAAATAGTAGTCATGAGTCCGCCTTGAGTTGGGTCATTTTTCACATCTGTTATAAATGCTGGAAAGCCAGCGGTTAATAATTGTAAACAAAGAAAAAATAAAAAAGCCATTAATACAATGGCCATAAACTGTGGTGTCCACAACTTAGGTGATTCGTTCATTTAATAATCCTTCTTTCTAGTTATTGATATCATTTAGAAGTGAATCTGTATTACTCTCAATTGAATGTAATACATTTAAATATGTCTCCAACGATTCCTTATTAATTCCATCGATAACCTTACTAAAAATGCCCTCAATATATGGATACAATTCTTCAGCTAACCCAGTCCCCTTCTCGGTAATAGTAATGAGAAAGGATCGTCTATCTTTAGGATTAGCTACTCTTTTGACAAAATCATTTTTTTCAAGCAAATCAAGAATTTTAGTCAGTGTAGCTTGATCTTTATCGGCTTTCTCTGATAATTCCTTTTGAGATATATGATCCGACTCTTTTAGTGTTCTAAGTACACTCCATTGTTCAGATGTAATTTGATATGGCTTTAAATAATGATTTAATAGTCGACTAATCTTTCTACTTGTTCGAACTGAAGCAAATCCGATTAATTTATCCTTTGACATCTCCATAGAGAGGCTCTCCTTTCAAACACAATTATTATTATACATATAATTATTATTCGTGTAAATATAGTTTGTATACAAATTATTTATTAACCATATAAAAATTAGTAAAGGAGCTACCTCATAAAACATTAAAAGAGATAGCTCCAATTTTTTATGCACTTAAAATAACAAATTTCCTTTTTTGGATATATAGAAGCCTTAATGAAAGTCCTACTCCAGCAGCCAACAATCCTGATGTTAGGCCAATCCAATATCCTGGAGCACCAAGATTGGTAAAATGGGCTAAAATATAACCTACAGGCAAGCAAATCATCCAATAAGCAATCAATGTCATGATAAATGCTAAATTTACATCTTTATAGCCTCTTAATGCAGCCTGTGCTGTCACTTGAATCGCATCCGAAAGCTGGAAAAATAGCGCATATATTAAAAAGTGACCAGTTAATTGAATAACCGCTGCTTCATTTGAATAGAATCCTGCCACTTTATAACGGAATAACACAACCAAAAGTCCAGTAAACAAAGCGATAATAATAGCTAGACAAATTCCCAGCCAGCTATATATTCGAGCGTCCCGGTACCTTTTAGCCCCTACCTCATATCCTACGAGCACCGTTAAAGCAAGAGATATGCTAACAGGGACCATATAAAGAAATGAAACAATATTCAATGCCGATTGATAGGCGGCAATGGTTGTAATGCTAAACTTACTAATTAAAATAGTTACTACAGCAAACATACTTGTTTCAAAGAAGGTCGAAAGCCCCATCGGTACCCCAATTTTCAAGATTTCTTTACAATTCTCCCATGAAAAATCTTTTAAGTTTGAAAAGATTTGATAAGTTGAAAAAGGATCTTGCTTTTTAATAATAAAGGCTGTTACTCCTGCAATCATCCAATAGGTAATGGACGTGGCATAGCCTGCGCCTGCACCACCCAGTTCAGGAAATCCTATTTTCCCATATATCAAAACATAGTTTAAAAAGAAATTAATTGGCAATGAAGAGATCATAATGACCATAACAATACGAGTTTTCCCTAACGCATAAATAAACGATCTGAGTACATTAAAAATAAAAAGAGGAATAATTCCAAAGCTTAACCCTACGAGATAAGCATGTGCTGTATGTTGAACCCTTGTCTGTAAATTCATTGAGTCTAATAACGGATTTAACAGAAAAAATCCAAGAATGATAACAACAATAGCAATCATTAGTGATAGATAGATCCCATTAACTACAATCGAAGAGACTTCTTTGCTTTTTCTTTCACCAAAACGTTGGGCTACAATAGGTGATACAGCGAGCAATATTCCACTTAAGCCTGTAAAAACCGGATTCCAAATGGAAGAACCGATCGCCACTCCAGCTAAATCGGAGGAGTTATACTTACCAGATAAAATAGTATTAAAAAAAACCATTGAAAACATACCTAATTGTGTAATTAATATAGGTATTAAGAGAATAAAAATTTGTTTTGTTTTTTCTTTTATCGTAAACGTTTGATTCATTGAAAAGTTCTCCTGTAATTTAAAATAATTATACTGCCTCCAACAACCCCATCTCTAGACATGTTTTAAGTGACATTTTTTTAACACCGGCTTCAAAACGTATTTCAAATTTTTCACGGTCCAATAAAATGATTTCACCCTGACCGAAAATAGGATGCTTTATTTCCATCCCAACATAGAGTTGCTCCTCTTCTTTTATTGCTGTTGAAGATATGTCCATCCTACCATTTAAGTCATGCTTCATCTTCCTCTCCTTTTTCGGGCTCATAATAGAACGAACACCGTCCAAGAAACGTGACTCTTTTACATGTTTTCCATTCTTTATTTCATAGGAGAGCAATTCTAGATGAAGCTTTGCACGAGTCATTCCAACATAAAATAGACGAACGGCCTCTTCAATTAATTCCACTTTTCCTTGCTCTTTTGACCTTGTTTCCTCTTTTGAGGGGATGATTCCTTCAACCAAATCGATCATATATACTCTCGTAAACTCTAATCCTTTTGAACTATGTAATGTTGAGAAGGTTACCACATTTTTATTTTTTCCAAACTTAGACTCTTTCATTTTCTTCTCTAAATATTGCAAACGACCAGCAAATTCCTCCATCGTATCTAATGTAGTCGCAATCTCCTCGAGAGTATTTAAAATATCCAATAGATGATCTAGGTTGAAGCCATATCGTTCACTTAATTTTTCAAGAGCTTTCTCATATCCTAGTGATTCGCGAATTAGACGAATCACCTGTAGTGGTGCCATGCCATTCATCTCTTGGAACAAGCTTTTGCATTTTTGTAGTTGTTTAATCTGATAGTCCTTCAGATTGATATACTGCAAAAGATTATCAAAACAGGATTGTTTATTATTTATTTTTTGAAGATCTTTCATTTGTTGCTTTGTAATATAGCCATTAAATTTTGTATGAATCTTCTCCAAAATGTCTGTACGTGAATCATTATAAGAGATTCTCATAAAATTTAATATATCCTGTACTACCCAATGAGAAAAAAAGTGAGAATTTGAGTCTTTAATATAAACAGGGATACCTGCCCGGTCAAAATCATTCATTAAACTGATAGATGAAGAGTGATTCCGATATAAAATTGCGACTTCTCGATAATTATCAAGCTGAGAAATTTCCCTTATTAAATATTTAGATTGGTTTTGATAATCTGCCAATCTTTTTAATTGTATGGGTTGATAGGAAGGATTATCAGTAAACATCTGTTTGTTATATCGGTGTTTATTTTGCTGAATGAATTGAGTAGCAACATCTACGATATCTTTTGATGAACGATAATTTTGCTCCATCATAAGGATGACTGCCTCAGGATATACCTGCTTAAAATCAAGCAAATATTTTGGATCTGCTGCGCGCCAAGTATAAATCGATTGATCATCATCTGCAACAACACAAAGATTGCGATGATTGCAAACAAGCTTTTCAATGATTGCATGCTGAACCAATGAAGTGTCCTGGCTTTCATCCGTTAAAACATAATCATACCTTTGCTGATACGTTCGAAGAAATTCAGAATCCTCTTCAAACACTTGATTTGCTATCGTAAGCATATCATCATAATCGACTAATCGAACCGTCCCTCTCGTTCGTTTGAATAACTCATATTCTTGAACTATTTTTTCAGCCATTGGTATTTGACATTTAACGGTAGACCAATGTTCCTCCGGAATTAGTTTATTTTTCAGCAAACTAGTATAGGACATTAATTCCTCTAACTGGTCATCTGTTATATTTTCACCAACTAAATTGTTATAAATTTCCTTTAAAATAATTTTCTTATTTAATGTAAGTTGGTTTCTTTCCAGTGGTTGAATGCCTTCAATAAGTTGAAAGCTTGTATTAGTTTTCCTAAAGTACTCTCGTATCACTTCAAATGCAAGACTATGGATAGTTGAAAAATCTACTTGCGGTAGCATGGGGAAAAATGAATTGAATCGTTCCTTCATATCCATTGCTGAAGCTTTACTAAAGGTCACAGCCTTAATTCTTTTAGGATTAACGCCTTTTTCCTTTATTAAATATCCAATTTTCATAATGATCGTTGTTGTCTTTCCCGAACCCGGCGCCGCTAACAAAAGAAGGGGACCATCAGTATGTAAAATGGCCTTCTGTTGTTGCTGATTTAAAATAACTCTATTTTTTATCTGACTGAAATTAAAAAACTCCGCTTCCTTATTCATGCGAGAACCCTTTCTAGTACTTATAAGCTTAAATATATACAAACCAAATTAAGGGGGATTCTTCGATTCACACCCTCACCTAAATCTTTCTATTCACTTATCATAACAGTTTTATTTATATTTTTCTTTGACTTAATTATTTTACGAAGGATTCTTTTTCTTCTTTTTTAGAACATAGGTAGCCATGGATTGAATCAGAAATACTAATATAAAAAAAAAGAATACGACAAACTCACTTGTATCCATTACTCTAAAAGGATTGAATGCGTTGAATATTGCATTTTTTAATTCAAACCCCATAATCATATCAATTCCAATTGAAAGAGCAATTAAAAAACTGATTAATCCTATACTTATTCCGAATAATTTCAATTTATCTCCTCCTAAACATTGAGATAATTTTCACTTTAGCATATCCAAAATTTCTTAAAAAATCACATTTACGCATAATCCAACCAAAGCTTGAGAAGAATTTGGTATATGTACAAAAAGTTAGTGAAAACGAGGAATTCATATGTCATTTCTTAGGAAAATACTTAAAAAGAAGAAAAGTGTCAAAACCGGTGAAGATCGTTCAGGGCAGGCAGCATTCATACCCAAGGACTACTTTGGGAATAATCTTGATGAAAATGTAAAGAAAATAATAGAAACGCTGGGAAATAGTTCAGATATTATCATCCGTAAGATGGAAATTGGTCGAACTGGCAGGATTGCAATTATCTATACTGATGGACTGGCAGATGACAAATTAATTGATAATAACATCATAGGAGAGCTTATAACTAAGGAAAGCATGGATGAAACGATTTCTGAACAGCATTCATTGCACATAATAAAAGAAAAATTGATATCTATAAGTGGAGTTAAATCGATTTATGATTGGGATCAACTGTTTCACTCCCTTTTATCAGGGGAAACAATCATTCTTATGGATAATGCCAATGAGGCTCTTTCAATTAGTACAGTAGGTGGAGAAAAAAGAGCATTAACAGAACCTAGTACAGAATTAACCATACGTGGTTCTAGAATTGGTTTCATTGAAAGGATACGGACCAATACATCCCTAATTCGGAGTAGAATAAAAAACCCCAACTTATGGCTGGAAACGATGCAAATTGGGAAAGTAACTCAAACAGATGTTGCAATCATGTATATCAACGGAATTGCTAATGATAAGGTTATCAAGGAAGTGAGAAAACGGTTAAAGCGTATAGATATTGATAGCATATTAGACACTGGATATATTGAACAATTAATTGAAGATGAGACCTTCACAACGTTTCCAACACTCTATATTACAGAAAGACCTGATGTAGTTACTGCTAATCTTTTAGAAGGAAAGGTTGCAATTTTCGTGGATGGAACTCCATTTGTTCTAACTGCACCTGCATTATTTGTGGAATTTTTCCAAGCTGCAGATGATTATTATTTTCGCTTCGATATTGCCACAGGGATTCGGTTATTGAGAGTGTTAGCATTTATTATTTCAATTATTGCTCCATCTATCTATATCGCTGCTACTACCTTTCACCAAGAAATGATACCAACCTTGCTCCTAATAACGATTGCAGCTCAAAGAGAGGCTGTACCGTTTCCATCATTTGTTGAGGCTGTCATCATGGAAGTAATTTTTGAAATTTTACGTGAAGCAGGAATTAGACTTCCTAAAGCCATTGGTCAAACGGTTTCCATAGTTGGGGCACTTGTCATTGGTCAAGCGGCTGTTCAAGCAGGGATTGTCTCACCTGCAATGGTCATTATCGTTTCAATAACAGCCATTGCAAATTTTTCAACCCCATCCTTTTCAATGGCTATATCCGCTCGTCTAATTCGCTTTTTGTTCATGATCATTGCTGCTACTTTTGGATTTTATGGATTAATTATGGCCATATTAGTGATGTTCATCCACCTATGTGATTTACGATCTTTCGGTGTTCCATATATGTTCCCATTTGCTCCATTCACCCCATCTAACGCAGGTGATACAGTGATTCGACTGCCAATCTGGTCATTAAAACAAAGGCCAAGATTAATTAGCCAAAAAAACATTATACGTTCAGGTAAAAATCAGGAACCCCATCCTCCAAAACAAACAGCAGGTCAGCCTAAAAAGGAGAATCAAGAATGAAGAAGAAATGGTGGCGCTTATTATTAGTATTAGGATGTCTCACTTTTCTTGCAGGATGCTGGGATAAACGTGAATTAACTGATCTAGCCATTGTCAATGCAGTTGGAGTAGATAAATTAGAAAATGGAAAGTTTCGTAACACCTTTCAAATTATTAATCCTGGAAATGTTGCTGGCAATCAGCAAGGCGGTGCACAAACAAGTGGTATTCCGATCACGGTTTATACTGTTTCAGGAAGAAATATGCTAGATGCGGCAAGATTAGGCTCAAAAAATGTCTCTCGCCAAATATATTATGCCCATGCAAACCTCGTTGTCATTGGTGAAGATCTAGCTAGAGAAGGCTTAATGGAACTATTTGATGTGATGGAAAGAGATCCTCAATTCCGTACAACCTCCTCTATCGTCATTGCTGAAAATACAACAGCAGAAGATCTGCTAAAAATGCTTACACCAATTGATAAGCTTCCAGCCAATAAAATAACTAAAACACTCAAATTCACTGAAAAAGCTCTCGGGGAAAATATGGATGTTAGTGTAGATGATGTAATAAGAGATATGGTCAGTCCCGGAAAGGAACCGGTAATTAGCGGATTTAAAATTGTTGGAAATTCAGAAGCAGGAAAAGGGCAAGCTAATCTCCAAACAACTGAGGCAGTAGCACGTTTACAAGCAGGAGGAATGGCGATTTTTAAAGAAGGCAAACTAACAAGATGGTTGCATGGAAAAAATGCACGTGGTGTACTTTGGGTCCAAAACAAAGTTCAACAAACACCAGTAAATATTAATTGGAAAAATCACAAAAAACCTCTTGCCTTTTTTGTGATTCGCGGTAAATCAATAATTAAGTCAAAACTAGAAAAAAATAAGCCGGTAATAAAGGTTCACATTGAAGCTGAAGGCGATATAAGAGAAGCAGATATACCCATTGATCTCACCAATCCTAATATAATATTTCAGCTGGAAAAATTAGCAGAAAAAGAAATAAAAAAGGAAATTATGGCTACCATAAAAAAGATTCAGAAGGAAAAAACTGATGTTTTTGGTTTTGGAGATGTTATTCATCGTACTTCTCCTAAAGTTTGGAAACAGCTAAAAAATGATTGGAATGACGTAGGTTTTCCTGAACTAAAAGTAGACGTAGACGTTGATGCATTTATCCGTCGTACAGGGTTAAGAAATAATCCTTATATTACTGAAGTGAATAACTAGAATTACAGAGGGTGGTTCGGTGGAAAATGTAAAAATCAATGCTTACCAATTATTTGTTATTATGGTCCTATTTGAACATGGTAGTGCCCTAGTTATCTCTTTAGGATCAGGAGCAAAACAGGATGCCTGGATCACCATTCTTACTGGAATGATCTTAGGAATATTTTTATTTTTATTATATAACCGCCTTTACCTTTATTATCCAAATATTCCCTTTACCTCTTATGTTCAAAAAATAGTTGGATCTTTTTTAGGTAAGATTCTTGCATTTGTCTATATCCTTTATTTTTTTTATCTGTCTGCGAGGGTTTTAAGAGATTTCGGAGAACTGTTAATTACATTTGCCTATCCTAATACACCAGAATTTATTATAAACGCAATCATGATTTTAACTGTCATTTATGCCATTCATAAAGGAATTGAGGTCTTAACGAGAACAGGCGAAATATTCTTCTTTTTTCTATATTTATTAGCTATTTCCGGATTTGTTCTTGTCGTTGCCTCTGGATTAATCGATTTAAATAGACTAAAACCAATATTAGATGAAGGAGCTATGAAAATATTCCAGGTTACATTTACACAAACATTGTATGTACCTTATGGAGAGATGGTTGCCTTTACAATGATTCTTAACTATTTTAATAATCCCGTAAAAGCAAAGTGGATTGGCATATCCGCTATGGCATTAAGTGGTATCAATTTAGCGATTTCAATGGGAGTAAACATCTCTGTCCTTGGGGTAGATCTTGTTTCACGTGCTCCCTTTCCTTTACTCACAACCATTCAACGTATTCAAGTAGCCGATTTTTTAGAACGACTGGATGTTTTCTTTTTACTCGCTGTCATTATTGGGGGTTTTTTCAAAATAAGTATTTTTTTCTACGCAGGTGTTATTGGAACAGCTGATTTATTCAATATGAACGGACATAAAAAACTGGTTTATCCACTAGGTTTAGTGATTCTTTTTTTATCTATGACCATTGCCAGTAATTTTTCTGAACATATAAAGGAAGGCTTAGTTATCGTTCCTCTCTATTTACATCTACCAATGCAAGTGATCATTCCTAGCCTGCTACTGGTCATCGCAATCATTAAAAATCGAAAAAGTAAAAAGAAAAAAACAGAGGCTGCTATTTAAAATTACAAAACATATTACTATTTATATTATTTCACTATATTAATCTTTGTGTGATCCCCATATCATACGGACCTGTGAGATTTAAACGCCCATATGAGAGGGGATTGCACCCTCTTTTAAGGGATTTTTGGAGAATCTTTTGTATCGATCTGATTCATTTTTTCCAATTCCAGTCGCATTTTCTCTGTTTCAAGTAAGAAATTTTGATGCTTCAATTTCTCCAATTCCAATTGATCTTGAATCAGCTTGCCCTTAATTTTCGTATTACTACGAATATGGCTTGTTACAATAGCAATAATTGGAATAGAAAACACCATAATGACTCCAATTACATCCGTCAACACCATCGCCCCATTCAAATTTATTTATATAATAATATACTACAAAAATGGAAAATATTGAAGATTCATAGAATCTTACTCATCTATTTCTCTTCATAATATTCAGAAACCACCTCTTTAGGCACCATACTTCCACCTGTCGCCCATACAAGATGAAGTGCATTTGATACTTTATCATTTAACTGATGGCTCTCTAAATATTTCTTTCCTTCCATCGTTCTAAATAATTGAATTGGCCCATAAAATCCTGCTAGGGCAGAAGGCTCAAGAAAAAGATCTTCAGTATCTACTAACTTCCTTAAAAAGGAGAAAAGTCTTTGATCATCGATGGTATAGCAGCCACTAAGCAGGTGACCAATTGTCTGCCCAACAAAACTTGATGGTCTACCTACTGCTAGTCCGTCAGCTGCTGTTCGATTATCTAGACCAAAGTCAAACACAGAGATCCTATCATGAAGACCTGTCATTTGACCAATGAGAAAGCATGGTGAATGAGTAGGTTCCGCAAAAAAACAATGAACATTTTCTCCAAACTCGTTTTTTAAACCATATGTAATTCCTCCAGGGCCACCCCCCACTCCACATGGTAAATAAACAAATAATGGGTGATCTTCATCTACAATAATGTTTCTTTTTTTGAATTGTTCCTTTAAACGAGATGCTGCTGTTGCATAGCCTAAAAAAAGATCTTTCGAGTTTTCATCATCAATAAAATGACATGTCGAATCGTTTTCAGCCTGCCTTCTTCCCGCTTCAACTGCATGACTATAATCAGTTTGATATTCAATAACGGTCACACCTCTACTACGCAACAGATTCTTTTTCCATGTCATTGCATCTGAAGACATATGTACAGTCACTTGAAAGCCCAATGATGCACCCATAATCCCAATACTTAAACCAAGATTCCCAGTGGAGCCCACAGCAATCTTGTATTTTGAAAAAAACTCCTTGAACCTAGCTGATGAAAAAATGGTATATGATTCCTTATTGGTAAGTAATCCATTCTCAAGAGCAATATCCTCAGCATGTTTTAATACCTCATAAATCCCCCCTCTTGCTTTAATTGATCCAGAAATAGGTAGGTGGCTATCACATTTTAAAAGTAACTCCCCACTAATATCGATTTTATAGACATGTTCTAGCTGATCCTTCATTTTATTAATTTTTTTTAATGGAGACTCAATAATTCCCTTTGTATGTAAAGTTTCAGGAAACACCGTTTCAATAAAAGGAGCAAATCGCTCCAATCGTTCTAAAGCATCAGTAATATCTTTGCTTGATAAATATTCCATTTCTTTCTTTGTACCATATTCAATATTTCTCCAAAATACCTCTTCCAGACGAGAAATTTTCTCGAGTAAGGGATAATCATCCTTCCATTGCTGAACATCTTTCCCTGCTATTAAATTACTAGACACAGTTAGCCCTCCTTCTTTATCAAATTTCCTATTTATATTTCAAACATTCGTTTTATTGTTTAGTTATTCCTCTATTTTTTAAGGCTCTTTTCTCAATTATTGTTGGTATTTTGCTAAAGAGTTTTAAATAAAAAAATTGGTTTAATTCCGGAAAATACCTTTTTTCACTGAGAAAAGAGCCACTTTCTTTAGAACTTGCGGAACCCTTTATTAGATGTAAAGGCCTGCAGTAGTGCATATATAACAGCAACAAACTACATGAAAACAGCCCTTTTAACAGTCAGATTTTGTTTTTTTAGTGTTGGATAAAAGTAAAAATGGGAAACTATAATAGTTTCCCATTTTCCTTTTCTACTTATAAGAAATGGAGACCGTTTGAGCGGAGAGCCCAAGACTCTTTGATTCTATCGTTATCATTATTTCCTTTTCTGTTGTTTTATGAAGGCTTGTTAGATTAAGAACTCCGTTTCCCTGTGCCTTTTTACTTATTCCTAGATCCTCCGTGCTTTTACATAGCTGTGCATAAAGCTCCGCTTCTGTAAGCTTTCGTTCAAACTCTTTTTCTGCAATGTTTTTAATCAATGCCGCTGCTCCACTGACATGTGGCGTTGCCATTGAGGTACCACTTAGCTTCGCAAATTTTCCACCTGGATAAGCAGAGAAAATCTCAACTCCTGGTGCAACTAAATCTATCTCATCATTCGTATTTGAAAAATCAGCCAAATTCTTCTCTAAATCAACTGCACCAACTTGTACAACCTCAGGATAGGCACCTGGATAATCTAATTCGTCTGTATCATCGCGTCCATCACCACTATTTCCGGCAGCACATACTACTAAAATATTTTGTTGAACAGCTTTTTTAATTAACTGGTGTTCTTCTTCTTCTTCAGGTCCACCAAGTGACATTGAAATGACAGAGACCTTTTCCCCATCTGGGCCTTTCCAATTGATTGCATAATCAATCGCCTGATTAATCCACTGAACATCTCCCGTCCCGTCACCCTTTAATGCTTTTAGTGCTAATACACTTGCACGTGGGGCAACTCCTACAACACCAAACTGATTCATAGTAGCTAATATCGTTCCACTAACATGTGTCCCATGACCATTATCATCTTGATAATCACCTGAACCAGTAAAATCCTTCCCATCAATAATTCGATCCTTTAAATCTGGGTGATTGCGGTCGATACCTGTATCTATGACTGCGATAACTACGCCTTCACCATAGTCCGCATCTTCCCACAATTCTTCTGCATGAATTAATTTAATGCCCTCTGGAATGTTCTCCTCAACTGAATCTACAACTTCTATCACCTTATAAGGAATTAACTTTCTTTCCATGATACTTCCCCTTCCATTGATAGATTTACTAACATTCCTTACCCTTATTATATATGAAAACAATCTAAAAATAACAGAATTTTCTAAAAATGAGCAAATTGTACGAGAAATTCTTTTAATATATAAACTTTTATCCTACTAGTTTCTATATTAGTCCCAAGTTAGAAATCTATTAATTCAGTACATAGGTTCCGAATGATTCATTTTTTAAAATAACCCCTCTATTCAAACGTGATGCAAAAAAAGGGTGTTTTCAACATCTTTTCAAGAATGGCTATCAACACGTTCTACCTTCTATATACTTAAATCTATATTCTGTAGTGTTATCTCTCAAAGAAGATGTGTTTAAGATTAAAATGAAACAAAAATAAGAACATTCTAATTGAATGTTCCACTGAAAAACTACTAGCATTCATCTTTTGCTTCCAAACCTTCCTCCTTTTTCTATCCATGTATAATATTGATTAAATATATTTATCTTTCGTCTAAAGTAAAAAGGGATAATAATCATTATTGAATATAATACTACCATTATGAATAGGAAAGTTAATAAAGATACAAAGATGTTGTCCTTTAAACTACTACTTATAAAAAAACTAAAAAACATTATTAAAAATGAAATTAGAGCAAATCTTTTATAAGTTATCATAATGTTATCTCACCTCCCTTTCATTTGATTTTACAATATAAGGGAGATAAACTAAACCAACATTTTCGCATTCAAAAAGCTAATTCCCCTTTCGGGAATTAGCTTGTTGCTTTGAATCTTTATAGCTTACATGTTGGTTCACAAAGTATAAAATTGTCTGCCCTACACTTTAGTCTCCTTCATGCCCCACAGATATACAAACATTCAACTTTACCAATAGGAGTGCAAGTGACATACAAGCTAGTGTTCCAGTTAAGCACATCTCATATACCACAACTTATGTTTATAGTGCTTCATTTACTTCTGTTCTTCTTTCAAATTTCTAATTTCCTTCTCTAAATGTTCTATTTTTTCCACTAATGGAGCTAATGCCTCTTGAAGAAGTACACGTAAACGATCAATCTTTTCATTATCCATATTATTCATCCTCTCTTTTTAATTGAGTTTTTCATTTATAGTATAAGAAAAATGATTCAAATTATTGGTGATGAAAATCACAATATCTATGGAAAATTGACAAAATCGCAGTTAACTTGATAAATAGATTCTTCGTAAAAAATAAGATAAAAACCTAATTTCTCCGCTATTGCCCCTTTCATAAACAAATTACCTACATAAACTATTTTAAAAATTACTTAATAAGCAGAGGTAAGGAGGAGTTTTTATTGGATAAATCTGAAACGAAAGGAAAAGAAGTTGATCCTTCAAAACCAGAAACCATTCCTAAATTTATCGATGAATTACCTATTCCACGGGTATTAAAATCAAAAATGAAGGCAAACGATAAACCTCATTACTATGAAATTGAAATGAAGGAGGCCAAGCATCAATTCCATAAACTTTTTCCACCTACAACCGTATGGGGTTATAACGGAACTTATCCGGGTCCAACAATTAAGGTTCAACGTAATCAAACCATAAATGTAAAATGGATGAACCATCTACCAGAAAAACATTTTTTACCCATCGATCGATCACTCCATGGATCAGCGGATTCACCAGATGTAAGAACTGTTGTTCATGTTCATGGAGCAAATGTCGCTTCAGAAAGTGATGGGCATCCGGAGGCATGGTTTACTACAAATTTTTCTCAACGGGGTAGCACCTTTAAGCAGAAAATTTATCAATACACAAATAATCAAAGAGCAGCAACATTATGGTATCATGACCATGCAATTGGAATTACCAGACTAAACGTTTATGCAGGACTAGCGGGTTTTTTCTTAATCCATGATCCTAGAGAAGATCATTTACAGTTGCCGAAAGGAAAATATGATATTCCATTAATGATCCAAGACAAATCTTTCCAAGCAGATGGAGCTTTATTTTACCCTGAAAATACGAATCCTCCTGTATCAATTAACCCTTCAGTAGTACCAGCATTTAATGGCAATACCATTGTAGTAAACGGTAAAATTTGGCCATATCTACGAGTAGAACCACGAAAATACCGTTTTAGACTATTAAACGCCTCCAATACCAATGCCTATACATTAAGGTTCAACAATGATCACCCGTTTTATCAAATTAGTACTGATGGAGGGCTTCTGTCCAAACCTGTTGAACTTAACTCACTTCCATTGGAGCCTGCTGAACGCTCAGATATTATCATTGACTTTACCAATTTAAAAGGTGAAACATTCATACTACGAAACACCAATGATGACGGGGATTTAAGTATAATTATGCAATTTAAAGTAAATCTCCCCCTTTCAGAGAAAGATACAAGTGATATTCCAAATTTTCTATGTTCAGATCATTCATTTGATATTAATTCAGTTCAAAGAAATAGATTATTAACTTTAAGTGCTTCAACTGATCATTTTAACAGGCCAATGCTTCTACTAGATCATCGTATGTGGGATGATCCTGTTACGGAGAAACCCGTTCTTAACAGTGTTGAAATTTGGAAGTTCATTAATTTAACACCTTTTCCACATCCGATTCATGTCCATTTGGTTCAATTTAAATTAATAAATCGGAGACCTTTTGACATCGACCGTTTTAATCAGGATGGATTCATTCAATATACCGGTCCTGCTAGAGAGCCTGAACTTTATGAAAGAGGTTGGAAGGATACTATAAAGGTAGAACCTGGTACGGTTACAAGTATTATTATGAGATTTGAAAATCATATCGGTGATTATGTTTGGCATTGTCATATATTGGAACATGAAGATCATGATATGATGAGGCCAATTAAAGTAATCAAAGAATAGAATAGTTCATCCTCCATCGAAGAGAATAGATTGACTCCTTGATAGAGGATTTTTTTTTGACATTTTGTCGAAAAATAGTTATTTATTCAATAAATTATCAACTGTGACTTATTGATTAAAATGGATGTATTTGTTATATTTTAATGAATTCCGAATATTTTAAACTATCGAACAAAGAGGGTAGATGTTTTAAATTAGTCTATTTTTATTTAATAGGGAAGGAGTATAATCATGAAAAATAAAGTTCTTTCAATTCTAATCTGGACCGTTATTTCAATTATCGGTGCAGTTGCTTTCGCCTTACTTGGATTAGCTAATGGAGAAACTATTTCCGCTGCTTGGCTGATTATTGCCGCTGTTTGTACATATGCGGTTGCATATCGCTTTTATAGTAAATTTATTGCTTATAAAATTTTTAAATTAAATGATAAAAGGGCAACTCCTGCAGAAGTAAATGATGATGGAAAGGATTATGTTCCTACAAATAAATGGGTGCTATTCGGACACCACTTTGCTGCCATCGCTGGTGCAGGTCCACTCGTAGGTCCAATTTTAGCTGCACAAATGGGATATTTACCAGGTGCACTTTGGATCATTATCGGTGTAGTTCTAGCTGGAGCTGTACAAGATGCAGTGATTCTAATGGGTTCTATGAGAAGGAATGGGAAATCACTCGGACAAATGGCGAAGGAAGAGGTCGGTCCTTTTGGTGGAATCATCGCCTCAATCGGAATTCTTGCGATTATGGTTATATTATTAGCAGTACTTGCACTGGTTGTAGTGAAAGCGCTCGCTGGTTCTCCTTGGGGTGTATTTACTATTGCTGCCACTATTCCTATTGCTATACTCATGGGAGTATACATGAGGTATATTCGACCGGGTAAGGTGCTCGAGGGATCAATTCTTGGATTTATTTTATTACTATTAGCCCTATGGGGTGGTCAACACGTTGCTGAAAATCCTACACTAGCCGAAATGTTTACTTTTACAGGTGGACAATTAGCTGTCATGATTGGAATTTATGGCTTCGTAGCTTCCATTCTACCTGTTTGGTTATTGCTCGCACCACGTGATTATTTAAGTTCCTTTTTAAAAATTGGTGTCATTTTTTTATTAGCAGCTGGAATTTTAATTGTCTTGCCAGAATTACACATGCCAAAAATTAGTCGCTTCATTGATGGGTCAGGTCCTGTATTTGCAGGTAACCTTTTTCCTTTCTTATTCATCACAATAGCCTGTGGTTCCGTTTCTGGTTTCCATGCGTTAGTTTCGTCGGGAACAACTCCAAAAATGATCGAAAAAGAATCTCATTCCCGATTTATTGGCTATGGAGGTATGCTGATGGAGTCAGGTGTCGCGATTATGGCTCTTATCGCTGCTTGTTCTCTACATCCTGGCTTATACTTTGCGATGAATTCACCTGCAGCGGTGATAGGTACAGAAGCATCACAAGCCGCCTCTGTCATTTCCACTTGGGGCTTCCAAGTTTCAGCGAGTGAAATTACGAATGCAGCTAAGGAAATTGGTGAAAGTACTATCATGTCTAGAACAGGCGGTGCTCCAACATTAGCAGTAGGAATGGCAGAAATTTTCACTAGCTTTTTATCCGGTGCTAAAGCCTTTTGGTATCACTTCGCCATTTTATTCGAAGCCTTATTCATCCTTACAACTATTGATGCTGGAACGAGAATTGGCAGGTTCATGCTGCAAGACCTAGTAGGTAATTTCTATAAACCATTTGCAAAAACGAATAATTTGGTAGCAAATATTATCGCGTCTGCCATTATTACCATTGGATGGGCTTATATTACCTACCAAGGGGCTATTGATCCTTTCGGGGGAATCAACTCCTTATGGGCATTATTCGGAATATCCAATCAAATGTTAGCGGCTATTGCCCTTGCCATTGCAACGACTATTATTATAAAAATGGGCAAAGCCCGCTATGCTTGGGTCACCATTATTCCATATGTGTTTCTAACAATCACAACCTTGGTAGCAGCATGTATGAAGCTATTTTCCAAAGTTCCATCCATCGGATTTTTCAGTCACGCTAAAATCTATCAGGATGGAATTGATGCCGGTAAAGTCATCGCTCCGGCTACCGATATGGAGGTCATGAAGCAAATTGTGTTTAATGATCGACTAGATGCTATATTAACGATTATCTTTATAGCAATCGTTCTTCTAATGGTCATCGCTTCGTTTAAAGTTTGGTACGATATATTAATTAAGAAGAAAAAGGCTAAATTACATGAAAGTCCTTTTGTCCCATCTAAATATCCAAACATTCCAATTGGAAGGTGAAGATAATGAAAAAATTGAATCCCTTTTTTAGCAAGATTGGCTGCAATATCAAAACAATATTTGGGTTACCTAACTACCAAATTTACGTAGAACATCGGAAGAGAAAGCATCCAGAAGAGCCGATCATGTCTGAAAAGGAATATTATATGTTTGCATTAAAGGAAAGATATGAGAGTGGAAAGGTAAACCGCTGTTGTTAAATACGGTGCTGTCTATTAAGAGGATTCCTTTTAGTAGACAGCACCCTTTTTATTCCCAGCCCTGAATATCCAATTGTTGCTCGCGATTAAATAAACCAGGGTAGATTAGAAAGCCAAGGATAATAGAAGTTAAGGTAGCTGCGGTCATAATCAAAAATACAATAAGAAGTTGAAGACGAACGGCTTGAATAGGATCTGCCCCTGCAATAATTTGACCTGTCATCATCCCAGGAAGCTGAACAAGACCAATGGTTTTCTGGCTATCAATCGTTGGAATTAAGCTAGACCTTATCGATTGCTTTAGAATTGGATAAATCGATTGCTTTTGACTCCCACCAAGTGATAGTACCAAAAGCACTTCATCTTTCCTCATATCCAGCTCTCCTTTTAAACGATTCAAAAAGAGGCTAGCGATTACCATCGAATTACCAATAATCATTCCGCTGATAGAAATAATATATTGCGGAGTAGCAGGTACAATATGTAGCAGTAATAAAAAGCCCTGTGTAATTGCTTCAACGATTAAGATTGTTAAGTAGACTTTCCAAAAAATATGTGGTAATCCCCGCCCCCGTTTTGCTGCATTACTACTTGCTACTAAAATCATTAATCCAATCATCACGATCATAACGAGGGGATTTTTAAAGCCAAATACCATTTTAAGTATATAGCCAATAATCATTAACTGAATGGTTGCACGGACACTCGTTATTAGTAAGTCACGCCCAAGTCCTAGTTTAAATGCTGCGGATAGAAACAGTGCAATAATAACAAAGCCAAAACTAAGTAAAATAGTAAGCAGGTTCATCTCATATTCCTCTTTAACTCTAAAAATTGTTGGGTTTGTCGTTCCTTTGGTGCCTCGAAAAATTCACTCGTTGGTCCGGCTTCAATCAGTTTACCATCTAATACTAGCCATGTTTGGTCCCCTACACGTTTCGCTTGATCAAGATCATGTGTAACCCATAGGATGGTTGTCCCATGTTCATAATTTAATTTTTTAATTAGCTCTTCCACTTCATGGGAAGAAATAGAATCTAAAGCGGAGGTGACTTCGTCAAGTAATAAAATAGAGGGATCATTTACTAATGTCCTAGCCAAAGATAGACGTTGGCGCTGTCCACCAGATAGCTCCTTCGCAGGACGATCAAGTAAATCCTCTGATAACCCAACGTACTCCATATATTTTTTCGGTTGCTCCAATGTTCGACCATGTAATTTTGCAGGGAGTATTAAATTATCTAAGGCACTTCCTTTAATGAGCGGGGCAGATTGAAAGGCAATTCCCACATAGCATCTAAGCTTTTGTACATCCCATTCGCGAATCTCTTTCCCACGAATAAAAATTTCTCCTTCGGTTGGAGTACTTAATAAGTTGCATAATGACAATATAGTACTTTTTCCAGAACCAGATGGACCAATAATCGTCGTAATCGTACCCTTTTGTATCTTTCCATTGATTCCTTTCAGTACCTGAATGGTCTCATTTTTATTTTTAAACTCCTTACTAATATGAATGAACTCTAATTCTTCCATTTAACCTCCTCAGTGCCAGGCATCATTTATGCATACTAGAATAAAATAGCCTGACACATATAAAGAGCTTACATTTTTATTCTGTCGTTTTCTTTTATTCATTTTTCAATGCTTGTTTCTCATTAGGTAATGTTTTAACTATTAATAATAGGTTATCTAATGGTTTTCCACTCTTTCGGATACCTGTCTCTCTCTTTGGTTACCGCAAAACCGTTTTTCTCTCTCTGACGGGCACCTTTCTTCCTCTTTCGTTACCGCAAACCTGCTTTTCTCTCTCCGGCGGGCACCTTTCTTCCTCTTTCGTTACTGCAAAACGGTTTTTTCCCCTCTGGCGGGCACCTTTCTTCCTCTTTCGTTACTGCAAAACGGTTTTTTCCCCTCTGGCGGGCACCTTTCTCCCTCTTTCGTTACCGCAAAACCGTTTTTCTCTCTCCGGCGGGCACCTTTCTTCCTCTTTCGTTACCGCAACAACCAACTATAATGACAGGCACGATCTAATTCTCTAAAAGAACCACCGTGCCTATCACTTAAATTGCCTTATAGAAATTTTACACAAACGGGATCAGGTACTTTTATATCTGATTGTAACAAGGTTAATTTTCCACTCACTGAATCTCTTTTAAATAGAACAAGGTTACTGGAATTTTGATTGGATGCAATGAGGAAGTTTTCTGTTGGATCCAATACAAAATCTCTTGGCCAATTACCTTCTGTTAAAGTATGTTCGATAAATGTTAATTCACCTGTCTCTTGGTTCACACCGTATACGGCAATGCTATCATGTCCACGATTGGCAGCGTAGACAAAATGGCCATCTGAAGAAATATGAATCGCACTACCTTGACTATTTTCAGTAAAATCAATTGGAAGCGTTGAGATATATTGAAGTATTTGGAAACTCCCATCCTTATTATTATATTGTAAGGCAACGACCTCTGAACTCATTTCTGTCATTAGATATGCATAATCCCCATTTGGGTGAAAGGTTAAATGTCTAGGTCCACAGCCAGGTTTTAATGATAGTTTATTGGCTAATTTTAATTGGCCATTAACGACTTCATAAGTAATGAGCTGATCAATTCCTAAATCAACGACCGCAACATATTTTTCATCTGGAGTAAATCCAGCATAATGAACATGTGGCTTTTCTTGTCTTTCTTTATCCGGTCCTGATCCTTCATGCTGGATGATAGATGATACTGGTTCAAGGCTTCCATTACTAGTCGTTAAATAGGCTTCAACTGTTCCCCTATGATAGTTCGCTGTTACAACCGTCTTATTTTTGCTATCCACACTTATGTGACAAGGCGATGCACCTGGTGATAGTTCTCTATTTAATTCCTCTAACTCCCCATTATTCTTAATAGAGAAAGAAGCAGCACCACCTTGTTCTCCCTCTTTTACAACCGAATAAAGATATTGCTTATCCTGACTAACTGTTACATATGTTGGGTTATCTAATGATGCTGCTAGCTTTACACCTTGAATTCTAGCTTCCTCAGTATCCAATGAAAAAGTATAGATTCCTTCGCTTTCTCCTTTTGTATATGTTCCTATAAATCCAGTGAAATTTGCCATTGCATAATCTCTCCTTTTAAATGTTTATTAGGCTAAAATGGTTATCCTAAATATACCATATTGCATTTCGAAAGAAGAAAAGGAACGCTTTTTATCACTGATAAAAGAATGTTTGGATACCTACAATAAAATCATTCCGGCTTTTCCACTTTTGTCTAATATGTGATATAACCAAATTTCGAAACATACAAAAGAAACATATATAGAAAAGAGACTCCACCCAAAGGGTTCCTCATTCATTTAAATAACCATTCTTCATTATTTTCCAACCTAACCAAATGCTCCATAAATAGGGCGGTGCCGAAGTCAAAGGAATAAGAATATACCCCATATTAAAGGATAAGAACGTTAATAAAATTCCAATCACACCTATTAATCCGGAAAAAAAGGCTCCTTTTGTAAATAAGCTTGGCAAATCAGTATAGGTTTGTTTAAGACTCCATCCATATAAACAAATTCCTAGCCAACTACACATAACAGCAAAATATCCAGCTAACAATCCAAGAGAGAAAATGGCCTGCCATAACTCAAGAAGAACCCTATTCCTACCTTTAATAAACTCTTCTCCTAAAATTGGTAAAGCTGTTAGCTCAGCAGCTAGGATAAATATCCACAGGCTTAAGGAAACAAAAAATAAACAAGAGCCTAATTTAGCCGACTTGCTTCGATTTGCAAAAAAATGTTCACTTCCTGCCAAACCGATTAACCATAAGGAAGTGGCAATAAACATTAAAATATGGTCCCACATCCAGAAATCGGCATCGCTAAATCCCTGAAATGCAGTCTTCCCATCATAAGGATTAACTAATGGTGGATGGAGTAACGTAGCAATTAGCATAAGTATTGCACCTATAATAATGGATGTCCCAGTTAAATAATTACTAAAATTTCTACTAGACATGACTATCCTCCCAGAAACAACCTTCTTCTTCTCAGCATTCCCCAATCTCCAAGTAACCATAGCCTATCCTTTTATTTTAAAGTTCTTAAAAAAATTGGACTACGCCAAAATGATTGACTGTCAAAAAAACGGGGTATATAGAAATACAAACTAATAACTAAATATGCCTACTACCTGCTTTTACATTCAATAAAGGTCCCGCGGTTCTTTATAAGCTCAATAAATTGCAGGGCTTTTACGAACTTCAACCTATTTTTATTAGTTACAACTTTACCTAAGTAACAGCAATGTTTGAGAAAGAAAAATGATTAAAAAGGCTAGGTGAATATTATGCTATATTCAAAAATATTAATACCTTATAATAATACGGATCTATCAAACAAAGCTTTAGAAACGGTTAAAAATTTCGCAAAAGTGAATCCAATTGCCGAAATAGATCTTTTATTTGCCAACCAAGTTCCTATTCCCACGTATTCAGGGGGCGTAATGATTCAAGAATCCCAAGATAAGTTCAATGAGTATGCTGATGAAACTCTAGAAAATGCAGTTAACTATTTAGCTGACCTTCAAAACCCCATCCATAAATATATTGTTGATAGTCAACCAATTACGGCAATCCTAAATCATGTAGAGACAAATAAGAACGATCTAATTATTATGGGAAACAGAGGATTAAGAGGAATTAAAGAGTTTTTAGAGAGTGTAAGTCATGTGGTCGTTCAAAAATCTCCTGTACCAGTTTTACTCGTAAAATAATACCTTATTTCATTCTAAGCGGGGCTATCCCGACATTTTCAGATAGCCCCAACTATGTTATTTCAATCTAATTATTGCTTAGTAATCAAGCTTAAATTCCCACAAATCAGGGTATAATGACCCTCTCCATGCTCGATAAACTTGACGATGTGAGCCTTGTTCGAAACCAGTCATCTTTAATTCAAAGACTACGTTTGCATTTGAATCATTTGTTACCTCGACTACTCTACTTTCAGCAGAATCATTTTCGCCTACAATGTATCCAGATGTAATAAGTCGGTTCCCCGTACTATGTTGATAAACTGCATTTCCAACAATACTAGAAAAGAAATCTTTCCCTCTGCTTTCTCCATAGGACCATACTTCTTTTACTGTTCTAGTTTTTTCATTAATCCGATATTGAACTGCGCGACTATATTTCTGACTTTCTGTTTTGTTGCCACGAGAAATTACATTATTATTATCAAATAATAGGATATCCAGTGTATCAGAATTGTTGTCCTGATCCGGCAAAATCATTGGTGCATGTTGGCCGGCATTATATTTAAAATCCTTTCCATTTTCAGTTAATAAAAATTTCTTATAGGAATTCGGCCAATCTTCATGATCTGCTAGGATCCATTTTATCTTGCTTGTTGAATAATTTATTTTTATTACGGTATCCTGATGCCTACCAGATATAATAAGAGAGTCATCAAATTCATCATACACAATGGCATTTAAGTGGAACCAATCTACCTCACCATCTTCCCCGCTAGGTCCATCATATTCTATATAAAAATTTTCTGGTAAAATATCCTTTAAGTCAATTGTATGGACAACTTCTCCTGTCTGACGATCGATTTCCACAATAACATCTTCAATATACTTCTCATCAGAATTCACTGTAGCTAGTAGATTTCCATTTGGCATCTCAATTAGATCATGGTGGATCACATCTGAGTTAGTATAAGTTTGAGGTTGGATGGTATAGGCATTGCTCAATTTTCCAAGCATGTCCATTTCTAAAATTTCATTATATTGCTTATCCTTTTTTGTAACGTACAAAACATTTCCGTTTTTCAATCGCTTGAATGTGGCATGTATTGGCAGTGAGCTAAACCATCTTACGTCCCCATTATTATCTACTGCGTATCCATATCCAAAACTGGACTCAATAAAAGTTAGACCATCCTCCATTTTTTCTTTATTCGCTTTAACGACTTCATTTTTTAAAAAATCTTCTGGCAAAGACTCTGTTTCAATCCTTAATTCTTTCGTTTTTACAGTCCCATCTTCCGCTTCACTTTTAATCTTTACAGTATTATTATACTCCGCATATAAACCAATAATCGGTATTTCATGTTCTGTTTTAAAATCAGAAATAGTTTTAGTAATAGTTGATTCGGTATCCTTGCCCTCCACCGTTATTGTAATTTTGGTTTTTTCTTTTGTTTTAAACATAACTAAGGCTGTTAATGGTGCTACATTATAGGGGTCCTTGATAATATACGGATGTGTAAGGCTATAATTTCCTTTTTTATATGTTTTCATCATATCGCTACTTGTTTTTTCTTGGGTAGCCAAACGTTCAACATCATATGCAGAAGAGACTGCTGTCTTAGGTATTACTGAGCTGCCTTCACTTTTCATATTTTTTAAAACAATCACCATTCCTCCAATAATCATTAATAAAGGTAGTATTATAATAAATTTTTTCAATTGATGTCCCCCCACTTTACATTTCTACAATAACTTTCAATAGAACAAGTGAAATGGTATCAATAAAAAATTAATTTTAAATTAAAACTGTAGTTTGTCGCTTTTGTACTAGGTTCAGTGTTATTATATGTTGCTCTTCAACTCATTTTTTATTGGTTAAAACACTTCATAAATATAAAACGCAAAAAGGAGTAATCCTTATTGGACTACTCCCAATTTATTTAGTTTAAACCAATTATTAATGTGCAGTATATCCACCATCAACAAGTAATGTTGTTCCATTAACAAAGCTTGCATCATCACTTGCTAAGAATAAAACCGCCTTTGCAATTTCTTCAGGTTTACCAAGTCTACCTTGTGGATGTAGTGATGCTAGGTATTCCTTTGTTTTAGGGTCAACCTTATTTAATAATGGTGTATCAATATAGCCAGGACAAACTGCATTTACACGAATTCCATCCTTTGCATATGCTGTACATAAATTTTGTGTTAATAGTTTTACCCCGCCTTTTGCAGAAGAGTAAGCAGTCGGATTTGGTAATGCAACAAAGCTATGGATTGACCCAGCATTAACAATGACCCCACCAGTGCCTTGTTTTTGAAATTGTTCGATTGCATATTTATCAGAAAGGAAGACACCTGATAGGTTAATATCAATAGTTCGTTTCCATTTTTCATATGTTAGCTCATGTGCAGGTGCATCATCTGCAACTCCGGCATTCGCATACATAATATCTAGCTTGCCATATTTATTCACTGTTTCAGAAATCATATGTTTAATTTCTTCTTCTTTAGTTACATCTGTCTTAACAAATAATGTATCGAAGCCATTGGCATTTAACTCATCAGATAATGCTTGTCCTCGATCAGAAAAATCCGCAATGACAACTTGTGCACCTTCCTCAGCAAAAAGGCGAACCGTTGCTTCACCAATTCCACTTGCTCCACCAGTTACAATAGCTACTTTATTCTCTAATTTCATCTTATTCGCTCCATTTCAATAAAATCTTGAACTATACTTCGCTTCTTCTCCTCTTTTAAAGGATACCTATTTATTATTTTGCAGTTGCCCCACCATCTATAACGAATTCAGCACCTGTTGAAAAAGCAGATTCGTCAGAAGCAAGGAATAACACAGTATTGGCTACATCTTTAACAGATCCTAGATGTCCGAGAGGGAATAAGCTTTTGCCTAATTCATCTTTTGAACTTCCTGTAACCTCAGAAGCATAATCTGCCATTCCTGTATCAATGTATCCAGGATGGATCGAGTTAACTCTTACACCAACATGAGCATATTCCATCGCAGCATCCTTAGTCATAATACGAACAGCACCTTTACTTGCACCGTATAGAACATGTCCAGGAGAGCCCATTAAGCCAGCTATTGATGAGGCATTAATAACTGAACCTTTCTTTTGTTTAGCCATTAATGGCATAATATGTTTCATTCCTAAAAATACACCTGTTACATTGATTGACATTAAGCGATTCCATTCGTCTAATTCAATTTCTGCTAGTGGTTTAATCTTATAAATACCTGCATTATTAAAAAGAATATCTACTTTCCCAAACTGATCAATCGTTTCTTTTGCTACCTTTTTCCAATCATCTTCGTTACTCACATCATGATGAATAAATAATGCTTCGTTACCATTAGCCTGTAAGTCCTTTACAGTCTGACTTCCAGAATCTTGATTAATATCGGTAACGACAACTTTTGCCCCTTCCTTTGCAAATAAAAGAGCTGTTTCCCTGCCAATGCCTGTGCCACCGCCGGTAATAATAGCTACTTTATTTTCAAGTCTCATGAATTTCACTCTTCTTTCGATTAATATTATTTCCTAAGTAGGAAAAAACAGAAGTAAATAATTTTACTAATAAATATAGAACATATAGATTCAATCACTGGCTATACTTCTATCCTACTCCTTTCATTTTTAAATACTATCCTATATAATGCTGTATAATTGTAAAATGAATATCCACCATTTATAGGGGTACTTTTTGTTTTAAGGAGATTGAATTCTTATGACACAAGCGTTAGGTCATTACGAAGAAATTACGTTTGAACAATTTATCATATTTATTAAATCCCATCATCAACAACTCGAGGAAAATATCAATTCTTACTTGAACTTAGAAACAGCCATCTCAGAATCTGATAGAAAAGTCATCAAAAATCTACTCGATACATTTTTGCAATTTTTAACATCACCAAACCTACAGAATGGCAATGACGTATATAAGAGTTATTTAGACAATTGGCTCCAATCCCAATTATCAACCTTGACAATGAAACGCTTTAACTTGTTTCGTTTACTCTTTGAAAAATCATTTATTACACTTATGCTCCAAATAAAACATAACCGAACAAGTTCTTTTTTAATGTTTTTATTATCTATCTTTACTTATCTTGATTTCAGCTATGAAAAATGGATAGAGGCTCCAAAAAAGAATGGGAAACAACATAATAAAAATAAGGAACTGACGAAGTTCGAGTTAATTGATCAACTTAATAAACTACTTATTTTATCTTCAGGTGTTCATGATTTAGCATTTATCTTAAAAAAATGTGAAGAATATTTTCACTTTAAACGATGCGTATTCTATGCTTATATTCCGTGGTCTAATCAATTCTATGGGGTAATAGGTTCTGAACTTCCGAAGGTACAAAGTATGAAAGGTCATCTCAATCCTAAGCAAGCAATGCTATTTAATACGAAACAGCCCATTTTTTTAAAGAATCCCGAAAATTTCATTAAAGAAGAGCATATCCATTTATTTAATCTATCTTCTGTTATATTTATCCCAATTGCACATGATAATCAATTATATGGATGGTTAACATTTGATCAATTAGGCGAGGAATTTGATTGTTCTAAAGAGGAACTGGATATTTTAGAAGAAGTAGGCATACGCCTTGGTCTATTTTTTGCAAGAAAGAGTGAACAGGTAGCGAAAACAACAGGTCTTCATCTAACAGAACGAGAGACGATGATTCTTGATTTACTAGCTGAAGGGTATGATAATAAAAAAATGGCGGAGTTACTATATTTAAGTGAACATACAGTAAGGGATTATGTGAGTAGTTTAATGACAAAGCTTAAAGCGAAAAATCGTACACAGGTTGTGGCATCAGCCTTCCGATTGGGATTATTAAAGTAATGTTTCGAAAATAAAGGCTCTTTTCTTAAACATTGTTGCTAATTAACTAAAGTTTTAACGAATAACTATTTACAGACTGCTAACACTCACTAAGAAAAGTGCTGCAAACTCTATAAAAATCGCTTTTGTAAAAGCGGGCAGGTGAGCTTTAACAAAACAACCTACTACACAAAAACAGCCAAAATAAAAAAGAGGATGAATGATGTCTGCATCCCCAAAGTTTAGATTCCACTTGGAGTGCAAGACATACATGGTCACCCTCTTTTTTCGTATACAATTTAATTCGCCTTCTTTAATTGCTTACTTCTTAATTGTCCACAAGCAGCGTCAATATCCGTTCCATGCTCTTGACGAACAACACAATTAATTCCATTCTTTTTCAATGTATCATAAAATGTCATTATTGATTCTTGTGTACTTCTTTTATATTGAATATGTTCACTAACCGGGTTATACGGAATGAGATTCACATATGCAAGATGGCGTTTATTTTGAAGAAGCTTAGCAAGCTGTAATGCTTCCTCTTTATGGTCATTCACATCATTTAATAGAATATATTCAAAGGTAATTCTACGATTTGTTTTTTCTAAATAATAATCAATAGCAGGCATTAATTTCTCTAATGGATAAGCACGATTGATTTTCATAATTTGTGTACGTAGCTCATTATTAGGTGCATGTAAAGAAATAGCAAGATTAACTTGTAAATCTAAGTCTGCAAATTCGTAAATTTTAGGAGCAAGTCCACTAGTTGAAACAGTAATATGTCTTGCACCAATTGCTAGACCTTTAGGTGAATTGATATTTTTTAAGAATGTAACTAAGTTCGTAAAGTTATCAAATGGCTCGCCGATTCCCATCACTACTACGTGACTTACTCTTTCATCTTTACCAATTTCATCTAAATGCAATTGTACATTCATGATTTGTTCAACGATTTCACCACTCGTTAAATCGCGATTTTTTCGTAAAATTCCACTTGCACAGAAAGAACAGCCGATATTACAACCTACCTGGGTTGTTACACAAACCGATAAACCATATTTTTGTCTCATTAGCACGGTTTCAATTAGATTTCCATCTGGTAGTTTAAATAGAAATTTTACGGTACCATCCTTTGATTCCTGTTTAATTTCAAGTTGTAGTGTATGCATGTTAAAATGCTCTTCTAATAATTGGATACAATCTTTATTTATATTACTCATTTCAGAAAAACTTTTTACACGTTTTTTATATAGCCATTCCCACACCTGTTGTGCACGAAATTTCTTTTGTCCATGTTCCAAAAACCAGTCTGTTAATTGATCTATTGTTAATCCATAGATGGATTCTTTAGTCATTCGTTACCCTCTTTTCAAAGATACTTTTTCACATAACTTCTATTTTACATGAATCTGTGATGATTTTCTATCACTATCTCTTAATACATAATTGTTCCAGAAAGTCGGCTCTTCCTTCTGCTTAACGAATCATTTTTATATATTTTCATGAAAAATAAAATAGTCACTATAATTCGATTCTTTCGCACGGTATAATGCTTCATCGGCGAACTTAATTAAATTCTTTTTTTTCATCGTATGATCTGGATACAGAGCAATGCCAATTCCTGCACCTAAAAGAATTTGATGCTGTTTAAAAATTAATGGTTTTTCAAATGAATCTATAATTCGTTTAGCAATATCTTCTACAATATCAACAGAATCTATCTCTGGGAGAACTACTCCTATTTCATCCCCTCCAAATCTAGCAACGGTATCGGTTTCACGGACACATGCTTTGAGTCTCCTCGCCATTTCTATTAGTACTGCATCTCCAGCATCATGACCAAATGTATCGTTCACAAGTTTGAATTTCCGTCCATCAATCATCATAAGAGCCACTTTCTTATTTGAACGATTTGCATTACGAATTGCCATCTCTAGCCGATCATCAAAGGTACGTCGGTTCGGCAAATCAGTTAGATAATCGTAAAAGGCCATTTTTGCTAATTCATCACGATGCTTCTTTTTTTCAGTAACATCTCGAGCAACAGTTACTAACTGTATAACTTCTCCTTGTTCGATTATTGGGGTAGTCGTAATTTCCAACCATATATAATGCCCCTTCTTATGTCGTAATCGAATCTCTATAGATGTTGGTTTAGCGCCCTTTAGAAAGTCTTCAAATCTTTTCTTTATGATTGGAATATCATCAGGGTGAATATATTTCGTAAATAATTGACCAACGTACTCCAAACTGGGATAACCAAGAATTTTCTCATTCGATGGAGATACGTACTCTATCATTCCTTGTGGATTAATCATCTTAATGACATCAAATGCATTTTCAGTAATTAATCGAAATTTCTCCTCACTTGTTTGGAGTTCCTTTTGTGCTTTTTTAATTTCCGTAATATCTTTAGCAATTCCATGTACTCCTACTACGTGATTATCTACAATAATTGGAATATTGGTTACTAACACTTCTTTTGAGTATCCAAGCTTAGGTTTTAATTTGATTTCATAGTTTACTGCCTTTTTCTGTTCAATCGTTTGTTTAAAATGGAATAATGTTCTTTCCAGATCGTTCGAATCAACTAAAGGGATAAATGACGTTCCAATTAACTCATCAAATGAATAACCAGTTACCTTTTCAACTCCTAGGTTCCCACTTGTAAAATTCCCGTTAAGATCAAAAGAGAAAATAGCCTCAGGATGATTCTCAAATAAGGATTTGTACCTTTGCTCACTTTCTTTTAACCGTGTTTCTAATCGACTTTTCTCCGTAATATCTTGTGCAATTCCATAGACACCAACTACGATTCCATCAACAATAATTGGTACGTTTTTAACATTTAAATGAACCTTTTCCCCACTCTTTGTATAGATCCAAGTTTCATACTCTTCATTTCTACCACTCACAGCCTTTCTAAAATGGAGAGTGGTTTCTTCTAAATATTCTTCAACAATAAAGTTGGTAATTGATTTCCCAACAAGTTCATTTGTACGGAACCCTGTAATTTCCGTAATTACTTTATTAATACTAATAAAATTTCCTTGTAAATCCGACTCGTATATTGCATCACTATTATGCTCAACCAAGGAAGATAATCGTTTTTGACTCTTCTCTAGCTTTCTTTTTGTTTCTATGTTTTCTTGCTCTTTTCTTTTTCTTTCAGTAATATCTCTGACAATTCCTATAATATATCTTACTTGTCCATTTTGGATTAATGGATTAAGAGATGTTTCTCCTATCATTTCTCCCTCAGATGTTACAATCTTCTGGATAAATTCTATTGATTTTCTTGTTAAAATCACCTTATTGTAATAAGAAATCATCCTAGAAGCGTGCTCTTTCGGAACAATCTCTTCCACCCTTTTACCTACAATATTTTTTCCCGATTGAAGAACCTTAGAAGTTGAATGGTTAGCATATACATAGCGAAAAGAAGTTCCATCTGACTCTATAATAAAAATTAAATCGGTGATCGAATCAAATATAGTAAAGAAAGTTTGTACATTAGAGCCTACATCTTCTAAGAAACGTTCCATAAGCCGTTCCTCTCTTTCCTCATATCACAACAATTATGAACTTTTCATATGTTTTTACCTATAATATAAGTTTTCATAGATCATACGCAACTTCGATATCATTAGTAATATTAACCAAATAGCGCAGTTTGTCATACATTTTCCCCATTATTACAGATAATTATAAAGGGGTTTTAGGAACTAGAGATTTTTATCCCTTCCTTGTTATCTTTAATAAATTACATGTATGAATAGGGTCTATTATTATGGGGACAATAGGTGTTGGAGTGATGATATGTTTTTCATAATAAATGTACTCGGCATACTCGTTGTCGGCTTTCTCATCTATCTATGTTCACCAGTAAAGCAACAAATCAATTGGCGATCGATCATTAGCTTGTTAATCGTTGAATTGCTCATTACATGGTTTATGTTAGGAACCACTGTAGGATCATGGGTAATAGATCAAATTGCCTCCTTCTTCTCATGGTTAGTTTCTTGTGCAAATGAGGGAATTTCTTTCGCCTTTCCTTCTGTAATGAAAAACGAGACAGTCGATTTCTTCTTCAGTGCACTAATGCCTATTATCTTCATTGTTACCTTTTTTGATATTCTTACGTATTTAGGGATTATGAAATGGATCATAGATAAGGTTGGATGGGGGATATCAAAGGTTTCTGGTCTACCGAAGCTTGAAAGCTTTTTCTCCATTCAAATGATGTTTTTAGGAAATACAGAAGCATTAGCCGTTATTCGAGAACAGTTAATGGTTCTTAAAGGAAAGAGATTATTAACATTTGGAATCATGAGTATGAGTAGTATTAGTGGATCAATTATAGGTGCTTATTTATCAATGGTTCCTGCAGAATATGTATTTGCTGCAATTCCTTTAAATTGTTTAAACGCACTTTTACTTGCAAGTATGTTAAATCCTGTTGTTGTGAGTAAAGAGGAAAATATTGTGTATGTCCCGCCAAAGAAAGATCGAAAAGACTTTTTCTCAACCATTTCAAATAGTATGCTTGTTGGAATGCGGATGGTCATTGTTATTGTGGCAATGGTCATTGGCTACGTAGCGCTCACCTCTTGCTTAAATGGAATTCTAGGTTTCTTTATCCATGGTCTAACAATTCAAAGGATTTTTGGATTTATTTTCAGTCCTTTTGCATTTCTACTTGGATTAGGAAGTCAAGACGCGATGTATGTTGCGTCTTTAATGGGCATCAAAATCTCTACAAATGAATTTGTAGCAATGATGGATCTAAAAAACCATCTCAAAAATATGGCGCCCCATACGATAGCAGTTTCGGTTACTTTCTTAACGTCTTTTGCTAATTTTAGTACAGTAGGTATGATTTATGGAACCTACAACTCTATTTTCGGTGAAGAGAGCTCCGAAATTATTGGCAAAAATGTATGGAAGCTATTAGTAAGCGGGATTGGAGTATCCTTACTTAGTGCAATGATTGTTGGTCTATTTGTTTGGTAATACCCCCATCCCAATTGTTCTTGATTTGTCTATTTAATGGTTTCGTTCGTTTGTTACATTTGAAAAAGCCCCCTACCGTCGTTTTTTTCATGTAACATGGTTCATGTTTGCAGTTCGTTTATCAGTGAATTAAAAAGAATTCTCGTTCTTAAACTCTTTTTATACGTTAATACATTTACCTAAATAACAACAATGCTAAGCATTAGAAATGGGTTGTCTATAAGAGGACAAATTTATCCTCTTACTAGAAAACCCTGTTCTTTTCTCAAATATAATAAATATATTCCTTCGGTAGGACTCGTTTTAAGAACTGTTGTGTCCTTTCTTCCTTAGGTTGTGTAAAAATTTCCTTCGGTGTCCCCTCCTCTACTACCGCACCTTCATCCATAAATACAACACGATTAGCTACATCCTGTGCAAATGACATTTCATGTGTAACTACCAACATTGTCGTTCCTTCATTGGCAATCTTCTTCATGATGTTTAAAACCTCACCAACCAGCTCAGGATCAAGAGCTGAAGTAGGTTCATCAAATAAGATAATCTCTGGATTCAACGCGATCGCTCTTGCAATACCTACTCTTTGTTGTTGCCCACCTGACAATTCATTTGGATAAGCATTATATTTATCCGATAATCCAACCTTATCCAAAGATTTCTTTGCAATTTCAATTGCTTTTTCTTTTATCATTTTCCTTCCAATAATTAAACCTTCTGTTACATTCTCTAATGCTGTTTTATTATTAAAAAGATTATAATTTTGAAAAACAAACGCAACCTTTTGCCTGACCTCATGAATTTGTTTTTTAGTAGCTGCTTTAAGATTTACATTCATATTCCCAAAAACAGCCTGACCTTGATCGGCCCTTTCAAGAAAATTAATGCATCTTAACAATGTCGTTTTACCAGATCCGCTAGGACCAAGAATAACAACAACATCTCCTTTACTTATGCTCAAATTTACCCCTTTTAATACTTCACTTTTCCCAAATGTTTTATGCACATTCTTAATTTCAAGCATACTGTTGCCCCCCTTTTGCTGTAGTTGTTTTATAGGAGCTAAGTTTTCTTTCAAATAGCTTGAACCCATATTCCGTTAAGCTACAAATAATCAAATACACGAGAAAAATATCAATATAGGCCTCAACATAGTTATATCCTACATTTGCCGCTACCTTTGCCTTTAAAGTAATTTCAGGTAAGGACATAGCATAGCCTAAGGAAGTTGCTTTTATCAGATTTACCGTAGCGGTGCAAATATTTGGCAATGCCACCACTAATGCTTGTGGAATAATAATTCTTCGATAGGCTTGAACATTCGTTAATCCGACAGATTGGGCAGCTTCTAATTGTCCTTTACTTACTGTTATTAATGAGGAACGAAATATTTCAATTAAGATGGCAATCGTATTTAGAGAAAATACAATAAATGCATACCATATCGGATTCACCTCATAAACATTTTTATCTATATGGAGCTTAGAGAATAATGATGATATTACTAAAGGTACGCTGTTATAGATAATAAATATCTGAACGATTACAGGTGTTCCACGAACAAATGAAACATATATTCTCGAAAATTGACTTAAAATTGGGATGCGATTAATTCTTGTTAATGCCAATAAAAAACCAAATGGTGAGGCGACTATTAATGCGACAATCGTTATAATTAAGGCAGTGGGTACGCCTGATAAAGCAACAAAAAACGTATCGACTAAAAACTCAAGATTAAAGCTACCCTGCACTCGCGTTCCTCCTTATGTTGATTTCAATGATTGTTTTCCTTTACTAAATCCCTTTTCAAATTTTAAAAATACTTGTTCGATCACAATAGAAATAATCCAATAGATGATCGATAATGCCAAATAGATCTCTAAAGCATGTGCATTATAATTACTTGCAATAATGAGATTGGCTTTCCCCATTACATCTATTAGGCCGATCGTATATGCTAAAGAGCCTTCTTTAATTAACTCCAATAGACTGTTTCCAAAGTTTGGAATAGCTACTACAAATGCCTGTGGAAAGACAATTCTTCTATATGCCTGAAAAGGACTTAATCCCACACTAACAGCAGCCTCGAATTGCCCTTTATCCACAGATTCATACGCACTCCTTATTACTTCAGACATAAATGCGCCAAACTGAAGAGAAAAAGTAATTACTACAAAAACAATTTTGTCTACATTACTAGTCTGAACTGAAAATTTTTCTAATAGTGCTGGAACCCCATAATAGACTAGAAATAACAAAACAATCGATGGCGTACATCTTAAGGCAGTGGTGTAGCCATTAGCAATTTTTCTAGCAATTTTACCTTTTCCTATTTTTCCTATCGCCAAAATAAACCCTAGAATGGTTCCAAACATTACCGATAAGCCAGTAACAATAAATGTTACTTTTAGAAAAGGAAGCAGCATTGGGATGGATTTGAATATATAAGATGCATCAAAGTATTTTTCCATTATCCCCCTCCATTTTCCCTACTTTTTCGCTTGATCTAATACTTCAAATAAATCTCTTCCGTAAAATTTCTTACTTAACTCATTCGTTTCTTTTTTTTCTTGCAGTTGTTTGATCGCTTGGTCATATGCATCCGCAAATTCCTGCTCTTTTTTATTAAATAGTGGCCAGGTTTTTATTACGGCGAATTCATTATAGACAACATCATTAACTAAATGATGATAAGGACCATTTTTCTCCTCTACCTGTTTTTTAAAAGGACCCTCAATCATTACTCCACCATCTACACGTCCTTCATTCACCCATTGAACAACATCAACCGAAAAGGTTTCTCCTGCCTTGAGCTTAATTTTATTATCTGGGTGTGACTGATTATATTCATCAATAACTGTATACTGAGCATTATTTGCGGCAATCGGTGCGAGGGTGTATCCCGCAGAAGCAAAGTCTTCTAAACTTTTAATCTCCTTATTTTCTTTCTTTAATACAAGTCCTGTACTACTCAGTCCAAGAAATTCTTTAGGATAAATAAATTTCTTTGTCCTTTCTTCGGTCCAGAATGCATTTTTTACTCCAACCTGAAATTTCCCTTGTTCCACCCCTAATAGTAAATCATCACTCGTTGTACCTACATACTCAAATTCATATTCAGGTAAGAGTTTATCGACTAATTTCATTACCTCTACATCATACCCAGTTGGATTCCCATTCTCATCTATGTATGAAATAGGCTTGGAGGATTGATCAAAAGCTACTTTCACCTTACGAATCTTCGTTCCATTTTCATCGGTTGATGAATGATTTGCTGATGTTGTACAGCCTGCCAATAACATAACGAATGCAAAACAACTAATAATGCTAACTACCTTCCTTTTGTTCTCCATGAAAAAAATCCCCTCTCTTTACATTTTTCTGTACCTTAGCCAACAAAAAGGATATCATCTTCAACTACCCACTTTTTCATCACCCCTAAAAATCGAAAAACCTTTCTTCTACCGAAAAGAAGAAAGGCTCAAAATACTTGAACAATCTCCTCTTATCTTTCAGAACCTATTTGCTCTGCTGGAATTAGCACCGTTTAATCAAGGAGATTAAGGTTGCCGGGTATCATAGGGCCAGTCCCTCCACCGCTCTAGATAAGAAAAAACTAAATTATATATTCCTATAAGAAAACTTGGAATTACTTAAAATTTAATATATCCAGTATTCTGACTATTGTCAAGTATAAAAAAAAGGAGTATAAACTCCTTTCATCCCTAATCATCGATTTTAATGGATCCCCTTACTCATAAATGATTCAAACTGCTCAGTCTTTAAAGGCTTACTATATAAATACCCTTGTACTTCATCACATTGAAACGATTGTAGAATCTGAAATTGTTCAACTGTTTCAATTCCTTCTGCAACAACCTTCATCCTTAGCCCATGTGCTAATTCAATAATTGCCTTTGTTAGGGCAGCATCTTGAGAGTCCAAATGAATATTTTGTATTAACGAACGATCAATCTTAACATATTCAAATTGAAATTGTTTCAAATAGGTAATAGAAGCATATCCTGTACCAAAATCATCTAAAGAGAATGTAATCCCTCTTTCTTTAAAATCTTTTATCGAATCATAGACTATCTTTTCATTTTGCATAATAATTCTTTCAGTGATTTCAAATTCAAGCAAGTTTGGACTAACCCCAGTATCTTGCAAAATTTGCATTACACCTATACTCCAGTTTCTTTTCAAGAAACTTTTCGGTGAAATATTAATTGAAACAGGGACGACCGGTATGGATTGAACTTGCCAATGTCTTATTTGTTCACATACATATCGAATAACCCAGTCTCCAATGTCTACAATTAAGCCTGATTCTTCAGCAAAAGGAATAAATTCTCCTGGAAGGACAAGTCCTCGTTCTGGATGCTCCCAACGTATTAATGCCTCAGCACTGACCATTTTATTTGTTTTAACATCAATTCTAGGTTGAAAATCAACCCTAAACTCATTGTTAGTTAATGCTCTTCTTACATCCTTATCAAAGAATGTAGATTTATTTGGACACTTCATTATTGATTGGGAATATATAACATAATTATCCTTCCCAAGATCCTTTGCTCGATAAAGAGCACTATCTGTATTTTTTAGCAAAGTCCATGCATCCTTACCATCTAAAGGATATTGACAAATCCCTACACTTGCAGAAACATACAGCTCATAATCATTTATAGTAAACGGTTCTTTTATTCCTTTAATAATTTGTTCCCCTACTTGATTTAAATCATAAATATACTTGTTATTTCTTAACAAAATGGCAAATTCATCTCCACCGATTCTAGCAACCAATTCTTTATCAGGTATCATTTCAACTAATCGGTGTCCGATCTGTATCAATAGTTCATGGCCAATATCATGGTTTAAAGAGTCATTAATGTATTTGAATCGATCCATATCCAGAAAAATAATGGCAAATGATTGATTTTTTTCCTGTGAATCCTCAATCAATGATTGCAATACTTCATCAAACATTCTTCTATTCGGTAAATCCGTCAAATAATCATGATAGGCAAAATAAGCAATTTGCTCCTCATTGCTTTTTTGTTCTGTTATGTCCGAAATAATTCCATCCAGTCTTGTAATGTCTCCCTTTTCGTTTATAAAAGGAATCGTTTGATCCTGCAGCCAACGAATCGAACCATTCTTATGAATGATTCTGTACTGATGATGAATGGATTTCCCTTTCTTTAACTCACTTTGCTTCTCAAAATAAATGGAATGATCTTGCTCATAAATAATATCCTTCCATAGAAAGGAATTGGTCATCATCTCCTCAGAAGAATAACCTGTAATATTATAAAGTCCTTCAGAAACAAATAATATTTTTTTAGTCTTAAGATCTTGTGACCAAATACATACTTCTAAATTATTGCAAATTTTTTTAAACTGCTCTTCATTTTCTTTGAGCTTCTTTTCAATTCCCTTACTTTTCGTTATATCTTTAGCAATACCAAATATAGCAACAATCTTTTTGTGTTTAATAATAGGAATTAAATTAATATTTACTTCAATGGCAGACCCATTTTTATGTAGTAAGGCAATGTCATAATTTTCAGGTCTACCATTGCATGCTTGTTGAAAGTAATAGATGGAATGATCTAATGATTCTGGTGCTACATACTTTTTAAACGAACCACTTATTTCACTATTATCATATCCAAACATTGAGGGGACCTTATTATTAAATGATAGAACATTCCCTGTTAAATCTAATGTAAATACAAGATCAGGGTGATGATCTAAAATGGCCTGGTATGCTTGATTAAAACTAGTCAAATGATCATCTTGTTCATACTTTTTTATCTCTACTGAATCCATTATTCCTTTATTTGCCTCTTTACCATCGGAACCCATGATATTCCCCTCCACTACCTTGGATAAATTAAACTGTCTGAATTTGTCGAAAAAAGGAATATTTTCATGTTATTATTTCACTTTTTATAATCGTAGTCAATGGTTAGGAAATTAATACCTATAACCAGCATATATATACATTTGATAATGAATTGGTTTAATAAAAAGTGCCTCCCCATCTAAGGAGAGACACCTCTAATTAGTCAAATAAATCACCAAGAATATCCATCATCGATTTTTTCTTTTTATGTTTCGGTGGATAGGAATGATTGTTATATTTTTTATCATATTCTTTGGAATAGTGTTTTTCCTGGTAGGATCTTTCTTCTGATGGATAAGACTGATAATATTGCTGATCATCTTTCAAGCCCTGTGTAATTTTTTCTAATTCTCCTCGATCTAACCAAACACCTTTACAATTAGGACAAATATCAATTAATACATTTTCCTTTTCTACTTCTTTCATACTTACATTATCACAAACAGGACATTTCAATGATATTCCCTCCACTCGATATGATTTATGTTATATGTCAATTGTAACATAATGAATATTTCATTTTTCGTTATGTATATTCCTATTATTCACAATTTTGTTAACAAAACTAGACAGTTCATTTAGATCATATAGTGAGATTTGTCTAGGGTCTTATTAGGTAGTTTATTAATTGTAAGCGCCTGAGGTGTTTCGAAAGACACCTCAGGTAAATTTGAAGCAACCATAGTAAAAGTTTCAGTTAGCAATAATTTCCTATCGGTCTAACAAGATGTTGTATCTAAAAAATTGGTGGTATACTTTAAATCAATTTGAACCTGGTGACAAGATTATTTTTCGAATGAATGCTGCTTATTCTTTTTGTTATTCTTACCTAATTCTCCCCTCTTCTTTTTTGAGGGGGAGTATTTTTATTTACTAAATAAAATTGATTTATTAGAAAATTGGTGGAATAATAAAACTTAAAAATAAATTTTATAGATAAAGAGGGACTAAAAATGAGAGATTATTCAATTACTATCATCGAAAATCAAGAAAAAAAACAAAAGCCTGATCCTAATCAACTTGAATTTGGAAAACACTTTACAGACCATATGTTCTTAATGGATTATACAGAAGGAACAGGATGGCATGATCCCCGAATTGTACCTTATCAGCCTATCTCCTTAGATCCTGCTGCTATGATTTTCCACTATGGACAAACCGTATTCGAAGGGCTTAAAGCATATAAAACACAAGATAACAGGGTGCTTTTATTTAGACCTGAAAAAAACATGGAAAGATTGAATATGTCGAATGATCGCTTATGTATACCACAAATTGAAGAAGAATTTATTTTAGATTGCTTAAAACAATTAATTAGTATGGATCAAGATTGGATTCCATCAGCTGAGGGAACTTCCCTATATATCCGTCCTTTTATCATCTCAACAGAACCATATTTAGGAGTAGCCGCATCAAAAACCTATCGATTAATGATTATCCTTTCCCCTGTCGGATCTTACTATAAGGAAGGAATTCATCCAGTAAAGATATTTGTAGAGCGTGAATATGTTCGTGCTGTTGCTGGTGGTACAGGAAAGGCGAAAACTGCAGGAAATTACGCAGGGAGTCTGAAAGCACAGGAAGTATCAGAAAAACTAGGCTATTCACAGGTTCTTTGGTTGGATGGAATTGAGAAAAAGTACATTGAAGAAGTAGGAAGTATGAACATCTTCTTTAAAATCAATGGAGAAGTAGTCACACCAGCCTTAAATGGCAGTATCCTAGAAGGCGTTACAAGAAACTCAGTCATTCAACTTTTAAATCACTGGGGTATTCCTGTTACTGAGCGCAGGATATCTATTGATGAAATTTATGAAAGCTACAAAAAAGGGTTAGTTGAGGAAATCTTCGGAACAGGTACAGCTGCAGTTATTTCTCCTGTTGGGGAATTGAATTGGGAAGGTGAAAAAATGGTGATTAACGATGGGCAGACTGGATCATTATCAAAAAAGCTTTATCATACAATCACTAGTATTCAAAATGGTAATGAGCCAGATCCATTCGAATGGACAGTTGAAGTAAAACCAAATTGTTAAAACAGTTCCTTACCTATTTATTGTATAATAGGCCTCGTGAGTCTTTTTAATATTGACATCGGTAAGACTCCTTTTTATCAGCCCAGATAAAATGCAAATTTTATAAAAGGAGATCAAGATTTTGAATAAGCGGAAATTTGGAGGAATTGGCTTTGTTATCGCTGTAATTCTTGTTGTTTTAGTCTATAAAGGGGGTTTCAATACCCCTGAAAAAGTCACAAATAGTGTACAGGTGGAAAAGACACAAGAAGATCAAAATAAACAAGATGATAATAACGCTAATGAGCAAAAAAATGAATCCCAGGGTACTTCTGACAATCAACGTGTCGCGGTACAATTAACACGAGCTGTAGATGGAGACACAATAAAAGTGCTTTATAAGGGGAAAGAGGAAACGGTTCGCTATTTATTAATAGATACACCCGAATCGAAAAAACCAGGAACTTGTGTTCAACCATATGCAAAAAGTGCTTCCGAAAAAAACGAACAATTAGTTTCGAGTGGAGATTTATCTCTAGAATTTGATAATGGAAATGAAAGAGATAAATACGGGCGCCTACTAGCCTATGTTTTTGTTGATGGAAAATCGGTTCAAGAAACTTTATTAAAAGAAGGCTATGCTCGGGTCGCATACATTTATGAACCAACGTATAAATATCTTGATCAATTTAAACAAGATGAAAAAATTGCACAAGAGCATGATTTACGGATATGGTCTAATAAAGGACTCGTAACAGATAAAGGATTTAATGGTTGTGCTACTGATGTAAAAAAAATCAAGTACTAATCAGACTTCCATACCAACTGAGTCAAAAAACGAAGCACCAAAAGTAACTACATCACCTAAATCTGGAACAGGTAATACGGAGTTTTTTCCTAACTGTACGGAATTAAGAAAAAAATATCCAGATGGAGTACCAAGTACACACCCTGCTTACCAAGCAAAAATGGATCGTGATCATGATAATTATGCATGTGAAAAATAAAGAATAGCCGCTTCTTTTGATTAGGGACTTTTCTCAAACATTGTGGCTATTTAAGGTAAGTTTTAACAACTAACTATCGGTTGATGACAGCTACATCTTTCATTTCACTGTGAAAAGAGCAGCATACTCCTATAATGTCGCTAAATCCTTTAGTGGTGTAAAAGCCGGAAGTTGGGCTTTTACTAAAAGCAAAAAACTATACAAAAACAGCCTTTGATTAAGGTGTTTAGAACCAGATGATAACGAACAGTATTTGATACTGTTCGTTATCTATGCATTTCAAAATTCGAGTAAAAGTCTAAACATTCTTTTTTAACCGTTTCCTCCCCACTTATGTAACTTTTTCAATAGTGTTGTATGGTGCACGCCCAATTCCTTAGCAGCTTTTCTAACTGATTGGTTTCGCTTAAGGGATTTTTCTATTATCATTTTTTCATAGTTTTCCACCTGCTCTTTTAAAGTACGAGACGAAGTGTTATGAGATATTTGATATATATGTCTAGGTAAGTTTTCAGGTTTGATGATAATTTCTGGAATAGAGACGATTAGGCTTTCTATCACATTCTTTAATTCTCTTATATTACCCGGCCAGTGGTATGTAAGAAGAATTTGCTTTGTCTCTTCTAACAATTCCTTCTCAACTCTATATTGCTCCTTAAAACTATGGAAAAAGTGATCCAATAACATATCAACATCCTCTAGTCTAGCTCTTAATGGAGGGACTTCCATTTGAACCACTGCTAATCGATAGAAAAGATCCTCTCTAAACTCCCCTGCTTGCATTTTTTGTTCTATATTTTGATTCGTGGCTGAAATTATACGCACATCTATTGTCTTTATTTGTGTACTTCCAATTCGTTGAACTTGTTTATCTTGTAAAACTCTTAATAGCTTTACCTGTAATGATAAGGGCATTTCACCAATTTCATCCAGCATAAATGTTCCACCATCGGCCAGCTCTAACAATCCCATCTTTCCTTCTCTCTTTGAACCAGTAAATGCTCCCTCTACATAACCAAAAAGTTCTGATTCTAATAACGACTCAGGTATAGCAGCACAATTCACCTTTATAAACGGCTTTTTCCGGCGATCACTCATATAATGAATCAAATTAGCCACCTCTTCCTTTCCAGCTCCAGAAGGTCCAGTTATGAAAATACTAGTTGGGAAAGGGGCAACTTGTTCAACTTTACGAACTAAATCTTTCATTATATTACTTTTAAAGAGAAATTGTGACTGTTGATTTCCTAAATGATCATATGTAAATCGATAATTATTTAGTTTTGAAATATGTTCATGACGCTCCAGATGATTTTTCAAATAATTTAAATTGGTTATATCACGTACACTTGTAACAACCATCTCAATATTTCCATTCCTATTCCAAACTGGCCGACCGGTAACAATTACATCCTTCTTTCCACCAAGCTTTTGCATAATAGACAAGGATTCCTTCTTTTCAAGCACCATTAAAGATACGGACTGGCTAATATAACCTTCTCGAATTAAATCCCCCATATATCTACCAAGAAGATCTCTTCGATCAAAACCGGATAATTCCTCGTATGCAGCGTTAACAAAAAGGGTAATCCCATCTTTATTGACAACATAGACTCCATCAGAAATAAACTCTAATATTGTCTTAACTTTATCGTTCAACAAATAACACTTATCTTGTTCTAGCATATTTCGTTCACTCCTTAAAGGTGGTGAAATATTTCTACTTGAGAAAGAAAAATGTAACCGCTCTCCAAAGAGAGTATATACATTATCATAGCATGTCTATGTGAATTTTTTAACCATACATAACTTTCCGACTAGTCTGTCATCTACTCTGAATTTGGCATATTTCTTGCATACTAAACAAGAAGAAAGGAGGAAGCATTATTAAAAATTGTATCATTTGTGGAATATACTGATTAACTATACAAAAAAGGACAAGAAAGAGGGATGAAAAATGACAAACATAATTAAGCCACGTCCAAAGCTATTTGTTATGGATAATGGAAGAATGCGAATGGATAAGAATTATATGGTTGCCATGCACAATCCAGCATCTATCGATCATCCAAATCAACCCGCAACATTTGTAGAATTTCCAATATATACAGTTTTAATCGATCATCCTGAAGGAAAAATTTTATTCGATACTTCATGTAACCCGAAGTCTATGGGTGAAAAAGGACGCTGGGAGGAAATTACCCAAAAAACATTTCCATGGGAAGCAAACGAAGAATGTTATTTACACAATCGTCTTGAACAATTAAATGTTCGTCCCGAAGATATTAAATTTGTTGTAGCCTCTCATTTACATTTAGATCATGCAGGTTGTCTTGAAATGTTTACAAATGCAAAAATCATTGTTCATGAGGATGAGCTAAATGGAACACTTCGTTCCTATGCTAATCATGATAAGAGTGGTGCATATATTTGGGCTGATATCGATGCGTGGATAAAAAACCACTTGCAATGGAAAACCATAGGAAGGAATGAAGATAGTCTCGAACTTGTAGAAGGTGTAAAAATTTTAAACTTTGGTAGCGGTCATGCTTGGGGACTCCTCGGACTACAAATTGATATGCCTGAATCAGGAGGTATTATTCTAGCTTCTGATGCGGTTTATTCTGCAGAGAATTATGGTCCTCCTATTAAAATACCAGGAATTATCTATGACTCTTTAGGCTATGTAAAAGCTGTAGAAAAAATTAAACGGATCGCGAAGGAAACAAATTCCCAAGTGTGGTTTGGTCATGATTCAAAGCAATTTGAACAATTCATTAAATCAACGCAAGGATACTATGAATAATGGAAACACGATAAATAAATGGAGGAGAGTTCATCATGAAAGTAAAATCTGCTGTACTCCATAAAATGGGTGCAACTACGCCTTACACGGAAAGCAAACCACTAATTATTCAGGAATTGGAGCTTGATAATCCAGGACGCGGAGAAGTTTTGATAGAAATTAAGGCTGCTGGATTATGTCATTCAGATTTGTCTGTTATAAATGGAAGTCGCCCCCGCCCTGTACCGATGGCATTAGGTCATGAAGCAGTTGGAGTCATTGTAGAATTAGGTGAGGATGTAACCGATTTAAATGTAGGAGACCATGTTGTATGTATCTTCGTTGCTACATGTGGACATTGCTCATCTTGTCAGGAAGGGAGGCCAGCTCTTTGTGAAAATGGTGCAAAAGCTAATAATGATGGCACTCTTTTAGGTGGAGAAAAAAGATTGCATGATGGGGAACAATACATTCATCATCACCTAGGTGTTTCAGCCTTTTCAAATTTTGTTGTAACCTCAAGAAATTCTTTAGTTAAAATTGATCCTTCAATTCCATTTGAAAAAGCTGCACTCTTTGGATGCGCAGTAATGACAGGAGTCGGAGCCGTTGTCAATACCGCACATTTAAAAATGGGAAGCTCGGTTGCAATAGTTGGTCTTGGCGGTATCGGTCTAAGCGCATTACTTGGATCAATTGCAGCTGGAGCACGTGAGATTATTGCTGTCGATATTAATCCAGATAAATTATCCTTTGCTCAACAACTAGGTGCTACTCATATTTTCAATTCTACACAAGAAGATGTTATTGATCAGATAAAACATGCAACCAATGGTGGAGTAGAATTTGCCTTCGAAACAGCAGGAGCAGTTCCAGCCATGAAGGTTGCTTACAATATTACACGACGTGGAGGTACAACGATAACCACCGGGCTTCCACATCATGAACATGAATTTTCCTTTCCACAAGCTTCTCTAACTGCTGAAGAAAGGATATTGAAGGGCTCGTATTTAGGAAGCTGTGTTCCTTCCCGTGATATACCAAGATTTATCGAGATGTACAAACAAGGACGCCTTCCAGTAGATCGCCTATTAAGTGATGTTATTCCGTTAGAAGAAATAAATGAGGGGTTTGATCGACTGGCTAACGGAAGTGTTAATCGTATTGTTGTGAAACCTTGATTATTATTTAAAGACACCATTTTTATCACCGTAAAGATGTGTGAAATATGAATTGAAGGAAAACTATACTGGGCCATGACTAAAGATAGGTTCAAATTCAGCACTCATCTTTAGTCATAGTCCCGCTTTTTTTCAAACTCACTCATAAGATGCTATCAAAAACGCGAAAGGGTGTTCAGTATGGATGTTAACGTACTGAGCACGGAAAAACATGAAGTAAAGCAATTATTCAATATACAGAAAGAAGCTTTTCAAGAGGACTCTAATAAATATCAAGATTATGAAACACGCCCAGTTACTGAAGCATATGAGGATTTTCTTTACAAAATTAATCATACTCAGCACTATACCATCTATTATAATAATCAAATAATAGGTGGATTAAATATTATAAAAATATCACCTTGGCATTGTCGAGTCTACCAATTTTCCCTAAAGCCTTCCTTTCAAAATAAAGGCTATGGAACCGAAATCATTAAACTAATCGAGAAGCTACATGAAGGTACCACTGTTTGGAGTCTCTAGATACCAAAGGCTAACCAAAGAAATTGTCACTTGTATGAGAAATTAGGTTACAAAAAAAATAACTGAACATATAGTTAATAATCAACTTACTCTATTTAATTATTTGAAGATAAACTAAAGAAAATTGATGTCCTCAATCCTACCACCCTTATTGACAAAATGGGTCTTCTCCCTTCACTTTATAATCGCAAAAGCTTCATCTAAAAACATTCGCACTAATTTTTCTATTCTTATATAATAAACTAAAAAGGAGATGGGCTATATGGTTCACGTCTTATTTGTTTGCTTAGGCAATATTTGTCGTTCTCCAATGGCAGAGGCTGTATTTCGACATATGGTTAATAAGGCACAGTTGACTGATAAAATTATGATTGATTCTGCAGGGACTGGATCCTGGCATATAGGAGATAGCCCCCACCAAGGGACACTTACTATTCTTAAAGAAAATAACATTTCAGCTGAGGGACTTTTCGGACGTCAATTAAAAAAAGAGGATTTCGAAAGATTTGATTACATTATTGGAATGGACGAAAGTAATCTATCAAATATATATACGATGTTAAATCAGCCTAAGCATCCAAAAATCATTCGTCTACTTGATTTAACTGAGCTAAAAAAAGATGTTCCTGATCCATATTATACTGGCAATTTCGAGGAAACCTATGAACTAATAACAGAAGGTTGCCAAGCATTACTGAAGAAAATCCTTCAAGAACAAAATTTAATATAATAAAAAGTCGAAGGGTTATCTGATAAATATATCATACTTATCAAATAACCCTTGTTTTATGGAGCAAGATTATCCGTCTTATTTATTCAATGTAGGATACTACTAGTGATAAGTCCTTAACAATTGAAAATGCTTTTTGTTTCATTTCTTCATTTGGTTGAATCAGATCTGGAACGATAATACACTTAATATTTGCACCATGAGCTGCTTTTAGTCCATTCAATGAATCTTCTAAAACTAAGGCTGAATCTGGTTTTTCATTAGCACGGTTACAAGCTTCAATAAAAATATCAGGATGAGGCTTACCAAATTCTACTTCATCCCCACTTACAAAGAAGTCAAATCTTGATTCCAATCCAGTTTTAATTAAATGTTGTTGAATCGTTTCCCTACTGCTGGATGAAGCGATACATTTTTTTAACCCTTTTTGCTCAATCGCATCTAGTAATTCCTTAGCTCCCGGCTTAATAGCTAATCCTTCTGACTCGAGTATTCTTTTAAACGTTTCATTGTAATCATCAGAAATTCTATGAAACTGAAAATCTTTACCGTATATTTCTTGTAAAACGATATTACTTTTAGGTCCAGAAAGTCCAATCATTTGCCGATAATTTTCTATAGTAAACTGATATCCTTGTTTTTTCATTACCTCTTTCATTGCAAGAAATGAGGGGCGTTCTGTATCAAATAATAAACCATCCATATCAAAAATTACTAACCGAATTGGCTTCATTTCACTACCACCCTTTCGTTAATTACTTTCTTATCTTCTTGTGTACATCAAAAGAATGTTCCACATACAACTCAATCATAACTTTTCCTATTTTTAAATGGTATGATTAGCTCTAATTACCAAAGGACTTTCTCATTCAATAATACTACTCATTAAAAAATACTTATAAAAATAAGGCAGAGAATATGACACTCTGCCTTATATTACCATATTAGTAATCAAACTGACGATAGTAACGACGTATATCTAAATCATGACCAGTATATTTTTCATAATAGCGGGATAATCGATCAACTAAAAGAGTGGATGAAATTGTCGGTGCTAAAATCCAACGAAACTCATCATCTATCCCATTTAATTCATAATCTTTCGTATCAATAACAACTAGCTTTTTCGTATATTGTTGACAAAACTTTTCCACACGATCATCTAGTATTCTACGCTTCCCTTCCCCTTTTACTAAAAATACTGGGACATCCTCTTCCACTAATTCAAGTGTCCCATGGAAGAATTCTGATGATGATACTGCTTTCGTACGCACCCATTGCATTTCTTCTAATATACACATGGAGAATAGGTACACCTCTCCCCACATCTCACCATCGCCAATCCAAATATTATAGTTTTCTTTATGATAAGTTTTGGCAATTTCGTCTGCAATCGGTTCAAACTTTTCTTTTGCGCGAAGCAGGTTTTCTGGAAGCTTTTCAAGCTGATCAGCAAATTTTTGATAAGCAGGAAATTGTCCTTTATTATGAACTAATTTAAAGAGTAGCATGAACAATTGCATATATTCGAATTCCACACCATTTTTAGCCTTATTTGGAATAACCCAGTGACTCGCCTTTTCTAGTGGAGTATTTGGCGTACCTACAAGTGATACAACACGATAACCTTGCTCTTTACACCATTCTGCCGCTGCTACTGTTTCTTTTGTATCACCGGATTTTGAGGCCATAACCACGATGGAATCCTTCGTTAATTGCTTATGTCCAGTTAAAATAATTTCTCCTGCCTGTTCTGAAAAGACAGGAATATCTGTCATTTGCTTTAACATTTCCTGAATTGGCCACATAAGCGATATAGAACCACCTACAGAAATAAAAAAGATGTTTTTAAAGCCCTGTTGAGTAATTTCATCTGCAACCTTTTCAATTTCATCACGTGTTTCATAAGTAAGTCGTGCATTTTCTAAATATACATTTTCATCAAATTTAAGCATCATCATTCTCCTAACCTTTTTAGTTTATTATTTTAATTGATTAGTATTTATTTAAATCTTACTTTTTAACACTTTATCAAAGTCATCAAAGATTCTAATTCCTAGATCGATTCCTTTTCCAGTTGCAATTCGGTAAGATAACAGTTGAAACGGAATCACCATCACAAGTGGACTCATAAATTCGTTAACTTCCAAGTCTAGTGCTAATGTTTTTTCATCACTTTTTTGTTTTAAGCTAGTGATGGTAAAACAATGATCTGTATATGCTTGGAAATATTGCTTTAATTTACTGGCTCTTTCCGAAAGTTTACTTTCGGTTTGAAGAAAAATTAAGCCATGATTGGAATTAACCTCTAAATATGGGCCGTGCATATAGGCTTCTAATTCGAATCCCTGCGAGGGCACTCTTACCGTTTCAGTGAATTTTGTTTCAAATTCTTTGGCAGTCCCTACAGTAGGTCCATAGCCTATTGCTGAAAAACGTTGAACTTCATGTAATTCAGCTGCATGCTTTTTATAAAATTCTTCTGTTTTCTCAATTATAGAAGGAATTTCTTTGATTTGTTTTTTTAAAGTTTGAATCTCGTTGTCCATCGCCAATTCATCTAATCTACCTAGTACATTTCCAGTGGCAATTCCTAAGAGCATGGAGGTTAACACAGTAGCAGTAAACCCCTTCGTTACAAAACCTACATGTTCCGTCCCGCAGCCAATATCAAGAACCAAATCTGCATAATTTACAATTGGACTATCTAATTGTGATGTTAAAGCTACCGTTGGAATTTTTGCCTCTTTTTGTACCTTTTTTAAAGCTTCAATGGTTGAATAACTATGACCACTTTGTGAAACAGCAATGACAAAATCAATAGAATCCTTAAGAGTTTCGTAGTGTATAAAATTAAATGGCTCTTGAATTTCTATCGATATTCCAGCAACTTTTTCTATATAGTATTTTGCACTTAGCATGGCATTTGAACTTGATCCCGTTGCAAGTACTAGCCAGTTTTTAGGTCTGCTTTTTTCTATTAGCTGTCTAACAGCCTTTGTTTTTTCTTGAAAACTTGCTACAATTGCCTCACATACGTCCTTCTCTTCATGAATATAAGTCATCATTGTTTCCTTCATGCAAAATACTCCTTTCCTCCATATACTTATATATAATTAGGCTCCGAAAACCCCAATCCATGCTCCTAATATCCCAACAATAGCTATACCTAAGAGTATGGTTGTAGCTTTTACTTCCTTACCTAACAGCCAATAAATGATACCAAATGCACACAATGGCAATAGTCCCGGCATAATATTATTTAATATATCTTGAACACCAGAGGCCCCCTCACCACTGCCAATTTTTAAAGGTACATGGATACTGATCATTGAAGCACTCATACCTCCAATAACCATTAACCCAAGAACGGCAGCTCCGAATGTTAAACTTCCCATTGCGCCACTTTTTTGAAGACGTTGCAGAAAGCCTGTTCCCATCTTATAGCCGAAGCCTGTTAAAAGGTACCGAACGATGAGATGAGGAATATTAAAAATAAGTAAAAACAAAATGGGGCCAAGAATACTCCCCTGTAACGCAAGGGAAGTACCTACACCTGTTGCGATTAGGCGCAAAGTTCCCCAAAAGAATGAATCTCCTAGACCAGCAAGTGGTCCCATTAATGATGCCTTCACATTATTAATAGTGGATGGATCAAAATTTTTATCTTTAGCATTTTGTTCTTCCATCGCTGCAGATACACCTAGCATCATCGTTACAATATGAGGTGTCGTATTAAAAAACTCTAAATGACGCATTAATGCATTCGATAAGTCTTCTTTTTTCTTATACAATTTTTTTAAAATTGGAATCATCGCATACGTATACGCTAAGTTCATTTGTCGTTCGTAGTTCCAAGAAAATTCCATTTGAAAGGAACGCCAAAATAAGCGGCGAAGATCCTTTTTTGTTAATTCTGGACTATCTGTCGTATCTTGATGTTCATAATCAGAAGTCTTCATCATCGTCATAATTTACCCCTCCCCCTTCATTTGTAGCCACTTGAGGCTTTTTAGTATTCATGACATTTACCATAATGACAGCAATTATAGCCCCTAATATCGCAATACCTGTGACAGGTACACCTAAGTAAGCAGCAATGATAAACCCTAGGAAGAAATATGGAACCACTTGTTTATTAATCAATAATCTTGCTAACATCGCAAAACCTAATGCTGGAAGAATACCAGTAGCGACTTGAAGCCCCGTTTGAATAAATGCAGGAATAGCATCTAGCACTTGTTTAATAGCATCACTACCTACATAAAATGAGATGGTAACAATTAAAGCAAGCATGAAAGAAAGTCCAAAGCCACCAATTAAATGCATGGCTTCCACACCACGCGTATTCCCATTTTCGGCATACTTATCAGCTTTATGTGATAGAAATGGCAAGAAAAGACCTAAATAAATATTTTTTAATACAAGTGTTAACGTGGCAATCGGCAATCCTAATAGTAAGGCTGTTTCAGGCCCTGCATTAGAGGAAATAGCAAATGCCGTACCCAATATTCCTCCTGTGACAACATCGGGGGGAATGGCCGCCCCAACAGAAAATGAACCTATAAATGCCAACTCTAATGTTGCACCCATAATGAGACCCGTTTTAATATCCCCCATAACAAGTCCAATTAGTAACCCTGTTACGACTGGTCGGGATAATAAACTTGTCCCTAAGGCATATTCGCTTTGAGCAATAAAAGCTACAAGACCGAGTAATAATGCAGTAAGCATATCTCAACCTCCTTTAGAAGATTCATTTTATAGTACGTTTTGTGCAAAAATCTTTTTATCGTTTGGAACCTGTCTGATTTCCACTTCAACACCTTGATCTACCATCTTTTTCACTAGTTCCTCCTCTTCAGGTAAGAGGTTAACTGCTTTAGAAATATTTCTAGTTCCTTCTTTTGCTTTCACTCCTCCAAGATTCACCTGCTTAATTTCAGGGAAAGCACTTACAATTTTTTCGGCGTCTGCTACAGATTCAACTACGATGAACAGCTTATATTTATCTGTTACTCCACTTTGCAATGCCTGAATAGAGTCTTCAATATTTTTTATTACTAGTTTGATTCCTTGTGGCTTAGCAAGCTTAATTGTCGTTTTGCGTAACTCATTAACAGGAACATCATCATTTGCTATTAATATGCAATCTGCCCCAATATTTTGTGTCCAAGAAAAAGCAACTTGACCATGTAATAATCGATGATCTACACGCAGTAATTTAATCATTTTCAATATTCCCTTCTCTTAAAATTCATCATCTTCATTGAGCTTATCTAATTCTAAGTTGCAGTATTGAATTGAGCTTTTTGCATTTTCCAATGCTCTCTTTATTAAGGCTTTTGTATCTTTCTCTATCACGCTCATCGTTACCAGTTCAATTACTAATGGCAAATTTAAGCCTGCAACTAGGTGGATATTTTTATTATTTAATAGATTCATAAATTCATTATTGACGCTTCCACCAAAAATATCTGTCACGACTACTAATTCATCTTCTGCCGCAATGCGATTAACAACTGCTGCTATTTGATCTTTAATATCCTCCTTTTCATTTATATAAGCATTAATGGTCCAAACATTATCATGCTTGCCTGTTATTAGTTCTAATGAATTTAGAATTCCATCAGCAAATGTTCCATGGGATGCGAATACAAAGTATCTCATCGATGCCTCACCTCCTTGTTCGAATCCTCTTATCTTATAGAAATGCAAGAAGCGTGCCAAAATAGTGGCACGCCTCGACAAAATGTTTCAAATAATATTAAAATTCATTACTATCAGTAGGTTCAGCAATTAAGTAATCGTAAATATAACCAATCTCTGCTATATTGATTTTGACATTATAAATATTTTCAATGACACTAAATGCCTCTTTAATAGAATATATCATTTCTTTTTGACACTGTTCGAATTCCTCAATATTTGTATAATTTTCAATCGGTGTCTGCCGAATCAGTCTCTCAACCAAACAGCTCATATGTACATACAAAGCTAATTTTTTATCATTAGTAAGACGCTTATTTAATTGTACTTCTAATTGATGAAGAAACGCTTCGACATGAGTAAGAATTTTCTCAGTATCTAATATAGTAATCGACTCAATTACACGTTCAAGAGAAAAATTTCTAATTAAATTATTATTTATAACTTGAATACAATCCTCATTAAAAAAGGGTTTAAATATCTTTCTTAATTTTGCCTCTCCTTGACCAGAAATTAAATCTTCTAAGGAGATATAGTCTACTAAAGGAAGTCCAGGATCGGCTGTTCCGACAATTGACAGTACCTGATACATTTGGAAAATAGCTTCTGATGTACCATGTTCCTTTAATCGATTATAATCATGAGCAAGTACCTTAATATCTAATTCTTCTGGAATACTAGCCTCAAGGAGCTTTTGAATTTGAATAGCTGTTCCCATTCCTGTTAAGCATGTAGTTACAATAACCTTTTCCTTATTTACTTCCGGATAAATGATACTATATTCAGTTTTACTTGTAGCCTGAAGCCTTTCAATCATTTCTTCTATATATAAATTCTTACCTAACATATCTCCAAGGAATAAGGCCATTTGTGTAGACACATTATTAATAATTGCAACTGGTCCATTTACCTCTTTTTTAAATTGTGAATAGATATCCTTTAATGAACCCATATCTACTAAAAGAATTAGCCCTTTTGATACATCATTCGACTCAATGTAATTTAGGACTCTAGAAGCAATCTCTCCAACTGAAACATCAATAGGCATATCAAACGCTTCAAAGACATTTTTATGAAGTAAGCGATTAGCTACATTCGCAATGCTGCTAGCAGTAGCATAACCATGTGCTAGAATGACTGCCTTTACTTTATTATTCGTACGCTCTATCGTCATACTTCGTAAATAAAAGGTTAAAAATATTTCATCCATCTTATACAACTTCACATCAAGCTTGCTTTCCAGCAAATGAACAAATTGTTTTGCTAGTTGTTGTTCCATTTTGCAATTCTCATCAACAAAGCTTGTCAGGTCAGTGATTATTACTTCCTGTTTATCAGTCCAGTGTATTTCAGTATTTCCTTTATAGTAAAGAAAATGTGCCATTGCATAAACACTATTCCCATTAAATTTGACATTATATGCATTTTCAAGATAACGGATAATTTCTTGAACATTCACTGTTGTTATTTCCATCATCACACTCGTATTTTCTTTAGAAGTATCGAAAATAAGCTTGTCGAAAAGAGCTAGAATTTCGCTGAATACTTGCTGTTCAAAAACAGTCATATCTTGCTGCTTTATTTGACTGCGGTCATAAGAGTCTAAAATATTATCATATGTTTTTTTTATCTGTTGGAACCTAGATAAACTCGATTCGTACAGTTGATCCAATGTTGAAGTCGGAAAAATTAAAATATCATTATTTTGCCTATATTTCTGATCAGCAAATCGAATCGTATCCTCTAAAATACTATCAGGTAGATCATGTAACTTGATAGATATTTCTTCCTTCTCTCTATTTTTCATATAGGATGAAGCAGTAATATATTTAATTGTATTTTTAAAGTCTCCAATATTCCCTGAATAATGATGCTTTATTATTACATCTAGCGCCCTGCTTGATATACGTAATGGTAAACTAAATTTCCTTGATTCATTAATGAGAAACATATAAGCCAATTGCTTTTTTTCTTTCTCACTTCTATCATTTAGACTTGGAATAATGACACGAATAGGAATTCTTCGTAAAAATGTACTTAGAAAGCTTTTTTCTAAATTTTCCGTGGTCGCAAAAATAAAACGTACTTTTGCTTGATGAGATCCTTCGTTCTCACCCATTCTCCGAAACACACCTTGATCAAGAAAGCTAAACAACTTTTCTTGTCCTTCTTCATTTAATCGATGCACTTCATCTAGAAATAAGATTCCTCCATCTGCAGCATCTAACAAGCCTGCTTTCATAGAATCCGCCCCTGTAAAGGCACCTTTGACATATCCAAATAAACTACTTGATAATAATTCAGGATTATTAGCATATTGAGCACAATTAAAGCTAATAAATGGAGCATCTTCAGCTAGAATTCCTTTTTCAATACTGTATCGATATATCAGATTCGCAATATAGCTTTTCCCTACACCTGTTGGTCCATTAATCATGATCGGCAAGCCGCCATCTGGATAGAAAATTGATGTTTTAATTTGTTCAATCGCTTTGTATAAGCTGTCCTTCGAACCTATTAATTCATCAAATAAGTCTGGACATGGATTAATTTCCATCTCAAGTTGACTTTCCTTTAATTCTTGTAAGCTGTCATAGATAGACTTATTTACTGTAAAAAAAGTTTGTTCAAAAACAAACTTACTCAAAAAATAAACTGGTCTTGTATTAATCTTAATCACTTTATCCTCCTGGACTAATTGATTAAGATAATGACTGACAGTATTCCGTTTAACATTGAATAATTCTGATAGTTTTGACGCAGTAAATGATGTTGACGGACTGTCCCATTCAAAATCCTTTGTCTCCCTATTTAAAAATGAAAGTAAATCATCTTTTAACATTTTTGTTCCACCTCATTTGTACGAAAGACAATTTGATTTATTTGAAATCATTAGAAAATAATTTCGTTTTCATTTTACCTTATTTCCCTTAAATATCAACACACCTTGCTTATCATTAAACGGATTCATCCTAACATGCCGTAGACAACAAAAGGGAGCACCTATAGGCGACTCCCTTTTTCATTCAAATTTATAAGACCAACTAATTTTCAGCATCAGCTTAGAATTGATCATGCATCATGTAAAGTATTCTCTTCCATCCAATATGCTTCTCTTATATTAATTTGTTGACGTAGTTTTCTAACAACATCAGCAGTAATATGGGCCTTTTCATACATTTTCTGGACCTCATCTCTCTCCGCTTGAAACGCCATATCCTGTAGCTCTCTTTCCATTCTTGCATATTTTTTAGAAGCATCAGCATTTTTTACTAATTGTAATTTTGTCAAAAGCTCATTATACTCGCCAATAATTATATACGTAATATTTCTGTTTTCCGATGTCATTCCTTCTTTTAATACCTTAATGGCTACCTCTGCCATTTTCATCTTTAGCTGAAGCATCATTGTATATCTTTCCCTACGTTTTTTCCGTCTCTCTTGCTTCTTTGGAAGAAATAGCTGGAATAGTTTTAGGATGCTTCTTTTAATTAAACTCCACATCACCAGTGCTCGGAATTTAATGTGATTCGTAATAGCGATTTCCATTCTTCGAATATATTCTTGAGATAAATAAGCAATCGTTCGGTCGATTTGTTTTTCTTTTACTAATTTTTCAATATAGTTTGATTCAGCTTCAAGAGCCTTCATCCGAATAGACTTTTCCATTTTTCTCGCTTGAAAGGAATCATCTTCATTATTTGTGTATTTTAATTGATTAATTTTACTATTATAGATGGAGATAATGGAAAAAGCTGCAGAACGATTTTCGTCATTCATCACTTCTCTTATTGCACGAATAGCAGCTATTTTTGATCGAATTAACGCATCCTTTTCCATCGCTTCTCTTTCAGCTTCCCTTTTTCCTATTTCAGACTTAGCCATGACTGGTAAAAAAATACTAGCTATGATTAGCGTGACTAAAATAACCCCAGCTGCAATAAAAATAATTAATGAACGTTCTGGAAAAGGACTTCCATCATTTAAAAAATAGGGAATAGAAAACGAACCAGCCAGTGTAACTGCTCCCCTTACACCAGATATTGTAGTAATACCTATTTGATTAAGATCAAGCTTTCTAATTTTCCTTTTTTTTAGCTTCCATCCTACCCATGAGGAAAAATAAATCCAGATAAATCGAAGTAAAAGCAGTGCTGCGGTGATAATCAAAATGTATTTAATAACAATGATATTATTAAATAATGGATCTTTAAAAATTTCATTCCCGACACTAGGAATTTGTAATCCAAGCAGAACAAAAACAAGTCCATTTAATATGTATAGAATCACTGTCCACGTACTATTGGAAACAATCTGCAACTCGACCGTCGGAGACTTTTCTCGATCCTTTTCAATCGCATGCACAATACCAGCAGCAACAACAGCTAAAATACCTGAAAGATGAAAATGCTCTGTTACTAAGTAAATAATAAAAGGTGTGAGGATTTGGATTAACATGTGAATGGTTACATCCTCCATACCAAAGCGGCGAATTAACACTCTAAAACGAATGATAATGATGGCAAGAAGTGCTCCTCCAACGAAACCTCCTATAGCAATCACTAAAAAGCTCACACTTGCATTTACTAATGAAAAAACTCCTGTTACTGTCGCAGCAACTGCAAAATTGAATGCTACTAAACCAGATGCATCATTCATTAGTCCTTCTCCTTCTAGAACATGCATGACCGTTTTAGGCATGCGTACCCTACTGGACATTGCACTTACTGCTACCACATCTGTAGGGGATAGAATAGCAGCTAAAGCAAAAGCAGCCGGGAGAGGAATAGAAGGGATCATCCAATGAATTAAAAATCCAATAGCAAACACTGTAACAAAAACAAGTCCTAATGCCAGCAATAAAATTTGTGTACGTAAGCGCCAAAGGGCTTTTCTTGATACATGTCTGCCATCATTAAATAAAAGTGGTGCGATAAATAGGACTAAAAATAACTCCGTTTCCATTGGTACATGAATTCCGAATGGAAGAATGGCTACCAAAATACCCAGAGCTATCTGAATAAGAGGAACAGGAATAAACGGGATCAAGTGATTAACAATATTAGAGAGACCAATAATAGCTAAAAGTAAGAGAACAATTAAAAACATTTCCATTCATTCTTATTCTCCTTTTTTACCATTTAGCGTTAGAAAATATTCATTGAAATATGCGTCAAAAAATGAAACTTTTTTGACCTCGAGGAGCAGCACATTAGAACTGAAATCAGTAGAAAAGACCAAGCTTTTGAAGCCATCAAAAAAAGACTCAATACGAGCCTTTTTCACTTATCTATGTAATTTTATGATATTTCTCTTTTTCTTTTTTTCTTTTTTTGGACGAAGAAACTAAAGAAGACCGGTAATAACCTGGTGATATCTCACCCGCTTTAATATTTGTTTTGGAGAATACATCATCTAAATTAAATAATTCATACTCCCTGGAGAGATTCAACACTATCTCTGCACATGCTTGTGCATCACTTAATGCATGATGGTGATTTATAATATCAATTTCAAAATGGTCACAGACAGATTTAAGTGAATAACTCCCTATTCCCTCAATTAATCTCCTTGATAATTGATAGCTACAAAGCAATTTACTTGGAACCGGCATTAAATTATAACGAGCTAAGCTATCTCTTAATACATAGCCATCAAAAGCTAAATTATGAGCAATAATTAGCCGATTCTCTAAATAATGCTGTATCGATTGATAAAAAGTATTAAATGTTGGAGCTCCTTCTACATCAGTCGGCTGTATTCCATGAACAGATATATTCATTGGATCAAAGGGTTCCTCTGGATCTATTAATGAATAAATCGAATCCACTATTTTATCATTTTCCACAAACACCATACCAACTGAACACACACTATATCGATTTCGATTGGCTGTTTCAAAATCAATAGCTATAAAATCCTTCATTTAGACTCTCCTCTTCAACATTCGTTATAATTACCTCCATTATAACAAAGCATGACCATTTTATTTAAATATGTGATTCATTCTTTGAATACTAAATTATCCCAAAGTGATTTTCATCTTTTAATAACTATTGACAAATATTGCTTGCGAATATATATTATATATGAATATATATTCATATATTAAAATTAAGTACTTAGTTCATTTTTTATGTCTTTAATCGCTTTTTTATCACATATTAAAATAATGAGGAGGTTGTATTATGGGACATCACCATCATTCAGGCGATCATCACGGACATCATCATGGTCATAGTCATTTTGCGGAAACAAGAGAAGGGAATAAAAAAGGATTAATTATCGCTCTTACGATTACGGCTGGGATCATGTTATTAGAATTTTTCGGCGGTCTTGTCACAAATAGTTTGGCTCTCTTATCTGATGCTGGTCATATGTTAAGTGACACCAGCTCTTTAATATTAAGCCTATTCGCTATTTGGTTCGCTCAAAGACCAGCTTCCCGTAATAAAACATATGGATTTTATCGTTTTGAAATATTAGCTGCTTTACTTAATGGATTAACCTTATTTATCATTGCTGGCATTATTGTTTGGGAAGCCTATGGACGATTTTTCGAACCACCTACAGTAGCTAGTGGTTCAATGATGGTTATTGCAGCAATTGGACTAATTGCAAACTTAATTAGTGCATGGTCTCTTATAAGAAAAAGCGATATAAAAAATAATGTCAACTTACGAAGTGCCTATTTACACATATTAGGAGATGCTTTAGGTTCGGTCGGTGCTATTATTGCTGGTGCCTTAATGCTTTTATTTGATTGGTATATCGCTGACCCTATTATTTCCGTGATTGTCGCTCTATTGATTTTAAAAAGTGCATGGGGTGTAATGAAGCAATCCATACACATCCTAATGGAGGGTACCCCTATTACTATTGATCAAAGTGAAGTCGAATCCTATTTAAAACAAATTAACGGGGTAATCAACGTACATGATCTTCATATTTGGACAATTACATCTGGATTAGATTCTTTAAGCTGCCACCTTCTTGTTGAAGAACATGCTGATACTCAAGAAATTCTTCAACGGGCAATAGATTTAATAAAAGATAAATTTCAAATTGAACATACAACAATACAAATAGAAACGAAATCTTTAAACCATAGTGATTTAAAAATTTAATAAACCAAAAAAGTCGCAAAAGAAAATTGAGTTTCTTAGCGACTTTTTTTTGTAGGAGTTATTTATTTAATTGTTCATATTGCTTTAGAACTTCATTTGTAATGTCACTGTCCTCAGCTAACCCGCTTACTTCCTTCAATACATGAGATACACCATGAGCACTTATCATTTCTTGCAATTTCACTGCTTCTTCATCTTCTTTATAATCGAACAGTAAAGCAGAAGCAATAGCTTTTGCAAGGTTTGTGTAAGAAAGTCCGGCTTTATGCGCCTCTGTAGCTGGGCGGACAAGCCTATCATTTGGTCCTAGCTTACGGATTGGTGAGCGGCCTACTCTTGTAACTGCATCATTTAAATAGGCATTTTTAAATCGTTGAATAATTTTATTGATATATTGTTCATGTTCATCAGGATTTAATCCATACTGCTTAATCAGATAAGCACCCGTTTCGCCAAGAGTCTCTTTAACTTGCTTCACAATGGCTTCATCAGCCAAAGTTTGGTCGATCGTTGTTTTATTTTCAAGATACCCTAAATAAGCAATAACAGCATGTCCTGTATTAACCGTAAATAATTTCCTTTCAATAAATGGGGCTAAATCAGAGACAATTTTCATTCCTTCAACTGGTGGAATGCTTTCTGTTGTTTCCACTACCCATTCGTAATAAGGTTCAACAAGCACATCAAGTGATCCTTGGTTATTTTGAATAGGAACAATGCGGTCAACAGCAGAATTAAAGAAATAAATTTTATTCGATAAATGCGCCTTTGTCTCTGCGTCTAAATGTTCTTCTATGTAGCCCTTTAATAAATCTGTTGCAGAAATTTGGTTTTCACAGGCAATAACATATAATTTTTCATCTGTTGTCTTGACTCTTTCAATTAACCCTTTTGCGATTAATGGTGCGATACGTGGAAGAATGTTAGGCCCTATGGCAGTCGTTAAATATGTTGCACCTTTTATAGCCTCTACAACTTCAGTCTCTTGCTTTAAATTATTTAATCCAGATACATTACTAATAGTCACAGTTTCTTTTTGATCCGTTGCTAATTTTACATCGTATTGTTTGTCCTTATTTAATTGGTCAATAATTTGATCTGCTATATCGACAAAAGTAACATGATAGCCAGATTGTGAAAATAGTGCTCCAATAAACCCTCTACCAATATTTCCTGCGCCAAAATGTACAACTTGTTTCAATTATCTCATTCCTTTATCAAATTAGTAAATAAATAGTCTGAAAAAATGGATTCCATTTTTTTACGAATTACTGCTTCATCAGCTGATGAAAACATCATGATAGCATCATTATTTTCGATTAAACTAGTACTTAATAGGCTTATAATTTCCTGTTCTCTAGAACTTAATTCTTCTGGAGCCAACATCAGTAGAAGACTTTTCATCTGCATGCTTTGCCCATCCATTCCCATTACCGAACAAGGCTCATTCAAATGAGCAATTTGAAAAATTAATTGATGTACATGCCGATTTCGACAATGAAATAATCCCATTCCTGTTGCTGGAATTCCTAGACCTCCTTTTCTTTCTCGATCGATTAAGGAGTCCATAACATTTTCGACATTGGTTAATAGCTTTTCCTTCCTAGCCTTCTCTAACATCCCCTGCATAATTTGTTTATAATCATTAGTATCCTTCACTCGATACACTCGGAAATGCTGAAGGATGGCTTCTATACCTGTTTGTATATCTTTCATTTCCTTCAATACTTCCATTAGAGAAGGACGTAATTTTTTGGAGGAGGCATTTTCTTGAGTTCCACTATATAATTTATTTTTTGTTAGATTTTCAATATTTTTTTGTAAAAACCCTCTAATAACAGCTATATCCTCTGTACTTAAAAGTGGATTTACTAAGATATATTCTTTATTTAAGAATGGAAGACGAACAGTCGAGAGAATGACATCATATTGTTGTAGATTCCCTTGCAACTGAACATCTTTAATTGATTTAATATCAACCGAATCAATCTCTAAAAATTCCTTCTTTAATCTACTTGCAAGCATTTTTGATGTACCAATTCCTGTAGGACAAACTACTAGTGCTTTAATTGCAATCTCCTCTTCCCTCAGGACTAGTGCAGAGCCAAAGTGGAGAACAATGAAGGCAATCTCATCATCTGGAAATTCCTCAATCTCTTTAAATTCCTTTTCCACACTATTTTTTACAGCTAGAAAAAGCACCGGATATTTCCTTTTGATTTCCTCAGTTAAAGGATTAAACAACTTCAAACCTTGTTTCAAACGAAATAACGATGGTTCCATATGGGCTAATAATCCTTGATATAATGAAAAATCATTTGTTAAATCAATATGCAATTGGGACGAGACATATTGAATCACATTTTTAATCATTTGCCCCAATACCACACTATCGTATGGAATATTAATTGCCTCCTGTAGCTTAGAACCTTTTAAAATGGTAGTCAGAAAGTCCAAATCACCTTCATTAAACCTAACAGAAAATCGCTTTTCTAAGTCGCTACATATTTTCATAATCAAACGATATTCATCAGAATCATCTCTTGAAATTATTTCATTCTCAATAAGAAAACCATCAGTAACTCTTTGCATCGTAATGTAAATTTGAATAACAAGGCCTATGTAGTCACTATCTGCCAAACGAGATTGTCGACTGTTCACTTCATTATTTACCAAATGATCGATATCTAATAAACGATTAGGTTGAAAAAAATAAAGGATTTGATTTTGATTTGATTGTCCCTTTTCTAGTAAAAATAGACTCTCAATAAGCTCTTCATTAAAATAAAGCAAAAAATAACTAGCCAAAGCTTTTCGTTTATTTTTTTCTGTTCCCTTTAATTCAACACCCACACCTCTTTTTCGGTTGATAACTAAATTAAAATTCCTTAGCCATTCTGTTAATTCGTCTAAGTATCCAGTTAAAGTAGTAATACTGACACCAAGTTCGTTTGCTAAAACTTGTATTTTGAATGACTCACTTTCCTGTAATAAGTTCAAAAAAAGTAAGAGCTTTTTTTCTTGTGGTGGTTGATCTACCGGCTGACTTCCTGTTAAATGTTGAATTAAACGAAAAATTTGTTCATTTTTCCCCTCGATCATTAATCCATCTTTTGTATTTCGGATTAATTGAAGATGAAATTGATGGAGAATCTTTTCAATTGTTTTCAAATCTCTCTGAATCGTACGGACACTTACATTTAAAAAAGTGGCTATGGAAAAAGCCGTATGTTTCCCAGATGTTTTAATAATAAGCTCGATGATTGCTTTTTCCCTTGAAGTAATAAACATAGCTACCATCTCTTTTCTATTATTATTACAAGAGAAAATACAGAAATAGAAAAGTGTTATAAAACACTTTTCTATTCCTAGTTCTAATAATGAAGTGATCGGTACATTTTCAACAAAAAATTATTCTTTATTATTTAATATATCGATAATTTCTTTTGCTGATTTTGCCTCGACCATTTTTTCTATATTATCCATTTCAGAGCATGTAACGGCGATACCAGATAATATTTCTAGGTGTGTGCCATCTTTCCCAGCAATACCAAAAATCAAACGGACATTATTTCCATCAAAGTCTACACCATTTGGAACTTGAATAACAGTAAACCCAGATTTTAATACATCCTTTTTCGCTTCTTCCGTACCATGTGGAATGGCTACATCATTCCCCATAAATGTTGAAGTCAATTGGTCACGTGCAATCATTGCTTCAATATAGCTTTCTTTTACATATCCTGCATTATATAAAGCACGACCAGCAAACCGGATTGCTTCTTCCTTATTAACAAAGGATTGATTTAAAAATACATTTTCTTCTAAAAGCAAGTCATTATCTGTATTTTCATTATCCTCTGGACCAGGTACTGCTTCTTCTGCATCCTCAACGATTTCTTGTAGATTGTCTTTTCCATCACCTTTTAATCGCTCAATTAATTGGTCATATTCCGGACTAGATAAGAAATTATCAACCGATACATGGAATGCCTGTGGAAGCTTGTTTTGCGCTCGTGGAGTCAATTCTTCCTGTGTCACAACAATTTGTGCATCAGATGGTAAATTACTAATGGCTGTGTTTGTTACAGAAATATTTAGACCCGCTTCATTCACCTTTTTGCGCAATAGTGATGCACCCATTGCACTTGATCCCATTCCTGCATCACAAGCAAATACGATTTTTTGAACATTTTCAGGAAATTCTCCTGGTTGAGAAGCAAATACATCAGCAACTGAGCTTTTCTTACCTTTCATTTCTTCCATTTTTCTTGCTGCATCTTCAATATTTTCTTCTGTTTGCTTACCTGTTTTTAAAATAAGTGCAGATAAAAGAAATGAAACAACACCGGCAACAAGAACCCCAGCAAAGTTAGCAATATATGAACCAGCTGTGTGTGGTGTAACAGCAGCAATTGCTAAAATACTTCCTGGGGAAGCAGGAGCAAATAATCCACCGCCCAATAGAACTAATGTGAATACCCCACTGACTCCTCCAATAATAACAGCGAAGAATAGCATAGGTTTCATTAAGATATATGGGAAATAAATTTCATGAATTCCACCGAAGAATTGAATAATAGCTGCCCCTGGAGCAGATCTCTTTGCCGTACCTTTTCCAAAAATACAATACGCAAGCAATACACCAATACCAGGACCTGGATTCGCTTCTAAAAGGAATAAAACCGATTTTCCTGCATCCTTTACTTGCTCCACGCCTATTGGAGATAGAACACCATGATTAATGGCATTATTTAAGAATAAAACCTTTGCAGGTTCAATAATAATACTTGTTAGTGGCAACAGCCCTGTTCCAACTAACCAATCAACACCATCTACTAATAAACCAGTTAATCCTTTAACGGCAGGACCAATGGCTAAAAATGCTAATATAGCTAAAATTCCACCTAAAATCCCCGCGGAGAAATTGTTTACAAGCATTTCAAAACCAGCTTTGACCTTCCCTTCGATTAACTTATCGAATTTTTTGATGACATAGCCGCCTAATGGGCCCATAATCATTGCACCTAAGAACATCGGTATATCTGTTCCAACAATGACACCCATCGTTGCAATAGCACCTACTACCGCTCCACGTTGGTCATGTACAAGCTTACCACCGGTATAAGCAATTAATAACGGAAGTAAGTATGTGACCATTGGATCAACCATTTTGGCAAGGCTTTCATTTGGGAAGAAACCAGTAGGAATAAACAATGCCGTAATTAATCCCCACGCAATGAAAGCGGAAATATTTGGCATAACCATAGAACTAAGAAAGTTACCAAACTTCTGTACAGCTACTTTTATATTTGATTGAGCCATTTCGCTCTCTTCCTTTCATTAGATTTTACACTATCCATGTTAAATCACAGAAAACCTTCATTCAATGATGAAGAAAGCTAACTTTGTCGCAATTGAATTGACAAAGGTATTGTTTCACATTGGATGAGGAATTATCCAATGTACGACAGCGGTTATACCAGGAGGACTTCATTCTTTTATTTCGACTCTTTTCTCAAACATTGTTGCTATTTAAGTTAAGTTTTTAACGAATAACAATGGGTGAATCGTTTTTAAGAACGGAAATAATGCCCACTTTTCTTCGCAAGGCACCTTCATATTCCTAGGTTCTTAACCGATATAAAGAAGAGGGATAAGTAAAATACTGGATGAAATGTATTTTTCCTCTCAAAAGTATTACATTCAGCTAGAATATCATTTTTAATAGTAAAAATAACTAAAGAAAGGAGGGAAAATGGAACTTTTAGCAAAGCAGTACTAGATGGTTTGCTAATGTGAAAATCCCATGATTATTAATCATAATATTGCTGCAATGAACGCCTATCGAATGTATAATCGAGCAATTACAGCTCAGAGTCGAGCAATGGAAAGATTATCTTCGGGATTAAGGATTAATCGAGCAGCGGACGACCCTGCTGGATTAGCGATTTCTGAAAAAATGCGCGCGCAAATTAGGGGGTTAAATCAAGCTTCCCGAAATGCTCAGGATGCGATCTCTCTTATTCAGACTGGAGAAGGCGCTCTTAATGAAACACATTCGATACTGCAAAGAATGCGTGAACTTTCAGTGCAGGCTGCTAATGACACACTTAGTGATGCAGATCGTAATGCGATTCAAGAAGAAATTGACCAGCTTACTGAAGAAATCACACGGATTGGTAACGACACTGAATTTAACACAATGAAATTATTGGATGGCTCAAAGAGTTCATATACGATCCAAATTGGCGCAAATGCAGGACAAACGATGGTCATTGAAATATCAGATATGCGTGCTGAAGAGTTGGGATTAACTGACAGTGGGAATGGTGAGAAAGGTTATACAGCAAAAGGAACTCTTGATATGTCCTCGCATGAATCAGCTTCATCAGCAATAGATAAGATTGATCAGGCAATGAAGACTGTATCGTCTCAACGTTCCAAACTTGGAGCTTACAGCAATCGTCTTGAACATACAATCAATAATTTAGAAAACACTGCAGAAAACCTAACAGCAGCAGAATCAAGGATTCGCGATGCTGATCTTGCAAAGGAAATGATGGAGTATACGAAACAATCCATCCTTGCACAAGTTGCGATGGTCATGATGGCTCAAGCCAACCAACAGCAAAGTATGATTTTACAATTACTAAAGGTGAACTAGAGAACTAAAAAGGAATTTACTATTTGACGAGAGAGCTGCCTTCTCTCGTCTATTTTTTATCGGCTTTCACTTCTAGATCGAGTTCTTGGTATATGCCCCTAACATTCTTAGAAAGATTGTTTAAATAAAGACTGTTTTCGTATAGTTTGTTGCTTTTGTAAAAGCCAACCGCCGGCTTTTACACCCAATAAAGGATTCAGTAATTCTTATAGAGATTGCTGCTCTTTTCTCAGAGATATGAAAGGTGTTTTAGTCTTCAGCCGAAAGTTATCAGTTAAAACTTTACTTAAAAGCAACAATGTTTGAGAAAAGAGCATAAATAAAAACTAAAAAAAGGAATTTCAACCATCTTTGAAATTCCTCTTTACTATTTCGTCTTATTCCCACTGATACGGCGTTTCTTGATATACATAATAGTTAAGCCAATTTGAAAATAGGAGATGTGCATGGGAACGCCACCTATGGAGCGGTTTCTCATTAGGATTGTCATTTGGAAAGTAGTGTTTTGGCATGTAGACCTCACCTATACCCTTTAACTGGTCCCGTGTATATTCCTCAGCTAGTGTCCAGGCATCATATTCTAAATGACCTGTCATCATTATTTGTCGCCCATCTTTGGACATGAACAAAAACGGGCCTGCTTCATCCGATTCTGATAGTAACATTAGATTATCGGAATCAACCATTTCATTTCTTAAATTACCTGTATATCGTGAATGTGGAGCGAGAAACTCTTCATCAAAGCCGCGAACGATTTTTACCGTCGGATCTAATACACGATGCTTAAATACTCCTGTTAATTTTTTGCCAAGTTCATATTTATCAATACCAAAATGGTGATACAGAGCTGCCTGGGCTCCCCAACAAATATGAAGAGTCGAGGTTACATTCGTTTTTGTCCACTCCATAATTTCTACCATTTCCGGCCAATAGTCCACTTCATCAAATCTTAAAAGTTCAATCGGGGCTCCTGTGATAATCATTCCATCAAAACGGCGATGTTTTATATTCTTAAAGGTTGTGTAAAATTGTTCAAGATGGGATTTGCTCACATTTTTAGATTCATGTGATTCCATATGCAAAAACATAATATTCAATTGTAGGGGTGAATTACCTAAAAGCCGAAGTAATTGTACTTCTGTTCTCTCCTTTTCAGGCATCAGATTTAAAATAAGAATATTTAATGGACGAATATCCTGGCTGTTCGCTCGTTCATCGTCCATAACAAAAATATTTTCTTGTTCCAAAATTTCACGTGCAGGTAATTGTCTCGGTATATTAATTGGCAATGGAAGTCCCCCTGTATCTGAATTTTTTCAATAATCCCATTATAGAATGATAGGAGCTATTTGTCATCATTAGCAACATTTTCTTATAGATGAAGGAGCCATTGTTTTTTTTATAAGAGTAAAATTTGAAGCCGAATGAAACATTAAAAATATGAGAAAAAGCTGTCTGAAGATAAGATCAGACAGCTCTGCCAACAATTAATCTATGATTTTCACCATATAATCATAATCATGTCCATTAATTTGGATTACTTGTTCCTTCTTGTATCCTAAACGCGTATATAATTGACATGCTTTTGGATTATCCTTCGCTACATTTAGAGAGATTCGGTTAAAGCCTTTTTCTGAAGCTAATTTTTCAGCCGCTTGAATAAGGTGAGTTCCAATTCGTTGGCCTTGATAATCAGGATTTACACAAACTGTATCTATATAGTAATCTTCTAATTCAGCCTCTTTATCGATCACAATTTCTTTTTCCTCACCCGATTGCTTTAATCGATCAATAATTGGTTTATCTAACATTTGAGCGTCCGCTCCAGAATAGATAATAATAATTCCCATAATTGCTTGATCAGTAGTAGCCACTAAACAATTTTGAAAGCTAAGGCGATTTCTCTCTTGAGTAAATAACTGAGCGAGAACTTGTCTTATTTTTGTCTCTTCCTTTTCTCCAGTTAGGGTTTCAGCAATATCTTTTATTGCTAGATGGATAAGATTTGCTGCTTCAACTGCATCCCTTTTTTCTGCAGGTCTTATAAACATGACTCTATTTCCTCCTAAATCATTAGCTTTTAAACCAGTCCGCACCCTCATCCATATGCACAAATGGAATGTCAGTGTCAACAATTCCTATCATACGTTCCAAACTCAGGTCCTCACCACTCAGCCATTTAGCAAAATCTAATTTGACTGGCTCATGATCTCCACCTAAGGCGAACCATGCTTCCATTTTTCTTGGTAAATATCCGGAAGTATGAATGGTACCTGCCCAACTTCCATATAGATTTGAAAAAACACCTTTATCTGTATCATTCAATAAACGGAAGGCTTCCATGGCTCCTTCGAGGTGCTCTTGATGGTGACGCAAGACTTCTAATCTCCGCTTGGAATCGACCAGATGATTGCGGTTCTCATGCTTCATTATTTCAAAATGATTGGTACACATATTGGTTTGACGAACTTCTACTCTACGAGGTGAGGTTTCAACGGCAATTGATTCACCACTTTGATCAAATACGACATAGGTAAAAGAATGTCGATGAGGAATTTCTTTTAGCATTTCTACTGCCTCATGCACATTTGCACATGACTCTAGTATTAACCGGCCAATCATACAACAAATGAACCCATCTCCTGGGTTTTTCCGATGCATAAAATTATATCCTATTACCAATCCTTTTTCATTCATTCCATCCATTCGTCCCGTCACTCTCTGGCTCGGTCCAATAATGGCATATCCTTTATCTGTAGGTTGAAAAAGTGTATAACGCCCTTCATAAGTTTTTGGATGGTAGTCATAGTTACGAATTAAATAATCTTCCCCTGTTAGGATTGAGCAACCTGAACGAACATAATCTAAGCGATATCCGCCAAACTCCATTAATATTCGATCCATTGGCCATTCTAATGCAGACTGCATCCCTAATAATTCATCCCAAATGCCAGGAGCAAAAGGAATAACTGCCTCTTTTACCTCTTCCTCTTGTACTTGAAAACGTGGCTTCCGAACCTTCCATTGATTTTTACGATTTTTAACTATAAGTGAATTTTTTAATTTTTCCCCTTGTAAATATCCAAAATCATAATGAGTTCCACGAAATTGGATGATCTCACTATATACTTGTTTCACTTTAATCCCTCTTTTGTGTTAGTGATTTTCCTAAAAAACATATGGCTATTTAGGTAAAGTGTTAACTATTAAATATAGGTTGAAGACCGTCGCCCCTCTGCCACTCACTGAGAAACTCCATTAGAACTCGCTGAATTCTTATGAAGTGAAAATCCGGCAGTAGGGCTTTTATAAAAGCAATAAACGATACAAAAGCAATCTTTCCTTAAATCATTTTTCCTTGAAAGGGATGAACTTTCTTTGAACAATTTCTCCCCACTTCTCAACATAATGTCCAAGTGACCATTCAGCCATGACAATTGAATCTCCTTCATTTAATGGAATTTCCTTCAATGGATGCTTTGAGATATTCCCTTTTTTGAGCGAATAAATATAAATTGTATCTGTAGATATCAATATTAATAGATCTTTATTTGGAGATTCATACGCATCGATCACCCAAGGCATTTTCGATTTGATTTCTCCCCAAGGAATGTTCATTTCATCATATTGGATTAATTTTGAAGGAACCATAACATTGATGTCAAAATCCTCGTAATTCTTTGATCCGATAGGCTGCTTATAATAGAGTCTGCCTCGTATAATCCAATGGCCATTACGTCTTTCTAAAATGAAATTATCATCTATTGGTTCAGGATTAAGAAGTTGTGCCTTCTTTTTTTCCAGCGATGCAATAAATGCCTCACTTGAACGAATTAATGCATTGGAAGAATGTTTAATAGTTACATCTGAAAGTGTAATCCCTTTTCCCCCGCTAATATGATCAATTGGAAGCACCTGATAGCGTTGAAAACGCTCTGTGCCAATGTAATCATTTCCAACAAAAACTATTCTTCGCTCACTATTTTCTGTAAGAATATTTCTAGACTTTAATTCTAGCTTACTTGGTGCCGCAACATCGGGCTTAACATATAGGCTTCCACCCACACCTTCGTTGGCTTTTTTATACCCTATTTCCCAAAATCCTTTCTTCCTTGGGACAAAAAGTTGTTCAGTCTCCATGACTGGATGCAATTTTTTATTAATATAGCTGATCCACAAGGTTTTGTAGGTATTGTCATGAGAACGAATCCCGAGCAAGAGTCCTGATTTAAATGGATTATTGTCCTCACTTTCACTGCTAGCATTGATTTTTGCATTTTTTAAATCATTGGATTTCTTTCCTACATGAACGTTATCTGATTGTTTTTCTAATTTAAAGAAACCATCTTCCACAGATACATACAAGGTTTGATCATTTATCTTCATAAATTCATAGAAAATTTGATTGTTTGAAGTGACAGTAATTATATCCATTCTTTTATCATGAATTCCGATTTGTTCTGGCGTGATTTTAAATTTATTCTGCATATAATCAACCGCCGACACATTAATCATCTTATATTCGGGTTTCAAACATTCATCTTTACCAAAAACACATACTTCATGATTAAATTTAGCCGTTTTCCCGATATAATCTTGAATTTGATCACTTTTTTTTATATGATCTTCATCTGCCGTTATAAACTCTGCAATCTTCCACGTCCCCTTAATGGTTATCCTCTCATTTATGGGTGGAGCAATTTTTCCACCAATACTGAAGTCTCTTGATGTACATCCCATTAAGGTAGCCATCATTAACAATAGGAATAGGGTCAGTACCCTATGTAATTTTTGCTTCATCATGATACCCCTGTATGATTGATTTCAAGTGGTAGCTTAACAATAACTTCTGTCCCCACATTTACTTCACTTTTAAATAGGAGACTTCCCTTATGAAGTTTGACTATTTCATCACATATAGAAAGACCTAAACCTGTATGTGCTTTACTATTTTTTCCTTTATAAAACTTTTCCGTAATTCTTGGCAATTCTTCTTTACTTATTCCACATCCTGTATCAATTACAGACATGATAACCGCATCTTTCTCCATATAACCACGCAGAGAGACTGTACCATCAGAAGGAGTAAATTTTAAGGCGTTCCCTAAAAGATTAATCAGTACCTGTTTAATTCGATCTCCGTCTAGTTCAATAAGTGGGAGTTCCTCACACTCTACTTGCAAATGTATCCCTTCTCGCATTGCCTTTGGCCGCATTTGTTTTTCAATAAAATGAAAAATATCTTTAAGATCTGTTTTTTTCTTGTTTAAAGAAATTTTCCCTGAAGCAAAGCTTGAAAAGTCAAGAAGTTCTTCAACCATTATGGCTAGTCTGTCACTTTCCTTTTCAATTATCGTCAAGCCATCATCAAATATTTTTGTTTCGTTTCGATCAACCCGACTTAATGTTGAAGCCCAGCCCTTTATTGAAGTAAGAGGAGTTCTCAGCTCGTGAGAAACCAAGGAGATAAAATCATCTTTGATTTCTTCCCTTTTCTTTATTTCCTCTGCCATATAGTTTAACGTATCCACTAGTTTTCCAATCTCATCATTTCTATTTTTCTTTATTCGTATTTCTAAATTACCTCCGGCCATAATCTCTGCTGCATTTGTTACCTCTCTTAGTGGAAGTACAATACTTGAAGAGAGAATTAAACCAATAGCACCAGTAATCACAATTACAACAATCCCTATACTAATAAAGATAAGTGTAATATTCCTAATTACTTTATCAACGGCTGATAGTGAGGTAATGAATCGCAATACCCCTACCACTTCTCCATCTGATTTCAAAGGATAGGACACAGTCATTACCTTTTCGCGCCCATAGTCAACTTTTCCAATACTAACGCCCTTCTTTCCTGCCAACGCATCATAGAAATCAGAGCTACCTAGAGTTTGTTTATTTTCTACTCCAATTGAATCTAATAGAACCCTGCCTTTCAAATCAACAATTTGCACCTGTGCATTCGTTTGCTGCCAAAAAACATCTACATTATCAATGACATTCTCTTCGAGCGGAACATTGGAAAAATACTTTGAATAAAAGTCCGAGGAAATTTTAATTTGATTTGTTAATACGTTTTCGACATTATGATAGAAGTAATATCTAGTAAAATAAATAAGTAACGCTTCAAAGACTAACACACTTATGAGGATAATAATGATGAAATTACCAACAAGTCTTGTTTTTATACTTTTTGAAGAAACACTTTTGTTTCTTTTCTTGAACATCTGCTAATCCTTCCTCCATCGATAGCCAGTACCCCATACGGTTTCAATAAATAAATCCTTTGACGTTTTATCTTCTATCTTCACTCGCAGCCTTCTTATATTTACATCAACAATTTTATGATCCCCTACAAAATCACTGCCCCATATTGTATCCAATAAAGCATTTCTTGAAAAAGCTTTTCCCGGATTTTCCATAAACAATTGTAATAAATGAAACTCCTTTGGAGTTAGTGATAATTCTTTATCATTCTTATAAGCCTTTTTGGAATATGTATCAATAACAAATGGTCCATATGTGACATTTTGACTTTGTACTTGGTCATGCTTTTCTCCAACTCTTCTCACTAAAGATTTCGCACGCAAAATGAGCTCCATTGGATTAAATGGTTTAACAACATAATCATCTGCTCCGAGCTCTAACCCCTTAATTTTATCCAAATCCTGCCCTTTTGCAGTAAGCATAATAATACCTATATCAGGAAATTCTTGTCTCAATGATTCACATACTTGATAGCCATCTATCCCGGGTAACATCACGTCTAAGATAACAATATCGGGATGTTCTGAGCTCGCCATCATTAATCCCTTTTCGCCCGACTCCGCTTCTATCACTTGAAAATTATGCATATTAAAATTAATTTTTATAAAGCCCCGAATACTTTCTTCATCTTCAATAATTAACACTTTATTACTCAACTACAATCTCCTCCAAAAAAATTCTGATCTCTTCAGTCTAAATATTATGTTACTATCATTGTAATTGAAATAGCTACATGATAAAACATCAAATGATGACTTTTAATCTTAATAGCTAAAAAGGGGCATTTCTCATACATTGTTACTAATTATGCAATGTTTTAACTAATTGAAATGACAAGTCTTTCATTCCACTGAGAAAAGTGCTGTAAACTTCATAAGAACGCGCAAACCCTTTATTAGGAATAAAACCGGCAGTAGAACTTTCATATATAGATAAGTTTTTTACATTTAAATGTTGACGCTCTTTAGAAAGATATAAATCATAATATTTAGATGCCATTGGTAATATAAACCAAACTTGTGTTAGATTTAATATAAGAAAAAAAGAAAGGACAATGGGGGGAGTTCATTTGTTTAAAAGCTTAAAAAAGTCCCTTTTTCAAAGAGATACTACCATTCGTTTTGAGTTGGATAATTGGTATAAGTGGTACAAAGAGCCTCTGAAGTTTCATAACGCAGTTCTCTTACACCTTGAAAATGAAGGCTATCATGTAGAAACTATAAAAGTGGTTGAAAAAGTGACTAGTAACACTATTTCAATATTACTTATCGATGGAGTTCAATACGAACTTAAAATTGAAAATGCTCTACTCCTAGGTCCTACTCAACAAGTTATTTTAAAGGCTGTTTCCCGTATAGTTTGTTGCTCTTTTAAAAGCCCAACTGCCGACTTTTACACTCAATAAAGTTTTTCAGTGGTTCTTATGGAGATTGCAGCTTTTTCCTCAGTAAAATGAAAGGCAAAACTTTTAAGGAAGGGGGTGCCATATTAAATAAGACATCCCCCTTTTTTTAATAAAGCTGAAGTTTATTGGAAATTCTATTTTTCTTCGAACTAGTCACTGTCTACTTTATTTTCTCCTTTATTCTAACTACTACCTGTTATTGCTTCGTATAAATTTGAATCGCATTCTTTAAAAACTCTGCCATTCCTGGTTGTTCTTCATCATAATAAGCAGTAAATCTTTCATCGGCAACATACATTTGTGCGAGTCCTACATGTGCTTCCTTACTGTAATCTTTCCAATAATATGAGAGCCATTGCCTATGCAAATCAGCGGCTTTTTGAGCAATATCATTTGCTGGGTCTCCTGTTGCAAAAGCTTCCGCCAAAGTTTCCTTTACTAGTTTCTCTAATTTCGTTACTTCTTCATATTGCTCCTCTGTCATATTCATTAGTTTTGCATTGGACTGGTCAACTGTTCCATTCCCATATTTTTTGCGGATTTCTTCCCCATATTCCTTTTCATTATTCTCAATCATTTTTTTCTTAAATCCTTCAAATTTTTCTTGATCTGACATATGAATTCTCCCTTCTGATAATTGAATGGTTCTATCTACATTTGCAATTAAGACGTCTAATTGTTTCCTTTTTTCGAGGAGTTTTTCACGGTGCTCTCTAAGTGCTTGGGTTCCATCAAAGGAAGGGGATGTGATAATTTTCTTAATACGATCTAGGCTGACACCTAATTCGCGATAAAATAAAATTTGCTGCAAACGATCCACTTCTCCTTGACCATATACCCGATATCCAGATGAATTGATTCTTGCCGGCTTAAGAATTCCAATCTCATCATAGTATCGGAGTGTTCTTGTACTTACCCCTGCCAATTTACCAAGCTTTTGCACAGTATATTCCATGAGCTCACCTCCTCTACTTTCAAGATACACCTTCACGTAACGTAAAGGTCAAGACCATTTTAATAAAAAGGCTGTTTTCGTATTGTATGTTGCTTTTATAAAAGCCCCACTACCGGTAATTACACCTATTAAAAGGTTCAGCGGTTCTTATGAAAAGTGAGAACCACAAGTAAAATTCTATTAAAATCATTGCTATAAATAAAAAAGCCTCGATACAATCGAAGCTATCTTCATTAAATCATTTAAATTTGAAATTCAATTAAAATAGTTATCATAAACCGCTTCAAAATAACTTTTCGTTTCATAATGAGTCAATCTCTGCAACACTTCTAACTTATTAAGAAATAGAATTTCATTGATTTCATTATCCTTTGCCTTGAGTACAGAAGGTTTCCCCTTATATTCAACGATAAACATGGTCGTCATTTGTTTATCATACCCTGTTTGTTCAGTGAATTCCTTACTAAATGCAAAACAAATCGGTTCAGCAAGTTGTTTGATGATTTGATAATTCCTTGAACCTGTTTCCTCTTCTAATTCCCTTATTAACGCACTTGAAAGGCTGTCATCCGACTGCTCTACCCCTCCTTTTGGAAAATCCCATTCTCCTTTAAATTCACTAGCACCCTTTAGTGTGCGTATTTTCACCTTATGTACAAGCATAAACTTTGTGCCATGAAATACAATTGCCCCCACCGCATATCGAATCATTACAAGATCCCCTTAGAAAGATGCGTAATATCACCTTCCAAGGTTATTTCTGATTCGGTATCCACTTCAATAATTGTAAGGCTCGTATCATATATATATGGAGGTGACCAAAGCTTTTCAAGGGGGAATTGTTTGAAATGCGCTAATAGAGACTTGATGAATACTGTATGTGTCACAACAAGTATATTTCCTTCGTCATTTTCAGCTAATATACGTTTTAATGCCTTTTGAACCCTTTCTTGTAGCTGAGCAAAGCTCTCTCCGGTTTCAGATTGATATAAATGTGGCGTGTTCCAAAAGGCGTTGTATTCTTTAGGATACTCCTTCTCAAGGAACTCTTGTGTTTGCCCCTCCCACTCTCCTAGATGTATTTCTCTAAAACAATCATCTATTATCATTGGATAGTTTCTATCACCTATAATAAGTTCAGCGGTTTTAATCGTTCGAGTACTTGGACTTACGTAAACTGATTGAAATTTTATATTTCTGAGCCTATGTCCAAGCGAGATTGCATTGTTTATGCCTGTTTCAGTCAGCTCAGAATCCTTCCACCCTTGTAACCGTCTTTGTCGATTCCAGTCGGTTTCACCGTGTCTTGTCACAAACAGTCTAATCAATTTTATCCCTCCTTATATTTAGTTTAATTATTTTCAGAATTTTTGTCCATTTGTACATAGCTTGTCACCAAACGTGCATATAGATATAAGGGGAGGAGGAGATGTATGTATACGTCCTTAGCCATTATTCGATATCTTATTGCCTATGTTTTCATCACCTCAGGACTTATGAAACTACTTAATGAGGAATTGGGTAATTACTTTATTAGCCTCGGACTTCCATTTCCGGTTATATTAATGTATATAGTCGCAGCTCTAGAGGTCGTGTGCGGTGTATTGATCTTAATGAATAGAGTGATTAAACTTGCGACAATTCCTTTAATCGGAATCATGCTGGGAGCCCTACTAGTTACTAAAATGCCAATTTTACATTCTAGTATAATCTCATTTGCATTTAATGCTCGTCTAGACATTATCATGCTTGTCCTATTAATTACACTATACAGCCGTGCAACTAAACAACCATATTAAAAGAGGTGTTTATATAGGAGTCAACTCACCCCTTAATAAGCACCTCTTCATTTTGTTTCCCTATTTAATTATATTTGAATGCTGATGCAAGTTGTTTATATAAATTCAGGCACCTTTTTCATCACGTATTTTTGCAATTTCATCAGCGACAAATTGTACAGATGTTCCTACAACAACTTGAATATGATTCGAACCTACGACTTTAATTCCTGGAACACCGGCTGATTTTATTTTATTTTGATCGACCGCATTCATATTTCGCACATCTACTCTTAAGCGGGTAATACAATTGTCAACACCAGTGACATTTGCATCTCCCCCTAAACCTTCATAAATGATCGCAGCCATATTCGCAAATTTGCTTCCTGAAGCACCTGTAGTAGCCGTTGATTCCCCAAGTACTCCCTCGCCAACTGCAACAGGATCATCCTCTCTACCTGGTGTTTTCAAGTTGAATTTCACGATCAAGAATCTGAATAAGAAATAGTAAATAACTGCAAATACTAGTCCTTGAAGAATTAACATATATGGCTGGTTAGCGATTGGAACTCGTAAACTTAAGAAAAAGTCGATAAAGCCCCCACTAAAGCTAAATCCTGCCGTCCAATGGAACAATGCCGCTATTGTTAACGAAAGTCCCATTAAAATTGCATGCACAAAATAAAGCGCTGGTGCAACAAACATAAAAGCAAATTCAAGCGGTTCTGTTACTCCTGTAAAGAATGCAGCAAATCCAGCAGCTAACATTAATGATGCCGTTACTTTTTTCTGCTTTGTTTTTGCTGTATGGTACATTGCAAGCGCAGCTGCCGGTAATCCAAACATCATAACTGGGAAGAATCCAGCTTGATACATTCCTGTAATTCCCTTTTCACCTTTATTTGACCAGAAGTTACCAATATCATTAATTCCAGCTACATCAAACCAAAATACATTATTTAACGCATGATGCAAGCCAGTCGGAATTAATAATCTATTAAAGAATCCATACAACCCAGCACCGGCAGCACCTAATTTACTGATTGATTCTCCGAAGGAAACAAGTCCAGTATAGACCACTGGCCATACGAAGAATAGTATAACCGATACCACTAACATTAAAAATGCTGTCACAATAGGAACGAGTCGTTTCCCACTAAAAAACGCAAATGCTGCAGGTAGTTGTACTTTACTAAAGCGATTATACATGCTTGCAGCAATTAATCCTGAAATAATCCCAACAAATGCATTATCTATTTTTGAAAAGGCAGGATCTACATTAGCCTCTTCAATTCCTTGCAACATGGCAACAGAATCAGGAGAAAGCAAAGTTTTCACTACTAAAAATGCTACTAACCCACTTAATGCTGCTGCACCGTCCTTTTGTTTTGACATCCCCAGCGCCAACCCAACTGCGAAGAGAATTGGAATATTATTTAATATAGAGTTACCCGCCTTAATTAAAAACGCTGCGACTGGACTTCCTTCTCCCCATCCAGTTGGATCAATCCAATATCCAATCCCAGTAAGAATGGCTGCCGCTGGTAATACGGCGACTGGAAGCATTAACGACTTACCCATTCTTTGAAAATAGTTCATCATTTTTCGTTCTCCTCCTAAAAATACAGAATAATCAGTCTCTTTTAGATCTAAATATTTTGATATTAGATTCATTCATAATCAAAAGATCATACATATACTTAATTTTCTAAATAGGGTTATACTGAATAATTAAATTACCAAATAGCTAAAACATTCCATTCCCGTCACATAGTACTTCATGCAATTCCACTTGAATGTGTCAATCTTTAATGAAATATCTAGTGACATTAGTAGTAAGTAATATAAAGTAAATAAGAGCCGTTCTTTATTCTGTGTTTTAGCTAAATGATGGCAAGTTTAACAAACATATACATAATTTATTCATAGTATAACTCCTTACATCTCACCCCCTTTAATTTATCTATATCCATTTATTGCTTTTGTAATCTTTCAATATGCAGGGTAATATATCCTAATTCGTGGTCTGGCAAGACTATGCCATGTTGTGATGATACTTTCTTAGCCACTTCTAACGTACATTGATAGGAGAGTGGAAATTTCTTTTTGATCATGTCCAGCATCTCTTCATCCATTGTATTCACTTCTGACTGATTAATACGAGTTAAAGCAAATCGTAAATGCGTGATCAGTCGATGGTAAGAAATATCATCTTCACTTACTTTAATTTGTAAAAACTTTGTGATGGTCTCAACAATATCCCTAATAATCGTTGTTTGTATGACTGTTTGTCGCATATCACCACCCTGAACCTTCATTGTATGTATATGAAGGGCAATATACGCAGCCTCATCGATGGGCATATCAATATTACAAGACTCCTTAATATGCTTAATTGCCCAAAGCCCAATTTCAAACTCTTTTTTATACAATATTCTTATCTCATGGAGAAGCTTGTTTTTTAATTGAATTCCTTCACGTTCTCTTTCAATTGCAAACGAAAGATGATCCGTCAGTGCGATATGAATATGTTCATTTAACTTTGTTCCAATATAATCCTCAGCAAAGGAAATAATTTTTTCCGAGATGATAAAATGCTCTTCCGGTATCCGACTTAGCAGCTGTTGAAGCTTCTCATTTTCCTTCATTACGAAAAGTTTTTCTATTTTCCCTGAATTTAAAATATCATTTCTCTTCTTACCAAAGGCAATTCCTGCTCCAACCGCAATCTTCTCCTGCTGATTATCTACTACAATCACAGCATTATTATTAAGAATCTTTGATATCTTCATCGGAAGCCATCTCCTTGTTTTTCACTATATTCACAGTGTATCACGTTTCGGAAGATGTGATGATTACGGTTTCTCCTTGTATGCCTTCCTTTTCCTTTGTAACGATATACTGTTTATCTCCATGACTACTATTTGTTATAACAATTGGCGTAATAATGCTTTTAGCATGTAGCTTAATATATTCCCAGTCAACATCAATCAGTCGTTGTCCCTTAGAAACTTTATCACCAGTAGTTACAGCAACTTGAAACCCTTCTCCTTTTAATGCGACCGTCTCTAAACCAATATGGATCAAAATTTCCGAACCATCCTTAGCAAGGATTCCCACTGCATGTTTTGTAGGGGCAACTTGAAGAATTGTTCCATCAACTGGAGAACAAATACTCCCCTCTGTTGGAATAACCGCAACTCCCTCTCCCATCATCTTTTGATTAAAAACAGGATCAGGTACCTCTTCAATCGAAATAATCTCTCCATTAATTGGTGCATATATCTGTAATTCTTCTTTTTCTTTTTTAAAAAAGTTGAATACCATACTAAATGACTCCTTTTCTCATTCCATTTCTAATACTTCTTAATTAATATGTAGCGCAAAAAGGCATGGGGGTACGAAAAAGTTGAAAGTTCAACTCTTTTCTTACCACCATGCCTGATCGTATCAGTAACATGTGATGCACTATTTAATTATAGGTTAATAGTACCATTCAATTCTGAAAAGCACAAGTGGAAGCGGTAACATTTTTAAAAATTTTTACGGAAGTAATTGAAAGTTCTACTTCTTATGATGGCGAAATTTATAAACAACCGAAGCAATTAGATTGGAAGGCAAATTAAAGATACTTCCTTGAAGATGATAATGAAGTTGCTCATTTTCAAAACTCATATCCTCATATATTTCATTATGTGATTTCCTAGTAGTTTTCTCTAACTCTTTCATAGATGAAATATAAGAATATTGCAAAGGAACCATTATCAAGATATAAAGAACATATATAGATCCAAGAACTATAAAAACAATGTCCATACTTAAATACCTCCTTCTAATAGTTATTTATTAATCTTACGAATGAGAAAGAGAAAAGTTTCTACTTCTCGCTTAAAAAACAAAAATCCTAAATGTTTTTTTACCACTTAGGATTTAATCAGCTAATGTTATGAAAACACAATATTTCATATATTAACATGATGATTTCATTCTATTCAGATTCCATCGAATGTTGGTTTTTCTTTTTTACCTCTTCAATATTTGTATCACTATAGATCCAGGTTCCCTTGCCACCTGTCGTTTTAGCAAGCAGCTCTTTTACCTGATTATACGACAATCCTGATCGTTCATTTTGCCTTTTTACTTCATCAATATTTGTTCCTGCAACGGTAAATCTATCCATATGGTTTTTATCTATCTCTTTCATAAGCTAGCCTCCTTTTTTCCTATTTTCCCCTTGTACAGGTTTTTTCATGCTCCCCATTGTTTAACAAAGCTCTTTCCTCAAACATTGTTGCTATTTATTTTAAAAAAAAATTTTAACTAATAACTATCGGCTGGAGATTGCTACACATCTCATTTTACTAAAGAAAAGAGCGGCAATCGCCATAAGAACGGCTGGCTGTAAAAGCCGACAGTTGCGCTTTTACAAAAGCAACAAACTATACGAAAATAACCTTTAACAATAATAATTTGGAACTTAAAAGAGGTAGGTGCAATAATAGCACCTACCCCTTTTGATTTTTGCCATTACAAATTAGAATGGATTTGTTCCTAAAAGACTAGCTGTTTTCACATAAACTCTTGGATTTAATTTCAATTGAGAAACAATAAATTCTGCAATATCCTCTGGCTGAATGTATTTTTCCTCATTTTTTGTGATTAAATTACTTTGTACAGCCAGTTCTGTTACAACTGTACTTGGCGTTAATGCTGTCACTCGAATATTGTTGCGGCGAACTTCTTGAGCTAATGATTCTGTAAAGCCAATAACTCCGAATTTAGAAGCGCTATATGCACTTGAAGTCGCTGCACCGTTTAAACCATTCGTAGATGAAATATTGATAATATCCCCAGCATTTTTTTCAATTAGTTGAGGAAGTACCACTCGAGTGACATAATACGTTCCCATCAAATTAACATCGATGGTTTTCTTCCATTCTTCAGGATCCATATCTAAAACTGATGCAAATTTACCTATACCTGCATTATTAATTAAAATATCTGCTTTTCCAAGCTCATTTGTTACCTTTTCGATTGCTTTTTCCACTTCAGCTAAGGAAGAAACATCTACAGTTGCATAAGCTGCTTTTACCCCTAATTTCTCTATTTCATTAGAAACCTCTTTAAGAGTTCCCTCCGTACGTGCAAGTAATCCAACATTAACTCCTTCTTTCGCTAGAGCAATGGCGATGGCTCTGCCAATCCCTTTTCCAGCACCTGTTACAAATGCTACTTTTCCTTTTAATGACTGTGCCAAAATGAAGCACTCCTTTCTTTTTGGTTCATGGACTTACATATTTTATTCCTTTAAAGAAGCATAATCAAGTAAGGCGGTTTCAGATGTTTATTATGTTCAGTTGTCATTATTTAGTTTGTAGATCAGAAATTAAAAATATAGGAATAAAAAAGGGGTCAGCCCCACAACATACAATATCTATTACGAAATCGCTCTAGGTAGAGTATTATAAGTGGGATCAGACCCCTTGCTTTTATTCAACTGATTCTACATAAACAGCAACTGGTAAGTTAGCGCCACCAGCATGCATAATTTCTAAATTGATGGTATCTGCTGGACCACTTACCGTATACTCAGGAAGCTCTACATATTCCTGACTAGGTTTAAGCGTTGGGATTAAATGAACTTTTCCATTCATCTTCACAGCTCCACTGTAAAGACCACCCCTACCAGCTAAGACGATTTTTACTTTTGCTGGACTACCAGTTGGATTTACAATTGGAATACTTACCTTATAAGTCATTCCAAAATGACCTGGATTTCCAACTGACCCATTGAGAGTAGATAGTGAATTTTCAGCCGTTAACAAATGATCTGTTTGACCATTTGAAAGATTATAACCCACTTCTGGTGTGCCAACTGTATAGGCTGGTATTTCCGTTTTTAGTGTAGACTGTGGCCAGGCACCTCTAGGATGAGCAAATCTATCTGTTGAAATTGGATCAGAATGAACCTTTGTTAAATCTTCATCATTTTGAGCTAAAACAGTTCGTATAATATACTTACCATTTCCGCCATTTACAGAACTAATATCAATATCCTGTAAGAAGCCGACTAGAAAATCTGGAGCCAAGTCATATGTTTCAATCACTTTCGTCTCGCCTGGATTAATAACAATACCAGTACTTTCAGAGTTTTTTAATTTTCCATTCAATACGGAATCTGCAATTGGTAAACCTACATTATATGTAATCCAACTATTATCCGAAGTTTTCGCTAACCCTTTAGAATTCGTAATTTTAATACTATTTGTATCCGAGATATTTTGAATAGTAATGGCTATTTTAGCTTTTGTACCTAGTTCATTTAAATGCCACCCAAATACTCGGTGCTCATTTGTTGCTGAAGTTGTTTGAACCTCTTGCATTGAAAGTGTTGCTGTAGTTCCGTATAACATATATGCATTAATTTTCTCCGGATTGTCACTAACTAATAAATTTCGTGAACCTTCTAATTGAGCATTTGGTATATATTGAGGTTTAGGAGTTGAACCTTCCTGTTTTTCCAAAAACTCACTATAAAACATATAATCATTAAACGTAATATAGATTTCTTTTCTGTCAACAAGATTACGTAAATTCCCCCCTAAAGCTTTAACAAGAAAAGGAGCAGGAACATACATTTCTCCTGATTTGATAAATGGTTTCTCATCTATAGAAACAGGTTCTTGATTGACTAATATATTGTTGCTTCCATCTGTAAATTGGAAGCTAAGTCCAGCTAACAACATTTCAAACACTCGATCAGATACCCATAAACCTGATGAATCCTCAACATAATTATAAAAATATTTAGCAGGAATATATGTCCTACCCTCTTTAATGATAACTGGATCGTCCATCATTATCTTCTGATTATTAATATATAACGTATACTTTTCTCCCTCCGGTACATTTGGAGTAGGAGGAGGATTACTTCCGTTTGATTGATCTAATGTAATTTCAACCTTTTGTTTTCCTTCATTCCAAACAACGATCCCATCGAAATTTTCACTGGCGAATCTTAGAGGGAAATATGTTCTATTCTTATAAAGTAGAGGAGCGACTTCCATTGAAACGTTTACTCCATCCACCCTGGCAGTCTTAGAATTAATCGTAAGATCCACACGTTTTCCATTTCTAATCGAACTTGCTGTTTTCTTCTTTGGATCCCATGACACTTGTGCACCAAGTGCTTCATATAATTCTCTCATTGGTAATAAAAGATGACCTTTTTTATTCAAAATAGACGATTTGATAGAAGCTGTTTTTCCATTAATCTCGATTGAAACATTCTTCATTGTATATAGATCTTTCCCAACAAGTGTTGCTGCTGAGACATTAAAGTTTGAAGAAAGTGCAACTAATACGACAATTACAAGGACACACAATGCTTTAATTCTCTTAATCATTATTCCTCTCCTTATTCCTATTAATCCGTAATCATACTAACATATCATAACATGTAAATGATAAAAAATGTTAAAAGAATACTATTTTATCTAAAATTTCACATTTAATCTACAAAATTTTCATATAAAATAGCGAATGATAGAGTATTTTGACATTTTAATAGGAACTTTTTAGTATAATGAAAGAGATTGATTAATTTAAACCGTTTATATTGGTGGTTCTCCTATACTCTCTTTAAGATAATTCCTTTTTAAGATACTATAAATCTCTATATCTATAATGCCTTTACCTGACCAAATCGTTGCTTCCCTCAGTAATCCTTCTTTTAGAAAGCCGTTTTTTAACAATACCTTTTTTGATGCATCATTTAACGGCATCACATCCGCTTGAATTCTATTCACATCTACCTCATTGAATAGAAACTCCACTACTTTACTTACAGCGGCTGATGCAATCCCTTTTCCCCAATAGGATTCCGCTAAATAATAGCCGATTGTCACCATATTAATTTTTTGATTAAAATCAAATGCTTCTATAATTCCAACTAATTTACACTCAGAATGTTTAACAATTCCCCACTTTATTCTTTTCTTATTATTAAAATCGCGCTCAAAATGACTAATCATTTTTTTTACGGTTGCCTTATTATGTTTTGGAATAATTCCACAAAATTCAAATACTTTCTCATTGTCATATATAGCAAACACATCATTCAGATGATCCTCTTCAATTTTTAACAATGTAAATTTATCTGCTATCAAAATAGGAAATTCATTAAAAAGTTTTTCTATATTCATTTAAGCCTCGTTCCTTTCTTAATTACGTATAAAAAAAGCAGTTTTTATAAGATAAGGGTTATTTTTTATTATTCTTTGAACCTTGTCTAAAGTATTATTGCGGATAGGGATTCTATTTTTTCTATAAAATAAAAACCATCTAATACAAGCTATTGCTTCCAATAGCTCTTCTCCATCCTGACTAATAGAATGTTACGATATATAAACTGAACGAAATAATGAAGCATGTTTTTCTGATATCCCATAAATTTTTAATAGAAATACACTCCAAGCAAAATCATATCTTTTATCCCCTAATTGAGCATTTGTCCAATCTATAACTGTAAATGTTTCCGTTTCTTCTACGATATTTTCAAAATGATAATCTCCATGAATGAAATCACTCTGTGCTAATTGCGCTTTTTTTACCAACTGGATTAATAATTGACTAAGATCTGGGTGTTCCTCAATCCCGGAAAAAAAATAATCGATAAATTGATACTTTGGTAGATTAGCATTTTTAATTTGATATGGAGATATCCCATGTATTTTTGATAAAATCCGTGCCATCTCAGTGATGTTTTTGCTACTAAATGTTTGAAAAGGGTGTCCATCATATGTTGTTAATAATACTTTATTTTCTTTGCTATCCACTCCCCATGCTAATGGCCTTGAAACAGGAACCTCTCTTTGAGTAAGCATTTGCAATAAATGATATTGAAATTGAATATTTGGGTTAGAGTCCCTATTCCATACTTTAAGTACAAATTGATCGCCTTGATGAATAATTTTGACTACTTCAGCTTCATATCCAGAATTCATCGATTGAACGGTTAATGTTTCCTTACCGGATAAAAGTTTATCCATTTCCCTATTATTTTTTTCTTTCCAATCAATCAGATGAAGTAGATTTCCCATCTCATTTCTCCTTTCTTCGTTCCTGCATACTACATAGTCAACCATATTCGATATAATTACGAAAATATCCTATGAATAAAATAAAAAAAGACTCAGTAGTACAACTGAATCTTTTAAAAAAATATCTATTTTAGCTTTTCCTTAGTTTAACTTGGGTATTTATGCTGTCAACCTTTCTTGCTGCCCGGATTGACAAAACAAAACAGGCGAAAAGAACGATAAAAGCTGAAACATATGGATAATTAACATTCATATCAAATAGGAAACCAGCCACTATCGGACCCATGATATTCCCCAGACTTGTGTAAGCGGAGTTTAATCCAGCTACATATCCTTGTTGATCCTGAGCCATTTTCGACATCTGTGTTCCAATGGCAGGTCGTAAAATATCAATTGATAAGAACACAATGAAGGTGACTACAACAATCAACCAATACTTATGCACAAATAGAGTTAATAATACAAATAGACTTGCAATAATTAAACAAGATGAAATAACTTTCCTCTCTCCAAAGCGATTTAGCATCCATCCGAATATAGTCATTTGTACTACTGCACCTGAGATAGACCCGAATGTTATAATAAACGCAATATCTTTCGGTGAAAACCCAAACTTTTGATCAACAAACAATCCAAACACAGTTTCGTAGTTGGCTAAACCGAACGACATAACAAACACGATGATTAAACTTAAAAAATATGGCTCCTTATAGGAGTGAAGCAATTGACTGATTAAACTTTGTTTATTTGTTTGAATAGGCTGTGCTAATTCAGATTCTTTTTTAGTATTTGATTCTGGTAATACGAGTAAAGTAATAATCGCCGCAACCACACCTGCAACTGCTGCAGCAAAGAATGGTACACGAATTCCAAATTCAGCTATATAGCCACCAATTCCTGGTCCAATAATAAATCCAGTAGTTATAGCAGCATTAATAAAGCCCATACCTTTCGCTCTCTCTTTAGTTGATGTTACATCCGCAGCGTATGCCATAACAGACGGCATAATTAATGCGGCACCGATTCCTCCTAGCATTCTAGAAGCGAATAGAAGAAATGATGAATTAGCTACTCCAAATATCCATTCAGAAACAGCAAAAATGATCATTCCAGCAATAATAATCTTTTTTCTCCCAATTGAATCTGATAGTTTCCCACCAAATGGAGAGAATAGTAGCTGGGTGAGAGAAAATGCTGCAACAAGTAATCCTACGATGCTCCCATTAATATGTAGCTCGATCATATAAGTTGGCATTATAGGTATAACCAGACCAATTCCCGTAAAAATTAAAAATATATTTAGCATAAGAAGCAATATAGCTCCCCTATTTCTGAACAATAATGACATAAATAACCTCCTCATGAACTAAGAAATACTGAACGTTCATTCTATATTAAATTACAGGATTACCCTTTACCTGGTCTATGCTGCATCCTTCCAGGTGTAATCCCTCACTTATTTTATCTATTAGAGCTTGTTGATATTCCAAATAAAAATACATTAAATGCTAATTTGTATAAAGTTAATGCCTCCTCAACTGTTGACTTTCTTGACATCTGGCTTAGACCAATTAATAAGCTTTCTAGAATAATAGCTAGACTTTCTACGTCTTCTTTTTTAAATTCACCACTATCTATGCCTTGCTGAATTAATTTTTGATTAAATTTCAAATGTCCCGTTACCATCTCTGCAATTCGTTCTTCAATCTCACCAGTCTTTTCTTCATTATTAAAAAATTCATCAGCTGCTTTTGTAAGTGGGTGATTCAAATCATCAAGAACCATTTGTTCTGCCATCCCAAAAAGTTTTTCCTTCGTTGTTTTATATAATGATTCTTTTTCTACCCATTTTTGTTCCCACTCTTTATCCCATTCATCTAATAAATATAAAAATAACCCTTCTTTACTTTTAAAGTGGTAATATATATTCCCTTTACTACTCCCGGTAGCTTCAACAATATCTTCAATTGAAGTTGCTTTATATCCTTTATTAGCAAAAAGATTCCTTGCAGCATCTGCTACACGCTTTTTGGTTTGTTCACTTTGGATTTTCTTTTTATTCAACTATTTCAACTCCAATGCCAATATTAACATTAATACTGAACGTTCATTCTGTATAATAACAAAAATAAATAACCTTTTCAAGCTAGGCTATTTTGACCACGTACTATACAATATACAAAAAAAGAGCTAATGCGCTCTTGAAATCATAAATAAAAATGGCTCCGCAGGTAGGATTCGAACCTACGACCGATCGGTTAACAGCCGATAGCTCTACCACTGAGCTACTGCGGAAAATATAAATATAAAAAATGGTGGGCCTAAATGGACTCGAACCATCGACCTCACGCTTATCAGGCGTGCGCTCTAACCAGCTGAGCTATAGGCCCTTTATGTATTTTGGAGCGGGTGATGAGAATCGAACTCACGACAACAGCTTGGAAGGCTGTAGTTTTACCACTAAACTACACCCGCAATATTCATTCATTAAGTATGGGGCGGATGATGGGAATCGAACTCACGACAACAGCTTGGAAGGCTGTAGTTTTACCACTAAACTACACCCGCAATATTCATTCATTAAGTATGGGGCGGATGATGGGAATCGAACCCACGAATGTCGGAACCACAATCCGATGCGTTAACCACTTCGCCACATCCGCCATGGCAGGGGCAGTAGGAATCGAACCCACACTGAAGGTTTTGGAGACCTTAGTTCTACCTTTAAACTATGCCCCTATTTTATATATGGTGGAGGGGGACGGATTCGAACCGCCGAACCCTGAGGGAGCGGATTTACAGTCCGCCGCGTTTAGCCACTTCGCTACCCCTCCATATTAATTTTTGCATAAATTAATGGCGGTCCGGACGGGACTCGAACCCGCGACCTCCTGCGTGACAGGCAGGCATTCTAACCAACTGAACTACCGGACCAAAATTCTTTCAAGAATACTTGAAATGATTGCGGAGGCAGGATTTGAACCTGCGACCTTCGGGTTATGAGCCCGACGAGCTACCAGACTGCTCCACCCCGCGACGATATTATAAAAAATTTTTTAATCCAATCTTTTCATCAACTGTCCCGATTTCAGTATGCTTACTCTAGTAGCAGCTTAATCGGTACAACTCGCGGTTGTTCGATGAAGTAACGCTCGTTGCTCCACCCCGCGACGATATTATAAAAAAACTTTTATAGGAAGTTATGGCGGAGGAAGAGGGATTCGAACCCCCGCGCGGTGTAACCCGCCTGTCGGTTTTCAAGACCGATCCCTTCAGCCAGACTTGGGTATTCCTCCAATTATATATGGTGGACCTTGTAGGACTCGAACCTACGACCGGACGGTTATGAGCCGTCTGCTCTAACCAGCTGAGCTAAAGGTCCTCTATGGTAGCGGCGGAGGGGATCGAACCCACGACCTCACGGGTATGAACCGTACGCTCTAGCCAGCTGAGCTACGCCGCCATAGTTTATTTTATATATTGGTGGAGCCTAGCGGGATCGAACCGCTGACCTCCTGCGTGCAAAGCAGGCGCTCTCCCAGCTGAGCTAAGGCCCCAATTATATAATGGTCGGGAAGACAGGATTCGAACCTGCGACCCCATGGTCCCAAACCATGTGCTCTACCAAGCTGAGCTACTTCCCGTTCATGGCGCGCCCGAGAGGAGTCGAACCCCTAACCTTTTGATCCGTAGTCAAACGCTCTATCCAATTGAGCTACGGGCGCATATATTATATCGTAAGATATTTTACGGAAGGATCTTTTGCTTTGCAAAAATCCTTAGTGCCGAGGACCGGAATCGAACCGGTACGGTAGTCACCTACCGCAGGATTTTAAGTCCTGTGCGTCTGCCAGTTCCGCCACCCCGGCAAGGTATGTTTGGAGCGGAAGACGGGATTCGAACCCGCGACCCCCACCTTGGCAAGGTGGTGTTCTACCACTGAACTACTTCCGCAAATTATATCAAAGCAAACTTTGATGAGCCATGAAGGACTCGAACCTTCGACCCTCTGATTAAAAGTCAGATGCTCTACCAACTGAGCTAATGGCTCATAGTAAAATAATTGATCGTGTAGTCTATAATTTTGAATACAAAGGCTCGTACATTTATATTGTAAATTATTTATTCCGACTTTTCAAACGTCAAAAAAATTCAACTATTTTATTATACAAAAAATATTGAACCACTATCAAAATAATTAATGGTGGAGGATGACGGGATCGAACCGCCGACCCCCTGCTTGTAAGGCAGGTGCTCTCCCAGCTGAGCTAATCCTCCAATATAAAAATTTATTAAATGGTGACCCGTACGGGATTCGAACCCGTGTTACCGCCGTGAAAGGGCGGTGTCTTAACCGCTTGACCAACGGGCCACATTAGCAGAATTTGCTAATATAGTTTAGAAAAATAATAGCCCCAATTTAGGGGCATCGCCTGGCAACGTCCTACTCTTGCAGGGGGAGAGCCCCCAACTACCATCGGCGCTAAGAAGCTTAACTTCCGTGTTCGGGATGGAAACGGGTGTGACCTTCTTGCCATAATTACCAGACTATATTTTGTTAAGGGTTTATTCCCTCAAAACTAGATATATCAAGAAGTAACGGTTCATAACCTCAAATCTATTTGGTTAAGTCTTCGATCTATTAGTATTCGTCAGCTCCATGTGTCGCCACACTTCCACCTCGAACCTATCAACCTGATCATCTTTCAGGGATCTTATTTAGATAAACTAAGGGAAATCTCATCTTGAGGGGGGCTTCATGCTTAGATGCTTTCAGCACTTATCCCTTCCGCACATAGCTACCCAGCGATGCCTTTGGCAAGACAACTGGTACACCAGCGGTGCGTCCATCCCGGTCCTCTCGTACTAAGGACAGCTCCTCTCAAATTTCCTACGCCCACGACGGATAGGGACCGAACTGTCTCACGACGTTCTGAACCCAGCTCGCGTACCGCTTTAATGGGCGAACAGCCCAACCCTTGGGACCGACTACAGCCCCAGGATGCGATGAGCCGACATCGAGGTGCCAAACCTCCCCGTCGATGTGGACTCTTGGGGGAGATAAGCCTGTTATCCCCGGGGTAGCTTTTATCCGTTGAGCGATGGCCCTTCCATGCGGAACCACCGGATCACTAAGCCCGACTTTCGTCCCTGCTCGACTTGTAGGTCTCGCAGTCAAGCTCCCTTGTGCCTTTACACTCTGCGAATGATTTCCAACCATTCTGAGGGAACCTTTGGGCGCCTCCGTTACCTTTTAGGAGGCGACCGCCCCAGTCAAACTGCCTGCCTGACACTGTCTCCCACCCCGATTCAGGGGTGCGGGTTAGAATTTCAATACAGCCAGGGTAGTATCCCACCGATGCCTCCACCGAAGCTGGCGCTCCGGTTTCAAAGGCTCCTACCTATCCTGTACAAGCTGTACCAAAATTCAATATCAAGCTGCAGTAAAGCTCCACGGGGTCTTTCCGTCCTGTCGCGGGTAACCTGCATCTTCACAGGTACTATAATTTCACCGAGTCTCTCGTTGAGACAGTGCCCAGATCGTTGCGCCTTTCGTGCGGGTCAGAACTTACCTGACAAGGAATTTCGCTACCTTAGGACCGTTATAGTTACGGCCGCCGTTTACTGGGGCTTCAATTCAAAGCTTCGTCTTGCGACTAACCTCTCCTCTTAACCTTCCAGCACCGGGCAGGCGTCAGCCCCTATACTTCGCCTTACGGCTTCGCAGAGACCTGTGTTTTTGCTAAACAGTCGCCTGGGCCTATTCACTGCGGCTCTCTCGGGCTTGCACCCTAACAGAGCACCCCTTCTCCCGAAGTTACGGGGTCATTTTGCCGAGTTCCTTAACGAGAGTTCTCTCGCTCACCTTAGGATTCTCTCCTCGCCTACCTGTGTCGGTTTGCGGTACGGGCACCTTTCACCTCACTAGAGGATTTTCTAGGCAGTGTGGAATCAGGAACTTCGGTACTAAATTTCCCTCGCCATCACAGCTCAAGGTATCTGGTGACGGGATTTGCCTCGTCACCCCTCTAACTGCTTGGACGCACTATTCCAGCAGTGCGCTTACCCTATCCTCCTGCGTCCCCCCATCGTTCAAACGGTGAAGAGGTGGTACAGGAATATCAACCTGTTGTCCATCGCCTACGCCTTTCGGCCTCGGCTTAGGTCCCGACTAACCCTGAGCGGACGAGCCTTCCTCAGGAAACCTTAGGCATTCGGTGGAAGGGATTCTCACCCTTCTTTCGCTACTCATACCGGCATTCTCACTTCTAAGCGCTCCACCAGTCCTTACGGTCTAGCTTCGCAGCCCTTAGAACGCTCTCCTACCACGGACATCATAAGATGTCCATCCACAGCTTCGGTGATACGTTTAGCCCCGGTACATTTTCGGCGCAGAGTCACTCGACCAGTGAGCTATTACGCACTCTTTAAATGGTGGCTGCTTCTAAGCCAACATCCTGGTTGTCTAAGCAACTCCACATCCTTTTCCACTTAACGTATACTTTGGGACCTTAGCTGGTGGTCTGGGCTGTTTCCCTCTTGACTACGGATCTTATCACTCGCAGTCTGACTCCTAAGGATAAGTCATTGGCATTCGGAGTTTGTCTGAATTCGGTAACCCGATGAGGGCCCCTAGTCCAAACAGTGCTCTACCTCCAAGACTCTTACCTTAAGGCTAGCCCTAAAGCTATTTCGGAGAGAACCAGCTATCTCCAAGTTCGATTGGAATTTCTCCGCTACCCACACCTCATCCCCGCACTTTTCAACGTGCGTGGGTTCGGGCCTCCAGTAAGTGTTACCTTACCTTCACCCTGGACATGGGTAGATCACCTGGTTTCGGGTCTACGACCTCATACTTAATCGCCCTATTCAGACTCGCTTTCGCTGCGGCTCCGCCTCTTCAGCTTAACCTTGCATGAAATCGTAACTCGCCGGTTCATTCTACAAAAGGCACGCTATCACCCGGCGTTTTTCCGAAGGAAAATACGCACAGGGCTCTAACTACTTGTAGGCACACGGTTTCAGGTTCTCTTTCACTCCCCTCCCGGGGTGCTTTTCACCTTTCCCTCACGGTACTGGTTCACTATCGGTCACTAGGGAGTATTTAGCCTTGGGAGATGGTCCTCCCTGCTTCCGACGGGATTTCACGTGTCCCGCCGTACTCAGGATCCACTCTGGAGGGAACGAAGTTTCAACTACAGGGTTGTTACCTTCTTTGACGGGCCTTTCCAGACCTCTTCATCTACTCCGTTCCTTTGTAACTCCGTATAGAGTGTCCTACAACCCCAAGAGGCAAGCCTCTTGGTTTGGGCTTCTTCCGTTTCGCTCGCCGCTACTCAGGAAATCGCAATTGCTTTCTCTTCCTCCGGGTACTTAGATGTTTCAGTTCCCCGGGTCTGCCTTCCTTACTCTATGTATTCAAGTAAGGATACTACCCCATTACGGGCAGTGGGTTCCCCCATTCGGAAATCTCCGGATCAAAGCTCGCTTACAGCTCCCCGAAGCATATCGGTGTTAGTCCCGTCCTTCATCGGCTCCTAGTGCCAAGGCATTCACCGTGCGCCCTTACTAACTTAACCTACGGCCAATGATAAGCTTCGAATCTCTTCGTCAACTCACTCATTCGCATCCTCACGTATGTGTAATACGCTGCGGTGCTCCTTCGTTCGTTTCCTCGATCTTCTCGCTTCTCCTTGCCCTTTCAGTTTAAAAACTACTTAATGGATTCATCCATAAAGTGGCGATTCTCGGTTATTACTTGGTTACTTCTTACATAATATCTAGTTTTCAAGGAACAAACATATCTATTGAAAGGATTAACCTTTCAAAACTGAACAAAACAGAAGACGTCTGAACCACGTAAGTGGTTTTCCATATTCCTTAGAAAGGAGGTGATCCAGCCGCACCTTCCGATACGGCTACCTTGTTACGACTTCACCCCAATCATCTGTCCCACCTTCGGCGGCTGGCTCCAAAAGGTTACCTCACCGACTTCGGGTGTTACAAACTCTCGTGGTGTGACGGGCGGTGTGTACAAGGCCCGGGAACGTATTCACCGCGGCATGCTGATCCGCGATTACTAGCGATTCCGGCTTCATGTAGGCGAGTTGCAGCCTACAATCCGAACTGAGAATGGTTTTATGGGATTGGCTAAACCTCGCGGTCTTGCAGCCCTTTGTACCATCCATTGTAGCACGTGTGTAGCCCAGGTCATAAGGGGCATGATGATTTGACGTCATCCCCACCTTCCTCCGGTTTGTCACCGGCAGTCACCTTAGAGTGCCCAACTAAATGCTGGCAACTAAGGTCAAGGGTTGCGCTCGTTGCGGGACTTAACCCAACATCTCACGACACGAGCTGACGACAACCATGCACCACCTGTCACTCCTGTCCCCGAAGGGAAATCCCTATCTCTAGGGAGGTCAAGAGGATGTCAAGACCTGGTAAGGTTCTTCGCGTTGCTTCGAATTAAACCACATGCTCCACCGCTTGTGCGGGCCCCCGTCAATTCCTTTGAGTTTCAGCCTTGCGGCCGTACTCCCCAGGCGGAGTGCTTAATGCGTTAGCTGCAGCACTAAAGGGCGGAAACCCTCTAACACTTAGCACTCATCGTTTACGGCGTGGACTACCAGGGTATCTAATCCTGTTCGCTCCCCACGCTTTCGCGCCTCAGCGTCAGTTACAGACCAGAGAGTCGCCTTCGCCACTGGTGTTCCTCCACATCTCTACGCATTTCACCGCTACACGTGGAATTCCACTCTCCTCTTCTGCACTCAAGTCTCCCAGTTTCCAATGGCCGCTTGCGGTTGAGCCGCAAGATTTCACATCAGACTTAAGAAACCGCCTGCGCGCGCTTTACGCCCAATAATTCCGGACAACGCTTGCCACCTACGTATTACCGCGGCTGCTGGCACGTAGTTAGCCGTGGCTTTCTGGTTAGGTACCGTCAAGGTACCGCCCTATTCGAACGATACTTGTTCTTCCCTAACAACAGAGTTTTACGATCCGAAAACCTTCATCACTCACGCGGCGTTGCTCCGTCAGACTTTCGTCCATTGCGGAAGATTCCCTACTGCTGCCTCCCGTAGGAGTCTGGGCCGTGTCTCAGTCCCAGTGTGGCCGATCACCCTCTCAAGTCGGCTACGCATCGTCGCCTTGGTGAGCCGTTACCTCACCAACTAGCTAATGCGCCGCGGGTCCATCTGTAAGTGATAGCCGGAGCCATCTTTCAATTCTCCTTCATGCGAAGAAAAAAGTTATCCGGTATTAGCCCCGGTTTCCCGGAGTTATCCCAGTCTTACAGGCAGGTTACCCACGTGTTACTCACCCGTCCGCCGCTAATCATCAGGGAGCAAGCTCCCATCAGATTCGCTCGACTTGCATGTATTAGGCACGCCGCCAGCGTTCGTCCTGAGCCAGGATCAAACTCTCCAAAAAGATGTTTGATATAGCTCTTTGTAAATAAAAGTAATTCATTGACGTTTCGTTTTGTTCAGTTTTCAAAGATCAATCATTAACGCAGGATTTTATTTTATCATTCAATCCTTTTGCTGTCAATTATTTTTTTGAAATAATTTATTTCGCTAAACCAGCGACATTTATAAATTATACTACTATCATTTCATTGTGTCAATATCTTTTTCAAAAGATTGATATAGTATTAGAAATCACATTTTCTAGTTAAACTATCTTAACGACTTTTACTATATTACTATTACATTTTTCTCCTGTCAATACTTTTTAATAATATTATATTCTGCTCATCGATAAAGAAAATTATTTAAAATATGTAAGGATAAAATCGGAGTTATCGATAGGATCGATAACTCCGATTTCCATTTTCTTATGAAACCACTCTAGCCTTCCCTTTTACTTGTTTTATCAATTCAGGATGTGCTTTCTTTATTATAGATGGTCGAGCCAAAATAAGAACCACACTAATTAAAAGTAAGCTTGATAAAAGCAAGACCCATTGAGCCGGAAAAATATCATATAAAAAACCATAAAGAACCATTCCTAATGGCATCAAGGCCATTGCCATTGTTTCAAGGATCGCAAAAACACGCCCTTTATAATCATCATCTATTTTCTTTTGCAACATCACTTGGATTGGCGTATTAACAGTAATCATCAAAGAGCCAAAACAAAACATAATCATTACATAATAGAGGACCATAATGCCATATGTCATGGAGATTAGTAATGGCAAGGCAATGGAACTTAAAACTATACCCATTCCAATAATTCCTCTTTTAGATGTCAGAAGTGGAAATTTCACTTCTTTTCCTATTGAAAAATATATTGAGAGTAATAGCATTCCAATCGCAAATGCTCCTTGTGTAAAACCGAAGTGCTGTGATACGATTTTTAACTTTTCAATAAGTATAAATGAATATCCCACTTCATATGCACCAAATAAAAAGTTAATAAGTAATGAAATCCAAATAATTGTCATGATAATAGGTTGTAATTTTAAATAATGAATTCCTGCTTTTATACTTTGCAATAGGGGTTCCTTCGTGCTTCCGTCTACTTTAGTCTTTCGTTTTGCAAAAAGATTAAAATTCATCGTTGCTTCAAGGAGAACTGCGATAAATGAAGCAATCATATAAATAATAAGAAAAACTGGCATTGAAACACTTCCATATAATAATCCTCCTACTGCCGGACTTCCAATAGAAGCAAAGGAAACAGATATTTGATTTAATGACATTGCTTTTTGAATCCTCGCCTCATCAACAAGACCTGTAATAGACGAGGTAAATGTCACTCCGGAGAAGGTTGAAGTGATTGATAAAATACAGGTTGTAGTATAGATGGCTATCAATGATAATCCAGAGGTTATACTGATAAATAGAAGCCCACCAATAGCAAATGTAGTAGCTATTTGAGATGTAATGATAATGATTTTACGTGAGTAATTATCAGCAACATATCCAATAAAAGGTGCAGCCAATGTCCGCGGTAGTATATTACATAATAGATTTGTAGCAAAGCTAGTAGCTGAGCCAGTTAATTGTAGAATGTAAAAGCTAATGGCGAACGAATACACCTGTGCCCCAAATGTCGAAATTAGTTTACTAACCGTGAATGTCCATAAATGATATGTTGCTCTTTGTAGTTTGATCCGATCCTCCATAAATATCCCCCATTTGTTTAATTTAATTAAACAAATCATATCACGATCACACTTCCATTTCAATCTAAAGTTTAATATAATTAAACTTATTATCAACTTAGGAGTGTATAAATAAAATATGTTAGGTGAACGAATAAGAAAGTTAAGAAAGCAAAAAAAGATGACACTTGAATCTCTTGCAGGTGAAGGATTAACTAAAGGGATGCTCAGCCTAATTGAAAATAATAAAGCGAAACCTTCAATTGAAAGTCTTGCCTATATAGCTGAAAGACTCGGGGTTGAGACAGCTGATTTATTGGAAGAAATGAGTGTACATGAACTAAGAGAGATCCTTGAGCAAGCAGAAACTCTATACAATTGGAAACCTGAAGATTTGCCTAACAAATATATTCAGTTAATCGAGCTAATTGAACCCTATATCTCAAATTTAAATCAAGGATATGAGTCGGCACGATTATTGGATATTTACTGCCGATGTCTTTATTTTAACAAGAGGGATGACTGGCAAAGTTTTTCTGAAAAAGCAGCACAAATGTACGACCAAATAAACCTTACTGGAAGACGAGCAAATTTAGGCATTTTTCGTTCAATGGTAAAATTCACTGAACATGATTACAAACAATCTTTAAAAATTCTGCTAAATGAAAGAAAGATACTAGAAACTCAGCATGCGTATATCGATCCAATGACAATACTTGATCTTGATTATCATGAAGCCATATTACATTTTGCTGTGGATGATTTAAATACTGCTACAAAGGTCATGGAAAAAGCCATTCAAATCTCAAAAAAATATAGAACATTTTATCGTATAGATGATTTATATCGATTAGCTTCCGCACATGCAATGATGTCAAATAATAAGGAGAGAATAGATTATTATTTAATGAAGTTAAAACAATATGGAGATTTTGCAGATGATATTCAATCCATTCTATCGCATGATTTAGTGATGCTAATATATCTTATTAAAGAAAGAAAAGACTATACAAAGGTACTAGATCTTATAGAAAGGCATATGTCTAATGAAGAGGTTTTGGAAAGCTTTGGACCATGGATGTACCTCGCAAAAGGTGAGGCCATGTACGGTTTCGGTCGTTACCAGGAAGCCATTGATTGGTTGGACAAAGTCGAAGTCCCATCGCATACCCATCACCCGTTTGACCTGGCCATCTTCTATGAAAAAGATTCATACAAAGCTCTTTGCTATATCCATTTAAAAAAATGGGATCAAGCGCTTCTGAGTGCAAACCAGGCAATGGAGAACTTTAACGAACTACCACATTCACCATTCAAAGAATTTAGTTTGCAAACATTAAAATTTGTTCAAGCAGAAGCTAACAAACATAATGAAAAACTCGATGATAACAACTAGGCTTCATCGAGTTTTCCTTACTTTATAAAATCCTAATTAACATTAACAGGAACATCTCACAAAGAACTCATATATCTACTTGTGTTCCAATACCTTTACTTACCGCTTTTTCATATACATTTGCAGCAGCAGCAAGATCAAAATAGGCAATTCCCACTGATTTAAAAAAAGTAATTTCTTCATCATTTTCTCTACCAATAGCATCCCTTGAAACCAAATCTCCAAGTTCACCATGCAATTCTGAGAAGCTCCAAAGACCAGCTCTCTCTGGAATAATAAAATCGCCCGCTTCCGTCCTTGATCCCTCAAGAGTATCAACTACGATTTTTGAGCACTTTAATAGGGTATTAACATCTACTTCTTGCATATGTGGAAGGTAGGATCCCACACCATTTATATGAGTGCCTGGTTTTAATACTTCACCTGAGAAAACTGGAGTTTCTGAACGAGTACTACAAATAACAATATCAGATTTTGATACAGCTTCATTTACATCCTCCACTACTGAAACTGTTCCTTTATACCATGGGCTTATATCCTTTATTTTTTCTGCAAATTGTTCTGCCTTTATTTTTGTTCGGTTAAAAAGATAAACTTCCTTAATATTTCTAACGAAAAGAATTGCTTGAAGCTGGTTCTCTGCCATTGCACCGCAGCCAATTAAGGTCACGGTTGATGCCGTTTCCTTTGCCAGGTATTTTGTTGCAATTCCACTTACTGCTCCAGTTCGAAGCCTTGTTAAATAGGAAGCGTTTAAGCAAGCTAATGGCTCACCGCTATTTGTATCATTTAATAGGATAACACCTTGTGTTGTACTCTTACCCTTAGATGGATTATGAGGAAAAATTGTTACAATCTTAACAGCTGCTTTTCCTATTGGATCCATTGCACTAGGCATATAGAGTGCAGAAGCATGTTTCGTTGGAAACTCAATTACTGTTCGTTCTGGATTAATAATTTCTCCTTTTTTATAAAACAATAATGCTTTTTCTAAATCTTGAATAGCGTCTTCCATAGAATACAAGGTTCGTATTTCTTTTTCTGATAATATAAGCATGGGATTACCTTCTTTCTAAAGAGAACGTTAACTATAAAATAACGTATCTAAGATCCTTTTCATTTTTCTAAGCTGCCTCTGTGTCCAATTCTTCATTTTTACGATCACGTACCGACCATATAGCAATAAGTGAAATAATCGAAGCTAATATAATATATAGTGCCACCGGTACGTATGAATTGTTATATGCTTTTAATAATGCAGTTGCAACAAGTGGAGCTGTACCTCCTGCCACGGCGGCTCCTATTTGATACCCTAAGGTAATTCCTGTATATCGAACATTGGATTTAAAGATTTCAGAAAACATTGTCCCAAGTACAGCTGTAATTGGTGCCCATATAATCCCTAAACCTAACACTGTTGCTACAATCAACAAGACAGGTGATTGCTGGTGAATTAACCAAAAATACGGAAAAGCATATATAATCATCAAACAAGTTCCGATTACATAAAGTTTTTTTCGTCCAAACGTATCCGATAGCCTCCCCATATATGGGATTAGTATTGTGGTAATGATCGTAGCTATGGTAACAGCATTTAATGTTACTGTTCGAGAATAACCTAATTGTGTCGTTGCATAGGAAACGATAAACGTTCCAAAAATATAGAATGGCGCTGTCTCAACTACCTTTGCACCGACGGCGATTAATACTTCCTTCCAATGTGTTCGGATGGTTTCTATGAAAGGAATTTTTGCAATTTCCCCTTTTTCCTGAGCCTTCCTGAATGAAGGGGTTTCATCGATCCCTTTACGAATCCATAATCCAAAAAATACTAACAAAGCACTCAAAAGAAATGGAACACGCCACCCCCACGTCATAAAAGAATTTTCCGGAAGTAGGGTCATTATTGATAAGGCTAAGGTACCGAGTAACATTCCAATTGTTACCCCCATTTGAGGGATACTTCCAAAAAATCCTCGTTTATTTTTTGGAGCATACTCTACAGCAAGAAGCAACGCTCCTCCCCACTCCCCACCTAATCCTAAACCTTGGATAAGTCGTAAAATGATTAATAATATTGGGGCAGTAACACCTATCGTATTATAGGTTGGGAGCAATCCCATGAGTACAGTGCCACCACCCATTAATGAAAGAGTTAGGACCAGTGTTTTTTTTCTTCCTATTCTATCTCCAATATGACTAAAAATAATCCCTCCAAGCGGTCGAATAAAAAAAGATAAGGCAAAAGAAGCATAGGCCAACATTAAACCGACAGTCGGATCCTCACTATGAAAAAATAATTCATTAAATACTAAAGCGGCTACTGTTCCATACAAAAAATAGTCAAACCATTCAATTGAACTTCCTACTAAACTTGCAACAAGAATCTTTTTTGATATCCTCTTTTCCACTATACCCCTCCTTTTTTTTGCAATAATTATAATTGACAGTAAATTCTGTGTAAAGTGTGCGAACTTAACTAAACTTAATACTTCTGCTTATGATATCCCGCCTCTATTATGTTAATATAAGGATACTTAAAGAAAGAGGTGCCAATATGCAAAAGCTAATGTTTGAATCCGCATGGGATAAAACACTATCTACCAAGGATCGCAATTATATAGAACAAATTTTTGTTAGTACAAGTATGAATAGTAGAGAGGACATTCAATTCACTCCCATATGGCAAGCAAGAAATCATAAAAGTGAACTACTCATAACTGTTCTCGTACATAACTTTAGCGAACATCCATTTTCATTTCATAATACAAACTTGCAATACATTGAAAATAATCACCTCATTGCAGAGCATACTTTTCAGCAGCCAACACCGATCGTAGAACAACAAACAAGTATGCCATGGACATTTATTTTCCCTGTACTAAGTATAAAAAGTAGTCCATCCATGAAAGATGGCACACTAGAAATCGTCGAACAACTAAATTGAATATTTCTAAACACAAAAAAGAGCCTAATTCCCCTTAGGAATCGGACTCTTCGAAATTATTTTAATATATTTTTTAGCTTTGATTACTTTTTCTTCTTAGATAATCTTCCAAGTAAAAATGCGCCTGCAGCAACACCGATTACGGTGTTTGTTTTTTTGTTAAATACTTGTTTAACGACAAGATTTAAATTCTGTGGTCTTTCCGCAAGACGTCTCATAAAATAACCGTACCAGTCATTACCAAAAGGAACATAAGTACAGAAATTATAGCCTTCACTTGCTAGTTGTAATTGAAGGTCTTTTCTAAATCCATATAGCATTTGAAACTCAAATTTATCATTAGGAATTTGATTAGCCTTAACAAATTTTTTGACATGGTTAATTATATTATGATCATGTGTAGCAATTGATGTAAATTTTCCATGCAATAAATGATATTCAATTAATTTAATAAAGTTTTTATCAATATCTTTTTTATCTTGATATGCATAATCCTCAGGCTCTTTGTATGCTCCTTTAACAATACGCAGACGGTAATTTTTATATTTTTGAATATCTTCCTCTGCTCGATAAAAGTAAGCCTGAATGACCGTTCCTACATTAGTATATTTACTAGAAAGCTCATCTAAAATATCGAAAGATGGTTGAAGATGTCCATGGTCCTCCATATCAATATTGACATGAATGTCATAATCACTAGCTTTAGCGACAATCTCTTCTAGGTTATTTAAACAAAATGTATAATCTATATCCAACCCTAATTGTGTTGGTTTCAAAGAAATATGTGCATCAACTTTATTATCATGAATGGCTTCAATAACTGCGATGATTTGTTCTTTTGCTGCAGTCGCCTCTTCTTTTTGATAAACGAATTCACCTAAGTTATCAACCGTACAAGAGATTCCGTGAGCGTTTAACTCCTTAATACTCTTGATTGTCTCCTCTATATTCGTCCCCGCTACGACATTTTGTGCTCCCAGTTTTAACCCATACTTTTTAGCTGCACTATTCAGAAATTGATTTTGGGATAAACCAATAAAAAGATCTTTCAACATAGCGATTACTCCTTACTAATATATGATTTTTTTGTATATAAGGCTCTTTTCTTAAACCTGTTGCAATTAGTAATATAGTAGAGATGTACTGTTTAATACTAGGTAATTTTGTGAATTGCTGAAAAAAAGAGAACGTAACCTAAGAGTTAAAACTATATTTGAAAAGCAACAAAATTTTAACCATTCAGATGAAAATAGCCTGATATTATTATAGCATATTTTTTCGAAAACGCTATCATTCTCCAAATTTTGCATGATTTTGTCGAATAATATTAAAATGCAATAAAAAAAGCTATTAACCTTGGTTTTAGTCAATAGCTCCTTAAGATAACAACCATATTAATTTACTATAAAGCACTCTATACATTTATTAATCTCTATCCTTCTTAAGTAAAATTAGTTATTTCTTAAATGGTCCTTATTTTCTTTTTCTTGATTTAAGTACAAATACTTTGATAGGGATTTTTGTTGAAAGAACCTGGATATTTCCTCTATAGACAATCCTAATTGCTTAGCCTCTAATAACAGGCTTACCCAATCTTTATCTAATTTTCCCTTCATTCTTATCTATTCCTCCCGCTACTGCATATTTTCTCCACCCTCTTATCTTTATACCCCTTTAAGCATATATGGTGATAGGTTACCATAGGCTTCTGAACAATTTCTGTATAATTAGGCCATTTATTACAAAAAAACAGGAAATAATGGTAAACTTACATTTAAAAAAAGGTTGTTTTCGTTTTTTTGAGAACCGTTCTTTTAAGTGTACAGCTCTTTTTCCCAGTAAAATAAAGGATACCTATATTTTTTCATACCATTAATAATCAATAATAAAAGGCTATTGAAACATATAATCGAATCAATAGCCTTTTATTCTCTTACATTTGCTTATTTTTTCTTCTGTACCCCATGATCAATATCCCTAATACAATCAAAGTGATTCCAAAAAGAAGTGGTTTCGTTCTTACTTCTTCACCAGTTAATGGCAAGGTTTTACCCATATCTGAATCATTTAATTTTCCTGAAGTAATTGGATACCCCGAGTTATTCGGATTACCTGAGTTGTTAGGTATTCCTGAATTGCTTGGATCTCCTGGTTAAAGTTATCATAAATTGACAATAATAAAATAAGCCTGCTTTTAATTGCTATGTTCATAAAACATACCATTCAAAAAAGCAGACTTCCCTATTAACTATTCAATTTTTATACTAATATAACTAGTTTAATGGAACCAATCCATTCGATTGAATCCATTTATCAACTTCTTTATTTTCCATTGGCTTACTGTAAAAATACCCCTGCATAATCGTGCATCCTAGTTGAGTTAATGATTCAATATGTTCTTTATTTTCTACTCCCTCAGCAATGACATCTAATTGCAGAGTTTCAGCCATTAAAAGGATTGCATGAATAATTGCACGCTTACTAGGTGTTTCTATATCATTTGTGAAAAGACGATCTAATTTAAGTGAATCAATGGGGATTCGGTCTAATAAACCAATTGAAGAGTATCCTGTACCAAAATCATCCATTGAAATCTTAACTCCAAGTCCTCGAATCACTTCCAGTTGTCGAATAATATCATTAATATCGTATAATACCATCGATTCAGTTATCTCCAGCTCTAGCAATTGTGGATCTAATTCTATCTTTTCTAACACTAGTTGAACAAAGTCGGTTAAATTATCTGTTTGAAAAAGTTTAAGAGAAAGATTGACTGATACAGGATGTGCTTTCCCTTGAGTTTGCCATTGTTTGCATTGATGGCATGCTTCTTCTAAAACCCATCTTGTGATTGGCACAATGATGCCTGTCTCCTCAGCTATCGGAATAAACTCATTTGGAGAAACTATCCCAAGCCGCGGATGATTCCATCGTATTAATGCCTCAAAACCTACTAGACTGTTAGTTTTTACATTCCACTTTGGTTGGTAGACTAGATAAAATTGATTATCCTCTAGAGCTCTTTGTAAATCCTTTTCGAGTTCCATTTTTCGGATTTCCTTCATACCCATAATCTCGTTATATACGCAATATTGGTTTTTCCCCAATTCCTTTGCTCGATACATAGCAGTATCTGCTGTCTTCAGAAGCATTGAACGATTGGATTCTTTAATCGAGCCGATACTAATTCCGATACTGCCAGTCACATACAATTCATTTCCATCAATAGGATAGACAGCTTTCACACTCATCAAGATTTTTTCGGCCAAATGTTCCGCTCGTTCTTGATCACATTCTTTTATAATGATTAAAAACTCATCACCACCAATTCTAAACACCTGTTGGTCACTTTTAATAAACTTTCGTAAACGGTTCCCCACTTCGTGTATAAGTAAATCACCGAAATCATGGCCGAGAGTATCATTTATTAACTTAAATTGATCAAGATCTAAAAATAAAACCCCAATGGTTTCATTTCCACTATACGTATCAAAAAAACGATTCATTTCGTTACGATTTGGTAAGCGTGTAATGGTATCTTGATAGGCTAACTTCTCTAAAACAGTTCGGTCAAAGTAAACTGCCCCCCAGGATACAAATAAAATAATAAATATCGTTACCGTTACTCCATATAACAAAAAAGAATCAGTTATTTGATCTCCATCCATCATTATGTGGGAATGAACGTGGAATCTCATCGCTTTCATTCCTGTATAATGCATTCCACAAATGGCAATTCCCATTACAATAGCAGACAACCATTTTAACCAAATAGATGAAGATTGGCTTCGAAAACGATAAAATAAGAATAAAGCAGCATATGAAGCAACGAGAGCTATAACAACAGACAAGGTTAGAAGACCGTTGTCATATGAGGGTTCAACATTCATTTTCATTGCTGCCATTCCCATATAGTGCATGGTGACGATCCCACCACCCATAAAAACGCCACCAATGACAATTTTATACCAATTAATATCCTTTTCCTTCGTAATATAAAATGCAATAAGTGAAGAAAGGAAGCTGGCTAACATAGAATACAGGGTGAGCCGTACATCATATTCCATTTTCATATGATAATCCAGAGCAAGCATCCCAACAAAATGCATGGACCACACACCACTACCCATGACAAAAGACCCTGCTAATAGCCAAAAAAATTTCGCCTTTCCCTCTGTATATGAAATTTTCCCTACGATATTCAGTGCAGAAAATGATGCCAATACTGCTATAACAATTGAAAGAGCTACAATATAGAAGTTATAACTTCCCTCTAAATACATTTCTTTTCTCATCCGCCTTTAATAGGTGATTTAAGATTTATTCAATTATTATGACATACGCAACTATACAATATCTATACAACACTATGACAAATTCAAAAAGGGTGAAATTAGGTAAATGTTATTAAATTTACATATCTTCAAGTTCCTGCATCATATGATTAAATTCTAATTGAGTAGTTACTACAATATCCTCTAAGCTGTGAGTTATTTCGCTTACCTTGATTACTTCATTTGATATGTTTTCTACATTCTCATTGACCATTTTAATTGCATCATCTACTTGACCCGATAATTTACGGACTTCATCCGAAACAACTTTAAACCCTCGACCATACTCTCCCGCTCGTGCTGCTTCAATCGTTGCATTCAGAGCTAACATATTTGTTTGTGAAGATATCTTATGAATCAACCTAGATACTTCACTAATTAGCTCAGTTTGGCTTTTTAATGATTGAAGTGCTTTCATATTTTCCTGAGAATTCGCCATTACTTTATTTACTAGATTTTCAGGCATTTCCTTTAATTTTGAGACAACTTCAGTTGTTTTGTTTTCCCTTTCTGTAATATTTGTAGCTATTTTTAAGACAGCTTCCACTTGATCTTTATCATCTAAAATAGGAACATATGTCGCTTCAAGCCATAATCGATTTCCTATTTTCCCAACACGTTCAATCTTTCCTTGAAATTTTTCACCTTTACTGAGTTTCTCCCATAATTCCTCATATTCTTTACTAGTGCTAAATTCAAGTGTACAGAATTGTTTATGCTTCATGTCTATCATTTCAAAAGCTTGATATCCTAATGTTTGTGCAAAGTTATCATTTACCCAGATCACTTCGCCCCTCATATTGAATTCAACCATCGCTAAATGTATTTCCAAAGCTGATAATACCGATACATTATCCAAAATTTGTTTGCTTTTATTTTTTATTGAAGAAATATTCAATCTCTTTCTCCCCTTATATGATATTAATTTGTACTATGACATGTTGAACTCTACATTTTCTCTACATTCCTTCGATAATATAGCGTATAGGTCAACATGATGGAGAAGGTAACTGTAAATCTTAATCATTTAAGAGGATAAGTAAAAATATAAAATAATGCTATAACTAAAAAAACTCAAATAAATCACCTTTACTTCGTTAAATGATCTACTTGAGCATTTGTTACTTTTATGAAATCTTCTATATTCATTTCAATCTGAACACCAATTTTCCCACCACTGATAATAATTGTTTCTAAATTTCTTATACTTTCATCAACAAAAGTAGGATATCGTTTTTTCATACCTATTGGGGAACATCCACCACGAATATATCCTGAAACCTTCATAATATCCTTAACAGGTATCAATTCTATTTTTTTCTCTCCTACAGCTTTAGCAGCTTTTTTTAGGTCAAGCTCCAATTCTACAGGAATAATGTAAACATAATATGATCCACTTGTACTTTGTGAAATCAAGGTTTTATAAACCGTTCTAGCTTCCTTATTTATTTTATATGCAACAGACAGACCATCAATTTTTCCATCATCGGCCGTATAGGATAGCACCCTATAATGAACTTTTTCTTTATCCAATATCCGCATGGCATTCGTCTTAACTATTTTCATATGTTCCTCCAAGAAAAGATTTACATTATTGTAACACTTTTTTAAATCAACACCATTTTAAAACTATAGAATAAATACTTCCCTCACCCACATTAGCTCATCATGCATGATCTTAATCACTTTATCCTAAGTGAAAATTAAGTATAATTAAGCATATTGATATAAATGTTTACGTTATATAAATGGAGAGAGGGATCTTTATGAATGAGTCCAACCGTAGAAACCAAGAAAAGCAATATTTTAACATAAATAAACTTAATAACCAACCTTCTCCCGAAATAATTAAAGAAATGATCGATATCAGATTTGCCTTAGACCAATCAACTATTGTGGCAATTACAGATCAAAAAGGAACGATCATTTATGCTAATCAGAAATTCTGTGACATTTCAAAATACAAGAAGGAAGAACTAATTGGGCAAAATCATCGAATACTTAATTCTGGGTACCACCCAAAGAGCTTTTTTAAAAACATGTGGAAAACGATTGGTATTGGTGAAGTTTGGTCTGGAGAAATTAAAAATATGGCAAAGGACGGGTCCTTCTATTGGGTTCATACGACCATCGTCCCTTTTTTAAATGAAAAAGGGAGGCCTTATCAATATATTTCCATACGTTATGATATTTCTGAGCTAAAAAAACTCGAAGAACAATTGATCTATCATTCATATCATGATGAATTAACCGGATTACCCAATCGTCGCTGTTTTAATGAAGAACTCAATACTTGGTTAAGTATGAAAAGCCAGACAAACCAACTGGCAATTATCTTTCTTGATATTGATCGATTTAAAAATGTCACAGATATATTAGGGCATTCGAAAGGTGATTATCTACTAAAAGCAATTTCTAAGCGCTTATCCCGACATTTTAATGGGATTGCAGATGTTTATCGGTTTGGTGGAGATGAATTTACCATTGTTGTAAAAAATCGATCACTAGATGAAGTAAAAGAAATTACTCGACGAGTAAAAGCACTATTTAAAAAACCATTTACATTACATAATAATCCATATTACTTTAGTGTAAGTATTGGCATTAGCCTTTCACCACAAGACGGATCGGATATCGAAACATTAGTTAAAAAGGCAGATATTGCTATGTATAGAGCAAAGGAAGCAGGAAATAATTCTGTTCAATTTTTTAAAAATGAAGCACATGAAACTTTATCTAAAAATATGAAAATCGAATCGGCATTAAGACGGGCACTTGAAAAAAAGGAATTTATTCTACACTATCAACCCCTTGTTGACTTAAATAATCAAACAATCATCGGCGTAGAAGGTTTAATACGTTGGAATCACCCAACATTGGGCATTATTCCACCATCAGAGTTTATACCAATAGCTGAGGAAACAGGGCTCATTATTCCGATAAGTGAATGGGTTCTGGATGCTGCATGTCAGCAAATTCAGCGATGGCAAGATTCAGGTTTACCTCCTATCAATATCGCCCTAAATCTGTCTCCATATTTATTCGAAATAGATGGACTAGCCAAGACAATTCAAAGGATGATTCAGCAATATGAAATTAAACCCAAATTACTTGAACTTGAAATTACTGAGAGTATTATGCAAGATCCCGATAGGGCCTTGTTTATATTAAAAGAACTCAAATCCCTAGGTGTTTCACTTTCAATTGATGATTTCGGTACAGGATATTCTTCTCTTTCATACTTAAGACGTTTCCCTATTGATACGTTGAAAATTGATCGATCTTTTATTGAGGATATTAAAAATGATGATGGAGTACTTGTAGAAACCATTATTATGATGGCTACTCATTTAGGATTAAATGTTATTGCTGAAGGTATTGAAACGAAAGAACAATTACAGTTTTTAATGGACCTTTCCTGCCCAATTGGCCAAGGCTATCTTTTTAGCCGTCCGATACCTGGCGAGGACATCCCAAATCTATTTCAAAAATAGTAATAACAATTAGGAAGCAATTAAAAGGTGTCTAAGATACAATCATACTCTATAGACACCTTCCTCCCTATAGAAAACTTTGAAGTGTAATCAAAGAATCCCAAAAAACTTTTCTGCTTTTTCTAAATAAGGTTGTTGTTCATCAGTTAAATCATATTCTTCAAAAATTGCATCTACCGGACATACAGATACACAAGCCCCACAATCAATACATAGATCTGGATTAATAAAATATTGGTCAGGACCTTTCTCAATGCAATCGACTGGACAAACGGTTACACATTCTCCTGCTTTCTCCGCTTCACATGGACTTGTAATAACGAAGGCCATATTCTCCCTCCTCCATTCATCATCTATTAGCTTATGGCTTGCTCATATTTTTCTGCTACTACGTCCCAATCAATAATATTGAAAAAACTCTCAATATATTCCGGTCTTCTATTTTGATAGCTTAAATAATATGCATGCTCCCAGACATCAAGACCAAGAATAGGTGTTTTGCCTTCCATAATCGGATTATCCTGATTTGGTGTGCTCATTACTTCCAATTGACCATTCTTATTACAAACAAGCCATGCCCAACCAGAACCAAAACGAGTGGTTGCAGCATCAGCAAATTGTTGTTCAAAGATGCTAATATTTCCGAACGTTTCATTTAACACCTCTGCTAATTTTCCAGAAGGGGCAGATGCTTCTTTAAACGGAGCAATAATCTCCCAGAAAAGTGTATGATTAAAATGCCCTCCACCATTATTTCTAATGGCTGTTCTAATATCTTCAGGTAATGAACCCAAATCACTAAGTATTTCTTTTAATGATTTGCTTTGTAACTCACTTTTCCCTTCTAGTGCAGCATTTAACTTATCTACATATGTTTGATGATGTTTGCCATAGTGAATTTCCATTGTTTGCTTGTCTATGTATGGTTCCAATGCATCAAATGTATATTTTAATTTTGGTAGTTCATATTTCCCCATTCTCCAATTACCTCCAATACTATGTTTCATACTTTTTATATTAAAATGTATAAAAAGTATAATAAAATAGTACTTCATATCAAACCCAAAGTCAATTTAATCATTCGACTATTTTACTGTACAAATGTCGAAAAGTTTTTTATATAATGGCAGATATTTGTTCTGAAAAATATTTTATTTCCGTAAACTCCTGGTTAAAATAAATGTACATCATTTTTTTGACTGTTATCTACTATTTTGTGTCTACTATATTAATTGGCTATACATACTTACAATTTAAGCGAATAGTCTTCTGAATGATTATGAATTCACTAAAGGAGTGAAGTTAATGTCTCTTAATGTATATTTAGTCTTTAATGGAAATTGTCGTGAAGCAGTCGAATTCTATGCGAAAGTTTTCGATACAGAAACACCGCAAATAATGAGTTTTGCTGATTCACCACCGAATCCGGAATACCCATTACCAGAGGAAGCAAAAAATTTAGTCATGCATGCACGTCTTACTATAAACGGAAGTACTGTAATGTTTTCTGATACATTTCCTGGTATGCCATTCACTGTTGGAAACAATATTAATCTATCCATCGTTAGTCAAAGTAAAGATGAAATTACAACATATTTTCATCGATTAACAGAAGGAGGAACAGTGGATATGGAGCTCCAAGAAACATTTTGGAGTAAGTGTTACGGACAAGTAACAGACAAATTTGGTATCCCATGGCAGTTAAGCTATGAAAGCGAAGAAAATAAGCAATAAATGACGATAAACATTTTAATGGGTTCCTTTCCCTGTTTAATAGGAAATATGGAACCCATCCTTATATTTTTAACCATTATTTTGACGGTAGCGAGAAATGGACGTTTCATTTCTCGTATTTTTTACTTATCTTTTTTCCCATTAGCTCTGAATCTCTCCTTTGACAGCCTGATGTGCCAGTAAAAGAGCGCCTGTAATCCCTGCGTGATCTCCTAGCCCTGGACTTACGATATATGTCTTTAGCTCAGGTAAGGTGACATAATCATTTAGCAACTCCTGAAGATACTTATATATAGAAGCAAACACTTGCTTCTGCTTCATGACTCCACCACCTAAAATGATTCGTTTTGGTGATAAGATTAAAATATATTGCATAAGAGCTTGTGCAATATAGTAACCTTCTAAATCCCATACTTCCTTCTGATCTACTAAATCGATTCCCTTTTTGCCCCATCGCTCCTCAATAGCAGGTCCGGCTGCGAGCCCCTCTAAGCAATCTTTATGATAAGGGCATTTCCCATGATACTTATCATTATGATGACGCCTTACTAAGATATGTCCCATTTCAGGATGGGATAGACCTTGAAGAAGTTTCCCCTGAACAACAGCACCTGCACCAATTCCAGTACCAACTGTAATATATATGCAGCTGTCCAATCCTTTAGCCGCTCCAAGAGTAGCTTCCCCTAAGGCAGCTGCATTTACATCAGTATTGAAGCCAACCGGTAGAGAAAATGCATCCTTCAATGCTTGTACAATTGGATAGTTTCTCCACGGTAATTTAGGTGTAGTGGTGATCATTCCATAGTTTGGACTTTCAGAATTTACATCAATTGGTCCAAATGAACCAACCCCGATAGCATTTAATGAATGTTTCTTAAAAAATCCGATCACCTCAGTCATTGTTTCTTCCGGCACTGTTGTTGGGATCTGCAACCGGTCAATAATATTCCCCCTTTCATCTCCTACTGCACAAACGAATTTTGTTCCTCCAGCTTCAATTGCACCTAACATTTCATCTTCCTCCACTATTTCTTATTTATATTGATGTTTTGTCAAATACCCATAGGAAATGATACAGGGCCCCAATTAAATTTGCATCATTCTCAAACTGACACGCTTCAACTTCAATTGTTAATGTCGAGATATCATCTTTTAGTAACTTAAGCTCTTGATTGATCCCATCAATTACTTCACGACGCTTACTAATTCCACCACCAATAAGAATTTTTTCAGGGTCCAGAGCATATTTCAAATTATAAATTCCAATTGCGAGCTTTTTATAAAAATGAGATATACTTTCTTGCACAACATGATCCCCTGAAAAAGCTAAGCGAAATACTTCTTCCCCATCTAATGTTCCGTCTGCTAGCGACTTCTTTGATTCAACTTCTTTAATAAGTGCATTCGTTGATGCAGATTTACTCCAGGTTTCTTGTAGAGGATCCGTCAATGGTGCACCCATTATCATATAACCAAACTCACCGCCATGAAGATTCGCCCCACGTAAAATCGAATGATTCAGTACAATACTCCCGCCAATTCCCGTACCTATTACTATGCAGATGTAATAATTCGTACCTTTCGCTGCCCCTAACCAACCTTCTGCTAACGCAGCACAATTCGCATCATTTTCAATCGCCACTTGAAGACCTGTTCGTTCCATAAGGAGTCGTGACATGCATACTCCATGTATAAAGGGAATAGCACTTGCCCCTCCAATATAACCAGTATTCACATCTACAGCACCGGGTGAGCTTACAGCTATACCTTGGAGATTATAAGAATTAGAATACTCTTTTACTACATTGCTAATTTCTTGTAAAAAAACCTCTAATCCTTCAGTTGGTGTTGGAAACTTACCTTTTTCTAGTTTCTTTCCCTCTTTATCCATTACAGCATATTTTATATAGGTTCCACCTATATCGAATACCATATAAGCCTTCATTTTTCCCCCCCTTTATAAATAGTTACCTTAATCGACAAGGAAATTGTCTTTTAGATTAGAATCCATTATTTTGTGAAACTACTTTATACCATCTACCAGATTTTTTAATCGTTCTTTTTAAAGCATTATTTAAATCTACTTCTACTAATCCATATCGATTTTTATAGGCATTTGTCCATGACCAGTTATCCATGAACGTCCAAAGGTGATAGCCTAAGCAATTCGCTCCATCACCAATACCTTTATGTACCCATTTTAAGTGTTCTTGGATAAACTCAATCCGATAATCATCCACAATATACCCTTCATCATTACGGAATTTTTCTTCTCCCTCAACACCCATTCCATTCTCTGAAATAAAAAATGGGATATTCTCATAATGGTCACGAAGATCGATCATTATGTCGTATATAACTTCCTCGCATATTTCCCAGCCACGATGAGGATTGATTTTCCTTCCAGGCATAATATAAGGATCAAATAGATGTTCAGGCATAAAGGCTTCATCTTCTGGTAAGGGCGATTCCTTTGCTTTTACTCGGCGTGGCTGATAATAGTTCACTCCTAAAATATCAATTGGATTATTTTTTATGACAGATAAATCCTCAGCTTCTACGTTAGGTAGTAGTTCTCTTTCACGTAAGATATCAATTAATTCTTTCGGATACTCTCCTTTTGTTACAGGATCAAGGAAACTACGGTTAAAGAATAAATCCGCAATATGAGCAGCTTTTACGTCGTCAGCATCCAAACTTCTTGGATAAGATGGGGTCAAATTAAGAATAATACCTATTTTTCCATCTATATTTAATTTTTTAAAAACCTCAACTGCCTTTGCATGAGCGACAATGGTATGATGAGCAACCCGGGCCCCACTTTTGAAATCTACTACTCTTGGATAATGTAAATTATATAAATATCCTGCCTCGACTGGAACAATGGGTTCATTAAATGTAAACCAATACTTCACTCTATCCCCAAATAATCGAAAACAATTTTCTGCAAATTTCACGTATGCCTCAATAACTTCCTTACTTTCCCAGCCACCCTTCTCCTGCATACACATAGGCATATCAAAATGGTATAAATTCAAGAAAGGTTCTATATCATTAGCAATTAGTTCATTGATGACGTTATTATAAAAATCAACCGCCTTCTGGTTCACTTGTCCGATCCCATCTGGAATCAATCGCGACCATTGTATAGACGTTCGAAAGGAATTATGCCCCGTTTCTTTCATTAGTTTTATGTCTTGCTTATACCGATGATAGAAATCAGATGTATACTCTGGGCCCACTTCATTATAGAAACATCCTGGCTCGACACTGAACCAATAATCCCATATACTCGGTTTTCGACCGTCACATTGTGCTGCTCCTTCCGTTTGTGGCCCAGATGCTGCGCTACCCCACCAAAAGTTTTTTGGAAAACGATAGGTTTCATTCATTCCTTGTAAATTATTTTGCACGTTCAACACCCCTTCAAAATAATTTATTACTGGTTTATCTGATTATATGTATAGTTATATTTTTCTCCATTCACTAGGTGTAGTTCCTACATTCTTCTTAAATTGCTTATAGAAGTATGTAGTATCGGAGTACCCAACTTTTTTTCCAATATCCCCTGCACGATCTTGGGTTGTTTTCAACAATTCCTTTGCCTTTTCTAATCGGTAGCGGTTCAAGTATTCAGAGAAGACTACACCTATCTCTTTTTGAAATAGTTGTCCAAGATAGATGGCATTTACATGAAACTGTTGCCCCAATGTTTTTAAGGATAATCCTTGATCATAATGGGAATGTATAAACTGAAGAACATTTTGGACAATCGGGCTACGATTATTTACTTGATGATTGATCGAGAGAATTAATTCATGACAATAGTCCCTCAAAATACCTTTAAGTTCTTGGATATTTGAGCTATAAACCATTTTTTCTACAGCTGCTGTATAATGTGATAGATCGTCTGGCTTGATGGAATAATGGATATATGATATTAAATCAAATGTATATTTCTTAGCTACTTCAGGTGAAATAAACTTTGATTTCCGGGTAAAATTATTAAAAAATAGCTCGATAATTTCTAATGTCTCCTCATTCGCATGCAATAGTCCCTTAACTATATTTTCTTTAAACTCACGCTGGCTTTTTATTTCTTTTTGTCGATCAACCATATGGTTATTGAAAATCAGTACATTAGGTTCTGAATAAAGCTGATACATGCTGTTTTCTCTAGCAAGTGAATAGCTATCTTCAAATTCATCGATCGTTTTTACTGATTTTCCCATAGATAAGTAGAATAAGCCAATGCCCTTATGATCTTCACAAAGTTGATTGACTAAACTTTGATTCTTTTTTATGATTTCCTCTTCAGTCATTCCTCCAAATATTATAATTAGTTCTTGATTTGGACTGAAAAGACATAGAGTAGAAAAATGTTCTTCAATGTAGCTCCGAATATTCCCCTTGATTTCACTCTTAGAAAAATGTTCAAAGTTTAAGATTGAAATAGTATAGTATGATTGATTAAATTGAATATTATATAATGACAATCTATCAAGACAATCTTTTTTATCAATTTCTCCATTGATTAAACGCAATAGCGTATTATCCATTAATGTAGTTGTTTCCTGTAATAACTTATGTTCTTTAACATTAGGCTCAGCATTTAGTTTACGTCCCACACTTTGAATTGTTGTCAATAATTCTTCCTCATCTACAGGTTTAACTAGGTAGTTTTCAATTCCCAATAGCAATCCTTGTTTGATGAAACCAAACTCTTGATAACCGGTTAGCACAATACTTTTTAAATGGGGTTGAAATTCCTTTGCCTCTTGAATCAATTCCAATCCCGACATTTCTCCCATTAGTATGTCTGTTATTAAAAGATCGATTTGATGATTTTTTAAATAGGCTATCGCTTCCTCACCACTTTCAGCAGTAAAGGCAATTTCAAAGCCATGGTCCTCCCAATCGATAAGTGCCATTAGTCCAATTTTTATTAGAGATTCATCATCAGCAAGAAGTACCTTATACATGATTAATCCCCTGCATTGGAATGGATACTATAACAGTCGTTCCTTCGTTTTCACTACTTTTTATTCTAATTCCAAACCGGTCTCCATATTTTAATCTTAAGCGTTGATTGATGTTTCTTAGCCCAATAGATTTCATTTCATCGCCCTCTTCATGATTAATATGATGAACAATATTGGTAAGTTTCTCCTCGCTCATCCCCTTACCATTGTCTTCTATATGGATCTCTATTTTATTTGAAAGATTCAAAGCACGAATTAATAATTTATTGCTCGACTGATCCTTTTTAAATCCATGTACAAAATAATTTTCAATGATAGGCTGGAGGATTAACTTTTGTACCATTACCTGTTCTACATCACTTGGAATATCAAATTGTACCTGTAATTTATTCGGATATTTGAACTGCATCAACTTTAAATATTGATTTACATATTCAATTTCTGTATATAGATGAACCATATCTTTCGATTCCAATGAATAACGAAAAAGCTTGGCTAAATGGAAAATCATCTTGCTCGAGGTTTTCGAGCCTTCTACTACAGCTACCATGCGTATAGCTTCAAGTGTATTAAATAGAAAATGTGGGTCTATCTGAGTTTGCAGTGCTTTTAATTCAGCCTGCTGCTGTTTTATATTTAAGAGATAAAATTGTTCGATATAATTATTTAATTCAGTTAACATAGAGTTGATATTTACAGCAATCTTCGATAATTCATCTTCATGCTTCGATTCTACAATTCGCGCATTCAAATTTCCTTTTTCCACTTGGCGTATAATTGAAACAATATGATTAATTCTCCGTGAATAATTATGTGTAAATGAATAAGATATTAAGATGGCTATAGTAATGAGAAAGGTGATAACAACCCACATCGTTCCCCTTACAATCGAAAGCTTTTGCCATCCTTCATCTGGAATCACACTTACATATGTATAATCACCTTTATTGGCAATGGTGTTAATATAGTATTTTTTATGTTCCCAATCCATTTTCGTTTCATTTGTTTCGTGTTGGACTTGATTAATCATTTCAACTGGGACACCTTTATTAAGTGAATATATAATCTTTCCCCCATCATCCATAATAAAGAGAGATGCCGGCGCACCTTCATGCTTCTTTAACATTTTATTCAAACGGTCTGTTGAGTAAAAAAAGGAAATCTCACCAATTTTTTTCAAGGTTACTGGATTATTGATATAAATGGTCTTAGTAATAGTGTTTGTTAATTTGCGATCTTTTGGTAAACTCTCACTTAAAATATTCGGAATCCCTTGTGAAAGTAGTTGGTCCGTATTTATACTATTTTCAACAATACTTTTATTCCAGCGGATATTATTTTTAATTAATAAATACTCGATAGACGAGTATTCTAATGAACGCAAACTTATCGCATTGAGATCACTATCTTGACTAAAATACCCATTAAAATATGTGTCTATATTACTTGGTGTAAAAGATTTATCTTTCGAAAATTTATCCAACCTATATTCTAAATATCTCTCATAACCATTGTGTAGTGCAAAGGATATATCCTCAATCATATCCCCTTTTATATAAATATCTCTAATGGCTCTATCAATATCAGCATCTTTAGAAGAAAAATAATCTTCTACCCGTTCAAGTGTTCTAGTATTAATATTCAGTTCCTTCTGAATAATAATATCTGAATAGTAATTTGTAATCGTTACTATTAGTATGATGACAGTTACAATAATAGTAATAGAAGATGTTAAAAATAACTTATTAAAAATCTTCTGAGTAAATCGCCCTTTTCTTTTTTTCTCCATCTAGTTGTCCTCAAATTTTACATTTTGTTGTATCAAGCTTAGCATATTAGAATCGTAAATCATCGAGTCACATTTACTATTTGGACTATTTGCTTATTTTTATAGAAAACTAACAAAGGTGATATAAAATCAAGCTGGTATGTTGCACCCAGCTTGATTTTTTAACTATTTTTGCTTACTCTTCCACTCATCAAACTGCTTTTGAATTTCTTTTAACACTTTATCAATTCCAGCTTCTTTTAACTTCTTATTGTATTTTGGTAAGTATTCTTCTGGATCAACAGAACCTGTTGCCAGCGCTGGATAAAATTCCTTCGAGATATTAGTAATCGATGCAATTTCTGATCTTACTGAATCACTATTGAAATGGAACCCTAATGTTGGTGCAGGTTTAGCAGATTCATTAAATTCTTTAAATTTATCCCATTTATCTTTCGGATCATTTTCATATAAATATAAGACAAAGTGGTTTCCTAAAGAATAAGTAGGTACATTATAATTATCAATTCGGGCAGGAAGATCTTTAATAGTTCCATCTTCATTTTTCTCGTAATGTACCCCTTCGATTCCTTTGTCAACTAAATTACGAAGGTATGGATCTGTATTCAGTAGATTTAAAAATTCCATTGCCTTTTTAGGATTTTTTGATGTTGCTGAAATGGCTTGAATGGCACCAGAAACAGAATCATTAAAAGTTGTTGGGTCTTCAGCTGGTACTGAAACGACATCATATTTTGCTGCTCGGGACCATAATAAATCTGCATATGGCTGTAAATCACCCATACGGACAAACCAGTTTTCAACATCCATAGGCCAACTATCTTTACTTGTTGCAGCATCCTCTTTTAGATAGCCAGCTTTATAATATTTATGCATTGTCTTATATGTTTGCATTGTTAAATCAGTTTCAAATTGATTTATAACATGATCTCTGTCCCCCTCAAGTGAGAAGGCAAAAGGCATTTCATTATTAAAAATATAGTCATATGGCAAATATGCTTTAAATGTTGCTAAAGGAGTAATGCTAGGTTCGTTTTCTTTAATAACTTTCAACATTGGTTCAAGATCTTCCAATGTTTTTACTTTAGTAATATCTAAATTATATTTTTCAACAAGACGTTTATTAAAGGTATATACAGACTGTCTTGCTGCTTCTTTATTTGTAGGTACACCATAAATTTTACCGTTGATCTTGATTCCTTCTAGAAGAGCAGGATCGATGACTTCCTTCAGCTCTTTCCCTTCATTTTTTAACATATCATCAATAGCCAGGAATGCACCCTTTTGAGCGTTTTGGACATAATCAGTACCATTTGTAAAAATAATATCAAATGGTTCCCCTGAATTTATCATTACTTGGGATTTCTGCGCCCAATCTCCCCAGTCAATTTGGGTCATCTTCACTGTCGCATTAATTTTTTTCTTCAAATATTTATTCACTTCTTTAAATACTTTATCTGTATCCTTTTGTGGAGTTCCAATTGTATACCACTTTATTTCATAAGGTTGACCATTTTTCCCTTCCTTTTCTGAAGAAGAACTTTCCTTACTGCTACATGCAGAAAGAATGGTTCCAATAGATAAAACGAATGCAAGCAATAATACTAACCTTTTCTTCATCATCTTTTCTCCCCTTTATTCTATTTATTCTTTAACGCCACCAATAGTCAGTCCACTTATAAAATACTTTTGAAAGAATGGATAAGAAACAGCTATCGGTAAAGTGGCGATAACAACCATTGCCATTTTTGCGGAATCCTGTGGTAGTGTATTAAATAAACTTTGCTGCATTAAACCAACTTCAACATTTTGTCTCATAAATTCTAGGTTTGCCTCAATTTTCATTAGTAAGGCTTGAAGCGGGACTAATTTTGGGTCATCGATATATAATAATGCTGTAAACCAGTCATTCCAATATCCTAAAGTGCTAAATAATGCTATTGTGGCAATTCCCGGAAGCGAAAGTGGAAATACAATCTGAAAAAAAATTCTCCATTCACTTGCTCCATCAATTCTTGCAGATTCCAAAATTGATTCTGAAACGGATTTCATAAAGAAAGTACGCATCACAATGATATAAAACGCATTCATCACAAGTGGCAGGATTAATGCCCAAATAGAATTTTTCAGATGAAGAAATTGAGTAACAACAATATAGGTTGGTACTAGACCGCCACTAAAAAGCATCGTAAAGAATGCAAAAAATGTAAAAAATCTCCTATACTTAAATTGCGGTCTCGAAATTGCATAAGCATAGAAAGAAATCATCAGCACACTAATAATTGTCCCTACGACCGTAACTAAAATAGTTACACCATATGAACCAAGCAATTGATCTTTCACATTCCACAAGTAACGATAAGCATCTGTACTCCATTCTGAAGGAATAATTTGAAAGCCATTTCGAACAATACTTTCCTCACTTGTAAAGGAAATAATAATGACATAAATAAACGGAAAAACACATAAGAAGGTCATAATACCTAGCAGGACACTAAAAAAAGTGTTAGTAACAGGATGTAATTGATGATAGTCTCTCGCCTTTTTCCGTTTCATTTCCCCTCCACTGTCTTTGACTGATTGTACATGCTGTGGTACTACTACATTTGACTGAGTTTGTTTTATTTCATTTGACATTTTCCTTCCCTCCCTTCTTAACAGGTATTAATTAAAATAAGGCACTTTCATCATCAAGCTTTCTTACTATGTAATTGGTTATGATAACTAGAACAAACCCTACAACCGATTGATAAAGCCCCGCTGCAGTACTCATACCTATATCACCTAAAGTCATTAGCCCCCTGTAAACAAACGTATCAATTACATTCGTTACCGGATATAAAGCACCAGAGTCCCTTGGAACTTGGTAAAACAATCCAAAATCAGAGTTGAATATCCTACCGATATTCATAATAGTTAGAATAATCATCAAAGGTTTAAGCATTGGAATAGTAACATGCTTAATTTGTTTCCATTTGGATGCACCATCTATCATAGCTGCTTCATAATAAGTTCGATCAATACCGACAATAGATGCTAAATATACGATACTTCCATATCCGATCCCTTTCCAAAGGCTCATAAAAATTAAAATATATGGCCAATACTCAGGTGCGCTATACCATGAAACAGGGTCGATATGGAACCAACCTAAAATACTGTTTAAGAGACCACGATCCGAACTTAGGAAGGTAAATACAAAATAACTGCCAATAACCCAAGAAATAAAATGAGGAAACAACATTCCGGTTTGATAGACTTTAGAAAGTCTCTTATTTATTAATTCACTTAGCAGAATAGCAGTTGCAACTGCTGCTACAAGACCTAGGACTATAAAAACTAGATTGTATAAGATGGTATTTCTTGTAATAATGAAGGCGTCATTCGTACTAAATAGGTATTTAAAGTTATCCCAGCCAACCCATTCACTATTCATAACACTGGCGAAAAAACCATCAGGATCAATCCGGAATTTTTTAAAGGCTAAGACTTGACCGAACATTGGTAAATAAGCAAATAATAAGAGCCAAATGGTACCAGGTAAAACCATGAGTAGCCAGATTCTATTTTTATAAATATCGTGTAATACCCTTTTCATGCCCCTCCTCCTTTCACTTAATGTAAGCACTTCCATAATTCTATTTTATAGTGGAGAAGAGGCTATTTATAGTTGACAAATTTAGGATTAACTGCAAAAATCTTAGATTTTCATAGAATAAGTGAAGGAAAGGCATAAAAAATGATTAAAAAAAGCGCGGTGTTGCAGTGTTAATCTAGCATTTTTCTATAAGCACCCGGGGCCATTCCGTACTTACGTTTAAATACCCGATGAAAATATGGATAGGTGCCAAAGCCACAGTCAACAGCAATTTGCTCAAGCGTCATGGCAGTGTACCGCATTCTTCCGATAGCAGCAGTTAAACGAATTTCCTGAGCATATTCCACCATTGTCTTTCCCACACTATTTTTAAATAAGTGAACAGCCCTAGAAAGACTTAATCCCGCATGGCGTGCAATATCTTCCACTTTAAAAGCATTCATTGCATGTTCTTCGATGTATCGCATCATCCGAACGACAGGGTAAGGGTGGTGAAATACTGGTACGGTATCAATAACTGCACGTTCAAGAGATAAACAGAGTGCCTTTAGTAAATAACAGTTAAGTTCTTCATTTTGTGAAATAAGTGGTCTCCTTTTTTCGATCATAAGATGGCGCCATAAAAACAAGAGCTTTTCATCAAGCTCAATTTGAGTAATTTCAGGTTTTTCTGACCGATCCCACCAACTATCAATCCAAGAACCCTCACACCCCAAGTTATAGTCCCCACTGTTTTGCCCTTCATTAACTAATAATTCATAATGATCTCCTGGCTTAATGAGAAGTAGATCACCTTTTTTTAACACATGCTTTCTCCCTTTAACGACTGCTTCACAGTTGCCTTCTGTTTGTAGGCGAAATAGATACATTGGATAACCTAATTTATATTGAGAATGATAACCCTTTGTATGAAAAGAATAGTTACAAAAATGTATATTCATTTATAGTACTCCTTTTAAAATAGCAAAATAGTATATGTTTTGATTATATCATCTATATTTATTTATCACTTTAAACGATAATATGTAATCAAATAAGAAATGTTTTATAAATATAGAGTTGCCAAGAAAGGAGTTTTTCATATTGAAAGTTACTGTTTGGAATGAGAACCGTCACGAACATAGAAATTCAATTGTAAGAAACTTATATCCTAAGGGCATTCATGGTACTATTGCAGCCTTTCTTAAGCTAGAGGGTTTTGAGGTCAGAACCGCCACTTTAGATGAGCCTGAACATGGTTTATCAGATGATGTCTTAACGAATACTGATGTATTAATCTGGTGGGGCCATCTTGCTCATGATGAAGTAAAAGATGAGATCGTACAAAAAGTAAAGAAGCGTGTTCTTGATGGGATGGGACTCATTGTTCTCCATTCCGGCCATTTTTCAAAAATATTTAAAGCACTAATGGGAACAAGTTGTGATCTAAAATGGCGGGAAGCTGGTGAAAAGGAACGGGTTTGGGTTGTAAGTCCTGGGCATTCGATTACGGATGGAATCCCCGAATATATTGAATTAGAAAACGAAGAAATGTATGGAGAGCATTTTGATATTCCTGAACCAGATGAGCTGGTATTCATTAGCTGGTTTAAGGGAGGAGAAGTATTCCGTAGCGGATGTACATACAAAAGAGGAAATGGGAAGATTTTCTACTTTAGACCAGGTCACGAAACCTATCCGACTTACCATAACCAACAAATTCAGCGTGTAATCACTAATGCGGTAAAATGGGCAGAACCAATTAAATATGATAAACCCACATATGGGAATGTGAACCCACTAGAAAAATAAAAGGAGGAATATTATTGTGAAGAAACTGAGAGTTGGTGTCATCGGCTGTGGAAGTATTGCCCAACATCGTCACTTACCTGAATATAGAATAAATAAGAATGTAGAGTTAACAGCAGTTTGTGATATTCATAAAGATCGTGCAGATGCAATTGCGAAGCAATATGGAGTTGCAGCTTTTACTAGTTTTGAGGAATTAATTAATAGTGGAATTGTGGATGCAGTCAGTGTATGTACATCCAATGATTTACATGCACCGGTAACAATAGCGGCTTTAGATGCAGGGATTCATGTACTATGTGAAAAACCAATAGCCACATCCAAACAGGATGCAGAAGCGATGATTGCTGCGGTAGAAAGAAGCGGTAAGAAGCTCATGATTGCACATAATCAGCGCTTTGTACCCTCCCATATAAAAGCACGTCAGCTTATTCAAATGGGGGAAATTGGTAAAATATATAGTTTCCGCACAGTATTTGGACATGGAGGTCCGGAAAATTGGAGTGTAGAGGGAAAAGGTGGATGGTTCTTTCAAAAGGAAAAAGCTTTTGTTGGCGCAATGGGTGACTTAGGGGTCCATAAAACAGATTTACTTCGTTATCTTCTTGGAGAAGAAATTGTTGAAGTTGGCTCATTTGTAGAAACTAGTGCAAAAGATTTTGCAAATGTAGATGACAATGCAGTTTGTATTTTAAAAACAGAAAGCGGAATTATTGGGACACTAGCTGCAAGTTGGACATATGTCAGTAAAGAAGATAACTCAACAATTATTTATGGAGAAAAAGCCATTCTTCGCTTAGAGGATGATCCGATTCACCCTTTAATAGTTCAATATGCAAACGGTGAGGTAGTAAAATATGAACTTGGAAAAATTCAATCCAATCATGGAGAAGGTCAAAACCAATCTCATATCATTGAAAAATTTGTAGAATCTATCATACTGGATCAAGAACCGCCCATTTCAGGTAAAGAAGGGTTAAAAGCACTAAAAGTTATTCTAGCTGCCTTAGAATCAGAAAAAACGAAGAAAATCATAAAAGTAGAAAGTTTGTAATTCATTTTTCCCCTTATTACACTAGGGGGTGATACCTAATCAAGCCTACATGGTTTAACTAACTATCCAACAGGATAACATAAATGAGGCTGCCTGACTTTTCCTTTTCAGACAGCCTTCTATTCTCTTACTTGATAATTTTAAAAGTCTTTATTTCATAAGGTTTAATTTCAAATTCCAGTGGTAATTTTGATTGTTCACCAATTGGTTCTTCCATTAAATTAGTCTCTATCCATGAGGTGATATCCTTCAGAATATTTAATTTAACCTTCCCTCTACGTCCTTCATACTCATGTAAACGTATAATCATGCCCTTGCCATCATAAGCAGGCTTAATAGCATCTATCCAAATATGATCTGAATCGATTTCAAGAAAAGATTCTTCCTTCAACCATTCCCCTTTTACAGCAAAGACAGGATCATTTAGGTCCCAGGCTTTTTCCACTGTTTTTCCTTGACGCCAATCCCCTAAATGTGGGTAAAGTGAATAAATAAAGGAGTGCATTCCTTGATCAGCCTGTGGATCTGGATGAAGAGCTGATTTTAATAACGTTAATCGTAAAACGTTTTCTTTAATGTCATAACCATATTTAGAATCATTTAATAAACTTACTCCATAATCTGGTTCAGATAAATCAGCCCACTGATGCCCAACTGATTCGAATTTGGCCATATCCCAGCTAGTATTCCAATGAGTTGGACGCCTTACATTCCCATATTGAATATCATAGGTTGCCTCTGTTGACCTTATTTCCACAGGGAATGCCACTTTAAGTAGCTTCCTTTTTTCACGCCAGTCAACTGTTGTTTCAAAGTCAATTCGGCGATCATTTTTGTAAAACACTACACGTTGGGCAATTTCAGAATGATGATATTTCCAAGTTACCCGGATGCTGAAGGTTAACTCACCATTTTCTTCTATATCAAATGTAGCTAAATCATGAATTTCTTCCATTTTTTCTTGATAGAACAAATCAATATCCCATGCATCATGAGCGAGCGGTTTATCTTCAAAGATTTGAAGCATGTTACCTTTTTCACCCTCAGCTAAAACATTACGAGACATTTCTTTGTCATATATCTTAGTTATTTGACCAGACGCATTCCATTCTACGAGGTAAAACGGAGTTTCTAAATGTCGATTAGAATAGTTGAAGCTCGATTCTACTTTTTGGGCAGCTTCGAGTGGTTCAAAATACAGTGTTTTTGCTCCAAAGGATGGAAGTGTATCAACCTCAACAAGCCAGCCGTTCAAACGCTTTTGATGCTTTAGCACCTTTCCACTGCCATCTTTCCAAATACCAGCTGGAATTTCAGTGAACTGAGGAATCAACACGTTTTTCATTTCTTTACTTTGGATCGAATGAAACAATACAACAGAATAGTCTGTTTGTTTCATCCCGCTTTGAATGAATTGTGATTCTAATTGGTTAACAAGTTGGAATGCTTCTTGATATTCCTCTTTCGCATCTTCGTATACTTCATGGATGGAAGAACCAGGTATAATATCATGGAATTGATTTCTCAAGATAATTTTCCAGCCGCTTTTGAGCTCATCATTTCCCATCCACTCTCCATTGTCTGAAAGCCACGATGTTAAAAATTCTGCTCTGCGGTATAAAAGCTCAAGCTTGCGATTCAACTTTTTCATAAATGCTTGACTTGTATAGGTTCCACGATGATATTCCAAGTAAAGCTCGCCATCCCATTTATGAATATAGCCAGTAGATTTTTCAACATTTTCATGAAGCTTTTCAAAAAATTCTCCTGCTGTTGAGGTTTTCACATTTGGCATTCCAGGCAAAAGATTAAATCTTCTTCTCATTTCAAGCATATGGCGATTGACACCCCCACCACCGTCACCATAGCCGTATGAAAGAAGCAAGTCTTTTGATAGATCCTTATCGCGATAACCCTTCCAAGCACCTTTAACCGTTTTGGCTGTGATATAGCCATTATACGTATAAAACCAAGAATCTGGGGAATTCCATGGTTCTGGTGTTGTAATAAAATGAGTTAAAATATCAGTTCCATCGATACCCTTCCAATAAAATGTATCATGTGGCATCCGATTATATTGATTCCAGCTTATTTTCGTGGTCATCATCGTGTGAATGCCCGATTTTTTCAAAATCTGCGGCAATGCCCAGCTGTAACCAAAGACATCAGGAAGCCATAAGTATTGACAGTCAACACCAAACTCTTCTTTAAAGAAGTTTTTTCCATGGAGAATTTGTCGTACAAGGGATTCACCGCTAGGGATATTACAATCTGCTTCCAGCCACATCGCTCCCCCAGCTTCCCAATTCCCTTCTGCTATCCGCTCTTTTATTTGTCCATAAATTTCAGGATAATCATTCTTCATATAATCATATAGCTGTGGCTGTGTTTGCAAGAATAAGTATTCAGGGAACTTCCTCATTAATTGCAAAACTGTGGAAAATGAACGTGCTGCTTTTTCTCTTGTGTTCTTTAATCTCCACAGCCATGCCACATCAATATGTGTATGGCCAACCGTATGTATCGTAATATCTGATGATTTCTGTATCGACTGAATCATTCTTGTTAGGCTAGTTTCCGCCTCATAACAGGATTCATAAAAGTCTTGGCTTCCGGGCTCAGTCCAATTAATTCGTTGCAGAGCATCCTGTATCATTTGCTTCAAAATTGAATACGCAGAATCAGCATTATCGGTTTCCATTAATACTTCGTATGCGGCTAAAAGGGTATAGTATAAATTATCAACTCGGGTATCCAGCCATCCGATTTTAGCCATTTCTAGCTTAAATTCATTTTCAATTGGAACACCCCCGCCCTCCAGTCCAGACCAAAGTCTGAAATCAAGATGGATAGATCCTTTAGCCGTATGCTCGTCAAAGAGAACCTCTTCATGATTGGAGTCCACACCTTGATACGGCTTGCCGTTTACAAACAATAGAGATTCAAATCCTGAATTATTCCCTCCACCTGTCTTTCCAAAAGAGAAAAGACCTACAACTTGATGATGATTACTAGATAAGTGGGAATCAACATCGGCATGAAGCCAAAGATACTTATCGCGGCCTTTCCAATAATCGCCTATTTTCATTTTATATTGTTCATTATATTCTGCTGGCGGATAGGCACCTATATCGCCATCATCCTCATGTATATAAAATTGTTCAATTGGAACGCAATCACGATATCGATAACCTTCTAATTCCCTTATACGCGCCTCAAATTTTCTTTCGGTCAGAAACATATTTTCACCCCAATTTTTATAGTGAGAAATTACTTGCTGATATCATACGATGATACACATTTCAGCCTATTAGTCCTTTGTTTTTATGTGTTCATCATTCACTTTTATATATGTTGATTCAATCTTTTTTCAAGTAGGCTAAAACGATTGATGCAAACCCTCATCATCCAATAGGCAGGAGCAACCCCAGATATAAAGAGAATTAAGCCTGGAACCTTATAAATTAACACTAAAACAATGAATAGCCCTGCACCAATCCATAATGTTGAAGTAAAGCCTGTTGCTGCATATAAAAAGGATTGCTTGATATATTCCTTATTAGATAGCTCATAATGAACATATAGAGCAAAGAAGTATCCAATAGATAATAAAAGAAGGAACGCGACAAAGTATAAAAATACGAGAAGAAAGATTGAAAAAATTCCTGTCATGATTCCCGTTACAATCCGTATATCAATAAAGAGGAAGAGACCGATACAGTAAAACACGAGGCCAATCCCATTGCTTCTTTTCCACTCACTAAAATAAACTTGCTTAAACGTCTTCCATACATGTAGATCGGTATCTTTTTTTAGCCATCTCCGGACAATGGTAAAAAGGGCAACAGACGATGGGAAAAAGCCAAATATTCCTAGTCCAAGAATAGTAAAGGCAATCCAGCATAAATTCAGCGAAACCACCCGCCATATCCATTCAAATACAATCATCCACGAACCTTTTTTCACAATACCCTCCCCCTTACCAATGGCACTCCAAAAAATAAATATTCTTATTCATTTACTGTTTTTCTTTCATTAGCTGATAATAAAGTGGACTTCCCTTTACCGCTTTCCCCGTTAAACAGAGGACAAATTCACTGAACATTGTATTTGCCCAAGCGAACCAATCCCTTGTAAATTCCTCTGGACAGTCTGCATTAAACCCCTCATGCATAAAGTTCGTCCCACCATCCGTCATTTTAAAATAGGTTAGAATTTCCTGTCTCTCTGTTTCATTTGTGGAGGTCATTCCTTGTATAGCTAGCGCAATATGCCAAATGTAATGGTCAGGAGTATGAGGACTCCCAATACCATTTGCATATTTACCTTCGTAATAATATGGGTTATCCCTGCTCAGTAGAAATGAACGAGTATTTTTGTAGGTAAGATCATCAAATGGAAGATATCCTAAATAAGGTGCTGCCAGTAGACTCGGCACATTCGCATCATCCATTAAATTAAATCGTCCTTCTCCATCTGTCTCATATACATAGATTTCACCATGAATTGGATGATTCAGTTTTGCAGATTGTTCAATCCCATTTTGGATTTCCTTACGAAGATTTAGACATTCCTCTTGAAGCAAATGATTGTTTAGCACTTCATCGCAAATTTCTGCTGCATAACCTAATACAACGACAGCAAACATATTGGCCGGAACGAGGTATCCGTAAGTACAAGCATCATCACTCGGGCGGAAGGCGCTCCATGTCATCCCAGTAGGAACTACTCGCCCACCTTTTCCATTTCGAATTAATGTATCTGATTGGCGGACATCTAAACGCTCAAAGCGATAAGGCGAATGGGTTTCATGATCTTGTTCCACCCTCCATACATGAATAATCGTTTCGATTACCCTTTGGAACGATTCTTTTAAATGAGAGGTACGTCCCGTTGATTTCCAAAATAAATAGGCAAGCTGAACAGGATAGCAAAGTGAATCAATTTCATACTTTCGCTCCCAAATATGTGGGGTCATCTTTGTAAGATCAGCTTGGTGTCCCTTGCCATTTGCAGATTCATTAAATGCATTAGCATATGGGTCATGCAGGATAAAAGCAAATTGCTGACGGATTACACCTTCAAGCAAATTCGCTATTTTCTCATCCTCTTCGGCAACAAGTAAATATGGTCGTACCTGAGCAGCAGAATCACGTAGCCACATAGCAGGAATATCTCCGGTAATCACAAAGGTTTTTCCATCCTTTTGTTCTTTCATCGTGGTAGTGTACGTATTTACAAAGCATTGCTCAAACATTTGCTGTAACTTAAGATCATTAGGGAAGAATTCCTTTACATGATTGATAAGCTTTTGCATTGATTCAGGAATCACAGTTGTCATATTTTCACTCCTATTCCTCTTTATCGAATCCAAGTGTGATAATTTCATATTTTCCTATTTGATATAAATCCTCTGTAAGATTTGTCCGTTCTTCTAAAATCGTACTTTTATACGATTGATAATTTCTATTAATCGAAGCCCTTAGATTTTCTTTTTTCTCAGAAGGATTAAACCAGCGAATAATAACATCATCCCGCTCTTCCGCTACTTTTAAAGATGTCCATACTAGGCCGCTTGCCTCAGTGTTTACAAATTGATGAGTCTCAGGAAACGTCCCCTTATGAGGACTTGTCTGAATAACCGTTAACGGAACTTTGTATTGATAGGCCTCCACATATGCTTTCGAATCAATGACATCTTTTTCATGTGGAAGGACTTGCCACTCAGCTATCTGTATTCCTAAGCATTGCGCCTCTGGTGTTGGAAAATACCCCCAGTCACCTAGTTCTGCTACTGAACGAAGCACGGTTATAGCAACCGTTCCGTCCCCAGGAAGGATTTCATATTCTTGAAGCCCAGCAGTAGCAACCGTTAATCCCATTTTTCCGTCTGATATACTGGAAAATCGTTGCAGATGATGGCAGAAGCTAGGATTCTCCCATTCCTTTTCCGGTATATTAGGACGAGTAACAATCTCAAAAATACTATCAGCTTTATGAGTATCTGATTTCAGTCCAGTTGGGAATAAAACCCGCAATCGATGATCAGTTGCTTGATTATCAATAAAAAGCTTAAAGATCGGGCCTTTCATTCCTTTTTCTAGCGTAACAACAGTGCGTAGTGTTAAAGGGATTTTATCGCTTGACCTGCCTGCTACTCTGTCTTTATGCCAAATCAGTTTATTTCGTTCCATTGCTAAGCGATCATCTGCAGAAACTGGAATCATTAAGGTAAGGGTAATCTCAAGGGTAGATCTTAGATCACTTTTTTCCAAAAAGGTAAACTCCGCCTTGGCGCCTTTGCTTGTGATTACATCATGTCCGCTAGCTTCCTTGTACATATATTCATTTCCCACATCTCCAGTGTCCTCATATATACCTAATCCCCGAAATATATTACCTGTCCCCTTATGGGTTAAGTCATACGTCCCATCTTCGTGGAATAATAAATGAACATAATCATTTTCCATTACCATTCCAACATTTGATGATTGATCATCTTGCAGCTGCATCCGTTGTTCACCTGGAACAAGGTAGAATGTTTTATATCCGAAGGACGGAATTCCACTGGCAAAAAATGAAAGCCTTGCCCGCTTGACAAAAAACGGCTGGCGAAATTTATCCTTTGGTAAGTCATAGTCAAATTCGATGGTTGGTGCATCAATCTGAAAATCAACTGGATCGCCATGATCATCAATAAGCTGGTAGCTTGGCATTTCTTTATGCTGCAAATAAGCTGGGATTTCCTCAAAATGCATTTGGGAAAAATACATTTTTTCAATATCAACAGTGATCGTGACCACTTCATTTTTTTCCCACCCTGTTGTATTCATTACAACGAGCGGAATGTCATCTTTAGATGCTTTTGATGTATCGATGGTAAGAGCCAGTTCTTGTGCTTTCTCCTCTACGAAGATTTCTCCCATTTGCTTAACACGTTCAAAACGGTTCATCATTTCACGGTGAACTTCATCTACACTACAGCCGCAAATGCTGTCATGAGGGTGATTTTTCATTAATGATTTCCACATAAAACGTAAATACTCCCTTGGATAGCTCTTCCCTATTAAAAAGTTCATCGCAGCAAGTGGTTCTGCGATCTTTTCCAGTAAAGTTTGACAAATATTATTCCACTGCTTTAAGTAAATACGACTTGAAGCGGTATTAACGAGCGTGGACCAGCCATCTGTTCGTTGGTTACGCAGTTCTCCCTCAATAACTTGTAGCTTCTCTGGAAGGGAACTCTTTAACGCAGCTACGTATTCTTCAAAACTTGAATGGTTGAATGCATAATCCGGATATAGCGCCTCTGCCGTTTCAATTGCTTCTGGAATATCTCTTTGCAGTGGCTGATGATCACAACCATTCATAAATAATAGTTGATTAGTAGAAGCATATTTTTCTGCATCCATAAGCTTTTTATCCCAATATGCTTTTGCCTCCTCAACTTCCACAGGGATTTCATTCCCGTTGGAGTACCAATTAGCAAATAATATTCCTAAAACACTTGAGCCATCAGGTGATTTCCAAGTCATCTCTGAATATGGAGATTCGAAATCAGGAGTGTCGGATACCGTATTATTAAATCCTGTTGGTTTTACCCCACGACCAAAGGCAGCCGTATCAATACCTGCTTGTTTCAAAAGCTGCGGAGCCTGCCCATAGATACCGAATGTGTCAGGAAAATAGCCTATTTTTGCTGCATCACCATAGGCTTTTGTATCATTCATACCAATTAAAAGATTTCTTACATTTGCCTCAGAGCTTGTTAAAAAAGCATCCTGAAGGACATACCACGGACCGATATAAAGCTTTTTTTCTTTAATTAATTGTTTAACTATTTCACGATTTTCTGGATGAATATCGAAATAATCCTCTAACAACACGGTCTGACCATCTAAATGAAAGGATTGGAAGGAATTGTCCTCCTTCTTAAATTGTTCGATGAGATGATTCATTAGTTTTATAAAGTAGTAGCGATGTTTCTCAAATGGCAAATACCATTCCCTGTCCCAATGAGAATGGGAGATAATATGGGCTGTCTTTTTCATAAGACTTCCTCTCCTTCAACAATGTGTATTCCTGTAACGAAAACGCTCTCATTTTTTCACAAATCCGCTTCTTTATTAATAACAATAAAAAATCCGTCCCCAACTAGCAATAGAATACGAGTAAGTCATAAAGTTATTACAGTTGATATAAAATTAATCCATTTATTAGAGAAAAAAATATTAAAAAAGGATTAGTTCCCGGCTTTATGAAAGCTAGGAAAATCTAATCCTTGTAAATAAAATGCTGTTTTCGTATAGTTTGTTGCTTTTGAAAAAGCCCAACTGTCGGAATTTACACGCAATAAAAGATTCAGCGATTCTTATAAGCTTGTAGCTCTTTCCTCAGTGAAATGAAAGTTATAGCGGTCTTTTAGCCGATAGTTATTTGTTAAAACTTTACTTACATAAAAACATTGTTTGAAGAAGATGTTCTAGGAATCTAAGAATCCATGGACCTCAAAGTCATAGATCCTTGCTGCTTGATCTCCCCCTTGAGTCGGTTTATCTACCCATAATCGTACATAACGCGCCTTCTTTAGGCTTATACTATGTTCGGAAACAGCAGAAATATTATCCATAACCTTTACAGCCTCTGTCCAATGTTCCCCATCCATGCTTATTTCAATTCTAAACGCTTGAGTATTAAAGGCTTTTGGCTCGCCACCTGCTTGAGCATGATGAACAATAAATTTTGAAATAGCATATGAATCTCCTAAATCTATTTTCAACCAATGTGGGGCATCACCTAATGCGCACCACTTACTATTATTTGTCACTTTCCCGTCTACAGCATATTTCGCCCCTTCTGTCGGAGCACACTCCCCACTCGCCTTAGCTACTTTATTTAAGGCCACATTTTTTATATCTTTGGCCGCTTCAGTAATCATTATCATTGCTTCCTTTGTTAGGATACTTTCACCCTCGCTATTTTTTGCTATTAATGTCACTTGATAAATGCCTTCTTTCTCATAAGTGACAACTGGATTTTCTTCCTTACTGACAGAAGGTGTTCCACCCTCAAATAGCCATTCAACTTCTTCTGTCACCTCTGACGAAGAATTGAAAAATTGAATTTTCTCTCCTGGTGCTGCTATCGTTTTATCTGCTCGAAAATCTGCATTTGGTTTTGGATATGGCGGCCATTGGATTGTGACACCTACTGGATTACTTCGTTTAAACTCGTTATTCACGGCAACAATTTCAAATGTGGAGCTTACTTCCTTACTATTCCGCTTTAAATTAGGTATATAATAAACATGGTTTGTAGTAGCTCCAACAAACTCTTTTTCATTATTTGGTAGCTTTCGATAGATTTCATAATGATTCACATTGGAATCAGATGGTTCCCATGCAAGGGAAACATCCGCATAAATATCTTTATTGAAATCAATATCACTTACCTGTCCGTTCTTAGGAGGTTGTATGTTATTGTGCTTTTCTTGTTTGTTATAAATCTTTAATTCTCCAATATTCGTCGAGAAATTTTCTACGTCCTTATCGCTTTCAACTAAAAGTGAGATAGCTGCAATATGTTTACCCATATTTTTTTTCAGCTTAAACGAATCGGTCGTCCATTGATTATGACTCTGTTTTTTTACCTCAAAAAAGATAAACTCATTAGGATCATCCATAAAGCTAATTCCAAGTTTCATATTCGGGTTCTTTAAATCAGTTTTGTAGGTTACCGAGATTTCAGTATCCTTTTGAACAGGTAAATTGGTTTTATACAGCTTAATATGTGTGGGATGATCTGAATCAATTGTTCCAGAAAGTTTTAATGAGCTTCCGCCATCATACGCTGTTTCCCAATCAAAATTCACATTGACTGCTTGTCCCCCCTCCTTAAGCCAGCGCCATGTTGGAAGAATATCCTGTAGACTACGGTTATTCCATGATTGGTCACCCACTCGATTTCCATCTACAGTAAAAAACTTTCCGCTACCTGTATTAAAATGGGTAACGAATGGTAGCTCCTCAATAGCTGTTTTTGCAGTAAAATAATGTGCCATTCCCTTCCATGCGCCATTATTATTTGTGTATGCAGGATTTCCGGACGTTCCAACCCAGAATTCATTCTCCCTTTGATAAAAATCCTGCATATTTTCAGTGGTTTTGAACGCCCAGTCTGGGCGGTAAATCCCTAAGGATGTTAACGGTGATTTAGAATCTGGGAATATCCCTTGCCACGCCACCTCTGTTCTTGTTCCTTTTGCTTCAACATCAATTCCAGTAAACAAATCATAAGGGCTTCTACCAAGTTCTTGAGCCTTCATAAAAGAAGATTGCTGATCACGCCACCAGAAATTTAAAAACATGCTATCGGAAACACGAGTATTTCCCTCCTGCAAAAAGCTGCTATTTTTATCAGTTAATGCATTTTGCCAGTTAATACGCCCATCCTTTGTCATCGAATCGTACCACATAATTTGCATATCTTTTTGCTTATGCTTTTGAAGATATACAAGGAATTCTTTCATTTTTTCTGCTGTATTTGCATCTCCGCCTTCGGTTTCTTGGTTAATAAACCAACCATCAAACCCATAGTAGCTTGCAACTTCAAGTAGTTTGTCTGCTGCAGGAAAGGAGCCATCCTCCCTTTGGACCAGCATTTGATCCAGCCATTCTATCTTTCCACCGTATACAGCGGGTGGAAAAAAGACATTTCCAACGATCGGTACACCATTTTTATGTGCTGCATCAATGACATCTGCACTTGGTGGTACGATAATTCCTTCTCCTGCTGAACCAGCCCAATACACCATTAAATCAACATATTGCCAATAACTGAATGTATTTGCAAAGAAATCCTTGCCACCTTGTGAAGGTACACCACTTGTATTAGCGTTAAGCGCAGACAAGGCAACTAATTTAGCATCTGATTGAGCATTGTCATTTATTTTGTAAAGCACCTCCCGCTTGGCTAATGGAATATTGCTTCGGTTAAAAACAGCGTTCGGATCATTCTCTGGTGTCCAGTTTAATAGTTGTTCCGGATACCAATAAGATGATTCAGGTTGTTTAGCAAAGGCTGAACTTGGCCATAGCAATAATATGCATATTCCTAACAACACTGCCTGCCACCAATGGAACATTTTCGAACAAGTCATTTCTCCATCTCCCTTATCTATTCATTTTATATTGAAGCTTTTCAAGCGAGCTCCCAATTCCATTGCCCTCTAAAAGTAAGCGTTACCATATCTTTGGATGCAGCTAGTAAGTCCAGTCAGTTTATACTCTTTACAATATTCGGGACAATACTATCCGTCAATGAACTATTAAAATACACTAAAGTTTTTTCACTATTTCTAAAATTAATTCATAAAAGGTAAATAAAAAAGACCCTAGTTTAACTAGAGGTCTTATAATCGTTGTATAAGTAGATAGCGGACTCGAGTTCCGTTTTTATGATTAAGGTGTTATTTCTATAGGCTCTTTTCTCAAACATTGTTGCTATCTAAGTAAAGTTATAACTAATACATATCGACTGAGGATCGCTACACGTTTCATTTTACTGAGAAAAGAGCTACAAGCTTTATAAGAATCGCTGAATCTTTTATTGGGAGTAAAAGCCAGTAGTTGGGCTTTTACAAAAGCAACAAATATAGCAAACAGCCTGTCTATAAGATCGTGAAAAACGACATTTTACACAAAATAAGGATCTTGTGATCATTTGGAATTTAACAACCTATATACTATAATTTTCATTCATGTGATACTATAAATTCTGCTTCCCCATCTAATGTATACTCCCGAATTCCGTATGGAAGGATAAAATGGCTACCCTTTGTTAACTCGAAAGACTTTCCATCAATATCGAGAACTGCACTCCCCTTAATGACACTCACCTGTAAAAAATTCGCAGTCATTTTGTAAGTAGCCTGTCCATTCAATTGCCAGTGGTAAACGGTAAAATACTGTTCCTGTACCAGCTTCTTTTCACATAAACCACCTTGAATCGTTTCTACTGGCTTAACAAAAGCATCTTGGTGTGGAATAGTCGTTACTTGCTTTGCGCGCTCCAAATGCAACTCTCTTTTATTCCCATCGGAATCCATACGATCATAGTCGTATACACGATAGGTAATATCTGAGCTCTGTTGGGTTTCTAGAATGACAATCCCCTTTCCAATCGCATGAATTGTCCCACTTGGAACATAGACAAAATCTCCCGCTTTTACTTTTACTCGCCTTAAGAGCTTATCCCATTCTCCCTTATCGACCATTCGAGTAAATTCCTCAGGTGTTTTAGCATGATGGCCTAGCACAAGCTCCGCCCCTTCTTCGGCGCTTAATACATACCAGCATTCTGTTTTACCTAAGGGGACACCTTCAACTTCACGTGCAAACTGATCATTCGGATGAACTTGAACAGATAAATCATCAGCTGCATCAAGAATTTTAACTAATAATGGATACTCTCCAAAGTCGACAGCCTCCTTATTAAAAAGCTCCTTATGTTCATTCCATGCATCAGCTAATGTTTTCCCAGTTAGAGGACCATTAGTAATAACACTTGGCCCATGTAAATGCGCAGAAATCGCCCAAGCCTCACCCGTTTTCTCAAATGGGATCTCATATGAAAATTCTGTTTTTAATTTCTGCCCTCCCCAAATTCGTTCTTGAAAGACCGGCTGTAAAAAAATCGGTTCATTATTATACATCGTGCACCTCCAACAAGAAATGAAACGGTTCTCCTCGTTCTAAAAAACTAAAAGGAGCCGCTTTTTGTTTCGTAAATTAATATTCAGAAATTACTATACCATTTGTAGAAAATTTGGCAATTGTTTCATCAATTCACTTAAATAGCAATAAGATAAAACTCTTATACGTATCAACCGTTATGAAAGTAACTTGAAGGAATGAAAAAGGTGAGATAAATCTCTATAAAGAAAGCACACTAATATAAGGTTTAGTGTGCTTTTTAATTGGGACAGGAATAAGAAATTCGGAGAAAATCAAGTGATAACTAATGAATTCTCCCTCTTCACTACTATGCTATCCCTCCATATTAGGATTCCAAACTATCTCCCATAAATGACCATCTGGATCTTGAAAATAGCCAGAGTATCCACCCCAAAAAGTATCATGAGGAGGTACTGTAATCATTGCATTTGCTCTCCTTGCTTGCTCCATTACTCTATCTACTTCTTCCTTGCTTCCAACATTATGCCCAATCGTAAATTCAGTTGGACTTGGTGCGCTTTGACTGATCTTAGTATCATAAGCTATATCTTTCCGGTTCCAAATAGCAAGCTTTACACCCGCTTGTAAATCAAAAAAGGCGACTGCACCATGCTCAAATTCCTGTCCAACTATACCTTTTGTAGGTAGTCCCAGTCCATCTCGATAAAATAACAGCGATCTTTCTAAATCATCTACACCCAAAGTAATGACAGTAATATGCGGGTTCATAATCTGAGTCCTCCTCTAAAAAGTTATTTTCCAATCTCCACTTTCCTCCAGTATTGACATGTCTCTTCATCACGAACGATATAGCCGAACTTTTCAAGTTCCTTTCTTAATTCTTTTACATCTTTCACTTCATTATTTTTTAATGCCATTTCTCTTGCTTTCATTAATGCATTGGCTGATAATGATAATTCTGGTGAATCCGGTACCCACCTTCTATATTCGTCTTTGAATGGATCACCTTCTGCTAACCAAGAATAGCCGTGCTTGATAAATGCATCACATATTTTTTTGGGGGAATCATCATGTTTCTCCCTTACTAATTCATGTCCTGATTTTCCGAGTATCACTAGTTCTTTTCCATCTAAAAATACTGATTCGATTTGTTCATTTAATAGCCTAGTTTTTTGCTCATCTTTTTCCAATAAGATCTCTTGATCTGTCAATGTGATAATCAGAATTTCTTTAATCGCTATATACGCAATCACTATACCAGCAATACAACCAAGAGCTGCTAATATAATTGGTAACCACGGACCATTCAAAGCGTGGATTAGTTTTATTGGTCCTTCAAACGGCAACCAAGGAAGTTTTAATGCCCAATCCGCAATCCTTGGCAAAAAGTATCCCAATACTAAACCTAGTAAACTAAATCCTCCATATAGTAAGATTCCAAGAACTTTTGAATATCCTAGAATAGTTTTCGAACTAGAATTTATTTCACCTGACATCAAATAGAACACTTCCTTTCATCCATCGTATATTCGTAAAGTCTTGATTGACTTGTTTGAAACCGGCTATGATATAGTTTTATTTTTTAACTGCGCTGCTAATGATGTGAACCACTTCATTTATATACGTATTTAAATCAACTTTCTTAGTAAGGACAGGATTGGTAAACATATATTCGTTAATTGCCCCTTGAATAACATTTGCCATTACGTCTACATGAAAGGATGTAAATTCCCCTCTTTTCTGTCCTTCATATAAAATTAGTTTAAGCTCTGCCAAAATCGGATCTTCTTCCTCATCATCCACTAATTTATAGTAGGGAATGTTTTCAGGTGTTCTAGCATTAAAAACGATTTCTATAAGCGCTGTATTATGTGCAGGATGTGTATTTTGATAGGATAGACTTGCCTTTATAAATGCATTTAATTTCTCCTGTGCTGAATTTGCCGCAAGTACATGATCCATAATATATGAAGTGGATTCTTCCAAAAGCTTTGTCAACAGATGATTCATTAGGTCCTCTTTATTGGAAAAATGGTATGAAATCAATGCTGTACTGATCCCTGCTCGCTTAGCTATTTGCGAAAGACTTGATTTAACATATCCAATTTCATCCAGTGTTTTAATTGCTGCTTCAATAATTTGTTCACGTCGTGCTTCTGCTATAAAGGATTGCTTTCCCTTTTCCATTATTTAGTTCTCCTTCGTATTCATCGTAATATTTAAAAAAATATTCTTCACTTACTCACCTATTGAATAGTTATTTAATTTTTTGATTGATCGTCCAATCAAATTTTAGCATAATCAAAATATTATAGTCAATTTTTAATACAAAAAAGCAATCCACAGAAGTTAGTATGAACTTCTGTGGATTGCTCTTTAAACTTCCTAAGGCTATACTGTAGCTTTTCGAAGCAACCAATAAGAAACCACCATATAAATAATTACTAAAGGTATCATCCATAATGCAAGTTCGAATGCGGTATGCTTAGCGATCCAATAAAATATATCCATCCACCATTCATAATAAGTACAAAGAAAGGCAAGAATGCTGGACAATACAAACAGTACACCGAGAAAAATGAGTAAACCGCTACGTCCAAATCGCTGAAACACACTAGATATTACAAAACCCAAATAACACATATGCAACATGACGATAAATGAGATGGAAATTTGTTCAATTTGTAAGCCATCATTTAAATAGGGAAGATGAAAAAAATGCAGGTTAACTCCCCATCCTCCACTCCACTGTTCAATATTATTAAGTATAAACAAAACAATGGCTATACCTGCACTCATTGCAACAAAAATTCCCAACGTTCCAAGATAAAAGTCTTTTCTACTAATACTTAAACCAATCGCAAATTGAAACATCTGAGATATCGTAACCATTCCCATTACAAGCATGTATATATAAATGGACATCAAGCCCCCGGTGTACATTGGGTCGTTCCCATCTAGCAGGAAGCTAATAACTAGGTTGACGAAAAAGCTGAAGAATAATATGATCCACGGAGTGTAAATCCATCCCCACTTTTCACGAACATGCATTTTCATAACACCCATTACTTGACTCATTCGTAACCGACCGCCCTTCCTTGGGAATTACCATTTGTAAGGTAGATAATTAATTGTTGTAAAGATACTGGGGTAATTTCAAGACCAAGTGATTCAGCTTGTTTACGATCATCCATTCCGAGGCTACCCATAATAATAGCTGAATGAAACCCACCTAATGGTGTATGATTGATCACTGTTTTCCCTGAAATAAATGTGTCTACTTTGTTAGCCAAACCTGTAACCGTAAAAGCACGTCCCCGTAGCATATCTGCATCTTCATTAATAATAAGCTCGCCCTTTTCTATGACAATAACATGCTCTAGTATTTTACTTACTTCATCGATTAAATGTGTGGATAAAACAATTGTACGTGGATGCTCTGCATAATCTTCAATTAAACGATTATAAAATAATGTTCTAGATACTGCGTCTAGACCTAGATAGGGTTCGTCAAAGATTGTAAGAGGTGAACGACTTGCAAGACCTATGATTATTCCTACTGACGATAACATTCCTCGAGATAACCTCTTTATTCTTCGGGATAGTGGCAGTTGGAAATCATTAATCAATAATTCAGCATAAGATTGATCCCAATTAGGAAAGAGTTCCGAAGAAATGTTTAATACATCCTGTACAGTAAAATTTGGTGGATATTTTTGACTTTCCTTGATAAAGCAAATTTTACTAAGTGCTTGATTATTTTCATAAGGAATCTCTCCAAAAACCTTTACTTCTCCGCTCGTTGCAAATAGTTGGGCAGTGATCATGTGCATGATTGTTGTTTTTCCTGCACCATTCCTCCCAAGTAGCCCATATATTTTATTGGGCTCAAATGAAAATGAAACATTATTCACAGCTTTCATATTTCCATATGATTTAGTTAAATTCTTAACCTCTACCGCATTCCCCATTTTACTTATCCCCCTTTTTGATCATATCCGTAAGCTCTTCTACCGAAATCCCTAACTTATCCGCCTCTTGCAACATTTTAATTACATACTGTTCAAAAAACTGTTCCTTTCTTTTTTCCATCAACTTTGCTCGTGCCCCTTCTGCGACAAACATTCCGATGCCGCGTTTTTTATATAAAATTCCTTGATCTACTAAGAGATTGACACCTTTTGCTGCTGTCGCTGGGTTAATTTGGTAAAAGGAAGCGAATTGATTAGTGGATGGTACCTGTGATTCCTCAAGTAACCCTCCATTAATGATGTCATCCTCAATCCGTTCAGCTATTTGAACAAAGATAGGACGACTATCATCGATTAACATGCTCATTCCCTCACCACCTACTTGGTTAGTTACTTATGTAATTAACCATACATGTAATGAATCAAAAAGTCAATTCCTATTTTCAAAATTCATGGAAACGTCTATGCCCTTTAATTTAGCTTTGTACATTAGAAGTAGTAGGGAATTCAATATGTAGGCAGAAATCCATGGATGTTTACTAATCATTCATAAGAAGGCTGTTTTCGTATCGTTTGTTGCTTTTATAGAAGCCCAACTGCCGGCTTTTTCACCCTCCTAATAAAGGATTCCAGCGGTTCTTATGGAGATTGCGGCTCTTTTCTAAGTAAAATGAAAGGTGTAGTGATCTTTAGCTGATAGTTATTAGTTAAAACTCAATGTTTTAGAAAAGAACTGGAAAAAGGGACTTATTTCATTAAGAAACAAGTCCCTTTTTACATATATAATCTTGTTAAAAATGTACCAGTATTGCCTTTAACAGATGATTTTTAAATAAGCTTTTGCCCACAGTTTGAACAGAAATTCGCATTTCCTGTTTTTGTCCCACAATTCGGGCAAAAGTTAGGCCTTTTTGGTTCAGCTTCCTGCTGTGGCGAATGGGATTGATCATCTTGTGATACTGCAGGCTGATTTGGGGTATTTTGATTCATTTGATTCATCATTTGGTTAGCTATATTCATTCCCATCATCATCCCTGCCATATCAGTTGCAGTCCCACCACCTTTCATTTTTCCAGATGCCATTCCATCTATCATTGATATCTGCTGATATTTATCAATATTACCAACCATTCCAAATGAGGCATTTTTGTTAATCATGTCTTGAATTTCTTTTGGATAGTTGAAACTCATGACATTAAATCCTGTAATTGAAATACCAATTTCCATCAGCTGCATATCTAAGTCCTCTTGAATCCCCTTGGATATTTCGAAGGAGTTGGCTTGCAGATTAAACATATCCCTTCCTTCCTTCGAAATCCATTTCATTAGTAACTGATCAAGAATAGACGTAATACGTATTCTGACATCTTCAACTAAGTAACGATCTTTCACACCAGCAATTTTATCAATCAATGCGATATAATCATTTACTTTAAAGTTAAACGTGCCATTTGCTCGAATCGGGATCCCGCCCGGAAATCCAGGAGAAGGAATATTAATCGGATTTCTAGTTCCCCATTTGACATTAAACTCTTTCGTATTTACAAATAGCACTTCTACCCGCATACCACTATTAAAGCCGAACTTAAAGCCTTTTAAAGTCGATAGAAAGGGGATGATTTGAGATTCGATATCATACTCCCCTTCATCCTCGAACACCCCTTCGATTTTTCCATTGTTTAAAAATATAGCATCCTGACCTGGGCGAATAATCAATTTACTTCCCTTTTTAATTTCACGATTACTCCATTTATAGAAGATCATATCATCTCTAAATTCTTCCCATTCTACAACATTAGCAAATTGGTTTCTAAAAAAAGACATCTAGCTTGTGCTCCTTTCAACAATCGTTGGCTAAACAAATATATTTAAAACTTACCTCCACTTCCGCTATGCGAATGACCACCTCTTGAAATTCCGCCTCCACCACTTGTGTTATTTGTATTATTTGAAGGTTTCTTCTGTTTCGTTACAGTTTGTCTTACAAATCTATCAGACCTGCTAAGCACTTTTGAATGTTTATTATTTATATAGGTTTGACCATTTACTGTTACTCTACCACCAGAGCTATAAATCATGATAGCAACAACAATGCCAGCTACAACTAAAGCAGCTATGACTTGAAACCACCATTGAAAAAGAATATTTTCTGAATCAACATTCGTGTCTTCATTCGCATACTCCTGATGGTCCGCATCAGAATCATATCCATTATACTCTTCCGAACCGCTGCTTGGCTCTTCACCCATATACTCATGAGAAGTAGTGATATAGTCCGAAAATGCTTCAAAATAGTTACCCTCTGATAGAGCAGGGGTAATTTCATCACGAATGTGATCGAGACGTTCCTCAGTCAAATAATCCTCTGCTTTTTTAAAGCCTGCTAAATATATATCCCGACCCTGCATATCTAAAAATAAAATAGCGGTATTTCCAAACGGCTGATCATATCCAGGGCCATTCTCATCGTAAAAATCCTCTACGTATCGTTCAGGATCTTTCCCATCAGTTCCATTTACCGTTATTATCATGAAAGCAGTATCTCTTTCCTCACTTAGCCGACTAGATAATTCCTGAAGCTTTGACGCTTCTTGATCTGTCAACAGGCCAGCATCATCATAAATATACTTATGGCGGTCAAAGGTATCTGCCTTAGCTGTTATACCCATGGACAAGATAAGCACTAGAGACATCAATAAGAAAAAGAAGCCCTGCTTTTGCATACGAATTGTACTCACCAGAAGCCACCTCCCATAAAATAGGAAACGCATTTTAAGGCGAGGAAGGTTCCCGCTGCGATACCACTAAACCATGTCGCCACTTTTCCAGTACTGATTGGCGGTTTACCAACAATTTTTCCTGTCTGTCCGTTCATCGCGAATGTATAGATAGTATTATTATAATTATAGCTGACCATCCAAACAGGCAGTAACACATAATCGCTATTCATATTTCTCGTATGAATTTCCTTATTCAAATAACGAACGGAATGATAGCCTGATAGTGTCGAAGAAATATAGGATTCAATATAGCCACTAATTTTATCTTCTGCCCGCGGGAGTAGTTCTTTATCTGTATAATTGTATTTCTCAGCAATATATCCTGCCAAATACGGGGTTTTAAAATCTTTTAGTTGATCATATGGGAATGGTTCCAATTTATCCATCAATTTATCATCCATCTTCTCTGAGGCATCAACAGGAACCTTGTCATACTCCAAGTTAATATCACGATAAACATCATAATAATTTGTTTCTGTATAGATATAATCTCCCCGAGTATATGTCCTTACCTTTGTACACTCCGCACTTACTTGGACCTTACTATTCAAGTCAAATAGCCAAAAAGGGACATACATCCCTGTTACACTCTTTATTCGATCCGCAGTCATAAAACCTTTTGGGGTTAAAAGTCCTTTTCTACACCATTTTTGAAAGGCACTTCCTGCCTCTTCCTTGCTGATCGTAAAAGGGATCACCTTCCTAGGTGCAAGATGGCCTGACAATCGATCCGCAATGACTACACCTGCTCCACAAAAGCTACAAGTCGTTGCAGCTGTTTCTGCTTCCGTAATTAAAACAGCACCACAATTCTCACAATGGTATTCATTTGCCTCTTCCTCCGAAAATCTCGCTGTAATCAGCTCTTCGGGGTAATTTTCTATATTTTCTTGACTTCCACAGCTTTGACAGGATAAATTTCCTGATTCACTATCAAAACTCATATCACTGCCACAGCTAGGGCATTTATAATGAAGTATCATGTTTTACTCACCTCTTATTTATCAAGCAAAGGGTAAAAGGAAAAGAGATAGCGTTCCAAAGGGGTTGTCTGTTTAGGAGTCTGACCCCTTACCATAAGACAACCCCTTTAGTTATTCACCTATCCATTATTTTGTATTTTAGCCTTCAAAGCTGCAAGTTCATTATCCACACTGCTCGTTTCGTCATATTTAGCAGTTAGCTCCTCGATATCATCTTTTGGACCAGCATTTAATTCAGCCATCGCATTCGCTTCATCTAGCGCACGATTCACCTTATCCTCCATTCGTCCAAATGCAGAAATGGTATTACTTGAGTCCGCAGCAGAAGCCCCAAGCTTATTCATTTTTTCTTGTGTCTTAGCAACTGACCATTTTGCTTTCAGCATACTTCTTCTGGATTCCAATTCACCGATATCACCAACCAACTTGTCATGCATTTGTTTCATTTGCTTTGAGTTTGTTGCTGCTAATTGATACGCTGCTTCCAATTCGGATAATTTTGTTGCCAGGGTTCCCTTCTTCTCTAAAAACTTCCTAGCATCTCCTTCATTTCCTGCTTCTAAAGCCTTTATTGCATAGCGTTCCATTTTTTCCATTTCTTCTTGACACTCATTTAATACTCTTTTCGCCCGCTGTTCCTCTGCCATAACTGATGCTGTCTCAGATTTAACCTTACCTAAATCTTTGTTTAAGTTTCTTAAGTATTGATCGATCATTTTTTCTGGATTTTCTGCCTTATCTAATAATGCATTAATATTACTGGACATAATATCTTTAAATCTTGTAATAATACTCATCTTTTACATACCTCCAATATTTTTCAGTATTCGTCTTTCGTAATCTTTATTAGTAAAATAGATATAGAAAAACTTATTAATACACTATACTGTTTTATTTTATAAAAAGTTTCATTTTTTAGAAGGAGCACGGTACTTATTTTGCAAAACAAAATTACTTCTTCCTTTCCAGGATACCACTCCCTTTGCATGTTTGCTCTGTATATGCTGATACTGTTTTCTTGGAGTCATCTTTCCCAGTTCCAATATTCAAATTTACCTAATTCAGCACCTTGAATGAATGGATAGTTTTTTAATTTTAATAATTCCTTTACAGGACCAGTAACAACTGCACCATATACCTGAAAGCCATTTTCCTTTAAATAATTATATCTTTTCTCTAAATGAGACAAGCCTAAAACTCTATCTATATAGGTATCACTCTCATGGTCTAATAAATTTTTCATATTTGCTAGCATGATTTTTTCATTCTCGCTTATTGTTTCCTTACTAATTTTCATTAAAGAAGAAGAATGGTAATCATCCGTTTTCCGTGCCCAAGATAAACCTAATGTTTCTACAGACACATTCCCCTTACCGCTTTCCATATAATCTACTTTTTTTATTGATTTAAGCTCACCTGCATATAAAGGCATCCACAGGACATCAACATCAACGTTTTCCAATTGCTTAAGAAGCTCTTTAGGTTTTAAAAAAGAAGTAGTCGAAAAGGCTAAATTAGCCACTGTACCTTCATGAATTTTATCCAATGTATCCCACACTTCGGCTGTATCTGATAATTTTATTGTCTTCCCTGTTCGAGGGTCTTCTGGTAAATAGAAAGTAAACCGTTTTGAATCAGATGGATTTAAATAGTTTATTTCATAATTGGAAAAGGAATTAAATAGAGTTTTCTTCATTTTCACTGTTCCTACCGGTTGCTCTTCTTTTCCAATGGTTTGATAGAGTGGAAATTCTATTTTTTGAGTGAGAAAAAGTGTAATCTTCCCGGAAGTAACTTCACTAACTTCCCCATAATTCCCAGCCTGAGTCCAATCTAATGCTAGCTTCATTTGAAATTCGTGCTTTCTTCCCCAATTTGTTTGATCATAAATAATAGACAAAATCATCATATAAATGGCATATATAAATAAAAGGATGAAAATAACCCTAATAATTCTAATAGTTAGTAAAAACCTATATTTCCATAACACCTTTTTTTCCTTATCCTTTGTCCATTCCTGCATTATGTTTTTTCCCCCCTCCAACGTTCACCTAATTCCTTCATCCTTTTCCTTGCGCGAAAAAGAGTGATCTTGACTTGTCCCTCACTTAGATCCATTGCTTCCTGTATATCTTCATAAGAAAACCCTTCATATTCTCTTAAATAAATAATCGTTCGATAGTTCTCAGGCAATAATTGCAATATTTCCTCTAGTTCTTGTATATTTTCTTTATTTACCATTTCTACTTCAGGGATTCCATATGGACTAACCATTTCTTTTCTCTCAAAGAAAGGAACCCACTTCCATCTTTTTCTCCTTCTCCACTCATCAATATAAGTATTCCTTGCTATTTTATAAAGCCACGGTTTAACCTCTTGATGTTTAAATCGGGCTAAAGAAATCTTTGCTCGATAAAAAGTTTCCTGTACCAGCTCTTCTGATAAAGAAGGAGAACCAGACAAATGAAGAAGATAATAATACAATCCCTCCGCATATCGCCGATAAATCTGATCCAGCTCATTAGACCCTCCCCCTTTACCACTCACTTAAACAACGAATATAATGGTCAAAAGTTACACCAAAAATAATAAAAATCGTGCGTACCACACGATTTTTTTTTGGGGTCTGACCCCCATCACTTTAAAGCTTTACAGTAGTGGGGGTCAGACCCCCACTATTTCATGTACCACAAAATGTTTGATAAGGTAGGCAAGCAGGCCCCGGCAAAGATGCATATTCATCCTGTTCTGTTGTATAGGCATAGGGGATTGAGAGAACATTGAGCAACTTCTCCATTACACTGTTATCTTCCCTCTCCACTGCTGCTTCTAGTGCTTCTTCAACTCGATGATTTCGGGGAATAATGGCTGGATTGCTTCTTTGCATTAATTCCTGCGAAGAATCTTTTGATTCCCTTTGTCTGTCTCTTCTTGATTCCCAAACATCTTTCCACTTTATAAATTCTGGTGCCTTAAACAACTTCGATTCATCTTCTATTTGGATCGTTAAAGCACGGAAGGTATTTGTATAATCTGCTTGATACTTTTGCATCAAGTTAAGTAAATCCTCAATTAGTGATTCATCTTCTTTTTCTATATTAAACAATCCTAGCCTTGCTCTCATTCCTTCAAGCCAATAGTCATGATATTGCTTAGAGTAATTTGAAATTGCATCCTGTGCTAGCTTTAGAGCATGTTCTAAATTTTTATCTAATAATGGCAAGAGACTTTCAGCAAATCGTGCTAAATTCCACCCACCTATATACGGCTGATTACCATAAGCATAGCGACCTTGCGTATCAATCGAACTAAACACAGTAGCAGGATCATACGTATCCATAAAAGCGCAAGGGCCATAATCAATCGTCTCTCCACTAATCGTCATATTGTCCGTATTCATGACTCCATGGATAAACCCAACGAGCTGCCACTTGGCAATTAGTTTAGCTTGACGTTTGATTACCTCTTGAAGAAAAAACAAATATTGATTACCATCTGTACTTAATTCCGGATAGTGACGCTCGATAGCATAATCCGCCAATTCCTTCAATTCTTCTACTGTTCCCCACTGAGCAACATATTGAAAGGTTCCTACCCTTAAATGACTGGACGCTACTCTGCTCAATATCGCACCAGGCAAAACTTTCTCACGTATAATGGCTTCTCCAGTTGTCACTACTGCCAAACTACGTGTCGTAGGAATGCCCAAAGCTTGCATCGCCTCACTGATGATATATTCACGTAACATCGGACCAAGTGCTGCTCGACCGTCACCACCGCGAGAATAAGGGGTTGGTCCAGAACCCTTGAGTTGTATATCAAGCAGTTTTCCACGAGGAGATCGTTGCTCACCAAGAAGGACTGCTCGACCGTCACCCAATCTATTGAAATGGCCAAATTGATGTCCTGCATAAGCCTGTGCAAGCGGTAATGCACCCTTGGGTAGTTGATTTCCAGCAAGAATTGCTACACCCTCTTCACTTTTTAGCTCTTCTACACTAAACCCTAATGAGTTTGCCAAATGATGATTTAATATAACTAACCTTGGCGAACGAACAGGAGTGGGGTTTAGAGTAGTAAAAAGGGAATTCGGAAGGCGTGAATAGCTATTTTCCAAATTCCATCCCATCTCTTTACTATTTTCCATTATGTCACCTTTTTTCTATAAAAAATAACGATATTCTAATAAAATCTAACATCTTATTACTAGTATAAACCCTTCTAACAGAAGGGTGCATCCTTTAATTATTGTATACTTTTTACGCAAAATAATGTGTAATCGTTGAAAGCTCTTGACTCATTCGTATAAAAGAATTTTTTCAATACACACTAATCATTAAGTTAAAAGGGAAACTAAAAAAAGGTGTTGACTAATATGAAGGCAATTGTTATTGATCAATATGGCGGTAAAGAAGAATTAAAGGAAAGAGAAATGCCAAAACCTACTCTTGCGGAAGGAGAAGTATTAATTGAGTTGCACGCCACTTCCGTGAATCCTATTGATTGGAAACTTCGAGAAGGCTATCTGAAGGAAATGCTACCATTTGACTTTCCTATCATTTTAGGTTGGGATGCAGCAGGAATCGTTTCTGAAATTGGTTCAAATGTTTCTACAGTCAGCATCGGTGACCGAGTATTTGTTAGACCTGAAACTACTGCTCAAGGTACCTATGCAGAATATATCGTTACTCAGGAAAAACTTCTTGCAAAAATTCCTGATAATATCACTTTTGAAGAAGCTGCAGCAGTCCCACTTGCAGGTTTGACTGCCATCCAATGTCTAGTTAATTTTACACATTTAAATAAAGGTGATAAAGTGCTTATTCATGCGGGTTCTGGTGGCGTTGGAAGTTTAGGCATTCAAATAGCAAAAAGTCTTGGCTACTTCGTTGCAACGACTGGGAGCAAAAAAAACGAAGAGTTTCTGAAATCCATTGGTGCGGATATTGTAATTAAGTATGACCAACAGGATTTTGAACAGGAGCTTAAAGAGTACGATCTCGTTGTAGACACGATGGGAGGAGACATCCAGGATAAAAGTTTTCATGTGTTAAAAAAAGGGGGAACCCTTGTTTCAATCGTTCAGCCTCCAGATGAAATAAAGGCAAAAAAATTGGAGATTAACGCAAAGTACCATTGGTTAATTCCAAATGGTGAACAACTAAAAAAGCTGGCCGATTTAATGGAGAAAGGTAAATTAAAACCAGTGGTAGGCTCCATTTTTGAATTTAGTGAACAAGGAGTACGAGAGGCACATGCACTCAGCGAATCCCATCACGCAAAAGGAAAAATTGTTATAAAAATTAAATAAGTGGGGTCAGACCCCCACTACTTTAAAGCTTTAACGCACTGGGGGTCTGACCCCAACTATTCACCTATAATCGAATTTCCATTCCATCCACCGCTATATGGAATCCTCTGTTCTTTACTTCTTTAAATTCGGCATTTTTTGAATCGATTGCCGGGTTAGAGTGATTAAAATGGGTGAAATATATGTCTGTTTCTTCTACTAGGTTTTGGAGACGGTCCATTGTTTCTGTCATGATTGGGTGAGGTATTTCGTTATAGCTTCTTCCCATTTGCTCAATTTCTTCAATTGAATAGAACGTGCCGTCCAATAGGCAAATATCTGCTTCCTTCGCCATATCATAAATATCACGGTCCCATTCCTCCCATCTATCGATATCCGGGATATATAAGAGTTTACGAGTTGGTCCTTTAATCCAATAACCAAACGTCTCTGAAAACTCGTTACGGTGTGGAACCTCAACAGGAATTATTTCTATACCAGAAGAAAGTTCCATCGCTTCATCCTGGATAATTTCTATCGGGTTAATATTGTTTAGATCCACTAACTGCCTCCATGGGGCATGTGTTTCTACTAGCTGCTTCATTTTCCCACCACAATAAACCGCTACTCCGTTTGCTCCAATAGCCTCCCTCCCTAAGAACATTAATCCGGGATAATGCCCAATATGTGCATGCGTGAGCCAAATACTATTCATCAATTGTTTTTGTAGCCGATATTTCAATTGAATAGCTGTCATTTGCTCTCTTAGGTCAGGAGTAGCATCTATCAAATGCCACTCCTTTGAATGAGGTAGAATAATCGCTAAAGAGGCAGCCAATCTCCGATATGTTCTATCTTCTATTGCTCTCGTACAGTTTTTGCAAAAACAATTTGGATGGGGAATACCCGCATCTTGTGCAGTACCAATAATATTTACGATCACTTCGCACATGTTAATTTCCTCCTAATGATTCGGTTTCTTCCAACGACTTTTCTTGATAATCTTTTTTCGTAATTGTCCATCCCGTAATCCCATAAATGATATTAATAACTGGCACAAGGAATGCAAAGAAAAGATAAGGTATAAATTGCTCAACGCCTACCCCTAACATATTCGCTGCGAAAACAGCAGGCACTCCCCAAGGAACCAAAGTAATCCCTACTGTTCCTGCAGCTTCCACACATCTAGATAAATTTTTAGTATCAATTTTTAAATCTTTATATGTTTCAACAAACGTTCTTGCCGGCAGGATAATCGCTAAAAATTGTGCACCGCTTGCAAATGCCACGATAAATGTGGATACAATGGTTGTAACAATCAGTGAACTAGCAGACTTGATTTTTTTAACGATCGGTCGAATGAGTGTTTGAAAAATACTCGTTCCTTCTAAAAGACCACCTAAAGCGGTAGCAATCGTTAACAATCCAATTGTATTCAACATCGAAGCGATTCCACCACTATTTAACAATGCATCCAATTCCTTTACACCAGATTCAGCATGGAAACCATTCGTCATTGTATTTACAATAGAAGTGAGAGACTGGCCCTGTAGGAAATAGGCGAAGACACCACCTAACAATCCAACAATCATTAATGTAGGTAAAGCAGGTAAACGTTTCATCATAAGAATAATAGTAAGAACAGGTAATAAAAGCAGGAATGGATGAATTAAAAATGACTTCTGAATCCCTGTTAAAATCATATCAATTTTGTCTGTATCAATCGTATGCCGATGAGAACCACCACTAAATATACCGTATAAAATCAATGAAATGATAAAAGCAGGAATCGTATCCCACAGCATATGACGAACATGACTAAATAAATCTGTTTCTGCCATCGCAGGTGCAATATTGGTCGTGTCTGATAAAGGTGATAATTTATCGCCAAAAAATGCACCTGACATAACCGCACCAGCAATGATACCTGGGGGAAACCCCATTCCCTCACCGATCACCATAAATGCTAAACCAATTGTAGCAATAGAAGTAAATGAGCTTCCCAGAGTAACTGCAACGATTCCTGTAACAAGAGCAACTGCTGGAACAAAGATCGATGGATGAATAAATGATAAGCCATAATAAATCATTGTCGGAATCACCCCACTAGAAATCCATGTACCTACAATCAACCCAATCACCAATAAAATAAAAATGGCAGGCAAAGCTTTTGAAACACCATTCACCATCATTTGCTGGAGATCATCCCATTTATATCCACATATCAAGCCAACAAGAACCGTTGTAATGATTCCAATTATTAATGGGATGAACATCCCTGCTTTCCAAATAAAAATAGATGCAGCCCCTGAAGCAATTAAAGTTAAAATAGGTAAAAAAGCTAAACTAATTGAAATGTTTTTCCTCATCTTGAATGTCTCCTTTTTTAATATTCCTATCTATCAATGCACTTTGTTTATTACTAAATATGTTGCTAGTGCAATAGTAAGATTTCTATAAAATTTGGCAAAATGCCTAAATAAAAAAAGCCTCCATCCCTATAAAGGGACGGAAGCTCCGCGATACCACCCTGATTAACAATAATTAACTGTTCACTCATTCGATTAACGACAATGCCGGACAAAATGTCAGCTCCCTAATTGTAATTCACTAAATGCCTGGCTTAGTTCACACCACCCACTAAGTCTCTTATACTCCTAAACAATCAGTTACTTTATTAGTTCAACGCTTTTATGCTTTTATGCTTTTATGTAATGAAGTTTAAAGGTATATTATTACAAGTTTATTAGGTTTGTCAATGATAAGTTTTACGGATCATATCTTTCAATATGTAGATTATTATAACAATTGACCTATTTAGATTTGATAGATACAGATTGGGGAGTGAAATTATAAATCGGCTTATGAAAAAATATTTTTAAAAAATGGTCGACTAAACTAATGATTATAGAACTACTTAGTATGCAGTATTTTAAATACAAATTCAAGAAGTAATTAATACTTATAATCACAATATAATGAGTGAAAATTAAAAGACATGAGTCCGGTTTAGTACCATACTCATGCCCAAGGATCTATGAAATAACATGTCTAACTTTAAAGGATTTCTTTACTTAGCAGACCTATCTTATCCTAGTAATATAGCTAAAGAAAGTTCCCCTAAACCTAGTTAAAATTGGATCCATAACACTTTCACAATTGCGCCAAACATTATAAATGACAATAAATAAGGCTCGAACTGGTAAAAATTAAGAAGAACACAATCCCACCTAGGATTCGAAATGTTACTAATTAAATTTTTGTTTATACCATTGAGCAGCTGCTTCAACTTCATCAATTGTTAACTGATGACCTCTATTTTCCCAATGAAGTTCCACATCAGCATTAGCATTCTGCAATAATGATTGTAATTCTGCAGATTCTAATGGAGAACAAATTGGATCGTTTGTTCCTGCAGCAATAAGTACTGATTTCCCTGATAAATTGGGTAAATCCATTCCCTTTCTTGGTACCCTAGGATGATGAAGAATTGCCCCTTGTAAAGCATTCTGATAATGAAATAATAAACTTCCCGCTATATTAGCACCATTGGAGTAACCAATTGCAATTACATTATTTCTCTTAAACTGATATTTTTCAGCTGAATCATCGAGGAAGTCTTTTAACTCCTTTGTTCGAAAAAGTAGATCTTCCTCATCAAAGACACCTTCAGCTAATCTACGAAAGAATCGAGGCATTCCATTTTCCAGTACATTTCCCCTTACACTTAATACGGATGCTTGATCGTCAACTCTCCCTGCAACTGGTAATAAATCTGATTCATTACCACCTGTACCATGGAGCAACAGTAACGTAGGTCTTGAGGGATCCTTCCCTTTTTGAAAGAAATGCTTCATCCTTTATTCTCCTTTCAAACTATTAAACTCTATATGCGGAAGTAGTTCTACCATTTCATCTCGTTTATCCTCAAGCCATGTAGGCAACATAAGTTTATTCCCTAGTTTGGACAGTGGTTCATCAACAGTAAATCCAGGTAGATCCGTTGCGATTTCAAAAAGAATCCCTCCGCCTTCATGAAAATATAATGCTTTAAAATAGTTACGGTCTAAAATCTCAGTTGGAAAATATCCTTCTTGTTCAAGCAATTCTCTCCACTTCTGATGTTGTTCCTCATCCTTAGCTCTCCAGGCGATATGGTGTACAGTTCCCGCACCCATCAGCCCTCTTACAGATGCTGATAACTTAATGTCAATGATATTTCCAATCTTTCCGTCAGCCCTAAACCTCAGAAATTCACCTTCTTGACCAAGGCAGGTAAATCCTAATACATTTTCTAGAACTTCTGCGGTCTTATGAGGGAATTTTGATAATAGAGTCGCTCCGGCAAATCCTTTAATTGCATATTCAGCAGGGATGTCTGATAATTTCCAGCTGTTTCTTTCTCCCTCTGCTCGCTCCACTAACTCTATTTGTAGTCCATCAGGATCATTTAATTCCAAATAGGTTTCACCAAATCGAGAAGAAGATTGATATGATACTTGATATTTTTGCAAACGACTTTCCCAGAAGGAGATAGAACCTTTTGGGATCATATATGCTGTAACACCGACCTGTCCTGTTCCTATACGTCCTTTCAATTGTTTAGCCCATGGAAAGAAGGTAATAACTGTACCAGGATCTCCTGTTACATTTCCAAAGTAAAGATGATAAACTTCTGGACGATCAAAATTGACTGTTTTTTTTATCAGCCTTAATCCTAGTACACCTGTATAAAAATCAATAGTTCTTTGAGCATCATTCACCATTGCTGAGATATGATGGATCCCATTTGTTTTTAACATTTGGTACACCTCCCTTTACTTTGGTCTTTCAATAGAAAAAACCTCTCCGATTTTAGAATAGTTTGTACCAGCCAATCTACTCACCGCTGCTAAACCGGCTTGATTGATTCTTCCATCTTCATAAATTTCCTCATCTATATGAAAATGAACTATTTTCCCAATAATAAGGTCACAGCCTATTAAGCCGTTCTCTCCTATCTCTAAGGAGTGTTCCAAAGTACACTCCATCCGAACCTTAGATTCATTCACCCCTGGCACCTTTAGCTTTTCACTATCAACTAGTGTTAACTCAGCTAATTTAATTTCACTTTGATTTGGTGGAAGACTAGCAGCCGTGAGATTTACCTTTTCAACATTTTGTTCATCCACAATATGAACAACAAACTCTTTGGAGTGGATAATATTACGGGCTGTATCCTTTTGTTTTCCTCCAGAACGCTGTATAGAAAGAGAAATCATCGGTGGGTTCGATGAGACAATATTGAAATAGCTGAAAGGTGCACCATTTAAGGTCCCGTTGTCTGAAAGCGACGTTACAAACGCGATTGGTCTTGGAATGATGCTTCCAATTAAAAGTTTGTAGTTTTCTCTTTCTGTATTTAAGGATGGGTCAATTGACAGCATTGGAAAATCATTCCTTTCGTAGAACTAATCTATTTTTCTTACTTGTATCGGAATTAATACATCATTTAGACGACTTCGGTACATTTCATATTGGGTGGCAACATTAATTTCTCACCCATTGTTTCGTATGATTCATCATGAGCGAAACCTGGAGGATCTGTAGCAATTTCGATTAATATTTTTTTAAAAATAAGATACAAATTCACTAACAGGTTTTCGATAGCCCCTTGGTTTTCTGCTTTCTACTTTCTCTTTTCCTATTGTGATCATCATAACTACTTCGTGTTCATCATCAATATTTAACAATTCTTTTACTGCTTTTTGATCAAATCCAATCATCGGGCAAGTATCCCAACCTTTTTCCTTAGCAGCTAGCATAAAGAGCATAGCTGACAAAGATGCATTTCTTATCGCATCCTCTTTTTGAAATTCTTGTCCCCTTAATTCATAAAAGGATATGGTGTCTGAAACTAAATGATCATATTCTTGCTTATTGATAATCCCTAACATTTTCAAACCTTCATAGATTTTCGGAGCTTCATAAAACGAATTCCTATCACCTAATACTAAAATAACCGCAGATGAACTTTTAACTTTATATTGTCCATTAGCTGCTTTTCTCATTTTTTCTTTTATCTCAGAATCAATGACAACAAAATACTTAGTATGTTGTAGATTAAACGCAGATGGTGCCAGTTTTACAAGTTCAAAAATTTCATTAAGTTCCTCTTTAGTGATAGGAATATTGTCAAGAAAGTTACCTGCAGATCTTCTTTTATTCACCAAATCGATAAATTGAGCCATTTAATCACCCCTCTTTTTATTTCGGAATATAAAAATCTTGAATTCGAGATATAATGCAAAAAATATATTAATAAATTCATTGTAAATTAAGTTACTAAAAGTTATTAGCTATTTCTTAGTAAGAATTATATAGAACTAATCTCTAAAAGTAAAGATTTATTTTTTATGTTATTTTTTCCTAATTACTCAATAAAAAAAGCTGACCGAAACGATTCGATCAGCTTTTTTATTACCTTTTTCAAGCATTCGTTACGGTAACCGTTCATTTCGCTTGATGTTTAAACTGCTCCTTGAACATCCATTTAAAATTTAATACAGAGGTCATTCTTTTAATAATTACTATCGATAATTTAATTCTCAGATCCCATAACTCATTATTTATTAGTATCTACTCTCTATCTAGCAGTGCTGCGCCGGCAATTCCAGGATGTGTCATTTCATAAGGATCTAGAATTAGGTCGAGCTCTTCCTCGGTTAAAACATCATATTTCAGACAAAGTTCCCTGATTGGAGCCCCACTTAAAATTGCCTCTCTGGCAATTCGAGCAGCCACTTCATAACCAATATGAGGGTTAACCGCTGTAATCACACCCACACTCTTTTCTACATATTCTTTTAACCGATCTTCATTTGCTTTAATATCTTTTAAGCAATTATCTGTGAAGACGCGGAAGGCATTATTCATAATACTTATTGATTGAAGCAGATTAAATACAAGTACTGGCTCCATGACATTTAATTCAAGCTGACCTGCTTCTGATGCAAGACAAATTGTATGGTCATTACCAATTACTTGGAATGCTACTTGATTGATTAACTCTGCCATAACTGGATTTACTTTACCAGGCATAATTGATGAACCTGGCTGACGTGCTGGTAGCGTAATTTCTCCTAATCCAGCTCTAGGGCCAGATGCCATTAAACGTAAATCATTTGCGATTTTTGACATATTCATCATACATACTTTTAATGCTGCAGATACTTCTGTGTAAGCATCAGTATTCTGTGTTGCATCTACAAGATGCTCTGCACCCACTAGTGGTAAACCACTAATATCTGAGAGATGCTTGACTACTAATTCAATATAACGTGGATCTGCATTTAATCCGGTTCCAACTGCTGTCGCTCCCATATTTAATTCATATAAATGTTGGCGGGATTGTTTAATCCGCTTAATATCACGATCAATGACGCGTCCATATGCCTCAAACTCCTGACCAAGACGAATCGGTACAGCATCTTGAAGATGGGTACGCCCCATTTTGATTACATGATTAAATTCTTTTGCTTTTTGTTGGAATACGCTATGCATATCTTCCATTGTTTTCAGTAATTTTTCGAGTAGATTTAATACGGCTATATGAATAGCTGTCGGAAATGCATCATTGGTTGATTGAGACATATTCACATGAGTATTTGGACTGCAATGGAAGTAATCCCCTTTTTCTTTCCCAAGAATTTCGATGGCACGATTGGCAATGACTTCATTAACATTCATGTTTATCGATGTCCCTGCTCCACCTTGAATAGGATCTACGATAATTTGATCATGCCATTTCCCTTCCATTAATTCTTCCGCCGCTTGGACAATCGCATCTCCAATTCCTGAATATAAACGTTTCACGTCCATATTTGCTTGTGCCGCTGCCTTTTTCACGATTGCCATAGCTTTAATTAATTCTTCATGTATTCTATACCCAGTAATTGGGAAATTTTCAACTGCACGTAAAGTTTGAACCCCATAGTAAGCATCAACAGGTACTTCCTTTGATCCTAAAAAATCCTTCTCAATTCGAATATGCTCTTTTATCGTTGACATATTAATCTCTCTCCTCTATTAAATAGAAAAAACTAAAAAAATAGTATACTCATTAATCATCCTATTAAAAGGAATCGTTCAATCACTTTCTAGCGGGATACAGGACTCCTGACCTGCTTCCAATTTATCAGTTTGTCCAAAACATCTACAGCAATTTAAAACAATGATTCCGTTTTCATATCCCAAGACTATATTACACCTGTTTCATATATGCTTCAAGGCTTTGAGACCCATTGTTTTAAGAAGTGGATCACCTCTCAAAAAATCTCCGTTTTTTCCATTTCAAACATCAGTTAAACTACAGTAGAATCCCTATTTACCCAGCAATTTCAGCAGAACTAAATTCCCCATTAATATTTCCAGTCACTATAATTGAATGCCCCCAAAACATATCTCCATCATCAAAAAATAGGTCAAAATCACCATCTGGATAAACACTAATGCTACTTAATTTCATAAGCCCAACAAATATTTCCTTTGTAATCTTATTCATTTCTGCCTCTTCATTATCCTCGAGCCATTCATTTGCCAATTCAACCAGTTCTTCAGCAGCATAACCTCTAATTTTCCTATTCCACGCATCCTGCTCCTTAAAAAGCTCATAGGCAGTTTTCAATGCAGAATGCATAACCGTTCTATCTTCATTCCAATCAAAATATAAATATCCCTCTTCACCAGCCCAGGAAATATCCTTTTCAAAGACCTTTATACCCTTATTAAGCTCAAAAATACCTAATACATCATCTTTATAAAAAACGGGCTTTAGCGATTCCTGTAAGACGATTTCTAATTCATCATCGCGATAATCCTTTTCGATTACACTAACAAGCATCATCGACTTTTCAGCCTTACGTACATGTAGTCTTGCGATTGAATTCATATCCAATAGGTCTCTTGTATTTTCCCATTCATCATCATCTACCAACCATTCAAGTCGAAGCTCTTCTTTTATAGGAGGTTCATTGTTCCCCAAGGCTTTCCAGGCAATTAATGGAATTGAGGCATTCCACATTTGATTTCCTCCGGCTCTTCCCGCACTAATTCCCGAAGCTCCTGTAACAGCTATTACTTCCATCACCTGTTCCTTAAATCGACTTTCAAAATGACTTTTTTCTCTTGTTTTACTCATACTAGTCACCATTCCTTTATTAATCAGAAATTGCTCTTATTACGTTCCAACTTGTGAATCATTAAATCTATTATACTTGTAATTTTTGTAAAGGCATCAATCCTCTTAACATATTCATACTTTTATGTTATTAGAAAGGTGATTTTTCCGCTTCTCTTTACATGTTTTTTGAAGTGAGAAAATTTCTGTCAAAATTGAAAAACAAATTAGTATATTCAAGGAACAAGGTAGAGTATAATACCATTAGTTATCAAGGTTAAACTAACTTACATAACTTCATTGTTACATATGAAAAATTACTGGGATATTTTTTTCCCTTACTATTTAGGAGGTAATAAAATGGTGCTGCCAAATTTCGAAGAAAACTTACAAAAATATGCAAAGCTTTTAGTTGCAAAAGGGATCAATGTTCAGCCAGGTGACTGGGTGAAAATGACGATCACAGTTGATCAAGCTCCTTTAGCACGTCTTATCACAAAAGAGGCTTATAATTTAGGGGCTGAAAAGGTGATTATTAAATGGTCTGATGATGAAATCAGCAAGCTGAATTACATACATCAACCTGTAGAAGTATTAACCAACATTCCTGAATATGAAATCCAAGAATCAGAAGATCATGTGTTAAATCATCGCGTTAGTCGACTTTCGATTGTATCCAGTGATCCAGGATTACTTAATGAAGTGGATCCTTCTAAAGTTGCAGCTTATCAAAATGTAGCCGGTAAAGCATTCAAGGCACAGCGAATAGCAACGCAGAATGATGATTTGAAATGGACGGTTGCTGCTGCTGCTGGAGCTGGCTGGGCAAAGCAAGTGTTTCCTGATTTATCAACATCTGAAGAACAAGTGGATGCCTTATGGGATCAAATTTTCAAAACATGCCGTGTTTATGAAGAAGATCCTATCGCCGCATGGGATGAGCATAAAAAGATTTTAAATGAGAAAGCAGCTATATTAAATGAAATTCAATTTGATGCCCTTCACTACACAGCACCAGGGACTGATTTAACATTAGGCTTACCGAAGAACCATATTTGGGCATGTGCTGAAAGCTATAACCCAAAAGGGGAAGAATTTATTGCTAACATGCCTACAGAGGAGGTTTTCACTGCTCCTGATACACATCGTATGGAAGGGGTTGTTCGCAGCACAAAGCCACTTAGTTATGCAGGTACGCTCATTGAGGGCATCGAAGTTCATTTTAAAGATGGAAAAATCGTAGATATTTCCGCTGAAAAAGGAAATGAAGCAATCAAAAAGCTAGTATTCGACAATGACGGTGGAACAGGCTTAGGTGAAGTTGCCTTAGTACCAGACCCATCACCAATTTCTCAATCCAATATTACTTTCTTTAATACACTATTTGATGAAAATGCATCCAATCATTTGGCCATTGGGGCAGCATATCCAACGACCATTCAAGGTGGAACAAAAATGAGCGAAGAAGAATTATTGAAGAATGGGATGAACACTTCAAACGTTCATGTTGACTTCATGATCGGTTCTAACCAAATGGATATCGATGGAATCAAAAAAGACGGCACGATTGTACCTATCTTCCGGAATGGAGACTGGGCAATCTAGTCTAAATAATTTTTTATAACTTAAGGCTGTTTTCGTATAGTTTGTACTTTTATAAAAGCCCAACTACCGGCTTTTACTCCCAATAAAGAATTCTAGCGGTTCTTATGGAGATTGCAGCTCTTTTCTCAGTAAAATGAAACGTGTAGCGATCCTCAGTTGATATTTATTAGTGATAACTTTACTTAAATAGCAATAATGCTTGAGAAAAGAGCCTAACTTAAAAAGAGGAAAATGAACAATTTCGTCCATTTTCCTCTTTTTTACTTTTAATTGAATCCCTACTCGTTATTTTTAAGCTATATTGCTCTTCATTCATAACAATTCCTTGAAAAACCAATAAACAGCAATCATGTGAATCATCAACCCACTTTCATATTCATCACAAATGATTAATTAAGTCTAAATAGTATTCTTTCATCTTAAGGAAGACGGCTCAATTATTTTTATAGTTTTTCCGAAACTGGCTAGGTAGGAAATCATGAAATTCATTTCACTAGGCTCATATGTCCCCATTAGATACTTCTTTTCATTTTCATCTATCACCTTCATAGAAGGAAATGGTTGTTGCTTATATTTTTCTACTCCAGTTTCAGTAAGTAAACATTTAAATGAAATGGCTTGATCTGTTGGTTTCCATAAGGAATGTGTATTATGAATGGTTACTTCATTTAGATCAAGACGATGATCATGTTCTACTTCCTCTAATTCAGTTATGCGGTCGCAACGAAAAACACGATAAGCAGATTTATCCAAATCAAATGCTTGACAATACCAATACCCTTTCATTGCGTATATGGAGAGTGGTTGAATACTCCTCACGGTCGTTTGTTTCGGTGTCTTGTACTTTATTTTAATTCCTTTATTTTGAACTGCGTTAAACAGAAGTTCTTCTAGATACACACATTCATGTATTTGTTCTGTGTGGTAAAAAGCTACTCTCCTTTTTAAATTTTCAATTTGCTCATGTTGTTTTAATGAAACGGCTTCTAAAAACTTCCTATTAATCGAAGCAAGTGATATATGGAATGGAGTACTTGCAAAACTGTTTAATGCTTGCATAGCAAAATAAAGCGCAAAGACCTCTTGGCTTGTAAACGATATTGGAGGCAATGCCATTGGTTTCAGTAACCGGTACCCACCATACCTACCGTAGTCTACAAATAATGGGACACCCATCTCCTCTAGTGATGCAATATCACGAAGTGCTGTCCGTTTTGATATTTTAAATTCATCTATTAAATCCTTTAATGTGAACATTTGCTTTTTATTAATAAAGCGAAGCATCTGATTTAAACGTTCACTTTTTTTCATAGGACTCTCCTTATAGGTGCCATTTATTGTCACCTTTTAGATTTATACTTAAAGTGTAAAAGAATATATCGAAGGAGGCAATACAATGAATATTGAAGTTATTCCATTTTTATCATTTAAGGGGCAGGGGGCTGAGGCAATTTCATTTTATGAACAGTATCTAGGAGCTAAAGTATTATTTAAAAAAACTTATAAAGAAATGAAAGAAATGGATCCGAAGTTCACCTATGACAACGGCCAGGACGACTATATTACGCATTCTGTCTTACAAATTGGTAGAAATAAAATCATGATTGCAGAAGAAGAAATGGACTCAACACGTCCTTGGCAATTAGGTAATAGTTCATCATTATGTATCCAATCTAAGGATTACTCAGAAATTGAAACCATCTTTCATAGCCTTATTAGACATCATCAAGTCCATACTCTCATCCCTTTTAATAAAAATTCATTTAGCCCCGGTTACGGAGTGGTGAAAGATCCATTTGGAATAATTATTCAATTAACTGTAACAACGCATGAATTCTAAATTAATTGTAGATGGTAGGCTCACATATGGATAAATCCCTTTTGGGTTTAGAAGCAGGCAATTGGGATTTTACAAAAGCGACAAACGATACGAAAACAGTTAAAATGAAAGGGCTCAGAATTGGTATATTCTGAACCCTTTTATTGAATCGAATCAGTCTCACAACCGTTTTAAATTAATCTACTTTTCTTTTTACCAATAGGATATAAAAATTTATTGGTAGACAAACCTACAAGATACTGGCATCTATTCCATCTTCCCTACCACTTTCACTCTTAGTCTTGTTGCATTTTCCGGATGATACGCAAGCGGGGTTTCTTCTACCTCAACTAACTCAATCGTTTCAGCAACCGCACCAGCTAATACAGCTTGTTTCACTGCTTTCTCCTGAGCATCTTTCAAGGAAACCTCACGTGATTCTTTAGAATAGATATAAATCTGCTCATATTGCCCACTAATTTGAGCAATTGATGCACCAATTGCATTGGCTACTGTACCATTTTCCGCTTTAATCATATTCGATACCCCACGAATCGTATCAGGAACAATAATACTTCCTCCTCCTACGATAACAAGCTGAACATCTTCTGAGGAGGTTTTCATTTTATCGATGGCCTGCTCAATTAATGAGGAAATTTCTATTAGCACATCTTTAGCGAATGCTTCATCAATATGCGCGACTAAGCTTTTATCACCTACATCAGCTAAGCCTAGACGAACCGCAATGTCGGTTGTAGTCATGGTTCTTCCACCAAATACAAGTGCTTCCTGACTAATTTTGTATCCTACGCTATCGGGACCAATGGTAATCTTGCCGTTGTTTACACGAACAATACTTCCTCCACCCAGACCTACAGAAATAATATCCGGCATTCTAAAATTGGTGCGGATATCTCCAACCTCAACTGCTACAGAAGACTCTCTCGGAAATCCGTCCTGTAAAACCCCAATATCAGAGGTCGTACCTCCTACATCAAGAACCATTGTATTTTTGATTTGCGCTAAATAGGAAGCACCCCGGATGCTGTTTGTTGGTCCACATGCAATCGTTAAAATAGGGAATTGTTTCGCATATTCGATTGACATCAAGGTTCCATCGTTTTGACATAAATAGACTTCCGCGTTAGCAATCCCTTCCTCTTCCAATGCATGTATAAATCCTTGTGTTGTTGTTTCAATTACTTTACATAAGGCTGCATTGAGAATGGTTGCATTTTCACGTTCAATTAACCCTACAGAACCAATCAATGAAGAGCAAGAAACCGGGAATTCTTCTCCATATACTTCTTGGATGAGATCACGTACCTTTAGTTCTTGATCATTTTTGATCGAAGAGAATACACCAACTACAGCGATCGATTCTACTTTTCCCTGCCATTCTTCTAGTAGACTCTTAATTTCATTATCATCAAGCGCTCCCAATAATTGACCATCGTATTCATAACCACCATGTACTAATGCATAATTTCCAGATAGTTCTTCAACCATATCTTTCGGCCAGGCAGTAAAGGGGAGAACAGAGGCAGTTGCTGGATAGCCAAGCCGAATGACACCAACCCGGGCTAATTTCTTCCGTTCTACTATTGCGTTTGTACACTGGGTTGTCCCTAGCATCGCATGAGTGATCTTCGTTTTATCAATATTTGCTTCTTTTAAAACGTTTCTTAATGCTGTTTCAATCCCCGTTTTAATATCTAAACTTGTAGGAGATTTTACACTATGAATTAGATGACGATGTTCATCTAAAATAATCGCATCTGTATTTGTTCCACCAACATCAATACCAATCTTATACATGTTTTACAACCACCTTTTTAACCAATTCCTCAATTGGAACATAATCATAATCGTATCCGAAATAGTTAGGACCAGCCGTTTCGATTCCTTTATCCGTTCTCCATTTTTCATGTGCTGGCAACCCAATCACACGTACCCTTTTCCCATATTTTAGACTTTCAGTTGTTACTGGTAATAAGGTTTCATAATCCACTAAACAAATTAAGTCCGGAGTCATAGCAACCACTTGACCATCTTTTTCTGCAATAAGATTTTCATTTTGAAAATGGACCCTCATATTTTCATCTTTATTTTCTTCAATTCCTTCAAGGTTCATTTTCCCAAGGTTAAAGCCACCTTTGGTTTCTCGAATCACATCAACAATTTTCCCTTGGAATAACTCATATCCAGAGACTAACTTTAGCAATTCCTGAAGTTTTTCTTTTGCATTTTGTTCCTTTGAAGAAATAATTTCACCGATCTTTTCGGAAAGTGTAATGATATGATGGACTCCACTCTTCTTAATCTGTGCACCAGTTGTTGGGTACAAACTAACCAAGGAACTAGCACCCATCTCAACCGTTGCTGTTCGAGCCAAACGTTCTGTCCATTTATTATCTATTGTTTCAAATATTCCAATATTTCCCTTTTCATCGGTGATGGCCATTGGCGTTGCTGAAATTCCATCCAAGTTAAAGGTCACCATTTGGAGTTCTGGAAACGCCCGCCCCATTCCATCACAGTCAATGAGAGGTAAATCCAACTGTGCAGCTACCACAATCGGGATCATCGAATTTACCCCACCTGCTTCCATTGGATAAGTTCCTGTAATCTTTTCCTTCCCTATATATTTCGCTAGCTTTTGAAAAACTTTTACAAACTCATCTCCACGTGGAAACTTTTCTACTAAAACTGATGGTGCCCCCATCATCGCGGCTGGAATGAAAAAGTCCTCATCCTCGATTTCATCAACCGAATATAGTCGTACTGGTCCATTTTTCTCAATAGCGGAAAGAGCCATCATTTTCCCAATATAAGGGTCGCCTCCACCACCTGTTCCTAAAAAAGCTGCTCCAATAGCAATTCGTTCAATCGCATCTTTATCTAAATATCTCATTTATTCTCCTCCAACATGATAGATTTCTGTATAGAAAAACGATAGCCCAAATAATAAATTATAAATGAAATAATAATCCCAGTTAATGGTTGATTAGGTACTTGAGGCAGGCTAGGGAATAAAGAAAAAACAACTGGAATACTAGCAATGACAGCACCTACTAGCCAAGAGAAAACGCCTAAACGGTTCACACCCTCCACTTGTCTCCAATTATTCATATTGCCCTTATTCATTATCCAATAGGAGGCAATCATTACCCCTGCAACTGGTGGAATCATTGCTGATAATATAGACATGATAGGTGTGAAATAATTTAATATTCCCACCACGGCAAGTAAAGTTCCCACCGTACCAGCAATTCCAACTGCCATTTTTTCTTTTTGCTTAGAAATGTTAAAAACATTAATCAAGGCAATTCCACCAGATATTGCATTAACCAAATTTGTTTTCCATGTAGCTAAGATTAAAACGACACCACCAATAAATGGGGTTGCTATATTCAAAAAGACCGCAGTAATATCGCTCGTCTGATATGCAATCGTTAAAACTGCTCCTACGCCAATCATCAGAACTCCAGCTGGAATAATTCCAAAGATGGCTGCTTTAAAAACATCTGAACGCTTTTTGGAAAATTGGGAATAATCACCCGCTATCACTGCTCCTAATGCAAATGACCCCATTGTGACTGAAAGCCCATCCATAAAACTCATATTACCACTAGGTTTATAGTTCTGAATTGCTTGTAAATGATCTCCACTCAATGTTTGAATTAAACCAACTATAGAAATGATGACCAATAATGGAACTGCAATATAGCTTATTACGCGTAGCACCTTAATTCCATAGATAGCTGAGACCACCATTACCAAACCACAAAGGAAAGAGGCTAATGGTATTGGCATATTCATATCATAATTCGCCAGTAAATTCGCTAATGCGGCCCCACAAACATTGGCTTGAATTCCAAACCATCCTAAGCAAGCAATGGCTAAAATAATTGATAATATTGTTCGTGAGCCCTTTTTACCAAATACTTGTCCGGCAATATGAACAGTTGGCTTTCCCAGATCACTACTTTGCATGCCTTGCAAAATCATGATGGCGACGACAATGAAATAACCAACAAATGCTACGAATAATGCCTTAGGTAAGCTCATACCAGAAATAAGGGTATTTCCTACTAACAGACTTGGTATGCTAATCATTGCACCAGCCCAGACAATTCCTAGACTATACCATGATTGATGCTCGCCATTATTTCTCATATTGTTGCCCCTCCTTTACTCCATTCATTCCTCTTTTCATAAAAAGTGTTGATTCTCGTAAGTAATGAAAACCTAAATAAATCAGATTTTCCACTTTGTTCAACTGTTAACAATCTTAAAAATCACAAATCCGATTTTTGTTTAGAAAATTAGACAGCAACGTATTTACAAAAGCATCAAAAACTATACGAAAACACCCTTTTGAAAAAAGCCTATTAAATTTATTTCCCATTATAAAAGAAACAATAGGGGTGAGTCTTTTTCAAAAATGAAAAAAAAATCCGAAATTTTGTCGTTTCTGACAAAACTCCGGATATAACCCAATGATGGGTTGAATGTTTAAAAAATGTCATTGTTAATTAATCGATAAATCATACAAGCGATATACACATCATAAAATTCAGAATACATCGTTACATCATTTCCGATCTGTTCACTAATCTTTTTGATCCGATATTTCACTGTATTTTTGTGAATATATAAAAGCTTTCCACATATATCAAAATTTCCATTTGCATCTAAGAGGAAGGTCATCAAAGTTCTCATAGATTCTTCATCATTTAGAATAGGAGAAATAACTGAAAAACATTCTTCAATCATTTCTTCTCCCTGCTTACTGAAGTCAATGGCACGCTTCATTGACCGAACCTCTGCTGCTGTATACAGTTTTCTCTTAGGATAGATTGAATGTACTTTTTTTCCTACTTGATTGACCAATTGATACATACGACGAACATCAGTTGTATGTCTCATTTTTGGAGAATAGACTATTTCCGACAGTTGAGAGAAGTAATTCGTCGTTTCGATAAACTCACTAGCAATGTCAAACTCATTGTATTTATATAAGCAATTTCCTAGAAGGACTACAATACATTGATCGATGCTTTGAATTACTCTCGTTTTATAATATTTCGAAAGCTGCTCTTCCAGCTCTTCTCTAATCCCCCGTTCTTCCGACAAATCGTTTATATAAACTAACCACATCATTTGAATAGCGGATACATCAATATGAAGCTTCTTTGCTAATCTACGCATTTTTTCACTTTCATCATTAATAATCGCTTTTACCAAGGCATATTCGCTCACTTCATCATGCTTGTCTCCCCATAAATTGATCGCGACTTGTACGATTTCACTGATTTTTTCTATAATTTTCGCCTGCAATCTCGTATTCTCTTTAATAAGAAATAGATGAAGCATCTCTCCATTTTTTTGATGTATACTTTTATGTTCTACGAAACCATTGGGAACCGTTCTTAATAATTCTTGTGTCCCCTTGCCCCCATTCAGATCCGATCGAGTATATTCTTGAATGATTTCCGACACGTCTAAAGAAGAATTACGCGGCCACATTACTTGATTCACAATCTCAAAATTGGTATTTGTCAAAAGGATATTCGCCTTCAGACGATCCGATAACATTTTAAGTGTGATTTCCACACTCTGCAGATGTTCTGGCAACAAGGAAACCTTTTCTAGTGTCTCCTTAACAAAATGATCATTCACAGCTTGATTACTTACTATCGATTCCATTACTTCATAAATCACTTCATTATAACGAAGTGAATAATCGTTTTTCGGCATACAAATGATTATAAAGCCCTGGGAATCTGCTAATTGCAGAACTTCCTCAGGTATCTCTGGCAGGACGATTCCCACATAATATAAGATCAGCCCTAATTCCCCTAGATCATGTAAGTGCTGAATCGCTTCACATTGTTTTTCAACACTATCTTTAATGGAATAAAATGAGCTAATAACTAGTTCTTCCGCGTACCACTCATCTTGAACAGATTGAATAATCTGAGAGAAAAAGTCTACGTTTGAAACTTCTAACACGGATAAAGAGGAGACAGTTCGATTTAGATTATTTTTACCGGTCAACACCTCTGCCCCTCTAAATGATGGCAATTGTAGCAAATCTTTTACCGTTACCCCATTTCTTTTCACCCCACTTCATTTTCACTTTTTATATGCTAATGGAATATGAATCAATCGGAACTGTTTTATCTGTTCTATATCCATATTCATCCTTTAGTAAAATTAAATATTCTACAATAATTTCACATCTTTAATCAGTGCTTCAATATCCTCTAATTTAGTTGCCCAGCTTGTACAGAAACGGGTAATCGTATAATTTTCATCTAACTTACCCCATACCTCAAAACCATAATTCTTTCTAAGGACATCCATCTGTGTATTTGTTAAAATTGGAAATTGTTGATTCGCTAGCGAGTTCCCGTAAAGCTCGATTCCTTTTTCTTCAAATGCCTGCCGCAATTTTAATGCGTACTCTACAGCACTTTCACAAATTTTTAAATATAGCTCGTCTTCAAAGAGTGTACCAAACTGAATCCCTAATAGCCTTCCCTTTGCAAGTACACCACCACGTTGTTTCATGATATAGCGGAAGTCTCTTTTTAATGGATTGGAACTGATCACAACCGCTTCACCAAAAAGCGCCCCACATTTTGTGCCACCAATATAAAAGATGTCACATAAATGAGCGATATCCTTAAGTGTTACATCATTATATGGACTTGTAAGACCATAACCCAACCTGGCACCGTCTAAAAATAATGGAAGATTCAATTCTCTACAAACCTTACTTAATGATTCCAATTCAGCTTTCGTATACAAGGTACCCATTTCAGTAGGATTGGAGATGTACACCATCCCAGGCTGTACAACCGCTTCACGAATTGGACTATTCCAATGTGCATAGTACAATTCCTCTACTTGTTCAGCGCGAATCTTCCCATCCTCACTAGGAAGTGTAAGTACTTTATGTCCAGTAGCCTCAATTGCCCCTGCTTCATTTGTAGATATATGCCCAGAAATAGCACTCACTACTCCCTGATGTGGACGCAATATAGATGCAATAATAATAGAATTGGCCTGTGTTCCTCCTACCAAAAAATGCACATCTATATCTTCTTTATTACAGGCAGCCTTTATTTTAAGAATAGCATCCTTTGAATACTCATCATTCCCATATCCTGAAGATTGCCTAAAATTCGTCTCTACTAATTTTTCTAAAATTTTCGGATGGCACCCTTCCAAATAATCACTTTGAAAATTAATCATTACCATTCACCCCTAAAATTACTTTTTTTAAGAATATACTGATTCTCAAATTCTACTACTTTGACGTACTAAAATGCAAAAAAGTGGGACAAGGGGTCAGGTCCAGTGTCCCAGTCTAGGTGTAGTAATTCCCACGAAATTCACCTAATTCTCATGTATTTACTGATTTATTCGCATGAAAATGTAATCATCCTATTTATTAAAAAAAAGCCCATCAAAAGATGGACCTATTTCAAAATTAATTTTTCGGCATAAATATATTGTGGTGGTGGGACAGTTAACCTGACCCTCTGTCCCGCCTTATGTCGTGTGGTATTCCCTTCTTTTCCATGCAAACGAAATCCCAACTCCAACAGCTAATAGGACGGTTGCAAAATAAAAAGGGTAGTTTAAATTAAAATCAAATAATATTCCGCCTATTATTGGTCCAATGACATTACCAATGCTAGTGAACATGGAGTTCATTCCACCGACAAAACCTTGCTCATCACCAGCGATTTTTGATAAATATGTGGTTACAGCCGGACGCATCAAATCAAATCCAACAAATACGGTGACTGTAACAAGTAAGATGGTAAAATAGGTGTTCACGATTGTTACTAGAAATACAAGGATTGCCGAGATAATTAGGCAGTAACGAATTAAACGAATTTCTCCCAGCCATTTCGTTAGACGATCAAATAAACCAACTTGAAAAATCGCCCCAACTATCCCACCACCTGTTACCACTATCGCAATATCCTTCGGTGAAAAACCGAATTTATGATCGACAAATAATGAAAACAGCGATTCAAAGGAAGCTAAACCGAACGAAAAAATAAAAATGATGATGAAAGATATAAGATAGATCGGTACAAAAATACGTTTCCACCCTTTGTTTTGTCCTATTTCCTCTTCTTTTTCAGGATTTCGTTCCGGTTCATGAAGTACAGTGATCGATATGATAGCCGTTACTACTGCAAAACCTGCGGCAAAGAAGAACGGCAGGCGGGTACCAATCTCTCCTAAAAAGCCACCCAGTCCAGGTCCGATAATAAAACCTGTCGAAATAGCGGCTGACATATACCCCATTGCTTTTGAGCGTCCCTTAACCGTCGTTATATCTGCAATAAACGCTGTAACTGCTGGCATAATGAATGCCGCACTGACACCGCCAAGCATACGTGAAATAAAAAGTACCTCAATTGTTTTCCCAATCCCAAATAAGAACTCCGAGATTCCAAAAATAATTAAACCGATAATAATCATTCTTTTTCTCCCAAAGCGGTCTACCCAACGACCAGCAATTGGTGACAAAATTAACTGTGTAAGAGCAAAAAATGCTACCATATAGCCGACAACAGATCCGGAAATATGTAACTCATTCATGATTGTAGGAGTAACTGGAATAACAAGACCAATTCCTAAGAAGACAATGAATAGATTGGTTAATAATATGGCTAACATTATGTTTCGATTTTGCATATCTCTTTACTCCTTCTATGTAAGCTTAATTATCTTGTTCAAATTATGTCCATTTATTCAAATAATAGATATAGCGCTTCATTGATTAAAAAATCCTCCTATTTACCCTTTTTGAAAAGTTCCTTTATAAGGATAACTGTTCAACACTTATCCTACAATTGCGTAATTCCATAATACAAATTTACACGATTTTTTAATACTAGTTTATATATAATTCTTGCGTAATAATCCCTTATTATAGCCCAAATGTGTGCAGTCCTGTGTTACTTACTAAGCCACAGTGGAAATTGAGCTACCTTTATCCCTAAAAATGTATTTTACACCAATTTTAAAAAATATAAAAACTTTGATAGCTACGTAAAAATGATCTAAATCAAAAAATCATCGTGCAATTTCCTAATGGTTAAACACCAAATTTTATAGAAATGCAAACTTCTCACATTTTTATATTGATGGGACATTGGAACCGACCCTTTGTCCCACAGTTTGGGACGTCGGAACCGACCCCCTGTCCCACCATCATAAATCTTTACATTGTTTTAATACTAGATTAACAAAAATATTTTATAGTTTAATAGAAGTTCGAATTTATTGAATGAAAAATTTTAGGGGGTTCTGATGATGTTTAAAAACCGATTTAAAAAGAGGATTTTGCCTGTGGCTGTTCTTTCTACGGTAGCGCTTGGAGCTTTGTTTGGTTCTTTACATAATGATGATGTTAAAGCCATTGAAGCTAAACAAAACGATGCAAAAATTAAGAATGTTATTTTCTTAATCGGAGACGGGATGGGAGTTTCGTACACTTCTGCTTATCGTTATTTAAAGGATGATCCATCAACAAAAGAAGTAGAACTAACAGAATTTGATAAATATCTTGTCGGGCAACAAAAGACTTATCCAGAAGACCCTAATCAAAATGTTACAGACTCAGCAGCTGCTGCAACAGCCATGTCTGCCGGGATTAAAACATATAATGCGGCGATTGGTGTTGATAATGATGGTTCCTCAGTAGAAACGGTTCTTGAAGCTGCTAAAGCTAAGGGAAAATCCACCGGACTAGTAGCAACCTCTGAAATCACTCATGCAACACCTGCTTCTTACGGTGCTCATGATGTAAATCGTAAAAATATGAATGCGATTGCCGATGATTACTATGATGAAATGATTAATGGAGAACATAAGATTGATGTCTTGCTTGGTGGGGGTAAAAGTAACTTTGTACGCTCTGATCGGGATTTAACAAAAGAATTTCAAAAAGCGGGCTATTCATATGTAACAAATAAAAATGACATGTTAAATAGCAAAAGCTCTCATATTTTAGGATTATTTGCTCAAGGTGGCATGCCAAAAATGCTTGATCGTGATGAATCTATGCCTTCTTTAAAAGACATGACTGAAACAGCATTAGATAAATTAAGCAAAAATAAAAAAGGCTTTTTCTTAATGGTTGAAGGGAGCCAGATCGACTGGGCTGGACATGATAATGATATTGTTGGTTCAATGAGTGAAATGGAAGACTTTGAACAGGCATTTAAAGCAGCAATAGACTTTGCAAAAAAAGATAAACATACACTAGTAGTGGCAACAGCTGACCATTCAACCGGAGGATTCTCCATCGGAGCCAAGGGTGAATATAATTGGTTTGGGGCACCCATTGCAGCAGCAAAACGCACACCAGACTATATAGCAGAACAGATTGCTAAAGGTGCCGATGTAGAACAAACTTTAAAGAAATACATTGACTTACAGCTCACAGCTCAAGAAATCCAATCGGTTAAAAAGTCTGCTGAATCTAAAGACGTTACAGAGATAGATAATGCGATTGAGGCTATCTTTGATAATCGATCTTTTACTGGATGGACAACGGGTGGTCATACAGGTGAAGATGTGAACGTGTACGCGTTTGGGCCAGGTAGCGACTTATTTGCTGGAAATATTGATAATACAGACCAAGCCAAACTAATTTTCGAGATTTTAAAAAACGGAAAGTGATCTAGTTTATAAAATCATTTAATTCCCCGTTGTACAATTGTTCAACGGGTTCCTTTTTACATGTAGATTGATTCGGAATTAATCAGACTAAGTCTCTAGCTATCCTTCATTATTTGACCGTAATCAGCTTATGGAATTATTCGTTTTCAATCATCAATAATCGATCCTATTTTTATTTTCCCATAAGTAAGGAAGGAGATTTTTTTATGAAAGTACTAACTCCCATTATACTCGCTTTATCCCTAATTTTAAGCGGATGTAAAACTGCTTCAACTTCGGTATCTCCTGTTAAAGCAACAGAAAAACAGGATCATCCATCTGAACAAGATCGAACAGAAAAAGAAAAAAAGAGAGCAAAATCTTTAGCTGATATTTATGTCCCTAATCCTCAAGTTTCAGATGATACGAAGCTCCTTAATGCAGGAAAAACAATTAATGATAGTAAGGGGACTGTCACTTTAAAGGAAATCGCTTCTCAGAATAAATTATATACTATTGGACCAGTTGAAATGAAAATCAAGAATGTTAAGCTCATTCATAATACACCTACGTATTCTTTAATGGACTATTTCCATCAATTTACGGAAAAATATGAGGAATTCGATTTTATTAAAATAGAAATTGAACTGATCAACCAATCGAACCAAAAAGTACATTTTGGGCCAATTGCTCATTTAGAAACAAGTAATGGAGAGATTAAAAATTTTGAAGATGATTTTTATATTGAATATCTGGGTGGAGAGATTGAACCAAATGGTTCTAAACAAGGGGCACTTGGATTTATTATCGAAAAATCAACGCCAGATGTAAAATGGATAGACATTCAAACAAGTGATGTTCTTGATGAGAATCATAAGACTTTGAATAAATCTCAAAGTATAAGAATTAATTTTAATAAAGAGGAATAATAAGGCTTGGTAGAAACCAAGCTCTTTTTTCATCCTTTTCACAGTAAGAAAATATATATAAACCAAAACAAGATACTCATCTGTGGAAAACAAAAAACGACAATTAGTCTCTATTCTATATAGAGCCTAAATTGTCGTCTAACAACCCTATTCTTCTTCAATTGACACTTCTTCACCATTTAAAATTAGTTTATAGGATATATCTGCTTTTAATGATGCAGAAACCGCACAATATTTTTCTTCACCTAATCGAATAGCACGTCTTACTTTTTTAGCTGTAATATCCCCATCTACCGTAAAAGTAAGTGTAGCAGCGGTAAATGCAGTTGGCATTTCCTCTTTGCGTGTCCCATCCACTGTAATTTCAATATTTTCAATTTGATCTAAATGTGGTTTTAAAATCATTGTCACGTCAATACCGATACATCCAGCTAATGAAGCTAGTAACATTTCTGTTGGTGTAGGTGCTTGTCCTAATCCACCATAATTTGCTGTGGCATCCATGGACATTGTATGTCCAGTAGGGCCAACCGCTTCGAAGGCACGTCCGCCTTGCCATTTTGCTTTAATTTGCATGATATTCAATCCCTTTCTGATTAAAACTCTGATACCTGTCGTAAAAATTTTTGTGCCCGGTCTGTTTGTGGATGTTCAAAGAAATCATTTGGTTCAGCATCCTCGACAATAACACCATCCGCCATAAATAGAATACGATCTGCCACGTCTTTAGCGAATTTCATTTCATGAGTGACAATGACCATGGTCATTCCCTCTTCGGCTAAATCTTTCATAACATTCAGTACTTCCCCGACTAATTCTGGATCTAGAGCTGATGTTGGTTCATCGAATAACATTATTTTAGGTTCCATTGCCAATGCCCTAGCAATGGCGACACGTTGCTGTTGACCACCTGATAGCTGGGAAGGGTAAACATTTTCTTTTTCACCTAAACCAACCCGTGCTAATAATGGTTTCGCAATATTTTTTGCCTCTTGCTTAGACATCTTTTTTACAACAACTAATGCTTCCATCACATTTTCAATTACCGTTTTATGTGGGTACAAATTAAACTGTTGAAACACCATGCCTGTTTCTTGCCGGATAGCATAAATGGTTTTTTTCAATGCTTTTATCGGAGATTTAGCATTGATTTCATGACCATTTACAGTTACTTTTCCACCAGTAATACTTTCTAGACCATTAATACATCTTAAAAAAGTACTTTTACCTGAACCACTCGGACCGATCACAGCTACTACCTGATGTGCTGGTATTGTTAATGAAATATTTTTCAACACTTCATTTTCTCCAAATTTCTTTTGGAGCTGATCAATGTCAATCATATTTTCACCACCTTAATATACAGATAACCGTTTTTCAATTTTATTTAATATAAATGAAAAGAATGTACTCATCACCCAATACATAATACCAATTGCCAAGTAAAATGGCATATAAGCGTAATATTGAGCGACTAATAATTGTGCTGAACGCATCAATTCTGTTACGGCGATTACAGAAACGAGCGAAGTTTCCTTTAGCATTCCTATAAAGGTGTTACCAAGTGGCGGAATGGCGTAGCGAATCGCTTGTGGAATGACAATTCGCCGCATGGCTTGGCCAGCTGTCATTCCTGTTGCCAATGCAGCCTCTGTTTGGCCATTTGGCACCGATTGTATCGCGCCACGGAATGCTTCAGACACATAAGCACCAATATTAATACTTAGTGCAATATAAGCAGCCGTTAATGCATCTAATTCAATTCCATAATCCACTAATCCATAATAAACAATTACTATCTGTACAAGCGGAGGTGTACCGCGAATGATTGACACATACGCTCTTGCGATCATACGTAGAACGCGATTGCCCTTAATTCGAGCAATCGCGGTTAACAAGCCAATGATTAAACCGAAGAACATAGAAACCACTGTAATAAGTAATGTGTAATATGCACCCTTCAATAAGAAAGAAAAATTATCAATGACCAAATCCATTGTAGTTACCTACCTTCATTATTCTGCTGGTGGTTCTTCTCCAAACCATTTAACAAAGATTTCTTTATACTTGCCATCTTTTTTCATCTCAGCAAGAGCATCATTTAAAGCATCAACTAATTCAGTATTGCCTTTTTTCACGGCAACAGCAGCCTTATCAGCTTTAATTGCATCTCCAACAGCCTTTATTTTATAACCATTTTCCTCAACGATTGGTTTTAACGCATATACGTTATTAATCGTTGCATCAATACGCCCAGCATCTAAATCTTTTAACGTTGTTATTACATCATCATAAGTATTAATTTTAAAGTTTCCTACTTTTGGCATTAAATCATTTCGTAAATAGGCTTCATCATTTGTACCTAGACCAACACCTATTGTTTTTCCTTTAAAATCATCTGATGATTTAATCTTTGTATTTGATTCTTTAACAATCACTTTTACTTCATTTGTTATATAGGGTTTCGTAAAATCGATTTGCTTTTGTCGTTCTGGAGTGATGGTTACCTGACTCACTAACATGTCAAATTTCCCCTTCTGTAGTCCAGGTATTAATCCTGAAAAATCTTGTGCGACAAATTTAGCTTTTACCCCAAGACGTTTTGCTAGTTCCTTCGCAATATCTACATCGAAACCATCATATTCTTTTTTGTCGTTCATATAATTATACGGTGCGTACGTTCCCATAATTCCCACCGTTAATTCACCATTTTTTTGTATCGTTTTAAGTGAATTTTCTTCACTTTTTTTCGTTTTATTATCATTATTACCACATGCAGCTAAAACAAGTACTGCTAAAGCGATTATTGAAAAAAACAATTTTGTCTTCTTCATGTTGTCTCCTCCTTCTATAGATGCGAAATATGTTGAAAAATTCAAAGTGTATTGTTGCCCTTACTAGTAGTGACAATTTTTGAGAAATGGTTTTGAATAACCACAGAATAAAGCAATTTTACGAAATCAACTCTTTAAAATTTGTCTATTTAAATCCATCTCTTTCTTACATTGACCTCACTTAGAATATTCACGCTTCATAAATCCTATAAGATTACTAGACATTAGTCAAACATTTTGTCTTGCTTTTTTCATCCGTTTTTATCTGTTACATTTCTTAAAAAGTCACTTAAAAATAGGTTACCGAATATGTTCATTATTTCCTGATATAACTAAAATTATGATGTACTGGTAAGAATCGATAAAAATTAGGCTTATTATTGCAATACGCCTTTGTTCATATGCCTATTTGATAATCTGCCAACGCCTTATCATCAGTAGCCTACCTTTAGGGGCATTTTTTGAAACTTTTCCAGTTTGTGAACGTATAAAAATTGAGGATGAAAAAAGGGGGAATAGCTTATGCCAATCCTATTAGTAGCTATTATTTTAGTCATATTTCTTATTTTTATGATTGCTTCCACTAAAACAAAGAATAAATTTATACACATAAAAGATCAAGCTATTCCAGATAATCTCGGGATTCAAACAGATACATTGCTGCCCATTGTTCAAGAATTAGATAGAACCCTATCGAGTTCATACACATCAAATGTAAAAGCACGATTTTTGAAGGAGCATCCAAAAGTTAGAGATTATGAGTTTGATTGGTTTCTTTTTGAATTAAGACGTTTTTTTATTATGAATAGCTTATTAAAGTCAGTCCCGATGTTTAGCCCGCGTGTGGATGATATTTGGCATGAAATGCTTATGTTTACTAGAGAATATGAAAAATTCTCAAAGGATTATTATAAGGAAGTTTTGCATCATACGCCAAATATGGAGGTAACTCCGATTCCGGGTGAAAGAGGCTTTTTTGATTGGGTGTATTTAAGCTTATTTGAATCAACTCCTAACAGTAGAGCCATTTGGGGAGGATTTCTTAAAAATCCAATTAAGCAGGAAATTATTGATGATTTTAAAAACTTATCAGAAAACGAATTATTAAATAAATATTTTCGTCAAGGGCATGATTGGCTCAATAATAAATTGGAATTAATAAGAAAATTTAAAAATGAAATCTTGTTATCCGAACAGATGATGGAAACAAATAGAAAACCTACACCTTTACCACATTCATCGTCTGAGTCGCAACTATTTCATTTAGCAGCAGGTGCAGCCATTTTTTACTCGTTATATGATTCACACTCTTTTCAAAACAGTATGGATGAAATATTGCCAGACGAGTATTATAAAGTAGCAACCACTGCAGGCACAGGAGCTACTTGTTCTGGTTTTTCTTGTAGTGGTTCCTCTGATAGTTGTCATTCAGGAGGAGACTCTGGAGGGGATTCCGGAGGTTCTAGTTGTTCTAGTTGTGGTAGTGGGTGCAGTAGTTAATATAGGAAAAATTCTGTAGAAACTGTCCTTCATATTTTGAATGGCAGTTTTTATACTTTTATCAAATAATTTATTAACTTATTTTATGAGTAAATTTCAGCAGAGGAATTTCACACCAGATTTACAAACTTTTTATTAGATTTCCTATTTGATTTCCTTCAAAAACCATGAAACAATTTAATTAATATTTTCGTCATCATCATAGTATTGTGATCAAGAAAGGAATAGTAAGATTGAAAAAACGGTTAAAAAGATTTTGGTTTGTCGTTCTTCTTCTGTTCATTTGCTTCCTTTATATTCAATCTCTATCTAATGAGCATAAAAAACAATCCAACTCAATCTCGACTAAACCAATAGAGGCAACTGGACTTAATCCACTTGTAAAAGAGAAAACGAATCAATTAATCCAGCAAGCTGCAAAAATAGGAATTACGGTTATTATTACAGATGATTTCCGGAGCTCTAAAGATCAAGACCAGCTTTATGAAAAAGGAAGAACGGTGAGTGGAAATATTGTCACCAATGCAAAGGGTGGAGAGTCCTATCATAATTACGGTCTTGCCGTTGATTTTGCACTAAAAACTCCTACAGGAGATGTTATTTGGGACATGGAGTATGATGGGAATAAAAATGGTCGATCAGATTGGTACGAGGTTGTAGACTTAGCAAAAGCTTTAGGATTTTCTTGGGGTGGAGATTGGGCTCAATTTAAAGATTATCCTCATCTACAAATGGATTTTGGCTTAAGCATTAATGATTTACAGAATGGCGAAAAACCTGATGAGTCTTAATTATATCAAAGAAAAGGATGACTTCTTTCACTAATTAAAAAGAAGTCATCCTTTTTTTAAGTTTCATATAAAAGTATTTTTGTCCCCTAGTTAGTAACCTACACTATTTTTCTTCAAAGCTTAAGCGCTCATCTTTTTTTCTAGAAACAACATTTGCTAGAGTTTCCGGTAATGCCATTAATGCCGGGACAAATATAGGTAGTAAAATAAAGCAAAGTACGATTAAACCTGTAATAACAGCAATGGCTAATTCCGATAAAAGGACGATTCCTGCAGGCATAAGTGTCGCAAACGTTCCACCAAGGATAATAACTGCTGAAATAATGACACCACCCGTATGCTTAGAAGCCAATACAATTGCCTCTTTAGGTGAAAGATCCGGGTATTCCTTAAAGCGCATCATCAAGAAGATACTATAATCTACTCCTAAGGAAACAATAATGATGAAGGAGAAGAATGGAACGAAAGAAGACAATCCTTCATATCCAAGCACATCTAAGAAAATATAGTTTACGATAAACATAGCTGCATAATATGCACCAACAAGAGATGCTGTTATGAAAACTGGTGTCCAGAAAGATCTTATAACAAAGAATAGAACAAGCAATACTCCAGCGATGACAATAATCGTTGTTTTATTTAAGTCTCTAGACAATACATCATTCATATCCTTAGTTGTCGCACTTGATCCAGCTGTTCCATGCTTAGCATCTGAGAGCACTGTACCTTTTAATCCATTGGAAATTGTTGTATTGATGCTTTTAACTGTTGTTAACGCTTCATTCGAATAAGGATCATCACTCAAAACAATGGTCATCTTAGTGATTTTTCGATCTTTAGACATAAAAGCATCTAATGAATATTTGAATTCGTCATTTGTCAATGCTTCTTTTGGGATAAAGAAGTTCTTATTTGTATTAAGTTGAGCTAAATAACCATTTGTTTGACCAATTCCATCAGATATTTGTTCTAATCCACCGTTCACATCCGATAATTGGTCTCCAAACGCACCAAATCCATTAAGTCCAGCCGCAAGCTGCTCTTGACCAGTTTTCATCTGGCCAAGCCCCTCATTTACACTCTTCATATTTGTAACAATGGTGTCTATTCCTGAGGATGCTTTGCCAAGTCCTTCTTTAAGTTTCTTCAAGCCGTCTGCCATTTGGTTTAATCCACCTGACATGCTAGCAAGATTTTTATTTGCCGTACCAAAACCAGCTGTCACTGCATTATAATTTTCATTTAATGCTTGAATGCTCTCTGGTGTAATCTGGCTTAAGGTTGTTGCTAACTGATTTATTGTTTGCTTTAACGCCTGAAAGTTTGCATCATTATTCGAATTCGTATAACTGCTTCCAAGGGCATCTGTCATCGATTGCATTTGGGTAATGGCACTTTTTACACCAAGAAGGGCCTGAGCTGCCTCTTGATAATGAGCACCCATTTCCTTATAACCCGCCTGCATCTTATTATAATTATCAGCTAATAATGCTACTCCCTCACTCATCTTCGTGAGATTTGTTTCAATCGCAGCGATACCATTACTTATTGTTTGTGGATTATTCGACCTATCATCTATCCCTGCCTGGATTTGTTTTAATCCACTGGTTAAGGCAGTCATACCGTCTTGAAGCTTCGCGGTACCATCAACCATTTTGTTAACATCAGTAAAGTCAGCAGATCCAAGCTTTTCCTGTGCTTGCTTCATTCCATCATGGATTTGATCTACACCATCTTTTGTTTGTGATAAGCCATCTGTTACAGTTGCCATTTGACTATCGACATAAAAATCATCAATCTTTTCCCCAAGAGGCTGTGTGACCGAAGAAACCTGCTTCACTCCCTTTATACTCTTAAGTCGTTCTGTTATGTTATCAATGACGGCAAGAGACTCATTATTATCAAGGGCATGATCATTTTCAATAACGACGGTAGCCGGCATGGACTGCCCTTTACCAAAATGATCTGAAACCAAATTAATGGCTTTAGATGAAGGATATTTATTTCCAAGTTCACCAACCGTATCAAAGTTAAGCTTTTCCTGATGGAAGTACATCATTGGCCCTATAATTAATAGAATGATCACTGTAATAATAATAGGGTGCTTAGTCGCAAGGGATGATGATTTTCCCCAAAACTTGTTTTCCTTATGCCCACCAACATTTTTAGATGGCCAGAATATTTTCTTGCCTAATACCTTCATAATAAAAGGAGTTAGCGTCAAAATTTCAAGTAATAGAACAGTTACACCGATGACGACTACAACACCAGATTGATAGATTGGCGATTCGGAAAAAACTAGAGCTAGGAATGCGATAAATACAGTGAGTATACTATAAGCAATTGTTTTTCCTGCCGTTTTATACGTATTTACTATTGCGTCATCAATCGAATGACCATGTGATAGCTCTTCCTTAAACCGATTAAATAGAAGAATATTATAATCCGTGCCGATCCCAAAGAGAATAAGCACGAGAAGCATCTGAGTAAGGCTCGTTACTGGAAATCCCGCTTTATCTATTAATTGAGCAGCAATCCCCATCGAACAAAGATAGGAAAAGGCTACCGCCACAAGAGATATCAGCGGGGTAACAACTGATCTAAATGCAAGAATAAGTACAACTAAAATAAAGATAACAGTTAATGCCGCACTCTTCTCTACACCTGACTGGGTCGCTTTCAAATAATCATTATTGATAAAGTCTTCCCCGCTTAAATAGTATGTAACAGGTACTTTATCTAACTTTTTCTCAAATTGCTTTTTAATATCATCAATTTCTCTGCCTTTTTTATCAAGCTTATAGCTCACCATGACAGTTGTACCATCTTTGGAAACTAATGAGCTTTTCGCATCAGGCATACTGAAGGGATCGATCATGTTTGTGATCCCAAGTTCCGAGCTGCTATCACCAAGTGATTTTACTGCATCCCCGATTCCTTTCATTTCATCATTGGAAATTTTATTTTTATCATAAAATACAATTATGTTATCCGTACCCTTTGTGGTATCCATTTTTTTTAATATACTGCTTGCTATGACAGATGGACTGTCTTTACTTGTACCTTCTTGGCCCTTTTGCCGTAGAATGGCATTGACATCTGGCTGAATGACAGTAAGCACTATCGTTGCAATAAGCCAGATTGCAAAAATTGCCCAACGGCCCTTTATAATTCTTCTCACCTTGTGCCCTCCAAATTCCATTCAAATGTTTACTTGCCTTGTTTGTCTTTACCGGAGAAGAACAAAACATTAAAGAATTCATAATTATCCATTCCCTCCGCTACCATGTTTTCTTTAACAGCGGAAACTAATAATTTCATTCCCTTCTCCACAATCTCCTGATCATTTGGACTTAAACGATCTAATACACCAACTAATGACTGATTTGTAATTTCTGATATACTCTCATTGATATCTTCAGCGAGTCTAGCAGACAAGGAAATATCTACTATACGTTTATCCTTGCGATTCGGCATCTTTACTAGAAACCCTTTAGAAATTAGTCTATCAACAATATCCGAAACAGTACTTTGCGTCATTTTTAAGTTTTGAGAGAGTTGTTTAATACTAACCGTTTTATGTGAATACACTTCACCGATTACCTTTACCTGGGGAATCGTAACACCATGATCCTCTGCTTTCTTCTGTAGACTTTTCATCGTATAACGATGTAAAAAGTCAATAGATTCCCCAATAAATTCAGCTCTATTCAATATTTCTCCCTCCTTTTCTGAATAAATCGTACACGATACATCGTATACGATTTATATTATTTGGATGGACTTTTTTTGTCAATGAAAAAGAAAGGCATAATATTTAGTAAGAAGAATTTAAATGACGGTTACAGCAACTTCAATTAGAAAAACTCGCCATTTCAAGACGAGCTTTTCCATTTGTGTATATTTAGTGTCCATCTTATAATGCTTCACTTTTATTATGTGTATATCCCAAAATGTTTTTCTCTCAGGCTCGCTCCACTTAAATAAATGATCGTTGCCCATTCAGCTATTCCCCTTATTGATTTCTTCGAATTCATGAATCATATGCTTACGAAATTGCTTCGCAACATATGAGTAATTTCTAGTCTTCATCCATGCAAATCCGACCATTTGATAGCAGTCTGGATTTCTGATTTTGATCCGTTTCGTATTTTTTAAATTTTCCTCTAGAAATGAATACTGCGGGTAAAAGGTAATCCCTTCCCCTTCATTTACCATCTGAAGAACAATAGAAAGCTCTGTCCCTTCAAAAATAATGTTCGGTTCAAAACCAGCATCATGACAGCATGTTTCAATCATATTCGTAGCGGTTGAACCAGATTTATAGCTAATAAAACGTTCATGTCTAGCTTGTTTTAGGTCGATTTCATCAAACATTGCCAACGGATGATTGAGTGGAACAATTAATTCAAGCTGCTCTTTTAAGACAGGTAACCAAATAATATCTGGTCCAGTGATAGGACTATTCGAGATACATAATTCAATTTCTCCTGTTATTAATCTTTCTTTTGCCACTGAGTCTGGCAAAATCGATTGATGTATTTTTACGTTAGGACGCTTAAGATAAAAGCTTTTAAAGACATGCGGCAAAATTTTTGAACTCATTACACTGACTGTTACTCGATCCTCTGTAATATTTGCGAGGTTCTGTATTTGTGACCGTGCATTATCAAGTCCTACTAAAGCTTCTTTAGCTGCTTTAGCAAAAATTTCACCATAGGCATTTAATTTTATCTTACGCCCCTGTCTATCAAATAAAGGTACACCGAGATCTTCTTCCAAACGGGCAATCGTCTTACTTAATGATGATTGAGATACATTTAATTCAAGTGCTGCCTGCGACATATGTTCAATTCTAGCTACAGTTAAAAAATATTGTAATTGTAATAATTGCATGAAAACACCTTCTAGTCTCTTATTGACATAAAGGAATCTATTCATTCCTTAAGAAATATTGTACCTATTTTTAAATCGGAATACGATAGAGGTGAATTTACAATAATTATCATTTTAATAAGGAAACATAGGAAGGGATACCTATTATTGCTACAGAATGATTGAAAGGGGTTTTTTTGATGAAAATAAATGCAGCAGTGACTCATGGGCAAGGTCAAGATTTTGTTTTAGAAGAAGTTGAGCTTGCTGAACCAAAGGCAAATGAAGTATTAGTAAAAATTATAGCTACTGGCGTTTGTCATACAGATGCCGTTGCACGTGATGCAGCAATCGCACCACTTCCAGCTGTTTTAGGCCATGAGGGAGCAGGAATAGTAGAAAAAGTGGGTGAAAATGTTACAGATCTTGAACCCGGTGACCATGTGGTTCTCTCATTTGCTCACTGTGGTCATTGTCATAATTGTTTAACCGGACATCCAACAGCCTGTGAAACATTTAATGAGCTTAATTTCGGCGGTAAAAACGATGACCATACACATCGTTTATCACAAAATGGGAAAGACTTATCAACATTCTTTGGACAATCTTCATTCGGTACATTCGCCATTTCACATGAACGCAATGTGGTAAAAGTTGATAAAGAAGTTGATTTAGCTTTATTAGGACCTTTAGGCTGTGGAATCCAAACAGGAGCCGGTACCGTTCTAAACAAACTTCAACCAACATTTGGTACTTCTATTGCCATTTTCGGTACTGGAGCTGTAGGTTTAAGTGCAATCATGGCAGCAAAAATTGTAGGATGCAAAAATATCATCGCTATTGATGTACATGATAATCGACTTGAACTCGCAAAAGAACTAGGTGCTACGCATACTCTAAATGGAACAAAAGTGGATGTTGTAAATGAAATTAAAGAAATTACGAATGGCGGTACGGAATTTTCAATTGATACAACTGGTGTTCCTCCAGTCGTACGTCAATCCTTACATGCATTACGTCCATTAGGTATTGCAGCAATCGTCGGTGTAACACCTGAAATGAGCATTGATGTTCATAATGATTTAATGGCTGAAGGTAAAACCATGATGGGTGTTATTGAAGGAGATGCAGTCGCAAAAATCTTTATCCCACAACTTGTAGATTATTATAAAAAAGGACTATTCCCATTCGATAAGTTAGTGAAATTCTATGACTTCGATCAAATCAATGAAGCTTTTGCCGCATCTAAATCTGGTGAGGTTATTAAGCCTATATTAAAAATTCAATAAAAATGAATGTATCGTCGGTATTGGAACGATGTTGTACAAGAAATGGCCCGGATTTTTATCCGGGCCATTTTTTTGAGTATCTCCGCAACATATTTATTTTGCTGCGGGTCTTTTAATCCACCTTTAGAGAGCTTTAAAGAAAGGAAGGAAGGAAAAGATGTTGTTCGATTGCAATATTTCGTTATCACATTATCAATCTGTTTTTAAATGAGAGGGAAAACGATAAAAAATATAATTTTACGCTAAATAAACCTTTGTTTTAGGATTCGTATATCATCGTTCATTCTGTGATTCATCTCCTATTAATTTTAAAAACCGATGATTCCATATATTTTCATAAAAATCAATCGTCTCTTTTGCAGACATAAATGGATTATTCAAAGTAGAAGTTGCTTTTTGTACCATGAAGTTTTCGTATCCCAAACCATGAGCAAATTTAATCGTAGCATCCATACAGTATTCTGTTTGGGCACCGCAAAATTCAATACGCTGTACAGCTAATTGGTCTAAAAGATTTTTTAAGTTCGTTTTGTAAAAGGAATTTGCATGTATTTTTCTAATAAAAAAATCTTGTTCCTGAACATCTAGATTAGCATGGATAGCCCATGGTTCTTCTTCAGGCACTAATTCTTCATCACAGTGTTGAACAAAAATGATTGGTTTATGCAATTCTCGATATAAGGCAATTCTATTATTTACTTTAGTGATTAGATTTTCTAAATCAAATAGGTGATCCCCACTGTAACATACGCCATTCTGCAAATCGATGACGATTAATACATCTGCACAAGTCTCCATTATTTGTCCCTCTTTCATTTTGCAATATGTTAATAATTCTTATGGATGTATTATACACTCTTATTTAACAATGAATTACAGCAAAATATAAAAAATTAAAAATTAAAAAACTTACAATCTATAAAAAAGAGACATGAAACTTTATACATTCATTTACGTAGAAATCATATAGGGATGCAAAAATGAAACAGTTTTTGCACTTAATTTTTAGGAACACTTTTTCGGTTCCGATGTTAATGTGACTTAATCAAAATAAAAGATTAAACACTCGTTTGTAACTGTGCTCTAGGTGATTATAAATGGGTCCTTTTATACTATACTTACAGTAATTTTAGCTTCATTTTTCAATCTTCGAAATGCTAAGGGGATGGTTATTTGAGGAAAACGAATATAACGAGAAGTAAGAAAACCTCTTTAGGGATATTTATTGCAATAGGGGCCTTTTTACTTGGCAAAATAAAGTATGTTTTAATCGTTTTTAAATTCTTAAAACTCCAGACACTCGTAAGCATGTTTATTTATTTAGGTACCTATGCTCTTTTTTTTGGCTGGAAGTTCGCCGTTGCGCTAGTCTATTTATTGTTTGTTCACGAAATGGGGCATTTGTACGCTGCTAAAAAGATTAAACTTCCTGTCAGCCCTGCCCTGTTTATTCCTTTTGTTGGAGCCGTTATCGGTTTAAAGGAGATGCCTAAAAATGCAAAGGATGAAGGATTTGTGGCATATATGGGTCCTTTTTTTGGACTACTATCCTTTTTACCTGCCATTCCCTTGTATTATTTTACACATGAACCATTTTGGGCACTTCTGATTATTTTGGGAGCGATGATCAATTTATTTAATCTTATCCCAATTACCCCTTTGGATGGCGGGAGAATTGCTGCAGGAATTAGTACGAAACTATGGGGGTTAGGTATCATCATATTATTAGCTTTTTCAATGCTGAATCGTAGTCCTATCGGATTTTTAATTGTCATCTTAGGCGGAACAGAGTGGTACAAATTATATAAAAAACAAAAAAGTTTACATAACGATAAAATAGAAGTACAAGAACTTGAGAACTTGGTCGCAAAAATAAAAAAAGGATCAAATGATTTAAATTTCGTTCAAGAAATTACTGACAAAGCAAAACAGGAATTCACAAACCAAGAAATTACTAAAATATTAAATACACTAAATTCAGAAATTGAAAAAATGAAAAAAGATATATATCTTCAACAATTATCGGGTACCCTAGTATTAAATGAAGAACACCCTCATCCGAATCAACAGGTCATTGAACGTACTCTCAACAGCTTAGAGGAAAAATTACTAGATTATAAAAAAGAAATACAGAAAACAGAGAGCTACTATAAAACTAACAAAAAAACGAAGATTCAATTACTTTTAATTTATATTGGACTAATCATTGCACTGGCTACTAGCTTTTATTATAGCCATGAAATACTTATGAACTATCCAGAAATACAATTATAATAAAAAATCAAAATCAAAACACCATTTAAAGGTGCCTGTCCCACGTGAAATTTTTTACCATAGGGATCAAGCACCTTAACTATGTTTCTTTTGTTTTCCTTGTTGTGACTATATTTTTTCTGTCCGAATCTATCCTGTCAACCTGTATAGGTCACAATAGCATTATCCCCTAAATTTAATCGCAAGTCCTTTTAAGAAGTTTCTAGCAAAATTATCTCCACACTCCTTATAATTCTTATGCCCCTCTTTTCTTAATAAAGCTCCTAGTTCTCCTTTTGATACACGTAATCCTGCATATTTAAAAATATCTAGTATATCATCCGTCGTTAAAGACAATGCTATTTTGACTTTCTTTAAAAGAAGATTATTCACATTTCCACTTGTCTTTAAAGGAGATTCTGCTGGATTAGGTTGTCCAGGCTTCGGCTCTTGCTCCCCTCTTTTATAAATAATAAGACCATTTAAAAAAGAATCTAACATACTGTGCGTACATTTAATTTGATCTTCATTCTCGTATTCATCTTCATCGTATGTCTTTGTAAGTATCTTGACCACTTCAGGTACTGATACCTCCACACCACCAAGCTTAAATATCTCTGCCATCTCTTTATTTTTTATTTCTAATGCATATCTCAAACGAATCAATATATCGTTATTATCCATTATTAAACCTCCTATTTTTTCAATTTATGCTTATAAAGAAAAGCACCTACTCTGAATTGCTAAAATCTCAACTTACCTACATTATTCGGTTAAAACTATATTGTCTGTGGCACCTCTTTTTTATATTAGTTTCCAACAATAATTATTAACAATGAGGTAAAGAATATTGTAATCACAGTTTCTCCCTAAAATTATACTATTTATTCCATGCCGGACAAATCAATAATCGGGCTAAAGGTGTAGATTCCACAAAAAAAGAAGCAGGTTTACGATACAGAAAATGACCTGCTACCTACTTTGTTCCACTGTTAATAGAAAGCTTCTATTTTTTAGTTTAGTCCTATACTTGCTACCACTTCACATGAAATATAAACTATATATTTCCCATGGTTTCACTCCAAAAATCAAACCATTAGCGAGCCACGAAAACCTCTTGAAGCATAATAGGATTCTGCCCCGTTATGGTACAAAAAGACAGTGTCGTAACGACGATCACAAAAGACGGCACCACCTAGGTCTCTAATATTAGCAGGTGTTTTCACCCAACTAGATGTTTTTGTATCAAAAACTCCCAGTTTTTGCAGCTCCCGATATTGTTCCTCCGTTAAAATCTCAATACCCATGTCTGCAGCCATATCCATAGCGTTATTTTTCGGTTTATGCTCTTTCCTTGACTCCAGTGCCTTTCGATCATAACAAACACTTCTGCGGCCTTTAGGACTTTGCTCGGAACAATCATAAAAAATGTATACATCCGCCTTTTTATCATAATTGATAACATCTGGTTCGCCACCTGTTATCTCCATTTCATTAAGCGACCAAAGTTTTTCAGCATTCATTTCAAGCTTTGCCTGCACATTAGCCCATTCCAGTCCTTCGTGGCGATTCATGTTTTTCTCAAAACGTGCTCTCAATGTTGTCAGTATTTTTTCACGTTGTTCTGATGATAACTCCCTTTGTTCATTTTGCATACTAGGACTCCTCCTATAATATATTAATTCTTAAATTGTTTCATCATCACTGGGTTCTTATGTATTTGATATTTGGTTTAAATTAAAAACACCAAGAATCCCTGCAGTATCAACACTGTCTTGCTTCTTCATAAGTATGAACAGTTAATCCAACATCCAACACCTTTTGGATTGAACATTATGCAAAGGTGTAAGCGATTTTCCAAATGTTAGCAAAAACAATCTGGTACATTGTTAATATTAAGTTCCTACACATAATTTTGAAATGGAAAATTACTAGAACTAATGTAATTAGTTACACCTACTATAAATAAACTTGTAAATATATAAAGCGAAAGGGGGCATAGAAAGGATTCAAGACATTAAATTTACTGCCGCCTCCCACATAATAGAGTACATGATTCACTCCCATAAAGTAGCTCTTTTTATTTTTATTATTTTGGTTTCCTATCTCCCCTCCTAATAAAGACAATTGTAATACATAATAATACGAAAACCGATATAAATAAAATGGTGAATTTCGTAGATAAAGTAGGTTCCCAGATTGGAGGGTCAAATAAAAATATATGCGGCCATGGCATGAACTCTCCTAACGTTACAACCTCTAAGACAGTATAAATTACAATAACTGTTAATGAAATTTCTATATTTTTAATCAATACCATTAGGGATGTCCCAAAAAACATATAGAATAACACTAAAATAATGAAATGGATCATGTTTAGGGCTGATAACTGGTGCGTTCCATACTTTACTATAAAAATAGTACAAAGGAGAAACACACCTAAGATATTAATTACAAAATAACGAAGAAAATCATTAAAAAGATGTTTTGAGTAGTATGGAATTAAGGTTTCTTGTGCTCCTTCTTGATACATTTCACTCAAACGGTACATAAGACACCAACATGAAAAAGGGATGTAAACACCTTGTATTACAATAAGGTTATTATAAATACCTGTTTGCTCTCTTGGAATAAAAAGTATTAAAAACACAGCGAAGATAAACATTATAATTGGGACAAAAAAGATAATACCCATTGTCTTACGATCAAAGAGGAAGAAAGCATAAAGTTTATAAACATATTTTTTCATCTATTTCACACCCTTGACAATCGCCAAATAACCATCTACAAGTCTAGGTGCTACCGGCATTGCATCTACTTCCTTTTCTAATGAAAAGATACGAATATTTAAACCCGTTTCTTCCTCGGTAATTTGTACTACTTCTTTTTCCATCATTATTAAGTCTAAATTTTCCGGTGATACATTATATTCATAAACATATCCTTCCGCGTATGCCTTCATTGCTGAAGGAGTACCCTCAAATAGTACTTTCCCATTCTTTAAGACCCCAATCTTTGTGCATAAAAATTCTATATCTTCTACAATATGAGAAGAAATAATGACAGTTCTTTCGGAGCCAAGATTCCTTAATAAATTTCGAAATCGAATTCGTTCCTCAATGTCTAGACCTGCAGTTGGTTCATCAAATATTAAGATGGATGGATTCCCCATTAATAGCTGGGCAATTCCAACCCTTTTTCTCATTCCCCCAGATAGTTCAATCATTTTTTTATTTTCATGGCCCTGTAGATTAACCTTCTTTAGTACCTGATTAATAATCGTTTTCCTTTTATGTTTATCCATCATTCCTTGAAGCATAGCAATATGGTCTAGTACTTCCTCTATTGTAATATTCGGATAGACCATGAAATCTTGTGGTAAATATCCAATTAGTGTATTTTGTTTTACATACTTACCCTTGGTATAATCTTCTCCGTTAATTTCAATTCTCCCGCCATTCATGGAAATAAGGCTGGATAAAATTTTCATTAAGGTAGTTTTCCCAGCACCGTTTGGTCCAACTAATCCATATATCCCCTCTATATTTAATGTAATGTTAGATAGTATCTCATGTTTTTTGATTTTTTTATTTATCCCGGAAACCTTTATCATTTTACCCTCTCCCTAAAATCTTGAAAAAGTTTTACCGTTTTTAACCAACTATCCGAAACGTTACTCATTTCCTTATACCATAAAACTAAAAATTCCTTTTGTTGTTTCTCCGATAAATCATAGAATTGTTTATAAAACTGCTCAACAATTTTTTGCGTTGAATATGGAGGTTCTGCACTTGTAGGAGCAGAAACTGGAGATTTAATCCCCACTTTATCTCGTATATAAATAGAAAGAATATCATTAAACGCAAAGATTTGTTCATAAGAGGAAAGTGTTCTTTGATCATAATTCCACAGTAGTGCAGGGATAAAGACTTCAGGAATTTCTTTTACCGCAGAACTAATATTTAAAAGTGTTTCATGTTGAATTAGAAGATGATCACTACTTAAATAAGAATTCAATTCCCAATTAGGAGATACTAGTACGATTTTATTAGGCAACTTCATATCATTTAAATGAAACATATCCCTAATTTCTCTATTCACTTCAATTAGATATTTTTCATATACTTGCCAGTCCTTTGAAATATCCGACCAAGAATTGGGATAAATCACCTCTTGTCTACCGAATTTCTTTTTTGTAATTTCTCCAGCAATAACTGTTATTCCCCCCGAAACATCACCACTATAGGTGCCATTTCTATGAGAATGCAAATTAGTACAGATGGGAATTTCACCATTTAACGTTAATTTATAATGAATAATTTTTTTGGATTGCATAGAAAGGGATTTTATTGCATCGCCGTATACATTTATATATGTAAATGGTCCATGATCAGATTTTACCGGTATCCAACTAAAGTAATTCGGTAAATACAAATAGTTTTCTGAAATTGGAATCTGGGCAGAGTCTTTCATATCATAATAAAAAGTTATTTTATCGTTTGGTACTTTAGACGACCTTCTCACCGTTACAAAATCACCTTGTTGCACAAATGGTAAAGGATTACCATCCCTATCAATCACTTTTTTCACTTTAAAAAAGTGATAAAGTACAAAAGATAGAGTATTATTCATGATATTATTTACTGTTACCTTCGTTTCTGCCGAAACATTCTTATCAACGTTTAATGTAATATCATATTGTTTGATAGAATACTGTAAATAATTTTGAGCAACATCTTCTTTTGGTACTTTATAATACTTAATTTCCTTAGCAAAATTTTCATAACTAAAAATTGGTTTTTCATCTTGAAATATGTTTGGAAAAATTATGGTGTTACCGATTAAAAGAAAAAGGCATATTATTGAGATAAAAGTTTTATCACGGACTGTCCAAGCTGACTTTAGAAGTAAAATAAACACAATACCAATTGCTGAAATACACCAAAAAGTAATTTTTAAATATGCAGATTCAGAAGTATTATAACCAACTAATTCATTAAACGAATTTTCACTATGGAGGGTACCAATATAGAATAAACTACCTAAATCAGAAAATGAAAGTTTACGAAAATATGAAGAAAATAATTCTGTATTCATGGGTCCTATCGTTATCCAAACTACAATCATTAGCACAAAGCTAATTTTGCTTTTTCCAAATAGCAGTGCAACTAAAATGCCTAAGAAATACGCAAAAACAAATGGTAAAAACCAATATACAATGATGTAAGAAGCCGTCTGTGAATAGAATGAGGAAAATGGAATTCCAACTGAGTGGAAATAGATAAAAATGAAGGAAATTTGTGCACCTAAGAAAATAACTAAAAATAGTAAATGGTTACACAATAATGCAGCAATTTTTAATAATGTAATTCGAAAAGATCCAACAAATAAATTATTTGCACCAAATTTGTATTCGTCAGAAAATAACCTATAAAAGAAGACAATAAATAATAACATGACTGCTTGAATAATAAGCATCATTTCTCCTACAAAGCTCCCATAATCCATATAATCATAAGCTTTATTATCATCAATAAAAAATCTCAGAAATAACATAACAACCATAAATAGCATGGACCCTAAATAAAAGAAACTTTTCAGTAATCGCTTATTATAAAATAAGAACAAATTTAAAAAAATGTTCATTTTAACATGACACCTCATTTATTGAAGGAAATTCATAAACCATCTTTTAAGGAACAGGATATAACCTTATCAGAAAGGTAAATGTCTCACTTTCCGGTACGTTTCCTAGTGAGCTTCTTAATAATATTCAAGATATCATCATCTTCATCCATTTATCCAACTTATTTTACTTTATTTTACAATATTAAATTATAAAGTGTAATTCCTTTTATCTAAAATTTGGGAATTTATCATTCACATTCAAAGAACTGATATAATAAATATCTTTATCAAAGCAAGGCTTTAATATTTCTATTAAAAACCTCTGATTTAGAAAGCAACATTCATAATGTGGAAAATAATGGAGAAACGAATATAGGAGATATTTAAAATGAAAAATACGGTTAGTATACTGCTTGAATCTGATCTTCATTTTGGTGCTGAACCGCCTACAAAAATCGAAGGTGATATTGACAGCTTCATGCTTGAAAGTTTAACTTGTCCTTCATTAATAAATGAACCGCTTCATGCTGTGTAACATGAGACTAATATAATACCTGCCCTAAGACGCTCGTATTCCTCTTCTATGCAACCGAGTAGTAAGAGGTACCCAGGCTAGAACCTTGGATGAGTGGTCTTAGGGACAGTTTACGGTCATCTTACGCGCATAAAATTTTTATGAAATTCTTGTACTTGTAAATAAGGTGTTCATGCCATTGGTTCTTGCTCAATAAAGTATAACTGCATTTGAACAGTATTACATATATGTGGGAGAAAACAATTATAGTTGTAAATGATGTTTAATCCAATAGTCATGGTATGTTAATGTCGATGGTAATAACAGTTAAAGGAGGCGTTTGTTGTGAGTAATCAAATGTTAGCAAAGGGCGAATTCATTAAGGGGAACTCGCATAGCTAGCCCTCTAAACTGCGAATCCCCCACTACTGAGAGGGGTATTGTTTTGAGCCAATCATCAACAGAAATTTTCATTCGTAATTTCCAACATGGAGACATGCCATTACTTGGCGAGTTGTATCAATCAGTAACAAAAAAAGAAAATGCAACATTTTGGTGGGTCGGGGACGAAGATAATTGGAGTAACGTTTATTGCGCATTTGAAGATGGGAAAATGGTCGCTAAGGGGCAAGTTAGCATCATTAACGTTGTACCACCCGGTCGTTCAAAAGAGAACAATCATTCCATCTACGTCAATCTAAAAACCATTTCCGAAAGAGAAAATGACATTGCTTTGCTCGAAAACGTCTATCAGTATCTTTTCATAAGAGCAAATCAATTAAAGGAAACCTTGCCTAAAGAATACGGAACAATGCTTTGTGTTGGTAACGATTCAACAGAAACAGCAAACAATCAGTTTTTTACCCAAAAAGGATACCTTCATCTGAATAGTTTATATCGCATGAATCGAGATTTGAATGAACCGATTCCTGAGTTAAAGCTTCAAGGGGACTTTCAATTCTCATACTGGAAGATGGAAACCTCTGACGAAGAAAGAGATTATCTTAATGTAGAAGCTGAAATTTGGCCTGATACTCCACTTGGTCTTAATAGGTTATCTGAATACAAGAATAACAAACTATGGACTTCCATGGTCATACGTCAAACAGACGCTATTGTTGGCGGACTGATGGCATGGCAAGAAGCTGACCATGGTGTAATCGAGGACGTTTTTGTCCGGGAACCATGGAGAAAGCGCGGCTTTGCCAAGTATTTGCTTACACAAGCTTTGAGATATCTCAAAGCTAATCAGCTACAATATGCTAACCTCATGGTATTAACTACAAATAAATCTGCCTTGTCTGTATACGAATCGGTAGGGTTCTGCGCGGATAAAGAGGAAATAAGATACTTTACAAAAATAAATTAGGCAACAAAAAAGAGGGGTTCTCAGCCCCTCTTTACTATTTCCGCCAATACATCTCCGATTTAATTGTCCTTCCGCACTAACAGTGAACAGCACTCCACATGCGTCGTCTGCGGGAACATATCCACCGGCTGCACTTCAACCGTCTGATATCCCCCATCCTCCAATATTCTCAAATCTCTCGCTAATGTAGCTGGGTTACAAGATACATAAACCACTTTCTTTGGCTTCATATCAATAATGGTTTGCAGTAATGTTTCGTCACAGCCTTTACGCGGTGGATCGACAACAAGAACATCGGCAGTGATGCCTTCTGAATACCATTTAGGAATAACTCTTTCCGCTTCACCAACAGCGAATTCAACATTGGTGATTCCATTTAATGCTGCATTTCGTTTGGCATCTTCAATCGCCTCTGGAACAATTTCTACTCCATAAACCTTTTTCGCCTTTTCGGTTAAGAATAATGAGATGGTTCCAATTCCACAATAAGCATCAATAACTGTTTCTTGACCGGTTAGACCTGCGTATTTTAAGGCTTGATCATAAAGAACCTTCGTTTGTTCTGGATTGACTTGGTAGAAGGAGCGAGCTGAGATGGCAAATTTGATGTTGCCGATATAATCATAGATGACTTCTTCTCCCCAAAGTACATTTGTTTCTGGTCCAAAAATGACATTTGTACGCTTCGTATTAATGTTTTGAACAATAGATTTTACACCAGGTATTTGCGTTGTAATTTCGTCGATAATCGCTTTTTTATTTGGGAGATCTGCTGTCCGTGTGATGAGCACGACCATGACTTCTCCAGTTTTCATTCCATAGCGGGCCATGATATGGCGTAATGTGCCTTTATGTGTTGCTTCGTTGTATGCACGAACTCCATGTTTTCCACAGATTTCTTTTACCGTTTGGATGACTGTGTCGTTTTTCTCTTGTTGAATGAGACAAGCTTCCATATCGATAATATCGTGGCTACGATGCTGATAAAATCCGGCAATTAGTCCGCCTTCTCTGTCACCGACAGGCACCTGTGCTTTATTGCGATAACGCCATGGATCTTCCATACCTAGGACCGGATGAACTGTTACATTTTCAATTTTACCAATTCTTTGTAGTACATCTTTTACTTGTTTCTGTTTTGCCTTTAGTTGACCTGAATAGCTCAGATGCTGTAGCTGGCATCCTCCACATTCCTTATAGATCGGACAATCTGGTTTGACCCGGTCTGGACTTGTTTCATATAACTCAATGAGACGGCCAAATCCATATCCTTTATTGACCTTAATTACTTTAATCTTTGCTTTTTCTCCTGGTAATCCATTAGGAACAAAGATGGGATAGCCATCTACTTTGGCAACACCATGACCATCATGCGTAAGATCGACAAAGGTTACATCTATATAGTCATTTTTCTGGACGGGTAGCTGAATTTTCATTGTTTTCTTCCTTTGCTAAAACCAATTTATGATGTCACGATTGTATCACACAACTGTTTGGGATGAAAATTTATTAATCAAACGTTTGATTAAATGTAAAATTGCTTAAGTATTAACCATTTAGCTCTTATGTTAATAAATATATAGTGAATGGAAAAAGACCTCCATCTGACATAACAGATAGAGGATCTTTTTGGGGTTATGTTGAAGCATCCTTTACGGGTGCTTTTTTATTTTTTATTCATTTACTCCTTCCTACCTCTCCCTTAAGTAAATATCATTTGTACCCAATAGAATAATAGGAATAAGGTAACGATGGTAGTTAACGGGATGACTATCAATGATACATTCAAATAATCCTTCCATTTAATTCTAATTTTATTTTGTCTTAGAATATGCATCCAAATTAATGAAGCGAGTGTTCCAATTGGTAATAATAATGATCCCATATCACTGCCAATTATATTTGCTAAATAGATAGTTTTTAGTGTAACGGGATCAAGTCCCATTTCCGTTAATGTAATGGTTCCAATCATTAATGCGGGGTGATTATTAAACAAATTCGATAGGATAGATACTAATCCCCCCATAATAAAACTGGCATAGAACAATCCCTGGTTCACAATCGGTTCGCAAATTTTTACGAGAAATTCTGTTAAACCTGCATTATGAAGTCCGTAAATAATCACATACATAGAAAAGGCAAAAATGAGTATATGCCAGGGTGTTTTCTTTAATATATCAACAGGATTTGTTCGCAAATAGTACCATCTCCAGACTAACAATACGACTGAACCCAATACTGCAACAAATTCGATGGGAATGGAGAAATACGAGGCAACGAATAATAAACATCGCATGATAAACACAAAAAGTAATAATTTCAACATGAATGTTGTCCGTTTCTTTTTTGTATTAACATCAATGCCTCCTTTTAAAGGATGAAAATGCTTGATGAAAAACATTGCTTCTAAATCATATTTTGTATTTGGCAATTTTTTTGGTAATGTTCGTTTTAACAATATAAACATTAATCCTGACATAAAAAGTAATCCTAATGTAGCTGGGATAAACATCATTGCGGTATGCATATACAGAGACATATGAACAATTTTTAAAGCAATTAAATTAACAATATTGCTTACTCCAATTGGCGCACTAGAGGCGGTAGCTATTAATGCACCGCTTAAAAGGTAGGGGATTTGCTGGTGTGGTTTAAGTCTGAGATTTTTTAATAGAAGTATTAGAATAGGGGTTGTAATTAATATGCTGCCATCATTATTAAATAGAAGTGTCATCAAAAAACATAATAGTTGGATAAACCAGTATAATCGATATCCTGATCCTCTCGCTAAGCTTGCAAGTTTTGCTGCTGCCCAGTGAAAAAAACCAAAGCTTTCTAATATAACCGCCATGACAATAGTAGAGATAATCGTAATGGATGCCCCACCGATTTTACTGATAATGTCTTGTATATCGTTACTTGATACAACGCCAGTTAGTAATATAATTAAAGCCCCAATTGAAGCTGGCCATGCTTCATTTATTCCTTTTGGTCTCCAGAAAATAATCAACATAGTAATGAGGAAGACAAAACCAGTGATGAAGATGTCATAATTCATATAAACCCTCCTTTCTTCTTCAACATCTAGATCCCTATCCTTACATGTCCGTTTACTTATATTTATATTCCCCCTAGAAATTGTTGTAATAGATACTTATCCAATTCTATTTAAATATACGGTTGTCTTTCTACTAAATCTGTCTTGTGAAGAGAAAAGTCTATATAAACACTTCACATAAAAATCCTTATAGCCAAAGTAAATAATCGTTTTTTTAAAGCCTGTATTATAGCTTTAAGCTTATGGTCTAGCAAGACAAACGGAGTGGAGGTAGATTCGTCTTCTATGAATAATTGTCTGATTGTATACAATAGGGTTGTTCAATTATTCGACAATAACAAAAAACTTCCACTTTCTTTGCCGAAGTGGTACTAGTTTTGTCGTATGCAAAGGATTCCTTTAGTCAAAGTAGAATAATCTAAAGAAAAGGAGGGATTTACTTGAATACAGCAAGTGTAGCGAAATTATTAGGTGTCTCACATAGCACGATTCAACGATGGATTAAACAATTAGAACTGGAAATCAATCGAAATGATTTGGGTCATTTCGAATTTAGCGATGAAGATATTGCGATGTTTAAACAAATACAAGCAGAAATTCAAAAGGGAAAGCTCCTCCACGAAATTAATTTACCTTTTAAAAAGGTACGCAAAGGAAAGAAAACTCAAAGTGATCAACCTACTACCAATACCCTTCACGAAAAATTAATCCAATTAGAAGGTCAAATAAACGGAAAGGCTGATAATGTTGTCAGCTATCAACTTTTATCACATAGGAGGGAAATTGAGGATTTAGAGAATGAAATGATCAAGCTAACGAATCGTATAGAACAATTAGAAAAAAAACTATTTGAAACTCAGCAACAGAGTCAAACAGACACCCAACCAGTCGAATTTCGAGAGCGTGGAAAACGGAAAGGATTTTTAAAATTATTTAATATTCTGGGGTAAATAGAGAAATAACATGATCGTTCTACCATAAAAAAAGCTTTGCTCCGTAACGGAACAAAGCTTTTACATCAACGATCAAACCATCACTTTACAAATATCATTTGTAAATTCAACTGGGTCATTGATTGGCAGACCCTCGATAAGAAGAGCTTGATTGTAAAGTAGATTTGTAAATAGTTTCACTTTTTCTTTATCCTGTTCAAAGGCAGTTTTTAAGGAAGAGAACACTTCGTGATTGACGTTAATTTCTAGAACCTTATCTGCTTTCACAGTTTGATTATTTGGCATGGCGCTAAGAACTTTCTCCATTTCAATGGATACTTCGCCTTCAGCTGTTAGACAAACAGGATGAGATTTTAAACGCTTGGAAGCACGAACATTTTTTACTTTATCACCAAGTACTTCTTTCATGTAATCAAAGAGCTCTTTGCTTTCTTTTTCCTCAGACTCTGTTTGCTTTTCACTTTCTTCTTCGATACCGAGATCACCACTAGAAACAGATTTGAATTCTTTTTCTTTGTAGTTCATTAGCATTTTGATTGCGAATTCATCTACATCATCAGTGAAGTAGAGGATTTCATATCCCTTTTCAGCGACAAGTTCGGTTTGAGGCAGCTTGTCAATTCGGTCAATGGATTCTCCTGTTGCATAGTAAATATATTTTTGGTCCTCAGGCATTCTTGAGACATATTCATCTAATGTAACAAGCTTTTTCTCCTTCGATGAATAGAACATAATTAGATCTTGGAGGACTTCTTTATCCTGTCCAAAGTCATTGTAAACGCCAAATTTTAATTGTCGACCAAAGGCATTATAGAATTTTTCATATTTCTCACGTTCATTCTTTAAGAGGCTTTCCAATTCACGTTTGATTTTGCTTTTAATGTTTTTCGCAATGAATTTAAGTTGCTTATCTTGTTGTAAAATTTCACGTGAAATATTTAGGGATAGATCTTCTGAATCGACCATACCTTTTACAAAGCCAAAATAGTCTGGTAATAGGTCTGAGCATTTTTCCATAATTAATACACCACTGGAATATAGCTCTAATCCCTTTTCAAATTCTTTAGAATAATAGTCGAATGGAACATTTTCTGGAATGTATAAAATCGCATTATATCGTACTGTACCGTCTACTTTAATATGAATATGCTTCAATGGTTTGTCAAAACCGTACCGCTTTTCTTGATAGAAATTTTCATAGTCCTCTTCGGTAAGCTCACTTTTGTTTTTTCTCCAAATTGGAACCATGCTATTAATTGTTTGTTCCTCTGTGAACTCTTCATATTCATTTTCGCTGCCTTCTTTTAGACGGCTGCTTGTCATATCCATTTTAATTGGGTAGCGAATGAAATCAGAGTACTTTTTAATAATCGCTTTTAAACGATACTCATCTAAATACTCATCAAATTGTTCATCCTCAGTGTTTTCCTTGATTTTCAAGGTGATTTCTGTTCCCACGGACTCCTTCTCACATGGATCAATCTTATATCCGTCCGCACCTTTAGATTCCCATTTATATGCTTCTTCACTACCTAATGCTTTACTGATAACTGTTACTTCATCTGCTACCATAAATGCGGAATAAAATCCTACACCAAATTGACCAATAATATCATGGCCATCCTTTGCTTCGTTTTCATTTTTAAACGCAAGAGAACCACTCTTAGCGATTGTACCAAGATTGTTTTCGAGATCCTCTTTCGTCATCCCTATTCCGGTATCAGAGATTTTCAATAAGCGGTTTTCTTTATCCGCCTCAATTTTAATATAATAGCTATCTTTATCAAATGTTAATGCTTCATCCGTTAATGCTTTGTAGTAAATTTTATCAATAGCATCACTAGCATTCGAGATTAATTCTCTTAAAAAAATCTCTTTTTGAGAGTAAATGGAGTTAATCATCATTTCTAATAATCGTTTAGATTCTGCTTTAAATTGTTTCTTTGCCATATGAATATCTCCTTCCTATTAATAAACTATATATTCCATTTTAGCACTCTCACACAAAGAGTGCTAACCATATTTTAAATATCATAAAAGATAGCTCATGTCAATTTGTTAAATCAATAGCTCCTTTCAAACTATTTTTTCTTCTTTAATCAAGGATGCTATTTAGGTAAAGTTTTAACTAATAAATATAGTTAAAGAACTGCAACCTGCTCCTTTTCACTGAGAAATGAGATGCAAACCTCCAAAAGAACTGCCGAATTCATTACTATGTGTAAAAGCCCACTGTAGGGTTTTTACAAGGGAACAAACATAAGAAAGCTGGCTTAATCAAACGTTTGTTTAAAGATATAAACAATTGATAAATGTACTATTTTCATTACTAATCAAACGTTTGATTAAAAATAATTACAGGAAAAAAGCTCTTTTCCTAGAAATATATTTACTATCAAAATTGAAAGGAACATCACACATGAAAATTAGAGAGATTCAACCGTCAGACGCCAAAGCCTTTAGCCATCTATGTCAGGAAATCGACGAATCAGGATTTATGCTTTATGATCCGGGTGAAAGAATGATTGATATTGAGAAGGAAGAGAAAAGAATAAAACGTATTTTAAGGGATGATCGTTCAACGATTTTAGTCGTTGAAGAGAACGAACAACTGATTGGATATATGATTGCGATAGGTGGCAGTGTAAAAAGCACAAGACATTCCGCCTATCTCGTTTTAGGAGTATCAAAGAAACATCGTGGAAAAGGAATTGCCAAGCAATTATTTGAAGAAATGTTTCGATGGGCAAAGGAAAGAGAGTTAACAAGACTTGAGTTAACTGTAATAAAAGATAATGAAAATGCCTTTCGCCTATATAGAAAAATGGGCTTTATTATTGAAGGTGAAAAGGTCCATTCCTTAATGATTGATGGAAACCCGGTCAATGAATACTATCTTTATAAATTAATATAGAAACATGGGAAACCCTTCTATGGGGCTTCCCTGTTTTAGTTATGAAAATAGTGGTCTTCTTCTAACCCCCCCTGCATTTTCAAAGGCATATCCTAGTTTTATTAATGTCCCTTCCTTAAATGCCCCCGAAGCCAATGTTATTCCAAATGGACGGCCATTTTCCATGTATCCTGCGGGAAGTGCAATAGATGGGTAGCCAGCTTTAGCACAGATTGTAGATCCTACATAAGCAGGAAAGAGAATAGCATCTAATTGATAGGTTTCTATAGCTTCGTCAATCCCTTTTTCACGTGCATAATATAAATCCTCTAGTTTGGCCAATAAATAATTTGATTCTCTCAACGTATTTGTTAGTTCTCCTCTTATCTCGAGCTTATCTTGGCCATATTTTAATGTTCTATCAGGACTCTCTCGATTAAACTCAATTAATTCTCTAATACTATGTACCGGAAAATGAGCTGGTAAATGGTTAAGAAAGTTTTCTAGACTATGCTTTAGCTCATAATAGTTAACAGACCAACTCCATTCTCGATGAAGGGAGGGAAGATCAATATCGACAATCATTTTTGCCCCTGCTGATTGCATGATTTGTATCGCTTGCTGAAATAAAGCTTCATCATACTCACCTGGCATGAAGGAATCTTCTGTTACTTGAGTAAATACACCAATTCTTGTCCCTTTTAATCCTTGTTCATCTAGGAAATGAGTGTAGTCCCCATCGAACATTCCTTCACTTTTATATGTTGCTGGATCCTCTGAATCTACACCTGTTAACATCCCTAATAGAATGGCTGCATCCTCTACTGTTCTTGCCATCGGTCCTGCTGTATCCTGCGAATATGTAAATGGAATGATTCCTGTACGACTAATAAGACCTGTTGTTGGCTTAATGCCCACTACCGAGTGCTGAACAGCTGGACTTAGGATAGAGCCATCTGTTTCCGTTCCGATAGCTGCAGCTGTAAAATTAGAGGCAACAGCAGCTGCAGAGCCTGTACTTGAACCACCAACAAAGAATTCAGAGCCATACGGATTGACCACCTGACCACCTCTTGAGCTATATCCTGCCCACATTTTACTAGACATTCCATTCGCTAATTCAGTCATATTTGCCTTTCCTAATATCACCGCTCCTGCTTGTCGCAACCTTTCGACTAGAAAGGCATCCTTTTTCCCTACATACTGCTCAAGTGCCAATGTTCCCGCACTCGTATGCATATTGTCCTTCGTTTCAATATTATCCTTTAATAAAATGGGAATGCCGTGAAGAACCCCTCTTGAACCTTTCATTTTCCGCTCATGATCCAATCCTTCTGCAATAAAAATGGCATCCGGATTGATTTCAAGAATAGAGTTGATCCTTGGTCCGTCCTGATCATATTTCGCGATTTTATATAGATAGTACATGACCAGTTCCTTTGATGTCAGTTCACCTTTCTCCATCGATTCTTGAAGTTGCGTAATTGTACGCTCTTCGATAATTGATTCCTTTAATAAAAATTCCATATCCTTACCCCATTCACTTTATAATCACTGACGCATTTCTTCCCTATATATTTAAAAATACCGTACCTCATTCCGCTCAAATAACTGTCTCAATCCCTTACCAAGTTGATTAAAGGCCAGAATCGCTAATGTTATCGCCACACATGCAGCAATCGGAATCCAAGGCTTAGAAAATATATCAAATGTGACATCTTTAAAAAGCAGTGGCCATGCATTTGAATCATTAATGACTTCTGCGGTTAATTCTCCAACAATTTCAATTCGATGCACGAGGAAAACATTAATAATCCCTAGTTGTCCGAGTAGGAACATATTTCTTCCAATATCTAAAACTAGATTTACAATCAAATCAGGCAAAAGAAAAGGAAAATAGTGACGAGTAAACATTCCACGATTATTTGTTCCGATAGATGTAGCCGCTTCAATAAATGGCTTTTTAGAAATCGTATATATCGTATTTTGGATTAATTGTCCAACCCTCCCCACTTCGAGCAATGCAATAATGACAATGACTAGAATGGTTCTATGAGGAGAATACATAATATATGGTAGATTGACGATAAGCACCACCATAAAAATGATTGGTACAAACGAAAAGATTTTATTATAGAAATCTAGTAATCTACTAGTTGATTGATAGAAACTCGCAAAAAGTCCAAAAGGGACAGCAATTAAATAGCGAATTAACGTTATCCCGATTACACTGTATAAAACTTCTTTAGTCCCCATTATCAAACGACTTAATATATCTCTTCCTTCTGAATCCGTCCCTAATAGATTCATACTAGACGGGGAAAAAGCAGGAACCTTAAGTGACCCATTATCCATCTTTCGTACTCCTTCTGTCTTTAATTCTTGATCGACAAAAGGAAGGTAAGGGCCAGCAATAGCAATGAATAGAATAATAGAAACTAAACTGATACCTATAATTAATGATTTATTTTTCTTCATTTTTCTATAGTGGCCTCCCTTCTAAGCAATATTGAATGGATCATATCACTCACTATTTTTGTTAGTAACACAATCGTAGTGAACAGTACGATAAACTCCACAACAATTGGAATATCTATATTCATGCTGGAGCCTATACCAAATTGTTTTGGCACATGAAATGCCTGGTAAAATCGGTATGCACCTCCACGATAACCCGTTAAAAACTCAACAATGAATAGATTGGATAAAATATACAGCACTAAGGTATTAATTTGTCCAACAACACGAATCCAGCAATTATTAAGCATATGCAAGTAGATAATTTTTTTACTAGATGTCCCCTTACCAATCGCTGTCCGCACATAGTCCCTTCCACTTTCGGAGGAAAGATAATTTTCTGTTATCCTTGCAATATAAAAGGTCGGGTAGATGGACAAAAATCCTATAGCAAATAATTTATTAGATAGTGTCTCACTCCCATACAATTTAACGTGAGGAAAGCCTAAATCAATTAGAGCCATGATTCCAACCTGAATGGCTATGATGACAAAAAAATCAGGAACAGATAAAAAAAAGGAGGTAATCTTCTCTCCAAATAAATTGAATGCCTTTTTGTCTACTTTAAAATCATAGATTCCCTTTACTACACCAAAAATAAAACTAATAATAATACTAGGGAGTAAAATATAGATACTTTTTTTCGTATATCTCCATACTTCATATTCGACAGAAACTCCATATTCTGTCTGACCCAAGCTTCTGTTTTTAATTGCATATGAAAAAAAATCAGTAATATTATTTTTATAACTCTCCCATGAAAAGGTAGTGATATTTTTTTCATATTCTTCCGTCATTTCTACCCGTGATTTGGAATAATCAATCTTACTATCTCCTCTTGGAAGAAGAATAAGCAAGATTAAGATGGTTGTCACAAACAGCCATAATAATAGTGTTTTAAATAATTGAAGCACTAATTTTATAGCCATAACCCTACTCCCCCCTTTTTAGCAAATTTCGCTATTCATTTACATTTTTCGCACTTTTCCCAATTATAGGTATATTACTTTTGGCAATGCAACCTTTATTTACCCTTTACTGATAATTTTATATATCTACTCTTTTCCCAACATTAGTAATTTTAAAAATACATTTTTTGCGCTATAATGAAAAGGCATTCAGAATGTGTAATTTATACAACTAGAAGGAGATGATCATGATGACAGATGATGCATACAAACTGATAGCCATTGGTCTTTATATGGTATTGATGCTATTAATTGGTTTTTACGCATACCGCAAAACAAGTAATTTAACTGACTATATGCTAGGTGGACGCTCATTAGGTCCAGCCGTTACTGCCTTAAGTGCAGGAGCTGCAGATATGAGTGGTTGGTTGTTAATGGGACTTCCAGGTGGCTTATATTTAAACGGATTAGCCGATGCTTGGATTGCCATTGGATTAACAATTGGTGCTTATTTAAACTGGGTATTAATTGCCCCACGTCTACGTTCCTATACACAGGTTGCCAATGATTCTATTACGATACCATCCTATTTAGAAAACCGATTCAAAGATTCTACGAAATTATTAAGAATTGTTTCGTCTTTAGTTATTTTAATATTCTTTACTTTTTATGTTTCATCCGGAATGGTATCTGGGGCTGTTTTCTTTGAAAGCTCCTTCGGGTTACACTATAAAACAGGCTTATTCATTGTAGCTGGGGTCGTCGTAGCCTATACATTATTCGGAGGTTTCCTTGCTGTTAGCTGGACCGATTTTATTCAGGGTCTCATAATGGTGATTGCCTTACTTCTTGTACCAGCAATCGCAATCTTTAAAACAGGAGGTCCTGCGGAAACATTTGAAACCATTCGCTCAATTGATCCGACTTTACTTAATTTATTTAAGGGAACCACTGTGCTAGGAGTTATTTCTGCTCTTGCATGGGGGCTTGGTTACGTAGGACAGCCACATATTATCGTACGCTTTATGGCAATTAAAACGGTTAAAGAAACAAAAAGTGCTCGAAGAATTGGAATGGGCTGGATGATCCTTTCATTAGCGGGAACATCATTAACAGCCTTGATCGGAATTGCATACTTTCATAATATTGGTGCACCATTAGGTAAAGCAGATGCTGAAACAGTGTTTATCCAATTAGGGCAAATTCTTTTCCATCCGCTTATAGCAGGACTTGTTCTTGCCGCAGTACTAGCAGCTATTATGAGTACAGTATCCTCTCAATTAATCGTTACTTCTAGTGCCTTAACCGAAGATCTATATAAATTAATGTTCCGTCGTAATGCCTCAGACAAGGAATTAGTTTTCTTCGGAAGAATGGCTGTTCTCGTTGTAGCCATTGTTGCGGCTTTATTAGCATTTGATCATAATTCGACTATTCTTAAGCTTGTATCTTATGCATGGGCTGGATTCGGTGCATCTTTTGGACCAGTTGTATTCCTAAGCCTATTCTGGAAAAAGATGAATAACTGGGGGGCCATCTTTGGAATGGTTACAGGTGCAGCTACTGTTATTATCTGGTCTAATCTTGGACTTAGTGACACCTTATATGAAATCGTTCCAGGATTCATAGTAAACCTCATCGTAAGTATTGTCGTTAGTTTAGCTACCTATAAGCATAATGGGGAAATTGAAAAGGAATTTGAACAAAGCAAACTATTATTAAAACAAGAATAAACAATAATGGGCTGTCTGATGACAGCCCATTATTGTTTACTCCGGATTGTTTTTACTGTGATACAGAGACTTTTTCCCTTAATACTCCTGCGCTAGATTTCTGAAATGCTACTTTAATTATTACAATAACAACAGACACCAATGATATGAGTAGTAAAATCATCATATTTAATGCTAATTTTTCTCCGCCAAATATGACCGTGTAATAACCATCTGCAGCGTAGGTTGCTGGGAGTACAGAACCGACAGATTGATAAAAATTAGATAGCATCACTTTAGGAACGATCACTCCCGAGGTAACTAGTTGTAGTGAAAGAACGAGAATATTGAACAGCATTCCCCCAGGTCCAAATAATACCACAAACATCTGAGTTAAACTTAAAAAAGAAAAGTAGACTAACAATTGAAAAACCCCTGTTTCTATGAAGGTTCTTTGCAGTTCAATATTGAAAGCCTCCATTAATACTAATGAGATTACTGTCAACAATAGGGCAACACCTGCATTTATAACTATTCTTGCTAGTAAGATCCTCCATTTACTAAAGCTTGATTTTAATTTGATTGATGCCATATGAACATTGAGACTCATAATCATCGATCCAACAAAGGAAGCAAGTACAATCATCATTGGAACCATTGTCGCAGCAAATCCATCTACATGATTTGTCTTTTTAACAGATGGCTGAACTGATTGAATACTCAATGACTGTAGTGCTGACTCTATATTTTTGGTTAGACTTTGTGCAAGCTCCTTTGAAGAAATAACAGTGGTCATCTGTTCGGGTACTTTAGAAAGAATAAGCTGTTGCTTATACATATAGACATTTTCATTCACACTTTGTGTAATCGTATTTGCAGCCACATCCATTAATTGTTTCGCCAATGAAGCATTTGCCTGATTAATGAAGTATTTAAGATCTGTTCTTCCCTTTTCTTGAATCTCGCTTGAAAAGCCTTTGGGTACTTGCATCACCATATCCAATTTCCGTTGGTTCATATCCTTTTGGGCAGACTCAATTGTTTGGTATATTTTTATATCAAATGGAATGTTTTTCTCCATTTCCTTTTCTATCACCAAACCCATTTGCTTATCCTCATTAACAAAACCAATTTTTAATTGGTCCATTCGATCATTCACTCCATCATACGCAGTCATCCATACACAAAAGAAAATGAGCAGGAAGAAAAATGCTGCTCCTAGACCAATAAATGTTTCAGATTGCTTAAAAAACTGTTTCATCATAGTCATTTTTTATTCCCCCTTAATTAAAGCAAGTACATACTTGCATAATAATTAAAAAATTTACTAGGGGGTTAGTCCCCTAGCAAAAAGCTGTATACTATGTTTCAAAAATTCATTTTGTGAGCTTGCAATCACCTGATTACCAAAACGACTTTTTGAAAGAAAGTAGCCGAAATTCAACCATATAAAGTTCATTGCTTGAAATTCAATATTTGTCTCAATTAATTTGCCTCTGTTATACATTTCTGTTAAATAAGAAACCAAATTGGCTTTTAATTGCTTAGGAATTTGTACAATCGTGTCATTAAGCTCAGGAAATAGCTGAGCCTCTCGGAAACCAATTAATACTAAATCATTGATCTTAACCATATACCTATGATAACTATCAGCTATTTTCCACAGGTCTTTTTCTAAATCCCATACCATATCCTCATTAATGATTTTTTCAAGAAAGGGACTGTAGGACACAGATTCGAGAGCAGCATCCATAATGCCTTTTTTGTTTCCAAAATGCCGAAAAATCGTTACTTCATTGACCCCAGCACGTTCTGCGACAGCTCGAGTTGTTGCCCCTTTATAGCCGAAATCCCGAAACAATTCGATAAATGCTTCAATAATTCTTTCTGAAGTATTTTTTTGTTCATTCATTTTTTTCATCCAACTTTCATGTATGCAAGTGATCACTTACATAACTAGTTTAATTTGGAATAATAGAAAAGTCAATCATTTTTTACCAAATATTTATAAAAGAGCACTTATCTTAATAAATATGATAAGTGCTCTAAGGCGTTTTTATTAATCCACTCTATCTTCAGGTCGAATCCGATCAATTGGAACAAATACATCTAAATGGCGATATAAATTTTCAAATTCTGCAGGAACTAACCCACCGAATTCTCCATCAATGTTTAATTGCATTTTTTCTGTTGAATTCACCTTAATGCGATTCGCCGATGTATAAATGACGTTTGGATCATTAATATGATTACCCGTAATTGCAGCTGTCACTACTCGTATAAATTCAGCAAGATTGGTCTTCTTCAAAATAATTAATGAAAATAAACCATCATTTACCGATGAATCTGGAGCTAATTTTTCAAATCCACCAACCGAATTGGTCAGTCCTATTAAGAAAAGCATTGCTTCTCCCTCAAATAGTTTCCCATCATATTCGATGCTCATTTCTGTCGCTCTAATAGAAGGAAGCATCTCAATTCCTTTCATATAATAGGCCAACTGTCCAAGCATTGTTTTTAATTTACTTGGTACTTCATAAGTTAACTCAGTCAATCTACCGCCGCCAGCAATATTGATAAAATAGCTATCATTCATTTTGCCGATATCGACAGGAATCGTATCACCTTTTACAATAATATCAACTGCAGCTTCAATATCACGCGGGATATGTAATGCTCGCGCAAAATCATTCGTTGTCCCAACGGGAATGACCCCTAGCTTCGGACGATATTCTTGCTCTGCAAGACCATTTACAACCTCATTAATTGTTCCATCTCCACCTGCTGCGATAACAATATCATATTTACGTTCAACTGCAATCTTCGCAGCGTTAATGGCATCTCCTGCAGCTGTTGTCGCATGACAAGAAGCTTCATAACCAGCAACCTCTAATTTTTGCAATACATTCGCAATATGTTTCTTAAATAATTCTCGTCCTGAGGTTGGATTATAGATTATTCTTGCACGTTTCATTTTCATCATCCTAACCTTACTTTTACAAATTTATTTTTCGTATTTGGCATTTACATTTAAAAGTTACGTTCAATCGATATCCTGTTACATAGAAAAACTGGCCGTAGCCAGATCTAAGTCCTTCTTTCACGAAAATATCATACCTCTTTTGACTGTAAAAATCTAGTATTAACAATTTTTCGTCACAATTAAAGTGTGGATTTCAATTGAAATACCTTAATTTACAAATTTCATCATGCTTTCATTGTTTACCATCATTGTAACATTTATTCTCAACAACCCATTAAAAAACTAGCCCCTCGATAAGGCTAGTAATTAAATTTACCCATTTTTGAATAATACAACGCCACGTTCCTTGAGGAACTGAATAGATTCACTTAAGGAATTTTCTTCTATTTGGTAAACTTCTTGTACGGTCTTCTTCCATTTATTTATATCACGCATTTGAATTTCTCGAATATTTCGATAGGTCATTACTTTAATTGAATGATCCCGTAGGAAATAACATTCTTGCCCATTAAATCGAACAGCCGTAATTCGTCTCATAGTTGTGTTTTGATCCTCATCCATATAAGAATGTATAATATCATCTTTAATATCTGCTTCTGTTAACGGAACCCACTCAATCTCCTTTTTCACAAAGGATTTTCCGTTTGATCGGCGATCGATTTCAAATCGGTCAGCTGTAGTTTGAGTAAAAATAATTTCCTCACCGAATCCATGGAGGATATGTCTCCTCTTAGCTTCTAGGTCAATTGGTTTCATTATAGGTGACCCATAACCTACATCAACATAAAACCTACGATTTTCCAATGTCACCATAATTGCTAAATGCCCTGGATTGACCCTAACTAGGGAACACGAAAATCCTAGCTCTGAGAGAAGTCGAGAGAAGTTAATATTTAGTGTATAGCAGGTTCCTCCCCATCCCTTTTCCATTAAATTTTCAACAAATACAGCTAATGAGGGTACAAAACCCGTTCCTTCATAAAAATAATGGAACTTACTAAACGTTTCATAAGGAATGCGAGATAGATGATGTTGGATCAAACGCTGTAAATAATTTTGGGAAGGTAACTCCATATCTATTTTTAAATATCGTAAATAGTTTTCAACCGTCTGTTCCAAAACAATCACTCTTTCATTCAGTATCTAATTAAAGTATACCTCTTAATAAAACATTCTCGCAAAAAGTAAGAATTCCTGCAATAACGTGATGAAAGACTGATTGTTAATAGAATTGATTACTACCTCTGTAATTGCTTCAATAGCTGTAAGATTTGCCCTCTATGATGGGCTTCATGTTCAATTAAATGATAAACCACCCATTCCGGCGTCACATCATAGGGTTCAAGAATCCTTGGTGTTCTCCAATCTTCTAGATCCATGTAACGAAAATGAGAGAGAAATACCTCACGTACCTTCGATAAGCGGTGCAAATGTTCTTCTAGACTTTGTCCCTCGACATGAGATAATGATCCGTCTTCAGCACGGCAATCTTGCGGAAATAATAAGAGAATGTCAGGATCCCAATCTGTACAAAGAACTTCTTCATATAACCAATCCGCTTCAATTAATGCAATGTGATATAACAATGAACCAATCGATTGTCTATCATCAATTTTAGCATCGAGAACATTTTCATTTGTTCCAGATAATGCATTGATAAGTGTTCGACGAACGTCCTCTAAACACCAAAGCCACCGACCAATTTCCTTTTCATAACCTGGTAATGTTGATACCTGCAATGACTTTCTCACCAACTCAAATCATCCTCCCTTTTACTTAATGGCAATCGTTTGATTGGATACAATTAGGTCAATCACCGAACCATATGCATCAGCTACTATTTCAGCACCCTTACTATTCATATGAACCCCATCCAAAGTACAATAAAGACCTCTTTCTTTTGAAAGCTTATCGATTCGAGGAATTTTCTTTACAAAGAGTGCATCCTTCATAATGGTCATCACGTTTGTACTAATGTAATCTGAACATTCAAGGTTTGCTAAATGCTTGCTAAAAATTTGTTGCATATCTAGCACAGAAATATCCATATAAGAACTAGCAATCGAGTCAATCATTTTTGCTAATTCCTTAATCTCCATGTTAGATGGGCTATCAATCTTTTCTCCGACAAGAGCAGGTGTAACGACAATGACTTTTTTAGAATAGGCTCTGATCCATTCAATAATTCGCTTATAGTAATCTTCAAATTCTTCACGATTATTAGATACCGGTTGTGCCTGAACTTTTAATAATTTAGAATAGACATCATTTACGCCAATCCAAAGAAAAATAAGATCAAAATCTGTATCCAATGTTGTTTTAGATAGACGATTGTACAAGCTTTTTACTGTTTCTCCAGGTTTCCCTATGTTAATGAATATCTCATTCGGGTATTTTTCTTTTAAAATTTTGTAAAAAGAAACACCTGGTCGTCCTTCAGTCAAACTGTCTCCAATCAATCCGATCTTCACATGGTTACCCCCTTATAATTACTTCTTAATAGACTCATAAAAGATAGTAATCGCTTTTTTAAATAATGGCTCTAAGGTACTTAATTCTTGTGTATTCGTTAATTGACATAGTCCTCCCAACCAGGTCCCTAATAAAGTAGTCAATTCCTCAATATCCTCTTTTTTAAATTCTCCTTGATCCATTCCCTCCTGTAAAATCTTTTTGTACACACTCATCGGAACAATGGCTAATTCATATAATTGCTTGATTGATTCTGGAGTTGAATGCGGATTTGATGCAAGTTCTTGTCCTGCTTTAAGCAAAGGGGTTTGATAGTTATGCAGGACATGCTCGGCAATTCCAAACAGTTTCTCCTTTGCTGATTGATAGTTCCTTTCCTTTTGTAACCATTTTTCATGCCACTCTTTCATCGTGTTTTGAGCTAATAAGACAAATAGCTTTTCTTTGTTTATAAAATGATAATAAATATGTCCTTTACTAAAGCCTGATGCCTTGGAAATATCACCTACAGATGTTTGTGCATAGCCATGTTGAGAAAATAATGAAAAAGCATGTTCCATGATGTCTTTTCTTGATTTTTCACTGTCGTATCTTCTTCCCATTTTCCAAACCTTCCTAAAATATTTGAACGAACGTTCTAATTTGATTATATATAATTTTCAGATATATTACTATTATTTATTTGTTAATATTCCCTTTTTTCTTTATCTTTAAAATTTTACATTATATAATGGAGTACAAACTATTGAGGGGTGATACGATGAAAATTGAGGATATTTATGGGAATTTCCCTACTTTCGAAACAGAACGATTAATCTTAAGAAAAATATCATTAGATGACCTTGAAGATATATTTGCATATGGTTCAAATGATAAAGTATCTAAATATGTAACGTGGGACACACACCGTACATTATCCGACACCAAGCAATTTATTGAATTTGTACTAAACAAGTATGCGGAAAAACAGGTATCACCGTGGGCAATTGAATATAAAGATAATGGCCGGATGATTGGAACCATTGATTTTGTCTTATGGAATCCAGCCCATCAAACTGCTGAAATTGGATATGTATTACATCAGGATTACTGGGGCAAGGGAATAACAGCTGAAGCAGCGAAAGAACTAATCAAATTTGGATTTGATAAAATGGATTTAATCCGTATCCAAGCAAGATGCTTTTCAGAAAACACCGGCTCAAAACGTGTGATGGAAAAGATCGGTATGTCCTATGAGGGAACATTACGAAAAGCAGTATTTATTAAAGAAAAGCACTGGGATTTAAAAGTCTTTTCCATTTTGAAGGAGGAGTTTGAAGAAAGGTATCTTTTAAAGCAAAAGAAAGTATATGATAGATAAGCAGCTTGGGTAACAAGCTGCTCTGTTTTATCCTTATTATTTCCTATTCCTAACTTCACCTAATAAATAAATTACAAACTCATCATCTTTAACAAGCCAAGCAGCTTCACTTCTCTTTAAATGTTTCTCTGCATCCTCAAAGCTTGTAAAAGCGTGTTCCGTTTTTCTTTTATTTTTCTCAATGATCCATTGCTCATTTTCTTTATAAAGGAAGAAGATGTCTGCCTTATGGTTTCTATACATAGATCCAAGATCAGACCCCTTAAGATTATGACGATTTCGTTGTGCATCCTCATGAAGTGGTTCTAAATGAAAGGTGTTAGTAACAAACTGTTTATACGCTTCTTCATTTAATGAGCAACCAGAGGCTTTGGCATGCCCGCCACCACCAAAATGTCCAGCCACTTCAGATACATCCATATGTTCATGAATCGTTCGAAATCCTACACGCTTTGCCCCTATATTTAAAATCACAATAAAATCAAGGTGTGGATATTCTTTCCCTAATTCATTTCCTAGTTCTGAGTGATAGGATTCTGCATAAACTATCCCTGCATAATGTTCTCCGACTTTTGTTTGCACCAGTTCTCGTCTTTTTCTACGAATATAGCGTTCAATCTTATGCTCTTCCATTTCTAAAAGCTTTGTCTCAAACTCATCAAAGTCAAAATGGTCATCCTCTTGAAGACGTTGAAGCATTTTTTCTTCAAATTCATCGATGGAAATTAAGAAAAATAGAGCATTCAAACGTTGTGCTTGTTGATTATCATTTTTCTCCCATTCCCATGTATCGTATTGTCTTATAAGCTCCACAAATTCGGCAATTGCGTTCGTGGGCTCTAAATATTGATGAGAAACAAGGTATTCATATAATAAAGAAGTTGCAGAAGTTAATTTCCCCTCTTCATCCTCAACGACTACATGTCCCCATGAATACTCATTGAAATGCAACGCAGTTTTATGATGATCAATTAATTGGACCTTGCCCCCTTCCTGTACATATGCAGCCAATCCTTTTTCATTCTCTTCATTTACAGATAGGTCTGTTATAAATAAATATGTATCTTTATCATCATTCCCTAAAAATGATTCCACTTCCCGATTAAGATTTGAAATAGAATTATAGCGAACACTGATTTTATCACCAAAGGCAAGCTTCCCTAAAATGCCACAGCCTACTCCGTCTAAATCATTATGTGATAATAGTTTATACATGAACTTCACCTCAAATATAGTATGGATAAAAATAAGGAAATTTATTGAAAGATCAATATAAACTTTAGTATAGCAGGCATTTGCTGGATTAAAAAACCCCATCATTATAGTTGATAGGATTGAACCATGTATGATCCTTCTACTAAAGGAATACCTTATCGTTCCATCCGATTACATCAAGAGGTTAATAGGAGTAGAATAGAGAATAATGACCACATGAAAAAAGCCTAGATTTCAAAGAAATCCAGGTTTTTTCATTTAGCTCTATCTCTATACGGACAAAATAACCATACTGTTTCAAGGCTTTTATAAACACTGAATCCACTACAGGCCAAATTCATTAGAAAATAACTGTTTTTTGTTCAATAACAGATTGTGTGCCCATTATCAGATCGAAATAACGCTTTTTCACATATAACGTCCATTCTATTCCTCTAGCACGTCTATTCGATCCCTTTCCTACTTACGATAATTTTCCTGATACCATTTCGCCGCATTCATCACTTCAGCTTCTGTTAATTGGTGGCCATAATTTTCCCAAAAAAGTGTAACGGTTGCTCCCTTTTGCTCTAGGATTCCCTTTAGTTCTTCTGTCTCAGCCATTTTAATTAATGGATCATTCACACCTGCTCCGATGAATACTGGAAGCTGAGCCATCGATGGGATATCCAAGTCTCTTCTCGGTACCATTGGATGGAAGAGTACAGCTCCTTTTAAAGCCTCTTCAAAATAAAATAGAAGACTTCCTGCAATATTTGCTCCATTTGAATACCCTACTGCAACGATGTTTTGGCGATCAAATCCATATTCTGCTGAAGCATTATTTAAAAAATCATTTAGTTCCTTTGTCCTAAGCTCCAAATCTTCTAGGTCAAAGACCCCTTCACTTAAACGTTTAAAAAATCGAGGCATTCCATGTTCCAGAACATTTCCTCTGACACTTAAAACTGATGCATCTGGATCAATCATTTCAGCTATTTGGAGTAAGGAGTGTTCATTCCCACCTGTTCCGTGTAGTAATAATAGGACTGGCTTGGATGCATCCTTACCTTTTTGAAAATAGTGCTTCATTTCTCATTCCTCCTATTTTTTTCTATGTGTATTGGTGGCAAGGTCGCCTCAAGTTGTTGACGATATCCTTCATATCTTGCAGGGAGCATTAAATGTTCACCAAGCTGTTCCTTTGGCTCATCAATTGCAAATCCCGGTGGATCTGTTGCAATTTCAAACAATATTCCTCCAAATTCTCTGAAATAGACTGCATTGAAATAATTTCGATCTTGAACAGGAGTTACTTGATAGCCAGCTGTTGGCAAATACTTTTGCCATTCCAATTGCTCGTTATCATCCTTTGTTCTCCATGCAATGTGGTGGACCGTTCCTACCCCCATTGATCCTCTACCTGTTGTCGTTAATTTAATGTCGATTACATTTCCTAAATCAGCAATTGAACGATAGCGAATATATTCTCCTTCTTCTCCAACCTTTTCCAATCCCATATGCTCTTCTAATAAATTCATTGTTTTATTAGGCGCCCCAGAAAATAAAGTAGCACCAGCAAACCCTTTAATCGCTACATCTGTTGAAATATCATCCATTCCCCATTCACTTTTCTTACCTTCTTTTCTCTCAACTATTTCTAAGATTAATCCGTGGGGATCATTAAAAAGGATAGACTCCTCTTCAAAACGAACAACTGTATCAAAATGGATATCATTTTGTGTCAATCGGTTTTTCCAAAAAGGAAGGGCTCCCTCTGGAACTGCATAGGCAGTAACCCCCACTTGACCATCACCTATTCGGCCTTTATAAGCGTTTATCCAAGGGAAAAAAGTAATAATGGTTCCTGGGTTTCCGGCTTCATCCCCAAAATAAAGATGATACGTGCCCGGATCATCAAAATTCACTGTCTTCTTTACTAATCTTAAACCTAAAATTTCTGAATAAAAATGGACATTTTCCTGTGGATCACCGACGATCGCAGTAATATGATGGATACCTACACTTTGCATATGCCATCCTCCTTTTTTCTATTATGATCTATTACATTAATTAAAAATCATCTTTAATCAAAATATCTCGAATTCGAGATAATTATAAATGAATTTCCTTCTTTCGTCAAATGCCCATTTTTCACATAGTTCTTTTTTCGGCAGAAAAGAACCTTTTACATGGCTAAAAAAAAGAGAGAATATCCAAAATGGATTCCCTCTTTACGCGTCATATCGGTCTATTAATGAATTTAATTGTGAACTTACTTTACTTAAATGATTAGCAGAATTTGAAATATGATTAATCATATTATTTTGTTCTTCAATGGTTGCTGTTATTTCCTCAACCGATGCAGCAGCTTGTTGTGACACACTTGAAACACTATGAATAGCTGTCATTATACTTTGATTTTGTTCGGTGATATTTTGAAGTTCATCATTTAATTGATCAATCGCTTGAATCGTCTGGGTAACAGCATTAGAAATAGATGTAAACTCTTTTTCTGTCGCCTTCACTGCTTCATCAAGCTGTTGTGTATGGGTGATTGTTTCAGACATCGCCAGAACCGTCTTTTCTGTTTCTTGCTCGATACCATGGATCATTTCTTGAATTTGCTTGGTCGCCTCATTGGATTGTTCGGCTAATTTCCGCACCTCACTAGCCACCACCGCGAATCCTTTTCCATGTTCTCCTGCTCTAGCTGCCTCAATACTAGCATTTAATGCCAATAAATTGGTTTCTGCCGAAATGCTATTAATCGTTTCTGTAATTCTGGAAATATCTAATGTTTTATTATAAAGGCTTGTAATACCAACACTAATTTCCTCTGAAGCTTTTAATGATTGTTCGTTAGACTTTTTCAACTCTATTACAATCTCTGCTCCCTTTTTAGTTGCTTCCTCAGAGTTTGCTGTTACCTCTTTAATTTTTTGATTGTGGAGATTCATTGTCTCAATTGATTGATTTAAGCTTTCAACTCGAAAACTTGTATTTTCTAGGTCTAATGCTTGATTTTGGACACCTATCGCAATTTCATTTATCCCTTTACCAATCTCTATGCTACCGTTAGAGGTCACTTCTGAAATGGCAGAAAGCTCGGCGGCGGATTCGATTACTTGTCCGCTCACTTCGTTTAATTTTTTCATTAATACCCCTGATTCTTGAGTTAGGTTATTTAAGGCAAGATGAATCTGTTCTATTTCGTCTACGGATTGAGTCTCTTTCGACCCAGTTACCAACCCTTTTGATAGAATTACTGAAAGCTCAGCAGATCTTTTTAGTAATGCAAACTTTTTTCGAAAAACCATCGTGAATATACCAATATTCAATAAGACAGCAATAATAACTGAACTAAGTAAGAGAATTAGGTGGTTAAGAGATTGCTCGAACAAGTAAAATTGACATACTCCAATGATTAATCCCATCAATACAATCAGTAAACTATTAAATAGCAATAATTTGGAAAATATACTATTTTTCTTCATCTATGCCCCTCTTTCCTATAATCCCCATTTAATGAAAACGCTTTTAGTATTATAGTATCATATAAACAACTAGTCCTAAAGACTTATTTAAACAAAAAAAACAGGATTGTCTTCTTCTTGAGACAATCCTGTTTTTTTCCCTATTAGGCGTTCTTTAAGGTTGCTTTTATACTATTATATACTTCATTCCACAGGTTTGTATTTTCAGTAAACGCCTGTGTAATTTTTTTATAAACTTCTTTTTGCTCAGTTTCGAACGATTCATCCTCTTTAGGTGGCAAAGCAGATCGTAATTCCATAACGAACTCTTGAACTTTTGGAGCCCGTGGTCCCCAGACAGCTTTTTCTTCTCCATTTTTATCAATAAAGATAAAAATTGGAATTGATCGAGACGTTCCATTCGTTAGATATTGATCCATTAATTCTAAATTTTGATCCCGTAAAATCATACGTGTTTCAATACCTGTAGCCTCCGCAATTTTTAAAAGGATTGGAGTATTCATCATCGCATCTCCACACCAGTCCTCAGTAATGACAATGGCCCGAAGCTCTTTCGCTTTTACATCTTGAAAGAATGATTGATCTTCCACTGCAACTGAAAACTGATCATAAACTGACTGTAAATTTTCTTTATGTACCTTCATCGAGTCAATAACATCCTTTGCAGGAATTCCTTTTTCAAACCATTCGTTTAAAGTAGTCACTCTTTAATCACTCCTTACTCTTAATAGTTTAAAAATAGCATAGAAAGAAAAATATTTCATTTTTAAGTTCATATATATTATTAGTTTAGCTATATTCACTAAAATCTGCTATTAACTAATTTGCTCAAAACTTTTTATAATATTTCTGCTTTTTACTTTCATATAGTGATCCTTGCAAAAATATCCAAGCAATTTATCTGTCTTCCAATCATATATAGGAAGCACCTGATCAATCTCTTTCCCTACTTTTCGCAAACAATATGAGCAAGTATTTTTGAAATCTATGTAAGTTTGGCACATTGTTGTTCACACCTTTACCTTTTAGTTGCCCTATGAACTATACCCAGATTTCCAACAAAAAAAACTAAGGACAAATCTGTCCTTAGCCATTTTACTTCTTATTTAATTCTTGAACTAATAGCTTATTCACTAATGGAGGATTGGCTTGGCCCTTTGTAGCTTTCATAATTTGTCCAACTAAATAGCCAACTGCTTTCGCCTTACCATTTTTGAAATCATCAATGGATTGTTGATTGTTCGCTAATACTTCATCAATAATCTTTAATAAAGCACCCTCGTCTGAGATTTGAACAAGGCCCTTTTCTTTGACGATTTGTTCTGGATCTCCACCATTTTCAATTAGTTCTTTAAAAACGGTTTTGGCAATCTTCGAAGAAATAGTTCCATTCTCAATTAACTTAATCATTCCAGCAAGTCCTTCTGGAGTTAGCTGTACGTCTCCTAATTCTTTTTGCTCAGCATTTAAGTAAGCAGACAATTCCCCCATAATCCAGTTTGAGGCTTGCTTCGCCTCTCCACCAGTTGCAACTGTTGCTTCAAAGAAATCTGCCATTTCCTTCGTTACAGTTAAAACATTGGCATCATATGCAGGCAATCCTAGTTCTTCAACATAACGCTTCTTCCGTGCATCAGGTAATTCTGGAATTTCAGAACGTACTTTTTCCATCCACTCTTCATCAATAAAAATAGAGACTAGATCTGGCTCCGGGAAGTAACGATAATCATCTGAACCTTCTTTAACACGCATCAATAATGTTTTTCCAGTTGCTTCATCAAAGCGGCGTGTTTCTTGTTCAATTACACCACCTGAGGATACCACTTGAATTTGACGTTTTTCCTCATATTCCAAGCCTTTACGAACAAAGTTAAAGGAGTTTAAATTTTTCAATTCCGTTTTCGTACCGAACTCCTCTTGGCCAACAGGTCGGATCGAAATATTCGCATCGCAGCGTAGTGAACCCTCTTCCATTTTACAGTCGGAAACATCTGTATATTGAATAATGGATTTTAGTTTTTCCAAATAAGCATATGCTTCATCAGGTGTCCGGATATCTGGTTCGGAAACAATCTCAATTAGTGGAGTCCCTTGACGGTTTAAGTCAACAAGGGAATAACCATCTTCTGAGTGAATCAGTTTTCCTGCGTCCTCCTCCAAATGAATCCGAGTAATTCCAATTTTCTTCTTCTGTCCATTTACCTCAATCTCAATCCAACCGTGCTCACCAATTGGTTTATCAAATTGCGAGATTTGATAAGCCTTTGGATTGTCGGGATAAAAATAGTTTTTTCGGTCAAACTTAGTCTCTTGAGCGATTTGACAATTCAGTGCCATTGCCGCTTTCATCCCAAATTCAACCACACGTTTATTCATAACAGGTAATACTCCTGGATACCCTAAATCAACAACAGTTGTGTTCGTATTTGGCTCAGCACCAAAGTGAGCAGGTGCAGAAGAAAAGATTTTGGAATCTGTTTTTAACTCAACATGGACCTCAAGTCCAATAACTGTTTCAAAGTTCATTTTTTTCACCCCTTACAGCTGTGGTTTTTCTTTATGATAATTCGTTGCTTGTTCAAACGCATGTGCCACACGATATACAGTTGCTTCGTCAAAGTGTTTTCCGATGATTTGTAAGCCTAATGGTAGACCACCCTCGAATCCACAAGGAATTGAGATTCCTGGTACACCCGCAAGGTTCACAGGAATGGTTAAAAGGTCGTTCGCATACATTGTTAATGGATCCTCTGTATTTTCACCAATTTTAAATGCAGGAGTTGGTGTTGTAGGTCCAATAATGACATCATATTTTTCGAAGACCTTTTCAAAGTCGTTTTTAATTAATGTCCGCACTTGTTGAGCTTTTTTATAATAAGCATCATAATAACCAGAACTTAATGCAAAGGTTCCAAGCATAATTCGACGCTTCACTTCTTCACCAAAACCTTCGGAACGGGATTTTTTATATAATTCCATTAGGTTCTTTGCATTCGGTGAACGATATCCATAACGTACTCCATCAAAACGAGCAAGGTTTGATGATGCTTCTGAAGAAGATAAAATATAGTAGGCTGCTGTCGCATATTTTGAATGTGGCAAGCTAACCTCTTCCCAAGTTGCACCTAAGCCTTCTAGTACCTTCAATGCATTTAAAACCGATTGACGGACCTCTTCATTCACGCCTTCTCCGATATATTCTTTTGGTACAGCGATTTTCATGCCCTTAATATCACCTGTTAAACTTTGAACAAAATTTGGCACATCAATATTGGCAGATGTTGAATCATGTGGATCCACTCCAGAAATCGCTTGTAAAAGATAAGCATTATCCTCAACATTTCTAGTTATCGGGCCAATTTGATCAAGCGATGACGCAAATGCAACTAAACCAAATCGGGAGACTCTACCATATGTTGGTTTTAATCCGACTACACCACAAAAAGCTGCTGGCTGTCTAATCGAACCACCCGTATCCGAACCTAATGAAAAAGGAACTTCTCCTGCTGCGACTGCTGCTGCAGAGCCACCAGATGATCCACCCGGTACAGCATTTAAATTCCAAGGGTTAAAGGTTTTTTGAAAACCAGAGTTTTCATTCGATGATCCCATAGCAAATTCATCCATATTCAATTTTCCTATTGTGATCGTACCAGCGTTATGTAATTTGTCCATAACTGTAGCATTATAAATAGGGTCAAAATTTTCGAGGATTTTACTAGCGCATGTAGTTCGAAGACCTTTTGTGACGATATTATCCTTAATTCCAATTGGCATTCCGAAGAGAGGGTGCTTTGATTCTTCAGAACCAAGAGCTTCATCTAATTGTTTCGCTTTTTCACGAGCTGTTTCTTCATCTAATGTAAGAAAAGCTTGTACCTTTCCATCCACTTGTTGTATAGTTTGATAGGATTCTGCAACTAATTCAGATACTTTAACTTCTTTTTTATGTAAAAATTCATGTAACTCAGAGATTTTATGATCAAATAAAGCCAACTCTAACCCTCCTATTCTATAATTGATGGCACTCGAAATTGTCCATCTTTTTGGTCAGGGGCATTTTTTAATACTTCTTCTCGGGGTAGCCCTGGTTTTGCTTTGTCCTCCCGAAGAACATTACGAATATCTAACACATGGGAAGTCGGCTCCACATTTGTTGTATCTACTTCATTTAATGACTCTGCAAGACTAATAATATCATCTAATTGCTTCGTAAATTTCTCAATTTGCTCTTCATCGAATTCCAGCCTCGCCAGATTAGCAACGTGATTTACCTGTTCCTTTGTAATTCTAGACATTTCCTTCACCTCCGAATGAAAATCATACACCTATTAATATAGTTACAATATTATTGATAATAGCAGAATGGCTTGTATATAGGCAAGGGTATAAGCCATATATTAAGTGAATATTTGATTATTACGTCATTCTAATCCCTTTGTGTTTTTTTGAGCACTTCTTGAGATACATTTTTTTGGTTCATCATTTTAAGAATGTGTTCCACGCATACTCTGGGACACATTTTGCTTTGGTTTCTCTATCTAGACACTTTTTTCCCGGTTTGAACTTAATATTTGCTTCAGATCCTCTCTTGGACACACATTCCGCTCCGGTTTCTCCTATAATGTGCTTCACTCCTCTCTCTGATACAGATTTTTGTACCTTTCACTCCTACAATGCGCATCAAAGAATGGACAAAAAAATATCTTCCCATCTATAGTGAGAAGATATTTTTAAGGATTACCTATTGATAAACTGCTCAACTTCTGTGGAACCCTTTAATGCTGTTGTAGATGATGTTCCTCCTGTAATTACCATTGATACTTCATCAAAGTATCCCGTGCCTACTTCCCTCTGATGTCTTGTAGCAGTGTATCCATGAACTTCATTTGCAAATTCTGCTTCTTGTAGCTCAGAATAGGCAGCCATCCCTCTTTCTTTATACCCCTTTGCTAATTCGAACATACTGTTATTTAGCGAATGGAACCCTGCAAGTGTAACGAATTGAAATTTATAACCCATTTTTCCAAGCTCTTGTTGAAACGTGGCTATCGATTTTTCATCTAACTTCTTTTTCCAATTAAAGGATGGCGAGCAATTATAGGCTAACAGCTTCCCTGGGAATTGTTTATGAATGGCTGCTGCAAAACGTTTTGCCTCTTTTACATTAGGTTCGGATGTTTCACACCAGACAAGATCTGCATAAGGGGCATATGCTAAGCCACGTGCAATCGCTTGATCTAAGCCTGCTTTTGTACGATAAAATCCTTCCGCCGTTCGCTCTCCAGTTATAAATGGAGCATCATATGGATCTACATCACTAGTAATCAAATCTGCCGCATTCGCATCTGTTCTTGCGATAATCAGAGTTGGAACACCAAGAACATCAGCCGCAAGCCGTGCAGAGATTAGATTTTTCACTGCAGTTTGGGTAGGCAGTAACACCTTTCCTCCTAGGTGGCCACACTTTTTCTCAGATGATAATTGATCCTCAAAGTGAACGGCTGCTGCCCCCGCCTCAATCATGGATTTCATTAACTCAAAAACATTAAGCTGTCCACCAAACCCAGCTTCTGCATCTGCAACAATCGGTGCAAACCAATCAATCGAATGATCCCCTTCTATATGATGAATTTGATCGGCTCTTTGTAAAGCTTGGTTTATACGCTTTACTACATGTGGAACACTGTTCGCTGGATACAAACTTTGATCAGGATACATCTGTCCGGATAAATTAGCATCTGCGGCCACTTGCCATCCACTTAAATAAATGGCCTTTAAACCTGCCTTCACCTGTTGAACGGCTTGATTCCCGGTTAATGCCCCTAACGCATGAACATATTCCTCTTCATGGAGAAGCTGCCATAGTTTTTCTGCACCAATGCGTGCTAATGTGTGCTCAATTTCAATAGATCCTCGAAGCTTCAGAACATCCTCTGCAGTATAAGGACGCTTAATTCCTTTCCAACGTTCTTCAAGCTCCCATGCATCCTGTAGCTGTATGATCTTTTCGTTATTCATTAATTTCTCCTCCTAATCTATTAATCTATAAAATTCCGTAACCAGGAATGGTTAGAAAATCAATAAATTCATCTTCTTTTATGAGTTGATCAAATAATGCTATTGCTTCATCTAGCCTTGCCATCGTTTCGCCGAACTTGGACTTAATTTTTGCCACTTCTTCTTTTTTTAGCTGTTCATATACTTGAAACGTAAATTTTCGCCCATCATCTAATATCCCTTTCTTATGACGTATCCATTGCCATATTTGCGCACGGGAGATTTCAGCTGTCGCAGCATCCTCCATTAAATGGTCAATAGGGGCAGCCCCTCTTCCACTCAACCATGATTCGATATACTGGATTCCAACTCTAATATTGTGACGAACTCCTTTTTCTGTAATGAGGCCTTTAGGTACTTCAAGCAAGTCTGCCTCCGTAATCGTTATTCCTTGTTGCTTATCAGAATAAATTTGGTTCGGTGTAGGCATTTCACGATTAAACACTTCAAGAGCAACTGGGACAAGACCCGGATGTGCTACCCATGTCCCATCATGTCCGTCGCTTGCTTCCCTTTCTTTATCTGCACGTACCTTCGCAAATGCCTCTTCATTTTTTTCAGGATCATTTTTAATAGGTATTTGTGCAGCCATTCCACCAATAGCTGGTGCTTTTCTTTGATGACAGGTTTTAATTGTAAGTAATGAATACGAACGCATAAACGGGACAGTCATCGTCACTTCCGAGCGGTCGGGTAGAAGTACATCTTCCTTGTTTTTCAGCTTTTTCAAATAGCTAAAAATATAATCCCATCTGCCACAATTCAATCCAGCTGAATGATCCTTTAATTCATATAAAATTTCATCCATTTCGAAAGCTGCTAGTATAGTCTCAATTAATACTGTTGCTTTTATCGTTCCTTTTGGAATACCTACATATTTTTGAGCAAAGACAAAAATGTCGTTCCATAATCTGGCTTCAAGATGACTTTCAAGTTTTGGTAGATAAAAATAAGGTCCAGTACCAACCTGTACGAGTCGCAAGGCATTATGAAAAAAGTACATACCAAAATCAAAAAGGCATCCAGACATCGTTTTCCCATCTACTAACACATGCTTCTCATCTAAATGAAGCCCTCGTGGTCTAACCATTAAAACAGCAGGGCATTCATTTAATTTATATTGCTTCCCATTTTCCCCTTGATAAAAAATCGTTCTGTTCACTGCATCTCTTAAATTAATCTGTCCCTCTATCAAATTGTCCCAAGTCGGAGAGGTAGCATCTTCAAAACAAGCCATAAATACCTTTGCATTAGAGTTTAGTGCATTAATAATCATCTTACGATCAACGGGTCCAGTAATTTCTACTCGGCGATCCTGAAGATCTAAAGGTAATGGGGCAATGGACCATTTTCCCATTCGAATATGTTTTGTTTCAGGTAAAAAACATGGCAAGTTTCCTTGATCTAATTCTCTTTGCCTTTTTTTCCTGTTATCTAACAGTTCTCTTCTTCTATCTCCAAATTGCCTTTCCAATTGTTCGATAAAATGAAGTGCCTCCGCTGTTAAAATACCTTCATAACCAAGACTAATTGCTCCTTTTATTTCAGTTCCTGAAATTCGAATATCCATTCCCATTCCTCCTCAATTTTGTTATAATACAATTAATTATTTATTTATGTATTATATAACAGAATTAGTATGGTGCAACACTTATTTTGAATAAATATTTAGAATATTTACGACAAAATTCGCAAATTAATCATTAGAGTTGTTTTGGTCAAAGCCATACTGCCAGCTCTTGGCCTAAGAGTTCAGTATCTGTTCTTTCTTCGGTGAAATAAAGAGAATCATCGTTCTTCAACTTAGTGAAAACTGTTTTCGTATACTTTGTTGCTTTTGTAGAAGCCAAACTAACAGCTTTTACACCCAATAAAAGATAGCTCCTTTTCTTAATGAAAATAAAAGGTGTAGCGGTATTCAGTCGAGAGATATTTGTTAAAATTTCACTTAAACAGTTACAATGTTTGAGAAAAGAGCCTAAAAAAAACAGACGGATTCATCCGTCTGTTACTGATAAATATGAACAAATGGTTCTTTCTCACCTGGGTTACGGACAATAATTGCCTTTGGTCCGTTAACAGAGGTTACATTAATTTCTAATGAGACATAATCAGGGAAGGTGTTTATTACTAAACCTGTTATATATTGAGTAAAACCTATTACTTCAGCCTCTCCATAAAACTGGATCGGTATTTCAATACTTAATTGATTAAGTTGTTTATCTTTGTATAATCCTCGTCCAATAACACCATTATAATTAGGAAAATACTCTTCTACATCTTGCTTAAATTTATCAAAAGTATTGGCATCATCGCGATAATCCTTTTTCGTCTCATCGTCTGGGAAAAGATAATACTTTTCATCGATCTTTTTCCAATCTCCGATACTAGCGCTCCCTTTGCCAACTTCTGTATACGAAACAAAGTTCCCTGGGACAACTGAAGACTTCGATTTTTGCTTGAATAGGGCAACGGTTATAGGAACTTCCTTTAAACCATCCATATTTCTAAGACGTTTGACTACTTCTTCAGCAATCTTCTTCCCTTCACTTTCAGTTTTTTCATGGATATCTTCCTCATATACAGCTCCGTATTGTTCCTTTTGATAATAGTGAACAGTATTTAAGGCTAGTCCTATAACAACTCCACCTAATGATACTTTTCCTTCTTTATCTTTTACTAAATAATCATGTTCTAAGATATGAGCTAAGTAGATTGGGTTCTTCTCATTTTGTTCTTCAACTGTCCCCTTTTCATCATTAGCTGGATTTAATCCTAAATTTTCTGCTTCCGTCATCTTTTTTTCTTTTAATTGACTTGGAGTATATTTTCGATTCAACCATGCATCGACTGTATCTTTATCCAAGTATTGTCCCTCTTGAAAAAGATACGTGTCCGGTGAAAACGTTTTTTGTGCGACTCTCATTAATCCTGTTTCAAATTCCTGTATATCATAGCGAGTATTTAAGTTGCTAACAATTCTACCTCTTGCTTTACTCGGTTCAAATGGTAGGATCGTTCGATAATACTGGTCAGAAACTTGATAGTTAGGGATAATCGCCGATTCCTTTTTATTATTCTTGTCCTGTACAATTTTACTTTCCGTATCAAATTTTGGTGCACACCCTGCCAATAAGAGCATGACAGCAGCGCACACCGGCAACCACTTTTTCATACTATTTCCACCTTTAATTTCGTCCTATTTTCATAGACGTTTTACCTAAAAATAAAGTTTCACTTAGTCCTAACGTAGTATAATCTTTTTAGCTGATAAACTAAAACATTTTCTCTTTTAACGATTAAACTCTTCAAGCATTTTCTCTTCATCCCAAACTTCGATGCCAAGCTCTGTTGCCTTTGTTAATTTCGATCCTGCATCTGCTCCAGCAATGACTAAATCTGTTTTTTTACTTACACTACCTGTAACTGTAGCCCCTAATGCCTCGAGTTGCTCCTTTGCTTCATTTCTTGTCAGCTGCTCAAGCTTTCCGGTTAAAACTACAACTTTCCCTGCTAAAGAAGATGAAATGGATTCCACTTGAACCGGCATTGGACCTGTATAATTCATATTTAACCCTGCAGTTTCTAGCTCTTGGATCAATGAAATTGCCTCTTCATTTTCAAAATAAGAAACAATTGAGTCTGCCATCTTTTCGCCAATATCTTGAATAGCTGTAAGCTCTTCTCTTGTTGCCTTCTTTAGTTCATTCATGTTTCCAAATTGTTGCGCTAATGTTTTAGCCGCTTTTGCCCCTACATGGCGAATCCCAAGACCAAATAATAGTTTTTCTAATGAATTGGATTTTGACTTTTCAATAGCCGCTAATAAATTTGTTACAGACTTCTCTCCCATACGTTCTAAAGCTAATAGCTGATCTTTCTGTAAACGATAGATATCTGCAACATCGTGAATGAGCTCGTGTAAGAATAATTGACTAATTACCTTTTCACCTAATCCATCTATATTCATTGCATTTCTAGAAACAAAGTGGATTAACCCTTCTCTTATTTGAGCTGGACATTTTGGATTGATGCAGCGTAAAGCCACTTCACCTTCTAGACGAACAAGTTCACTTTCACATTCAGGACAATGTGTAGGCATCATAAATTCTTTTTCCTCACCTGTTCGTCTTTCCACTAATACATTCACTACTTCAGGAATAATATCTCCTGCTTTTTTAATGACAACATGGTCGCCAATTTTAATATCCTTCTCACGAATTAAATCTTCATTATGCAATGATGCTCTTTGTACCTTCGTTCCCGCCACTCGAACAGGGTCCAATAATGCTGTCGGTGTAATCACACCTGTTCGCCCAACACTCAATTCGATATCACGCAGCCTTGTAACGACTTCCTCTGCAGGAAACTTATAAGCTATTGCCCATCTTGGACTTTTTGCTGTCGTCCCAAGTTCACTTTGCTGAACAAATGAATTTACCTTTATAACAATTCCATCAATCTCATAAGGAAGATGAGGTCTTTTTTCAACCCATTTCTGCACATATTGAATGACCTCTTCAATACTTGTACATTTCTCCCGTTCCTTGTTTACTTTAAAACCAAGCTTTTCTAATAAATTTAATCCGTCATGATGGGTCGTAGCACCTGTTTCACTAAAATCGCCGATAGCATACAGGAATATATCCAAATTTCTAGATGCTGCGATTCTAGGATCAAGCTGTCGTAAAGAGCCAGCAGCAGCATTTCGAGGATTAGCGAATGGTTCTTCTCCATTCTCTTCCTTTTGTTGATTTAATTTTTCAAAGGACTTTTTCGGCATATATGCTTCGCCACGAACCTCAATTGTCATTGGTTGACTAATCCGCAATGGAATGGAGCGGATTGTCTTAAGATTAGCTGTAATATCCTCACCAATCGTTCCGTCTCCTCTAGTAGATCCTTGGATAAAAAGCCCGTTTTCATAATGTAGAGAGATTGCTAATCCATCTATTTTCAGTTCACAAACATATTCAACATCGTCGCCAACTGCTTGCTTTACTTTGCGATCAAAATCACGTAAGTCTGCTTCATTAAAAGCATTTCCGAGACTTAACATTGGAATCTTATGCTCAACTTTATTAAAGGCTGATAAAATTTCCCCACCTACACGTTGCGTAGGGGATTCCGGTGAAACTAAGTCGGGATACTGTGCTTCAATATCTGTTAACTCTCTCATTAACTGGTCATATTCTGCATCTGGAACGGAGGGATGATCTAACACATGATACTCATAATTGTATTGATTTAGGAGTGTATGCAGCTCCTGTACACGTTTTTCAGCAGCCTTTTTTTCCATAACAACAACCCTTCCATTGTTAAAAGTAAATAAGCTGAATGAAATCGGTGGAGCCGATTTCATTCATCCTAATTTATTATATTTTAGTAATAGGAGCAAATTCCGCCAAGAGACGCTTAATACCTACAGGACTTGGAAAAGCAATATCCAATTCGATTCCGTTGCCTTCTCCTTTAACACTAACAACAGTCCCTATTCCCCATTTTTTATGTTCCGCTTTATCACCTACTACCCAAGCGGCATCATTCCCACCGGAGCTTGCTGGAACAGGTCTTGTCACTGGACGCTTCATAGTAGGGTTAGAACCGAATGGTTTCTTAATTTGTTTCGCTTGCTTATGAACTGGTTCTACTAAATCCTCAGGGATTTCACTAATAAAACGAGAAACAGGATTCATGTTCGTGCGGCCAAATAATGTTCGCATACCTGCATTTGTTAAATACAACTCTTCCTCCGCTCGCGTAATCCCAACATACGCCAAGCGTCTTTCTTCCTCCATTTCCGCTTCGTCCATTAAGGATCTGTTATGAGGAAAAACTCCTTCCTCAAGTCCAATTAAAAATACAACTGGGAACTCTAACCCTTTAGCAGAGTGGAGTGTCATCAACACACATGTCTCACTTTTTGTTTCTTCCTCATCAAGACGATCAATATCTGCAACTAAAGCCAGATCAGTTAAAAACGCTACTAAGCTCTTATCCTCATTCGCCTCTTCGAAATTCTTCGTTACTGATAAAAATTCATCGATATTTTCAAGTCTACTTTGGGACTCCAAGGTTTTTTCAACCTTTAACATGTCTCTGTAACCTGATTTTTCAAGAACTTCTTCGACTAATTCAGTGACAGATAAGTATTCCTGCATCCCAGTATACCCTTTTATAAGTTCGTAAAATTCATAGGCTGCTTTAGCTACTTTCGGGCTTACCCCGATAAAATCAATTTCCTTTAATGCATCCATAATTGAAATATCATGTTCGGCAGCATATCGAGCCATTTTATCGAAGGAGGTTGCCCCAATCCCACGTTTTGGAACATTTATAACACGTTGTAAACTAATGTCATCATTTGGATTCGCAATGAGCCTTAAGTACGCTAGTATATCTTTGATTTCCTTCCGATCGTAGAACTTAATTCCACCAACAATGTTATATTCAATATTTGATTTTAAGAAAACTTCCTCAATCACACGTGATTGTGCATTGGTTCGGTAAAGTATAGCAATATCAGAAAGCTTACGTGCACCTGAGCTTGTCAGCTCTTTTATTTTACCTGCAACATATTGGGCTTCAGATTGCTCACTATCTGCACGATAATAGACAATTTTGGGGCCATCTTGATTTTCTGTCCATAAATTTTTCGGTTTACGATTAGCATTATTTTTTATCACTTCATTTGCCGCGTGAAGAATTCTTTTCGTTGAGCGATAGTTTTGTTCAAGTAAGATTACTTTTGCCTGAGGATAATCTTTCTCAAAGGATAGAATGTTAGCAATATCTGCACCACGCCAGCGATAGATCGATTGGTCGGAATCCCCCACTACACAAAGGTTTTGAAAACGCGATGCAAGCATTTTTACAAGCGTATATTGGGCTCGGTTTGTATCCTGATACTCATCGACATGGATATATTGAAACTTTCTTTGATAGTATTCTAAAACTTCTGGAACCCTTTGAAATAATTGAATGGTTTTCATGATGAGGTCATCGAAATCTAGCGCTTGATTTTTTCTTAGGCGCTTTTGATATTCCTCATATACATCACTAACAACTTGTTCATAAAATCCACCGACAAGCTTTGAATACTCTTCAGGATCCACTAATTCATTTTTCGCACTGCTAATGGATCCTAGAATGGTTCTAGGATCAAATTTCTTTGGATCAATATTTTTGTCCTTTAAAATTCCTTTAATAACCGATTGCTGGTCTGTTGAATCCAGAATCGTAAAGTTTCTGTTAAAGCCGATTCGATCAATATCTCTTCTTAATATCCGCACACACATAGAGTGAAATGTTGATATCCATACATCTTCTGCTGCACCACCCATAATACTTCCAATCCGTTCCTTCATTTCCTTCGCAGCCTTATTCGTAAAGGTGATCGCTAAAATATTGTATGGATTTATACCTTTTTCTACCATTAAGAACGCCACTCGATGGGTCAGAACTCTTGTCTTTCCACTTCCTGCTCCTGCCATAAGTAGCAAGGGACCATCTGTTGTTTTCACTGCTTCCTGTTGCTGAGGATTCAAGCCATTTAAAAGCCGATCCGTTAAAAATTGCATATTTTCAACACCACCATTCAGAACATTTGTTCCTATTATAATTATATATGATCTAGTCTGTCTACCTTAATTCATAACTGCTTTCACTGTTTTCAATGCCTCTCCAAAGTTTTCATAGAGTGCATTACCTACTACGATAACATCAGCAAATTGTCCCATTTCTTTCGCCTGTGCAGCATTTTTAATACCGCCACCATAAAATAAGGTTGTATTATTCAAATACCTTTTTGCTGATTTAACCAGATTTACATCACCGTATTTTCCACTGTACTCCAAGTAGAAAATTGGCATTTTAAATAAATTCTCAGCCATCATTGCATAAGCAACGACATCATCTTCATCTAAATTAGCATTAGCCGAAGTCATCTTGGCTGCTTTGCAATCTTCGTTTAAGATACAATAACCCTCTACAAGAATTTCATCCCAATTCATCAGAACACCATAATCTTTCACTGCTTGATGATGTATCCCTTTTATCCATTTTACATCTGTGCTATTTAAAACAGTTGGGATAAAGTATAAATCAAACCCAGGTGTAATCGATTCAAGATTTGAAATCTCTAATACACATGGTACTGTATATCTTCTAACTCTTGACATTAAATTAAGAACATTGTCCAATGTAACTCCGTCAGATCCACCAATAATAATGGCACTAGTACCTGATTCACATACTCTTTCCAAATCGGAGTCCGATATTTCCTTATTAGGATCTAATTTAAAGGCGTGGCGCCATTCGCGAACGTCATACATCCGAATAAAATCCCCCATTCTATATTCCTCCATCATTATAGCATTTGATTGAACTAGCAAAAAAGGATTTCCATATTTATTTGGTAGGGAAAAAAATGTAATTGGTACATATAAAATAAGAAGGGCTGTTTAGGCTCTGATTCGAAAGAACTATTGTGAAATGAATTTATATTATGAAATATTAATACTTTTAGGAAAATTTGAAAATTTATTGATGGTTTATCACAATAATTTCGTGTTATTTTCCCAAGTTAATTGACCTAGAAAGTGTGCTATTATTAGGTTAAGAACTTTTCCACCAAGCAATAAAATTTGTTAGGAGGATGAAAAAATGAAAATTGAAAAAGTTAAAACAGAACAGAAACCAGCGAAGATTACTAAACGAGAGATTGACATTCTGATTTTCAAAATTGATAGGTTATTAAATGAAAGTCATCCAAGTGAATTACAAAAGGCTTGATTATATAAAGGGCTTTTGAATAGTACAAAAGCCCCCTCTTTCAATAATTGATTGTTAAAGGGATATTTTTGCGCTATTCTAAATATAATGAATATAAGAAATCTGAACCATCACAATTTCACTAGATAAGTAGAATCACCTAAATTATTTTCATATTATTACCACTTCACATAATTTTTAATATATAATAAAGGAAATATGTAGGTTCAGGTGATTACTATGAATATCGGTGCCATCATAAAATTAAATAGAATTAATCAAAACCTAACCCAAGAAGACCTCGCAGATGGAATTATTTCTATTTCTTATCTATCGAAAATTGAGAATGGTAAGATTGAACCAAATGAAGAGGTGATCAAACTTCTTTGTCGTAAACTAGGAATTCAAGTGAATAATCAAATAGATGACAGTATTAGAGAAAAGTGTCACGAATGGTTTCGCTTACTATTGACTTCTTCGGATATTGCTGAATTGGAAAAAATGTTTGGAGAAATAACTGAATTATTAAAAGTTATCCATAATTCAGAGTTACAAATACTGGTTAATATTCATATGATTAGGTATTACTTAAAAATTGGTGATACTGACAATGCCATACAAAAAGTGAATTCATTAAAGGATGTTAGTGGTACTTTTAATAATCTTCAAAAATACTATTGGTATAAATTTAATGGGAATTATTATTCAATCATTGAAGAGGAAAACGAAGCTCTGCATAACTACACATTAGCCGAAGACCTTATTCCAAGCATTGAATTATCCCAAGAGGAAGTGGCAGATTTACAATACGCACTTTCCGTTACATATAGCAAATTTCGTTTAACATCTGAAGCACAAAGTTATGCAAACAAAGCTTTAGAGTATTATCGACAAGTCTATCATTTTTCTCGATGTGCAGAGTGTCACCTAGTTCTTGGTATTTGTTATAGAAGAATTAATAATCATGATAAGGCTATCAAAAATTATAATTTAGCTAAACAACTTGCGGAGAGCACTGATAAGAAAGAAATTATAACATTAACACATTTAAATATTGGATATCTTTATTTTGTAAAAGAAGATACTGATCAAGCCATTAAGCATTTAGATATTATTATCAATGACAATGAAGCATCGATACAATTACGTTTGTTAGCTATTACATCAATAATTGGAAAATCATATAGCATAAATAATATTAATGAAACTAGAAAAAGAATTCAACAAGGGCTTAAATTAATAGATTCAAACAACAAGAATAAATTTTTAGCATTTTATTATGAAATTCTTTGCCATTTATATTTAATTGAAGAAAGAAATGAAGAGTTTGAAGAATTAATGGTTAATAACTTTATACCTTTTTTAAAAGAATCCAAAAACTACGCAAAATTAACAGAGTTCTCCGAGATGCTTGGAAACTACTACTGGAAAAAACACAAGTATAAAAGCGCTGCAACTTATTATAACTTAGTAAATAATTCATATAAAAAAATTATTCAAATATAGGGGGATTAAAAAAATGAAAAAAATAATGATTTCATCTGCTGTCACTTCATTATTATTATGTGGTGCATTAATCGTAAATTTTAATTTCCATCACGATAAAGGTAAGGATATCGCTGCCGGTGGTGGAGAAATGGAACCCAAGGTTCTTTCAACTAGAAGTATTTTAGTTTAGTAACAAAAGAAGAAGTAAAAATCACTTTTACTTCTTCTTTTTTATTTTCCACAAAAAAAAACAGCATGATCCCATGCTATTTTTACAATTACTATTCCGCATCTTCTTTTTTCTCTAATCCTTTATCCTTAATTCTTTCTAACACCATTTCATAAGAATCATTTCCATAATTTAAGCAACGTTTGACGCGAGAAATGGTTGCTGTACTTGCTCCTGTTTCGTCTTCAATTACATGATAGGTTTTTTTCTCACGGAGCATTCTTGCTACTTCTAAGCGCTGGGCTAAAGATTGGATTTCATTGATTGTGCAAAGATCATCAAAAAATCGATAGCATTCTTCAATATCTTTCAGTGAAAGCACCGATTCAAATAATTGATCCAATGCTCTTCCACGAAGTTTTTCTATTTGCATTAGTAATCTCCCCTATTTTTCATTAGTTTTATATTTATTTTAAAATATGGACGTTTTGTATTAACAATAGTGATTTACATGTTTTTAAATGATACATCACTCAGACTTGGAACGATATTAATCCACGTTTTACCTGGAAAAAGTTTGATTGGTTCCCCATTTTCATATGGGATAATCTCACCTTCGACATTGTTCCATTCAATTTCCCGGTACATTCCGTTCTGGACTATATATGCTTTTCCACCGGAGGTTACATTAATGTCTCGACGACCTTCATTATCAATGATATGATGTTCCATTTCAACAATAATAAGATTATCAATTAATACTGGCTCATTTGAATCCTCATCAATCGTTTGTTCATCGTCAGAATATCTTAACAGCTTCTTAATCTCATTATTATATTCATATTTCACATTAAATACATTGCTTTTCGAATAGGCAATCTCTATTTGATTTGTCTCTTCTCCATAAATTTGCTGTATTTCATTATTTGTTGCAAACTCCAATGGATGTGGTGCGAAATCCATATTGATATCTCTTAACTCTGCACCTTTTAATATATTATCGTATGAGATATATGAATTATGTGGTGCTTGACGATCACTTGTACGTTCGAACAAGGTGCCATCATATTGCATCCCATTAATATGATCAATATATCCGTTCTCCAGCATTATATAGGCTTCAGGACTGTATCCATGTGCCACATAAAGACTGTTATACCCCTTAGCTAAATCGATAAAATAATCTCTTGCACTTCGAACAGGTCCAATTTTATCCGGCTTTTCACTTTGAAATATTGCAAGAAAGCGTGTGACCTCCCCTTCAGCTAATGCTTCAAAGATAATGTCCGCCTTACTTAGTCCTGATTGAGGTCTTGCTTTTGGATGATTATTGATCATAACAGCAATTGAGCGATTATTTGGCTCATTTTCTGTACCTAAACCCGTTAATGGAAAAGTGAATGTAGGCTCAAGGTCTTCTTGCTGGTCTCCCGAAACTTCCCCTCTTTCAGGAGCTTGTGCTGATTCCTTTTTTGATTGCTCACGATGATTACAGGCAGACAATAATGTTAGCAACATAATCATCATGAAAATCAATCTCCGTTTACCCATATTCTTAAAACCCATCCCTTTTTTCTAAAGTATTCGCTTTAACATTTTACCGCATTATTGTTGGAAAGAGTACCGTTTTGTTCATTACATCATAAATTCCTCTCTGGGTAATTCTGATATAAGGTAAATGAGTTGCTGAAAAAAATAACAAGGAATAAATTGGATCATTATGAGGATAGCCTCGATCTACAAGCAGTTCCTTTAATTTTTTCTCCTCTTTGATTAAAAGATTCATTTCTTTATCTGACATAAAGCCTGATAAACAAAGAGGAATTTCATGAATAACTTCTCCATTTTCGGTTAAAACAATTCCCCCACCCAATTCCTTCATCCGATCAAAAGCAAACATCATATCATTCTTGTTCTTCCCAATTAAAATGATATCCCCTGTACTTGAAAATGATGATGCAAATCCCATAACATGACTAGAAAAACCTTTTACAATAGTATTCATTCTCCATGTTCCATCTCTGCCAATGAGTATCATAAAACTTTCATCATGATCTGTAGTAAGCTGATCAGCAGAAACATCAAAGCTTACAGAATATGGTTTCGTAATTACATCATTAATCATTTCAATCCCAAATGGCATAGAAAATTGCATATCATCATACGTTAGTTTCCAATCCAATTCTAATGGAGCAAATCCATATTCCTTCCATTCTATATCCTGATCCTCAACATATACCCTTCCATCTTTCTTTAACCATTTTCCTTTAGATAGAACGGCAATAGGAGTAGGATTTTTTTCATCTTCAAGAAAGTTTATACTTGCCACACGCCCTGTAGTAAGAAGGCCATGTAAATGATCAATATTATAATATCGAGCTACATTATAGGAGGCCATAAGATAAGCATCAATGACTGGAATCCCTTTTTCAATAGCCATACGAATCATCATATCCAAAATTCCATTTTCATAAAATGCAGGGGTAGAGCCATCAGTATTAAAAAACATGGATCCGTATTGGTCAATTCCTAATCTTTTCATATCATCTAAAAGAACAGGTAAATCTGGACGAATCGATGAATGACGTAAAGAAACCATATAACCTTGCATTAAACGATCATAAACTTCTTCACCTGTCATTGCTTCATGATCACAATCAGCCCCGAATAACATCATTTTTGCTAATGTCTTTTCTGAAGCACCAGGAAAATGACCTTCTATTTTTTTCCTCATTCGCTTCGCCTCTTGAATCCAATGTAGAATTAAATCATCTCCATCAAGAAGCTTCGGCCAGCTTGTTAATTCTCCACCTTGTAAAACTGCATCATGTTCAAGCCATGATTTTACTTCACTATGAGAAAATACTGTCTCCTCTTCCCTTAACTCTGTTTGGGAATCAAATCGACTCCACCAGTACATCGTGACTGGAGAATGGCGTAGCTCTCTTATTAAAGAAAACGCTTTCTTTTTTCCTAATTGCAAAGCAAGCACTAAATTGTCATTAACGATAGTCGTGGTCCCTGTTTCTGATGCATATCGTGCAAAGGACTGGGGATTATATAATTGAAATGGGTGAACATGTGGCTCAATATAGCCTGGAACAAGAGTTAATCCAGTGCAATTAATAACCTCGCAATCGGTTGTATTATCAGGAAGTGCTTTCCCTGTATACACTATGCGATCTTCATAAATCCAAATATGACCGGTCATCCATTTTCGAAAAATCGAGTGTAAGTATTTAGCATTTTTCAAAAGAATCGTTGGTGATTTCTTCCCGTTTAAAATAGCAACATGCTCGCGAATTTGCTTGTTTTTCCAACGGTATCTTTGGTCTAACATTAACATCCCTCCCTAAGGAGATATTTACTTTTGCTTATAGTATCATATTTTACTGTTTAACGCAGTAAAGTTTTACAATAATTTTCAACTTATTTGTGAAGGGAGAACAATAAAATGAAAATTACTCCTAATATTGGGATACTCAATGCATTAATTCGCATAACCTGCGGCTTAACCTTACTATCATGGTCAAGTGCAAAATTATCAAAAAAGCCATGGTGCAATTCGTATATTATTGTGATGATTTTAAGTGCAATGAAAGTGGCTGAAGGTATTGTCAGATATTGTCCTGTTACAGAACTATTGAAGAACGGACAAAATCCAATGGGCAGTAATAAAGGGAAAGAAGCACACTCAATGACTCCGGCAAAACATTCAGATAATCAAACAGATATCAATGTGATGAAAGAGATCAAGAACTTCCAAGATCAATTAAAAGATTAAGCGCAAAAACTAATTCGCAAGCACTCAAAGGGACATACATTGCGGAATTGTTTTACACTTTCAGTTTGAAAAAAAAAATCGTAGGTGTCTTTTCATTCTTACTAGACACCTACGATTAAATTATTCCACTAAAGCCAAAGCCTTTGATCCGATATCTTTACGATAGAAAAAACCTTCGATAGACAAGTTCTCCATCTCTCCATACACTTTGTTTATGGCTGTTTTGAGATCCTCACCCTTGGATGTTACCAGTAATACCCTTCCTCCATTAGATACAAGTGTTTGATCTGCACCCATCTCTGTTCCCGCGTGAAACACAAGTGTAGAGGAATCAAGCTTTGTTAAATCAGGAATTTTTATACTCTTTTCATATGAATTTGGGTAACCATTTGAAGCAAGAACGACACCAACTACCGATTCATCTATCCAAGAAATTGTCGGCATAGATTCATCCATTATGTCTTTGAGTACTTGAACAAAATCGGATTCAAGTCTAGTTAATACAACCTGAGTTTCTGGATCACCAAAGCGGGCATTAAATTCAATTACTTTAGGTCCTTCCTGCGTAAGAATTAACCCTGCATAAAGAATTCCTGTAAAATTCCTATTTTCTTGTGCTAATGCATGGGCGGTAGGAACTAAAATTTCTTTAACTGCTCGATCAACCTCAGTTTGAGGTATTTGTGGTACAGGTGAATAAGCTCCCATTCCCCCTGTGTTTGGCCCTTGATCTCCATCAAAGGCACGCTTATGGTCCTGAGCAATCACCATAGGATAAACAGATTCACCATTTACAAAGGCCATTAAAGAAAATTCTTCACCTTCTAAGAATTCCTCGATAACGACCTTTGTCGATGCTGAACCAAATTTTTCATTGACCATCATTTCCTCAAGACCGGATAGGGCTTCATCTAGCGTGAAAGCCACAATTACTCCCTTACCTGCAGCAAGACCATCAGCTTTAATAACAACTGGTGCACCATGCTCCTCTAGATACGTCTTAGCTTCCTCATACATATCAAAGGTTTCATATGCTGCGGTAGGAATTTGATATTTTTTCATTAAGTCCTTGGCAAAAGCCTTACTTCCTTCTATCATTGCTGCTTCTTTTCGCGGCCCAAACACAGGTAACCCAGCTGCTTGAAATTCATTAACGATTCCAGCGGATAATGGCTCTTCAGGTCCGACAATGGTTAAGTCGATCTTCTTTTCCTTTGCAAAGGTGATTAATTCACTGAAATCCATTTCTGAAATGGGAACAATCTCTGCATCCGCACGAATTCCACCATTACCTGGTGCACAATATACCTTTTTCACCAATGAACTTTCCTTCACTTTTTTACAAATTGCGTGTTCTCTCCCACCTCTGCCTATGACTAAAATATTCATTTTTTCATCCCCTCTTAAAAAATGGCACCTGGTTTAATTACGCCCAAGGTGCCCATTGTTTTTTCTTTTTTAGTAGGCTCTTCTCTAAAATCTGTTTGGTATGATTTAAAATTCCTGGTGCTAAAAAAATTTTTCCACCTGTTGAAAAGTCCTTTTGTATCATTAAGAACGTTTAGTGCTTGAAATGACGTATTCCTGTAAACACCATGGCAATTCCGTACTCATTTGCCTTTTTAATAGAATCTTCGTCGCGTATTGAACCACCTGGTTGAATGATCGCTGTAATTCCAGACTTCGCTGCTGCTTCAACTGTATCATCCATTGGAAAGAATGCATCAGAAGCCATCGCTGCCCCCTTTGCTAGATTCCCAGCTTGCTCTAAGGCTATATTAGCTGATCCTACACGATTCATTTGACCCGCACCAATTCCAAGTGTCATTTCATCATTGGAAACAACAATTGCATTCGATTTAACATGTTTTACAACTTTCCATCCCAGTTTTAGTGCCTTCCACTCTGACTCTGTTGGCTTTCTATTGGTTGGAACTGAAATATTTGCATCATCAAATGTATGTGTATCTTGATCCTGAATGAGTAGACCACCTTCAACTGATGTAATGACCTTTTCATTTTTTTTCTGGAGATCAAAAGAAACTGTCAAGAGGCGTAGATTTTTTTTATTTGTTAAAATTGATAGAGCTTCATCTGAAAATGATGGTGCAATAATAATTTCTAAAAAGATTTCATGTAGTTGCTCAGCTGTTTCTTTATCTACTTCTCGATTAAATGCTACGATACCACCAAAAATCGATGTAGAATCAGCCTCATATGCCTTTTTAAACGCTTCTGCTATACTATTTCCTAAACCAACACCACAAGGGTTCATATGCTTAACCGCAACTGCAACAGGTTCAGAAAAATCCTTCACAATTTGAAGGGCTGTATCTGCATCGTGAATATTATTGTAAGAAAGTTCTTTGCCATGTAATTGCTTTGCATGTGCAATAGAAAATAATGATCCTATTGGATTCATATAGAAACTTGCCTTTTGATGAGGATTTTCTCCATAACGCAATGATTGTTTTATTTCATAAGAAAAAGTGATACGTTCTGGATTTTCTTCTCCAACAAGATTTGTCATATATTCGGCAATATAAGAGTCATATGCAGCAGTATGTCGGAAAACCTTTGCAGCTAAACGTTTATTCGTTTCTTTAGACACTGCACCATTCAATTTTATTTCCTTTAATACACCATCATAATCCTGTGCATCAACAATGACAGTCACGTAATCATGATTCTTTGCTGCAGAACGAAGCATAGTTGGACCACCAATATCAATATTTTCAATAGCCTCTTCTTCTGTCACATTTGGCTTAGAAATCGTTTGTTGAAATGGATATAAATTCACGCAAACAAGATCGATAGGAGTAATCCCTTGTTGATCTATTTGTTGAAGATGTTCAGGAGTACGTTTTGCTAGCAACCCACCATGAATGAAAGGATGAAGTGTTTTTACTCTTCCTTCCAGTATTTCCGGAAATCCTGTCACATCCTCTACTCCAATTACCGATAGACCAGCTTCTTCAAGTGTTCGTTTTGTTCCGCCAGTAGAAATGATCTCGACTCCTGCCTCAAGTAATCCTTTGGCAAACTCTACGATTCCTGTTTTATCTGAAACACTGATTAATGCACGTTTCATGGTGTAACCCCCTCGTTTTTTTGCAATAACAATTGAATGGTTTCTGGATATAAACGGTGCTCAATTTTGTGCACCTTTTCGGCTAATGTTTGTTCTGTATCCACTATATCTATTTTTAATGCCTCTTGAGCAATGATTGGACCCGTATCCATACCTTCATCCACAAAATGAACTGTTACTCCTGTCACCTTAACACCTGCCTGGAGTGCCTGTCTCACAGCATGTTTTCCTGGAAAGGAAGGGAGAAGTGAAGGATGGATATTAATAATCCGATTTGTGAATTTCTGTAGTAAAGTATCACCAATGAGCCTCATATATCCTGCCAAAACAATAAATTCGACCTGATGTTTATACAGTACATTAGTAATTTCTTTCTCATAATCAGACTTTGAATCATACCTCTTCGGATCAAATTGAAAAATAGGAGTATGTTCTCTTTTAGCTCTTTCGAGAACAAAAGCGTCTTCTCTGTCACAAACGAGTAATTCAACTGATGCCTCTAAACTACCTGACTTTATTGCATCCATAATAGCCTGATAATTACTTCCACTTCCTGAAGCAAAGATAGCAATTTTCGTCATCTACTTAACTCCCTTTAACAAACTGTACACCCGGCTGTTTTGTTATTTTCCCAATTTGGTATGCCTGTTCTCCCTGAGTGTTGAAGAAATCGAGTGCCGCATCAACAATTGATGAATCAACCGCAATAACAAAACCAATTCCCATATTAAATGTATTGAACATTTCTTCCTGAGTAATTTCACCATATTTTTTCAGTGTTTTAAATATTGGCAAAATCGGCCATGTTCCTAGCTGAATTTCAGCTCCCAAACCGCTCGGTAACATCCGAGGAATATTTTCAATAAACCCACCACCAGTAATATGTGCCATACCTTTAATCTTAAATTTAGCCATTGCTTCTAAAATTGGCTTTACATATATTTTTGTTGGGGTTATTAATTCAGTGCCTAGTGCCTCTTCTAATTCTGGTAACTTTTCATCTATAGAAAGTTGATGATCTTCAAAAAAGATTTTTCTCACTAGTGAATAGCCATTGCTATGGATTCCACTAGAGGATAGTCCAATTAGCACGTCATTTTCTTGGATGAATTCCCCTGTTATCAATTCAGATTTTTCACATGCACCGACGGAAAATCCCGCCAAGTCATATTCATTCACATCATATAGTCCTGGCATTTCTGCTGTTTCTCCACCGATAAGAGCACAACCAGCTTGCTCGCAACCATCTGCGATCCCCTTAACAACTGCTTCTATTTTCTCAGGTATTGCTTTTCCGCAGGCAATATAATCAAGAAAATACAACGGCTCTGCCCCTTGCACAACAATATCATTAACACACATTGCTACGCAGTCAATTCCAATTGTGTCATGCTTATCCATTTGAAAAGCTAATTTTAGCTTGGTTCCTACTCCATCTGTACCTGATACAAGTACAGGTTCATTCAAATTTAAAGCAGAAAGATCAAAAACACCACCAAAGCTTCCTAGTTGCCCAAAAACCCCTAGACGATTAGTACGTACTGCATGCTTTTTGATTCTTTCTACCGCTTCATATCCAGCTTCAATATTTACTCCTGCATCACGATACGTATTTCCCATTATCATAGCCCCCTAGCGCACAAGTTCTTTTTCATGAGGTAGTACAGTGTCTGGATATATTTCCGTTGGATAATTTCCAGTAAAGCATGCTAAGCATTGACCACACTGATTTCCGTCTTGAGGTCTTCCAATCGCTTGCAGCATTCCATCAACACTTAAGAAGGTAAGGGAATCTGCACCAATGATGTCGCGAATTTCTTCAACACTATGCTTCGATGCAATTAACTCTTCATGTGTAGAAGTATCAATCCCATAAAAACAAGGATTCTTCATTGGCGGAGAGCTAATGCACACATGAACCTCTTTAGCTCCAGCTTCTCTTAGCATCGTGACAATTCTTCTACTTGTTGTTCCACGAACAATTGAGTCATCTACCATAACAACTCGCTTCCCTTCAACCACTCCACGAACTGGTGCTAACTTCATTCGGACCCCTTGCTCTCTTAGTGATTGTGAAGGCTGAATAAATGTTCTTCCAACATATCGATTTTTAATTAATCCCAATTCATAAGGAATCCCCGCAGATTCCGCATATCCGATCGCGGCAGAAATGCTTGAATCCGGAACGCCAGTGACAACATCCGCTTCTATTTGAGCTTCTATTGCCAATTGTTTCCCCATTCTTTTCCTAGCTGAGTGAACATTGATTCCGTGGATATTGCTATCCGGTCGTGAGAAATATACATATTCCATTGTACAAATAGCACTTGAGGTAGAATACGTAAATGGTTCAGAGCGAAGACCATGATCGTCAATAACAATGAGCTCCCCAGGTAGTACGTCACGAATAAATTCCGCTCCAATAATGTCAAATGCACATGTTTCGGAAGCTACACAATATGCATCTCCAATTCGACCGATTGATAAGGGGCGTAAACCATTTGGATCAAGTGCAACCATTAACTCTGATTCCGTCATTAATAAAAATGCATAGGCACCTTTCAACATTGTTAAAGCATTTTTTAATTGATCCTTTAAGGAAAGGAAGCCACTTCTTTTAATTAAGTGGGCTAATACTTCTGTATCAGAGCTTGTTTGAAAAATACTCCCTTGTGCCTCAAGCTGATGCTTTAAGGCATTAGCATTGACTATATTCCCATTATGGGCAAGGGCTAAGCTGCCATTTTGAGAGTGGAAGAGGAGAGGTTGAACATTTTCAACTCCACCCCCACCAGCTGTTGCATAACGAACATGACCAATCGCAGACTGTCCTTCTAATTTTTCAATCTTTCCTTCAGTAAAGACTTCTGTAACAAGTCCTTCTCCTTTTATTCCGTGTAAACTTTCCCCATCGGTTACAACAATACCTGCCCCTTCCTGACCACGATGTTGCAGGCTGTGCAAACCATAATAAGTAATTTTTGCTGCATCTGGATGACCCCAAATTCCGAAAACACCGCACTCCTCATTCAAACCCTTTATTTCAGCAAGCATGGGATAGCCCCTTTCCAAGCTTGCTCACACTCGTGAACATCCGCTTCGATAATGACCTTATGACTTGTATCTTTAATCAAAAGCTTTTCATCGCCGATTATTCGACCAATTAAATAGGAATGATCAACGCTAGCTTCAAATTGTTCCTTATCCTCTTCTTTGACAGATACAATAAATCTAGATTGTGTCTCACTAAATAGAGCAACTACAGGGTTTCCATCAAGGATAACCTCTGCCCCTAAACCATTTGTTCCAAATAAACACTCCGCTAAGGCAACTGCTAGTCCACCTTCAGCAATATCATGAGCTGAAGAAACTAAACCTTCTTTAATCACGGACAACAGCTGAGCCTGTCTGCTCGCCTCAATTGCTAAATCAATCGTCGGTGATTTGCCAAAAATATCGTTATTCTGCATTTTCTGAAGCTCACTGCCCCCGAATTCAGGCTTTGTCTCACCAATAAGGTAAATGAGATCACCATTATGTTTAAATTGCTGTGTTGTAATGTGGTTAAGGTCTTCAATTAAGCCAACCATTCCAATTACAGGTGTTGGATAAATTGCTTCTCCTTTTGTTTCATTATAAAGAGAGACATTTCCGCCAATAACGGGACTATTAAGTGCACGACATGCTTCACTCATACCATCTGCTGCCTTTTCAAGCTGCCAAAAGATTTCTGGTTTCTCCGGATTACCAAAATTCAGACAATCAGTAATCGCTAATGGCTGTCCTCCAGAACAAACAATATTTCTTGCTGCCTCTGCTACAGCAATTTTCCCACCTGTCTCTGGATCTAAATATAAATAGCGGGAATTACAATCCGTTGTCATCGCTAATGCTTTTCTGGTTCCACGGATTCTAACTACCGCAGCATCAGATCCTGGAGTAACAACAGTATTCGTACGTACTTGATGATCGTACTGTTTATATACCCATTCCTTGCTAGAGATTGTAGGCTGTTTTAATAGATTGACCAGGGTATTCTTATAATCTTCAACACTCGGAATCTCTTCATTCATTTCTTGGAATTCACGATAATAAGCTGGCTCTTCTGAAGGCTTGTAATATACTGGCGCATCTTCAGCAAGTGCATCCGTCGGTACATCTGCAACAATCTTTCCATGATGGATGAGTCGAAGCTTCTTATCATCTGTTACACGTCCAACAGAAACTGCTTCTAATCCATATTTAGAAAATAAATCAACGATCTCTTGCTCTCTTCCTTGCTTAACAACAATCAACATTCTTTCCTGTGATTCTGAAAGCATCATTTCATAAGCTGTCATACCTGTTTCACGTTGTGGTATATGGTCTAAGTTCATTTCAATACCCGATCCAGCTTTACTTGCCATTTCTGCAGATGAACTTGTGAGACCAGCTGCACCCATATCCTGTATACCAACTAAGGCGTCAGACTTCACCAATTCAAGACAGGCTTCTAATAATAGTTTTTCCATAAATGGATCTCCTACTTGGACAGCTGGACGCTTTTCTTCTGATTTCTCACTTAATTCTTCAGAAGCAAAAGTTGCCCCATGGATTCCATCTCTACCTGTTTTCGCTCCGACATACATCACGGTATTTCCTACACCAGTTGCTTGACCTTTTTGGATATCTTGATGATCAATTAGGCCAACACACATTGCATTTACTAGTGGATTCCCTTCATAAGAAGGATCAAATTGAACCTCACCACCAACTGTTGGAATACCAATGCAATTACCATAGCCGGCAATGCCTGCTACCACTTCTTTAAACAAATAATTTGTTCTGGAATTTTCCAATTCCCCAAAACGTAATGAATTTAATAAGGCAATCGGTCTTGCTCCCATGGAAAACACGTCACGGATAATCCCGCCTACTCCCGTTGCAGCTCCTTGATAAGGCTCAATAGCTGATGGGTGATTATGACTCTCTATTTTAAAGACAACGGCCTGATTATCGCCAATATCAACAATACCTGCCCCTTCTCCAGGACCTTGAAGGACTCTTTCACCTTTGGTTGGAAATTTTTTTAATATCGGTTTGGAATTTTTATAGCTACAGTGTTCTGACCACATAACAGAAAAAAGTCCTGTTTCTGTATAGTTTGGCAATCTACCTAAAATGTTCTCGATCATGACGAATTCTTCATCAGTTAAGCCCATTTCACGATATATTTTTTCTTCTTTTATTTGGGATGGATGTGGTTCAAGCATTAACGACATGAGCTTCCCTCCAGTTCTTAACTATTGATTGAAATAATTTAAGTCCATCTGCACTTCCAAGTAATTCATCAACTGCTCGTTCCGGATGTGGCATCATGCCAAGGACATTGCCCTTTTCATTGATTATGCCTGCGATGTTGGCAATACTGCCATTGGGGTTATGATTATAAGTAAAGACAATTTGGTTATTCTCTTTTAAACGTGTTAATGTTTCCTCATCACAATAATAATTCCCTTCACCATGGGCAATCGGAATATCTATCATTTCATCTTTTTCATATTGTGAAGTAAAAATTGTGTTTCTGTTTTCAACTTTTAATTGAACTGTTTGACAAATAAACTGTAAGCTATCATTTCTTCTCATTGCACCTGGAAGTAGACCAGATTCTAATAAAATTTGAAATCCATTGCAAACACCTAAAATTGGTTTACCTGCTTCAGCAGCTTTAATTACTTGCTTCATAACATTGGAGAATCGAGCAATGGCTCCCGATCTTAAATAGTCACCATAAGAAAAACCGCCCGGTAAAAGAATTCCATCAAATTCGTCAAGATGTTCCGAATCATGCCATACATACTCAACTTCTTCTCCAAGTTCATCCTTAATTGCATGAAACATGTCTACGTCACAGTTAGAACCAGGAAATACGATTACGGCAAATCTCACTGTGCAACACTCTCCTCAATTTCATATCGGTAATCTTCAATAACAGTATTAGCAAGGAGACGTGTACATAGCTCATGAATAACCTCTTCTATATCACGATCGCTTTTTTCAATTATCAGCTCCATATATTTACCAATTCTTACATCTGTCACTTCACGATAATTCATACTGTGAAGTGAATTTTTAACGGCTGTTCCTTGTGGATCCAAAACACTTTCTCTTAAAGTTACATAAACCTTTACTTTATACATGTGTTGTTTCCCCCTTCAAGCGATTTAATATTTCCTGGTATACAATTGTTATGTCTCCTAAATCTCGTCGAAAAACATCTTTATCTAGCTTTTGATTGGTTTTCTTATCCCATAATCGGCAAGTATCTGGTGAAATTTCATCAGCTAGTAATATTGCTCCTCTCGTATCCTTACCAAATTCTAGTTTAAAATCAACTAAGCGAACGCCTAATTCTAAAAAGATTTTTGATAAAATATCGTTTATTTTCAGTGCTTGTTGTTTTAAAAGAGCAAGTTCTTGTAAACTAGCAATCTCTAATACTTCAATATGGTCCTCTGTAATTAAAGGGTCGCCTAATTCATCATTTTTGTAATAGAATTCAACAATCGGTTGCTTTAATCGTGTTCCTTCTTCCAATCCAAGTCTATTCGCTAAGCTTCCCGCCACGATATTTCTCGTTACAACCTCTAGGGGTATAATTGAAACCTGTTGAACCAGCTGTTCATAACCAGAGATTTTTTTAATAAAATGACTTTCAATTCCAAATTTCTTTAATCGCGCGAAAATTAAACTTGTAATTTCATTATTAAGCTGTCCTTTACCAGCAATCTCTGATTTCTTCTCCCCGTTAAAGGCAGTTGCAGAATCCTTATATTCAATCCACAAAACGCCAGCACTATCTGTTTTGTAAACCCTCTTTGCCTTCCCTTCATACATCAACTCTTGTTTCTCCATTACATGAGCCCCCTAAGGTGTTAGACACTTACGATTATGAATCGTAAGTGTCTAGTTTATTAGAAATGCATTAAGCTATTAGTTACAAGCTGCTAGAGATCCTATATTTAATTAAGTCCTAAGCGCTCAAAGATGATATCTACATTTTTTAGATGATAGTTATAATCGAAGCAATCAGCAATTTCTTCTTTGCTTAGTTTGCTCTGGATGACAGGATCTGCTTCGATAAGATCACGGAATGGAATTTGTTTTTCCCACGCCTCCATCGCTCTCGGTTGAACAGTATCATATGCTTCTTCACGGACCATTCCTTTATCAATTAGTGCCAGCAGCACACGTTGTGAATAAATAAGTCCAAGGGTCTTATCCATATTTCGCTTCATGTTATCAGGGAATACAGTTAAGTTTTTCACGATGTTCGCAAAGCGATTCAGCATATAATTCAAGGCAATCGTCGCATCAGGTAAAATAATTCGTTCTGCAGATGAATGGGAAATATCTCTTTCATGCCATAATGCTACATTTTCGTAGGCTGTTGTCATATAGCCACGAATAACACGAGCCATACCTGTCATATTCTCCGATCCTATTGGATTTCTCTTATGTGGCATCGCAGACGATCCTTTTTGACCTTTAGCAAAAAACTCTTCTACTTCACGAGTTTCACTTTTTTGTAATCCGCGAATCTCAACAGCAAACTTTTCAATTGATGTTGCAACTAGTGCTAATGTTGCCATATAGTGTGCGTGACGATCTCTTTGTAATGTTTGTGTTGAAATAGGTGCTGCCTGTAATCCAAGCTTTTCGCATACATATTTCTCAACAAATGGATCGATATTTGCATACGTACCAACTGCTCCTGAAATCTTACCAAACTCTACACCAGCTGCTGCTTGCTTAAATCTCTCAAGATTACGTTTCATTTCTTCATACCATAATCCGAGTTTTAAACCGAATGTAGTTGGTTCTGCATGGACACCATGGGTTCTTCCCATCATTACCGTATATTTATGTTCCTTTGCTTTATCAGCAATGATTCCAATAAAATTCTCAATATCTTTTAAAATAATTTCGTTTGCTTGCTTTAATAAATAGGATAAAGCTGTATCTACGACATCCGTTGAGGTTAATCCGTAATGTACCCATTTTCGTTCTTCACCTAATGATTCTGAAACTGCTCTTGTAAAAGCTACCACATCATGGCGAGTTTCTTCCTCAATCTCTTTAATACGATTTACATCAAATGTTGCATGTTCACGGATCTTTTGTACATCCTCTTTCGGTATTTCTCCAAGTTGAGCCCATGCCTCACACGCTAAGATCTCTACCTCTAGCCATGCCTTAAAACGATTTTCTTCTGTCCAAATAGCGCCCATTTCTGGACGTGTATAACGATCAATCATTCATTTTTCCTCCGATTCTAAATTCCAAATCCCACTATTATTTAAATCTAATAATGTGATATCAATATTATCTGTCAAAACTGTAACATGCCCCATTTTCCTTTGATGCTTTGGTTGAGCCTTTCCATATAAATGTATAGACCAATCTGAATGTAATGGAATTTGTTTGATTAATTTTGCCACATGTTGACCTAATACATTCACCATTACGACTGGTTTTAATAGTTTAGGCTGACTTAATGGCCAGTTGCAAATGGATCGAATATGCTGTGCAAATTGAGAAAAATCACATGCTTCAATCGAGTAATGTCCCGAATTATGTGGTCTAGGAGCTAGTTCATTAATAAATATGTCTCCATCCCTAGTCACAAACATCTCAACTGCTAATGTTCCAACAAGATGAATATGATCTGCAATTTGTCTTGCTAGTCTATATGCAGTTTCAGCGATATCTTCTTTTATACGTGCTGGGACAATGGTTTGATGCAAAATATTGTCTACATGAATATTCTCTCCTACTGGAAAGCATTCCATGTCACCATTTCGGTTTCTAGAAATAATCACTGATATTTCCTTTTCAAATGCAAGCCATGACTCAAGCACACAAGGACCATGTACGAGAAGTTTTTCAGCCTCTAAGACATCTTGATTACTTCTCAATACATGCTGACCCTTTCCATCATATCCTCCACGGCTTGTTTTTAAAACACATGGATATCTGAGTTGTTCAATCCCATTGAGTAATTCCGCTTTTGAGTGGATTACCTCATACGGTGCTACTTTAGCACCTGCATCGATAAGTGTACGTTTTTCAGTGATTCGATCCTGTGTGATACGGATAATTTCTGCGCCTTGCGGGACATTTGCTATTTTCGTCAGCGAAACTAACGATTCATAGTCAATGTTTTCAAATTCAAATGTGATGACATCACATTTTTCTGCCAATCGTTGTAAAGCCTGAAAATCATCATAGCCGGCTGTTAATTGTTCATCGGCAACTTGACCACCTGGACAATCATCAGTAGGGTCTAATACAATAATTCTAAACCCTGCTTCTTTAGCAGCTAATGCCATCATCCTACCTAATTGGCCTCCACCAATAATTCCAATGGTCTTCCCTGGTTGAATAAATGTATTATTCAAGATGATCACTACTTTCAAGCACACTTTTTTTTGTTTCTAAGCGTTTATTTTCTAATTGATTAGCGATTTCTTGATTATTTATAGATAGAATTTGTGCAGCTAAAAGCCCTGCATTTTGAGCGCCTGCTTTTCCGATAGCTACGGTTGCTACTGGGACTCCACCAGGCATTTGCACGATTGACAATAATGAATCTAAGCCATTTAAAGCCTTCGATTGAATGGGTACCCCAATTACAGGAAGCGTTGTTTTGGCTGCAATCATTCCTGGTAAATGAGCTGCGCCACCTGCCCCAGCAATAATCACTTCTAGGCCCCGGTCTCTGGCAGTTTCAGCATACTCAAACATCATATCAGGAGTTCTATGAGCAGAAACTACCCTTTTTTCATACTTAATCTCTAATTCTTCTAATATTTCACAAGTATATTTCATTGTTTCCCAATCTGAAATACTTCCCATAATAACTCCGACTTTGGTTTTCATATAGGCCTCCG
>NZ_JBBOXX010000001.1:4767500-4857500 GCF_038007825.1 Heyndrickxia sp. FSL W8-0496
GCTACCTTGTTACGACTTCACCCCAATCATCTGTCCCACCTTCGGCGGCTGGCTCCAAAAGGTTACCTCACCGACTTCGGGTGTTACAAACTCTCGTGGTGTGACGGGCGGTGTGTACAAGGCCCGGGAACGTATTCACCGCGGCATGCTGATCCGCGATTACTAGCGATTCCGGCTTCATGTAGGCGAGTTGCAGCCTACAATCCGAACTGAGAATGGTTTTATGGGATTGGCTAAACCTCGCGGTCTTGCAGCCCTTTGTACCATCCATTGTAGCACGTGTGTAGCCCAGGTCATAAGGGGCATGATGATTTGACGTCATCCCCACCTTCCTCCGGTTTGTCACCGGCAGTCACCTTAGAGTGCCCAACTGAATGCTGGCAACTAAGGTCAAGGGTTGCGCTCGTTGCGGGACTTAACCCAACATCTCACGACACGAGCTGACGACAACCATGCACCACCTGTCACTCCTGTCCCCGAAGGGAAATCCCTATCTCTAGGGAGGTCAAGAGGATGTCAAGACCTGGTAAGGTTCTTCGCGTTGCTTCGAATTAAACCACATGCTCCACCGCTTGTGCGGGCCCCCGTCAATTCCTTTGAGTTTCAGCCTTGCGGCCGTACTCCCCAGGCGGAGTGCTTAATGCGTTAGCTGCAGCACTAAAGGGCGGAAACCCTCTAACACTTAGCACTCATCGTTTACGGCGTGGACTACCAGGGTATCTAATCCTGTTCGCTCCCCACGCTTTCGCGCCTCAGCGTCAGTTACAGACCAGAGAGTCGCCTTCGCCACTGGTGTTCCTCCACATCTCTACGCATTTCACCGCTACACGTGGAATTCCACTCTCCTCTTCTGCACTCAAGTCTCCCAGTTTCCAATGGCCGCTTGCGGTTGAGCCGCAAGATTTCACATCAGACTTAAGAAACCGCCTGCGCGCGCTTTACGCCCAATAATTCCGGACAACGCTTGCCACCTACGTATTACCGCGGCTGCTGGCACGTAGTTAGCCGTGGCTTTCTGGTTAGGTACCGTCAAGGTACCGCCCTATTCGAACGATACTTGTTCTTCCCTAACAACAGAGTTTTACGATCCGAAAACCTTCATCACTCACGCGGCGTTGCTCCGTCAGACTTTCGTCCATTGCGGAAGATTCCCTACTGCTGCCTCCCGTAGGAGTCTGGGCCGTGTCTCAGTCCCAGTGTGGCCGATCACCCTCTCAAGTCGGCTACGCATCGTCGCCTTGGTGAGCCATTACCTCACCAACTAGCTAATGCGCCGCGGGTCCATCTGTAAGTGATAGCCGGAGCCATCTTTCAATTCTCCTTCATGCGAAGGAAAAAGTTATCCGGTATTAGCCCCGGTTTCCCGGAGTTATCCCAGTCTTACAGGCAGGTTACCCACGTGTTACTCACCCGTCCGCCGCTAATCATCAGGGAGCAAGCTCCCATCAGATTCGCTCGACTTGCATGTATTAGGCACGCCGCCAGCGTTCGTCCTGAGCCAGGATCAAACTCTCCAAAAAGATGTTTGATATAGCTCTTATAAAATAAAAGTAATTCATTGACGTTTCGTTTTGTTCAGTTTTCAAAGATCAATCATTGTTTTAAAGAAACAACTTTTATATCATATCATTTCTTTCAGATCATGTCAACAACTTTTTTGATTTATTTTTTCTTGTCTTAAAAACGACAATTAATAATATATCAAAAACCTTTTATGTTGTCAATCGTTATTTATTATTTTCTCACTAGCAATTTCGCCAGTTCCTATATACTATCATCTATTTAACACTTGGTCAACCTTTATTTTTTCAAAATTTATATTGCTATTATTACAATCGAAATAATGTATTACCTTTTTTTAGCAACCATACACTTTCCAAACTTATCTATTATATAACCACTAACTAAAAAAATAAGGATTGACTCTCAAGGTCAATCCTTATTGCATTTTACTTAATAGAAATAATATTAGATTCCTTCATCTCAACTAATCCTTCTTTTTCTAACACCACAGATTCTCCTTCTTTCAGGTTTGTAAATACAATTGGAGTCATTATTGAAGGAACTTTTTCTTTTAGAAATGCAAGATCTACTTTTAGTAAAGGTTGACCTGCAGATACTTGGTCTCCCTCATTTACTAGGGTTTCAAACCCTTCACCCTTCAAATTCACAGTATCTATTCCTACATGAATTAGAATTTCTCTACCTGTATCAGACATTATTCCTAAAGCATGTTTAGTAGGAAAGACATTTACGATTTTCCCATCAACTGGTGATGCAATGGTTCCTTCTAATGGAAGGATAGCAAATCCATCGCCCATCATTTTTCCGGAGAACACTTGGTCAGGAACCTCTGTGATTGGTTTTAATTCTCCTTTTGCTGGAGAGACAAAGTTTTCATTTACTTTCTCTATTTTTGATTGAAGTACATCTGGTTGTGCCTCTTCAATTTGTTGCTGTACTTCTTCATCTGGATTTGTCGCAGCTTTTCGTGGTCTTTTTCCAGAAATAATATCTTTCATTTGTGATTTTAATGTATCTGATTTTGGCCCAAAGATGGCTTGAATATTATTTCCAACCTCTAATACACCTGCAGCACCTAATTTTTTCAAACGATCTTTATCTACATTTTTCACATCATTTACTTGAACACGAAGGCGAGTAATACAAGCATCTAAATTGGAGATGTTTTCTTGACCACCCATTGCTTCTAAAATGTCGAATGGTAAATCACTTGTAGGTTGCGCACTAGTTTCTTCTGTAGAGTCCTCAACATCCTCACGTCCAGGTGTTTTTAAATTAAATTTACGAATGGCGAATCGGAAACCAAAGTAATAGATAACCGCAAATACTAAACCGACTGGTATTACCCACCACCAGTGAGTTTGTTTATTTAGAACTCCAAATAATAGGAAGTCAATTAAACCTCCTGAAAAGGTCATTCCAATTTTAACATTTAGCAAGTGCATCACCATAAACGATAAACCAGCAAAAACAGCGTGTATTCCAAACAATACAGGAGCAACAAATAAGAACGAGAATTCTAGTGGCTCAGTAATACCTGTTAAAAATGATGTTAAAGCTGCGGAACCCATAATTCCTGCTACGAATTTTTTACGCTCTGGTCTCGCCTCATGGTAAATCGCTAAAGCTGCTGCTGGAAGTCCGAACATCATAAATGGATATTTACCAACTTGGAATGTACCTGCTGTTAAATTTTGAACACCATCTTGAATTTGTTTCATAAAGATCGTTTGGTCACCATGAACCACATTTCCGGCATGTGTTGTATAAGATCCAAACTCAAACCAGAATGGCGCATAGAAAATATGGTGTAAACCAAACGGAATAAGAGAACGTTCAATTAGCCCAAAAATAAATGCGGCCAATGTCTGTTGTGATCCAAGCATATAATTAGAAAATGCATTTAATCCATGTTGGATCGGCGGCCATATAATAATCATAATTAATCCTAAAATAACTGCTGAAGCTGCAGTTGCAATAGGAACAAATCGCTTACCCGCGAAAAAACCTAAGTACGAAGGTAGCTCAATTTCAAAAAACTTATTGTACATATAGGCAGCAATTAACCCCACAATAATCCCACCGAAAACCCCTGTTTGAAGAGTGGGAATACCTAATACTAATGCATGAGCTGGATTGACATGTTCACCAATTACATCTGTCATTTCAATTCCTTTCGCAACGCCCATGGTTACATTCATTATCAAATAACCTACAATAGCAGCTAATCCCGCTACACCTTCTCCACCAGTAAGTCCAACCGCTACACCTACTGCGAATAGTAAAGCTAGGTTATCAAAGATAATCCCACCAGCTTTTGCCATAACGTCAGCTACATGCTTGACCCAAGATGCATCTAAAAATGGTGCTATATCTACAAGTGTTGGATTCGTCAGTGCTGTACCGACCGCCAGTAAAATACCTGCAGCTGGCAAAATCGCCACGGGGAGCATCAATGCTTTACCCACTTTTTGTAAAACACCGAAGATTTTCTTAAACATGATAAAACCTCCTTCTTCTATTAAAACTAAAGATTTGCTCCATACCATTGAAAAATTACCTAACGAATATACTTTAGAGATGAATAGGGAACATATTTCCTTAACCATTCTTTAAAAGACAAATAAAAAAGGCATGAGCAAGAAAATAGAAAAGAGTTATATGGGATATACTCCCCATAAAAACTCATTTCATTATCTTCTTTACTCATGCCTGATCGAATCAGTAACACGTTATAATGATGACTATTTTTATTTTATTTTATTTTGAATACGCTGGAGGTGCATCGTTAAATAGACAGCTTCAGCTTCAAATACTGGTTTTTTCAATGTTTGTTGCATAATCTTAATTAGTTTCCATGCTAGATTGTAACATAGAGGGTATTCTTGTTTCAAGAAGAATGAAATTTTCTCTGGTTCATTTACCTTTTCACCACTTAAAACCCTTTCAATGGTGTAACGTAAATGTCGAACGAGACGCATATAATTTATTTCATTCTTATTTAGCTTTATCTCAAATTGTTCTTCAATGGTATGGACAAGTTGTGCAATTAATTGTGAGTTTTGATTAATTTCCGAAAGATTTTTACTCGTAACTGCACTGTGAATATGCAAGGCAATAAACCCAACTTCTCCAATAGGTAGCTCTATATTCGTCATTTCATTAATAAGATCGACTACCTCATTCGCCACTTCATATTCAGTAGGATATAATACTTGCGTTTCCTCATTAAACGGGTTTTTAATAGCGAGCCCCTTCATTAACCGATTAATCGCAAATAAAATATGATCAGTTAATGCCACATGAATATGTTCATCTAAATACTTAGCTGTTCTTTTACGAATTAAATCAATCGCGGAAATAATCACTTCTAGCGTCTCATCATCGATAAAAGGAAGGAGCTTTTTATATTGTTCTTGCTCTGTTTCGCCTTTTAATACAAAGAGCTTCTCAGCCTCTTGTTTTGAAATAGTACTACCCTTTTTTCGATTAAAGCCAATCCCTTTACCTATCAGGACAACTTCTTCATATTTTGAATTAGAAGCAATTAAAACATTATTATTCAGTACCTTTTTAACTTCAAACGCTTCCATATTAATTCTCCTAGATTTCAACTAATTCGAGCTTTATTAAGTTTACATAAAATATTAGATGATATCAATTTATTAAAATCAAAAAGGAACCTAGTTAGGTTCCCACTTAATTTATAATATGAAGATAAAGTATAAAATAAAGATAAAGAAGAACACATACATGACTGGATGAATTTCCTTCCATCTCCCCTTAAGAAGCATGGTAACCGGATAGAAGATAAAACCAATTCCAATACCTGTAGCAATAGAGTAAGTTAATGGCATCATGATAATTGTAAAAAAGGCAGGTACGGCAATTTCGAACTTTTTCCAATCGATTTCATTTAAGGTTGACACCATCAATACGCCCACAACTATTAAAGCCGGAGCAGTCACTGGTGAAGTAATAACTCCTAGTACCGGAAAGAAAAATAGTGACAAAAGAAACAATATAGCTGTTATGACACTAGCAAATCCCGTTCTTGCTCCCGCTGCAACCCCAGCAGTTGATTCGATATAAGCCGTTGTAGTAGAAGTCCCAAGTATAGAACCAATCACAGTAGCAGATGAATCTGCAAATAATGCTCTTCCAGCACGCGGCAATTTATTATTCTTCATCAAACCAGCCTGGTTAGCTACCGCTACTAATGTTCCAGCTGTATCGAAAAAATCTACAAACAAAAAGGTTAATACAACAACAAGCATCTTCACAGTGAATAGGTCACTTGTATGATGAAAAAGTGTTTCAAATGGTGCCCCAAGGGTCGGAGCGATACTAGGTACTGCACCAACTATCTTATGAGGAATATCAATTAATCCAACCATCATACCAGCAAGGGTTGTTATGATCATTCCAATGAAAATAGCACCCTTCCAGCCTCTAGTCATTAAAATAATAGTAAGTACAATACCGAAGATCGCAAGCAATGTATTACCATCTGTCAAATCCCCTAAACCTACTAATGTCGCATCATTATCAACAATAATACCAGCATTTCTTAAACCAATAAAAGTGATAAACAATCCGATTCCAGCACCGACTGCAAGCTTTAGTTCAACTGGAATAGCATTTATAATCTTCTCTCTAAATCCAAATAATGTTAATATTACGAAAATAATTCCCGAAAATAACACTCCTGTTAGTGCTTGCTGCCACGACATCCCGAGAGTTAATAAAACAGTATAAGCAAAAAAGGCATTTAACCCAACACCAGGTGCAAGGGCAATTGGGTATTTAGCTAAAAACGCCATAATCAGAGTACCAATTGCCGCGGCTAGTGCTGTAGCAACAAAAACAGCACCAGAATCCATTCTCAATTCATCTGGAAAATCCTTAACAGAGGATAAAGATAATGTTAACGGATTTAAGATAAGTATATAAGCCATCGATAGAAATGTAGTGACTCCACCAATAATCTCACGGCGATAGTTTGTTCCTAATTCATCGAATTGAAAATACTTCTTCATAGACTTCTTCCCCCTTGTCTCTTCTATTTTTTATCGCTAAAAACAAGGCCGCCCAAAACAAAAGAGTCTGGCCCACAAAGCAATATCTAGTAAAAGTTCATACATTTCTAGACTTTGCTTGGGGGTCAGACCCTTAATAGACTGCCTTGAAAGACTTTAAGGAATGAGAAAATCAGTATATGGGAAAATAAGAAATCCTATTTACTCTCATAACCTCGTAGTCAAGCTATTTACGGCAGCTTGGTAGAAACTTACAGGCCATATCCCCGAAATTATACGATGTTATTTTTTCGATTTTATATTCTCATCTTAACCGGATCTTTCGTACTAGTCAATATATAATACGAATATTAAATTAAAAAAATGTTTATATCGTTCGTATTTTACTCCCATTCAATCGTTGCAGGTGGCTTACTAGTTATATCATAGACTACTCTGTTGACATGACTTACTTCATTCACAATTCGAGTAGAAATTAACTCTAATACGTCCCACGGAATGCGTGCCCAATCAGATGTCATCCCATCAATCGATGTAACCGCACGTATACCAATTGTATAATCATATGTTCTTGCATCCCCCATGACACCAACGCTTCGAATATCCGGTAGGACAGTAAAGTACTGCCAGATTTCTCGATCTAGACCAGCCTTTTTAATTTCTTCACGGAGAATATAATCAGATTCACGAACAATCTCTAATTTTTCTTCAGAAATAGCTCCAAGCACACGAATACCTAGACCAGGTCCCGGGAATGGCTGTCTCCACACAATTTCATCTGGAATGCCCAGTTCTGTTCCTAATGCACGAACTTCGTCTTTAAACAATGTATTTAATGGTTCGATCAGTTTAAATTGCATATCTTCAGGAAGTCCGCCAACATTATGATGGGATTTAATTGTTTGTGCTGTCGCTGTTCCACTTTCAATGATGTCAGTATATAACGTTCCTTGTGCTAAAAACTCAATTCCTTCAAGCTTTGTCGCCTCATCATCAAACACATAAATAAATTCATTACCAATAATTTTTCTTTTCTTTTCAGGATCAGAAACGCCTTCAAGTTTACTCATAAAGCGATCCTTTGCGTCTACTTTGATAACATTCATATTGAAGCCATCGGCAAAAGTTTTCATTACCCCTTCTGCTTCACCTTTACGAAGCAAACCATGATCTACAAAAATACATGTTAATTGATCACCAATCGCCTTATGGATAAGAACAGCCACAACAGAAGAATCTACTCCTCCACTTAAAGCACATAGAACTTTTTTATCGCCTACTGTTTGACGAATCTTTTCCATTTCTATTTCAATAAAGTTCTCCATAGACCAATTTGCTGAACAACCACAAACTTCAAAAACGAAATTCTTAAGAATATCATTACCATATTCTGAATGACGAACTTCTGGATGGAACTGAACTGCATAAAGATCTCTATCCTTATCACTCATTGCAGCAATAGGGCAAGATGAACTAATCGCATCTATTACAAAGCCTGCTGGTGTTTCAGTAACTAGGTCACCATGACTCATCCATACAACTTGCTCAGTAGGTAGCTGATTGAATAGCATGGATTCATGCTGAATTTCAATTTTCGCTTTTCCATATTCACGATGAGTAGCAGGTTCTACCTTCCCACCAAAATGTTTTGTCATTAATTGCATTCCATAGCAAATTCCAAACACAGGAATACCTAAATCAAAAATCGCTTCATCACAACGGAATGAATTTTCATCATAAACGCTATTTGGTCCTCCGGAAAAAATAATTCCTTTTGGATTCATTTTTTTGATTTCTTCTACAGTAATCGTATGTGGATGTAATTCACTATACACACCAAACTCACGAATTCTTCTTGTAATTAATTGATTATATTGGCTTCCAAAATCGAGTACAACAATCATTTCCTGTGCTATCTCAGTCATCTGATATCCCCCTATTTATAATTGTTTGTTCATTATTCTGCATTAGATCCAGCCTTTTTACACATTGCTAAAATAAAAAGGTTCACTTCACATAGATTGCTATGAATCCTAAAGATTTTTTGACTCAAGATTCCAACTTAAGAACAGCAATATTTTAGAAAAAAGAACCAATAAAAAACTAGAATTCCACCTCTAAACTAAGAAGGCAGAATTCTAGTTTTTTGTATCCAACCATACGGAAATACACCATTTGAATGTAATGATGACAAAAAGATAGAATAGTACTGCCTTCATAGTTAAATCATTTACGGTGATTTAGTAGAGACTTCTGGACCTTATTACCAAAATTATATGAAGTGCTATTTTATTAATAGTCATCATTTTATACTTGTTTAAACACATGGTCAACCCGTTGTTTTTTTAATTAAATTTTCCCACAATTCGCGGTGTTGTTCCCAGTTAATAGAGGTATCTTGATGACGATAAATAGATCTCTCATATTCCAATGTTAATATTCCCATCATTTGACTACCAAAGAAGCCATCTACCTGAATTGCGTATTCACGTAATGTCTGTCCAGCTTCTTTTTTAAGACCATATCTTTCTAATTGCTTTAATAATGAAAGATATGCCTTAATAAAGGTGTTTGAATCCCTTTTATTTCGGTACTTCCAAATGAGTAAATATGGAATCCACTTACTACGCTTGACATAAGCGACATAACTAATAAGACAAATCATCAATAATATGGATGTCAGTAGGAGCCAATGTTTATTCAAATAAGTAGTGATTTTACTCCATAACTCTGAGAATGAGAAATTATCTTCACTACTTGTTCCTAACGTTAAGTCCGTTTCCTTCTTGTCTTTTTCCAATGCTTCAGTTTCATCTTTTTGATCTGTGTTATTTACCTGGGAAGTCTGCTCTACATCATTATTGAAAATGGATGTATTTCTAAATCCAATAGTCGGTTCAAATGGTACCCAACCGACATTAGGAAAATAAACTTCAACCCAGGAGTGAGCATTATTATTTGTCACCTTGTATATATTCTCGGACACCCCATCAGAACCCTGATAAGTTCCAGACGAATATCCCTTTACCCATCTAGAAGGAATTCCTATCGACCGAAGCATGGTTACCATTGAAGTCGAGAAGTTATCACAATATCCTCTTTGTGTTTCAAATAGAAATTGATCAACATAATCCTGTTTTTCCTTTGGAATCGCAACATCCTTTTGATCATAAGTGAATTGACCATTTTGGAAATAAGATTCAATGGCTTTCGTCTTATCATACCAATTCGTTTTACCTTTTGTGATACTTGCCGCTAAGTCTTTTACGCGCTTAGGAAAATTATCCGGCAGCTGCGTGTACCTTGGATCAACTTGTACACCTTGGCCATTTGTTTCACTCATTTTTTTAATACTATATTTTTGCGGTTGGTAAATGACTGCATATTCCCTCATCGAAAAGGGCCCCTGATTTCTGCTTGCTGTTACTTTTTCGGTAACGTTATTGACTATTAATTGATTAACTTGCTTCGAACCACCGGCGACAGAGACTTCTCCATAGATAATATTCGCTAAACCATAGGTATGAACCAGATTAGGACTAAGCTCTGCCTTCGTGATCCTCGCAGCCTTATATACTTTCTTTTCCTCATCCCCCTGCCCTTCGTTTTCAGCAAAAGGAAATTCATCTATTCCTTCATTCAAGGAAATTTGCGGTTTCTCCTCGATTGTATAGGTTGATGTTGTAGGTGGCTTGGAAGTTTCCCATCCTTTCCCCGTGTATAAATCCTTCATTTCCACACGCCAATATTGTCGAGATTCGGCAACAACCTGAAAAACCTCTGTATCATCCCCTATGAACGGCCCCCCTAGTGAAGAGTCGTCATTCCGATAACCAACTTTACTAACACCAGATTTTTTATTTCCTCCTTTTTCATCTCCCCCAGCATATGATTTAAAGAAAGGCACAGGATCAGGCCATATGGGCGATGCTTTTGGTACAATCCAACCTAGAAACGAGCTCCCGATAATCATGATAACTAAAGGAATCATCCATTTAACCATCATTTTTCTAGAATTCCCCAAATTTTCTTTTTCTACAAATCTCTGAAAGAAGAGCATACCTAACAATATAAAGCCGAAGATTACTGTTCTAATAATAGCCATTTTGCTATCATATGCTGTAAATGTATCAAGCACCGTAATATAAACGATAGTCATGATAAAAAACAAAAAAATACTTCTTCTAGCAATTAACCAATATTTAAGCAAATACGTAATGAGCCACAAGAGAATAAAAAACAAAATCGTCCGAAACTCATTTGTTAGATAATCCCACTCTCTCCCAAATAAAAAGGTTATATTTTTAATTAAATCTTTTACTACGACTCCCATCCATTGGATATCGAAAATAAAGTACTCGAAGAAGAAAATATGATGGAGGGAAAACAAAATAAAAATTAACTTCATTAAAACGACTGCAAAAAATGGCACATTAAAAAGGTTGAATAGGAATGATAAAGCGATAAACACTATAAACAAAACCGTATTACCAGTATTAGCCACTTCCTTTAACGGATAGATCCATTCCATTAATAAAAGAAAACTAAAGAAATAAAGAGTGAGTGTAAGGATTCGATGATAATCCTTTGTTCCAGTCATTAATGCTTCACCCCCGTCAAAGCCGAACGGAAATCTTCTTCATGTAGGTAGCTCACATGCACCCCAAACTGGGAAGCAGCATAACCTAACCGATATTCCTCATCACTAAATGGTTGATTGTGATTTTTAATAACGAAAATAATCACCATCCCCGTTCTTCTCACATGTTTTCTTAGCATCTCTATTAATTCCTCCGTTATATTGGAGGTACTAATCATTAATGATGCCGATTGTTGATAAAAGACTGATTCCCCTTCTAAAATCGATGATACAGGTAATTGACTATTTGCTTTTACTTTTGCAAGATGATGGAATAACTGTTGCTGGTATTCATCACCACCACGAATCGGAAAAATAGATTGATCTTCACCAATAGAATAAAAGCCGATCTGCCCCCCATGGCGTATGATCGTACGAATAAGTGAGGCAACAAATTTTACATTTGTTTCAAATGAGGTCGAGGGTGAACGATCTAAAATAATGGTTACATCATTGGATTGTCGCTCTTCAAATTCTTTTGTTTTCATTTCATTCATTCTTGCCGTAGCCTTCCAATCGATCCAGGTAAAACGATCCCCAGGCTCATAGTTTCTGATTCCACTAACCATAGTCGTATCATTTTGAATTTTTATTTGTGAAGCTGTTGCCCCCTGTTCATATCTACTTTCAATTGAACGATAAATAATGTCTGTATAGGAAGGATAAACGAGAATGATTTTTTTCAATGAAAAACTCTTCTCCTTAGAAAATAACCCTAGTGGATCACCAACCTTAATAGAAATGTCATAAAAACAATGCTCCCCTCTCGGAATATTCGCCATGCTATACTTGAGCTGAATATGCTTTTTAAATCCAGGAAATAAAATTTGTTTTCCATTTCTAGTTGAAAGACTAGAAGTGTTATTTATGATAAGAAAGAAGAGAGGAAAAGGATAGTTCCTATCAATCGTTATAACCATGTCCAAATGTTCCCCTGCAGCATATGTATCCCGATTAAATCTCCTTTCCACAGTTAAGTCACTTAACGGATAGAGAGCAATGAACAAGGCATACAATGCAAACGGTGTAAAGCTATAAAATAAAAACCAGCTGACAAAGCCACCTTGAAACATTGCATAGGAGAATGTTAACAGAAGAAACAGAATTAAAAGAAGAAATTTCCCCCATGTCTTTAATTGTGCTCTAAACATTATCTCACAGCCCTTTTTACGGGAACCTGAACATAATGTAAAATTTCTTTAATAATATCTTCAGCGGTTTTGCCCCCGTATTTCGCATCCGCCTTTAATATAATTCGATGTGAAAATACGAAAGGTGCTAAGTACTGTACATCATCCGGAATAATAAAATCTCGACCATGCAAGAACGCGTAGGCTTGGGATGCCTTCATCAAAGCGATTGATGCACGCGGACTAACCCCTAAATAAACACTTTTATGGGTTCTTGTATAATGAGAAAGCTCGACAATATAGTGTTTGATTGTGTGATCAACATAAACCTCTTTCACCTGATCCTGCAGCTCTACTAGTTCATCAAGAGAAATTACTGAATCTAATCCTTCAATTGGAGCTTGTTTTTGCGTTCTTGTTAACACTTCAATTTCTTCATCCTTTGTTGGATAGCCCATTTTCATTTTTAATAGAAAACGATCAAGCTGAGCTTCTGGAAGAGGGTATGTTCCTTCATATTCGATCGGATTTTGTGTTGCCATAACAAAAAAGGGGCGCTCCAGTTTTTTCGTATTTCCATCCACAGTTACACTGCTTTCTTCCATACCTTCGAGAAGCGCGGATTGGGTTTTTGGCGAAGTTCTATTAATCTCATCCGCTAGAATAATATTACCCATTATTGGACCAGGTCTATACTGAAACTCCAACTCTTTCGGATTATATATAGAAACACCAAGTACATCAGAAGGAAGCAAATCTGGGGTAAATTGAATTCTTTTAAATGATGCATTTACAGATCGAGCAAGTGCACGAACCATCATTGTTTTTCCTACACCTGGTACATCCTCTAGCAGGACATGTCCTTCTGCAAGTAGGGCAACTAGGCTTAACTCTGCTATATCAGTCTTTCCTATCATTACTTTTTCAATATTACTTAAGACTTGCTGTAACTTTGGATGCATAGCTGTAATTGTCATTCGAATCCCCCTAATTATGTATTCAAAACTTTATGCACAATTTTTTAAAATTTTTTATTATTTCTAGAATACTATGAATCTGACTTAAGAAAAAGGGCGGAACAGGAAATTTAATATATTTTTAACGTTTTTATACATTTCTAAAAAAAGAAGATGCTCTACACATCATTCCCCTTATGACTAGGCCGTTTAGTTCGATACTTTTGTAATAGTTCTAACCACTTATTGAAAGCTTCCAGGTTGTTATAAAGGTTTCAGCTCCTCTTCTTAGAGAAGATGAAGGGTACTATCTTCAACCTATATTATTAAACCTTGTCTAAACAACAAGAATGTTTAAGAAGAGAGTCTAGGAAATTTGCACTCGAATTGAGTCTATGTTTTACCAAATGTACATGCTCAACTTATTTTTGAGATAAAAAAAACGTGAGAATTCTTATATTAAATAAGTTCCTCACGTCTTCCTTTTCTATTATTATTTCCAAAAATCATCAAAGACTGTAATTGGTAAATGACGTTTATGTTCAGATTTAGCATAAAGGCCTTCAATTGTTTTTTTCGCTTGCTCTGAAACTTCTTTTCCTTCCAAATAATCATCAATTTCTTCGTAGGTCACTCCAAGGGCACTCTCATCTGCCAGTTGTGGACGTTCGTCTTCTAAATCAGCAGTTGGAGTCTTCATATATAAATGCTCCGGACATCCAAGTTCCTTTAGAAGCATTCTCCCTTGACGCTTATTCAAACGAAATAACGGAACAAGATCAGCTCCACCATCCCCATACTTTGTATAGAAGCCTGTTAGATTTTCGGCAGAATGGTCTGTGCCCAATACTACACAATTTTCCATTGCAGCAATACTGTATTGTGCCTTCATACGTTCTCTTGCTTTTTCATTGCCTTTAGCAAAATCCGATAAATGGATTCCTACCTCTTTCAATGATGCTTCACTCGCATCTACTGCTGCTTTAATATTAACCGTTAAGGCTCTAGTTGGCTGAATAAATTCAATTGCATCATTTACATCATCCATATCCTTTTGAATCCCATATGGCAAACGAACTGCTATAAATTGATAATCTGGATTTCCAGTTTCTTCAATCATTTCATTGATAGCAAGCTGAGCAAGCTTCCCTGCTAGGGTAGAGTCCTGCCCTCCTGAGATACCTAAGACAAACCCTTTAAGGAATGGATATTTTTTTAAATAGTTCTTTAAGAAATCAATACTTTTACGAATTTCTTCATTAGGGTCTATTATTGCTTTCACTTTCATTTCATTTACTATTGCTTTTTGCAACTGATCCATTTTTCCCAACCTCCTTATACTCATAAAGCTTGAATCTATCTATTGCTTTAAATTGGATACTTTTTCACGTACTTCTTCAATATTTTTTATTTTATTCTCCCAGCACTTTTGACTCAAATCCACTGGATATTCGTGAGGATTTAAAGAACGTTTATATTCTTCCCAAAGCAAGCCTAAGCTCTCTTTTGTATACCCTTGAATTTCTTTAAGTTCCGGCAATTTATAAACAAATTCTCCATTGATAAAAATATCGTGATGCAGGTCCCTTGCTTCAAAATCAGTTACTGTTTTACTAATATAAGTATGAACAGGATGGAACATCTTCAGCTTTTCTTGCGCTTGAACATCCTCATTCTGTAAAGCTATATAGTCACCTTCTGATTTATAAGTGTTTGTATTAATAATTCGATAAACCTTTTTCAAACCTGGAGTTGTTACCTTTTGAGCATTACTGGAAATTTTTATCGTATCCTGCATAATTCCATTTTCATCCTCAATAGAAACCATTTTATATACGGCACCTAATGCCGGTTGATCATATGCAGTAATGAGCTTCGTACCAACACCCCATATATCAATTTTCGCTCCTTGGGATTTCATATGGAGAATTGTATATTCATCCAAATCGCTGGATGCCACAATCTTCGCCTTGGTGAAGCCTGCTTTATCTAGCATTTTTCTTGCAGCTTTAGATAGAAAGGCCATATCACCACTGTCCAAACGGATACCAATGAAATTTATTTTATTCCCTAGCTCCTTTGCTACTTGAATTGCAGCCGGTACACCTGATTTTAAAGTATCATATGTATCGACTAAGAAGACACAATCACGATGACTCTCTGCATATTTATGAAAAGCGGTATAATCATCTCTGTATGCTTGTACCATTGCATGTGCATGAGTACCAGATACAGGAATACCAAATCTTTTACCTGCTCTTACATTACTCGTTGCATCAAATCCACCTATATAGGCCGCTCTTGTTCCCCATATCGCTGCATCCATCTCATGTGCTCTTCTTGTACCAAATTCTAGTACGGTTTCTTCTCCAACTACATTTTTAATTCTAGCTGCCTTTGTCGCAATTAATGTTTGGTAATTCACAATGTTAAGTATAGCTGTTTCAATAATTTGTGCTTGTGCCAAAGGTGCTTCCACATGAATCATCGGTTCATTTTCAAAAACAAGCTCACCTTCTCGCATAGCACGAATAGTACCAGTAAATCGCATCTGACTTAAATATTGTAAAAATTCTTCATCATAGTGCAATTCTTCACGTAAATACTGAATATCAGTCTCTGAAAAATGAAAATCTCGTAAATATTCAACCATTCGCTCTAAACCAGCAAAAACAGCATAGCCATTTTCAAACGGCAACTTCCTAAAAAATACTTCAAATACTACTTTACGTTCATGTATTCCATCGTCCCAATACGTCTTTGCCATATTAATTTGATACAAATCCGTATGAAGCCCGAAACTATCATCACTATATAGTTTTACCATTAAAACGCACTCCTTTTGCCGCCCCTAAGAAAGAACTTTTGCCCCTAATGTATTTTCAAAATGCTCTAATGCCCAACGATGCCCCGCATCATTAAAGCTAGCCACTGCATTCTTGTGAACAACGATTTTAAAGCCTTTATTATAGGCATCTACCGCTGTATGTAGCACACAAATATCTGTACAAACCCCACAAAGATGAAGTTCCTCGATTCCTCGTTCTCTAAGCTGAATATCTAAATTAGTGCCCGCAAACGCACTATATCGTGTCTTATCCATATAATGTACATTTCCATCATATTTATGTTGTTCGTACACATTCTGTAAGGCTCCAAATAAATTTCGACCAGCGGTTCCTTTTATATTATGCGGTGGAAATAATTTTGTCTCTGGATGAAGTGTATCTCCCTCTTGATGACAATCAATGGCAAAAACAACATAATCACCTGATTGAATAAACTCACTGGTTAACTGTACAATCGCACCTTCAATATCCTGACCTGGTTTTCCACAGGTTAATTTCCCTGCATCTGCAACAAAATCATATGTATAATCGATATTAATCAGAGCCTTTTTCATCAGCCTACTCCCCCTATAGACAATCTCGTCACTATTGTACAACAAATTCATAAAATAGGGAAAAATCCTCTCCGATTCCTATTGAAAAATCAACAAAGATATAATATAGTAATAAAAAGAATTTTTTTACTATTCTAAAAAAGTATATAATTTGTAATATTATTCATCGGAATGGTAAAAAATACAGCTTTCCATTTTCTTCTCATACCATTTATGATATTGTTAAATAGTATTTATATAAAATCATACTAATAATTATTCACTTTAAATAGATCGTATATTTAGAAGAATTGAGGGGACCTATAGATGGGGAAACAAACTAACACCATCAATAATGGAGGATTGCAACGCAGTTTAAAAGCACGACACTTAATGATGATTTCACTCGGAGGATCCATTGGTACTGGATTATTTCTAGGAAGCGGTTCGGCCATTTATCAAGCAGGACCCGGTGGGGCATTACTCGCCTATCTTATTATCGGTGTTATGGTGTATTTTATTATGACAAGCCTTGGTGAGCTTGCTTCATTCATGCCTACAAGTGGAGCATTTAGTACGTATGCTACTCGTTTTATCGATCCTGCACTCGGGTTTGCCTTAGGTTGGAACTACTGGTATAGCTGGGCAATTACCCTTGCAACCGAGCTGACTGCATCAACATTAGTAATGAAATTCTGGTTTCCTGACAGTCCTTCCTGGTTATGGAGTGGATTGTTTATTATCATCATATTTGGTATTAATATTCTTTCCGTTAAAGGTTATGGTGAAGGGGAATACTGGTTTTCCTTCATTAAAGTTGCTACGATTATCATTTTTATCATCGTCGGCTTTCTAATGATTTTTGGAATTATGAAAGGTGAAGCAGTCGGTTTTAAAAATTTCACAATCGGCGATGCCCCATTTCATGGTGGATTTTTAGCTGTCTTAGGTGTATTTCTCACTGCAGGATTTTCCTTCCAAGGGACGGAAATCGTAGGTGTAGCTGCTGGAGAAAGCGAAGATCCAAGAAAGAATGTACCTAAAGCAATTAAAAGCGTATTTTGGAGAATACTTTTATTTTATGTTTTAGCCATTATTGTTATTGGTTTAATTATTCCTTATACAACTGAAACATTACAAAGTGATGATATTATGGTTAGTCCGTTCACTTTAGTATTCAAAAAGGCCGGATTAGCCTTTGCTGCCTCTTTAATGAATGCTGTCATTTTAACTGCTGTATTATCAGCCGGTAACTCAAGCCTTTATGCATCGACAAGAATCCTATATGCCATGGCTAAGGAAGGACAAGCACCAAAGCTGTTCGGCAAATTAAATAAACGCGGAGTTCCTGTTGCTGCACTCGTTGCAACTACTTTAGTAGGGATGCTTGCCTTCCTTGCCTCTGCATTTGGAGACGGAGCCATCTATATGTGGCTATTAAATGCAGCTGGGATTACAGGCTTCATCTTTTGGTTAGGAATCGCTGCAAGTCACTATCGTTTTCGTAAAGCATTTCTAGCACAGGGACATTCACTAGAGGAGCTGCCTTATCGAGCAAAGCTCTATCCATTTGGTCCTATCTTCGCCTTTTTAGTTGGACTAATTGTCATCTTAGCTCAAGACTATCAAGCATTTCTCGCTGATAAAATTGATTGGATGGATCTCATTGCCGCTTATCTAGGAATTCCATTATTTATTGTAATGTGGTTAGGCTATAAATTGATTAAAAAGACAAAAGTGGTTCCTCTGCAGGAATGCAAAATTGATGTAGATGAATTTAAATAAAATTAAGAGCCAATGTCCTTTGAAAAAAAGCATTGGCTCTTTGTTTTATTTTAAACATATATATAGTAAACATCACTCAAAGAAATCAGAAATTAAATTATTAAAGCGGTGAAATAAAACGAGCCTCTTAAAAACCTATTTGCTTCTGTATAGGAACATGTAATTCTCTATAATCATCCAAACAATTCCCGAGAATATTCCACTTTCTACTCTCTTTGCGTATATTCTATATTCTGCATCGTCATCATTATATTTGACAGTGATTTGCTTATTTAACAATACGATGGATTCAACCCCATTCTCTGTTTTTGTTTCAAAGAAGAGATTACCATTCTCCTCTTTATAAAAGGCTGTTTTCGTATCGTTTGTGCTTTGTAAAAGCCCAACTGTCGGCTTTTACACCCATTAAAATATTTCAGCGGTTCTTATGGAGATTGCAGCTCTTTTCTCAGTAAAATGATAGGTGTAGTGATCTTCAGCCGATAGTTATTAGTTAAAGCTTTACTTAAGTAGCAACACTGTTTGTAAAAGAGCCTTATAAAAACGGTCATTTTTCTTTTGAAGAGGAAATCCTAAAATATATTCATAGTAAACATTATCTGGTTCGATTCTTCCGGCAATTAGTTTTTTATAATGATCTCTTTGATTCTCTAAGCGTTCTTTCGTTACAAACAATGATGAACTCGTGAATGTAGTAATGAAATCGACTATTATTAATAAAATAAACTATGCAACTAAAAAAACGACAATAAATCCAAGGATGGAGATCGGATTAATATCAAACGTTGAAAAATATAACAAAAACCAGGAAAAGATAATTAGTGACAGAAAAAAAAGATATGGTTCTATTAGATAGTGAAAAACGATCATTCTCTAACTTTTTAATTTTCATTACTAATCGATGATGTTTTTTTAATAGTTGTGCATCACTCATACTCTACTCCCCTATCAGTCTTTAAGCAGCCAAATATCTAGACAGCGCCTGATGAAATTCAGTCCCACGCTTATTTAGCAAAGAAAGATTGATTGCTAATGAACGTCCTTTTGGTCTATATATTCTTAAGAAAGTTGTAGTCACTCTTGCATATCCATGCATACCTACTACTCGATTCGTATAATTTTCTTGATTGGCACCAACTACCTCTTCCCAAGGGACAAAGTCCTCAAAGAAAAGAAAGGTTCTAATGGTTAAACCTTCAGACATCATCTCTACTATAGGTCTTGGATCAAAGGTTTTTATCAAAAAAACTACACCTAAAATAAATAAGATTACAAGCATTACCCAGCATGCACTTATCGCTATGGATGTTAGCCCAAACGGATCAGCCAGCAATTTAGTATAAAGGATATATATCATAACAAAACATAAGATCCCTATTATTCCTGTTTTTACTCGATGACTGTAAAATTTTATTGAATGATTTTCCACTTTTATTTCCCTCCTGTTTCATGTTCGTTTTCGGGCTAAATTCTTTTTGTTTGGAGTATGAACTCACCCACTTAAATCAATTTAATTTAACATAAATATTTCCATTTATGATTATACCTTGTCAATTATTGGAATGTTTCCTTTTTCTTTAAAACGATAAAAAAGAACTATCCCGTTCTATACCGAATAGTTCCTTATCCCTATTTCTTTAAAAGAACATAGAAAAAAATCTTTGTTCGTATGACACCTATTTGTTACTTTTCTCTTCTTGCCTTTTTAATTCCTCCATCCGTTCTACCCCATCATTAATTTGTTGGTCAATTGGAAAAGAACCACATATAGAAACGAGAGGAAGGTCTAAAAAATTTTATTTTCAGTCCTGTAGTGAAGAATCTCCCTCATCTATTAATCATTCTCTTCCCATGTAATCTCTTCATCCCCCAGAGGGATCCAATTATCAGAAATACCTAGTGTCAGACTGGATAGAAAACCTATTTCTGGTCCAGCTGATTCTTGAAATAGTTTTTTTCGAAACCTCTTGATATATTTATCATAAGCTGTAGCATTAAAGTCGTTAGAGGCTCTTATATAAATCCGATTATCCTTTAATCTAATTTTCGCTTCATCTATATTCCCCTTATTTTCAGCAATAGTGTCTCTAGCCACACTTATCATTGTTGGAACAGCGCTTTGTAATGCATTTTCTAGCAAATTCTTTAGAAGTTCAGGTTCAAAGCCACCACTCAATTCACTTGTTAAAGCACGATCCATTGCTTCTAAACTGATTTCATTACTACTATAATCTCTATATCTAGGATTACTACGGATACTTGACTCCATTTCAGCTATTTTTTCAGAAAGTAATTTTGGTAGAGGATCAAGATTTAGACTTAAGATGTAATTATCATAACTATTTATGGATGGACTAAGATTATCATAAATAACTGAAGTAGCAGCGAAGCTTGCTTGTTGTGAGGTTGTGTTTGCATGCTCCTTCACTGCAAGAACCTTTGATAAATTAAGAACGAATAAAAATAAAACCATCATCCCTCCTAATACACCAATCCAGAGTAGAGTCATACTTCCTTCTTCATTTTTTATGATTTTATTAAATTTGTTCATTAATCAATCGTCCTCCCACTTGCAGTTGAGGAAAAGGAATATGATGGTGTTCTTCCACCAAAGAGCTTTTTAGGAAGAAATATATAGTTTATTTTTACATTGACAGTAGCTTTGAATTTCTTTCCTGGAGGTATTGAAGTATCCTGAAAGCTAATGTTATCTCCATTCATATCTACAATTTTCTTAGCAGCATCTGATGCTTCATTTGTATCTTGTGTAAGTGAATAAACTTTTGCAGCCTCATTAGCGGCTGACTTTGCTACAACAACGGCATGTATAGTGACTCCAAACTGCCAAATAATTGCAACAAGAATCAAAACAAACGGGATCATTCCTAGAAATTCAATGGTCGCTGACCCTTCTTCTTTTTTAAGTATTTTCTTCATTAACCTCATAGCAAAGCTCTCCTTTATTTAAACTTCTTACAATGCCGTACTATGATCTTCCACATTAAGCATATTTAAATTTTCCCTCCACTTAATGGTGCTGGAAGTGAGTAAAACGATAAAAAAAGGATAGAATAAGGTATTTAAAAAGATTTGTGAGATGACTAATGCAGCATACGAAGTCGTTATACCCAATATCAATTGATTAAGAGCGATTCCAATGGCTAATTCAAATAACCCAAACACCAAAATATAGAGTAATAGTTTCAGCCAATGTTTTTTATAAATAGTAATTGTTTCTTTCAATGATTTCCAAACAGATTTATTATCAATCACTGCAATAATAGGGGCTGGTATAAATATTGAAAAGAGAATTAATCCTGGCAATATATAAAACATAAAACCGATTGTTGTCAAAAAAGACAATACTATAGCAAATATAAAAATATTAAAGCCTTGTACCAAAAAAGTATATATGGCATTTTTCAGAGGCTTCTCATGTCCCATGTAGTCATTATATGTTAACTTAATGAATGGAATTTGAGCATATAAATAGAGTAATAAGGTTAAAAATCCATAGTAGGTATCTCCTGCAGAGTGCATTGTTCCATTAAAAGGTGTAACTGCATAAATAAAATTAGTAAGAAACAAATGGAAAACTAACAATGGAATTTGGATAATTGCAATTAATAATAGAATTTTTTCGTACTTACTTGTAAATAATGCTATCGCATATTTAAATGGCTTCTCCATAATATCCCTCATCTTATATATTTAACGGGTGCCTTAAATTCTTCATTACTTTTTTTTGGTATTCTGTTGCACTTTTTTGGACTTCTATTTTCTTTTTTGTTAATTGTTCTTCTAATGGCAGGTCTTTTATTTTTTCCTCAAATATAAAATTCTGTGATCCTTTTGCTATATTTTCTTTTTCTGCTAATAATCCTTGTAAAAACTTTTTACTTTCTTTATCAATCGTTCTATCTATATTTTTTGAAAAAATCTCATTTTTAAATCTCTCTAAAGCATCTATATGGTTATTAGATAAATAATTAAGGGTAAATAATAGCATATCAAACTGATGTACCATTGTTAGTGTATAGTCTATATCGTTATCAGTTATAATATTTCTTTTTAAAACTCCATTATCATAATAATTTTCGTACTCTTTATATAATTGGATTGTTTTGATTTGAGTTTCTCGCATTTTAACGAATAGATTTAAACCTTCTATTAAAATTTTATTTTCTTTATCTCCCCCTTGCTTTAAATAATCTTCTACTGCATTAATAATATTTGTAAAAAATTCAGGACCTACACTTGCTCTTGGACCAATTTCTATAAAAATATTGCGCGACACACCTGAAAATAAAAGTAATTTTTGCAATGCTTCCATATATTCATCTTTTAAAGGACTGTCTAATGAGATAACGGCATAACCAGTTTCCTTTTCCTTCCTTTTATATGTAACAAAATAATATTTATTTTCATTAATTTCATAAGCAAAAGGATTTAGTGCATAGTTTTCAAACATTTTTTTATGCTTTTTTACTTCATTTATTAGCTTTTCGACTTCCATCATTTAAAATCACCTATTTAATAGATTTACTCATTCTTTAAAGGGGCTGTCTATTAGCATCCTATCCCCTTTATATGTTGACAGCCCCTATTTTTAACTGAACCAACCTTTTACTTTATTCCATCCTTTACTAATTGCATTCTTAGCCTTATCTTTTACCTTCACAATCTTATCCCAATTGTCTGCAGCTAGTTTAGTTAATTTAGATGCTCCCCAAATCACTGCACCACCTGCAATCAATACTGTTCCTGCAACTTGAGTACCTGGAATATATTCTAGAACGACTCCTGCATTCATCATAGTTTCACCTAAGCTAGCCGTTGCATCTGCAACAGCCGATACCTTTTTCGATGAATCAGCATTGCTCTTTAATACGTCTATTGCTTTTGCACCTTTAAAGCCCGTTTCGAAAGCTCCGTAACCCGCACCGATAGCAGAAGTAACTACGTTAAACTTAGAAACTGCGCCCACATTTAATCCTGTAATAGCACCTCGTGCTGTAGTACCACTTACAGTACCCGTTGGACCCCACCTATTAAACAATTTTAGAGATGCCTCGGCACCATCCTTAACTTTTGAATAAGCATCCACCGCTTCGGAGGCACCATTAATATACCATGGGGTCTTATCCCCCATCCCTACTTTTACACCATTTAACACTAAATTAGTATAAAAGCTTCCAGCCGATCCTGCTGGAAATTGATTAGGGTTTTCCATGAAGTCACCAATCAATCCTATTTGACCGCCGATAATATCATTACCAACATATTTTGCAACTTCATATCCATACGGTAAATCAATATCTAATATGGAGTTCGGGTCGCCAAAACCACCACTTCCGCCTCCACCACCGGCATTACTACCCGATGGAGGAAAATATGATGGAAAATTAGGTCCCAATGGATTCATCGGGTCATAGGCGTAATTGGGGTTATTCCAAGGGCTACCATTTCCACCCTGTCCATTCCAACCATTCCCATTGGGGTTACTTGAAGAGTTCCACGCATTTCCGTTGGAATTACCTGTAGAGTTCCAACCATTATTGCCCCAACCGTTCCCGTTTGGATTGCCTGTGGAATTCCAGCCATTATTTCCCCAACCATTTCCATTTGGATTACCTGTGGAGTTCCAGCCATTATCTCCCCAGCCGTTTCCATTTGGATTGCCTGTGGAGTTCCAACCATTACCTCCCCAGCCATTTCCATTTGGATTACCTGTGGAGTTCCAACCGTTATTCATCCATGGATTAAGATACCATGGAGTGCTACTCCATGAAGATCCGTCCCAATCACTATTATTCCATCCATTTCCGTCCCACGGATTACCTGAGAAAGGAGGAATTGACCAGGATGAACCTTCCCATGAATTTCCTGACCAACCGTCTGCGCTCCAACCTTCACTACTCCAGGAGTTCCCTGTCCATGGTGTTCCTGTCCAAGGCTTCGCTGCTGCTGCAATGATCGGGACAGAAAATGCTTGAAGAAGTACGAGAATTAAAGCAAAAAAAACTAGTATTCTACCAATAAATTTTTTCACCTGTACCACTCATTTCACTTATGATTCAATCACCACCGCTGCCTGATTATTGTTGAGTATTAGTATTATATTTTTCATTGATCTTTTTCTTGAGATCTTCTATTTCTTTAATATTAATTTCCTTTAAATTTTCCTCCATTTCCTTTTTTGTTTGAATCACTAGTTCTCCAATATTTTTTCTGATCTTTTTCAGTTGATCTTCTTGCTTAAATGTAATCTTACCTTCATCTCTTAGAATGGATAGCATATAACCAATATTCAAATTTTGCCTAGTTGCTCTATAACCCCAGTCATTAGTAAGTCCTAAAATATCAAAACTATTATCCACTCGAAGAGCCTCTGCACTTCTTATTGAATCTTTTTTCCATCTCTCCCAATTCTTAAGTACCTCTTCTGCACGTTGAAATTCCTTTTTCAATTGATCACCACTTGTAACAGTGGTATAGATTCCATTTGCACTTTCTGCAACTTGCTTCAGTTGCTTCTGGGCTTCTGAATCTACATTAAATCCAATGACATTAATAATAGGTGCAACATTAGATGAGGCAAATGATTTAGCGACCTTCACAGGATCTCCATCACAAGTTTCAACCCCATCACTTACTAAATAAATAAGATTTGTATTTGTTTTAGCATCGAATTTAGCTAATGACTGCTTAGATTCCTCTAATGCTTTCGCGATAGGTGTCCAGCCACTAGGTTTAAACTTATTCAATGATTGATTGAACTCAGTTTGCTTGTACGGACCGAAACCATAAACTTGTTCTATACTTGAACATGATAGTGCTTTATCAGAATCGGCCCCGGAACCTTTATGTCCGTAAACCCTAAGTGATATATTTGCTTCTTTAGGCAAACTTGATAAAAAATTATTGATAGATTCTTTGGCTAATTCCATCATGGTTTTTCCATTAATTGTATTTGCCATACTACCACTTGAATCTAAAATAATTTCAATATTATAATTGTCTTTAAACTGAAAACGTGATTCAGGTAAATCTGGATTTCCTGACATAGAAAATTCCCATTTATTAAGCAGATCATTGGGGTCCTGAAAATCCGTAGCAACAAGTGAATAAATATATTTCATATACTCATTTAACTCTTCTTCACTAGGATTTTCGTTTAAAGGAGGTAAATCCTTAATTTCCTCCTTTACTTTTGATGCAATTTCGTCAGACAATATTTCTTGATCCGCAAACTTTCCTGGGGATTGTGTAATTAAATCCTCCGGAGTAGTAGGAAGTTCTGGCAAGTTGTCGAATATTTTCGTTGTAGTTTCTTGTTTACTTACGTTCCCGCTACTTTCTATACTTTGTTCATTTTTAGGTTGTTTTTTCTCGTGATGGTCTTCGCTACTATTATCTACATTTTTTTGACTACAACCAGCCAATACTAGAACGATTATTAGTAATATTAGTAGAGTGAGTTTTCTGTATTGAACTTTCCTTTGCACCAAAAATTATTCCCCTCCCATTTTTTCAATCCAGCCTTTAAATTTATCTAGGACAGTCGTTCCAAATTCAGTATTTGAAGAGAATGCCGTTGAGATTAATCCAACTACAATAACTACAACAGCAGCAATACCAATCCATTCAAGTGTTTGTGAACCCTTTTGGTTATTCACCAAATTACTTAACCTCATATTTGTCTTTAATAAAAAAGCCCTTAATTTTTTCATATTGTCATCCTCCACATTTTTTATCTTTATTTTATTAGTACAACAATTTAATAAGATTGCTAGATTATTGAAGCATATTAAAAATACTATTTTCCCCATATATCATGTTTAATATCATTAGTCCGGCAATCATCAATATTGAAACAGGTGCAACAATAAATGTTGTTACTAGTGTCACTTTCGGTGAGGCTTTGGCTGCTAATTCTTTCACTTGTTCTTCTCTCAGTTTTCTCATATCTTCAGCTTGAATTTTAAATGTCGTAGCAATAGGTACCCCTAAGTTTTGACCTTGTATAAGTGACTTAATAAGACTCTGAAACTCAGTATTATCATTTCTCGATAACAGATTCCGATAAGCAGTTTCTCTCTGGACGCCTAACTCAATTTCATAATTAAATCGAGAAAATTCTTCTCTTAGAGGTCCATCGAAAAAACGAATCACCTCCCTCAATGCCTGATCTAGATTAATACCAGCTTGAAGACTAGTACTAATCGTATCTAAAAAGTCAGGTAAATCCTTTCTAATCAACTGTTGCCTCTTTTTTGCTTGATTACGTACGATTATAATAGGTAAAAAATAACCTAAAATCGGCAGAAATATAATTGAGTATTGCGAAAATGGCAAACCAATGATTAGGGATAACACTCCTCCAAAGAATCCAACGATAAGTAAAAAGATTTTCAATCCCTGAAATCGCTCTACAGTTAGATTGTAAGAATTACCTGACTTTCTCAACCAATTTTCGACATCATGATTTTCGCTAAAAAAGTTGACTCTCTGTCCTAAATCTGAGAAATCTTCCGCATATTTAGTCAGCTTTTGAATTAGCAGGCCTCGTCGATTTTTCTTTTTAGTTTTCTTTTCAAAAACATCTGTATAGGTTACATCTGAGATATGCTCAAGTAGCTCACGCTTTTCTCTAGAAAATACGTAATAATGACGAATAGCCATCCAAATAGTAAACCAGAATAAAATGATCATTAATATAATAAGAGCATCCATACACTTACACCTTTATATCAGAGATTTTTCTTATCAGAATAAACGAAATGATAATTCCTAAAAGGAATAAGATTAAAATAATAATTCCTGGTAATGTCCACAATGGATCTGTAAATCCATCCACCACATTATTCATTACTAATAGAATAAAGATTGGCAAAGCAGGAACAATAAATGATACATATCTTTGCTCTGACGTCATCGTCTTAATAGTCTGATTAAGTATTTTCCTATCTTCTAACGTATTGGACATTGTTTCCAAGGTTGCAGCTAAATTACCTCCTGTTTTCGTTTGAATAAGGATGGTTGAAATAAATAATTGAAAATCACGAGACTTATTTCTTTTTTGGATCGATCGTAAAGCAATTTCTAAAGGAACCCCGAGCTTTAACTGATTGGATATACCTTTGAATTCTTTACCAGCTGGTGCTGGTATCTCTTTAGAGACTAAATCGATTCCTTGGCTGATGGTCAATCCAGATTTCGCTGCACTTCCTAATAATCTACATATATCTGATAATTGGTCATTAAACCTTTCTTCATACTTATTTTTTCTCATATAGAACATAACAAAGTGGGCACCTATTAGAATACCTATTGAAATAAGTATGTTTATACTTGCTGAAGTCTTAAAAAACTTTCCTAATAATATAAACAGAATAAAAAAACCTAAAATATGAATCCCTAAATATTCCGATGGTAGTAGCGGTACATTGGCACCAATCAATTTATTTGATAAAGCTTCTGCTTGTTTTGATTGGTCAAATCGGTCACCAACTACACTAATAAAACTTTTTCTTTTTTCCTCAGGGAACCATTCATTAACCTTATTTCCCCATGCACGCTTTTTTGAACGATATCCTAGAAAAATATAAAATGCCCACAAGAGGAATAAGACAGCCAAGCTATACAGGATGGACACTGCTGTACTCATAAACAATCCCCCCTTTTGGTTCGAAAATAGCTGGATCCATTTGAATACCATTGATCGTAAATCGTTCGAGACATTTAGGAATCGTACCTGTTGCAGTGAATATCCCCTGAATTTGCCCCTTAGAATTGATGCCTGTTCTTTGAAATTTAAAAATATCATGGACCTGTATTTTATTATTCTCATCTACAAAGACTTCTGATATATTAGTAATTCTTCGTGTTCCATCACTTAAACGATCGGCTTGAATGATGTAATCAAGCGCACCAACGATGTATTCACGAATAATATGTGTCGGTAAATCCATTCCTGCCATCACTACCATACCTTCTACACGATTAATTGCATCTGCTGGTGAGTTCGCATGGACAGTTGTTAATGATCCTTCATGTCCTGTATTCATCGCCTGTAGCATATCAAAAGCTTCTGAAGCACGTACTTCCCCAACGATTATTCTATCGGGTCTCATACGAAGTGCATTCTTAACCAACTGACGAATGGTAACATCCCCTCTCCCTTCAACATTGGGTGGCCGAGCTTCTAATCCTACAACACTTGCTCGATTTAGCCTTAATTCTGCAGAATCTTCAATCGTTATAACCCGTTCATACTCAGGAATAGCTTTTGCTACTGCATTCAATAATGTAGTTTTACCACTCCCTGTCCCCCCAGAAATAAGAATATTCATTTTTACCTGAACAAGGGCTTCTAAAAATAAAGACATTTCCTCTGTTAATGTTCCATTTTCAACTAAATCCACCATTTCAAAAGGTACTTTTCTAAATTTCCTGATCGAGATTAGGGTTCCATTCAAACTTATCGGTGGGATAACAGCATTTACACGGCTTCCATCTGGTAATCGGGCATCAACCATCGGTGAACTTTCATCAATTCTTCTTCCTAATGGAGCAACAATGCGATCAATAATATGTCTAACATGTGATTCGTCTCTAAATTTAACTCCTGCTTTCTCTAATCTTCCGCTTTTTTCAATAAATACTTCATCCGGTCCATTGACTAGTATTTCCGTAATTTCATCGTCCTTTAAAAAGGGTTCAAGTGGACCAAAGCCCACACTTTCATCTATTAATCTAGTTAAAAGTAGTTCCTTATCTGTACGTGGAATAACTACTTTTTCCTCCGATAAAAACTGATTAATCAATCTTTCAATAGTTAACCGCTTCTCACCTTCTGCTAGACTAATTAGTGTTTCTAGATTCGTTTCTGTCAATAACCTAGATTTATAATGTTCCACTAACTGATCAATATATGGGTTAAATGGTTGAACATTCACATCGGATATAGCTTCCTCTACTTCTGGCCGATCGATTTTCCGTCGAAATAAAGACATGTTCATTTCCCCCTTCTTATAAAGAAATTGGCCATTATTTCAACATCGAGGTTACCCATTTTTGTATGTCCTTTGCAGCAGGAATCAGCTTCTTTTCCTTTGGTTCCTTACGTATAGGATTCCCTTGGTTTATTGCTGAAAGAACGCCTTTTGCATCTCTGCGTATTTGAGCAGTTATAGGATATTTAACAAACTTCTCTAAATCCTTCTTTGTTAACTCGTTTTCACTACCTGAGTTATTAATCACAATATCCATGCGATCATTTGTAATAATACCTAATCGTTGAAATAGTACTTCTACATGTTTTAATCCCTTGATTGCCGGTGTATCTAAAGTCATCACATAATATACTCGATCAGCATCCTCTAAAACAGCTGCCCCTACCTCATCCATATATGAAGGAATATCAACAATGACAAAATCATAGCTCCTACGACATGCCTTTAATAGGCTCTCAATGAATTCTGAATCTATACTTTCTGCTAATTCCGCATCACGTGGGCTTAATAGTACATCAAGTTTTGAATGCGTTTCTTTTTCTGCTACATTGCGTATATGATGCTCATTTATTTCTCGAATAACTGGTTTCAAATCAATGATTGAGCGACTACTTTCCATACCAAGAAACGTTTCCGCTCCTCCATATTGAAGATTTAAGTCTATATATAGTACCTGTGCAGTTGATTCTAATTTCAATGTTTGAGCAAACAATGAACTTAAAAAGGTTTTACCACTTCCACCTTTTCCACTATAGAATGCAAAGACTTGACCGCTCCCCCTCTGAAATGTTCCCGAGGTAGCAGCTAGTTCTGTCATTGTCTTTCTTTGTAAAAACATGCTATTTAATTTATCATTCAATAAAGGCAATTCATCAGGGATAACTAAAAAATCTGTAGCCCCTGCTCTTATTACATCTCTATATAATTCAAAGTCTTGTGAATCATGAATAAAAAGAATCGTTAAGTTAGGATTTTCTTTTCGCATATAGTGAATTGTATCTATCGGATTTTCTGTTTTGCTATTCAATAATATAGCTATATTTAATTCCTGCTTTTTAACTTCATTCCGAACATAGCGTGTTTCAATTAATTGAACTTCAAAGGATTCAGTAATACTTTCTGCTACTAATTTATATTGATCATTTTCCTCTCCAATAATGACAATTCTTTGTGATTTCTCCATACTTTTGCTCTCCTTACCCCAGTCCTCTTCATAACCCTGAAATTATTTTTTTTCATCGCCTTTTTCAGATTTTTGCCCCTGTTCATTTGGAATATTAGCCTTTGAAGATTGGTCTTGTTTTTTTGAATCTTCTTTAGTTGTTGATGATTGATTATTTTGCTGCTTTTCATTACTATCTTTTTCATCCTTCGCTTCATTTTCAGTAGAAGCTTGGTTCTCTTTTATTTCTTCTTGATTCTCTTCCAATTGACTTTGTACGGCTTCATTGGATTGTCCTACATTCGACTTAATGATACGTACACTGTCCGCGTAATTCTGCATATGTATTAATTCGGGGACTAGTGATTGGGAAATTTCTACTTGAATCCCTTTAAATTTACTTTTTTCTTTTGCAACTCTTGCTACTTTTACATCCTTCATAAAGAACTTTGTTTCTTCTTTTCCAGAAAATCGTTCTGATACAATGATGTCTACACGATCTAAAGCCTCTAATGGTTCATCAAAATAGACTCGATCTGATTGCATCAAAGTGACTAATCTATTTTTTTCCTCAACTACCGCTGATGCTTGCTTTAGAATATTTTTCGTAATCATATCGCCATCGGATAAAGGCACTACAGCAACTTTATTAAGTAAGTCTTCAGTTTTTGTCACATGGTAATCTTTTAAATATTTCTTTGGGATTTCATCTGTGGTTACATTTTCAGGAGTAATGATTGCGCGCGATGAGATGTCCCCTTTTGCTACATATACTTTTACCATTGTTCCTAAATTATCATTTATTGCCTGAACCTTTTTTAACACAAGTAAACCCGCTGTTAATGCCAATAATAAAGATAAAATAAAAAATATTATGGCTCTTCTCTTTGACTCCAACATCCTCGTACCTCATTCCCTTTCCCTAAATAATGTAAACCGCATTTGAATATGTAATGATAGATTTTTATAATCATGAAGGAAAAAGCAAACTACTACCATTGCTTTTACATTCCTTTCTTCGAGAAGAATCCTAACTTTTAGCGATATTTTTTAAATAATAGGTATATATAAGGAAAGTCTTTTTTACTGTAATTTCTACTAGCTAATAGTTTATGTGGAAGTATATTCCTATATATAAGTATTTACCACCTGTTTTTGTAGCGGTCAATCGCACTAAAAACGGTGTCGAATGGTGTCTGGTACTATTTTTCTAAGGGTATTTCGAAACTAGGATTTTTTACTAGGTGAAATGGATGGGACAAAGATAAAGTAACTAGGTACTACGGAGAGGAAAAAAGGAAAATTACGGAATTGATATTTCAAATATTACAAATTATAGTACAATTCTACTGTTTTTTTGTTTACTATATTGTTACTTTAAGAATGAGGAACTTCTAAGAAAAGCTAAAAAATCCCTTTACACTTTTCGTCAAAAGAATGGTCTTATAGTTAGAATGAAATATATTGTTCCACCTACGAGCTTAATATTCTAACTGATCTTACAATGAATTTTCACCTAACCCATCTGGTTATTTTTTGTATGCCTTATATTCTGCATTGCAGATAATTCCTCATTTAAAAAATCGTATAATAAATTCTTATAGGTGCATATTATTCATACAGCGTCATGTGTTCACTAAAATGGATAAAAACAATACTAAAAATACTCTACCTGGAGTGGTGTATGACAATGTTAAGAGATAACTCTTTAAATGAGAAATTAACATCTGCTGAAATGGGAAAACTGTGGGCGACATATATGGGAAATTCGATGTCTATAAGGGTCCTCACTTACTATCTTTTACATACGAAGGATAAAGAAATAAAAAAGGTGCTAAATCATGCATTGAATCTAAGTGAAACAATGGTAAAAAGAAGTAAAAAGATTTTTATACAGGATAACTTCCCAGTACCTATGGGGTTTGGTGAACAAGATGTAAATTTAGGTGCCCCCAAGCTATTTGAGGATGAATTTTATCTTTATTATTTGAAATATGCCGGTAAAGCGGGCCTTAGCCTCTATTCTATTGCAATACCTATGGTAATAAGGCAGGATGTGAGAGATTTTTTTTCTTTCTGTCTTAACTCTACAGAAAAGCTGTTAATTGAAGTAAATAATATTCTAAATATGAAAGGGCTATTAATGAAGCCCTCCATTATTCCAAATCCAGAAAAAGTTAAAATTATTAAGTCTAATGATTATTTAAATGGATTTTTTGGAGGTGTGCGAAATCTTCATGCGTTAGAGATAGCGCATCTAAATGATAATATAGAAAGTGATGTAGCAAGTAAAGCCCTTCTGATTGGGTTTAGTCAGGTAGCTAAAAATGAAAAGGTAAAAGATTTTTTTATTCGAGGAAGAGATTTAACACACAGACATATTGAAAAATGCTCGCAAAAATTATCAAAGGATCACTTACCGTCACCTTCATTATTGGATCATTTAGTTAGTACTTCTTCATATGCACCGTTTTCTGACAGATTAATGTTATTCCATAAGATCGATATGTTTGCTATGAAAATAAGATCCTATGCGAATTCTATTTCAGTAAACGGAAGAAGAGATTTAGCCGCGATGTATTCTCGTTTTATTCTTGATGTTGGCTTTTATGTTGAGGATGCGATGAGTATCATGATTGAAAATGATTGGATGGAAAGACCACCTGAAGCAGCTGATAGAAATGACTTAACGTAGATGTATGATTAATAAGTATTATAGCTCCCTTATTAACAAATAAGAATTGCTAAGCAAATATTTAATAGGAAAATCTATCTTATTAAATACATAAAGATATATTTTGATCTCAATTTTTTATGTTACTACATTTAAAATAGAAAGTACTAACCCTGTATTAAATTGACACTTGACGTACATTCAAGTGTCAATTTAATTTTAGATATCATTTTAAGCTTCTATTTATTTTTATATCTCTTCTACTTTTTCAGATATAGGTCTTTTTATCGGTGTAAGAAAAGTTAACACTAAAGCAATAATGGCTAACCCCATCATGAAGTAGTAGGATTCACCCGAAGCAAAAATTGAAGCTAATTCCTTAATTCTCTCTGTCACACCTTGGTTAACTAAACTGCCAGCATATTCCGTCGCTTTCGATGTATAAATCGTAACGACAACCGCTGTACCAATTGCCCCTGCAATTTGTCGAACCGTATTGTTTACAGCCGTTCCATGTGTAATAAGTTTTTGTGGCAAAGCATTTAAACCTGCTGTGTTCAGTGGCATTGTAATAAAGCTTAAACCAATACGTAAGAAAATCGTCCGAATCATTAAGAAAGTATATGTCGTTGTTTCTGTTAAGTCGGTTACCACCCACATTGAAGGAATGACAAAAATTAACCCAATAATAAATAGTGGCTTTGCTCCATATCGGTCATACAATTTTCCGGTAACAGGAGATAGGAACGCATTCACGATGGCTCCTGGCAATAAGAGGAGTCCCGCATCAAATGCTGTAAATCCTCGACCGTCTTGTAAATAGATAGGGAGTAAAATCATATCAGCATATAACATCATCGTTACAATAATATTAATGAGAGACGTCATTGTAAAGGTCTTGTTTCTGAATACAAGTACATTTAAGAATGGATCACTTGAGCGTAATTGACGGATGGTGAATAGCACTAACACAATAATACCTACAATAATTGTTGTTAACACCAGCGCATCGCCCCAGCCGTTACTACCAGCTTTACTAAATCCATATAAAACTAGCCCAAAACCAATTGTTGATAGAATGACACTAAGTACATCCAAATCTGCTTTCGACCCTTCAGATACATTGATTAAATATTTGAATGCTAATAGAATGACAATCCCGACTAGTGGGATTAGTCCAATAAACAACCAACGCCATGATACATATTCAATCACGAAGCCAGATAATGTTGGTGCTATTGCAGGTGCGAAAATCATTGCTAGCCCTAATAGACCCATTGCGCTTCCTCTTTTTTCAGGTGGGAAGATAAACATAGCGACACTCATCATGAGCGGCATGATTATACCTGCACCCGCAGCCTGGATCATCCGTCCAATTAATAATACTGAAAAGCTTGTTGCAATCGCACAAAATACAGAACCAAAAAGCAATAATAGCATCGAGCTAATAAATAATTGACGTGTTGAAAAACGCTTCATTAAAAATGCTGTTACAGGAATTAATACACCGTTAACGAGCATGAATCCTGTTGCTAGCCATTGCACAGTTGTTGGACCAACACCGAATATCTTCATAAATTCACTTAATGCAACATTTAATAGCGTTTGGTTTAAAATGGATAAAAACCCCCCGAGCAACAAGACGAAAAGTAATACTTTCTTATTTATTTGTTGAACCATATAGACCTCCCCTTTACTTTATCAACACTCTGACGATAAAATTGATTGTAACAACTTTTATATCCAGAAACCACCAACATTTTTTAATGTAATGTCAATTATGCAACAATTTCTATTATTGTGTTGTAAAATTCTTAGCTTAATAGACAAAGAAGGTGTAAAAATGTCTGCAAAAAAAGAAGATCCCAGGGCCATTCGTTCCAAGCGTTTATTAAAAGAAGCTGCTATATCATTATTAGTTGAAACACAAAATTTACAGGATTTAACGGTTCAAAAAGTTACAGCAAAAGCTGAATTAAATCGTGCCACATTCTACTTACATTATTTAGATTTGCGAGATTTAATGAGGCATATCGTTTATGATATTTTAGACGACCTGTCAAAGAAATTATTACCACTTTTGCAACTACAACCTGTAGATTTAGATGAACAGTTGCTTGCCTTTTTGGATTATTTTTATCAACATCGAAAGTTTCTAGCAGTGTTATTCGAAGAGAAGGCATTTCAGAAAAAGCTCCATAACTTTATTGTGGATATCGTTCAATCAAGACGCGATCTTCAAAAAATAGTAACAGAAGATGCTGTTTCAAAAGATATTATTGCCTCATCCATTCTAGGGATAATAATGTGGTGGATTCGTGACGGAAAACAACATAGCTCTGAATTTATTGCACAACAAATGTCGGTATGGATGACTAGAAGACAATAGGAATGTAGTTGGGCCATTTATAACATGGGGAACAAAAAATAAAAAAGAAGCCTCTCAAAAGTTCAATGAACTTTTGAGAGGCTTCCGTTAATTTCCTCAATGTTTGCAAAATGTTTTTAAACCACTCTCACTTTACCAACAAACCTTGATATATCAAAGGGTCGAGGGGCAGATTACATCATGCCGCCCATGACGTTTTAAACTGTAACATTTATGAAAATAGTTCACGAAAGTGCGATATATAAGGATTTTTGTTACCTTCACCTGTAACATTCTTAACTTAAAAATACAATATTTCATGTACTTGCGTTACCCTTTCGTTACCCATTTGTTACTCGTTATTGAATTTTTTCTTCCTTATTATATAGATTTTTATTTAATTGAAGCCATTTAAAAAAATCTTTATTTAACACTCTTTGAGTTTGGCCGATAATAAATATTGGTAGCGAATTTTGTTCCAGGATCTCTGTTGCTTCAGAATAAGAAATTTTAAGTAGATTTTTAATGTGATAAGCATTTAAAAAAATTGGTAGCTGAGGTTCTGGCATTTTTTTCTCCCCTTTGTTATTGAATCGTTTGCCTATTCATGTCTATAATTTAATCAACCATTATAAGGAGGTTACTTATGGCTCTCCGCAAAGGGAGATGCCGTTTGCCTGAAATCCTCAGTGATATGAGCCAAGCAGAATTTGCTCGAAGAATGAAAGTTGCGGAATCTACTGTATCGAGATGGATAAATAACACTCGAGAAATGACATATGAAAACGCAGTATTAGCCGCAAGAATTCTTGACTGCCATGCAGAAGATTTCTACGAATGGATTGAGGTACCAAAGGGCAAACGGCAATAATAACGGTGGATATAACCACCCTCCCTGAGGAGAACCTTGCCTATATGGCAAGTATTTACTTATTATATCGGATTTTTTATAAATTTTTACAATGGTAATAAATTACATAACATCAGATTTATTTTATTTCCTCTAAGGTTTTAACCTCTATTTTCAATCTACTTTTAACACACAAATCTTCAATTACTTTTTTTCTTGACGAAATTATAGTATAGAATATTAAAACAGGTGTATGTTCGAATTGTGTGGAAATTAGTGGGGAAAGTTCTGCATACAAGGCAATCTTCTTTTTATTTTCTATCATACTCTGAGTACGATCCACTTCTAAAAAATGATACACATTATCTTTTTGAAAAGTTGCATCAGGTCTGATGATCTTCTGTGTTAAACCACTTTTAAATGCTATCTCCCTTTCAATAGTAAAATCGTTAGGAAAATTATAATGAATATACATATCATTTCTAAGAAGGTAATGTTCAACATCATTTTTATATTTACGTTCTTTTTCACTTCCTATGAGTTCCCTTCCTTTTTGATTTAGATAGTACACATTCTCATTATTGCGCTCTGCATGACGTTTTACATGTAAATACTCACCCATGTTACTTAAAACAGTTAAAGCATTTCTGTCGGTGCCTAATTTATGAATCTGTTGTAATTGAGAACGAGTAGCAAATCCCAATTTATCTAAACTCGACAAGATCTGTTCTTGACGAATTCTTTTCTTCCACGACATTTGTAACCTCTCCTTCTAAAGGTATTGGTATTTGGTATTTCCCTAATCGTTCCCACATTTCTTTATTAGAGATGTATGGAACTTGTAATTCTTTAATTTCATGGGTTTTAAATAGGGCCCTACCTTTTATGTTGCTTGGCAATTCCTCTGCCCCTTTGTCATCTATAGCGACTTGTGATGCATACCCAGAAGGCAAACGGAAAGTAATCTTAGCATCTGAATTTTGTTTGATTTGTCTAGGTAATGTATCAGCCGTTGGATATTGAGTAGCATAAATTAATCTATAACCTAATGCACCTGCAACACGTGCGATTTCCCCTAAAGCATGTTGACAATACCCTAACAAAGCTTTTTCGTTTTTACTCATCCATTTTTCTGGAGCTAATTGTGCAGCTTCATCTACAATAATGAATTTTCGTTTATTCAGTGTAGTATCAACGATATTGGTCCAGTAATTTTTTTTAAAGGTAGTGTAATCTTTTTTTACTTCCTTTCCCATAATTTTCTCAAGCATTTCTGCTGCTTCATAAGCATCTGAAGCAACACCTTTAACTTGTTCTAAATTTTTGTAGGGACCAAATTCCAACCCACCTTTTAAATCAATGATATAAAACTCTACATCGTTAGGATGATGCTCAATTAGATAAGTCATCAGCATTTTCAAAAAGACAGTTTTTCCAAATCTAGTAGTACCTGCTGCAGTCATATGGGGAGTATGGTCAAAATTATGCCAAACGAATCCTTCAAGAGATTTCCCTAATGGAATAACCCAACCTCTTTTATCAGGTACATCAGCATAAGGAAACATTGCTGGAATCTCTTTATCATAAACTTTAATATTCAAAAACTGCTTAAATTCAATTATTACTGGTTTTTGTAATCCATCAGAAAATATATTCATTTCCTCTTCAAACTTTTTCATTTTAGTTGCAGGCAACCCTCTCGGAACGGAATACGAATACCTAACTCCAATCGTTTCCTCACCATCTTTAATTGGATATTTATTCATAAATTTAGGTGTAATAAATTGATCCTTTTTTTTAATACCATATCCTACATTCTCAAAAATTTCTTTAATCTTTTTCTTATCATTTGGTCCTGCACTTGGTATAGTTGCGATAGCAAAAATAGCAAGTGGGAATGCGAGAAATTCGAGCATTTCATTACCCTCCATCCGCTATAAAATATACAACCCCAATCCTAATAATATTAACCTATCAGTAATTACTTAAGAAATTTCTGCTTAAAACAAGGACCATAGAGGATTCTTAAGAATAAATACCCCAAAGCACAATAGAACCCCCGACCACATAAGCCATCGTACTTTCGTATCATCAATCCGAAATCCTAGCTTTTCAAGAACAATTATGCCAAGCACCGCTACTCCTAGACCTCCAAAAAAGGTTAATCCTCCATCCAGGACACTTGTATAAGAAGATCCAGACAAGAAAACATCAAAAGGTATATTCTCAATTTTCATAGCGCTCACCCACAAGTGAATTAACAAAAGCTGCGGAATCTTTCATGTCTTTTCCCTTCAAATCATAACCATTGGAATGCCCCAAAATATAAGCCGCTAGTGATGAAGATACCAACATAAAAATAATCACTTCCAATCCCTCCAATTTTCAATTTTCCCTTCTGTGGAACCATCAGGTTTGATTTTAAAATAACCCCTTGTTGCAAAGTGTTTATAATGGTAGGTATCCTTATCATCATGGAACATGTACATGTACTGGCTCATAATTCCACCCTTATCTTCCTCATTATGGTCAGATAAATAATCAGACATTGGTTTAAATGCCTTTTCGATTTCGGTATGAAAATTCACAGTTTGCCATCCCTCCTTAATAAATCCCTATATTCGTCCATTGAATAGCTTTTTTCTTCTTTTCCTTTAAATCGGAAAGGTGCGTTTTCCAAAAATTCAACAACGTTTGAAACTTTTGCATTATCCTCTCTGTAATCCCAGCCCCTATCATAACTGGCACCGGGAATAGATAATTTACTAACCCTTCCCTCATTGATACCGAACACAGAAGGTTCATCAAATAACTTAGCTTGGAACTGAACTCCATCCACTTCCCCTTCACACCAATTAGAGTAATCTGGAAACCAAGTGAATTTTCCTTTCATCTTCATCCTCCTTTTCGTTTCTTAATTCTATTCTTATGACTGTACGCCCAAAGACTTGCCTGTCTATCACAAAAAATTGTGATTTTCATATTTTTTTGTGAAAGGTTTTCATGAAGTCTCTAACGAATGTATATAATAGGTGATGGGGAATGTATATTAGTCTATTGAGTTATTGGATTAAACAATCGACATACAAAAGACCAGAAATATGTAAAATATTAGGTGTATCTCAAAATACTTTATCAAATTGGTGTACAGGAAAAACTTATCCTAATGTTCCACAACTATTGAAACTTTGCGAAATCTTAGACGTAAAAGTAGAGGATCTATACAAATTTAAGGAGGAAGAGGAATGAAAGGACAGCAAATAGTTAAATGTCCGCAATGTGAAGGGAATCATGTTCAAAAAAATGATTTCACAGGAATTTTCTTTTTATTAGCATTACTAACTGGATGGATCCCTTTTCTAGGTTGGTTTATTTTATTGCCATTATTTCTTATTTTAGGAGTCATATATGCTGTAAAAAAAGAAAAGAGATTCGTTTGTCAAGATTGCAAAAGAGGATTTAGAGTAACAAAGGAAACTTACAATGAATATAAGAACTTTTTCAAGCAAAAAGCTGTATAAAAAATAACCGTCCATATGGGCGGTTTTTTAATCTATTACAGTTACATTTAATATCTCATTAAATCGGACCGAGGAATTATTGAAGTACTACTTATATTAAAAGTGAAATAAATAATATCTTTATGTGTATTTTGTACTATAATTATTTTTTTGTAGGAAAATTGAACCATCTTGTAGAAACTAATATAAATGGATCAATTTTTCTAAGAGGTGCATTATGAAAATCAGTAGAAAAAATAAATATGAAGAAATTAAAGTTAAAATTCGCAAAAATAAGGAACAAGAAGATCTAGAATTCTATGAAAGTATAGCACCAGAAGACATGAAACTCTATGAGAGATTCGTGGAACTGTTGGATATGCTTCCCGAACAAAAAAGAAATAAATATATTCAAAAGCTAATTGATGTAGCAGAAGGAAATAAACCAGAATAGTTACTTTCAATGTTGTGTGTTCAAACAAAAAAGCCCCCAGCTGGATAATAAACTGCTTAATACATTTTATTATGATTAAGTGTTTTTGATTGGGTTGTCTCACAAAATGATTAAAGCTCCCACTCAAACTGAGAAAGAGCTTTATCAATATGATTCAACAATATCAGGATTATTTATAGTATGGGTAATCAAAAACAAAATTATACACATATTTTTTATTTACACAATCTGTATAAATTTTATTTCACTAACAAATAATATTTTTACCCAAGAGATTACTTTTGGTGTTCCGTTTAAGGGGGAAGTACGTACTCTAGGTAACCATACTTCCCCCTTAAAACTATCTAATTTGATACCAAGCATTAATACCTTTTAAGAAATTCTCCATTTCTTTAGCTTTTGGTGATCCTTCTGTAAACTGTCCAATTTCAAATGAAAGAGATCCACCATCATTACGCATTGGCTTATAATAATATCCTTTTTGAATAAGGAAATTATGAATCTTTACAAGCGAATCTCCCGAATATCCACCAGTATAAAAAGAAATTTTCTTTTCCACTTTGGATTCATCCTTTACATTTGATTTAGATACCTCTTTGATTTTTAATTTAAAGTGAGATACAAAAGCTTGAAATACTGCTTCTGCATACTTCTCACGGAATTCCTCTGATTTTAATAATTCCGCTTCTTTTTTATTACTCATAAATGGGCCTTCTTGTAGGATTGCTGTCATATTTGTTTCTCGCAGTACATGAAGGTCTTTAGCTTTTACTCCTCGATCACGTAACCCTGTAGCTTTAACAACATATTCTTGTACTACTTTAGCGAATGCTAATGAATCCTTTGGCCATGAAGTATATACAAATGTTTCAAGACCGTTTGCGCTATTCCATGAACTATATGCAGCGTTTCCGTGTTGAGAGTAGAATACATCAGCACCCCATTTGTTTGCTTTGTCTGTTCTGGATTTCAAAGAAACATCTGTTTTACCTGTTGGATCGTCAGTCCTTAATATTGAAACATTCTCACACGTATTTAACTTATTTATTAGTTTCGTTACTACTCCACTATTAAACTCCCATTCATGTAAGGAATTATCAGGAGTACGTTTACCTGGAGTATTTTTTCCGTGTCCAGCATCGATTGCTATTTTCATTTACAAAACTCCTTTTAAAATAAAATGAGCAACAACTAATTGCTGTCGCTCTTTACGATACTTTTTACATTCCTCCTTTAATTATTAATCCTAAAACCGCAGAAACAACTGCACCAATAACAATTCTCAAAATCCAAGTCGTATTGCTTTTTATACTTGCGATATCTTCTTTTATGTCTTTAATGTTTGATTCTGCTACTGCAAGCCTTGTTTTAACATCTGAAATATCACTTTCAAGTTTCGATACTCGTTCTTCCATAATGCACCACCTAAAAGATATTAATACGATCGGTACATAGCTGGCTACAGTTTTCAAAAGAAATAATTATTTCTTAATCTATTGTTATGCTAACCTGTCCTTTTTCGGAAAGGCTATTTAGAAAAAAGTAATCTTTTAGTCATTGCTCTTACTTAGATTTCGTTAAACCTTCTTTTTTCAACACTTCTTTTTGCTTTTTCCCCTTTGCTGTTACATAGTTATTTTTAAACCAAGCAATTGTTGCAGTTACAAATGTGAATGTGGAAGAAATCACTGCTGTCTGTTCTTCCTCTGTACCCGGTATTTCATAAAGACCGAATCCTACAAGGAACTGATTCACTAAAGCAATAGCCAAAACTATAGTTCTAATAACAGTACCCTTATCCATAAATCTCACCTCCCTTCTAGAAAATAAAAAGAACGACTACCTAGGTGGTAATCGTTCTTCCATATCGTCTAATTTAGTAATGATGATATCGTATTTCGTACTAAACCTTTTAATGATCTCATTCTGATCATCTATCGTTTGATACAGTTGTTTTTCTCTTTCTTGGCTTTCCTTTCTTGAAGAATAAAAAAGCCAAACAAAAAGAACCGCAAAGGGTCCTTGGGTTAAAAAATATTGTGCAAGATTTGCATCCATAAGCAACACCGCCTACATAAAAATAGCCTTGATCAGTTCAAGACATTGCTCTATGAGTAAAATTATTCATCCTCTGCCAATATCATTGTTCCTCTTTGGTATTCATAGCCTTTACCGTTTATCTGATCTACAATTATTGCATCGGTATAGCCATTACTTGATATGATTTTTACTTTAAAATCACTTTCAAGTTTACCTAATTTTTTAGCTAATACATTCAATTCTTCATTTCGATTCATTAAGGTCACACCTCATTAATATTTTGATACTCCATTTCTAAAAATTCTAAAGCAGATTCAAAGGTACTTAGTATTTCTTTACCTTCGATGTATTGCTCATAATTTTCCTTTTGAGCTTTTCGATCTCCTTCCAAAACTCCTTCTGCTTTAATCCAATGAACTGTAATAGGTGGAAAACTTACTGGAAAGACCATTGGAAAATGAAAGCCACCTTGACGTTTATGAATTGTCATGAATTCCATATTATGCTTCATCGAGTTATATGCGTGCTTTAGTCCAAATAAAATCTTCCCATTTTCATTTGACTCTTTCCTTTTCTTGTAACCTCTATTATGCTTTTTATGCCATTCTTCAGTTGTTAAAAACCATAGAAGAGTCTCTCCAATTGCTGAGTAAATTTCCTGTTCATCTCTTTGTTTGATTGCATTTTTTAACCTTTCGTATGCTTTTTTAAGCGCATAGCGATTATTTTCAAGTCTTTTTAAAGAAATAGAATCCATTACAATACCACTCCTAAACATTTTGTTTAAATGTGGTATTCAATTAATGGATTGCTATTTCCTTCTAAAAAGTGTTATTTCCTTACTTCCCCACTCATTTGAGCCAATTCCTGCTTAATCTTTTGAGTTAAAGTGGGCCTGTTATTTCCAAATGTTCCTTCGATTCGGAATCCATTTTCCTCATAAATTTCTTTGATTTCCGTTATCCTGGTATCTAATGTTACTCCCCAATCCTTACTTTGAATGGTTGTAATATCGCCAAGATTATAATCCTTTTCATATTTAAAAGGACTATAAGTTAATATCTGTCCCTCAAGATAATGCTCTTGAATTAGTTGTTCCAATTGTTGATTTCCTCTGTCTGTTAGGTCTTTTATGATGTCTGCAACCGGTCTAGGAATAGTTTCATTAGTTGTTCCACCATCACCATCAGGAACTTCTATATCCTCTGTTTCTGGAATATCCCTTGCATCGATAAATATCTCATGTCGAGATAATCCAACTTCTTTCCCAACCTCAACTATACGTCTTTCTACACCTTCGCCTTGACCAGCTACATAAGCAGAGTTTTTATAATTTAATTCACTCTCTGTGTAGTGTAGGGATTGTAAAGACTCAAACTGTGGACTGAAAATAACAGGAGGGTGGACGGATTGATTTACAGATACATCTTTTCCTTCCACAACATCAAAGACCCATTGTTTATTCTTTAAATCAAGTATGACATCCCAACCTAATCCAGTTGCTAAGCTGATTTCTGTCATTTCCTCTGCAAGATTTTTATAACGTGATTGCCAGGAAATAGATGGTCCTCTATTCTTATTCGGTGCAATTACAAGTTGTGGAATCTTTCGCCTTGGGTCTACTGGATTGACAATATTCCTTTCAATGTAATGTTTCATAACTGTTTCAGCATTACCACTCTTATAGTCATAAGCTGTGTATGCAGGTGGAATGGTGATCCTTTGGGCAACTACAGATTGCAAAGACAACCCTCTAATAATCCAATTTTCTGTTGCCTTTCCTTGCTCATCTAATTCAATTTCACGATGTTTAATAATAAAAACCTTATTCAGGTCTTTACCAACTAAAATAAGGTTTCCTTTGAGAAGTTTATCAGCATGTTTTTTGTACCTATTTATTTGTAATTCATTGTCTCCAAATGTGTGGAAACGTCTAGTAAAAAACATAGATTCATAGGCTTCTGTTTCACCTAATATATCCATGTCTGCAGATAAAATCCGTATTGGTTTTTGCATCTAGTCACCGCCTTTTTAGAGCATAAAAAATACGCCTATTCAGCGTTATAATCTTCACCAGTTATTTCTTTGTATTGTTCAGGTGTAATTGCTTCTAATTGTACATATCGTTTTAATTGATCTTTTCTGCACCAGTTCTTTGCATAGCGTTCTTTCAATGATTCAAATAGTGTCATTATTTACTCGCCCCCATTTCAATCATTAGCATTCTCAATTCCAAATCAGTAATTTGCTGACCATGAACCATTGCTTCTAACTCTCGTTCAGTTAATTGCTGACCGAGAATAATATTATCAGGCTTATTAGCACTCTCATATTCTTGTTGCTTCTTTACAAATTCCTCTTCAGTCATACTGCTTATCCACTTACCATTCACCCAAACTGGTTCAAAGAGTCCAGGGGGAATAGGGGTTATGACTATACTATCATCTAATGTATCATTCGGGTTAACAAGTAGTGCATCTATAATATACCCCTCTTCATTTACTTTGTATGCATACGTTAAAACTTGATTCACCATTTATCCCTCCTAAGACTTGAGCATAAATGAAAAAATAAACGTTATTTCATTGTTATTATTTATCTGACTGACTGGTGTTTTAGGATCTATCATTAAATAACCCTGTGTAGTTATCAATCCATTAAAAACTTGGTTTGTGCCATTAACACCACCATACAAATTAAAAGGTGCATCAAAGGTCGGTCTAAATCCCTGTGGTAATTGTGCAATAATCGGTGTTGAATTCGCACCTTCTTTTTTCATAATTCCAAAACCATAAACAATATCATCCACCCTTCTTACAGCATTTTTTGAACTATCTTCAGCAAGCCAACCCGACCAAGGATTAATAAAATAATAAGACGTCTTATATTCGGTTTCACCTTGAATTATAAATGCATTACCATTAAACCTTAATGTATAAACATTCCCCTTCTGTAATAAACCAGCTATTAACAAACCACTACTTGGATTAGCTATATATGCTTCGCCTATTCCATTTACATTTATTTTAGGATAACGATTATTTGTTAAATGTATTTTTATTGCTAACGCTAATCCTTCTTTATACTCTGTGATGGATTGATCTATTTCAACGTTGTATACACTACCATCACCAGTTGTTATTGCATAGGGTATATGTTCTGTAAAATCGTGAACATGTTCTAATAGAGCATTGTTATCAAAGTTTGGAAGAATCTTAGAACCTGCCCAAGGGCATATATCTGTTTTCCCTCTTTCGTCAATCACATCATTTACATTAATATAGGTTTGACCACCGACAATTTTTACTTGTGCTAAAGAGATTTCATAAACAAATTGATCTCTTTGTAATGCAGGGGGAACTGGAATAGTAGATGCTACACCTTTTTTAATAAAAGATTTTACAAATCGAGATTCAGTTCTTAAATCTAACCTTACTACAATTCTATCAATACGATTTTTCCCAAGTACTTCAGTATCATGCGTATGAGATAAAGGACTAGTATTCTCATAACTCCTACCTACAACATAAGCAACTCCTGTATTAAGAGTCGTAATCATTGAATTTCCTTCGGTAGAAACTTTCAGTTCACCACTCTCACCTTTCATAACTCCAGTCGTAACTAACCTTCGGAAATAATCAGTAAATTGTTGTGCAAAATACTCACGATCCCAAACTCCTGGAGCAACTTCAACTGGATCAAAAAAACTAAAATTCTCTGCCATAACAGCACCTCCAATTACTTACACACTTACATAACGATTTCTAAATTCAACATATACCTCTGGTTTTCCACCATCTGAAAGAAACGATATTGCATTTTCTCCCTGCCTTAGCATGAAAAACTCACTGCTTAAATCTATAAACCCCATTCCATTAGTTTCTACACCGTCGGGAGCAACGATGTTCACATCTTTTCCATTAAAATCAGTTGTGATTATTAAGTTATATCCTTCTGGTATTGCATAATTTATCAAAATAAATTCTCCAGTTGTTAAATTGGTAATCTTCGGATTTACCACCTCACCTCTAAAGGTAACTTTGATTGGGGCAGGTGCATCACCAATGTTAACTAATACCCTTGAATCTCCCCTTGATGCGAAACGTACTGGGAAATGAAAAGGAAAACGGAAATGTGAAACAAAGTCCTCCAATTTTATATTCGTTGGATTAGTATCCTGCCAGTATGGATCAGGGCATAAGAGATTAACAATAGACTTTTGATACCACTGTCCTTTATTATCAGAACCCAAAGGAAATGTTGGAACATTTTCTGAAACAGCCCATATTTCTCGTTTTGTATTTCCATTCTCATAAATCAATTTTCCTTTACCCAAACTAGGGTTAAAGATAGAAGATAACAATTGACGTTTTTCTAATAATCCATTTCTACTAGATTCAATAATTGAAATATAAAGAGTTATTGGACGTGGTTGAAGTCGAGCATCAATAAAGGTATTTCCATCTTGGTAGGGAGCCTTTGACGTTTGAATATCAGCTTGCACATCACCTTTTCCATCAATATTTTCTAATAAAAAAGGAAGTCTATTACTTATTTCAATAGACTGCCCTCTAGAATTGATAAAAGTTACTTTTTCAGCCACTTGATCACCTTCCTAAATTAAATTCCATACCCCATTGGACCATTGCCTGTTTAGTTTTTCTTGATACGTCATAAGGTGATGGATTAGGTTGGTAAAAGTTAAAATTTTGTTCGATGGCTGGCAATTGAGAACCTGGTACGGAACCATTTAAAACATCAGAACCTGGTACACTTGGAACAGCAGCTCTTGCTAATTCATTCGCTTGATAGGTTATTCCCCTAATACTGTTTTTCATCCCTTCAGCTAACCCTTGCCCTGTATATTCTCCAAGTCTCATCATTACTCTAGATGGTGAATGAATATCTAATGCTTTAGAGATTGTGGAAGAAATAGAATTTGCAATTTCCCTAGCTTGTTGTAATAAAGGACCTGTCATTGAAGATAATCCATTCATTAAACCTTTAATCGTATTCTGACCAATGCTATTCATACTTGATTTCATAGCATTAAATTCAGCTGTAGTTCCAGAACGAATATCCTTAACCTTTTTAGTCCAATCCGTTTTAAGTTGCTCCAATTGGGAATTAGCGTTTTTATGCAATTCATCTATTTTCTTTTTGGTATCAGTTTTAAGTCCTTCTAATTCACTTGTGGCCTGTAAACGAGCAAGTTCATTTTTAACCTTCCACAATCGAACAAAATCCTGTAATTGTGAATCAGTCATACTGTTTAAAGCTGAAACTTCTGCAGCCGCTTTAGGACCCATTTCACGAAGTTCCGCAAGCAACCCTTTATCTATCCCTTTTTCAGCTAGTTGTTGAATATTTGTAGCCCATTCGCTAAAGATAGATACTTGATCTTCAAGATTTTTAAGGAGTTTATCCCCTGTAACATCAGCCTTTTGAGAGACTTCATCAAATATCCCTGCGAATGAATACAATGATTTTGTACGATCTTCAACCGCCTTTTGATATTCAGCATTTAGGGCATTCTCTTCATCAATTAACTTCTGATTAATCTCTTGAACCTTTGTAACATACTCTTCATTCAAAGATGTTAATTTATCATGAATTTCCTTTTTTACACGGAAAACATTTTGTTCAGCCTCTTCTCTCTCTTTTGATCCAACTTTATATCTTGCTTGTACACGTTCCCATGCAGCAAGTTCGTCAGCAAGAGAAAGTTCATTCATTTGCTTTTTCTTTTCGATGTATGATTTGGATTGTTCAAATTGCTGTTTTAATAATTCAGCTTGCTTTTTCACTGAATCCTGTCTGATTTTTTCAATCTCTAGATTGATTTTTCTTACTTGTTCAGGGGTTTTAGCATATTGAGCTCTTATTTTTTCTAAAGACTTTATATGTGCTTGAGCATCTACCTCACCCATTTTAAAACGGTAATTTTCTTTATCTAAAGCTTCTTTAAAGTTTTTAGCTGCTGCCTGAGCATTCTTTTTAGCTGCCTTTTCTGCTTCTTTTTGTTTATTGGATATCCCTTTGGCAAAACCTTCACCAGTGTGCTCTCCAAGCTTTGTTGTAACCCTAGATGGAGAATGGATACCAAGGGCTTTTTTAATGCTATCTCCTATTCCGTTTGCTATGTCCTTCGCTTTATCCCAAACAGACTTAGCAAGTGAACCGATACCATTTAGTAAACCTTGAATGATATCTTTTCCAATAGAAAATAGATCAACTGCTTTTAAAGGGTCCTTAATGAACTTAACAACTTGGTCAAAAGCCGTTTTAGTAGCAGACTTAATGTTTTCCCAGACATTTGTAATAGCTGTTTTCATTCCATTAACAATAGAAGTTATTGAGGATTTAATCCCATTCCAAATGCTAGTAGCTGTTGACTTAATCCCATTTATAATCGTTGAAATAGCTGTTTTAATCGCATTCCAAACACTTACAACAGTTGTTTTTATGGCATTAACAATACTTGAAATAGCACTCTTGATTCCATTCCACACTGTTGAAGCAGTTGTTTTCATTGCATTCCAAATTGTACTAATTGCAGTTTTAAATCCTTCAAATATGGATTTAGCACCGTCCACAAAGGCTTTGATGATTGTGGAAATTGCTGTCTTAATTGCATTCCAAGCAGTTGAAGCAGCAGTCTTAATGTTGTTCCAAATCTGTGATAAATGACTTTTAAATCCGTCAAAATCACCTTTTAATAAATCTATTAATAATAAAACAGGACCAAGGATAACATTCTTGATAATTTCCCATGATGATTGCGCCATTGTTTTAATTGCATTCCATGATGTTTCTAAAACTCTTTTAATATTATTCCAGGCATTAGAAAAAGCACTGGAAACTGAATCCCATGTGCTAGTAAAAAAATCAACTATTGGAGTAAAAATAGATTTTAATGTTTCAACGGTTGAAGTCCATACCGATGTAACTCCATCCCATATTGATGTGGCAGCTGTTGTAATCCCTTCCCATATTCCAGAAAAGAAGTCTTTAATGCCTGTCCATACTGATTCAGCAGTACTTTTTATTCCTTCCCATGTGGAGGATAAAAAGTCTTTTATAACTCCCCATACCTCAATGGCTTTCGCTTTAATTTCATCCCAGTTTTTATATATTGCTATACCTGCAGCAATTAGTGCGGCAATGCCAGCAACTATACCTGCTGCAATTCCTATCATTGCTCCAAGGCTTAAACTTAAAGCACCTGCAGCTATAGATAATCCTGTTAAAATCGGGCCTAAAGCAATAAAAATACCCATTAATACACCAAGTGCTGTGCCGACTGCTGCAATTGTAGCAGCTAATGTAGGGTTTTCCTTTACCCATTCAGCTATTTTAGAAACTAGCTCTGCAACCTTTAATAAAAATGGTTCAGCAGCCGTTTTTAAATCAGCAAATGCTTGTTTCAATTGAATCGCTGGATCAGCATTCATTTTAGAAATAGCATCGTTTAGTTGATCTTGATTAGCCTTTAAATCTACAGTTGCATTTTGTGCATTTAGAATTGTGTTAATAATGTTTTGACCTTGATCCTCAAACATGGTTCCAAACATCTTAACTCCAAGTTCATTCCTTGCTGTTGCGTCTTTTACACCATTTAGAGCCTTTGTTGCTTCTACCATAGCCTGGCTTCCTTCTTTTCCACCTTTGGCTATTGCGGTACCCCATTCTTCAAACTTTTCAATAGATAATCCTGCTCCGACAATAATTTGTCTAGTTGCCTTGTCAGTTCCAGCTCCAAACTCAGCCATTTTAATACGGCCTTCTTTAAGACCATCTAAAAGATTATCAATATTCCAAGTTTTTGTATCTACCCCTGCAGCCATAATTGCTTGGATTTCTTGAGCATCATATCCAGCCCGCTGGAGTTGTTGTCCATATTCAGCAATGGTATCTAATTGTTCAGGTGGGAAACCTAATTTCAATAAAGAATTAACCAATCCAATGGCATCATCGTTAGTTATTTTTAATTCACCAGATATTTCATTGATCTCCTGGATTAGTTCAATAAAGTCAATTCCTGCATAAGCTTCAGAAATGACAGCTGCGCCTTTTGCAATTGTACTATTAGCAGTATCACTTGCAGTTTTATTAAGTGTCCATTGACGTCTAACCCCTTCAAGTGCTGCTTCTCCATCCACACCATATGCTTCAATATATCTTATAGCTTCGCGAACAGATTCTTTAGATTCTTCCGGAACTTCAAATGTAATGTCAACTTTGGTTTTTAACGATGAGGTATCTAGAGCCTTTTCAATTGTTGCAGCTATTCCACCACCTGCAGCAAGAGCACCAACAACCCCTGAAAGTTCAGCACCAAAACCGTTAACTTTATCCTCTGCATTCTCAGCTTCTTTAGCAACCTGACTTAATTCTTTCCTTACAGACTTTAAAGAACCACCGTCATCAACTTTGGATAGAGATCGTTTCATTTTATCCAAGTCTGCATTTGTACCTAGGGCAGTTACCCCAACTTTATTAATAGCATCCTCAAGCTGTCTGGAAGATGCTGTACCGTTCTTGATAGCATTTGTAAGCCTTCCGCCTAAAGCACTTGAAAAATTGTCTACGCTAGTCCCTGTGGCTTCAAAAAGTGTGTTTAATTGTCTAGTAGATTTAGCAATGTTATCTTGTTCTTGATTAACGAAAGATAATTTCCCTTTTAAACCATCTAGCACACTTTGTGTTGCAACAAGTTCACGATTAAAGGCACGATATTGCTCCTCAGATATTTTCCCTTGTGCAAATTGCTGATCAACTTGGGACTGAGCTTCTTTTAACTGATTTAATTTTTGAGTTGTAGTTTGAATTTGATCAGCTAAAAGCTTTTGTTTCTGTGCTAACAATTCTGCATTACCAGGATTAAATTTTAGAAGTCGTTCCACGTCTTTTAATTCAGTTTGAAGCTTTGTACTTTGCTTATTTACATCTGATAGAGCTTTCTCCAAACCTACTGTATCAGACCCTATTTCTATCGTAATACCTTTGATTTTATTACTACCTGCCATATCCTCACCCCACTTTCAAACAAAGAAAAAAGCACCCTATAAAAGAGTGCTTAAAATGAATCAAAATCGGATTGTGTGGCTTTTCTAGCCTTTTTCTTTGGTGGTTTTTGCATGTCTATAAATTCATGAATATAGTCCATACACATTCCAATTGTCATATCTTCTAGATCGTTTCTAGTTAACTTGCATTTATAACAAAGAGCAAGGAACAGTTCAGTGGAAAACTCTCCATCGTTGTCCGTTCCTTGGCCATCATCGTTTATTTTTTTTTAGATTGAATAGTTTTCGTTATCATTTCCATTAGTTCTGAAACAATATCAAGTATTGGAAATTCATCAAATGAATCCAACCAATCAAGTGGATCAGGGATTTCATTATTGGCTGTTTTTGCAAAGGCCCAAGCAATATTATAAAAGACCTCAAAGTCTAGTCCTTCAAGGTCTTCAGCAGAAAAATCATCATCTTGTATTTTGTTTAATTTATCAAGTACACCTAGTTTCATGATTTCTGTAAAATAATCTTTTCCGAATTGAGACTTGAATCGAATAGGTGTTGCCCCTGTTGATTTAAACTTTATTTCTTTACCATCTATAGTAACTGTTTTTTCCATATTTAATCACCTCATTGAATTCATTCAGACACCCTTATGCTGCCGGAGTTTTTTCATAGACTTTTGTATACCAAGCATCATAAATAGCTGCAGGAGTTTCAGCTGTAGTCTTTGTTTTAACCATTAATTTACCGTCGATTTCTAGAGGACTAGCTACAAATGTTAGTTCATTTGGATTTGGTTCAGCTGAGCTTTCTTTTGTTTTTGATCCTACTGTTGGACGGTTAGCTGTGCAATTGTATAGAACATGGCGAGTAGCTTTTACATCACCATCAAATTCAAACAAAAGTGCAAATGGTTTCCCTTTAGCATCCGCTAATTCATTCAATACCTTATCGGTTTCGTCCTTTTGTTCACCTAAAGCATCAATGGCAAATTGTTCGATGATATTGGCAATTGATAATGTACCATCGTACCCTTGGTTATTACTTGCAGAATAAAAGAGCATATCATCTGCATAAAACTCGATCATATCCCCACGTGGTTCCAAGGATAATTCAATACCACCCGGCATTTTAATAGGAGTTTCAAAAGTGATCTTTCCATTTACTACGTTGTAAGGAGCATAGTGAACATTTTTTAAACCAAATGTTACTTTATTTTCTGGCATATTAAATCAACCTCGCTTCATATATTCTTTGAAATAAATTTTCTGATTCTATAAATGTTTCAGTAGTTTGGTAGGGTATTTCATATTTATCTAGTACTGATTCAAGCTTAGCTTCTGCTGATAAGTCTTTCTTTAAGGTATAAAGTTCAATTTGAACATTTTCTATCTTTTGATAGACCTTATTGTCAGCAATATAGTGAGAAGAATACGGTGTCCAATAACAAATATAAGGTGGATCAGGAACTGGATTATTATCTGTTGGTGTGAAATGTGAATAAGTGACTGGATAACCCGTTTCATTGAGTATTTTTTTTAATTGAACTAGATTCATTGTCTAATCGCCCTTTCCACTCTATTCACATATTCATCCACAGTCTTCTTTTCAACTGGTCGTATATGAACCCTCGCTGCCACCCTGCCACCACCACGTTTAACATGCCCATTTTCCAAAAGGTGTGCGAGTCGATAATTAGGAGCCTTATTGTAAATAACAATATTTTTACCGACCTTTTTTCGAGCCCAGCTTTTTGCATAACTACCTGTATCCTTTGGACTTTTTTGCTTTAAAAGTGACACTGCTTCCTTCGTAACATCTTCTTTTATTACTTCAACTTCTTCTTTTACAGACTCTGTATATAAAGATAGTTGTCTAGCAATTTCTTTTGACAGGTCTTTGACCTTAACCATTTGATCACCTTTTTTCCTTTACAAGGATGGTCAATGTTTTGTCCGCTTCATCGTCATTAATTGGCGGTTCGATAATGTCAAATATACGATTGTTATATTTAATCCTCATCTCTGCTGTAATTCCCTCAGTGTAGTGAATAACAAATCGGGAAGTAATTGTTGTACGTTCAGAACCTGCATTTACATACTCGGAGCCTTTTAACGTTTTGATCATTGCCCAAGCCTTTTTGTATTCCACCCATTGAACTTCTTTTTGTCCAAGTTCATCTTCAATGGAAACAGGCTTTAAAAAAGTGATTCGGTGTCTATAAGATCCTGAATTATTATTTGGATTATATTTAAATGGTCGCATTTGTATCATCCTCTAACACAATTTCTTCAAGTGCTTTATCAATTGCTAAGTTATTAATTTCAGTAAGAAAATTTGTGCTAAAGAATTCTAGAGCATCATTATAAACATACCTGGAACGTTCAAAAACTAATTCCTTAAAATCAGCATCATTATTAATATCATAATTACCACATCTTTTATTTAAGGCTTTAACAGACGCAGAAAGGATGCGTCTTAGGTTATCATCTTCCCCGTCCCCCAAGTGCATCCTTTCTTTAAATTCTTTTAAAATATCATCGGTGATGCTCATTGACATCATTCCTTATTTTCTTTAGCCACTTTAGCTTCTTCAAGTTTTTCCCTTAGCTTTTCAAGGCCAGTGTTAGGATGTACTGTAACACCAAACGATTCCAACTCTTTCCTGATAGTGGATTTCTCTTCTTCTTCCGCCTTTTCTTTTTCTTCTTTCTCCTTTAATTCACGAGCCGCTTTTTCTTCCTCTGTTTCTACTTTCTCTATAAAAATCCGTTTATGTTTAGGATGTTCTGCAGACAATTCTTCTATGCGTTCTTTAGTGGGTTCATAACCTTCAACAGGATATTCATCACCTTTACGATAAACAATATTATTATTCTCTTTATCTCTAAAATCATTAATTACCTGATATGGCATAATACATCATCCTTTCATTAAACTGATGGAGTATCTGGTGCAGCAGGAGCAAAGGAAATATCAAGATCATACACAAGTGCAGTTTTGTTGTCTTTTGGCTTTCCATTTGCAAATTGTTTCATTGTGTATAAACGTGCATCTTCAATTGCCAATGTTTCATCAAATTTATTAATTTTATATCCACCTGCTATAGCAGCCAAGTATGCATCTTTAACAAAGAACAGTGCTTTACCTTCTGCCACTTCCTCCGACTCTATTGGAGAGATATTGTAAGGTAAAGTTGTCACCCATTGACCGGTTGACGTTTGAATAGTGTTACCAATTTGAACCTTGATGGCATCAACAGGATTAACAACCATTACAATTTTATTTGCTACTTTACGTGCTTTGCCTTTTGCGTCTTTAGATAAGGCAACTACCACACCACCTAATTCTTTAGCAATAACTTCTCCTTTTTCTGAAGGAGCAAATGTTAAAGTACCGCTTGATGTTTTATCCGTAACGGCACCTGTTTCAGCGTTAACATCTTTCATTAACCCAACCGGCTCATTTTGAATAGGACCACGACCATTTACGAGCCCATATTCTAAACCTACAGAATATGATTCAACTAATACTGTTCGTACATATCGTTCAACATACTCTGGGCCTAATTCCAACATATCCTTTGGAATAACTGCAAAAGCCGTAAGTTTTAATTGTTCAATTTTTTCTTCACGAAATGCTGCTGAAATTTGCCCCTTGATTTCCCCGAACAACGCACCCCAGGCATATGCTTTATTTGCATCAGAATAAATGTATCGAGTAACTGCACCTAAGTCTTTTAAACCAATAGCATCTAGTAATGGATGTTCAGATACTAAATCCTCAAATACACGCTCCTGAGTAGTGATAGGTAAAATAGTATCTTCAGCAAATCCACCACTTGCAATTACTTCATTGAAAAATTTCCGTTCTGTAGATGTTAATACATTTTGACCACGTGCTGCTAAGATTTGTGCGTCATGCACTTCGTTTTTTGCTTCTGATGTAATTTTTTCAGTTAAATCCGTTTGAAGAGCTGTAAACATAGCGTTAAATGCATTTTCTAATTGCTCTGGTGTTGAATTTTCATCTTTCATTACATCCATATAAGCTTGTTTTTTAGTTTCGAAATTTTCCATTGTACCTTTTAATTTCATTGTCATAATTTGTTACCTCCATTTTTTAAGTAAATTAAAAGAACCTTTCTCGTTTGCTCCTACAATTGCAGGGGATGGAGAAGGTTCCTTAGTTTGATTATTTGGTTTTAAAATACCATTTAATTCATTAAGGATTTGACGTTTCTGCTCCGCATTTAAAACAGTATCGCTTGGTTCTGGTGATTCTTCAGCTTCTGTACCTTCTACTTTACTAGCAAAGCCAATCTCAACAGCCTTCTTAGCACTGAACCAAGTTTCAGCATCTACCATTTCACGAATTTCCTCACGGCTTAACTTCGCCTTGGTCATGTAAATATCGATGATACCTTCTTCCAGTTCATTGAGTACATCAGCTTCTTTTTTCATTTCAGTTTTAGTTCCCCACACAACAGAAGAAGCTTGGTGGATCATTATCATTGCGCCAAGTCCCATTATTGTTTCATCTGCTGCCGCTGGGAATAAAGATGCTGCTGAGCAAGCCCATCCATCTACATGAACTGTCACTTTACCTTCATGACGTCTTAAACGATTGTAAATAGCTATCCCTGCATACGCGTCTCCACCGGGGCTATTTAAATTAATAACAACATCATTGCTTCCAGCTTCATTTAGAGCATTATCAATATCCGTTGCAGAAAAACTTTCACCCCACCAAGAATAACCAATGACACCGTAAATAGTAATATTGGTAGTTTTGGTCTCTTCATCATGGACAACATTAAATTTTTGAGGAATCTCTTTCAACTGCTCAACATACGACTGGTTTTTAAACATCTTAAAGAAATCTTCTTTTGTCATTCCTCTCATTCACTCTCACCTCCTTCAACAGAATCTGCAGATTGATAGTTTTTCGTTATTACATATTCATCTAGTGATGGATTATCCACTCGTTCATCCCCTAACTTCTCGCGGATTTCATTACCGTTGTAAACCCCGCTTGCTCGCAATTTATCGACGGCGTTAGCAACTTCAAGTGGGTTCAATTCAGCGATACCACGTATTTGAATTTTATCGCCTTTCAAATAGTTCTCTTTATCAATCAACTTAGCATTCAATTCATCACCTATCTTTTTGATCAAAGGACCAATACAGAATTTTATATATGCTTTAATGCTAGTTTCATATTCTGCTAGTTCTCCATGAACTAATGCATTAGGAATCCCAAGAATGTTAGCCACATCATCTACCAATGACCTCTTTAATTTTGTTAGTTCTTCCACAGATTGACCATTGTTTTCTCCGCTATAAACCTCTTCGTAGTTAAAACCTTTTAGCATGGGAACAAGTGCAACAGAATTATTTCTAAACGAATTAAATAGCTTATCAATAAAGTTTTGTAGTTTGGTTCTGTTTTTATCTGTAAGATCTTGAGTGGAGTCCATGCCAACTTTTCCACGAATTTGGTTTTTTCTTAAACTAACTTCTATCATTCGACTAAAAAGGTTTGCAAAATCATCGAACATACCATCCATAAACTTTGATAACTTTTCATTGTTATATGTGAGATAGATTACCTCATCCATATTAAATGAACGTTGGAATGTATAATCCTTAACAGTTACATCTTTGAAAATGTCTGGATAAACTGCATATTCTACACGAGTAAAACTATCAGCGATTAACAGATCATTATTATCAGTAAGAATCACCAAGACTTCATTTTCATGAATCAATTCATAAATGAATTTTTGCCAAAAGTCTGCTGCCGCTTGGTCAGTGTTAGGTCTTACATTCAATAAATAATGCCAATCATTCATTTGCCGTTTACCATTTTTCACGATTCTAAAATCAGACTGACTAATCGTACGGCCAATAAAATTTATACATGTTTCTAAAGCCATTTTTTTCAAATAAGCACGATGAGATGTTTCATAAGTCAGGTCTAAATCAAACATCCATTCAAGCTCACTATTTCGCTTTAATACATCACTTAACCATCCCATTTACATAATCACCCCCTCCCTAAAAGTTCAAAGCATCTAATACATCTAGTGTATCTGTAACATCATAATCCTCTAAATCTCTAGATCCCCACACACCATATAAAAACATCATAAAGCCATCAGTCTTGCGCTTAACTTCTTCCTTCTTACGATAAACTTTATTTCCATTAGGCAGTCGCTTAACAAGTACATTATTTGTATACCAACGCATTAAAGGATTATCTCCGAATACAACTTGCTCATTTTCAAAGGCAATTTCTATTCTTGGAGCTAAAAGACCACTGGCAGCATCGGGATTTCGTATAACTTCAACCTCAAAGCCTGCTGCTTCAAATAATGGTTTTAAAATATCCATTTTAAAGCTATCACCGATTATCTTTTTAATGTTCCATCCCTCCTCACGTCTATTGACAAACCATTTAACAACAAGGTGAGGATCCATTGTTTCAATGTCCAAAACAGACAAAAGACCATCGTTTTCCCATTCGCGTATTGGTGCGAATTTACGATGGTCTTTCTTATTGTTATTTTCGGCTTTTTTCTTGCTATAGGCATAATGCTTATCAGCAAATGGCTTACAAATATATGAATGCGTGAGTTCCTTTGGTACATAGTAATTTTCATTTTTCAAAAATAACAATCCCATTGCAACAAAATCACGAACAGCTGCATAATCTAAACATCCAATACATTCGCGTCTTTTTAATTCGTCTAAATCATAATCCTGATTAGTTGCTTTAATCTTTTCCCAAGAAGTTACACTTTTTTCTAAATCTACTTTTGGTAAATTCATACGTTTTGTAACAAATTCTTCATAACCATCTGGATTATGTTCTAATTTGTTATACTGTTTCATCACAGTTTTTAAAAGTGTCTTTGCATAACTCGTTAGTGGTGGATGAAATTGTGAATTAGCTTTTTGCCACTTTTTAGGATTATGCATTTCTTCTTCATCATCTAAACAGCACATAAATGGAAATAAGCCATCATCACGAATACTCACAGATCCATCCAGTAAATTATCTGCTCGTTCTAATAATTTGTCTAAGAAACCTTCACGAACATAACCATCCGAACCGACATAAAATATTCTTGGATTAGGCACTTTACCAAGTCCAGATGTAAATACATCAACTGTTGATGAGTTTTCATATTGATGTATTTCTTCGAAAATAACGCAACCGTCTCGCAGCCCATCTTTTGTATTTGCATTAGACGTATGATACTGAAACTCTGATTTCGTGATACGTGATTCAATTAAAGCTTTTTTATGGTTAAAGTGTGCTTTTAATCTATCGTCTTTATCAATCGTGTTAAACACTTCTGTAAATGACATCTTGGCTTGTTTTTCACTGTTTGCCACAACTGACACATTATACCTATCTATGCCGTGAAGCTCGCTAATGAAATAATTCGCAAGAGTAGAAATACGTCCGGTTTTTCCGCCACCACGGCCTTCATAGTCTAAATGTTCATCGAATACTAAAGAACCATCTTCGTAATACAAGAAAATGAAACAAGTTTTAAATTTCTGAGTGAGCGTTAAAGGAAAATAATACTTTTCTGTAAAAGCTATATAATTTTCAATTTGCTCACTATCAAAATACATATCATTGGCAGTTAATATGTCACGTTCAATCAATTCAAGCAATTTAATACGTCTCTTATTTAAAATGATTTCGCCATCCCGCCACTGGCGAATATATTCATCGATGTATGGATAACTAATCAAATTAAACTACCACGCTTTGGTTTGCCTTCCACAGTTGATGCAGGGGCAGGAGTTGTTTTTAATTTAAATTTAATTGATTTCTCCAATGCAATTTTTTGAGCGTTGATTTTCATTTTCTCATTCATACTAGGATGACTCTTTATAAATTTTTGCGACCCATTTTCAATGGTGATACTGACTCCATCACGATCAATCACTTTATCGCATTCTAAGTCTAATTCATGTAGGCGAATTAAATCATTTACTTTCTTTACTTCCAGTAAATCTTCAGTATCAATACGTGCTAATAACTGTTTTCTTAATTCATCAAAATTAACTTTTTTCATCTTACCCCTCCCCCCATCACCCCTAATGTGAAGGTCTTATTTTTAATTATTTTCAGAGAGTTGAGTCCCCCTTACCGGTGCCCCTAATGAGCATTTTTGCAAAACCTTTTGACCCGGGGGGTACTACCATTTTTCATCATGCGCCCATTTATTTTCCTTGCGGATAAAACCATTTCTAAAATACCTTCCATGCTTTTTGTTATGACAGTTAACACAAAGTGTCTCCAGGTTATCATCCTCTAACGCAAGCTCTGGATATTCCTCTAACTCTTTGATGTGATCCACAACCAATTGAATCTTCTTACGCTTAGCACGTTTACTGTATTCATTTGTATCTATGGATACTTTCCCTTGTCGTTTACATTCCTGGCATTCATAGTTGTCTCTCGCCTTAATCTCTTTACGCTTATGTTTCCATTCCTTCCCATCGTAGAACTTTCGCTTTTGATCACGTGATTTATATTCAGGCATTACTTATTCACCATTTCTTACTTGGTAAATACCACACATAGACGTAAGCGTGATTCCCTTTGTTTATTACTTGTGTATTTACTATATCACCATGTGTTTCTGGGAATTTTTCAATATACTTCTGCATTTGTCTAGATCCATCTGCATCTAATAAATGGGTAAAGATTTCTAATTGTATGTTAGATGATGGGTAGCAGGTGATGCTTAGTGGATCTAATTCAGGAATATTAGACCTTTTTGATTGAAATAATTTAAATAAACTCACTTCCTTCTCACCCTTCCTCCTATTCTTTTAAACGTGTCACGATTAGTTCCCATGATGTCATGCCAATTAATCTTTTCTTCCTTCATTTTCCCTTTACGCTTCTTCTTAGATGGAGGTTTATTTCTCTTCCCCATTTTCTCCAACTGCTTTCTTTGTTTATGGTTTAAATGATCAGCAAGTTTCATTTAGTTCACCCTCTTTTAGACAAAATAAAAAGCACCCAACAATTTGGATGCTTTAACTATTTTTATTTTCTATTCTTTTTAGAACATCAGCTTTTAAAAACAATCTATCCTTTTCCATTTCTTTTATGGGTACTAATTTCCCATTGTCCACAATTCTTTTTATATTTTGCCTTGTACAACCTAATATTTCCGCAGCTTGCTTTGTGTTGACTACTTGTTCCTGAAGGAAAGCTTTGAGTTCTTCCACACTTTTAAAGTGAAACGATTGTTTGTCATCCATTATTTATCACTCTCCTCTATCCCGAAAACGTTCATACAATGATAAAGATGTTTCAATTATCATTAGTATCATCAAAATAATGAGGACAATACTAAAGATTGTTTTTAATGTTCCGTTAGGGACTTTTTCTTGAAAAAATACAATATACGCTAAAATCAAAAGAACTGTAATACTGTTTGACGTTCTAACCTTTTTCATAATATTGTAAAACAAGTGGCTTCTTGTTATAATTTTATTAAGGAAGAGAAGTTAGGGCTTCTCTCCCTCGCTCAAAATCATTTTCGCTTTCGACGGCGTTTAGGTTTTGGGCTTTTTATTTTTTCTTTTATAACTAGGATTTTTTCGATGATGGTTAGAGATGTAAGTATTATTCCTAGTATGATCGCTGTTTTAGCCACTTGTTTCTCCCTCCCTTCTATATATTAATTATAACACGACCATTTACATATGTAAATGATTTTATGTGAAATTATTGGTTTTTTTGTAAATAAAAAGCACCCATATTGGATGCTTGTTTAATAGTTAATATGACTTTATTTCATTCACTTTCACTAATGCTCGGAGTAAAGACTTTCTTTTTCTTATCTTCAGTCTTATTTTCTTTTAATACTTGGGTTAATATTGAGGATACCAGATTTACAATTCTGTATGATGATAATGTAAAATGGACTATTAACGCTACCAAAGCCGCCAACAGAATATTTGATATCAGCCCATCTAAACCTATAAAAACATTTAAAATCATCGAATAAATAGCTAATAAAAACCCTGAAATTATAGAAGTTTTATTATAACCAATTAGTAATCCCTCTGAATCATTGTTATTTATTCTTTTCATTACAGTAGAATTACCTAAAGAAATGAGAATAGAAATCATTGTAGCCAAAAATGCAATAATTATTGAACTTATTGTTACAGCTGAACTTAGTATCGCCGGAAGATTATTGACATCCTTTAAGTCCCATTTAAAATAAAATACTACAATGAACATTAATAACGCAAAGATATAAGGGTAACTCAATTCCCATTTTCTCATTTGTTAAACTCCCTATTCATAAATGTTATTTATGTCATTCAATCTTACTCTATATAGTTGATGCATTCTGCTGATTACAGTTTCGTGAAGAATATTCCTTGATTCTATATTTATATCCTCATCTGAAAACAAATGATAATCAAATAAACGATTTTTTATTAAATCGACAGTCTCAACCTTTGAATCCTCGTCTGGTTTCATTCTAACCTCAACTTTTTTTACCTTTTCATCATTAGCAAAAGCTTCTAATTCCTCATATATCGGAATTCTGCTTGATTTTTTGGATCCTTTTGGTTCTAATCCAATTTTAAAAATTATATTAACAGATTCATCCATTTCCTCTGTTGATCGAATAACATTTCCAAGTGATCTCTTAGTTCTTTGCGAAGCATTTTTAACATCAGCTATTGCTACTTCTGCTCCTCTTATTAAATGCTCTCTACGTAATAACTCAATCGCTCTTGGATGAACTAATGGTTTAAAGAAAACAGTAAACCCAGGTCTGTTAATCAATGTAGTAAAAAAATCTGAAATAGAAGAAGGTGATAAACTATGTGAATTCCTTCTAATCATTATAGTCATATTTTCTGGATCATATAACGCAGAAACTTCTTCGCCAAATCCTTCTTCATCGGTAAGATCATCAAAAAATCCGAAATCACCATTATCATGTGTTCTCAATGGGAAATTATCTTTTCTTATTCTTAAAAAATGCATTTCCCATTTATTATTATTATACGTAATATTTTGTAGTCTCGCTTGATCATCACCTACACTAAAAACTCTACGGGTTACCTCTATTTCTCTTGATTGACTAATAATTTCACTAATATTACAAAGTCCTTCTTCCATTACATTATCTTCTTCGTTAAAGCTTCTAGCATAAACCTTAAAGTAGTCAAATCTTACTCTCTTTGCCATTCTATCTCCCCCTTTTTGCCTATTATTCGACAAAAAGAAATAATTTCCTTTAATTATTTTTTTATCATCTATTCAGTTGACAAAATCAAGGGATTTGGATGAAAAAGTTGCAAAGAAAAACACCCACTTAAAAAGTGAGTGCTTATTAATAACCTGTTCCACCCGGATCTTTGGAAATTCCAGTAGGTCTACCACCGCCACCAGGATCTTTAGAAGCAAAACCACCTCCGCCTGGATCACACAAACGGCCGCCACCTCCTGGGTCTTTTTGTTTTGGATTATTTCCGATTACACCTGGATCAAACATATTACATACCTCCTTTTCACTTACTTACTCTATTCGACAATATAGTATTAATTCCTTCTACAAAATAAAATGCGGGTAAGGATTTGCACCCTACATACCTGTGGTTATCAGCTATAACTGACGCGTCACTTGGCACATCTTTTGCGTCTACCTTTTCCGCCACCGCATAGAATTAAAAAGACACCCGAATGGATGTCTTAAATATTTATCAGTTATTTACCTGTTTTGATATATCTTAACATTTCTTCACTATCTCTACTGGTCACTTCTTTTAACTTAGACTTATATTCATCGTTGCTGAAATATCCCTTTTCTATCAATAATTCGGATATCGCCCTTGTTCTGGTCCAGTTTTTCATAGCAGTAATTCCAACACCAGCCAAAGTATTCCACTCTTCTTCCTTCTCTTCAAATAACTCAAATGAGAATTTAGCAAGAGTATTTTCTTCTAACTTATCTTGATATGATCTACTGTAATTACGGACTCTTGCTTTGAAATCTAACCCTAACTCATCAATAACAACATTTAATGAGTTGCTACTTAATAGACCAGAATAGAGATGGTATTCATTACTTCCGATGGTTTGGAACTCAACTTTTACATTCTTGTTATCTATATCTAATACATCTACTGAAGCATTAAACACCACATTGTTAATTTCTACTTTCACTTCAACCTCCTCCTTTCATCTACTCAATTCGACAAAAGAAGGTATATTCCTGCTACAATAGTCACATATCATTTCCTTAGTTCTACCATATCTAATTCCTTGATGTAATCTACATTGATAAGATTTTTATTTTCTGTAATTATGAACCTTCCTCCATTGATCTTCACTGGTTGAGCCATTTTCACATTCGTGTCTGTCTCAAACTGCATGTCTTGACCATTTTTGAATAGAACATATACAGAATATCTTTTCAATTACATCTCCTCCTTTTTACCTACATACTTCGATAAAAAACAGGAAAATCCTTCAAATAAATATTAAAGCCATTCCTTACTTCGGTGAATGGCAAACCGTCCTGATCCATTCCTTAGTGGCTAGGATCACCACGCTGAAAGGTAGCAAAGTTACAATGTGGTCATGGCAACTCAGATTGTAACCAGGAATGGAGTAAAAGAAAAAGGAACCAACGATTGCTGGCCCCTTTGATAAATTATCTATGATATAAATTTAACACCTTAAAAACAAAACAACACATTTTATTTTTAAATTATTTTTTTATTTTTTTATTAAGTTTTTTCTATAGTTTTTATTATTCAAACATATGAATTTGGATAGTATAACAAAAAAAAACCACTGTACTAGTGGTTTGCATAAAACAATTATTTATTTTTTATTAATAACAAACTTTGGTTCATAATCACTAATAACTTCAAAAACACCATCATTATATATATATAAATGATGTTCTACATTTGGAATTTCATTACTCCCCAACCATCCTAATTGATCAAACCATTCTATGAGGTCTGAATTAGTCATCTTAAAAAAGCAAGCAGCAGTTTTATCTATATTTGACGCTCGTTTGTATGCTTCCTGTACAGCTGGAGTTAAGTCACTTCTTGGAATCTCCCCAGCATAGCGAAATGACCATACATAATCCTGTATATTAGAAACTTTATCGTAAATGATGTCTACTGAATTCCCTTTAATATCAATTAATCTTATACACAATCCATTTTCATCAGAAAAATTAAAGTTGGCTTCAGTAATATTTCCTTTTACTAAATTTTTAACTGGTTGCCATACATGTAATTTTCTTTGATCCATTCAATCAACTACTTTCCAGATAAAATTAGTCTACTAAAATTTTATTAATAATATCTTATTTTGTCAGTCATTGATCCATTTGGATAACTAAGAGACCACTGATCTGTAGTAGTACTTCGATAAAGAGCAACCGTTTTACCTTCAGAAGTTTTTGTTTTAGTACCATTTGATTTTACTTCTGTTTTACCTGGCATTTGGTTAAAATGTTCAAGTGCCCTACTATAACCACCAGTATTATCATAATTATTTACTCTCCCTGTGGAATTTGTGAACTTTGCTGTTGATCTAATTGCTCCCCAAGTTTGCGTTCCAGAACATTGTATAGATACATCATCTACTACATTATGAATACCGATTGAAGGATCCGCACCTCTTATACCGCAGACAATAGGTGAGGCATTAGCTTCCTTCTGGATAAAAAAATTCGTTGAAATTAAAAGTAATGCAATTAAAACTCCAAAAAATCTTGTAACCTTTTTCATTTTAATCCACCCTTTCATTTTTTGTATTTTCCATCCTTTAAAGGGAATAATATCAAATTAATCCCCGAAAAATAAGTATAAAAGTAAAAATTTTCAAAAATGGTAATTATGTACTATTCAAAAAAAAAAAAAAAAAAGAAAGCTTATGCTTTCTTAATGTTTATTTAAAGTTAACTAACTATTGAATCTTTAATATTGCAATATTTAAATTTAAAGCTAATTTATAAAAAGCTTTCCATCTTATTTTGTCATAGGTTACTGCACTAATAGCAGGCTGAAATTTAAAACAATAAACTTTATAATCAGTTATATATTCACTATCCTCAACCATATAACGCTCTTCAATCAAAAAACGTTCCATTTTAGGTAATCTTCTAACAGCTCTTTCCATGCGTTCACAAAAGTTTTTACGATATTGTTGCTCATCGACATTATAAATAGCAATTGATCCTGTCTGATCACCCGTAAGATTACTTCTCCCACCCCCAATATCATCCATATGAGATGTTGTTGATGCTTCTCTTTCTTCGTAAGTTAAATACTTAAATAAACGGTACCTCTCTAGGTATTCTTCAACTTTTGCTTGTGTCGCTTTTCTATCTAACTCTGGTAATTCAAACCCCATTTTATTCCCCCATTTCTAAGGAACACCCTGAGACTAGCTCAGGGTAATTTATTAATGTGTCACTGTCTCTTCATCATCAATACTTAGTTGACCTTCGGGAACATCAACTTGTCCACCATTATCAACTGTATATTTCACACCTTCATGAGGTTCCTCATAGAACTCTTCAATACTCATTTGAGAAGGTTGTAGAATAAGAGAAACATTCCCACCTGCAAACGGATATAATTGGTTTACTTTCCCGTCTGGATCACGTTTAACATTGAATTTAAGAACTGTTTTCTTATTATCCCTTTGGATGGATACGAATTCAGCCCCTAGCGCTTCGACCTGGCTTTCTTCCACAGTTAGGAGAGTAATTGTTCCCGGCATCTTTAAAAGCTCGTCAGCGTGCGGTAATTCATCACTTACAACATGGAACATTAATACCTCTTTCTTATCATCCTTTTGCATTTTCTTGAATAATACGTTTAATTTTACTGTTGTCATTTGATTGGCTCCTTTTAAGTGAATTTGTTAAACTGATCTATCAATTTGTTCCTAAAACAATATTTGCTGATAAAATCCTATTTCTAAACGTAGGTTTGATTCTATTTCCAAATGTTGTTATATTCTAATAAATAACTTAAGGATGTGTTTATACAATGGATTTTCTTATAAATGTTGCAACCTGGATTGGGATAATCTTTTTGATAATAATAGCTGCAGCAATCAAAACCAGTATTAAAAAGAATGATAAGAAATAAATTATTTGTTCATTCCATTAATGCTTTACCCTTTTTCCAAGCTTAATTGCTAGTATGTTTTGGCTTAATCTTCGTAATTTTGACATTTGTAATTAGTGTCTTCCAGTACCATTGCAATGGGAACATTCCACTTCTGTATCTTGTACTCTTATCGATTTATTTAAGTTAAGTAATTTTGCGTTTTGCATAGCTTTAAGTTTTCCTGATCCCATACAGTAATGACATAAATCTGATAACAAAGGGATTTTTATATTTGGAATCTTCGGCAATAATATTTCCTCCTTTCTATCAAACTTAATTGCTAAAATGTTTCTTTAAACTATTATCTGTAGGCTCTTTATATACATAAGTAAACTGTTCATACGTAACAAATCGAGTATCACATGTTAAACAATGTCTCCATCTTTGAACCATGTTCCCTACTGGCCTAGAGTAACTAACTTTGGTTTTCCCTCCACAAGATGGACATTTCATATCAATATCCCTCGTTTTGTCTTTGATGATTAATTGCATTCTTCTCCATGTAGGCTTGTTCAATTTGTTCCCAAGAAAAACCAAGCATTTCACCTAGACCTAAATACATTCTGACGATATTTTCATACTGTTCTTCAACCTCTGAAGTCGTTCCAATCTCATGATCAAGGCAGCAATCCATAAAATATCCTAGAGTTTCAAATAGATAGTTAAATTGCTTAATAGTATTTTCATATTTTATTGGATCTGTTTTTCTTAAACCTTGATTTACTGGCAATAATTCGTTATACCAACTATAATTTTCAAGTCCAATACTTAAAACAAAATGTAATCCGTCCACATATTCTTCAAGGAGTGGGTTAGTATCGATAGTTAAATATCCGGCACAAGTTTTGCAATAATATTCACTTTGTGCAGGTCTATTGTATGGGGTAAATCCTTTTTCTAAACAATCAGGACAATTGATTCTTATAAATGTTCGTGGCTCCTTGTCCTTACTCCACTTCTTAAAACCTCGCCATTCATTAGCACATTCGCCTATCTCAACTTGTAAAGCGAGTATTTTCCAATCTAAATTATTTTGATCTCTTATTTCTGGATGCTCGTCCATGATGTGATAATCCAATGTTCTCTGTATTTCAAATAAATTTGATAGATTCATTTACCTGTCCCCTCCATAGTTAATAATTCAAGAGCAACCTCTATGAATGTCTTTGGTTCATCAGATCGTAAACCAACTTTTAATAGACTGATAACATATTCTTTTCGTTCCATTTCACATTGAAGATATTTCAAACCATCTGCTAACTCTTCTTGTAGCATTTTCAACCAATCGTATTTATGGGAATGATCTAAAGCTACACCATATTTTTTAACTCCGAAATCATCTTGCTGATACATGACTTCTTTTAATATTTCTAATGATTTATCAGAAACAGCATGCTTTGATAAATCCAATAATGTTTGTTCCATAAAATCAACCTTTCAATTTGTTTTTGCTTTTATGTAGATTCATGATGTTTTTATTAAAAAATCCCTGTTTTTAGATAATGTTTAGCCTGGTAATAAAAATGATGGTATATCCAGTTGCCACTATATTTTTGGTCTAAATACACAATTTCAAAATTGTATTTTGCTTTGAATGTATTTAACCTTCCAAGCAATGCTAATGGATTGTACTTAGAACGATACTCACCCTTGAGCATTTTTTCATAACCGTTGAGATCTTCCACAATCAAAGTAAATGGAATGTCCTTTGCACGGATTAATTCATTTTCAAATGCCGTTGCCGTATCTTTTTGTAAGTTACCTGTTATTTCATCCATGTGTGCTTTTCGTTCAACTCGACTATCCAAATAGATATCCCTTGCTATTCCTAATTCTTCATTTTTAGGGATCATACAACCATAATCACCGGTATCTAATTTTTGAATTTTTATTGGTATATCTTTTTGACGTAAATAATTTAGAATGTGTCCATTTACATTTTCTCGAGTATCTATCACAATCGTGAGTGTTTTGAGTATTTTATTTAATTCTGCATCTGTGTAATGAAAATGAATCATTCAGATTCCTCCAATAAAGAAGGGTTTTCGTAAATGTTACCGATAACTTCCGACCAATTTGCAAAAGTAACTAAACTTCTAAAAACTGGATCACCAGATAAAGCATCAATTCCTTCAGTTACAAAACAGCCATTATCAAAGAAAACTTTTAGTAAAGTGCCCCTGCCATTTCGAACAATATCCCCTTCATATATCTCCTTACCGTTTTTGTCTTTAAGGCCTGTGTATTGTCCTATTGATTTAGGATCAACTCGATAATCCCCACTATAGGTGTATAAAACCCAATCGGAATCACGTCCTACTTCTTTAACATAATGTTCCGCAAGCTTTATCTCATAAACACCGAAACCTTCAACCCATTGGCTATTCACCATTTCTTCTACTGCATAACCACGAAATTTAATTTCCCTCATTTCTCATACTCCCTTCTTTGCAAAATTAACAGCACGTACATATAATTCGTGAGCCATTTTATTTGATTCATCATTCTCAAATTGACGATAATCTTCGTAAATATCATTCCAACCGTTCTTAGCAAGTACTACCATCCAATCATCAAATAGAATTAGAGAATCATTTTCTTCACAAAACCATTTTTCTATGTGCTCATTGTGCTGCCATCCGCACATATGATGAACCATTTTCCTAAGTGTGAGTTTCTCTCCATTTGCACTTTTCCAAGACTTAAACCATTCATCGATTTTTTGAAAATTATGTTCTGCTGATTCCATTACTGGCTTAGGAATTAAATTTTGATTTTTTATCGCAATCCGATCATCTTCTTTATCGATATAGATATCTGCACCTGATTTCCAAATTTGGCTGAGTATCATTAATACTTGCATTTTTTTAAGTACCATCCCCAATAATATTTTCTATCTCCGTGTTCTCCCTTAACGATTCCTAACATTTCTAGTTGGGAATAAAAGCTTCTGTTACTGATATTCATAACGAAACCATTGTGTTTGCAAAATAATAAAAATCTCTCGTAAACTTCTTTTGAATGTATTTTTATGAAAGATTCAGTTTTTATTAAATTTTCATCAATGAATTCTTCAAACATAAAATCACTCCTATTCAGTTACTGAATCAAGCGAAATTATCGAACGAGTTACTGAAATATTTGTTCAGTAACTCACTTCAACCCTAGAGCCCCAACGGGTTGCGAGTTTTCGTTATTTAAGTTACTGGTATTTAGGTATTACCACTCCTAATATACTTATATATTTATTTGTTTTTTTACTTATATAAAATCCCAATAACAAAAGTAACTAAATAACTATAAAAGTTAACTTAAACCCTTGATACTGTTGGGTTTTTGATAAACCATAAAAAGTTACTGAACGTGTTTTAAGTTATTGAACTAGTTTAAAAAAGCCGTTCTGCTCGTTTTCAGTAACTCCTTTAGTAACTGGTTTACGTTCCTTTAAGGTAATTCCTGTAAGAAATGTTTTATTACCTGCTCCCTTCATTTTTCCGAAACCTTTCGTTTCCAACATTCGATAAAACGATCTATTCCCTAAAGTACGTTCACCCGACTTGTAACACCAATTGTCGTATACGTTGTACAATTCTTTAGCTTCGATTCTGATAGATTCATTTTTCGGCTCATCGATGTAGCAAACTTCACTTAAGAATGGAGCTAATATATCCATTTCTTCTTTGTAATTTCCTGTTGCGTCCACAACAACTTTCGGCTCTTTTAATCCATCCTTCTGCCACTTCAAACATCCTTCAATTGCCCAATTCAAGATTCCAGGCATTTCGAGTGATAGCTTTTCTTCAAGCTTTTTATCACGCTCATGTGGTTTTAGATTTAAAGTAAATGGAATGATTTTTACACGTCTCCAAATACCATCATCTACACCACCAATAATCGGCTTATGATTTGTCGTAAAGAACACTTTAAATTCTGGAATAAATTCAAAGTACTCTTGTCTTAAGAATCGAGCTAAAATAGGTTCACCACCTGTAATCGTCTTAACAAGTGATTCCTGTAATTTTTCCCCTTCTTCTGATTCCACTGCAGAAACAAATCTCGAATTTACCAATCTAGCAATATCGTTATTTGCTCCAGTATCTTTTTTCTTAATGAACGTATCTGATTTTGTTTGTGCTCCATAATCGCCCATTAATTTTTTAATTGTATTTATAAAAGTCGATTTTCCGTTTGATCCACCACCGACTAAGAAATACATCGATTGCTCTGAAATATCCCCTGTTAGTGAGTAACCAACAAGCCTTTGCATATAATCGATTAATTCCTTATCGCCTTTGAATATTTGTTCTAAGAAATTTGACCATATTGGACATTTTGCGTTTTCATCAAATTCAACATTTGTGATTTTAGTTAGGTTAAGATCTCTATCATGTTGCTGCAGCTTACCTGTTTTTAAATCAACAATGCCATTCTCCACGTTGAACAAATATTTATGTCTATCAAAGTCCTCACGTTCTCCTGGAACTAATGGCATGAGGTCCTTAATGCTATTCATACGTATGTTTCTTCTCTCACACATTCTCGCCCATTTAGTTTCTGCTTCATCCTCTGACTTATAGAGACTTCGAAGGACCTTTGCTGTGATTCTTTCGATTTCTTTTTTCGTGTCAATTTTCCACCGTTTGCCGTCCCATATTAGCCAACCCATGTCCGATACATACTTGATAACATGGCCATATTCATAAGCAATTCGTTCAGCATTTCCAAGCTCAGTTAAACGAAATTTCTTTTTAGGCTTTTCCTCCACAACTTCTGCAGCATCACCTTTGAGGAAGTCAAAAGAGAATTCAGTGAATTGCTCCTTGTTATCCAATATAGTTGTGGAAGTTGAAGAAATAGCAGTTGCTATTGTTCTTTCACCATAGGTTTCATTTGTATCTCTGAAATGGATAACATCCCATTTATCACGCATAAGTCCACTTTCTCGGAACATTGCATCCATTCGTGTTGCAGAATTACCTGTCCAGAATGCTAGATGGTTACATAAGGCAAGGTCACTTGCTGAATGATCTCCATTGATTAAATGACCGTTATACAATGAGCGAATTTCATCACCGTTTTTAGAACGAAATATTCTTTCCCAAAGAGCGTCATTAGAAATTTTTATTTCATCTTTTTCAAATTCAGCTAGGTTAATACGTCCTTGAATGTCGCTATCATCGAAATATTGTTCAAATACCTCTGCTAATTCATCCGAGCGTTCGTATATGTCGTTTGAGTTTTCCTTATTTCCAGTAAAGGTAAAATATCGACCATATGAATATAGTTCTAAACCATGCTTTGTGTTTTTACGACCTGTTCCAATAACTCCTTGTGGAAGATTTCCTTTAACAATGATGTGGATGCCTTTACCAGACGGTGAAAACTCCGTATAACTATCAAGCATGTCGATAATTTCCGTTGCAAATGTATTAGGCTTTTCGTCTGTAACGCACTTATCAATGTCGATCCCGATGTAATTATCTTGCCGGCTAAACACAAATCCGATGCCGTCATAATCGCCTTGTAAATAAAATTTAACCGCAGTAGCAAAAGTGCTCCAGGTGCGTCTATTATTTGCTTGTGCCATTTCTCCATTTGCTTGATAAGGAACCTTTGTTGGCTTACCATTTCGCTTTTCCGATTTCCACAAAATCCATTGAGGAAGGGCTTTTAGTTCGGCAGGGATTTCGTTGAAATTGTATGGATTTTCCTTCATTTTGCCCTCCATTTTTTATTAGTTCACTTAGTATTTGTAAAGCTACATTTCATTCTTCGCATTTCTGCTAAAATTTACCTCGAGTGGAACTTATTTATTTTTGGAACGTATTACTTTAGTAAATAAACAAAAGCCGGTGATATTAATGTTCAAATCAGAATTTGCAAATTTAATTTTCAGCCTAGTAACCTATGCAATTCTTATTATTTTACAAATTCGTCTTTCTCGTATTGTGGACGTTTGGGTTATTGTTTTGTGCATACTCTTGCTTACCCTTAGAGCAATTTACGACATAGTAAAGTACAAACGAACTAAAACAAAGGAGTCTTAAAAGGCTTCTTTTTTTATATTTAATTTAGTCAAGATTTCTTTAGTTCTATGACGAAATTCGATGTGGATAATAGTTCTATTGATCATTCACTGTTTTTGGGTATAAAAAGAGAAGCTAGCAAAATACCAACTTCTCTATTTAGTTTCTTAAAACGGAAGATCATCGTCACCGATGTTTATTCCACCAGCTTCCATTACTGGTTTTACATCTGTAACATCATAATATTTTGCTTTTGCAGCAGTACGTTTTTGTTTCTCTCCATCAACCACTTTTTCATATTCTTCATGTTTAACAGTGATTTTTAAATTTTTGTTAATCAGCTGCTTAGCCATATCTTCTGGAGATTCAAATGGATGACCATTAGGAAAACCGCATGCTTTAATTAATGAGTTAACAATTCTTATAGAAACTTCATGTTCAAAGGTGAATGTATTATAAAGCACCTTTGCACCTTGATGATTTTGTGGTACATCACTACGAATCTCGAAATCTACTGATAACTTTGGTTTACCTGCTTGTGTTTTACCTGCTTCAGCATTTACAATAACGGCTTCATATTTACCCTCTGCTACTAATTCAAATCCTGCACTTGCATTTTCTTCATCAAATTTAAAGAATGACATTATTTATTTCCTCCTTGTTTATCCTGTGTGTAACCAATTTTAAAAATATCTTCATGAGCACAAGCCTTACGTTTATCAAGTTGATTTTTTGCAAAAATGTAAGGTGAAGGCTCTAGAATAAACCCATAATTTTTTGTTTCTTCATTGATAACTGACTTGGCAACTACTTGGCATAGTCCCATAAAGTTGTTTAAAATCTTAATACGAATATCGGGATAAGCACGATTGACAGCTTGACCACTAGGTAATTCCCATTTATCCGTGATTTCCCATGCGGTAAATACGACACGTTTTCCTAATGTTTGTATAAAACGAACACTGTCAATGATGAAAAAATCAATTTGTTGATAGTTTGCTTGTGAAGGAACACGATTGTTATTACCTTCACGGCCTAAGTTAGCAAGCATGGATCTATTTAATTCTGAAATGTTATCGAAAAAGAGTGTGTCATATTTTGATAAGTCAGCTGTGGCTAAATCTTTCATAAGTTGATTCCAATTTGTCCACGCTTCATAAGTATCGAATTGAACAATATCGATATTTGAATTACCAGCTAAAGGTGCTTGTGTTTTATCAATTGGTACATAAAGTGTTTTACCTTCTAAATAATTAGCTGTGGATGTCTTTCTCATTCCTGGATTACCATATATCAAATACGTTGAGTTATCCGAAGTGATATCAGCACCGTTTGTTATTTCCAATTAGCTCACTCCTTTTTTCATTAACAATCAAGCCTTGTTTAAACATGTGGGCATCTCTTTTTCTAATTGGCCTTACATTAAAACGCCATTTGCGGGCATTGTTGCCGATTTTATTAAAAAGAGCATTCCATGCTTTTGTTTTGCTCGGTTCCTGTATACCAAAAACAAATTGTTTTGATACATCACTCCATATCCCAAACATTCCAGTGTGCGTTTCATGCCACCTCATTTCCTTAAACCTCCACACTATAAGAGATTGATTCAGGCTTAACAGTCACACCTTTAACTAATTGACCATTTTCATCCACAACTACCTTCTCACCACTGATTTCAACAATCTTAAGTGTCTTTTTAAAATCAGACCATTTCACACTATTTTTAATGAAATCGAGCATTTCATTTTCAAGAACATATTCAAGGAGTTCATCTTCGTTAGCCTTTTCAGGTGCTTCTTTACTCTTACGAGTTTTCGACTTACCGTATGGAGTGCTAATTGTTTTTACCTTTGGATCCTCAGCAAGTTGTTTAGCATGGTATTGTTGAATCAAACTTTCGAAAAAGCTTGTACTATTTTCAATTGTGGAAAGCTCACTTTGCTCCCATTGAGCGATACGATCACGTTCAACATTTGCTAATTGCTTGATTTCCTTTTCCTTAGACTTCAAAGCTGATAGTTTACGAAATGCCCAGTTAAGGCTATCGAGATCAGTAATTTCAAACTGTGTTTGCTCCTGTGATTCAATTTCATCAATTTCCAATAATTCATTTTGTTGTAGTGCATTCATCTACTTTTCCCTCCTTAAATACAAAATCAAGATATTCATATGTTTCTACTAAATCCTCAAATAAGTTACTGCCACCAAGGGATTGATTATATTGCTCTAAAAATTTATAGAATGGTAGCAACTTATCATTTTGTGGACTGAAAACAGTACGATCTTTCGATTCAAAATATGGCATTTTACATCCTCCAGTTGATTTTTTATTCAATTTTTCATAAACTGAAGTTAACTTTTATTTGTTTTGTTCCCATCAGTTGCAGCTGGTGGGATTATTTTTTTGTTCATCTTTTCGATAAATAATTAGTACATCAGAACTCCATGAATCCTCTATAGCACTTGTACTGAATTTAATATCGATGACTTCTAAATCAGGATTATGACCTAACCATCTATTAACCTGTTCAGTGATATCCTCACCAATGATTTGTTTTACTGCAATAGTTCCTGCTACTCCCATTTCCACTGTTTTCACCTCCCCTCAAGATAGAACCAAATTCGTTCATCAATTTTCGCCATGTGGCTAAAAAGTAAGCCTGGTTAGGCTTGTTTAAATGTTATTTCCGATAACTTAGCCTCCTTTAGTTTTCCGTTTAACTTTACTACTGCTATCGGATATGCAATTACTCCCCCAGAATGACCACCAATCATTGGTGAAGGTTCTATAACTCCTGAATATTGATAAACTCCTATAAACTCAGCTTCAACCAATTCAGTTTTTATTTTCACGTAACACTCTTTATCCAATGCATTCAACTCCTTTGTTAAGCTAACGATATTACTTATTTATCTGCCATAAAGTCGCCAATCATGATGCCAACTAAAATTACCAGTGCTGTAAAAAATGGTAGTGCTTCTATTGGCATTTGATTCAGATCACCTCCTTTTCACATCTATTAAGCCAATGATTAAAGCTTTCTTTCCTCACCCTTTTTGAAGCGCCTATTGCTATACAAGGAATACCTCCATGAGATGGCGATAATTTAAACAATTCATAAACTCTTCTTCGTGAAATATGTAGATATTCTGAGATGTGTGCTGCAGTCATTATTTCCGGATATTCCTCTAACGATTTCCCCATGCATTTGCACCCTTTCTTTTCCAAAATTTTTTAGCCGGCTGTTTTTATCAATTCAAATAATTCCCTTGGCAAAATTTCTTTTGCTGCTGCTAATCTAAATTGATTAATATCTATGTCTAGAATCTCAGCCAATGCAATATTAATTTCATCCTTTGCTGGAGGGATTTTTCCATTTTGTAATTTACTAAGGATTGATTTATCTAAACAAATATCCTTTTTTGCCAATCGAAAAGAGATTTGAGTTAGAGACAAACCTTTTTTTGTTATCCCCCGTTTTAGTAATGTTTGATAATCCATTTTTTCACCTCCCACACATTACCATGTGACGAAAAAATCTACTGTTGATTATTTCGTCACCCTGTACATTTATATTAACAACGACCGTTTCATAATGTCAATGACGAAAAAGTCACTTATTTAAAAAAACGTTGATTAAAAAGTCAACAATATGATAATATTATTGATGAATACAAATAATGGAGGATGAATTATGGATTATTCAGAGTTGATTAACTCTTACATTAAGCAAAGTGGCATGAGTTTAGCTGAAATTGCAGAAAGGATGAAAAACGAAAAAGGAGTTAAAGTAGATCGAACTTATATATCTAAGCTGAGAAATAATCCAAAATACGCAGCTTCAGAAGAAATAAATCAGGCTCTTGCAGAAGTCACTGGTGGTGATCCAAACCGTCTAGTTTGGGCAGGTTTAATTTACGGATCTCATCCAAGTGTTAGGGACATTCTTATGCTTATAGATGATGAAGTAATTATTAAAGCAATGAATCTAATGAAAAAATATCCTGGATATTTTAATTTATCTGATGAAGAACAGGAAGAATTTGAAAATGAGCCAGATGTTATTGACTTTTGGGATTCATTAGGGAAATCCATGAAAAAGGAAAAAACCCCACTGGACAATTATATTTATGAGCAATCTCAAAAAACGGATGATCACGTTTATGAGACAGCTGCTTATAATGTGGAAGCTATGATTAAAATTCCAATTCTAGGATGTGTACAAGCTGGTAAACCAATTGAAATGATTGAAAATAACGAAGGATATACATTAGTTGATCCAGATATTTTACATGGGAAACAAGGGTTTGCTCTTAAGGTAAAAGGTGACAGCATGATTGGGGATCGTATACATGATGGAGATATAGTGATTGTTGCAAAACAAGAGGAAGTATATCCTCACGAAATTGCAGTCGTAGCTGTCAATGGTGATCACGCTACTTTAAAAAGAGTTAAAATGCATGGCGATATGTGTATGTTGATCCCATCTAACCCAACAATGGAACCGCAATTGGTCCCTGCAAAAGATGTTCATATAATTGGTAAAGTAGTTGAAGTTAAATTCTGGCCAAATAAATAAGGAGGATTTTTTATGAAAGGACATTTTTACAAACCTCATTGTAAATGTGTTGATTCAAAGGGTGAAAGCAAGAAAACCAAAAAATGCTCTTGTGGTGCAAGTTGGTCCTATATTATCGACATCGGAACTAACCCAAAAACAGGTAAAAGAAAACAAAAAAAGAAAGGTGGATTCAAAACCAAAACCGAAGCTCAAGAAGCTGCCGCCCTTCTAATTGCAGAATTAACTCAAGGAACATATGTGGAAGAAAAAAATATTTTATTTGAAGAATTCGCTTATGAATGGTTAGATATATACAAAACTTCTGGAAAGCCAAAAAAACCAGGTACCATTCGTATCCGCAACCATGAGATTAAACGATTATTAGATTACTTCGCTAAGTTAAAATTAAAGGATATAACTAGAAAAATGTATCAAGATGCTTTAAATGACTTAAAAAAACGTGGTTTCGCTGAGAACACCTTAGATGGTGCACATCGAACTGGAAGAATGATTTTTAAGAAAGCTATTGAATTAGAATTGATTAAAAAAGATCCAACTGAATTTGCTTATGTTCCTAAAGATGAAAAGACAATCGAAGAAGTTGAACAGAATGAAGTACCTAAGTACTTAGAAAAAAATGAGTTATTGTTATTCCTAAAAACTGCAGAAGAACAAGGTATGGAACGTGATTATCCAATTTTCAAGCTTTTAGCTTACACAGGGATTCGTGTAGGAGAATTGTGTGCATTAATGTGGAAGGATATCGATTTCGAAGAGGGAACGATTTCTATTACAAAAACATATTACAATCCAATAAATAATATTAGAAAGTATCAGCTAGTTCCACCAAAGACGCAAAAAGGTAAAAGGGAAATTGACGTAGATAAGTCTGTTTTAGATTTGCTTGAAAAACATAAAGTTGCACAAAATATGGTTCGAATGAGACATAGAAAAACGTACCATGATAAAGGTTTTGTTTTTGCAAAAATGGATGACAAGAATCCAGGTTACCCAGAGTTGATAAAAACAATTCAAAACCGAATGAATCGTTTATTAAAACTTGCTGGACTTAATCAAGATCTCACTCCACATTCATTGAGACATACTCATACATCATTACTTGCTGAAGCCGGAGTAGGATTAGAACAGATTATGGAAAGATTAGGTCACTCTGATGATGATACAACTAAAAATGTTTATCTTCACATTACTAAGAGCATGAAAAAAGAGGCTTCCCAAAAGTTTGCTCAACTAATGAAAAACCTCTAATTTTTTGTTACCTGATGTTACTCTTTTGTTACCCTTAGAATAACACCATCATTCAAAACCCTTATAAGACTGGGGTTTCAGGCGATGATTACATCATGCCGCCCATTCCGCCCATGCCACTCATATCAGGCATTCCGCCACCAGCATTTTCTTCTGGTTTGTCAGCAACTACTGCTTCAGTTGTAAGAAGCATTGCTGCTACAGATGCTGCGTTTTGAAGAGCATAGCGTGTTACTTTTGTTGGGTCTACGATACCAGCTTCGATCATGTTTACCCACTCACCATTTGCTGCGTTGAAACCAACACCCACTTGTTCTTTCTTTAAGCGGTCAACAATGACAGAACCTTCAAGACCTGCATTGTGTGCAATTTGGCGAACTGGCTCTTCTAATGCACGAAGAACGATGTTGATACCAGTAGCTACATCACCTTCTGCTGAAACAGAAGCAACTTTGTTATATACATTTACAAGAGCTGTACCACCACCGGATACGATACCTTCTTCTACTGCTGCACGAGTAGAGTTTAGTGCATCTTCAATACGAAGCTTGCGTTCTTTTAATTCAGTTTCAGTAGCTGCACCAACTTTGATTACTGCTACACCACCAGCAAGCTTAGCAAGACGCTCTTGTAATTTTTCACGGTCAAATTCAGAAGTAGTTTCTTCTAATTGAACACGGATTTGATTTACACGAGCAGAGATGTTTGCAGAATCTCCAGATCCTTCAACAATTGTTGTGTTTTCTTTTGTAACAACAACTTTTGCTGCGCGTCCTAAAGAATCAATTGTTGCAGTTTTAAGATCAAGACCAAGATCTTCAGTAATTACTTCACCGCCAGTAAGAACAGCAATATCTTCTAGCATTGCTTTACGACGATCACCAAAGCCAGGAGCTTTAACTGCTACTGCATTGAATGTACCACGAAGTTTGTTTACTACTAATGTAGCAAGAGCTTCACCTTCAACATCTTCAGCAATCAATAATAATGGTTTACCTTGTTGAACAACTTGTTCTAGAACTGGTAAGATTTCTTGAATGCTTGTAATTTTTTTATCAGTGATTAAGATATATGGATTTTCAAGAACTGCTTCCATCTTATCTGAATCAGTTACCATGTATGGAGATGCATATCCACGATCGAATTGCATACCTTCTACAACATCTAATTCAGTTGTGAAGCCTTTTGATTCTTCAATTGTAATGACACCGTCATTACCTACACGTTCCATTGCTTCTGCAATTAATTGTCCTACTTCATCATCTGCAGCAGAAATAGCAGCAACTTGTGCGATTGATTCTTTTCCTTCGATTGGTTTAGAAATCGCTTGAAGTTCTTCAACCGCTGTTTGTACAGCTTTTTCGATACCTTTACGAATGCCGACAGGGTTTGCACCAGCTGTTACGTTCTTTAAGCCTTCACGAATCATCGCTTGAGCTAAAACAGTTGCAGTTGTTGTACCGTCACCAGCAACATCATTTGTTTTGCTAGCTACTTCAGATACAAGCTTCGCACCCATGTTTTCGAATGCATCTTCTAATTCGATTTCTTTTGCAATTGTTACACCATCATTTGTAATTAGTGGTGAACCGAATTTTTTCTCAAGTACCACGTTGCGTCCTTTTGGTCCAAGTGTTACTTTTACAGCATCTGCTAATTTATCAACTCCGCGAAGCATCGCACGACGTGCATCTTCACTGAATTTAATTTCCTTTGCCATCTGAAATTACCTCCTTGATTCTTTCTTAAAAGTTTATGAAGTTCAATAAAGTCTTCAGACTTAAATTAGTTTTACTCGGTCAGGGCGCCTATCAATATGGGCGCCATGGCTTTTCAAAAGAAGTATTTATTTACGAAAATGGTTAATAACTATTGTACAATAGCTAAAATGTCTGTATCACGTAGAATTAAATATTCGTTACCTTGGTATTTCACTTCTGTACCAGCATATTTAGAGAAGATGATGCGATCGCCTTCAGATACTTCAAGAGCAACACGCTCACCGCTATCTAAAACACGTCCAGTACCTACAGCAACTACCTTACCTTCTTGCGGTTTTTCCTTTGCAGAATCAGGAAGAACGATACCGCTTGCAGTTTTTTCTTCTGTTTCTACTAGTTCAATTACGACGCGATCTCCAAGTGGTTTTAACAAGTGAAACAACCTCCTTAAAAATTTATGTAGATTTTTATGATTATTAGCACTCAACACTCATGAGTGCTAACACAATTATTATAATAATTAATTTAAAGCCTTTTTGCAAGTCTCAAGAGTAAGTTTTTTATAAATTTCTTTTTATTGAGAAATGTAAACAGTTAAGTTTATGTACTAATTTACTTTCTATTCATAGATTAAAAAGTTTTTTACATATACTAGAATAAAGGTCTTACATTTGAACGTATATATATTCAATAGTAGAATGATAATTATGATACTAGGACAGACCATGAAAGGATATATGAATGTGAAAAAAGAGTATGCATTTATCTTAATCGCTTATATTGTCATGCAATTATCTGGTTATATCGGTAACCCCATTGTGTATGAGATTGGTGTAAACGGATTTCATGCTTCAAAAGCTTATATGATCAAAATGGCCCCAATCATTTGGATGGTATTTAGTTTTCTTGCCTGTCTTTTAGTTGTTTTACTCCTATTGAGGAAATCAGAAAGAAAAGAGCGTTCTGAAAGAAAGGACCAGCTGTCTGCTGGGAAATCAATCCTATGGGCTGTGGGTGGAATCTTTTTAGCCTTCTTTGCTCAAGCAATCGCCTCCATTGTAGAACAGTTGATTGGAATTAAGGTTGGTTCTGAAAATACGCAAAGAATCGTTACGATTATAGAAAACTTTCCAATTGTTGTCCTAGTAAGTTCTATAATTGGTCCTATATTAGAAGAAATTGTATTTCGTAAGGTGATTTTTGGATCATTACATAAACGATTATCCTTTTTTCTATCGGCTCTAATTAGTTCCATTATTTTCGGACTTGCCCATATGGAAATGACTCATTTGCTTTTATATACTGCCATGGGATTTACTTTCGCATTTCTTTACAAAATGACGAATCGGATCATCGTTCCTATTACCGCTCATGTTATGATGAATACACTAGTTGTCATTGCACAAATTGCTAATCGTGAAGAAATACAAAAATTAATTGAGAATCAAAGTTTTATTGGAGGATTTTTCACATGAGACCATTATTATCCGGGGTAGTATATTGCCTTTTAGGCACTTTGTTCACTTTCTTTGCTATTCAGCAAGTGAATATAAATGGTTGGTCTTTTTTTGCGTATATGCTTATCTTTTTAGCAACCATTGATTATGGCTCTGGATTTCGACTAATCACCTTGCACTTTAAGCTAAAAAGCCAACAGAAAAAATAAAAAGCAGGTGAAATGATCACTGCTCGCTAATTGTTAATGTATGCAGTTAGGATTTTACAAGAGTAATTAAAAAAGAGATGTTCATAAGTATCAAACTTAAGAACATCTCTTTTTATTCAGAATCTCTTTCAAGTTCATATCGCAATTCAGCCGCTTTTGATTTACGGTAGCCTATTTTTGAAAGCCAAATACTAATTTCATATAAAATCATTAAAGGTATTGCTACAATAATTTGTGACATTACATCCGGTGGAGTAATAAAGGCAGCAAGAACGATTAATAAGAAGTAGGCATATTTTCGTATCTTTGCTAAAAACATCGGTGTAATTATACCTAAACGTGTTAAAAATAAAATAATAATCGGCAGTTCAAATAAAAGCCCGAAAGGTAGCGTAATCTGAAATAAGAACGAGAAATATTCATTTATACCGATAACTGGGTTTATATTCATTTGTGATGAAAGCTGCATCATAAATTTTAAGATAAGCGGAAATAAAATAAAATATGAAAAAGCTATTCCACCTAAGAACAACAGCACCGCTGCGGGAATATAGCTTAATGTAACTTTTCGCTCCTTCTCATACAAACCAGGACTAATAAACGCCCATAACTGATAGAGAATGACAGGCAAAATAATTACCAGCGCCAAGTATAATGTCATCTCCATAAAAACTTTAAATGGATCAGTTAATCGGAAAGCATTCATCGTTATTTCTTTTGCTAAATCTGATTCCTGAAGATAGCGTATGAGTGGTTGTGATAGAAAAAAGCTCACTATTACAGCCAAGATAAAGAAAACGACTATAACAAACAGTCGTTTCCTTAACTCAGATATATGTTCAAAAATCGTCATGTCTTTTTGACTCATATAATTTCATCCTAACATTTACTTAGACTCTTTCCTTACTATCATTTCTGTTGTAATGAAAAGATGCCAAAACCTAGTATTAAGAAAACGAGATTTATTTTACTTGATCTTTACTTTCTGTTTTTGGCTTATCTTCTTCTTCATCTGCTAAGCCTTTTGTAGCATTTTTAAATTCTTTTAATGTATCCCCTGCAGCTCTGCCTAATTGGGGTAATTTTTTTGGTCCGAAAACTAGTAAGGCTATAATGACAATGAGAATAATACTCCCAATTCCTGGTCCCATCAAGCCCACCTCCTCTTAGTATCATCATAAAGCAATTCGTGACGAGAATCCATTATTAATTATAGTTAGTCTTGTGAATTTTCCGTGTCATTTGGATAGTGCTTTAAAAAGTAAACTAATGATTGCAACTCAACAGCTAGATCTATATGGTGCACCCGAATTGATGAAGGTACATTTAGTCTAGCCGGTGTAAAATTTAATATACCTTTTACATTGGATTTAGTTACTTCATCAGTAACCCCTTGAGCAACCTCTGCTGGTATAGTAAGTATAACGACACTGATGTCTTCCTCGATCAAACGTGGAACAAGTTCATCTAAATGATAGACAGGTACTTGTCCTACTTTTTTACCCACCTTATCAGAATCGACCTCAAATGCAATTTCTATTTTTGTATTATTATTCTTCATAAAGTTATAATTTAAAAAAGCAGTACCTAAATTACCCACGCCAATTAACGCTACTTTTGTTACTTCATCCTGATCTAATGTTTTCCTAAAAAACGACAATAAATAATTTACATTATAGCCATATCCTTTTTTTCCAAGAGCCCCAAAGTAGGAAAAATCTCTGCGGATCGTTGCGGAATCTACTTTTACCGCTTCACTTAATTCTGCAGATGATACACGCTGTTTACCGGATGAATGTAAATTTTTCAGAAATCGATAATAAAGTGGCAATCTTTTTGCCGTTGCTTGAGGTATCTTTATTTGCTCTTCATTCATACGCACTCCCCCATAAGTCTCTAGTACATAAGCGAAAAGGAAATATCATGTAAATTTACCGTTCACTTGCTCAGTGTTTCACCTATTCCTTTGAAAATCAGCGCTTGATACACCACCAGTTTTCTCTACTAAAAATGTTGGTCCAATGACAATTCCTTTGTCTACCGCCTTACACATATCATATACCGTTAGAGCTGATACGGATGCTGCTGTCAATGCTTCCATCTCAACACCGGTATTTCCTTTTGTCTTAACAGTGGCATTGATCTTTAGGATATATTGAAGTTCATTTTTCTGTTCCCAAGCGAACTCAATGTTTACTCCATTTATTAGTATCGGATGGCACATTGGAATTAAATCCGATGTTTTTTTTGCAGCCATAATTCCAGCTACCTGAGCAACCGCTAAAACATCACCTTTTTTCATTTTATTATCATGAATTAAATGATATAATTCATGGCTTAATTCTACACTCGATGTAGCAAAAGCGGTTCGAATAGTTTCAGGCTTAGCACTTACATCAACCATCTTCGCTCGACCTTGTTCATTAAAATGTGTAAGCTTGGACATTTTCAAACACCTCTCTCTTCATCATACACTATTTTATAGGTATTGTCCCTCATCTAATTAATGTGTTTCATTGCCGAAACACTCGTCAATAAGTTAAACTACCTATATAGATGAGGTGAAAAAACTATGATTTTATTACAAGTTCAACAACTAACAAAACATTTTGGTGCTGAACTTATTTTATCGAATATAAAGCTAGAAATTCAAACGAGAGATCGTATTGCTCTTGTTGGACGAAACGGTGCGGGTAAGTCCACCTTATTAAAAATTATTTCTGGTCAACTATCTCTTGATTCTGGAGAGATCATGAAACCAAAAGATGTTTCAATCGGATATCTTGCTCAAAATACAGGTTTGGAATCATCATTATCAATATGGGATGAAATGTTAACTGTTTTTAAAGATTTGCAAAAAATGGAGACTCAATTAAGAGAACTGGAACAAAAAATCGCTGATCCTACCTACTATGAAAACCCTGATCTCCATCAAAAAATACTATCTGAATATGATCGTTTACAGGTTAAATTTAAAGATTCTGGTGGTTATCAATACGAAGCAGATATTCGTTCTGTGCTTCATGGTTTACGCTTTGATACTTTTGACTATTCGACAATGATTGAAACACTAAGTGGTGGTCAAAAAACTCGTCTAGCACTTGCCAAGCTACTTTTAACGAAACCTGATGTATTGATTTTGGACGAGCCTACAAACCATTTGGATATTGATACACTCTCTTGGTTAGAACAGTATCTACAAGGATATGACGGTGCCATTCTAATTGTTTCTCATGATCGTTATTTCTTAGATAAAGTAGTTAATCAAGTCTATGAACTCTCACGCCATTCTATACAAAAATTTCACGGTAATTACAGTCAATACTTAGTTCAAAAAGCAGAACAGTATGAGCGTGATTTCAAACAATATGAAAAACAACAAGAAGAAGTTGCGAAACTTCAAGATTTTATACAACGAAATCTAGCAAGAGCATCTACAACTAAAAGAGCTCAAAGTAGAAGAAAACAGCTTGAAAAGATGACAATACTGGATAAACCTCTCGGTGATGAAAAATCAGCTAATTTCACATTTGACATCGAACGACAAAGTGGAAATGAGGTATTAAACCTGGTAAACGGTGTAATTGGTTATGAAGACAACATTATCGCTAAAGGGATCCAGCTTGCAATCAAAAAAGGCGATAGTATTGCATTAGTTGGTCCTAACGGTGTCGGGAAATCAACTCTTCTAAAAAGTATCATTAAAAAACTAACGCTATTATCGGGGAATATTTCTTATGGTTCCAATGTAACAATTGGTTATTATGATCAGGAACAAGCGAATCTGACATCCAATAAAACAGTGTTAAATGAACTTTGGGATGACTATCCATTGAAAGATGAAAAAGAAATACGTACTGTATTAGGCAACTTTTTATTTACAGGAGACGATGTACTTAAAACGGTTTCCAGCTTAAGTGGTGGAGAAAAAGCTAGACTTGCATTATCCAAGCTTTTAATGCAAAGAGCAAACTTCCTCATTCTTGATGAACCGACCAACCATCTGGATTTAGATAGTAAAGAAGTACTCGAAAATGCCTTAATTGATTACCCTGGAACCATCCTATTCGTATCTCATGACCGCTATTTTATTAACAGATTAGCAACCAAAGTGATTGAGCTTTCTAAGGAAGGTACAACAGAGTTTCTTGGAGATTATGATTACTATATTGAAAAGCAACTGGAATTATTGGAATTAAAGAGACTTAAATACGAAGGTCAGAAACTGGTAGAAGATAAACCGAATACTGCAAGGCAATCCTATCAGCTAGATAAAGAAGCTAAAAAACTAGAAAGACAACGTAAAAGAAGAATTGAAGAAATCGAATCTACGATTGAACAATATGAAAATGAGTTGCAACAAAAAGAGGAATTATTATGTGATCCTAACATATATCAGGATCATGAAAAAGTTACTGAGATAAACGATGAAATTGAAAAACTCAAAACCGACATTGATGAATTAATGTCTGAGTGGGCCGAAATAGAAGAAAGTAATGAATAGATATTGAGGAGACATAAAACAAAGGGTGTCTAAAGGAACTTATTCCATATAGACATCCTTGTTTTATACCCTATCTTTAACAATTAAACAATCATACATACTACTTAAAATTGAACCATAGTTCCTAAAAAGATTAACGATTATTTCTCCTTAACAACTCGTCTCTATATCTTTTTCCACATGATTGTCCACAGGTTTTTATTATTTATTCTTATATAAAAGTGTTATTATTTGTAGTTTCATCAGATTATCAACAGACTTATACACATTATCCACAGAAAACATACTATTTTGTTAATTATTTATTCACATGCCAATTAACTTATACACAAGATATCCACATAATGTGCACAACAACAACTGTTCGCATCCCACTTATTCACATGTGGATAATTTTTACCATATTTACTTATACATTATTTAAAAAGGCTGTTTTCGTACTGTTCCTTTTATAAAAGAACAACTGGCTTTTGGTCACCTGCAGTTAACAGCAACAAATTTGAGAAAAGAACTAAAAAAAGAAGCATGTGGTCACATGCCTCAAAAATGTTCTATATCTAAACTTGGATTTGCATTTAAAGAATACTGGCTTCGTTTTCCTTTTTCAAAAAGTATACTTCCGGCTGCAGCAATCATGGCTGCATTATCAGTACATAAGACTAGAGGAGGAATAACTAATTCAATATCCATTATTGTAGCGAACGCTTTTTCTAATTCTTCTCTTAAACCTTTATTTGCCGCTACGCCGCCCGATAATAAAACTTGCTTCACCTTAAATTCCTTTGCAGCTTTTAAGGTTTTTGTCACTAGTACATCAATCACACTCGCCTGAAAGCTAGCCGCCATATTTTTTGGATCGATAGATATCCCTTTTTGTTCTGCATTATGCAACGTGTTTATGACGGCAGATTTCAAACCGCTAAAACTAAAGTCATATGAATCATCTTCTAACCATGCTCTTGGTAAATCAATTGTTGCTGCCCCCTCATGCGCAAGGCGATCAATATGTGGGCCACCAGGATAAGGAAGATGAAGTGTTCTTGCCACTTTATCGTATGCTTCTCCTGCTGCATCATCCCTTGTTTCACCAATGACTTTAAAATCTCCATGCTCCTTCATCAGCACCAATTCCGTATGACCACCAGACACGACGAGTGATAGCAGTGGGAAACTCATTTCCTTTACCAGTCTGTTTGCATATATATGACCTGCAATATGGTGCACACCAACCAACGGAATATTTCTCGAAAAGGCAATAGCCTTAGCAGCATTCACACCAACAAGCAGTGCACCAACCAGCCCAGGTCCTTCTGTCACTGCAATTGCATCAATATCCTCAAAGGATAGTTCAGCCTTTTTCAAAGCTTCTTCAATTACAAGAGTAATTTGCTCCACATGATGTCGTGAAGCTAGTTCAGGAACAACTCCCCCAAATCTCTTATGACTTTCTATTTGTGAGGCAATAACATTTGATACAATTTCCCGTCCATTCTTTACTACTGCCGCCGCTGTTTCATCACAACTTGTTTCTATACCTAAAATAATTAAGTCTTTTTTCATTATAAATTCACCCACATTACTAAGGCATCCTCTTGGTTGTCAGAGTAGTAGTTCTTTCTTATTCCACCCTCGAAGAATCCCAATTTCTTATATAAGGATTGAGCAATTGTATTACTTACCCTTACTTCTAATGTCATTGACTTTGCTCCAGATTCACTAGCGAATTCCATCATACTTCTTAATAATAATTCTCCTAATTGTTGCCCCCGATACTCCGGTAGAACAGCTATATTTGTTATATGGGCTTCATCAACAACCAGCCAGACTCCACAATAGCCTATAATTCTTTCTTTATCCTCAAGTACAAAATAAACAGCAAAATGGTTTTTTACAAATTCATTATAAAAAGCTTCTCTTGACCAAGGTAAGGTAAATGATTGTACCTCTACTTCCATAATTCCATCTAAATCTGCTAATGTCGCTTTTCTTAATTGAATATCCATCATACTTTTTCTCATTCTTTTTTCCCATCACTTTTTTGGGAATCTAACCATTTTGCTTCAGCTTCCACTAAACGGATGTAATTAGGAACAAAGGTATGAATTTCTTCTCCAGCTATGTTCATCCCTAATAAACCTAGTTCACTTGGTCTAGGGTTATTTTCTGTAAATTCAGCAAAGACTGCTTTATCTCCTAGCTTATCGCTTAATATCTCTTTATGTAAAGAAACATCATTTCCAATAAATAATATTGGAGAGTCTAGTTTTACAAGCCTGTCAACCCAATCAACTGTTAATACGTTGCAATCATCTATTTCCGTTTCAAGAGTTGAACCATTATAATGATAAAGACCAGTATAAATTTGTCCTCTACGTGCATCGAATAGAGGAGACACAACCCCAGGGAAATAACGAACACTAGCAGCTAAGAGTTTAAGACTTGATACTCCCACCAATGGGATATTTAAACTCCATGCCAATGTTTTTGCAATGGTTACACCAATTCTTACTCCCGTATAGGAGCCTGGACCTTTTGCAACAACGATTTTATCTAATTGTGATGGTTCTATTTCACAGTCAGTCATCAGTTGTTGAATCGCTGGCATCACCCGGATGCTGTGATTTTTCTTTAAATTAGTAATATATTCTCCTATTACTTTATTTTCATCTAATAAAGCAATCCCTAGAGGATTATTAGATGTATCAATTGCTAGTACTTTCATACAAATAGCTCCTCACACAATAATTCATAGCGTTTACCAAATGGCTTTAATTCAAACTTCCGTTCTTCATCTCCAATTCGATAAATGGAAATAGATAAATATTCATATGGCAATTGATCCTCAATTAAGTGTGCCCACTCTACAATGGTTACACCCTCACCTTCAAAATACTCATCAAAGCCCAAATCCTCACTTGAATCCTGTAAACGATACACATCCATATGATATAAAGGCAGTCTTCCATGATATTCTTTAATTATGGTAAAAGTAGGGCTACTAACCGTTCTTTTTATTCCTAATCCTAATGCAATTCCTTTTGTAAAGGTAGTTTTCCCAGCACCTAGGTCTCCTTCTAAAAGGAGAACATCTTTTGCTTGTAATTTCCGAGCTATTGCTTGAGCAAAAGAAGAGGTTTCCTCAGTCCCATTTGAAACCCACTCATATACTTTCATAACAATCTCCTCTATCAACAATTTCATACATAAATAGTATTCACAACAATGCTCCATGTTCTATACAAAAAAACCCTAGGATAACAATCCTAAGGAAAATCTATCTAATGGTAGTTTACATCATTTTATTAAAATGAGCAAAAGCATAAGAACCTTATTAACAAATAGAGCTAAAACATTGCAGGAACAAAAAATTTTCTATAAGAAAAACAAAAAAACGAAACATAGTTTCGTTTTAGGCACTTATTGCGGAGGCAGGATTTGAACCTGCGACCTTCGGGTTATGAGCCCGACGAGCTACCAGACTGCTCCACCCCGC
>NZ_JBBOXX010000001.1:4860000-5238763 GCF_038007825.1 Heyndrickxia sp. FSL W8-0496
TCCAGTAAGTGTTACCTTACCTTCACCCTGGACATGGGTAGATCACCTGGTTTCGGGTCTACGACCTCATACTTAATCGCCCTATTCAGACTCGCTTTCGCTGCGGCTCCGCCTCTTCAGCTTAACCTTGCATGAAATCGTAACTCGCCGGTTCATTCTACAAAAGGCACGCTATCACTCTGCATAAAGCATAGAGCTCTAACTACTTGTAGGCACACGGTTTCAGGTTCTCTTTCACTCCCCTCCCGGGGTGCTTTTCACCTTTCCCTCACGGTACTGGTTCACTATCGGTCACTAGGGAGTATTTAGCCTTGGGAGATGGTCCTCCCTGCTTCCGACGGGATTTCACGTGTCCCGCCGTACTCAGGATCCACTCTGGAGGGAACGAAGTTTCAACTACAGGGTTGTTACCTTCTTTGACGGGCCTTTCCAGACCTCTTCATTTACTCCGTTCCTTTGTAACTCCGTATAGAGTGTCCTACAACCCCAAGAGGCAAGCCTCTTGGTTTGGGCTTCTTCCGTTTCGCTCGCCGCTACTCAGGAAATCGCAATTGCTTTCTCTTCCTCCGGGTACTTAGATGTTTCAGTTCCCCGGGTCTGCCTTCCTTACTCTATGTATTCAAGTAAGGATACTACCCCATTACGGGCAGTGGGTTCCCCCATTCGGAAATCTCCGGATCAAAGCTCGCTTACAGCTCCCCGAAGCATATCGGTGTTAGTCCCGTCCTTCATCGGCTCCTAGTGCCAAGGCATTCACCGTGCGCCCTTACTAACTTAACCTACGGCCAATGATAAGCTTCGAATCTCTTCGTCAACTCACTCATTCGCATCCTCACGTATGTGTAATACGCTGCGGTGCTCCTTCGTTCGTTTCCTCGATCTTCTCGCTTCTCCTTGCCCTTTCAGTTTAAAAACTACTTAATGGATTCATCCATAAAGTGGCGATTCTCGGTTATTACTTGGTTACTTCTTACATATCTAGTTTTCAAAGAACAATCCGGCGAATGATAAGCTTCCAATCTCTTCGTCAGCGCACTCACTCACATCCTCACGTATGTTTAATACGTTCCGGTGCTCGTTCGCTTGCTTCCTCGACCTTCTCGCTTCTAATTCACCTCTATTAAAATGAAAGGATTAACCTTTCAAAACTGAACAAAACAGAAGACGTCTGAACCACGTAAGTGGTTTTCCATATTCCTTAGAAAGGAGGTGATCCAGCCGCACCTTCCGATACGGCTACCTTGTTACGACTTCACCCCAATCATCTGTCCCACCTTCGGCGGCTGGCTCCAAAAGGTTACCTCACCGACTTCGGGTGTTACAAACTCTCGTGGTGTGACGGGCGGTGTGTACAAGGCCCGGGAACGTATTCACCGCGGCATGCTGATCCGCGATTACTAGCGATTCCGGCTTCATGTAGGCGAGTTGCAGCCTACAATCCGAACTGAGAATGGTTTTATGGGATTGGCTAAACCTCGCGGTCTTGCAGCCCTTTGTACCATCCATTGTAGCACGTGTGTAGCCCAGGTCATAAGGGGCATGATGATTTGACGTCATCCCCACCTTCCTCCGGTTTGTCACCGGCAGTCACCTTAGAGTGCCCAACTAAATGCTGGCAACTAAGGTCAAGGGTTGCGCTCGTTGCGGGACTTAACCCAACATCTCACGACACGAGCTGACGACAACCATGCACCACCTGTCACTCCTGTCCCCGAAGGGAAATCCCTATCTCTAGGGAGGTCAAGAGGATGTCAAGACCTGGTAAGGTTCTTCGCGTTGCTTCGAATTAAACCACATGCTCCACCGCTTGTGCGGGCCCCCGTCAATTCCTTTGAGTTTCAGCCTTGCGGCCGTACTCCCCAGGCGGAGTGCTTAATGCGTTAGCTGCAGCACTAAAGGGCGGAAACCCTCTAACACTTAGCACTCATCGTTTACGGCGTGGACTACCAGGGTATCTAATCCTGTTCGCTCCCCACGCTTTCGCGCCTCAGCGTCAGTTACAGACCAGAGAGTCGCCTTCGCCACTGGTGTTCCTCCACATCTCTACGCATTTCACCGCTACACGTGGAATTCCACTCTCCTCTTCTGCACTCAAGTCTCCCAGTTTCCAATGGCCGCTTGCGGTTGAGCCGCAAGATTTCACATCAGACTTAAGAAACCGCCTGCGCGCGCTTTACGCCCAATAATTCCGGACAACGCTTGCCACCTACGTATTACCGCGGCTGCTGGCACGTAGTTAGCCGTGGCTTTCTGGTTAGGTACCGTCAAGGTACCGCCCTATTCGAACGATACTTGTTCTTCCCTAACAACAGAGTTTTACGATCCGAAAACCTTCATCACTCACGCGGCGTTGCTCCGTCAGACTTTCGTCCATTGCGGAAGATTCCCTACTGCTGCCTCCCGTAGGAGTCTGGGCCGTGTCTCAGTCCCAGTGTGGCCGATCACCCTCTCAAGTCGGCTACGCATCGTCGCCTTGGTGAGCCATTACCTCACCAACTAGCTAATGCGCCGCGGGTCCATCTGTAAGTGATAGCCGGAGCCATCTTTCAATTCTCCTTCATGCGAAGGAAAAAGTTATCCGGTATTAGCCCCGGTTTCCCGGAGTTATCCCAGTCTTACAGGCAGGTTACCCACGTGTTACTCACCCGTCCGCCGCTAATCATCAGGGAGCAAGCTCCCATCAGATTCGCTCGACTTGCATGTATTAGGCACGCCGCCAGCGTTCGTCCTGAGCCAGGATCAAACTCTCCAAAAAGATGTTTGATATAGCTCTTTATAAATAAAAGTAATTCATTGACGTTTCGTTTTGTTCAGTTTTCAAAGATCAATCTATTTCTTTAACAACTTTTATATCTTAACATCTTTTTAAGTTGATGTCAACAACTTTTTTTGGAGCGGGTGATGGGAATCGAACCCACGACAACAGCTTGGAAGGCTGTAGTTTTACCACTAAACTACACCCGCATAATATTCAAATTTGTAATGGTCGGGAAGACAGGATTCGAACCTGCGACCCCATGGTCCCAAACCATGTGCTCTACCAAGCTGAGCTACTTCCCGTTAGGATATATAATGGCGCGCCCGATAGGAGTCGAACCCATAACCTTCTGATCCGTAGTCAGACGCTCTATCCAATTGAGCTACGGGCGCAATCACGGAAAGATATTTTGCTTTGCAAAAACTTCAGTTCTTTTGCCTGTATATAATCTTTGGTGCGGCCGAGAGGACTTGAACCTCCACGGTGTTGCCACCACTAGGCCCTCAACCTAGCGCGTCTGCCATTCCGCCACGACCGCATTTAAAAAAGCGACATAAGATATGATAACAAACTGCTAGATAAAAGTCAAGATTTTTTTGGTGCGGGTGAAGGGAGTCGAACCCCCACGCCTTGCGGCGCCAGATCCTAAGTCTGGTGCGTCTGCCAATTCCGCCACACCCGCGTTATGAAAGTTAAGTTACTTTACTTCACAAAAACAATGGTGAGCCATGAAGGACTCGAACCTTCGACCCTCTGATTAAAAGTCAGATGCTCTACCAACTGAGCTAATGGCTCTTACTATGATATTCAAACTATTTTAGATATGCACCTTAGAACAGGTTGTGCATCTACGACGTCCCAATCTCAGAAAGTTTATTCAAGATGCAACTCGATTGGTACGCTGTTGTATTGCTACGCAGATTACTCGATCGTGCTCTACCAACTGAGCTAATGGCTCTTACTATTTTTATACTTCTTTATTTCCTTACCAAAATAAAAAAATGGCTGGGCTAGCTGGATTCGAACCAACGAGTGACGGAGTCAAAGTCCGTTGCCTTACCACTTGGCTATAGCCCAATATGTATTTATCAAAAACCATTTTTGTTTTTAAATGGCGGTCCGGACGGGACTCGAACCCGCGACCTCCTGCGTGACAGGCAGGCATTCTAACCAACTGAACTACCGGACCAAATATATTTTTTCAAAAATGACCCGTACGGGATTCGAACCCGTGTTACCGCCGTGAAAGGGCGGTGTCTTAACCGCTTGACCAACGGGCCACATTCAATAGTTTTACTGGCGGAGAAGGAGGGATTTGAACCCTCGCGCCGCTTACGCGACCTACACCCTTAGCAGGGGCGCCTCTTCAGCCACTTGAGTACTTCCCCATATGGCTCCGCAGGTAGGATTCGAACCTACGACCGATCGGTTAACAGCCGATAGCTCTACCACTGAGCTACTGCGGAACGACAATCATCTTGTCGACTCTTAAAATTATAATTAGAATCAATCACAATGTCAACTAGTTTTTTAAAATTTATTTTATGATCTTTTTTCACTAATTAACATTAACTTTCCACGGCATTTCCCACATACATATCGGTTAATATTCATCCGCTTTTTACGTTTGAATAGTGTATGACAATCAGTACAAATATATACATAGTCTAGAGTTGTTTTTTTAACACTCTTCGTTAATAATGGGGTACAAAATCTTGGAGCATCGACAGCTGAAAGTAGCTTCTTAAAATCTGAATCCCTATGTTGGTAGCCCCTTCCCTCTAAATGAAGATGGTAATGACAGAGCTCATGCTTGATTATCCCAATTAGCTCCGCTTCTCCAAATTCCTCATAATATTTTTTATTGATTTCAATATTATGGGAGCTTAATAAGTATCTTCCTCCTGTTGTTCGAAGCCTTGGATTAAATAATGCCTTATGTTTAAATGTCTTTCCAAATAATTGCAATGATAATCTTTCAACCAAATCTTGAAGCTGATCATTGTTCATTTTTTTCACCCCTTTTTCGAACGAACAAGACAACCTATTATAGCATATACTAGGTATTAACCTACTTTTTATTAAGGAAGGACTTGATGTTATGCCGACATGGTTCCAAAACCAAATTCGAAAAGCCTTTTCAGAAAAAGATCATTACCAAATCAAACTACTTAACCAATGTTGGTTCTTCTATCAAAATAAACTTCAAAATTAAAGCTGAAACACTTTCTAGACAATCCTCACTTATTATTAATGAAATGACAAAAAGGTACTTTACACCCTTACATTTTCAGATTCCTACATTGATAAATTCGAGGAGTAGGAATTTACCTGAAGTTCAACTAAATATATGATTCGAATCTTTATTACTACGCCAATAAAGAAAGGCGTGTGACAACACGCCTTTTATTTTGGTAGCATCGTTAATGATAATCTTCCTTTTTGTACATCCACATTCTCTACCCATACAGTTACTATATCTCCTAAAGCAACTACATCTAATGGATGCTTAACAAATTTATTACTTAGCTTTGATATATGAACAAGGCCGTCTTCTTTTACACCTACATCGACAAATGCCCCAAAATCAACTACATTTCGAACAGTACCTTGCATTTCAGTACCTACTTTTAAATCTTCTAATTTCAATATATCCTTCTTAAGTAACGGTTGAGGCAACTCATCACGCGGATCACGTCCTGGACGGTTTAAGGCATCGATAATATCTTTCAATGTCAGTTCACCAATACCTAATTCATCGGATAGGCTACTTAATGAAATCGATTCAAGAGCAGTCTTTAACTTCTCCCCACCTATATCTGCCACTGTACAATCGATTTTGTTTAATAGCTTTTTCACAGCATCGTAGTTTTCAGGATGGATAGGTGTTTTATCTAATGGATCATCACCATCAATAATTCGCAAGAAACCAATGCATTGTTCGTAGGTTTTCGCACCTAGACGTGGAATCGACTTTAATTGATTTCTATTATTAATTTTCCCCGCTTCATTTCTGAATTTAACTATATTATTGGCAACTGATTTACTCAATCCTGATACATATTGTAATAGGGAGGAGGAAGCCGTGTTTACATTAACTCCTACTTGGTTAACCGCTGTTTCTACAACAAAAGTAAGAGATTCATTTAGATTTTTTTGAGAAACATCGTGCTGATACTGGCCCACACCGACAGATTTCGGGTCTATTTTTACTAATTCGGCTAGTGGATCCTGTAATCTTCTCGCTATAGAGACTGCACTTCTTTCTTCAACTTGAAAATCAGGGAATTCTTCTCGGGCAAGATCCGAAGCTGAATAAACACTTGCACCGGCTTCATTGACAATAATGTAAGATATTTCTTCATCTATTTCCCTTAAAATTTCTGCTACAAATTGTTCCGTTTCCTGTGAAGCGGTCCCATTACCAATCGCAATCACTTCTACATTGGAATCTCTAATAACCTCAATAAGCTTCTGCCTTGCTTCCTCTGGTTTTGCTTTTGGTGGGTGAGGATAGATCACACCTATCGATAATACTTTACCTGTTTCATTAACAACAGCTAATTTACACCCTGTTCGATAAGCAGGATCGACCCCCAGCACGATCTTTCCTTTTAACGGTGGCTGAAGCAAAAGGTTTCTTAAGTTTTCAGAGAAAATATGAATGGCCTGATTTTCCGCTTTTTCTGTTAAATCATTTCTTATTTCTCTTTCAATAGAAGGTTGGATTAAACGTTTATAACTGTCTTCAATCGCTTCTTTTACTAGTGAAGTCACACTTGACTGTGCTTTTTTTATCACCTTTTGATAAAGGTGATTAACAATTTTCTCCGTTTCCGGATGAATAGACACTCGAAGAACTTCTTCCTTCTCACCACGATTTAAGGCTAAAATGCGATGCGGTACAATTTTACGAATTGGTTCTTCATATTCATAATACATTTCAAAGACTTTTTTAGAATCAATTTCCTCTTTTTTTACCGATGAAGCTATCGTTCCTGTTTTAAACGTTTCTTTTCGTATCCAGTCACGATTTGCAGCATCATCTGAAATCCATTCCGCTATAATATCCTTCGCCCCCGCAAGAGCATCTTCTACTGTATGAATATCTTTTTCTTCTGAAAGGAATAGTCCTGCTTTCTTATTAACGTCCTCATTCAATGGAAATGTCATGATCCACTCAGCTAACGGTTCCAATCCTTTTTCTTTTGCTATTGTTGCCTTCGTCCGTCTTTTTTGTTTGTATGGTCTATATAAATCTTCAAGCGTTTGTAATTTGTCTGCTTGAATGATGCTTTGTTGAAGTTCCTCAGTGAGCTTTCCTTGCTCATCGATTAAACGAATAACTTCTTCTTTTCTCTGCTCTAAATTTTGAATATAACTCCATCTATCCATAATTGATCTAATTTGAACTTCATCCAGAGCACCTGTCATTTCTTTTCGGTACCGGGCAATAAAAGGAACCGTATTACCTTCTTCTAGAAGGGCGATTACATTTTTTATTTGTTTATTAGAAAAATTAAGCTCTTTCGATAGACGTTGCTGCAATTCTTCTTTTCTTTCAATCGTTTGTTCCAATCCGCACACACCTACTTCTCATAATTTATAACATGCGTTTCCAATAATCTTATTTTAACATTACTTTACCAAAAGGAAAAAGCTTGCATATTAGTGCAAGCTCCCAATAATGAATGTAGAATCATCTTCATTCAGATGTTCTTCATTCTTGAGTTCATTTGCAATCATTTCAATCGAACAACAGCTTCTTAATAACGCTTTAGAATTGGAAGTTCTTAATCCATCTGAATGAAGTAAAAATTTTGATCCAGGCTCATACGGAAAACATTGAGTTCGAAAAGTTTGAGGACGTCCCGATAAATACCCTGTTACAGGAATAGGATAGGTAAGTTTTCCAGAAGGAGTATACAAATAGAAGCGTATATTTCCAACACAACTATATGCGAACTCCTTTTCCTTTAAATTAACTTTTAAAACCGCTACCGCCGCTCCTCTTTTTTGAACAAGAACCTCATTGCAATGCTTCATTAACGAATCAACATCTTTATCTGCATTATTTTTTACTGCTTCTGCAACTGCAAATGAGGCTTCGAATGCATATTGCCCACTCCCTAATCCATCAGCTAATACACATAAAAAGTACTCATCTGTAGCTGTATAGTAATAGCTATCACCACAATAGGATTTTCCTTCCTTTGCTAGCTGATATGCATAAACCTCAACCAAATCCTGTTGGAAATGTTTCATAACGATGGACTCTCCTTCATCAAAGAGTCACCACTTATGGCCATTTTTAATTTTTTTATCGCCTTTCTCTGCAAACGTGAAACATGCATTTGGGAAATTCCTAATTTTTCTCCTGTTTCCTTTTGACTTAGGTTATCGAGGTAAGTATATTGAATAATTTGTCTCTCTCTTTCATTTAAAACATGTAATACCTTATCAAGAACAAGGCGTTGATTTACTTTCTCGTATCCAGCGTCCTCATTTCCGACAATGTCTAATAATGTGACAGTACTTCCATCTGAATCCGCTTCGATAGAGTGATCAACAGATAATGCTTGGTAGCTTTTCCCCATCTCCATCGCTTCTAAAATTTCTTCTTCGGATACATTTAATTTAGCAGCTATCTCTGCAATTTTCGGAGACCGCTGTAATTCTGTTGTTAATTCCTCAATGGTTACCTTAATTTTCGGTCCGATTTCTTTAATACGTCGTGGAACATGAACACTCCATGTTTTGTCACGAAGGAATCGTTTTATTTCACCAATAATCGTCGGAATGGCAAATGATTCAAAGCTTTTTCCATAGGATTCATCATAACGTCGAATTGCACCTAGTAATCCTAATATTCCAACCTGAAAAATATCCTCGTGATAAGACCTTCCTTTTGAATATTTTCGTGCAATGGAGTCCACTAATTTTTCATAGTGTAATACAAGGTCATTCTGTGCGTTTTGATCTTCATTCTCTTGAAATAATTTAATTAAATGATTTATATTTTCTTTTCCAAACTGACTAGGTTGAGACAATTTGGGCATCAGTCTCCACCTGCTCTCCCTCGAGGTATTTGGTCATTATGACCGTTACCCCTTCCTTATAGTGAATTTTCACTTCATCCATAAGACTTTCAATTAGATAAAGACCAAGACCTCCTTCACGCATAAACTCCACGGTTTCACTTTCTAAATATGGTCCGGTCTTTTCCTTTGTCTTTCCTACATCGAAGCTTTTTCCTTGATCAGCAACTTTAATTTCTAATTTGTCTTCATACACACTAAAACCTATAATAATTTCTTTACCTGGATTTCCTTTATATGCATGTTGAACTGCGTTTGTAATTGCTTCACTAGTTGCAATCTTTAAGTCTTCGATCATCTCATAAGCAAAACCCATACGACTAGCAATACCTGAAATTGTTAATCGAATAACACCTATATATTCAGGTTTTGCAGGAATTTTCATTTCGATGCAATCGAATGCCTCCACCATTAAACGCCACCTTCTACCTCGGTATTAATATCCATAATCTTTGATAAACCAGTAATATCAAATAATCGTTCGATCCTGCTTGTTAATCCATTTAAACTTAGTTTGCCTTCATTCGTTCGGAGACCTTTAAACAAGCCAACAAAAACTCCCAGGCCTGTACTATCCATATAGGAAACTCCCGATAAATCTATCGACATTTCGATCCCATGTTTATCGTTAAACGGTATAAGTGCTTCTCTAAGCTTTGGCGCAGTATACGCATCGATTTCACCATTAATTTTCGCAAAAACGTGGTTATCTATTTCTTGTATATCGATGGAAATATTCATCACGTTCACCTCATTTTAAATCTTTTTCTCTTTGATATACTTTCTTTACCCCTAATAAGATATTTATAAACTTTTTTAATCCACTCTTTTTAAAATGATCAAAGTAAAATCGTCACGTAACTGAAAAGCCTGAATTCTTTCTAATTCCTTATACACATGATCTACCATTTCTTGTGCAGTCAAATCAATATATTTTTTAATTATTTCAGTAAGTATTTCTCGTTCAATAAACCCCTCTTTGGTTCGACACTCTGTTACTCCATCAGAAAGTAAAATGACCAAATCATTCTTTTGTAGAGATATATCATATTGTTTGTACTTTGTTTTTTTCTCAATTCCTAATAATAATCCTTCGGCACACAAATCAGTAAATTGTTGATGCTTGGAATCATAAAAAAATCCTGGTTCATGCCCAGCAGAAGAAAATAGAAATTGATGATCGATTGGGTTATACATTCCGTAAAACATTGAAATAAACATATTCGGATCAACATTTTGTTCAACGACGCGATTTAGACTCTCTAAAATTGCATGAGGTTGGACATTTTCTTGTAAACTATCCATCGCATATTTAATCATAGACATACATAGAGCTGCAGGAATTCCTTTTCCAATAATATCGGCAATAGCAACACCCATACATCCATTTTCATCTTCTACAAAATGATAATAATCTCCGCTCATATGCTTAGCAGGTACACTAATTGCTCCAATATCAAGACTTTTCATTTGTGGAATTTTGGTTCCTAATAATGTTTTTTGCATATTCCTTGCTATCTCAATTTCTGTTTTAAGCTGTTGCTGTTGGTTTCTTAAACTTTGATGTTCACGATAGGCTAATCCATATCCCATCATGACTTCAAGAAGTATATCAAAGGATGAAAGCACTGATTGTGACAAATTCGGTTCTAATTCAATCAAAATCGAGCGATGTAAATTAATAATTTCCTCTGGAGTTGTACTATACTCTATCAATTTCCTACTTAATTTTTGCCCTTGGTAAAGCAGCTGTTCATTTTGGTTACTTAAATAATTGTTAATAATCTCTCTATATTTTTGCTCCAATAACGATCTACTGTCCATAGTTACTCCTCCTATCGGAGCCATTTCGTTACAATAATGGTTGTTCCTTCATTCGGTTTTGAATCAATATCGAAATCATCCATTAGTCGTTTAACGCCAGGCAATCCAGCACCTAGTCCACCAGAGGTTGAAAAGCCATCTTCCATTACCTTTCTTACGTCCTGAATTCCAGGTCCATTGTCTTCTGCAATAATCTTTACACCTGATTTTCCATCTTTAAATATCTTCTCTATGCATATTTGTCCTTGACCAGCATAAAGAAAGATATTTCTCGCCAACTCACTGATTGCAGTTGTAATTCTTGCCTGATCTACAATTCCAAAGTTTAATTCCTTTGCAACATTTCTCCCTAATTGACGAACGGCGACGATGTCCCACTCGTTTAAAATCTTTACGCAGGATCGGAACTCCATAACGCTATTCCCCCAGTTCCTGTTGTAATTTCTCCAAACCATTTTCGAGGTCAATTGCGGTTAGGACATCTTCTAAACGAATACCGAGTTCAATTAATGTTATGGCTACAGCAGGTTTTATGCCAGTGACTACCACTTGTGCACCCATTAATTTAGACATATTAATGACATCACCCAATACTTTTGCAATAAACGAATCAATAAAATCAATAGAGGTAATATCTATTACCACACCTCTAGCACTTGTTGCATGTATTTTATGTAAAAGGTCCTCTTGAAATTGAAGTGCTGTCTGATCATCTAATTCCCATTGAATGGAGACAACCAAACAATCATGTAATTTTAAAATGGGTATTCTCACAAGGATCCCTCCAGTTTCACTATTTTCCTGTTAGTGATTTCCAAAGCTTGTTCGATTCCTTTTCTTAACGTACTTGTTGTTATGACTTGATTTAAATTAATACCTAGATTAACTATAGTTTGAGCAATCTCAGGACGAATGCCTACTAACATACACTTTGCCCCAACTAAACGGACTGCATCTGCTGCTTGAATAATATGATGTGCAACCATTGTGTCAACAACAGGAACTCCTGTAATGTCAATTAATACAACCTCAGCTCGATGCTTTACAACCCCATTTAAGAGGTTCTCCATAATTAGCTTTGCCCTTTCCGTATCAATGGTGCCCACTAACGGCATAACTGATATTTTCTCAAAAACTGGAATAAGTGGTGCAGAAAGTTCCTGAAGAGCGATTTTTTGTAACGATACTGTTCTTTCCCATGTTGCTGTGTATGCGCTTATAATTTCATTGTACATAGGTGTCATCCATTTATCATAAACCAAGAAGTATTCAGAATGTTTTTCCTTCGGAAGATCGGTTGTTTCATTAATTTTATCAAAAATAATTTTCCCCATTGTAGACAATCCTGAAGTGACGAAAGTTAACGGCCAACCTAGTCGAACGATTTTTTCAGCAAATTCAGATAACTTCTCGTTATAGTTTTCGCTCGTATCTAATCGGGACAAAATTACATCTACAAATTCACTGCTAGTATTCACATATACCTGGTCAGAAACCACATTAATAAACCGTTCATCACCGTTTTGCTTCATTCTTTCCATCCATTCAGTTAAAATTTCATCTTTATGGTTTGGAATATATTCTAATAAAAAATTGTACATAATAATCTCTCCTATCTATAAATCTTCTTTACTCTTGGTTTGTTGCCTCATACATATTTGCTTAGATACTAATAATTGAGGCCCTTATCGTAATGAGGAAGAAAACAACAGTAAAAATCCTGATAGGAATTTTACTTTTTGCAACAAGTTGCTATAAAAGCACTTAATATAAATTCTATCTAGTGATCTATATTCATGTTAGCAAAAAATAAATAACGAAAAAATTTTTATCTTCCCACTTATACAAAAATAGGTAATATTACCTATAAAATAGTTCGATCATTTATCTCATCCTTTACATATATAGAAAAATACAAATAAAGGTTGTTTTTGTAAAAGTTCTTTTACCGGCTTTTACACAAAATAAAGGCAGCAACTCAACAGTCATTAAAAAGATTTGCAGTTCTTTTCTTAGTGAAATGAAGGAGATTAGCGGTCTCCAACATTTGAGCAAAGCTCTTAAATAAAAAAACCTTCCTCATTATGAAGAAGGTTCAAAAAATAAAGAAACCCTCAATTTCATGAGCGTTTCTAGATTAAAATTCAATAAGTCCTAAACTAATTTGCAGTGCATCGTCCACTTTTTCCATCATTTCTTCGTCTAAATGTGTGATTTTGTCTGTTAAGCGTTGTTTATCAATGGTGCGAATTTGTTCAAGCAAAATAACAGAATCGCGTTCAAAGCCATAACGCTTTGCATCAATTTCAACATGTGTAGGAAGTTTTGCTTTTTGGATTTGCGCTGTAATAGCAGCAACAATTACAGTGGGACTAAACCGATTCCCAATGTCGTTTTGAATGACCAAAACAGGGCGGACTCCACCTTGTTCAGATCCGACAACTGGGGAAAGGTCAGCAAAATACACGTCACCACGCTTAACAATCAAAGGACTAACCCCCGCTTACTAAGCGTTCTACTGTATGTTCTGCTTCGTACTCTGCTTGAATCGCCTCAGATGCTATTGCTAAATTAATTTTAGCCATTTCCATGTAGCCGCGTCTCATAGATTCGCGAATCTGTCTTTTTTTACGCTCACGAAGATACATCTTTGTAGCTCGATAAATAAATTCATTTCGATTCACATTTTCTTGCTCAGCAAATCCATCAAGTTCTGATAATAAATGTACTGGTAACCGAATTAATATTTCTGTTGTTGCGCTGGATTCAGACACAAACTACACCTCCACCAATCACTACACACCGATTCTAAATACCAATTTAATAATACCACCAAATTCACTATATGCAAAGACTAATTGAACATTCCTAACTATTATCGCCAAAAAAAACTAGAAATTATGCATTCTATATAGAATCAATAGATAAATTTAATATTTATCATTAAAATAATCCCTTTAATAAACGGTTATCCACCTCTACAATTTGATTAGAACGTTTATAAATTCTCGGTATTCTAATAGATGTCAAGCATGGAACTTCATAATTAATCGTATCAAGTTTCCTTGCAATCTCGTCCATCGTGATATTCTCTTCACCTTGACTACCAATTAATGTAACCTGCGTGCCAACAGGGATATAATGCGGCAGTTTAATCATACATTGATCCATACAAATACGGCCGACAATAGGTACCCTAATCCCGTCAACTAAAACTTCCTGACCCTGTAATTTACGAATCCATCCATCTGCATACCCTATCGGTAATGTAGCAATCCACTCTTCTTTTTCTGCCTTATAAACCGCTCCATAACTTATTGAATCGCCCTTTAGAACTTTTTTAACATTTGTAATTTTTGTATGCAAGGAGAATACCTGATGTAGCTCAAATGGCAGTAGTGCCTTCATTTCTTCTGATGGCGACAGGCCATACATTGCAATTCCATATCTCACTGCATTAAACTCAGATTGATTAAATCGCAGCGATGTGGCACTGTTAGCACAATGAATAAGGGATGGTTTCACATTTAATGCTGCAACCATTTTTTTAAAAGCTTCCAATTGCTTCTCAAAATAGCTTGTATTTACTTCATCGGCTGTAGCAAAATGGGTAAATAATCCCTCAAATAAAAAGACTTTTGAATGAGCAGATAGAAATTGTTCAACTTCCTTAAGCTCATCTATTTCTCTTACTCCGATTCTTCCCATTCCTGTGTCACATTTTACATGAACAATTAGCTTATTTTCTTCTTGCCCTAGTTGACTCGCAGCGTCTTCCAACCACTCCTTTCGGAAAACAGTCAAAGCAATCCCAAGCTTAGCAGCCAATGGTGCATCACTAGCTCGACTTGCGCCTAACACAAGGATAGGTGCTTCAATTCCTTGATTTCGTAATGAGATGGCTTCATCTAAAATGGCAACAGCTAGCCCATATGCTCCCGCTTCTAAGGCCGCTTTGGCAATTTGTATATCCCCATGTCCATAAGCATTCGCCTTCACTACTGCGAATAATTTTATTCCATTCGGTAAATGGTTCTTCATTAATGTGATGTTTGTAGTTAAATGATCTAAATTGATTTCCACCCAAGTATCTCGATAAAACGAAATTTCATTCCTCATCATAACCACTTCCCAAATTCCTTAAGTTTCTTTATATCTCCACATCAATTTAATCATATTATTTACCAAAAAGAAAACAGGTTCTAATAGAACCTGCTAGGAAACTTAATGGTTTATATATTTTTTTAAAGGCTCTTTTCTCAAACATTGTTGCAATTTAAGTAAAGTTTTAACGAATAACTATCGGCTGAAGACCACTACATCTTTCATTTCACTGAGAAATGTGCTGCAAGCTCCATAAGAATCGCTAAATCCTTTATTAAGTGTAAAAGCCGGCAGTGGGGCTTTTACAAAAACAACTAACAATACGAAAACAGCCTTTTTTTTAGTATCGAAAGCCATTCACTTTCAATAAGAAGTTGCACTGTTACTTAACCGGCTCCTCTTGTACAGATTGAGCGACTTCAATTAACTCATTATCTGTTAAATCATTAGAAGCAATCATGTAATCAACGCCATCCTGTGTCCATGCAATAGACTGATCAGTTAATGTTCCTACCGCAAATCCTAAATCGACCATCTCCCCACTCATTGGTGTAGGCGCCATAATAGCCGTTTGTAGTACTTCCGCCTTTTCTTGAGTCATCGTAAATGATTTTTCACCTGTATAAGTTAAAACCACACGTTTTCCATCCTCGGTATTTATTTCCTTTTCATCTAGTAAAGCTGTATCACCAATTTTTACAGTTGGATACTTTACAATAAATTCATCTTCATCAGGTTTAGCATTTACCGGGATATCAAGTTTAGCCCCTGTTAGATTTTTATTCGTATTAAAAGCATTTTTATCAAATTTCGCATTAAATTCAACTTTAGTAAACTGTACAGCCACTAATGTTTTTCGATCAGTATCCATCACCTTTACACTTTTTGGAGATAGATTCTTTTTATTAAATGTAATCTCTTGATAAGGCAACATTTTATTGTTCTGATAACGTGTTTTCGTTTCAAAAACATATTGATCGTCTGTTGCCTTAAAAGTTGCATCTTTATCACTTAAAATATCCTTTACAAGTGATTCATATAGATAAGCTTGGCTACTATTCTTTGGCCAATCACTCTGAAATTTATAACTTTTGTTAAGTGCAGGTGTTAGAACATAAACACCTTCTTTATTTCTAAGAATCATTTGACTCTGCTCTTTCTTATCATTTTTCAAGTGAACTCGATAATAATTGGGTTTACTGTACCAAATTTCAATATCATATGTTTGTGGTTCATTTCCCATTTGCAGAGTCATTTTGGCATTAGCTTTGTATCCCTTTAATTCTCCCATCTGTTCATCCAATTTCTTCACAACATCTTCTTGCGACTTGGATCCACAAGCTGACAGTACTAAGATTGCTGCAAGAGCCACAACAAGCATCCAAACCTTTCTTTTCATCCCTTCAACCCCTTCATAGTGTGATTAATCGTTGGTGAAGAGAAAGGCATGTTTCAATCATATACCAAAAGTTCCTCGATACTTTAATCCCTTCCTTGAGATTTGCTTCGAACTTATAGCAATGTTTAAATAAGCCTTGTCTCTCCTATCGCACTATGAATATATGAGACAACCTTTAGGAATATGCAAAAGGTAAATTAATTTTCAGGTAGATTCAATAATAACTTGTGCAGCTGCATAGTCTCGACTATGTGTAATAGAGAGATGTACACCCGTTTCTTTAGGTTTTTTAAAATAAGGCTTTCCCCTCTCATCAACCATAATCTCCATTTCATGAAAGCTTAATTCTTTGCCAATCCCTGTACCGAGTGCTTTAGAAAAAGCCTCTTTCGCCGCAAAACGACCAGCTAGAAATTCAGATTTTCGAGTCTCTTTCAGCCCCTGATAATCCTCTAATTCAGATTTAGTTAATACCTTTTCTGGAAATCGAGATTGTCGTGTCCGTATTTGATGAATCCGTTCGATTTCAACAATATCTAGTCCAATACCTTGAATCATTTTTTAACACCTTCTATCATAGAACCGCTTCGCATATGAATTAGTACAAGACCTTATGGCGAAAGGAGTTCAAAATTATGTTTACTCGTCACGAAAGCTTTTCTCAATATGTAAGAAATTATCCAGTAATAAGTACCATTATCCTTTTACAAATATTATTGTTTATTATAAACTTTATCCCCATGATTCCGCATAAATTCATATTACATTATTTATCTGGGGTAAACATCTATATTGCAAACGGTGAATATTGGCGTTTAATTACCCCTATCTTTGTTCATAGAGACTTTACACATCTTTTTTTTAATTCATTTTCCCTTCTTATTTTTGGCCCTTTCTTGGAAACAACTCTCGAAAAAAAATTGTTCATCCTTTTTTATCTCGGTTGTGGCTTAATGGCCAATATCGCAACATATTTATTTTTACCACTAACTTATGGACATGTTGGGGCCAGTGGATCGATATTTGGGCTATTTGGAATCTATTTAGCATTGATTGTTTTAAAGAAAATAGAAGTAGCTAAATCAACTCAGATCATTATTCCTCTCATTGCAATTGCGTTCATCATGACTTTTTTGGAATCAAATGTCAATATCATCGCCCATATTTTCGGTTTATTGTCTGGATTCCTCTTTAGTCTTGTTTATTTTCTTCTTAAAAAGAAATGAAAAAGAGCTAAACTCTTTTTCACTAGTTTTTAAACCATAGATAAATTGTTTTTACATCCTTTACGTCTAGATGTCTTACTTTAGATGTCTTTCCTGCTCCAGATGATTTTACTGTTGACACGATAGACGCAAGGTTTCTTTTCCTTTGTAACCAACTTTCCCTAATTCCCAAACTCTGAATCCTATTCTTCCTAATATAAATGGTGTGCTTTAAAAAACCACGGTATCTCATCACAATCTGCTTTCCTTCAACATTCCATCCCGCAGCACGATATCGTAAAATCCCAAACAGAATCATCGGAAGAAGCAATAGTATCCCTAAAAGACCAAATGGCCAAAAAAGAATGGCTACAATCACAGAGATAGGAAGTATCTTACATATTTCTCTAATAATATAACGATTTTTTGCACGCTTTGGTGCCTTCTTTAAAGGAACATCTAATTGATAATCATTAAAAATATCACTAATAAGATTATTTATCCTACTCTTTTTCACCATTGGAAGAAGAATGACATTCATACTCTCTGCATCTGTTACCGAGCCACCTGCACTTTCAATATAAACGGTCGCATAGCCCCATAATTGCCTTAACGGATTTTCGGTAATACGTATTGCTTGTATTCGGTGTAACGGGATAGTCGTTTGCCTTTTTTCTAGCAATCCTCTTGTAATAATTATATTATTATCTGCAAACTTCGTCGTAAAACCATTATACTTTAGGAGAGTAACAATTATAGAGAACAGCCAAACAAGTAATAAGCAAATAAACACTAGAAGACTTACAATGAATACACCACTTTGTATAATATGACCCAACTCGTTAAATATTTTTTTATACGGAATAATCTCATCCAATTGTGTCGAAAACGCAATTAGTGCGGAAAATACTGCTCCTGCACCACCTGAGGTTGAAGCCATAATAAACATTTCTCGGTTCGTAATTCGATAAATGATCTTGGTTGAAGAAAATTCTTCTGTTACTTCCTTCAGCTTTTCAGGTGTTTTTTTAGCACCAGTTATTATTTTTTGGATTTCTTCTGCATCTTTTTTCTTAATTGCTGTTAATTCTGCCTCAGCTTCCTTTAAGCTATTGCCAGCAGTTTCAATTTTCACCCTTACTAATCCAAAAGGACGATGTAGAATGCCTTCTGAATAATCTAAGCTTTGTATTCTTTCAAAAGGAATATATCGTTTTTTCTTTACGAATAATCCATACTCTATACGAAGCTCGCCTTCCTCTAGACGATAAGTAAATCGTAACCATTTAACAATCCCTGAAATCAAAACATAAACAATAATTAATGTCATGATGATTTGAGGAGTGTAATCCCAAAAACCTTCTTTATTGTCTCCTCTTCCAATAAAGAAAGAAATAAGAAATGGAACGATCAATTGTTTTAGTTCATTTAGAAAATTTGATATAGCAGTAATTGGATGCAGCCTTTTATGATTAGACATCCTCTTCATCCACCCTTGCAAGTGCTGATATGGACTGCCGTACAGTTTCTGCTTCTATTACATCGATTGTAGGAATATGATGCACGGTAGCTGCAGTTGAAATCGTAATCGTAGCTAAACGATATTTTCTTAGAAGAGGTCCTTGAACAGTATCTACATGCTGAACTCGTATCATTGGAACAAGTGTCCTTTTAATAATAAAAACTCCATGTTGCAATTCAATTTCCTTTTCCCTAATTTCATATCGCCATCTTTTCCACCTAATATTTGGAATGATAAAAATAAATAAAACTGAATATAAAAATGCAATCAAAATTGCCAATACAATAAACCATCGATTCCAATCATACTTTATTAAAAAATACGTTCCAATTATACTTAAAACCCAAATACAAAGTGAATGGATGCTTCCTGTTATCCTCCAAACCGCTAACGCACTTTTTGAGATACGCTTATTTGGTACATATATCTCCATACAAATCCCCCAATTAGTTGAATATAATATATGTACGAATCAATCCTTTGTTTAGTTTCACATACGAATGATCTTTAATTTCCCAAAGGAAATTTAATTTTCAGTTTCCTCAAAAAGAACGTTAAACTTACAAAACATCAAACCGCTATTTTTATAATTTGACCTTTTACTTAAATTTTCGTATAAAAAAAGCAATCAGACATCGCTCTGATTGCTTTTTATTGCAAGCTTTTATGCAATAAGAGGAGAAATAGCATTCTCCTCTATTCAGCCAGCGTCATGATCGCTTACTCTTTTTTGGCCCCGTATCACTAATTTTTAATTATGATAAATTAATTAAGATCTTTGATCTTTGTTATGTTGATAATCTCTTCTTCCTGATCTTCTCGGCTTTCTGCCACTTCCTCCGTGACCACCTTTATTCCCGCTATAGGAAGGTTTACCACGTCTTGAAGAAGATCTATGCCCATCTTTTTTCATTGGTAGAGGGCGTTCTTCTGTAATATGAACAGGTGTTTTATCCGGTTCTTTAGTCATTAATTTAAGTGATGCAGCAATAATATGGGTCGCATCATTTTCCTCTAGTAATTCCTTTGCTACTGAAAGATAATCGTTTAGATTTCCTTCTTTTACTATATCAGAAAGCTTTTCCATTGAAACGCGAATTTGACCTTCTAATGCTTCATCCCAACTTGGCGGACGCATTGGCATCATTCTTTTTTTCGTTGTTTGCTCAACAATTTTTAAATAGCTCATTTCACGAGGATTTACAAATGTAATAGCCATTCCTTCTTTACCTGCACGGCCAGTTCTTCCAATACGGTGAACATAGCTTTCAGGATCTTGTGGAATATCATAATTATATACATGTGTAACACCTGAAATATCTAATCCACGAGCAGCAACATCTGTCGCAACAAGAACATCTACTTTTCCATCTTTAAATTTTCTTAATACGGATAAGCGCTTTGCTTGACTTAAGTCGCCATGAATTCCTTCAGCCATATATCCTCTTAGGTTTAAAGCATTTGCCAGTTCATCAACACGACGCTTTGTACGACCAAATACAATTGCAAGTTCTGGTGATTGAACATCAATTAAACGTGAAAGCACATCGAATTTTTCTCTTTCCTGCACTTTTACATAATATTGTTCAATTAAAGGAACCGTCATTTCTTTTGCTTTCACACGGACTAATTCCGGATCATTCATAAATCTTTCAGCAATTCTTCTAATAGGGTCAGGCATAGTTGCTGAGAAAAGTAATGTTTGTCTTTCCTCCGGCACACTAGATAAAATGCTTTCAATATCATCAATGAATCCCATATTTAACATTTCATCTGCTTCATCAAGTACTAAAGTAGTTACTTGGTCAAGTTTTAATGTGCGGCGCTTGATGTGATCGAGAATCCGCCCTGGAGTACCGACAATAATTTGTGGGCCTTTTTTCAACGCTTTAATTTGACGTTGAATATCTTGCCCGCCATAAACAGCTAATACACGCGCTCTTGCATCGTAACCAATTTTATATAATTCTTCTGATACTTGGATAGCTAATTCACGGGTAGGGGCAATAATAATACTTTGAACATTTTGGTTTTTTGTATCAATCTTTTCAATAAGCGGAATCCCAAAAGCAGCTGTTTTACCAGTACCAGTCTGCGCTTGCCCAATAATATCCTTTCCTTGGGTACTTAATGGGATTGTTTTTGCTTGAATTGGTGATGCTTCTTCAAAGCCCATTCTTTTTAATGATTTTAAAATTGAGGGGCTTAAATCTAACTCTGAAAAATTCGTCAATGCTTCTCATTCTCCTTTATAACTTAACAGGGCCAAGTAAACCTACATACGATTAAGGTTCGTTTCCCCGATACCATACAAAAAATAGACACTCTTTATTAAACATTGTTATAATCTATGCTACAAGTAAAATGTATACATTACTCTCTAAATAGTAGGATTGTCACATATAGTAGATCATTTTCTAAAGAAAGTAGAATACAGCTCATGTTATTTTCTTACATATATCAAGTTTAAGAAAAGAGCCTTTGTAAAAATAAAGAGTTCCGGCAAAAAGTGTAAACGATGTACGGTTATGGTACCATTAATAAGCTTGGATTTCAACGCGCAAGATATTCCAAATTATCATCATTATAAGGAAACTATCATAAAGTATTCCCTTTTTAGATGGGAAAAATAATTTTCTTTTTTTAACATAAGGAAATTATTTTACTCTGCCAGTTCTTGCACAACTTCTTCTAATTTCATTCCTCTTGAACCTTTAACCAAAATCCACTCATTCCCATTAATGACAGATTTCAAATGCTGGACAAGCTCTTGTTTGTCCATAAAGGCAAAAACTCTTGATTCAGGAAAAGTTAATTTTGCACTCTCAGCTATATAATTACCCAATTTTCCGTAGGTAAACACATATTTTATTTTACTTTCTTTCAATTCTCTTCCTACTTCACGATGAAACTCCACCTCGCTATCCCCAAGTTCCAACATGTCGCCCAATACAACGATTTTATCATCTGCATCAGCTAAAGTTTCCAACATATGAATAGCTGCTTTCATTGAAGTTGGACTGGCATTATATGCATCATTAATAATCTTTGTACCTTTTATACCTGTATGCTTTTCCATACGCATCGAAGATAATTTAAGTGCTTTTAGACCTAATTCAATCTCATCCATTGATAATCCTAATTCAAGTGCTGATAAAATGGCTGATAATGAATTTAATACATTATATTCGCCGAGAACTGGAAGATAAAGTTTTCTTTCTGGAGCTTTGTTGATACTATAAACACTTCCATTATTTTGCTGCTCAATAGAAATAGGATATAGATCATTCATTTTGGACCTGCCAAATGTTTGGATTCGAAAATTCTTATATTGATCTACACGTTCTCGAAGAAGCGGTTCATCCCCGATAAAAATAAATAGTCCATCTTTTTTCAAACCATTTGTAATCTCGAGTTTTGCCTCAGCAATGCCTTCTCTAGAACCAAGATCTTGAAGATGGGCTTCACCAATATTTGTAATAATAGCAATATCTGGTTTCGCGAGCTTTGTTAAAAAGTCAATTTCACCTTTAGCACTCATTCCCATCTCTAATACAGCCACATCAGTATCTTCTCTTAAAGAGAGAATTGTTATTGGTAGCCCTAAGTGATTATTAAAATTCCCCTCAGTTTTTTGAACATTAAACTTTTCACTTAATACAGCTGTTACCATATCCTTTGTAGTCGTTTTTCCATTACTACCAGTAACTCCAATAACCTTAATGTTAAGTTGATCTCTATAACTTCTTGCAACATTCTGTAAAGAATGCTCCGTATTTTCAACAACTAGAATAGGTAAATGGTAGGGGGGATTAGGCACATCCTTTTGCCATAATGCAGCACTAGCACCGTTTTTAATTGCGTCTTCCACATATTGGTGGCCGTCAACATTATTACCTTTAAATGGAATAAAGAGGTTTCCTCTCTTCAATTTACGCGTATCAATACATACTCCAGTTACTTCGATCTCAGAATAATTTGATACATCATTTTCTACATGGATCATTGTTGCTAATTGTCCAATCGTTCTTTGAATCATGCTTTTTCCTCCAAATAAAAAGACCATTTTCAAGTTACCCTTCTTAAAGAGATTTTACTTTTTGAAAAAAACTTTAAGAAGGGTAAGCTAACTTAAATAACTCTATATTTTAAGGGTATCCTACTTTCTTTTTTAAAAGCTATGTTTAATCTTTTGTTTATCCTCATGGCGTTCTATAGCAAGCTGTATTAAACGTTCAATTAGCTCTGGATAGTCTACTCCTGTATGTTTCCATAATAAAGGGAACATACTAAAAGGTGTAAATCCTGGCATCGTATTTACTTCATTTATTAGAACTCTATTCTCTCTCGTAACAAAGAAATCTGCACGGACTAAACCTGAACAATCTAGTGCTTTAAAAGCTGTTATCGCCATACTCTTTAACTCTTCATACACATGAGCAGAAACCTCTGCAGGTATAATCAAGGCTGTTTCTTCATCGCCGTACTTCGCCTTATAATCATAAAAATCCTTTTTAGCAACAATTTCTCCCGGCACCGAGCATTCAGGGTTATCATTGCCAAGAACACCTAATTCAATTTCCCTTGCAACAATGCCTTCCTCCACGATCACTTTTCTATCAAATTGAAATGCTTCAATGAATGCATTTTCTAGCTCCTTACGATTCGTACATTTACTAATTCCAACACTTGAACCTAGGTTAGCCGGTTTAACAAAACACGGATACCCTAATTCTGCTTCAACTTTTTTGTAAGCTTCCTCATTATTATGATCCCAAGAGCTTCGAATAAAAGAAACATATTTCACTTGATCGAGTCCTGCTTGAGCGAATAAGTTCTTCATAATGACCTTATCCATACCTGCAGCGGATGCAAGTACTCCATTCCCTACATATGGGAGGTTCAATAATTCTAGCATTCCTTGTACTGTACCATCCTCTCCATTAGGTCCATGTAGTAAAGGAAAGATAACGTCATATCCAGTATTTTCTCCTAATGATGTAGATAGGGCGTTTGGAACCATTTCTTGACCATTAGAAAATGCTAAAGCTTTTACGTTTTCTACAGGTCCAACAATTTGTGGTCCCTTAATCCAGTTCCCTTCTGCATTAATAAAAATTGGATCAATCTCAAATTTCTCGAGATCCAGAGCTTGAATGACTGCCTTAGCTGTTTGTAATGACACTTCATGTTCCGCTGACTTACCACCATAAAGTAAACAAAGTTTGGTTTTCATGTTAATCCCCCATCATCATTAGATACTATATTATAAAGGCTAATTTTATAAAAATTCATGATAAATGCCTATTTCATCTTATGAAAAAAGTCTTTATCTGTGCCTAAAACCGTATTAGACGGTAATAATATTAGCTTAAAGAAAAAAATAAGTAAACCCATTGACCAAATTATAGTCAATGGGCAAAAAAGCAGAAGACGCCTTGTTCATCGACGTACGATAAGTAAAATTTGGAGTGCCAATTTCACCTTCGTATTCTCGATAAAAGATAAAGGAAATACAGCGAAGAATCGATGTTGACTTATCGTAGGAAGCATGCGTAGATACTTTAGTCGATAGTCGCTAGAGCTAGCAAAGTCTAAACTAGTAAATGATTTTAGATAATGTTAATGCTTAAACATTTATACGTTAAAAGAAAATGGCAGCTCTTATTTAACATAAGCTTTCCATTCTTTCTCCTTGCGATCAAAAACAATTTTTCCATCTAATGGGCGATCGTGTATTTCCTTATACTCTTCATACATTTCTTCCATATCATAAAAATCACCGATAACCCAGATTGGGATCTCTACAGAGGTTCTAGTATGTACAGCTTTTTCAATCGAAATAATCATTCCTTCTTTCATTTCTTCAATGAAAGGATAAAGAATTTCTACTGGAATCTCAGGAGTTTCCTTCCTTTTTCTTCGCCCAAAAAACGTCTTTTCTCCTTTATCATTTAACTTCATGGAAATTGAACTTCCTAAAGTTATATAAAAATCATCCATCGTGCGATAATATGTTTTATTAAGCCAGCCGTCCTCATGAGACAAATAAGCAAAACGATTGTTCAACTTACGGTAAAATGGAATGCGCAAATGATTTTTAATATGTCCTAAATAAAGTAATTCAGCTATTTCCTGTCCATCTAACCTATTCAAGGCTTCCTCATCATCAAAATCAATCCAACAGAAATCACCATATGCAGCTACATTATCTTCTATAAGCCGCTTAATGGAATCAGCATCTACATATTCAAGTAATGTATGAAGATTAAAGTTTCCGTCCTCATAACGATGACGAAGCAAAAGAAGGTTGGATAGATCCGGAAAAGCTTGGCAAAATTCATGAAATTCGATTCCATATGTTAAAACATAATGATCGACATGATTCATATGTGCATAGATGACTCCCAGATTCGCAATATGATTTTTCAATTGGGTTCCCTCCGAAAAATGTATCTCCTCATCACCTAGGGATACGTAAAAAAACAGCTTCAATGTTGAAACTGTTCTTCCATCCATTTTTATATTCTTATTTTACCAAATTCATAAAATAAATCCTCATATTTTTGAAATTTTCTTTGGATCAGTTCTTTATCATTTATAGTATTCTTTAATATTTCGGGAATATTACATAGAAAAGCAAAGGTTTTAATCAAACCATAACAGGATAAAAGTCTAATATACGCCAAACTAGGAGGTGAAATGAGGCTACCGCATGTTACGGAATCCTCATATTATGCCTATACTAAATCTTATTATCATTATTATTCTCATCGCAATTACAGCTTTCTTTGTCGCCTCCGAATTCGCTATCGTTCGTGTGCGTACATCAAGAATTGATCAATTAGTTGCAGAGGGCAACATTTCCGCCCTTACAGTTAAAAAGGTGATATCAAATTTAGACAGTTATCTTTCAGCTATTCAATTAGGGATTACAGTTACTTCCCTAATCTTAGGATGGCTTGGTGAACCTACTGTTCAAGTGTTACTAAAGCCGATATTTGAAACAATCAAAATCCCAGCTTCTCTAGCCAACGTTCTTTCATTTATTCTTTCCTTTGCACTTATTACATTTTTTCATGTAGTTTTAGGAGAATTAGCTCCAAAATCGTATGCTATTCAAAAAACTGAAGCAATAACCTTAATCGTTGCTAAACCATTGGTTTGGTTCAACCGTATTATGTTCCCGTTTATTTGGGCATTAAATCAATCTTCTCGCTTAGTTACGAAATTAGTTGGTTTAGAACCAGCTTCAGGAAATGAATTAGCTCCATCTGAAGAAGAATTAAGAATCATACTCTCTGAAAGTCTCAAAAGTGGAGAAATAAACCAATCCGAATATAAGTATGTCAATAATATTTTTGAGTTTGATAATCGAATTGCAAAAGAAATTATGGTACCTCGGACTGAAATGGTCACATTGGAAAAGGATTCTACAATAGATGAAATATTAGAGATCGTCAAAATTGAAAAATTCACAAGGTATCCTGTGACAAATGGGGACAAAGATAACATTATTGGGATTGTTAATATTAAGGAAATCTTAACAGATTGTATTTTCAACGAATGTCTTGAAAATAATCCGATTGAAAAATACATAAAACCAGTACCAAGGGTCATCGAAACTGTTCCAATCAAGGGGCTTTTAGCAAAAATACAAAAAGACCGTACACATATGGTTATTCTTCTAGATGAATATGGAGGAACAGCTGGCCTAGTAACCGTGGAGGATATTCTTGAAGAAATTGTTGGTGAAATTCGTGATGAGTTTGATTCAGACGAAATTCCAGTTATCCGAAAAATTAATGAAAACCATTTTATTTTTGATGCAAAAGTATTAGTAGAGGATGTTAACGACCTTCTAGGGACACATATATATGATGAAGAAATTGATACTATCGGTGGATGGCTATTGACAAAAAAATATGATTTACGCAAAGGAGACATCATTGAGCTAGAGAACTTTCAATTTATCGTATCAGATATGGAGGAATCTCATGTTCAATATGTAGAAGTTGTAAAAAATCAATAAAGTTATTTTCTTAAATAAGCTTATCCTTTTATATCTATAAAGAAAAAGGAAACCTTTTCTCTATTTAATCGTCTTAATAATAAATGGATGTGTTAGGAGAAATTAGGTGAAATTAATTTGAAGAATCAACAAAAATTAATAGATAAAATTGATTGGACATTAGTATTGCTTTTATTCCTATTTTTTATCGTCAGTTCTGTGTCAATTTACAGTGCACAAACAGATAATCAATATGGGGCAAACTTTGTTAAATCACAGGCTATGTGGTATGTCATTGGAGCTGGAGTAATTGGTTTTTCATTATTATTCGATCCAAGTCAATATAGAAAATTATCTTGGATTTTGTATGGTTTTGGGATTATGTTACTTTTGGGACTTATTGTTCTTCCCCATTGTCAGCAAGGCTGTATAGTTGCGGAACGAAACGGTGCAGCCAGCTGGTATCAAATTCCTAAATTAGGCTTAATTCAGCCTTCAGAATTCATGAAAATCTTTTTGATTTTAACACTGAGTAATATCATCGCATCTCACCATGAAAAAAATACGATAAAAACAGCTAAAACTGATTTCTACCTACTACTAAAGATCGGCATAGCCTCCCTTCTTCCAATTGGATTAGTTTTACATAATGACCTCGGTACAAGCCTAGTAATGATGGCAATCGCCTCAGGTCTAATCTTAATCTCAGGAATAACATGGAAGATTATTGTCCCACTATACGCCTCTGTTATATCTATTGGAGGAACGATTTTATACTTAGTTGTATTTGCACCGGATTTGTTAAAAAAATATTTAGGTGTCAAAGCCTATCAATTTAGTCGCATTTATATTTGGCTCGACCCCTCAATTGATCCTGAAGGAGACGGATATCATTTGATTCGAGCGATGACAGCAATTGGTTCAGGAGAAATTACCGGAAAGGGCTTTTTAGGAAAAGAGGTCTATTTACCAGAAAGGCATACAGATTTTGTATTTAGTATCGTAGCAGAGGAATTTGGCTTTGTAGGTGCAAGTGTTGTTATCTGTTTATTTTTCGTTCTAATTTATCATTTAACAAAAACAGCATTACAAACAAAAGATCCATTTAATTCATATGTTTGTGCAGGGATCATTTGTATGATTGCCTTTCACGTATTTGAAAATATTGGTATGAGCATTCAGGTGCTCCCTATCACAGGAATTCCTCTTCCTTTTATTAGCTATGGAGGAAGCTCATTAATGGGGAATATGCTGGCAATTGGATTAATTTTTAGTATTCGTTTTTATCATAGAGAATATATGTTTTCATCGGATAACTAAATGTTACCTTCTTGATAGAAGGGGCTATTTTAAAACATTGTTGCTATTTAAGGGGACAGTTTGTATCAATAAGTGGTACTGAAAGAGGACGATTGATTACCTTAAAGAAGGAAATGGCGGCGGCACGGGTACCTTTGGGGGCGATTAATTACCCTAAAGAAAGAATTCACGGCAGTACGGGAACCTTTATGAGCCTTTGATTACCCTAAAGAAGGAATTCCCGGCGGCACGGGAACCTTTATGAGCCATTAATTACCCTAAAGAAGGAATTCCCGGCGGCACGGGTACCTTTATAAGCCTTTGATTACCCTAAAGAAGAAAATCCCGGCGGCACGGGTACCTTTATAAGCCTTTGATTACCTTGAAGGAGAAAAACACCGATACATCTAGGTGGGCCCCTTTCATTTCACCGAGAAAAGAACGGCAAATTTCATAAGACCGCTCTAAATCCTTTATTGGGCGTAGAAGCTGGCAGTTGGATTTTTACAAAACAGTAACTATGTAAATAGGAAAGAAGCAAGAATACTGTACAAATTCCCCCCATAAAATAAAGTATGATAAGACTTCAAAAAAAAGTATCACGTTTGACTGTACGGTTTGTTTTTTTTATAATAGTATTAATTACTTATATGAAGGGGTGATCGGATGGGGCTGTATATCGTATTGGCGAATTAGCATCTTTAGCAAATGTTTCAAAAAGAACAATCGATTATTATACTAGTATTGGTCTTTTGCGGGCGAATCGCTCGAAGTCTAATTATCGAATTTATGAAACAGAAGCACTAGATGACTTAAAGTTTATAGAAGATTGTAAGAAGCTGTCCCTACCCCTTGATACGATTCGAAAAAAACTTGAAATAAAAAAGGGAAGGACACTAGATGAGAAGTTGCTTACACAGCGCCTTGATTTTGTCTATCATCAAATGAAACAATTAAATAGTGACTTATCCGATTTAATTTCAGTGCTTGAAAAATTGAGCCAAGAGGAAAAGGAATCTTTTTACAAAAGACTTCTATCAGAAAGTACATGTTTACAACAATCTATAAATCTATTAACAAAATAGGAGGTGACTCCTATCTCGTTTTACTTACGGGATAGGTAAACTTATTTGGACGACATATTTAGGCTTGTGCTTGTTTTTATAATCATAGCACTTTCCGCATTCTTTGTTGCATCGGAATTTGCAATTGTAAAGGTAAGAAGTACACGAATTGATCAGCTTGTTGAAGAAGGAAACAAGAGGGCTCTTGCAGCTAAGAAAATACTATCTAACTTAGATGAATACTTATCTACCGTTCAGCTAGGAATTACAATCCTTTCCTTAGTTTTAGGATGGATTGGGGAGAAAACGGTTTCTCATCTGTTAATGCCAGTATTTTCCTTTATTCATATTACCGGCCCATCTGTACATGTAATTTCAACTATTCTCGCATTTCTACTAATTACGTTTGTTCATGTAGTCGTAGGTGAATTAGCACCTAAAACAGTGGCGATTCAGAAGGCTGAAACCATTAGTTTATTAACGTCTCGACCACTTATCTTAATTCATCGTATTCTTTACCCATTCGTATGGCTTTTAAATACTTCTTCTAGACTTGTAACAAGATTATTTGGTCTTAAAATAGTTAACGAGAATGAGTTAGCCCATACTGAAGAAGAATTAAGAATAATTGTTTCTGAGAGCTACAAGAGCGGTGAGATTAACCAATCTGAGTTTAAATATGTAAATAAAATATTTGAATTCGATAATCGAATTGCGAAGGAAATTATGGTCCCACGTACAGAAATTACATCTCTTTCAAAAGAAGATTCTTTTGATGAGCTGCTACAAACAATTCGTGAGGAACGCTTTACACGCTACCCTGTCATTGATGGGGATAAGGATCATATAATTGGAATGGTGAATGCGAAGGAATTACTAACGGATTTACTTAGTGAGTCGGATCGAAATAAGGCGACGCTTAATTCATATATTCGCCCAATTATACGTGTAATTGATACAATTCCTATTCAAGAGTTACTATTAATGATGCAAAAAGAACGCATTCATATGGCCGTATTAATCGATGAATATGGTGGGACTTCAGGACTTGTTACGGTAGAAGATATCATCGAAGAAATTGTTGGTGAAATCCGCGATGAATTCGATATGGATGAGGTACCACTTGTTCGTAAAATAAAAGAAAATCACTATATTATTGATTCAAAAGTATTAGTCTCAGAAGTTAATGATCTCCTTGGTACGAATATAAATGATGAAGATATTGATACAATTGGCGGATGGGTATTAACAGAGAATTACGAAGCCAAACAAGGGGACATCATCGAATATGAGAACTTTGATTTTATCATCAAAGAGATGGAAGATTTACATGTTAAATATGTTGAGGTGAAAAAAAAGCTCACACAAGACATGAAGCTTCCAACACAGCTTCCGATTACAAATTCTGAAGCAGCATCAATATAAAAGTTTAGGGTGACTAATTGTCACCCTCTTTTTTTTTACATTTCTTTCGGTGCTTTCATACCTAATAATTGTAGACCTTCTGTTAAAACTATGGTAACAGCCTTAACGATCGATACTCTAGATTGTAAATGATTATCCTCTGCTAATATTCGAATCTTCCCGTAGTATTTATTAAAGGCTTGACTTACATGAATTAAATATTTGGCTAAAATAGATGGAGCGTGCTGTTTATAGGACCTTTCAATGATTCTTGGAAATTCGTTTAACAATTTTAGAACATCCCAGCTTTCATGATCATCTAAACCTTCGAAACAAACATCTGTACCATTATATTTTCTTAAAATAGAATGAGCTCTCGCGTTTGTATACTGTACATATGGACCTGTTTCCCCTTCGAATGTAAGCATATCTCTAAGGGAGAACTCTATATTATTCATCCGATCGTTCTTAAGGTCATGGAAAATAACCGCACCAACTCCCACTGCATTTGCTACCTCATCTGGATCATGAATTCCGGGATTTTTCTCTACTATATTCTTTTTAGCCAGCTTAATTGCCTCATTCAATACATCCTCTAGTAGAATCACTCTCCCCTTTCTAGTTGACATTTTCTTTCCATGTTGCAGGATTAATCCAAAGGGGATATGCTCCATTTGCTCTGCCCAAACATAACCTAGCTTTTTCAACACACCTTTTACTTGTTGAAAATGAATAGTCTGTTCCTGTCCAACGATATACAAGGCCTCATCAAATTTATATTCCCTTTGACGAAAAAGAGCAGCGGCTAAATCTCTTGTCGCATAAAGTGTAGCTCCATCTGATTTTTTGATAAGGCATGGCGGTATTTGTTGTTCATCAAGTCGTACTACTTCTGCCCCTTCAGACAATTCAAGCAAGTTTTGTTCCTTTAACATTTGAACAATTTCATCCATCTTGTCATTATAGAAGGCTTCTCCTTGAAAAGAATCAAATTCTATCCCTAGTAAATCATAAATCGATTTAAAGGCACGTAGGGATTCATTACGAAATGATTCCCAAAGCTTTAAATATACACTATCTCCATTTTCTAACTTTTTGAAAGCCGCTCTACCCTCATCCTCTAGGTATGGATTCTTCTCAGCTTCTTGATGGAATCGCACATATAGATGAAACAATTCACCAATAGGATTAGCAGCAACTGCCTCCTCATTACCCCACCTATGATACGCCACAATCAATTTTCCAAATTGAGTTCCCCAGTCTCCGATATGATTAATTTTCACCGTTCGGTATCCACACTTTTTTGCTAGATTTGCGATAGCATTGCCAATAACAGTTGACCGCAAATGGCCCATTGAAAATGGCTTAGCAATATTTGGCGATGACAAATCGAGTACAACCGTCTTTTCTTTACCAATTTCACTACTGCCATAATTCTGGTCTTGATGAAGAATCGGGTTTATTATAGCTTTCCCTAACTCTTTTTTAGAGAAAAATATATTTACATAAGGCCCTACAGCATGGATTTTTGAAAACACTGAATCATTTATTCGAGAAGCTAGTTGTTTGGCGATTTCAATCGGTGAGATCTTTTGTATTTTAGCCAGTTGAAAACAGGGAAAGGCCAGATCTCCATGCTCATCATTTTTTGGAGTTTCTATCAGGCTATAGATTTCTTTAGTAGTTAAACTTCCTTTTAAAATTTCACTTAACTTAGTTGAGAATAATGCTTTTAAATCCATAAAGATTCCTCCTTTTTCTTAGGGCTTTTAATTGTTGCTTTTGTAAAAGAAGATCTACTGCAGGCTTTTACACCTAATATAGGCTTCCTTTGAAATTTACAGCTCATTTCTCAGTGATTTGAAGGAGGCAACCTAATATGAATCGGTGTTGCCCACGCTCTCGGGTTTCATTCACTCTCTTTGATTACCGCCCGTTCCGCACGGACTTTTTCTCGGGATAGAAAATATTAACGATAAAAAAGCTCGCCTCTTATAAAATAAGAGACGAGCTAAACCCGCGGTACCACTCTACTTGTTCAAATTACCGACCACTTTACCTTATAACGGGAGCTCCCGACTAACTCTACTTTAATACGTATTCGAATTAGCATCTCAGAAGTGCGCTTCATTTATCGATTCATACTAGGCTCCCACCATCCCCAGCTCGCTAATTGAATTGCGATAAACTACTCTCTTCATCACTGATTTTTTTGAAATTTTATTAAATATTACATGGTTAATACTTATAATGCAAGAAGTTTTTTAAATTTATTGAATTAATGCTGCCCCAATACTCCTTTTATCATAGCTGTTCTTTCACATCGTTTGAAAACTGTGATACCAATAATTAGATAGACTACTGCGTTAACAATTAAAGCTGTATAGTCTCCTAATGAAAAATCTCCTAATCCATAATTATGGATCATTATTCCTCTCGACATATCTACTCCCTTAACTACTGGCAGAAAGACTAAAAATGGCATACTTGAAACTGGAGCAAAGGTTAGTCCCATTAAGATAAATTGAAAAATTTGCAGAAAGGAACCAATTTGCTTAAAAATGATCGCTAATCCAGCAATCATAAAGCTTACGCCGATCATACTTACCAATGTCAAGATCAATATCGGAATAATCGATAATACATCTACGTTCAGCCATGTATTTGTCGTTAACATCGATAAATACAGGAGAATAATAATCATGATCAACTGAATGATTGTTGTTGAAACAATCCGTGAAAGTAAAATTTTCCATGCTCCCATCGGCGACATATAAAGCTGTTCAAGAGTTCCTAATTGTGCTTCATTCATAATACTCCAACCAATTCCCTGCATCACCATCATAGCTAAAAACCAAAATAAATAGTTAACAATTGTATTTTGTACATTCACTTCTACAGTGGATGGATCACCTACAATTTGTATACCAAAAAACAAAAATAAGAATATCGCATAAAAAGTAATTAATTCACTAATTGTATTCGGTAAATATCTTTTTAAATAAATATACTCCCTTCGGAAATTCGCTTTAAACAGATACAGCCACTTCATCACTGAACTCCCCCTTAACAATTTTCATAAAGACCTGTTCAAAGTCGATGATAGAACGGTCAATTTTTTCTATCGCTATATTTCTGTTTTTAAATATTTCAATCACCTTGTAAAAATCATCACTGTGTTGAATGGTTACCGTAATAATTGATTGACCATTTTCATTTGTATCTATATGTACAATAAATTGCTCTTTCATTTTATTAAGATCTTCTTCAGGTAATGTAGCTCCTAATGTAAATGAATATGCCTTCGTATCAAATAATGAGAGTAAATTGTTTACACTATCATCCGTAACAATTCTACCTTTGTTAATAATAATTACTCTTTCACAAATCTCCTGTACAACAGGCATATCATGTGAGCTAAGTAGAATTGTTTTATTATATTCCTTTGCGATTTCCTTTAATAATTTTCTAATTTCATAACTAATTTCAACATCTAATCCTAATGTTGGTTCATCAAGAAAAATAATTTCTGTATCTGATAAAATTGCAATCGCAATAGATAGTTTCTGTTGCATCCCTCTTGATAATGTATTAACCATTTCATTCGACTTTTCTGTTAAATTTAGTCGATCTAACAAGTCATCAATCCGTGCTGATATCTCCTTTTTCGACATTCCTCGATTTCCCGAGAAATATTCCATGTTTTCTCGTACCGTTAATCGCCAATATAAATTTCTATTTCCTTCTAATACAGCTGAAATATGTCGAAGTGCTTTCAAACGATTCTTTGCCATATTTATTCCATTAATAATTACTGATCCTTCATTCGGTAATAACAGACCACACATCATTTTGATCGTCGTTGTTTTTCCTGCTCCATTTGGTCCTAATAGGCCAATAACTTCTCCCTTCTTAACCTGTAAAGATATACCCTTCACAGCCTCAATAATTTCATTCGACTTTCTCTTCTTATAACTCTTTTTAAGATTTTGAATATCGATAATATATTCCATTCCCGCACCCCTTTAGATTGAATTTTCTGTATTTATTATACAATATTATTTTCAAATGTTTTCCATCCAGAGGCGGAATTTCCATCAGACCTTCTTTACATTTATAAAAGCCAGCCAAACTATCATTTTCTCAAGGACTAACACGCTTAGAATGACTTAATTAAAAAATGCTGTTCTCATTTATTGTTTCAATAAAGGTAGCAGTCATTATGAAGTTTTTAGTGAAATGAGTGGGAACAGTCTGCAAGCTAAATGAATGAATTAAGAACAAAAAAATAAACTAGACAATCTTGTCTAGTTTATCTTATCTTAATGATGTAATTTCGGATATTTAGGGATGTTTTTAACTTCGCCCAGCACTTTGAAGATTTCTAGTCGGGATTTCGTTTTTGAAAGCTTTACCCCAATTTCCGCAAAGTTTGCAATGACTTTCTTTAATTGATCATGATCTCTTTTCAAGGAAGATCACCTCTTCAAATATAACATCTCCTCATATTTTACCCTAAACAAACTGCGATGTATATTGATTTCAAAAAATTTTAATATTTTTTTGTTTAATTCTTAACCATTTCTACATCTGATTTTGTATGATACACCATCTTTTCTTTACTCATTAGGAAAATGAAAATAAAAGCAAGAACAGCAGGGACTAATGCCCACATAAAGGTTTGAACAATTGATGACGATAGACTGGTTGTTATTTTCTCAAGAATCTCTGCTGGCATCTGGCTCCTTGCATCTGCTGCTAGAATTGCATTAGGATCTATTGAAGTACCAGTAGGCATTGGACCCATATTTCCGAATGCAACTTCCATTTTATTCGTAAATACATGATTTTGTATCATACCAAAAACCGTTATTCCGATCGTCATTCCTAACGAACGAACAAAGTTACTTGTCGATGTTGCCGAACCCCGTTGCTCCATTCCAAAGCTATGAATGGCAGCCATTTGTAGGACAGAGAAAGAAAAGCCAACACCTAATCCTAGAATAATCATATAAAGAGTTAACATGTATCTTTTTGTCTCCGGTGTTAAGGTTGTTAATAATAAAATACCAATGATCATAATCGCCCCTGAAAGGAACATAATATTTCTATAACGCATTTTTGTTGTTAGAAATCCCCCTATTTGGGCTGTAACAACAGAACCCAGCATCATTGGAAGGAGAATTAAGCCTGAATTGGTTGCACTTCCACCGTACACACCTTGCACGAAAATGGGAATATACACAGTTGCGGCCATAAATGCTGCACCATAAAATAAGGCTACGATTGTACTACCAGCAAACAATCTTTTTTGAAACATCGGAAAAGATATAATCGGTTCAGATGCCTTTCTTTCAATCAAGATAAAGATGGATGCTAATATAACAAACCCCGCAAACAAGCTTATAATCGTCGATGAATCCCAGTCATACTTTTTACCACCAAGTTCTAGGGCAAACATCAAGCAAACAACTGCACCAACAAGGGTAATGGCACCCCACCAGTCTATTTTTTGTTGTACATGTAGCTTTGATTCCTGATAAAATACTATGACAAATACTAAAGCTAAGATACCTAAGGGAAGGTTAATCAGAAACACCCAATGCCAGCTAATATAATCTGTAATATAAGCACCAATTAATGGACCAAAAATGCTGGAAAGGCCAAAAACTGCACCAAATAAACCTCCCATTTTCCCCCGTTTTTCTGGTGGAAATATATCAAAGACGATCGTAAAGGCAATGGGCACCAATGCACCTCCACCTATCCCTTGAATAGCACGATAAATGCTTAATTGCGTAATGCTTCCAGCTGTTGCACACAGAATGGAACCTAACATAAATATTATTAAGCCCATAATAAAGAATCGTTTCCTACCAAACATGTCTGATAGCTTTCCAAAAATAGGCATTCCCGCCATCTCAGCTACCATATAAGCAGATACCACCCATACAAAACTGTCTATACCATCTAAATCACCGACAATGGTTCCCATTGCAGTAACAACTATTGTATTATCCATCGAAGCCATGAGTATACCTAATAATAGACCTGCTACGACAAATCCTAATTTACTATTTTTATTTACCATACATTCAACTCCTTGTTTTTATAGCAATCTGTTCTCTTTTACTTCTGTTGATTTATGCTGTTTAAGACTTTCTTTATACTCAACCAATTCAATATTACAGCCGGGTCCTAATTCGACACTTTTCCCCCTCACAACTTTGGCAGTTGTGTACTCTAGATAAATATGATCACCTTCTACTAATTCAGTTGATAGAGTCCCCTCACCTTTTCCTATCCCAAGAAACGTTGACCTTCTCTTTATAGAAATCGTTTCACCGCCTATTTCTGACACTCGATTGTCTCCAAATTTCATACCAATATTGACTTTTTCAGCATTTAATAGACCATCAATTTCAAACCCACCATCCAATTGTAGGTTTTCTACCTCACAGTTACCTTTAACTGATATGCCTCCTTTTACATCGAGCTGTTCACCAAGTATATTTCCAGCTACATCCCCAGTCCCACGAATGGAAATTTTTACACCAGAAATATCTCCAGCTACATCCATCGATCCATAAACTTTAATAATCTCTGATTTTATATTTTGATGCAGTTCAACAGTGCCATATGCTGCAAATGCTTGTGCCTTCACGTTACCTAATAATGAACCATTGCCATGAACTTTAAATTGCAGGCATTCTATATCATCAGTAATCGATCCATCGCCTTTAATCTTGACCTTGTCAAAATGTCCGCCTCCACTACTTCCTGATCCAAATATATTGATGTTCCTTTGTTCCATTTCTTCTCCCCACTTCCTATTTTCATTGATTACAGCTTCGTATGTTCTTTCACTTTGGACCCTTTTGTATTGGTAAAGTCCTCGAAATATTCAACTAAATCAATCTCACAGTCCTTCCCTATCACAACATTATTACCCCTTACTATTTTCGCTCGAACACCTTCTAGATAAATGTCATCTCCTTCGATGACTGTTGCCACTAATCGTGAGGGAAAGAGAGTTTTAAAGATTTTTATCAAACCATACGATTTCTGCCTAACCCTTATCGATTGTCCGCCTATTTCTTTTGCCATACATTCTCCATATAAAGTAATGTCAATATCTTCTGCATTTAATAGGCCACCAATTTTAAAAATTCCTTCCGATACGAATTCCTCCGTCTCACAATCTCCTCCAATAGTAGCCTTTCCATTTATTTTAAGACGTTCTCCTTTAACCATCCCACCGATTGAACAGCTTCCAGAGATCCTAAAAGATTCGTAAGTAACATCTCCACCTAAAGTGCTATGACCATCTACCGTTATATCTCTGCCCACTAAATTTCCATTGATTTTACCTTTACCATTTATTTGTACTCGATCAGCAGTTACGTTTCCATTTACATTGCCAAGACCATTACAATCGTATTTATTGCACTCAATATCACCTACAACGGTCCCCTTTCCATTTACACTAACCTCATCAAAGCTCCCCCCGCTTGAACTTCCAAAACCATTAATGATTAAATCCTTTTTTTCAACACCCATCTTTTGCCCCTCCAGTTAGATCCATTTTGATTTTAATTCCTCTAAACAACTAGATAACGAAAGGCGAGATACCATTTTGGTCCCACTTTCAAAGTAAAGTGCATCACTATTTGAAGCTAAAAAGCATGAAGACATTCCAAATTTGCGAATAAATATGAGCTCTGCAGTTTTAGGATCTACTTTTAAATAATAATCTGTTAATACCTGCAAAACGATTTTCCCTTCGTCAAGATTAATCTCTCCAGATTCCAATAGCTTTTCAAGAATATAAATAGTTAGCGTATGTTCAAATGAAAACTCCTTCATTTGACCCATGTTATCTATAAAAAAGTCTATGACTAGTTTTGAAGCAATACCTCGTTTAATCATTTCATCTTCATCAAGACTTAACTTTGTGAGATCAGGAGAAAATACATCTGCCAGCTCATCTAGAGAAAGATTTTCCTTCATCAGTTGAATTTTTTCAATTCTTTCAAGAATTCTCTCCTTCGGAAAAAAGGTTTCCTGCCCAGTAAAGGTTGATTTTCGAATAAACCATTCCTCTGGGATTAGATTTTTCCGCTTCCATCTGTATAACTGTCCATAAGATATTCCAGTCATGTCTAATAAGTCCTTTTTTGAAATTAAATCTTGACTCATTGTTTAACGACTCCTTTCATGAAAATAATGTAACATAACACTGTTACGTTTGACAATAATTTTTTATATAAATTTTTAACCTAATTTAAATTCAGGTATATCGCATGGTTAAATGAATCTAACTATGTATACTTAACTCAACAATCCTAGAAAATACCTGAAGACTCCATAATATCTCTGGATTCTTTATTGAGTATAAAAGCCAACAATTGGACTTTTACACAAGCAACAGACTATACAAATAAAGCCAAAGAAAAACAGCCTTCATAAAAGACTGTTACACTGTTTTATTCTATTACCTTTATATTATGTTTAGTCATTTACCATTCTCTGAATAAGCTCTGCAACAGTTTCTTCCTTGCTTAGTCTCGGGCTTTGCCCTGACCAAAGTGACATAAATTCCGGATTGTTTTGTTCCCCAGCAGCTCTTCGGATATCCTTTGTTAGTTCATTTTGATAAGGATAACATAATAGTGCATCTTTTTTCTTGCTCATTTCTTGAATAAAATGGTTGTTTACTCCTCTTGCATACTTTCCAGAAAAAACAGAGGTAAGGACTGTTTCATCCTCTGTAGCTTGAATAATCGCTTTTTTATGCTGTGGATGAGCGCCACTTTCCTTACAAGTAAGAAATGCTGTACCCATTTGTACTCCTTGAGCACCTAGACATGTAGCTGCCTTCAAACCTCTTTTATCCATAATTCCTCCAGCAGCAATCACTGGAATAGTCACATGATCATTAATTTGAGGGATTAAAGACATAAGTCCAATTCCACTTTTCTCTGGGCTTTCTAAAAACGAACCACGATGACCTCCTGCTTCGCTTCCTTGAGCTACCACAATATCTAATCCAACAGCTTCAATGGCTTGTGCCTCTTTCACTGTAGTAGCCGTACCGATTAACAAGATATCCTTTTCTTTTAATTTCTTAACTATAGATTCAGTTGGAAGACCAAATGTAAAGCTGCATACAGGTACCTCCTCCTCTATGATAATCCTTATCTGTTCTTCATATGCTTGTTTAGGCTTGGTGAATTTGCCCAAATCGTGAATCTTTAATTCCTCTCGATAGATTCGCAATTGCTTATCCGCCATCCGTATTTCTTCATCGGTAGCAACACATTGTTCCGGAACAAATAAATTGATTCCAAATGGATTAGTAGTTAAACTTTTTACTTCACGTATTATTTGCCTTGTCTGATCCGCATTCAAATAACCCGCTCCTATCATTCCTAAAGCACCTTCATTCGATACAGCAGCAACTAATTGTGGTGTTGTTATTCCTCCTGCCATTGGTGCTTGTACAATAGGATATTTAACAGATATTCTTTGCATCCACTCATGCATCACGTCCATCCCCTTATTTAAAAGTATTGAGTTTATTACATATCTTACACTTTTCGAGCATTTTCTCCTTCTTTTAGCTTATTTTTTAGAAGTAATGGAATATTTATGTAAAGTAAGCTAGAATAATGGTAGATATTCTACCTATCGGAGGTTCATTTATGGTCTATCAATCTCGAATTTTTCATTTATTCAAACCAGCTACGACTTTCTATCAACTCCAAAAAGCTGAAACCATTTATAGCCTAAAATGGAGAATACTATTACTGTTTTTCCTTAGTACAGTCATTTTCGCCGTTCAAGGATACTATGGAATCGGTTCTTCTTCAATTTCGACCACATTAACATTAGATCCTAGAAATATTTACGAATGGCATAAAGCTCTATTTATTATAGGAAAATTACTATCAGGAATAGCATATGCCTCCTGCATATTATTTGTACCAGCATTATTATTCAATATGATGACAGAAGTATCATTTTATAAGCTAGTTGTTCTACAGGTATTTGTCCTGTTCATCCTCTTAATTGAGCAAATAACCTACATCCCCTTGTTACTATTGCTTCATTTGGATTGGTATTCCTCTCCACTTTCTTTCGGGATCATTGGACAATATATCACGAAGATACCTTTTCTCATTGCCTTATTTGGCTGTATTTCTATCTTTAAAATCTGGGGAATGTATATTCAATTTACGGGATTGAGAGTCCTGTCTGAAATGAAACGTTTACCGTTATTCGCAATAGTATTCATTATCAATCTATTATTTTGGGGAATTTCTGCATTACTTACTTATATCGATTTCTATCGCTTATTATAAGGTTGGTGAAGATCATGAAAAAATGGCCATATCTTCTTGCTCTTGCAATTATTTTCATAGGGATAAACCTTTTTTTACTAGAAAAGAAAGATAGTAAAGTAGCTCAATTACACTTCGTTCCAAAGTGGGATATGGTAAAAAAAGAGAGTTTAGTACAATCATTCTCAAGTAATGGAGTAGTTATCCCTTCTGAAACACATCATGTATATATAGATAAAGAGGTAGGTTTTAATCAGTTTTTAGTAAAGGAAGGCGACGTAGTAGAGACAGGAACCCCTTTGTTCGAATACTCTACTTCTACTATAGAAAAGCAGCAAAAATTGCTTGATGCAGAAATTGAACGCTTAGAGAAGGAAATAGAAAGTATTGATGCATCTATCCAGAACCTAGAGGCAATGCTATCTTCTGCTGAAACAGACGAAAAAGCCTTAGAAAACAAGGATGATCAAATTCAAGTAGTACCCAAAACTGCGTCCTACTCCATTAAACTGGAGATAAACGATAAGGAACTTACAAAAGAAAAGCTCGAACAGCGTATCGATCAATACAATGATCAAAAATCAGGTTATAATGATGAAGCATCGAATTTAACTATCGTTAGTGATACAGCAGGGATCGTTAAAAAAGTAGCCTACGATTTAAATAATCCGGTCATTACTATCGTTTCATCGCAACCTATTATTCAAGGGTATTTATCAGAACAACAGCAGTCAAAAGTGAAAAGTGGGATGCAGACGCTAACTACCACCCATCTTATAAAAGGTAAAATGAAGGGCGTCATAGAAAAAGTAGGAACTACTCCAAAGAATGATCCAGAAGTTGATAAACAATCAGTTTATCCTTACGAAATAGCTTTAGATAAACCCAATTCTAAATTACAGGTTGGCTACCATGTAAAGTCGAACATTATTACAAAAGAAATAAAAGATGCTAAGGTTATACAAAAAAATAGCGTCGTCCATCAGAAAAATAAAGAATTTATTTGGTCATTAGACCATGGTCTAATCAAGAAAAAGGAAATTCAAAAAGGATTGCAAGTTGATAAAAAGCAACAAATTAAAGATGGAGCAAATATTGGTGACTTATATATCACAAAACCCCATCAAATTAAGAAACCTGGGGAATTTATTACGTCTCTAAACATCACTAAAATAGATAAGCAAGCAATAAAAACAGTTGGATTAAAATCCTCGATTAAATATATACTGATTGGTTTAATGCAAAAATAAGAATAAGAGCGCTGAAAAAGATGGCGCTCTTATTCTTTTTAACATATGGCATCATAAAAGAATATTTTAGCGCCAACCTCAAAAGCTAAAGAATAAAACGGATGAGGTGGCACCTTATGAAAATATTGCTATCGGTATTATCTTTATTATCGTTACTCTTCTATTCATCACCATTCTTCGCAAGAGCAAGTGAACAAACTCCTAAAAAAGTGATATTTATGGTCATGGATGGAACTAATTCAGATGTAATTACATTATCTCGCTGGTTTAAAGGTCATCCACTTGCGCTTGACAGTATTCTTGTAGGCGGTGTACAGACGTACTCCTTACGATCCGGAATTACTGACTCAGCTGCTGCCGCAACTGCAATGGCCACAAGTAAAAAAACTGTCGAGGATATGATTGGTATGATTCCTTATATGGATCGAGAAATAGGCTCTATTGCACGTCCAACATCCACTATACTGGAAGCAGCGAAACAGAAAGGAATGGCCACAGGAATTGTTGCTACATCCCCTATTCAACATGCAACACCTGCAGCATTTTCGGCGCATTCTAACTCAAGAAATGATTATGATGACATTGCAGAACAACAGGTTTATCAAGACATGGATGTTGTATTAGGTGGGGGCAAAATGGCCCTTCTTCCAAAATCAACGAACCCGAGTAGTTTACCACAACACTTATCTGGAATAGGGTCAACACTTCCACTGTATCGAAAAGATGGAGAAAATTTAATTCAAATACTCAAAAAGAAAGGATATCAATACATCGAAACAAAAAAACAGCTCAATTCTGTATCCAGTTCTAAAATTTGGGGTACTTTTGCTACAGAGGATATTGCATATGAGTTTGACCGCAAACGTTTAGCTCCTCAGCAACCTTCGTTAGCACAAATGACGAAAAAAGCAATCAATGTATTATCAAAAAATCCCAACGGCTTCTTTCTCTTTATAGAAGGGAGTAAAATAGACTGGGCAGCTCATAAAAATGATCCAGTTGGGATGATAAGTGAAGTTCTATCCTTTGATTCAGCAGTTAAAGAAGCTTTGGATTTTGCAAAAAGAGATCAGAATACCCTTTTAATCGCTGTAACGGATCACGGAAATAGCGGGCTAACGATGGGAAACACTAATACGAATCATTCTTATTATAAAATGCCTGTATCAAAATTTATTGATCCATTAAAAAAAGCTAAATTTACTTTAGCAGGCTCCATTTCCCGATTAAAAAAGGATAAATCAAACTTAAAGAAAATAGCACAAGATTATGGCTTAAACCCACTTTCAAAGCAAGATTATAAGCGATTAAAAACAGCCAAGAATCTAGAAGATGAAATGGCTAACCAATTAGCCAAACGGGCAAATTTAGGCTTTACTACTAAGGGACATACCGGTGAAGATGTATTCTTATATGCTTATGGACCAAATAAACCCACAGGATTAATTAACAATACAAAAATTCCCAAAATAATCGCTTCTTTCTTACAGGTTGAGTCCTTTCAAAAACTAAACAAACTTCTTTTTGTTGATGCCGCGGACTATTATGAAAAAAAGGGATATCTTACTAAAATCGATCGCTCTAATAAAGAAAATCCAGTATTTATTGCTAAAAAAAACAATGAAACAATCAAATACCCTGCAAACAAAAATATTAAAGTTTTCAATGAAAATGTTGTAGAATTAGATGGAATTACTATTTGTAACGGAAATAAGTTCTGGATCAGTATTTTAGAAAAGCAAAAAGGTGCGGGTCCACTCCCTCATCCTATACCATAAAGGGAATGTATTGTCACATTAACTTAATAAGGAGGTGTTTTATTTGCCAGTAGATATCAAACTAATAGGAGAAGAATTGCAAAAAGCATTAGATCCTAACAATGAAAATCATCAGAAACTTATCCAAAAAGGATTGCTGTTATACCGGCAACAGCTTGTATATCAAAAGAAAACATCTCAATCGTCAATAACTGCTAAAGTACAAGATGTAACCCCTGTAGAGGTTGTCTTGCAAAATGATTTAAATTCTAGCCACTGCTCTTGCCCTATAGAAGGGATCTGCCGCCATCAGCTGGCACTTTTCTTTTCTACCTATAGTGAAACTGGCAGTGTTTTTGAATGGGTACAGGATTGGAAAAAGAACGATTCATCCAAACAGATTTTACAAGGAATGAAAAGAGGGAGTGACTTATTAAAAGCAAAAACTCCTGCTGGAGTAGATGATGGTGTAGAAAGCTGGTTAAACCGTTTCCAACAAGCCTATCAAGGAATTGATATAAACAATGAATTTGTATTGGAGGTTTCGTGTAAGAATAAATATCGAAGTTTGATTGAATCGAGCCCTTCTCTACGAGAATGGAAACCACTATTCCAGCTATTTGCAGCGTATGAGTCAATAAAAATCGTAAATAGCATTTGCTCTTCTCAGCATATACGAACATTCAAGCGATATTTTGATTATATGCTGGATGAAGCAGATGAAGCGTTAAAAGTTCTCTCTGTAGCGGCAGCACCTTTCGCATTTGATGAGTATTTAAGGTATTTGCGTGAGGACTGTATTTTTTTACTACAAGAACCTACATATTATGAATTAGAACTTGTTGAATTATATCAATTGTTATGGACATTATTATTTAAACAATCCATTTGGCGCAAATTAGAGCATAAACGCTTAAATGACATTATGGAAGACGATCAATCCAAACGTGTTAAAATTGGCTACATACATATTTCGATTCTATGTGGTTATGACAATCTCGCATTAGATGAGATACAAAAATACGGATCAGAAATCTCATATTTCTCATCATACTGGCTTAAGTATTTAAGTGAACAAAAACCTCAGGACCGATTTTACCAATACGTAAATACAATATCTGCATTTATTCCGGAGTATTTAGAAACGGAAAATGAATATGACCGTCTTGTCTTTATTCGCTCATTTTTTCAAAACATTGATGAGGGTTCCTTAGCAGATCAGAACCCACTCTTATTAGAAAAAATCTATATCCAAGCATTACCCCATACTTATTATCAATTTAGTGATCATTTATTTCGACAAGAAAAATATAAGGAATGGGTTGAATTACAGCAGTATAAAGGGATCGAGTTAGAATTTATCGATCGTGGCAAATTGGATATTATCTCCAAAAATAATCCTAGTTTACTTATGCCACTTTATCACGATGCAGTGGAATTTTCCATTTCAAATCGTAATAGGGACTCATATAAAAAAGCGGTAAAATATTTAAAAAAACTTAGGACTATCTATAAAAAGGAAAAAATGACGGATTTTTGGGATACTTATCTTGAAAATTTATTACTTAAGACGAAGAGACTACGTGCGTTTCATGAAGAATGCAAAAGGGGCAAATTGATCGATGCTTAAAACAATGATGCTAAAGGTTCAAATCAAACCTTTAGAAGATGGACGGTTCTTTATCTATGTCAAAGATATAAATCAATCCTTTGTTCACCCTAATGATTGGAGAAAACAATTATTTATATGGCATAAAGAAAGCTATTTTGGAACTTCCTTGGATATTGAAACATTACAAGGTGTAGATGGCATTACATTAAATAGCTGGGAGCTTTTAACTTTATTAGCAAATGAAAATTTCAGCTCCATTATTCAATGGGACTGGGATGAAGTAGGACAAATGTTTCTTGGTGTTGCTTATACAATGTATGAAGCTATACGCTCTGGGTCCTTTTCCCCGCTTTTTTCTAAAACTGATCCGGTCATCCAGTGGCCACTACCCCCTTATGTGAAGGAGGACTTCCATGAATCGTTCTGGACTCAGACAATAAATGACACAACTGTATTAAAAATGGTCGAACATTGGTTTCAATCTGCAGTTGAAAACTATTATTTATCAAACCCAAAATTAAAGCAGAAAGTATCCTCTTTAATCCATTCAAACTTATTACCAGAGGAGCTTACTTCCTATTTTAGTGACCAGAGTTTTCAACAGTGGGTGGCATTAGAAAATAAGTTACCCTTCCATATCGGATTACGCTTAACAGAGCCCGAAATGGAAGATGAGCCTTGGAAATTAGAAACAATTCTCCGCGATCGTAAAATAACGGATCGTTTATATCCAATAACAAATTATCCTGATAAGTGGAGAAAATTTCAAGAAGATATAATAGAAGAACAGCTTAGGTGGATCAAGCTTTTTCCTTGGCTAAAAGATGGAAACGGATTAACAGACCAGCTAGACGAGGATCAGGCATGGAGTTTTTTAACCGATGTCAGTGAGAAACTTCTAGTACTAGGTGTTGAAATCTTACTACCATCTTGGTGGATAGCTATGAAGGATGCACAAATCACTCTCAAAGCAAAAGTAAAACAATCAAGCGCTAGCTACCGACCGTCATTTGTCGGACTAAATGCAGTGGTAGATTTTGATTGGCGTTTATCTGTTAACGGTTCGGAACTATCCGAGGCAGAATTTCAGCAAATGATTGAAAGTAAACGGAGATTAATCAAAGTCAATGGGGAATGGGTAAGATTAGACCCTAAAATGATTAGACAGTTACAAGAGCTCATGCAACGTGCTCAGAAAGAAGGATTAAGAGTTCGTGACATTCTTGAACAAGAATTCATAGAAAATGATGAGGAAGCAGTGGAGGATTATGACCCAAAAGCATTTGCTAAAATACAAATTGAACTAAACCGGTCTATTAAAACACTTATAAATCAACTGACCGATATGAATAATATCCCTGAGACCTCTATTCCTCAGGATTTTCAAGGCGAATTACGTCCATATCAAGTTCAAGGATTTAGTTGGTTAACCTTTTTAAGAAAATACCAATTTGGGGCAATTTTAGCTGATGACATGGGTCTTGGGAAGACGGTTCAGTTACTTACATACTTATTACATGTGAAGCAAACCACTCCTGCAAATGGACCCGCACTAATTATTTGTCCAACATCAGTGCTTGGAAATTGGCAAAAAGAGTTTGAGCGATTTGCCCCAAATATGAATGTAGTATTGCATTATGGTCCTAACCGTTTTAAAGGAGATGGATTTATTCAGTCACTTCATAATGTTGATATCATTTTAACAACCTATGGCTTATCCCATCTTGATTTTGAAGATTTATCACTTATTGAATGGAGTACGATTGCCATTGATGAGGCCCAGAATATTAAAAATGCAGGGACAAAGCAATCACGAGCTATCCGTAAATTAAAAGGCAGTCACAAAATCGCATTAACCGGAACACCCATGGAGAATCGTTTATCCGAATTATGGTCGATATTTGACTTCACGAACCACGGATTCCTTGGGACATTCTCTCAATTTCAAAAAAAATATATTTTACCAATTGAGAAGGATGGCTCTGTAGAAAAAATACGTGAACTACAAACAATCATTCGACCGTTCCTACTAAGAAGGACAAAGAAAGATCCTGAAGTCGAACTCAATTTACCAGATAAAATTGAGGAGAAAGAGTACTGTCCGTTAACGACCGAACAAGCCTCTCTCTATGAACAGCTTATTCGCGATACTTTTGATGAAATTGACAAATTATCAAGCTTTGAAAGGAAAGGGCTCATTTTAAAAATGTTAGGCCATCTAAAACAATTATGTAACCACCCAGCTTTATATTTAAAAGAAGAGGAACCTAAGCATATTGAAAAACGTTCCCACAAAATTGAAAAGCTTATCGAGCTTCTTTCAACAATTTTAGAGGCGCAGGAAGGCTGTTTAATTTTCACCCAATATATTGGGATGGGGAAAATTATTCAACAAACACTAAAACGGCATTTCCAACTAAATGTCCCATTTTTAAATGGAAGTATGCCGAAAGCAAAACGAGACGAATATGTACAGGCGTTTCAAAATGGCGAATTTCCAATCTTCCTTATATCATTAAAAGCGGGAGGTACAGGGTTAAACCTTACTGCAGCCAATCATGTCATTCATTATGATCGGTGGTGGAACCCAGCAGTAGAAAATCAAGCAACTGACCGTGCTTATCGGATAGGTCAAAACCGTTTTGTTCACGTTCATAAATTTATTACAACCGGTACACTAGAGGAAAAGATTGATGCCATGCTCGAAAAGAAACAAGCGCTAAATGATGAGATCATCCAAAGTGATAATTGGATTACAGAACTTTCAAATGTAGAATTACAACAATTACTTTCCCTTTCATAAAACAAATAATTGGGGCAACCTGAAAAGGGGGATCATCATACACCAATTGAATCAAAATTTTGTCTGCTTTCTTAATTTAATGAATGGTGGTGTATGACTCCTTTTTTCAGACAGCCCCATATTTTATGAGGAGGCATCGGAGGTTCTATTTTTTCTTTTTATCTGATGAGGAGGAAATTGGAGAATATCTTTTGTTTAGATAGTAATATTTTGATTAGCATCATTTAGTTGTTTCTCTAGATAATTAGTTTGTATTGAAAGATTAACAGCACGTTGATTGACTTTTCCTAAAATAAGGATTAGGTCTTCTACCACTTTCTCTAATTTTTCTATTCTCAACTTTAATTCATCCATCCCAATGTCCTTTCTATTTATGATGTGTGCAGTTCCCTATCTTCTGACGGTTTACCACCTAGAAATTGTACTGAATTTGCAACAACCTCTGTTACATACACCCTCTTTCCTTCTTGATTTTCATAGTTTCTCGTTTGAATCTTCCCAACAAGTCCTAAAATAGAACCCTTAGAACAATATTTAACTGTATTTTCTGCAGCTTTATTCCATAGCGTACAAAGGACAAAATCCGCATCATATTCACCGGAACTATTTTTATATTGACGATTTAAGGCAAGTGTTACATTTGATACAGCTTTCCCCTCCATTGTATAGCGCAGCTCCGGATTTTTTGTTAATCTACCTACTAATGTCACTTGATTTAACAAACATCAATCATCTCCTTTTCTTTATTTGACCTTATCATATCTAGATTTATTCAATTGGTAAAATGATGGAAATATAGTTATGCAGTTAGAATTTGTTATAAAATGGTGAAATTTGAACGCGAAAAGTCCATTTTTAATTACATGAATGTAATAAAATACTTTTATTCATGCCTTTTCAGGTTCTTAATATATTATGGTATAATTTTGACAAATAACTTAGGAGGAATTTCAATGAAGACCTTCAAAATTGTTTCATTACAGGTCATTGATAATGAAAATATAATAGACATCGTATTAGAAGATGGATTAATTATTAATAAAGAGGATGGAAAAATGACTTGGCTAATCGAAGCATATACAGATAAAAAATATTACGATTTTTTCCGGACAGCTCAACAAATGACCAATGATTTAAAGGTACAAGTCATTATAACAAATGAAGCGAATGATCCAGCTCCATTTAGAACCCACATCCGCTGTATAAAACTATTTGAAAAAAATATGAGTGTGTTACTTGAAGGCCATTTAAATGTAAAGAGAAACGAATATGCGGAGTTATTATTAAACGAGTTGGTGCAAGAGGGCTTTGCGGGTGACAATTTATTAACAGAATTTAAAAATCGAATGCGTAAAAAGACTAAATATCCAGTATCAAAAAATAATTGATATCGGATTATATAAAAAGCTCTATCAGCTCCTGCCGTTGAGCTTTTTATAATGTTTCACTATCTTAAAAATGAATGTCAAAAGGCTCTTTTCTACTATATGTTACTTTAAAAAAATCATTTAGGAATATTCTAATATCCTAATAAGGTTCTTAACAGCCATGCGAAAAGAGCCTTTATAAAAAAGCTCACAAGTTATATCTATTTGGTTTTGCTTTTCAGAGAATTAATTAAAAACTTCGCTTCCATCTTGCAAGAATAGGAGTCCTTATTGTTATGCTTCCGTTGAAGGTTTTCAATGGTTTTCATTTGTTCATCTGTTGGTGCTTCTGAAAGGATTTTCTGAATGGTTTCGTTAATCTTGGCAGCTAATTCCTCATGGAAGGAAGGATCCTTTTTAATATCATCACTCAACTTATCGTACCAAGAGGCATGTTCATTTATATACACTTGCCATTGTTTAATAAAATCCTCTATATTATACTTTTTTTCATCCCAACCAATTTTCTCCATATATTGTTCAAAAACGGTTGAAATAGATCGAGAGATACTTATCTTCAATCCTGATGGTAATGAATGTAACATCTATGTAAAATACCCCCTAAATAATAGATTATTTAGACCATTTTCTACTATATCATAATTAAACACCTTGCAACAGGCATAATCACATTAACATTATTGTAAATCTTGGTAAATAGAAAAGGAACACTATTTATGAATTTTACTCTATTTTTTAATATTGAGCAACTATTTATAAATTACTGCATTATTTACAATAAAAAGCAGGGACACCCCTGCTTTTTATTTCTTATTATTATCTTTATCTTTATTGTTATTCATATTTATATCTGTATCATCTTTATCAATTTTATTATCAGTATCATTTGTATCAGTATCATTAAGGTCATTCGATTTATCGTTTAAATCACTGTCATGTAACTTATTATCATCCACATCAGTACCATCGCCAGTATCGTTATTGTCATCATTAACATCAGGGGTATTATGATCATTTACATCATTTTTATCAACATCATTTACCCCATTATTATCGTTGGGCGGTGGAGGATTTTGATTATCATTATTTGCACACCCTACAAGCATAAGTGCAGTAAGTACTGTTGCACCAAATAGTTTTATGAACTTTGTCATTTCGCTAATCCCCTTCCAAATGTTCTTCATTATGAATTTAATTTATGACCTGATATTACTATTCCCAATTGTCATAACTCCATTCAATACTTTAGTAGCAAAATACAAATGGTGCTAACTTCGTATAGTTTGTTGCTTTATAAAAATCTACAACCAGCTTTTACACCTAATAAAGGCTTCAGCGATTCTTATAAAAGTTTGCAGCTCTTGTTTCATTAAAATGAAGGGATTAACGATACGCAACCTATATGTATAGTCAAAAACTTTACCTAAATAGCCTCTATAAATAAAAAAACAATATAAAAAGAGAGATCTACCTCAAAACAGATCTCTCCTTTCAATTATTTCTCTAATGCAAACATCATTTCTGCTTCACAAACAAGCTCGCCGTTTACAGTTGCAATGCCCTTTCCCTTGCCAATTGGCCCTTTAAAACGGATCATCTCTACCTCTAGTCTTAATTGATCACCAGGCTTAACCTGGCGCTTAAATCGGCATTTATCTATACCTGTAAAGAAAGCAAGTTTTCCACGATTTTCTTCTTTTTTTAACATCGCAACTCCACCTACTTGTGCAAGTGCCTCTACAATTAAAACACCCGGCATAACTGGATATTCCGGAAAATGTCCATTAAAAAAATCCTCATTGCCTGTTACATTTTTAATCCCTACCGCACTCTTTCCTTCTTCAACTTCTAAAATCCGATCAACTAGTAAAAATGGATAACGATGCGGTATAATCTCTTTTATTTGTTTAATATCTAACATTACAATAATCTCCTTTATTCATGTTTAGATTTTTAAGCTCTTTTCACAAACATTTAACTAATTAAGTAAAGTATTACCTAAATAACTATTGGCTATAGACTGCGATACCTTTCATTTCTTTGAGGAAAGAGCTACAAACTCCATAAGAATCGCTGAACTGAATCCTTTATAGAATGTAGAAGCCACCAGTTAGGATTTTTCCAAATGCCAAACTATTCGAAAACAGCCATTTTTTTTAGGTAAACCTAAAAAGGAAAGGAATCATCCTTTCCTACTTTTTTTTCACTAAATCAATTATATGGGTCCAGGTTGACTTTTTCAATGCATCCATCGGATTTCCATCACCAATCACCCCATAGCCAACAACAACACCCGCAAGTAAACTAGCAACCAAAGCTATGACAACAATTATTATTCTTAACCAAATAGGGATAAGGCGAATACGAATTTTTCGCTTTTCCTTCATTGATGGCTTGTTTTTTAACTTTTCTTTTTTTAATTGTTCACGAGTTTTCGGACTTTCGTGGATTTCCTTTTCCATCATTGAAAAAACCCCTTTAAACTGAACCTCTTTAACGAATTCCGTTAACTAGACCCATCATCTGATCAGATAACGAAATTGCTTTAGATTGAAATTGATAGGATCGTTGAACATTAATCAAGTCTGTCATTTCTTTACTTAAATTAACATTAGAGCCTTCTAAAGCTCCTTGTTGAATCGAAACTTGATTTCTCAATGGTCCAACTAGTTCGGTTAGGATCTCATTAACCGTTGCCCCAGCATTTGCAGGTACTCCAAGTAAATTCTCGCCCATCTGTTCTAGAAACTGAGGCTTCTTAACAGATACAATGCCAAGATTAAATTCCTGCTTTTGTCCATTCGTTAAGGTCACTTCAAACCTTCCGTCAGATGAAAATGTATATTGACTACTATTCCCACTAATCGAAATCATTTGGTTATTTTCGTCTAAAACTGGATAGCCCTCACTATTAACTAAAAGCATCTCATTTTGATTTATCGGTGACAAATATAGTGCACCGTCACGTGTATAACGAATATTACCTTCTCCATTATTATCAACTAATACTTTCATATATTGACTCTCATTAGTAAAGGCAATATCTAAAGGTCTACCCGTTTGTTTTAAGCTTCCCTGTTTTGTCACCATTTGTGACTGTGCAAGCTTAGCTCCCACACCTACACGTATTTCATTAGGAGTTAATCTCCCTATTTCCTCATTCTTATTCGGTTGATTATTAAATGATTGAGCTAAAAGGTCGGTAAATGTAGCTTCTCTTTTTTTGAAGCCATTTGTATCAATATTAGCAAGATTATTACTAATGATGTCAAGTTGTTTTTGCAATTGGTTCATTGTATTCGATGCGACAATCATTGATCTATTCACAGTTATATTCCCTCACATTGCATTCTATTAGCCATTCACTCTTCCTATTTCATTTACCGTTTTCTCCATACTCCGGTCATATGCCTGTAATACCTTCTGATTGGCTTCAAAAGACCGGTAAGCAGAGAGCATTTCTGTCATTGTTTGTGATACATCAACATTCGATCTCTCTATATATCCTTGTTGAATACGGAATTGATTATCTACAGCGTTTGGAAGTTGCTCCTCGTTCTCTGTACGATATAATCCATCGCCTTCTTTCATAAGGGCATCTGGATTATTGGTATATGCAATCCCTAATCGACCTACTTGGTTACCATTAGAAGTTATTACCCCGTTATTACTCACAGTAAATTGATCATCAGGTAGTTGAATGGGTCTGTTCTGGTCATTTAATACATAAAGGCCGCTAGCTGTAGTTAAAAAGCCATCAGAATCAATTGTAAAATTCCCATTCCGTGTATATTTTACTTGTCCACTAGCATCCTGAACTTTAAAAAATGATGAGCTTGTATTCCCATTTAAATCTATAAGTGCTAAATCTGTTTTTAATTCCGTCTCTTTTAAATCACCTTGTAAAAACTTAGGAATCGTTTCCTGCATGTAAACCCCGGTATTTAGCCCACCAATTGGTTGAAACTTAGATAGTGATAACGAGTCATTTACTGGTAAGCTTTTTGAATCAAGTCTTTGCAAAAGCATTTCAGGAAATGCTCGAATCATTGATTGATCACTCTTATATCCAGGTGTATTTGCATTAGCCATATTATTAGTAAGTAAATCTGTTTTTCTTTGCTGTGTAATCATCCCTGATGCAGCAGTATAAAAACCCCTTAGCATATTAGTTACACCTCTTCATTCATCTACTGTATATTAAATGATTCTTCCTTTTGCAATTTTATCCATGTTCTCAAGCATAATACCAGTACCAATTGCAACAGAATCCATAGGCTCTTCAGCAACTAATACAGGCACTTTTAACTCTTCTGAAAGTAATTGATCAATACCGTGTAGTAAGGCTCCACCACCAGTTAAAATGACACCACGATCAATAATATCAGCTGATAGCTCAGGAGGAGTTTTCTCTAATACATTTTTAGCTGCCTGAACAATTACAGATATGGATTCTCGTAGGGCTAACTCAACCTCTTTTGAATTAACAGTAATTGTTCTCGGAAGACCAGTTACCATATCACGACCGCGAATCTCCATCTCTTCATGTCTAGAACCAGGAAAGACAGTTCCAATATTTATCTTTATATTTTCCGCTGTGCGCTCACCGATTAAGAGCTTGTATTCCTTTTTAATATATTGAAGAATCTCATTATCAAATTTATCCCCTGCCATCTTAATAGATGCTGACGTAACAATATCCCCCATAGAAAGTACCGCAACATCTGTCGTACCACCACCGATGTCTACGACCATATTCCCGCTAGGCTGAAATATATCCATTCCTGCACCAATGGCTGCTACTTTTGGTTCCTCTTCCAAGTAAACCTTTTTACCGCCACTTTTTTCAGCAGCTTCTCTAATTGCCTTTTGCTCAACACTTGTGATATTCGTTGGGCAGCAAATAAGAATTCTTGGTTTTGATAAGAACCCCTTCACATTTAACTTATTGATAAAATGTCTTAGCATGGTTTCGGTTACATCAAAATCTGCAATAACTCCATCTTTCAATGGACGAATGGCAACAATATTTCCTGGTGTTCTTCCGACCATCCTACGTGCTTCTTCTCCAACTGCCAAAACTTTATTAATATTTTTATCGATAGCTACTACAGATGGCTCATTTAATACAATTCCTTGCCCTTTTACGTGGATCAATACATTTGCCGTTCCTAAGTCAATTCCAATATCCTTTGCAAACATGAAATGAAGCTCCTTCCATCATCTTTCCTGCGATTTTTTTTATTTATGTAAAGTTTTATATGTACAAAATTTTTTATTTCCCTAAGTTAATATTCTAGCATATTTTTGTCGATATTAGGAATGAATTGTCATAAATTTATGTTTAAAATTTGGAAAATTTTTATGAAACTTTTCCTTTATCAATAGGAAAATGCACCTATTCTATATTTTTTCGAAATAATTTTACATCATTATTGATAATATGGATTATCTACTAGTTCTACAGAGTCCACTATATAAATTAAGAAGCAACCTTATTAGATTGCTTCTTAATTTATTAATTACTTTGTAATTCTTCCTTTTTATATTTTTGTTTCGTGGCTTCTCCACCACGAAGATGGCGAATTGATTTATGATAATCTAATATTTCTTTTACCTCATTAGCTAGTTCAGGATTTATTTCTGGTAATCGTTCAGTTAAATCTTTGTGGACAGTACTTTTGGACACGCCAAACTCCTTCGCAATGACGCGAACTGTTTTTCTCGTCTCCACGATATACTTTCCAATCTTGATAGTTCTCTCTTTGATGTAATCGTGCACACCGCTCGCCCTCCCTAAATTGGATGTGTGAGAAGTGTGAAATGAGACTCGCTCTTATAATGAATATGCTAGTTTCCGCGTGTGAGATTTGCAATTTTATAAAGAAATTCTCAAAAGCGGCAGAAAGTTATTAATAACTTTCCATTTTACAATGACTAATCAAGTACGCAACTATATCTATAGGAAATGGGTTAACGATTCCTCACCTCAAACCTCTCTTTGTTTTTGTCAAGTTTGTAACATTTTATTAGCTTGGATAAAAATATATGCACAAAAACAATAATAAGGACAAGACTAATGTAAATATTTCTGAAAAATATAATAAAACAATTTATATTATGTAGTTTTATTTCCAAATAAAAAAAGGGGTATATCCCCTTTTTTGTAGTTGTTAACCTTGTGAATCTTTGTTTTCTGTTTGATCCAATGCATCATTTTTCTTATTTTCGCCATCTGATGAATTGGATTTGCTTTCGTCGGCTTCTCCATTTACATTTTCATTATTTTGCTCTTCCTTCACATTTTCCTTCATGACTTCTTTAATGGAAGAAAGTGGTTCTCCAAAATAAGATACAGGATTTACCGGAACATTATCTTTTCTAATTTCGAAATGCAAGTGTGTTCCAGCCTCTTGGTTTAATTGACTAGTATTGGAGGTAGCAATTACTTGACCTTGCTTTACTTTATCTCCTACACTTACTTTAATGTCTTTAACCGATTGATATTGAGTCACAACACCATCATCATGCTTAATTTCTATTACATTTCCTAATAAATCATCATTTTGTATATTAGAAACTGTACCGCTTAATGCAGCTGCTACTTGGAATTCCTTTTTGTCCTTCATCGTAATATCAATACCACGATTTGGTTCATAAGTAGATCCATAAACTATCATCGCAGCCTCTTGCTTCTCTTCTGATGCATTTGCGTCATAGAATTCTTTTTCAATTTGGGCCTGCTTTTCATTTTTTACTGGCCACTTGAAGTTTTCTACAGATTTGTTTACTTCAACCGCAGGATTTTTATATCCATCTTTGCCTAGTTTATCCCCTTGATAGCCAAATTCATCCTTTGCTGATTGATTTCCTGCTGATTGGTACCAAAAGATTGCTGTAATGATTAATGCAGCACTTGCTAGATAAATAGCAGGATAAACCCAACGCTTTTTAAAAAAGTTTTTTGTACCTTTTTTTCGAGAAGTTAGTTTCTTTTCTTCCTCTCTCATTTTCATCACCTCAGCAACCATTTTGAACACAAATGAGCAAATATATACATTATTTCGAAAAAAATTTTAAAGTCTTTAGTATTCGACATAGTTATTAAAAATATGCATTTTTTATTAAAGGCTTTTTCATATAGTTTGTGGCTTTTGTAAATGCCTCCTGCGGGCTTTTAGACCTAATAAAGTATCGGAGGGTTTGTAGCTCTTATCTCAGTGAAATGAAGGAGATTAGCGTTCTTAGCAGATATTTATTAGTAATAACTTTACCTATTTTGCAACATTGTTTGAGAAAAGTCCCTTAATAAAATGGTCATTTTGACAACAAAAAAATAGCTTGTAGACTTTACAAGCTATTTTTCATTTCTATTATTTTTTCGCTGTTACTTTTTCTAAAAACGGTTTAGTAGAATCAATTTGAACACCTTGGTAATAATGCTTTACAATTTCTTTATAGTTCATCCCCTTTTCAGCCATTCCATTTGCTCCATATTGGCTCATTCCCACTCCATGTCCGTAACCCTTCGTTGTTATAATTATATTATCCCCTTTTCTAATCCATTGAAAATCAGATGATCGCAGGTTTAACTTACTACGAACTTCTCTTCCAGTAAACTTCTTTCCCCCTATCATAACCGTGCTGACTCGTTTCCCTTTTGTTAATGATGTAATAGCCCCAATATCAGTTCCATTAAGTTTGACACCCAACTGACTTTCAAAATCAGTGACACTAATGGTTTTTTGGCTTTGAAATTTTGGTGAATTTTTATCCCAAGGGCTTTCTACACTTTTTAAATAAGGGATAGCACTAGACCAATACTCCTCAGAGTTTTCAGTAAACCCATTACTTGTTGAGAAAAATACGGCATCAATTGGCGTTCCGTTATATGTTAATATTTCACCAGATGTTGCTTTTACTGCATCTGTAATCTTTTTTAATCGCCAATTATATTCATCTCCCCATTGTTTTTTTAGCTCAGTTTTATTTTTGAAGACTTGATCACTGATCGTGTCTGTAATATTAGCCCCTTCAGGAAGGTCACTATTCCCACCTAATAACAGATGCCTAATAATAAACGTCCTTGCAGCTAAAGCTTGGGCCTTTAACGCTTCTTCTTCAAAGTCAGCATTCATCTCTGAGGCTACAACGCCTACAACATATTCTTCAAGAGGCAATGTTTCAACTTTTTGACTTTGATCCCGATATACTGACACCTCTATGGATGGTGTAACAATATTTGATTTTGGCTTTTTTACATTGTCATCAAGCTTGCCACTTGCTTTTCCGGAAGAGTAGGGAAGTACAAGTAGGGTTGGAATGGTGAAGGATACGACTAGAACAAGGACTGTAATAAGTATAATGAGTTTATATTGCTTCATGCTTGATGCCTCCTATATTTTTATACACTACATTCCATTCATATGGAGATGGACAAGCTTTTATGACAAGTAATTCTCGTACTTTGAAGGCTAAAACAAACACTTGCGGAAAACCATTTATTCTGTCTCGGCAAGAATAAGGATGATCTATTTTTAATTCGGTTCAAAATCTTTACATCATTTTCTGCTTTTTGTGTGGTACACACAGTTTTTATACACTACAACGAAAAATTTTATCATTTAGTGGACAACAAAAAAGAGCAAAGATTATTTTGCACTATGCAAATAATCTTTGCTCCTTCAAGAGGTCAATAACCATTATGAAAATCTTCTATTGGTTTAAATCTGTTCTGAAAGAAATTGTTTCGAGTCATTTGAAATTTCTACTTCATCATTAACACGTTCAATATCTGCTCCTAATGCAGCTAATTTATTATGGAAATTTAAATAACCTCGATCTAAATGTTTAAGTTCTGTCACTCTTGTATAACCTTCTGCCCTTAGGCCAGCAATAATTAGTGCTGCTGCAGCGCGTAAATCAGTAGCTGATACTTCTGCACCTTGAAGCTGACACGGACCATTGATTATTACAGAACGTCCTTCTATTTTAATATCAGAATTCATCCGACGAAACTCTTCAACATGCATAAATCTGTTTTCAAATACCGTTTCCGTTATCATTCCAGTACCTTCTGCAACGACTAGTAAAGACATCATCTGTGATTGCATATCTGTTGGAAATCCTGGATGTGGCATTGTTTTAATATCTACTGCTTTGAGCTTCTCTGGACCAATAACTCGTAGACCTTGATCTTCTTCAATGATCACTACACCCATTTCCTCAAGCTTAGCAATCAATGATGTTAAGTGCTCTGGAACTGCTCCTTTTACAAGTACATTCCCTCCTGTAATAGCAGCAGCGATCATAAATGTACCTGCTTCAATTCGATCAGGGATAATCGTGTGATCAGCAGCATATAGTCGTTCTACACCTTCAATACGAATGGTACCAGTTCCTGCTCCCTTAACGACCGCACCCATTTTATTTAGATAATTAGCTAAATCTACGATTTCTGGTTCCTTTGCACAGTTTTCAAGAGTAGTTACTCCATTAGCTAAAGTTGCAGCCATCATAATATTTTGCGTAGCACCAACACTTGGGAAATCTAAATAAATTTTAGCCCCGCGTAAACGCCCTTCTGATTCAGCCTCTATAAAACCATTTCCTACCTTTACTTTAGCACCCATAGCCTCAAAACCTTTAAGATGTAAATCAATCGGTCTTGATCCTATTGCACAACCACCAGGTAATGCTACACGAGCTCTTCCTGTTCTTGCTAATAATGGTCCCATAACAAGTACAGAAGCACGCATTTTACGTACATACTCAAATGGAGCCTCAATTAATAACTCTCTTGATGCATCTACAGTAATTTTATTTTCTTGAAACGTTACTTCGGCATTCAAATAGCGTAACACTTCACTAATTGTATATACATCGGAGAGTGATGGTACATCACGAATAACACTTATTCCTTCACTAGCTAACAATGATGCAGCGATAACAGGCAGTACAGCATTTTTTGCACCTTCAACTTGAACCGTACCGTTAAGCCTTTTTCCGCCGCGGACGATGATTTTTTCCAAAAGTATTCCCCTCCGCGTCCATTTTCTCTATATTAATATTCAATCGTTATGATAGGTGTGCCAATTACAATGCTCGTATTGGCGCCCAATCCTTTTTTTCTTAAACCAATTTGCATATTCATCGAATGATTCCTAGTAGGAATTGATTGCTCTAATTTTGATGAATAGGCAGAAATAGAATAAAAATCTTTTTCCATTAATGCTTCTTCTTCTTTAGCTTTTAAGCTTGTCATTAAATTAGATAATTTTGAGGATAAAACCTTATCAATTTTATCACTGAATTCGCCTTTAATACAAGAGAAAACTACAGGTTTCTGTTTAAATAAAACTTCCATTTTTTCACTGGTTCTTTTATTGATTTTTATCCCAATTTGATTATTCCAAACAGTTCCTTTAACCTCATATATTAAATACGATTGCGGTTGATTTTTTGTTGGGGTCGACAATATTTTTATTGTTTCGACATAATCCCTTTTTTTTGAAAAACCAATTGCTATTAATTCATCATTTTCAGTACTTAACTTCCAATCATAAGCGGGATATTGTTTTTTTACTCTTTGAACCTGAGCTAACCACTCCTCATTAGAGGAAATATCAATGGTTTCTCTTGTATATAGAGACCATCCAGTTATCTTCCCTTTTTCATTTTTAATCGCTTCAGCCAATTTTTCTAAATCGGTAGTAACTGTAGCAGATACCATCTTATTCCCAATAATGATAAATACAAAACAAATAATAATTCCAATAACTAGAAAGTAAGTCTTATTTTTTTTCATATTAAATTCCCCTCTCCTTAGTAAAAGTCTTTACCAGTAGAGAAGAGTACATACTTGGGAAAAGTCGTCATCTTTTGACAATGGTTATAAGCTCTTATTTAGTAAACTCAGCTGAAAAGGTGGACATTTTAAGTCCCTTAATGGTTGCCATACAGCTATTTTTTAGCATCACTATTTAGACGTTTTTCCACTGAAAAAGTAACACTAAAATGACAACATTAAATCAAATCATAATCAATATTTATTCATTTGAAAATAGGAAAGTTGGTCTATTTATTACAAATTAATGACGAAATCAAGAATAAGAGGAAGCTGCCTGGACCAAAGTAGATAGTCTAAAAAGAAATTACTAATTGAAGAACCTATTGCAATAGTGATGAAAATATATAAGAGTCTAGCCTGCAATACACGATTAGGCTTTAGTAGCTTTTCAAAATTTAATGCGCCTAATGCCCAAAATGTAAGGCATATAAAAAACAAATGTGAAATAATATTAGTTAATGCTTGTTGACCAAAGCTTACATCCATTATTTTTTTACATCCTTTCATTTTCAAAGCAATCTATTTCTTGTAAACATTGCAAGCAACAAGAAATAAATACTTTTTTAAAAACACCTTCTGACAGAAACTATCAGAAGGTGTTTTAAGCAATTTAGAAGCGATGTTCGTAAACATTAATCCGATTGACTGCACGTCTCAATGCTAATTCTGCTCGCACTTGATCAATATCTGCTTGGTTTGATTGAATGCGACTTTCTGCACGTGACTTAGCTTCTTTCGCACGTTCAATATCAATGCTTTCTTCCTTTTCAGCTGATTGAGCTAAAATGGTTACTTGCTCTGGACGTACTTCAAGAAACCCACCGCTTACTGCTACTAGCTCAGTGTTATTGCCGTTTTTTAGTCGTACAGCACCGATTTGAAGTGGTGCAACCATTGGAATATGTCCCGGCAAAATACCCAATTCACCACTTTGGGCTTTTGTACTTACCATTTCAACATTAGAATCATACACTGGGCCGTCTGGAGTGACAATACTGACTTTTAATGTCTTCATTTTTGATCCTCCTGGTCCCTTATTATACCTCTACGCCCATCTCTTTAGCTTGTTTGATAACATCTTCAATGGAACCAACAAGACGGAAAGCATCCTCTGGAAGATGGTCGTATTTACCTTCAAGTACTTCTTTGAATCCTTTAACTGTTTCTTTTACAGGTACATAAGATCCTTTTTGACCTGTAAATTGTTCAGCTACATGGAAGTTCTGGGATAAGAAGAACTGGATACGACGAGCACGAGCAACAATAAGTTTGTCATCATCACTTAACTCATCCATACCTAAAATAGCGATAATATCTTGTAATTCTCTATAGCGTTGTAATGTTTGTTGAACTTGACGAGCTACATTATAATGCTCTTCACCTACAATCTCAGGTGAAAGTGCACGGGATGTAGATGCAAGTGGATCTACCGCAGGGTAAATACCCATTTCAGAAAGTTTACGCTCTAAGTTTGTTGTTGCATCTAAGTGAGCAAATGTTGTTGCTGGAGCCGGATCTGTATAGTCATCGGCAGGAACGTAAATTGCTTGAATCGATGTTACTGAACCTACATTTGTAGATGTAATACGTTCTTGTAATTGACCCATTTCAGTTGCAAGTGTTGGTTGATAACCAACCGCAGAAGGCATACGTCCTAAAAGGGCAGATACCTCTGAACCAGCTTGCGTGAAACGGAAAATATTATCAATAAATAGAAGCACGTCTTGACCTTGTACATCACGGAAATATTCCGCCATAGTTAAGCCAGTTAAAGCAACACGCATACGTGCACCTGGTGGCTCATTCATTTGACCAAAGACCATTGCTGTTTTCTTAATAACGCCTGAATCTGTCATTTCCCAGTAAAGGTCATTCCCCTCACGAGTACGCTCTCCTACACCAGCGAATACAGAAATACCACCATGTTCTTGGGCAATATTATTAATTAACTCTTGAATTAATACAGTCTTACCTACACCGGCACCACCAAAGAGACCAATCTTACCACCTTTAATATATGGAGCAAGTAAGTCAACTACTTTAATACCTGTTTCGAGAATTTCAACTTCTGTTGAAAGCTGTTCAAAACTTGGTGCTGTACGATGAATCGGATCACGACGAGCATCTGCAGGAACTTCACCATTTAAATCAATTGCTTCACCTAATACGTTGAATACACGACCAAGAGTTACGTCACCTACTGGAACAGAAATTGGTGCACCACTGTCAAGTACATCCATTCCACGTTGGACACCGTCTGTCGAATCCATAGCAATCGTACGTACAGAATCATCACCTAAGTGAAGTGCAACTTCTAAAGTTAAATCAATATCAACCTCAGTTGCAGTTTGGGCTTTATATTGAATTTTTAACGCATTATAAATATCTGGAAGTTGACCGTTATCAAACTTGACGTCAACAACCGGACCCATTACTTGAAGAACGCGTCCAGTGTTCATCATTTTCCCTCCTATCTTGCATTAGAGAAAGCTTTAGTAAAAGCCTCTTTTAAACAATCATTTTTCAGTCTATTCAAGTGCAGCTGCTCCACCAACAATCTCAGTTATTTCTTGTGTGATGGCTGCTTGACGTGCACGGTTATAAGAAAGTGTTAATGAATCAATTAGTTCCTTTGCATTATCAGTTGCATTTTTCATTGCAGTCATACGAGCTGCATGCTCACTTGCCTTTCCGTCTAACAATGCTCCGTATATAAGACTCTCTGCATACTGAGGAAGTAAAGTTTCAAGAATTTCTTCAGCAGATGGTTCAAACTCATACGAAATCAACTTATTAGATGATGCAATATCAGTAAGTGGCAATAGCTTCTTCTCTGTGACTTCTTGACTGATTGCATTTACGAAATGGTTGTAATACATGTAAAGTTCATCATACGTACCATCTGCAAACATGCTAACTGTTTTATTTGTTATTTTTACAATATCTGCAAATGATGGATGATCAGGAAGACCAATTACATCTAGTACTACGTTCATATCACGATTTCTGAAATAATCAGTACCTACACGTCCAATTGCTACAATGACATATTCATCCTTAGAACGATGTCTTTCGAGAATTTTATTATGAACTAACTTCAATACACTACTGTTATACGCTCCTGCCAAACCACGATCGGAGGTAATTACCAAATAACAAGTTTTTTTGACGGGACGAGTTAGGAGCATTGGATGAGTTGCATCTTTACTTCCAAGAGCAATACTTGCAACTACCTCTTGGATTTTTTCCATATATGGAACGAAAGATTTTGCATTCATTTCAGCTCTATTTAAAGCAGATGCAGATACCATTTGCATTGCCTTTGTTATTTGGCTAGTTTTTTTCGTCGAATTAATACGAGATTTTAAATCACGTAAGGATGCCACTAAATCTCACCACCCTTGTTTTAAGTAGGCCTTCACGATTAAGGATTTCATCCTAATTAACAGCGAAGGCTAAAAGGTTACATCTATTTTCAAACAGTATTATTCAGATTTAGAAAAAGTCTTTTTAAATTCATTAATCGCCGAAGCCATATCTTCATCAGCAGGTAATCCACCTGTGGTACGAATTTGACTTAATAATTCCGCACGGTTTGCATCTAACCAAGTGTAGAATTCCAACTCAAAACGAACAATATCTTGAACAGGAATGTCATCTAAGAAGCCTTTAGTTAATGCATAAAGAATCATTACCTGTTTTTCTACTTTAATTGGTTTATTCAAATCTTGTTTCAATACTTCAACTGTACGTTGTCCACGAGCTAATTTAGCTTGTGTAGCTGCATCTAAATCCGAACCGAACTGTGCAAAGGATTCAAGTTCACGGAATGATGCAAGGTCTAGACGTAATGTACCAGATACCTTTTTCATTGCCTTAATTTGCGCTGATCCTCCTACACGAGATACAGATAGACCCGCATTGATCGCAGGACGTACACCAGAGAAGAATAAGTCTGATTGTAAGAAGATTTGACCATCTGTAATTGAAATAACGTTTGTCGGAATATATGCAGAGATATCCCCTGCTTGTGTTTCAACAAATGGTAGGGCAGTAATTGAACCTCCACCTAATTCATCATTCAGCTTTGCAGCACGCTCTAATAAACGTGAATGCAAGTAGAATACATCCCCTGGATATGCCTCACGACCTGGAGGACGACGTAATAACAAGGAAAGTTCACGATAAGCAGCAGCTTGTTTTGAAAGATCATCATAAATAATTAAAACATGCTTGCCGTTGTACATGAATTCTTCTCCCATTGTTACCCCAGTATAAGGCGCTAAGTATAGCAATGGAGATGGTTGTGACGCCGAAGCTGTTACAACAATTGTATAATCTAATGCACCGTGCTTACGAAGAGTTTCTACAGTACTACGAACTGTAGATTCTTTTTGACCAATCGCTACATAGATACAAATCATATCTTGATCGCGTTGGTTAATAATTGCATCGATTGCAACTGTTGTTTTACCAGTTTGACGGTCACCAATGATTAATTCACGTTGACCGCGTCCAATTGGAACAAGTGCGTCAATCGCTTTAATACCTGTTTGTAATGGTTCATGTACAGATTTACGAGCCATTACTCCCGGAGCTTTCTTTTCAATCGGACGTGTTTTTGAGGTATTTATTGGCCCCAATCCATCAACAGGTTGCCCCAATGAGTTAACAACACGGCCAATTAATTCTTCACCAACAGGTACTTCCATAATTCTACCTGTACGACGAACTTCGTCACCTTCACGAATATCAGTATATGGTCCTAAAATAATGATACCTACATTGTTCTCTTCCAAGTTTTGAGCAAGGCCCATAACTCCGTTTGAAAACTCTACAAGCTCACCAGACATAGCATTGTCGAGACCATGAGCACGAGCGATACCGTCACCGATCGAAATAACAGTACCAACATCGCTAACCTTCATTTCAGACTGATAGTTTTCAATTTGCTTTTTTATCAGCGCGCTGATTTCTTCAGCTTTAATGCTCATGAATTTCACCCCTCATGTTAAAATTTAATAACGACTTTTCGCATAGATATTACTTTAATAGATTTGATTTCAAGCTCTTAACTACATACCAGAGTATGGAAAGCGATTACCCATTTAAAACTTTATCTTGTACAGGAATAAAGGTTTAAAAAGAGCTTAACTTATTAAACTACGTTCTAGACGGTCTAATTTGCCACGAAGACTGCCGTCAAATATTTTATTACCAATACGAATTTTCACTCCACCAAGTAATTCCGTATCTATGATATTTTCAATATTTAATGAAACTCTACCAACTTTTTGTGCAAAAACAGATGATATTGCAGCACTTTCATTAGCCGTTAACGGTCTAATTGAATATACAGTTGCCTCTGCAATCCCACGATTGCTATTAGCAAGTTCAATAAACTCATCTGCAACACTAGTTATTTCGTCCACGCGATGTCGGTCAGACAATAACATTAGTGTATTTACAACCAGCGGTGAAGTAGATTGAAAAATCTCTCTAATAACCTGTTTCTTTTTATCTGAAGAAAGCTTGGGTAATTTTAAAAGATTAATCAATTCTGGGTTATCCTTAATTGACTTCTTTATTTCACGAAGTTCTCCTTGGATAAGTTCTAAAAGATTTTGCTCATTTGCAAGCTCAAAAAGCGCGGTAGCATAACGTTTTGCAACTGCGTTGTTACTCATCGTTTTTCTCCTGCCTCTTGAATATAGTCATTAATAAGCTTTTCTTGATCGTCAACAGTAATTTCCTTTTCAATCACTTTAGAAGCAATTAGAACAGAAAGGGATGCTACTTGTTCACGTAATGCAGAAACTGCTTGTTCCTTTTGTTGTTCAATTTCAATTTTCGCACTTTCTTTTAAGCGATTGGCTTCAGCTCTTGCAGTATTTATAATTTCTTCACGTTGAAGATCACCTTGTTTTTTAGCATTTTCAATTAATCCTTGTGCTTCATGGCGAGCTTCTTTTAGTAATTCACGTTGTTCATCTAGTAATTTGCTTGCTTCAGCACGACTTTTTTCTGCTGTCTCAATTTCATTTGCAACATGTTCTTCACGTTGCTTCATGATTCCCATTAATGGGCCCCAAGCAAATATCTTTAATAAGATTAACAGTATGATAAACATGACCAGCTGGAACACAATATCTCCCGTATTTAAAAACGGATGATCAGCTGATCCAAGTACAAAACTACTTGTTGTCACCGTTATTCACTCCCTTCAAAGAGTCAATACCTATCCAGTTGAGATGGATAAGCTTTCTATAGAAACATGCATATTATTCGTATTTATTCTCGTATATCTGCTATACTTGTTACCCTAAGTACAGTAGAATATCATTCGGTAGTCTAACATAAAGCAATGGCGAAGGTTCTATCAGAATGATCTTCGCCATTTAGGAATGTTAAAACTATTTATTAACAACCATGAACGCGATTACCGCTGCGATAATCGGAAGGGCTTCAACTAATGCAACCCCGATAAACATAGTTGTTTGAAGCATACCACGTGCTTCAGGTTGACGAGCAATCCCCTCAACTGTACGAGATACAATAAGACCGTTACCAATACCTGCACCTAGTGCACCTAAACCGATAGCAATTGCTGCTGCGATTACACCCAAACTCATTATAAAGTTCCTCCTTTAATTGTATAAAAAGTTTTTATAAGATAATGAATTACGAAAAAAATATATTAATGGTCGTGACTCACTTTGTGGGCCATATAAACCATCGTTAACATTGTGAAAATAAATGCTTGAATTGAACCGATAAAGATTGAAAACCCTTGCCATGCAAGTGTTGGAATAATAGCGGCTATTGTTCCACCTACTCCAGTTGCAAGTCCACCTGCTAGAAGTGATAATAAAATCTCACCTGCATAGATGTTTCCGTAAAGACGGAGACCTAAAGTTAATGTGTTTGAAAATTCCTCAATAATTTTGAAAGGAATCATAAACGCAAATGGTTCTTTAAAACCTTTTAAATACCCACCAAATCCTTTTTGCCTAACACCATAAAAATGAGTTAATCCCACAATCATTATGGCTAGCGTTAAAGCAACAGTTGGATCTGCAGTTGGTGATTTCCACCAAAGCTCCCCATTTATCACAACTGAAAATGGAAGACCTAGCATATTGGAAACAAAGATATACATAATAACTGTAATACCTAACACGTGAAAAGCTCCACCTGTTTTCCAATCCATGTTACTCTTAATAATGCCTTTAACAAAATCCATAATCCATTCAAAGAAGTTTTGCATACCTGTTGGCTTCATCGCTAACTTCCTTGTTGAGATCAGCGCAATAATAAATACAATTAATGAGGCAACTGTAATCATTAAAACGTTTGCTAAGTTAAAAGTAAGCCCCATAAATTCCCATAACGGCGCTTCATGTTCCAATCAAATTCACCTCACTTCCTGCTATTTATGTGATTGTATAATATGATGAATAATAAAATCTATCATAATGACGACATATGAAGTCATTAATCCCAAAATAACACATAAGAAATTAAAATAATCTGGATAACGAGTGGCTACCATGACAGCAAGGACCGCTGCCACCATTCTTGTCACAGTTCCAAAAGACCGAAATTTACCTCCAGTCTCTACTGCTTCGCCAAATCTCTTAGTTCGCCTAACCATAAGCCAATGATTATAAAGGCTAATAGTCGTGCCAAAAAATAATCCTAAAAATACAGATTGATATTGGGTAAATCCCCAACCTAAGATATATAGGGATAAAAGATAAAGCATGTATTTACGATGCCTATTAAACATTAGTTGGAGTTCCGGCATATCTTTCTAATCTCTCCCGAAAAGAAATGTCAGACTGAATGAAGCAGGCTTAACATGAAGCATGTTAGCCAGGAGTAGTCCGATGAAAATAGTGGTTCAGCATTAAAGAGGATCAACTCAACTACAGCCAAGGTCTCCAAAAATCCCGTAAAAGTAAGAATGGTAGACTTCAATCGACCATATAGGAAAAAGCTAATCTTCTAACTCTTATCACACTTACAATTTTCCATTTGATTTCTCGTAGAGTTGCCTTGTTTAAAGATGAGTAAACAAGCGTCTTTTATTGTCGAAAAAACACTGTAAACCCTATCATTTAACACCCTCTGTTAGCATACAATAGGGTATTACCAATGTCAATTGGTTTCTATGAAAAACCGCATGTACTCTAGGGTCTATTCAAAATTTGTCACAAAATCATCAAATTTTGAAATAGTTAGTTTTTCAATTAATAAAAGGATCACTGCATGTCCTTATTCATACTCTTATATTTTAGTTGTTCTTCCACCACTTTTCCATATTTATTTTTTTCCATCCAAGTCTGTCTTAAATTTTAATGTTTGAGATATTTTATCCTCAAAACCATTTTTTCTAGCAAAGGCCACAACAACCAATTGCCGAACTCCTTCTTGATTCGGTATAGTTATTTGATTCTCTTTTATTCCCGGACTAATGTTATTCCCAACATCTAAATAACCCTTAAAAGCCAACGTTTTAGGATCAAAAAGTGCCATACCAAATTCGTCTGCTCCCATGGGTAGGTATACTTCGTAACGATAAGTATTGGGACGATCTCCTTGTACAATTGTCAAGCCCATCAACCTTGGATACGATGGTTCTTCTTTAATAAATATATAAGGTATCTTAATTTCTTCATTGGCTTCTAATAATGAAAGTTCCCCTTCCATAATTTCCTTCCTATTTTCAAACTCTCTTTTAATAAATGCATTAATCAATATTTTTTTCTTTTCCCCTGGCTTTAGCTCAAATGATAATGGAAGCTTCCAATCTACATAAAGATTACTTGGAGGAATCTGAAATCGGTATTTCTTCGTTGTTTGACTCATATTTTGTACAACAACTTCCTTACGGCGTTCATCAAATTGATTCGTTAGTAATCCGAATGATAGGCTGCCAGGGATTACGAGTGTTTCCGTATGAATTGCTTTATCAATATTTACCCTTCCTGCTCCTTGCTCGAATACTTTATAACGTGCACCTCCATTATTGTATAGGGGTGTGGCCGTATTCATCAAAGCCGCCTTAATTTCCGTTGGTGTCCATTTTGGATGTGCTTGCTTAATTAAAGCAGCTGCTCCTGCAATATAAGGGGCAGCCATACTTGTTCCTTGAAGTTCCAAATATCGGTTATTAGGGACCGTGCTCTTAATGGACACCCCTGGAGCAATAATATCCGGTTTAATCGACCAATTTGAAGTAACTGGACCACGCGAACTAAAATCAGCTAATAGATCCTTTTCCTCTTTATAAATTGTTTTGGCAAGAATTTTGGTTTTGTTTACTTGCTTAATTAAACTTTCACCATCCTTTTTTGAAATAGCACCAACAGGAATGGAGAGGCTTCCTTCAATTTTACCCATAAAATCGCCTTTTGTATTATTGTAAATAAGCACCCCAACTGCTCCTGCCTTTTCAGCATTTTTAGCTTTCTCCGTAAATGTCATTCCACCACGTTGTATTAATGCAATCTTCCCACGCAGCTGTTTCATTTCATCTTTATTTCCCAGACCAACTTCTTCAATTAGATATGACCTATCAAGGCTCCACATTTTACTTCCTACTAAAGAATTAATTTTTATAGGTTTATTAGAACGAATCGTCGTTAGAAAGGGAATTCTCAATGTTGGCGTTGATGCACCCACAGATATTGCCTTAGAGGAAGTTCCAGGAGTGCCAACCGTCCACATATGAGGACCAGAATTACCATTAGAAGTTACAGCAACAATCCCCTCCTCAACAACCTTATTAAGTGCTAAGCTAATAGGTAAATCAGGTCCATTAACATTTGAACCCAATGAAAGATTAATAATATCCATCTTGTCCTTAACCGCCCGTTCTATCGCTGAAAGCACTTGCTCAGTTGTTCCGCTTCCCCCTGCCCCCAATGCTCTATATGCAAATATTTTTGCTTCAGGTGCCACACCCTTCATTTGACCATTTGCAGCAATAATTCCTGCCACATGTGTCCCATGAATAGTAGGTTTCCCTTGGTAATTTAATGTTTCCATCGGATTATTGTCATTATCGACTAAATCAAATCCACCACCATAATTCGCTTTTAAATCTGGATGGGTATAATCAATTCCTGTATCGATTACACCGATCCTGATTCCTTTACCAGTTAAACGATTTCCTTTTGAATCTGTATAAGATGCCGCATTTTTCGCTCCAATGATTTCTAAAGGGGAGCTAACCTCATCATCTACAGTGTAAATGGAGTTTTCAAACATAGTATATCTTGGTTGATACATGCGCGCTAATTGGAGTAATTCTTTTCTTTTCCCACTGACTGAAAAACCCTCAAAAGTTTGTGTAAATATCATTCTTAAACTTGATGAAGGGTATTGATTAAGAACCGTCTTTATTTCTGAAATATTAGGTGGACCCTTTGTAGCAAAAATCATAATAGCTTTCTCTTCGGGAGAAGGAGAAGGGAGGGAAGGAAAGACCCATTTTTGGGCAAAACCCTTTTGCGGAATCAAACAAAGTAAAACGATAGTAAGCAGAAATAAACGTCGCAACAAAAAAATTCCCCCTCATCTTTTTCCATTATCATCTCTCACCCTGAAAGTGATATACACGAAACTAGATGATAAAAGAAAAAAAGACGGATTACTCCGTCTTTTACAGTGGCTTAAATGATTCAGGTTTATTTTCCCTTTGATGAAAATGATATTGAATGGCCTCAACAATTCTTTTAGAAGCTTGTCCATCCCCATATGGATTGGTTGCTTTAGACATTTTCTCATATGCCACAGGGTCTGTTAGTAATTCCGTAGCTAATTGGTAAATAGTTTCCTCATTTACCCCTGCTAATTTTAACGTTCCTGCCTCAATCCCTTCAGGACGCTCAGTTGTATCGCGCAGAACAAGAACTGGAACACCTAATGATGGTGCTTCCTCTTGAACTCCTCCTGAATCCGTTAATATTAAATGTGCACGTTCAGCAAAATTGTGAAAATCTATAACATCCAAAGGTTCGATTAAATGAATTCTCGGATCATTTCCCAAGATATCAGATGCTACTTCCCGTACAACAGGATTTAAATGTACCGGGTAGACCACTTGAATATTCGAATTTTCTTCTACTAACCGCTTAACTGCACGAAACATGTTTCGCATTGGTTCTCCATGATTTTCTCTTCGATGGGCTGTTAGTAGAATTAATCGGTCATCTCCAAGCTTTTCAAGTACATCATGAGTATAATCTTTTTTGATGGTAGTTTTTAATGCATCAATTGCCGTATTTCCCGTAATATAAATACTTTCGGATTTTTTATTCTCATCTAGTAAATTATTCGCTGCTTTATCAGTTGGAGCAAAGTGTATATCAGCTATTACACCGGTTAATTGACGATTTAACTCCTCAGGGAATGGGGAATATTTATTCCATGTTCTTAATCCTGCTTCTACATGTCCAACAACAATCTGATTATAATAGGCTGAGAGACTTGCAACAAAAGTAGTTGTTGTGTCCCCATGTACAAGAACAATATCAGGCTTTGCCTCTTTCATGACACGATCAAGGCCCTCCAAAGCCTTTATTGTTATATCTTTTAAGGTTTGACGGTCTTTCATTATATTTAAATCGTAGTTTGGTTTAATATTAAATATTTCCAATACTTGATCTAACATTTGTCGATGCTGCGCAGTGACAGTTACGATCGATTCAATGGAATCTGGATGCTTTTGTAATTCTAATACAAGAGGTGCCATTTTGATCGCTTCCGGCCTTGTGCCAAATATGGTCATTACTTTAATTGGTTTTGTCATGTCATTTTCTCCTTTTTAGGGGAAGATTCTATATATGTATCCCTTCCCCTTTTTAGAATAGAGTATCATGGCATTACTATTTAGTTCCGAATAAACGATCTCCTGCATCTCCTAAGCCTGGAACAATATAGCCTTTTTCATTTAATTTTTCATCTAATCCAGCAATATAGATATCAACATCTGGATGAGCTTCTTTAATTGCATCAACACCTTCTGGCGCAGCAATTAGACACATAAATTTTATATTTTTAGCTCCACGTGTTTTTAGTGAATTAATCGCTTCAACTGCAGATCCACCAGTTGCCAGCATTGGATCAACTAAGATAAAGTCTCTTTCTTCTACATCGTTCGGAAGCTTAGCATAGTATTCAACTGGCTTTAATGTTTTTGGGTCACGATATAAACCAATATGACCAACCTTAGCAGCAGGAATTAATTTCAAGACACCATCTACCATACCAATCCCAGCTCGAAGAATAGGGACAATACCAATTTTCTTACCTGACAAGATTTTAGCTTTTGCCTTACTTACAGGTGTATCAATTTCAATTTCTTGTAATGGCATATCTCTTGTGATCTCGAATGCCATGAGTGTTGCTACTTCATCTACAAGTTCGCGAAATTCCTTTGTTCCAGTATTTTTATCCCTTATATAAGTTAACTTATGTTGAATTAGAGGATGGTCAATTACATAAACGTTTCCCATTTCGTTCTCTCCTTTATTATTATCTTTTATCGTCATGACAGATTTACCATTCCCATTCTACACGAAAAAGGAGTCTCTTCTCAAGGTAAGACCTTATTGAATAAACTCCTTTTTATCTATTATAATATTATTATTTTTCTGGATAGAGCGGGAACTTCTCTGTTAGTGCAGCAACACGCTTGCGTGCTTCTTCTAATTTCCCACCATTTTCATAATTCTTCAACGTATCTCCAATAATGGAAGCTATTTCATCCATTTCGTCACTTCCAAATCCACGAGAAGTTACAGCAGCTGTTCCAATACGAATTCCACTCGTTACAAAAGGGCTTTCTGGATCAAAAGGAATAGTGTTTTTATTAACAGTAATTCCGATATCATCTAAAACCTTTTCTGCTACTTTTCCTGTTAAGCCTAAAGAACGTAAGTCAACCAATAATAAATGGTTATCTGTTCCGTTAGAAACAAGATTTAACCCTTCTTTCATTAAAGAATCTCCAAGTTGTTTCGAATTATCAATTACCTGTTGAGAGTATTCTTTAAAGCTGTCCTGAAGAGCTTCTCCAAAAGCAACTGCTTTCGCAGCAATTACATGCATTAATGGACCACCTTGAATTCCAGGAAATATTGATTTATCAATTTTTTTGGCAAATTCTTCTTTACATAAAATCATTCCGCCACGTGGTCCACGTAATGTTTTATGTGTTGTTGTTGTAACAAAATCTGCATGTGGCACTGGGCTTGGGTGTAATCCTGCAGCAACTAAACCTGCAATATGCGCCATGTCAACCATTAAATAAGCACCAATTTCATCTGCTATCTCACGAAACTTTTTAAAATCGATTACTCTAGGATACGCACTTGCACCAGCTACGATTAATTTCGGTTTATGCTCACGTGCCTTTCTCAATACATCCTCATAATCAATCATATGGGTTTGTTCATTAACGCCATACTCCACGAAGTTATACTGTACACCACTGAAGTTAACGGGACTACCATGTGTTAAATGACCCCCATGAGAAAGATTCATACCTAGAACAGTATCACCTGGTTCAAGGACGGTAAAATAAACAGCCATATTCGCCTGTGCACCTGAATGAGGTTGTACATTTACATGTTCTGCACCAAAAATTTCCTTTGCACGATCTCTAGCTAAATCCTCAACTACATCTACATATTCACAGCCACCATAATAACGGCGCCCTGGATATCCTTCTGCATATTTATTTGTTAATACAGATCCTTGTGCCTCCATTACAGCTTCACTTACAAAGTTCTCAGATGCAATCAACTCAATTTTCGATTGCTGACGTTTTAGTTCATCTTGAATTGCTAGATATACTTCTTTGTCCTGCCCTGCTATCTTACTCATATTGGTCCCCTCCTGCGTCAACAAATAGTCAAATACGTACCTATTTTAACATAGTTTCTTGCAGGCAAGTTATTTAATTCTTAAAACTTAAATTATTTAAGAAAGCTTTTTTAAAAGTTCATTGCGATGCTACAAATATGCTCATTATAAAATTTCCACTATATAATATGTATTCGAAATGGTTGTAAAAATATTTTTTTATGAGCATGACTTTCCATCGTTAGAGGAAAGGGATTTGTTATAGACTGCCCTTGCTCCACCAATTAATTTAGGTCGAGTTGTAGCAAGAGTAACATGGGCTGATCCAATTGATTTTTGTACTACCCTTATAGGCACAACTACATGCTTTAAATGCATACCTATAAATGTATCACCAATATCTATACCTGCATCAGCTTGAATAAATTCCACTATCATTGGATCATTAAAATGCTGATAAGCATAGGTTGCCATAGCACCACCAGCTGTTTTAACCGGAATCACATTAACTTCTTCCCAACCTCTACGTTCAGCAATCTCCCGTTCAATCACCAGGCTCCTATTTAAATGCTCACAGCACTGAAATGCTAGAAATAGACTATGTTGGGTTGCAAATCTCATCACATGCTTGTAGATAATCGCAGCAACATCATCACTTCCTGCAGTTCCGATTCTTTCGCCAATCACTTCTGAAGTGGAACATCCAACAACTAATACCTGCCCCTTTTTAAAAGTAACCTGAGATGAGAAATCACTTAAGATTTGCTCCAATTGTTTTTCCCACTGCAATAAATCCTTATCCATCCTAACACCTCACTATAAGTAGCGCCTTTGCTATTAAAAGAAGATCTATAGGAACAATTATAAATTTTGTTCTTCATAATTTGTTACTTTTTCAATTCGGCGTGAATGTCTTCCACCCTCAAATTCAGTAGTTAACCATACTTTAGCAATTTCTAAAGCAAGACCTGGACCTATAACCCTTTCACCCATAGCCAAAACATTCGTATCATTGTGTTGACGAGTCGCCTTTGCACTAAATACATCATGAACCAATGCGCAGCGGATCCCTTTTACCTTATTAGCGGCAATACTCATTCCGATACCTGTTCCGCAAATTAATATCCCACGATCAAATTCCCCATTTGCTACTTTAGTTGCCACAGGTAAAGCATAGTCCGGATAATCAACAGATCCTTCACAATCACAACCAAAATCTTCATACTCAATGCCTAGCTCTTCTAATAACTTTCGTATTTCCTCACGAATATGAATACCACCATGATCAGACGCTAATGCAACCTTCATTTTAAAACCTCCATTATATAGAATATTTTCTTGATAATATTGTTACACACTTAATAGAATATATAAAGCTTCCAGTACACGTGAAAGCTCCTTCTTATACTAGTACATACTTCTCTATAAGCCGTTGATAATCCTCAAACACCTTCGTTTTCTTTAGCTCCGAACATTTCTTTAAAAAAACAAGTAAACTCTCAATTAAAAACAAACGCGGAACTTTGCTTCCCCTTATCTCATCTAGAATAAAATCAACCGTCTGAATGTATTTTATTTTATCCGTTTCTTTGTGAATCATTTGCACGATCTCTTTCTTCAATTCCTCCGATAGGTGCACCAGTTCATCAAAAAAATCATTGGTATGATCAGTTGTCTGCGATAACCACTCTTTTAATATATCTGGATTCAATAATTGCACATCTGATTTACTTACGTCCTTAACAATTTGCTGCACTCTATCCATACAATATCGGATTATCTCTATCCCTTGATATTTTGGTCCATTATCCATGAAATTATAGCGAAGCATTTGATGGAGCATGCCAAAAAAAAGAATAGTACAGTCCAATAAATATGGGCTTTTTTCTTTGCCAAATAAATCAACAAAACGATTATGTATCCAGTTTACATACATCATTTGTATTTCCTGAATAAATTTCTTTAAATCTTGGTCGTTCGAAAAAATAACTTCTTCAATTAGGATTAATAATTTATTTTTTCGATTGGATTGCATCATTAAATCCAATTGTTTTACAAATATCTCTATATCTTCTGGACTTTCTCCAAGCAGTAATTCATTTCTTTCCTTTTCATAATTCTCCTGAATATTTAGAAGAACAGCCTTAAACAGTTCACTTTTAGAAGGGAAATAGTTATAAAATGTACCTTTAGATATTCCACTATGATCCAAAATATCTTGTATCGAGGTAGCTCTGAAACCCTTTTCAATAAATAGCTGATGTGCTTTTACTATCACATGCTTCTTTCGTTCGTACATTTTGTATCCCCCTCTAAATTGGACTGTAGTTCTACAAAGTATCCTAACTTATTTCTGTTGTGATAACAATCCATTAAATTTCCGATATTTTTTTATTGCCAAAAACAAAATACGAGAGTAATATAGTTCTTTGTATAATACTTGTATAAAAAAATGAACTAATGGTTTAAATAGAGGAGGAAGCCTATGAGTGCTACAAAAGAAGCGACGAAACGTCCACCTTATGGAATCATAGCGATACTATTAGCAGGTGCTTTCGTTTCGATACTTAATTCAACATTACTCAATGTCGCCTTACCTTCGATGATGGAAGATTTGAAGGTAAAAGAAACAACAATCCAGTGGTTAGCTACAGGATACATGCTAGTAAACGGGATTCTTATCCCAACGACTGCATTTTTAATTCAAAAGTTTTCTGTACGTCGTCTGTTCATAGCAGCGATGCTATTTTTTACTGTCGGTACAGTGACAGCCAGTCTTGCAGATTCATTTACCCTTTTATTAATCGCAAGGATGATTCAAGCTGCTGGTTCGGCTGTAATGATGCCGCTATTAATGAATGTCTTGCTTACTAGCTTCCCAATTGAAAAACGTGGAGGAGCAATGGGGATTCTCGGTTTAGTTATGATCTTTGCTCCAGCAATTGGTCCGACTTTATCAGGTTGGATTATAGAGCATTACAATTGGAGAACGCTATTTTATATGATCATTCCTTTCGCATTGATTGTATTGATCCTAGCCTTCTTTAAATTAAAAGATAAAAAAGACAAAGTGGATATAAAAATTGACATTCTATCCGTTATTCTTTCAAGCATCGGATTCGGGGGCATCCTATACGGATGTAGTACAGCTGGTTCAAAAGGCTGGAGTAGTCCAGAGGTTTATATCACTTTAATTGCCGGTGTACTTGGTCTATTTTTACTTATCTTACGCCAATTTCGATTGGAAAAACCAATGCTCGATTTTCGCGTGTATAAATACCCTATGTTTGCATTAGCATCTGCTATTTCAATCGTAGTAAATATGGCTATGTTCTCAGCAATGATTTTAATGCCTATCTATTTACAACAAATTCGTGGTATATCTCCAATGCATTCAGGTCTGTTAATGTTGCCAGGGGCAATTATTATGGGGATTATGTCTCCTATTACAGGGAAACTATTCGATAAATATGGCGCAAAAATTCTTGCTCTCATCGGATTAGCAATCACTGTAGGGACAACATATTCATTCAGTCAGCTTTCTGACTCTACATCATATTCTACATTAATTGTTATGTATTCTCTTCGGATGTTCGGGATGTCTATGGTTATGATGCCGGTAATGACAAATGGATTGAATCAATTACCACAAAGATTAAATCCACATGGAACTGCCATGAATAGTACACTATCTCAAGTTTCAGGTGCTATCGGTACCGGGTTACTTGTAACCGTAATGAGTTCACGTACAAAACATCATATTGAAGATATGGTCGCTGAAGCTACAAGCAAAATGGCGCATATGACACAGCAACCTACTCAAGAAGCAATAGCTAAAATGCAAGAACATTTAATTATGGAAGGAACAATTAAAGGAATTAATGATTCATTTTTCGTTTCCGTCCTTATTGCAGCTGTAGCTTTTATTCTAGCATTCTTCTTAAAACGTGTAACCCAAGGACAAAAGCAAGAAAGCTAAGTACAAAAAAATCCAACATGTCGTTGGATTTTTTTTGTTTATAAATGGAATTGTGATATGGTTCCTTTTAATTTTTCTGCATGATCTTTTAATTGGAAAACGAGACTTTCCACATTTTCCATAACTTCTGCCTGCTCTTTCGTTGCTTCAGTTACTTCTTCTGCGCCAGCAGAAGTTTGTTCAGCAATTGCTGCTACTTCTTGTGATTGTTGGGAAGTTAATTGGATGCTTTCCATTTGACTATCAACTAGGGCAGAAATACTTTGCACCTTATTTGCAACAATATGAATGGTATTCGTCATCGATCCAATAACTTCATTTGTTTTAGCGCCTTTTGAAGCCTCATGATTAGCCGTTTTTACCTGTTCTGAGATTTGTTTAACAACACTTTCTACACCACTTTGGATGTTTTGGATCAGCTCCGAAATTCCTTGTACCGCTTTTGCACTTTCATCTGCCAATTTACGTACCTCTTCAGCTACAACAGCAAATCCTTTTCCATGCTCACCTGCACGTGCCGCCTCAATTGAAGCATTCAAAGCTAACAAATTGGTTTGAGCCGCAATATCACCAACTAATAATATGATTTGCTCAACCTTCTTTGCATCCTCCTCAAGATGATGAACCACTTGTAACGATTCTTGGTTCTCCTTGGCTAATCGATCTATTCCAGTTATAAGAGAATTAATTACCTCTTTACTATCTTGTAGCTCCTTTACCATTTCTTCGGAAACTTGTTTAGAAGACTTGGCATTTTCTTGTACTTTATTCGCAATATGAATGATATCCTCTACCGATTCAGCTGTTGATTGAATTGCAATTGCAGAGCTCTCAGCACCTGCAGATATTTCATTTATTGTCTGAGCAATACTTTCCGCTTGCTGGGTTGCCCTTGTAGTTTTTTCTGAAATAGAGAGGACATTACCATTTGTTTGTTGGAAGTTATCTTCAATACTATGTACCATAACTCTTAAATTAGAGAGCATTTGGTTAAACGCCATTCCTAATGAACGAATTTCATCATCCGACTTAGGTATCATAACATCCTCTTTAATATTTCCTTGACTTGCATTTATAGCTGCATGTTCTAAACGCTGCAGTGGTTTCGTTATAACACCTGCTACAAAATAAGCAAGTAGGCCTGTCCAAAATATCCCTAATAATAGAGTAATACTATTAAACAGTGAATCATCAATATTGGTAGCGAATTTAGAATGAACGATACTAATAAAGAAGAAACTTGTCGAATAAGTAATTAATGCTAATAAAGTAACAAATAAAACTAATTTTTTTCGCAAACCAAACTTATATTTTCTTTTCATTTTCCCCTCTCCCCCAAGCTGTGTTTTTATATAGGCTTTTTTGATATTCCCCAAGTTTTTTTGAAGTGCCTTTTTCTAAAAATTGATCATCGATCATTCATGATTAGATTTTCAATGAGTTTTGTTAATTCATTATAGGTTTCTCTATAAACTTCAATACTTCCCCCGAAAGGATCCATTACATCCATATCCTCTAAGTGACCATTAGCCGCCTCTTTTAATGTAAATACTTTTTCCGAAGCAGATGGGTAGGTATCTAGAATAAATCGTTTATGGTCCATTGTCATTGTTATAATTTTTGTTGCCCATTCAATATCTTCTACACTTAATTTTTTCGAAACATGATTATGTTTTATACTATTTTCATCGAGAACCTGCTGTGTTTGAATTGAAGCATGCTGTCCATCCATAGCAAAAATTCCAGCAGACCTTACCGATATTCCCTTTATCCTTTTATTTTTCAAAATAGCCTCAGCCATTGGACTTCGACATGTGTTTCCCGTACAAATGAATAGAATATTCAAATTGATATATCCCTCCAAAAATCACCATATATGTTAAGTAGACTTCTTTCCCTTATTATAGTCTAAAAGACTCAGATTAAATAGTGGCGTTTTTAAAAATAATGTGAATTAAGAAATAGCATCCTTGATACTTTCCATATAAAAAAGGCAAGCAGATTGTTTTGCTTACCACCATTAAAAATTATACCATTTTAGAAGACTAATAATAATTTGATACCGAATGCCAATAATATACTTCCACCTAGAGCTTCACTGTATGAGCCGATATATCCTTGAAACTTTCTCCCTAATAATAATCCTATCCATGTCAATAACGTTGCAACCACTCCAAAACAAATCACAACAGCTGCTGACCTGGCACCAAATATACCTAGGGATAGGCCCACTGAAAAGCTATCTAAACTAACACTTAATGCAAAAACCATTAAACCCCACCCAAATGGTTTTATAACAATGCGCTCTTCCTTTTTTAGGCTAGAAAGTATCATTTGTATTCCTAAAATAATTAATAAAATACCACCAATATACTGTGCGATCATTCCGAACTTATCAGATATAAAATGTCCAGCAATAATCCCAAGAAGAGGCATCCAAACATGAAAAAATCCAATCGTTAATCCTATATAAAAAATTTGTTTATAGCGTAGTTGAAACATCCCCATGCCAATACCAATTGAAAAGGCATCCATACCTAATGCAAACGCCATTAGCATTAATGTAAATAATTCTGCGATGATTGCTTCCATTCCATTTCCTCCTTTGGACGTGCCTACAGACAACATATGCATGTCCTTAGAGGATTAGAATGTATTTTTAACTGGTCTTCTCTAGAAAATCATTATTGATGAATCCACCGATGTCCTGCGGCCTTTTCCAAACGATTCATGATCGCCAGGCCAATCCCATCAAGTGGGAAGGTCTCAGCAAAAATAATATCAACATCAAGGTTATTAAAGGCTCTTAACGTATCATATAATGAATGTGCAACAGAATGTAAATCGCCTCTTTTTCCACAGGAAATGACGGCATCCGCAACATACTCTTTTTGTGTTTCCTCTGTCGCTATGACACCTACTTTCATGCCATCATTTTGCTTATTTCGAACTAATTCCTGGAGAAAATTAGTTGTACCATCAACTAAATAAACAGGTGCATCAGGAGCATAATGAGTATATTTCATCCCAGGTGATTTGGGGCGAATGATATTTTTATTTTCAAGACCTGGATCGAGTGCAATTTCACCAATTACCTGTTCTATTTCTTCCTTTGAAATACCCCCTGGGCGAAGAATCATCGGTATTTCCTGTGTACAATCGATAACAGTTGATTCTACACCTACACCGGTATCTCCCCCATTAACAATACCTGCTATTCTACCATCTAAATCCTCTAGTACATGCTCAGCAATGGTTGGACTTGGTCTTCCGGAACGATTTGCGCTCGGCGCAGCAATTGGTAACTTAGATTGATGGATAATTTGAAGAGCAATCGGATGATCTGGCATGCGTATCCCTACTGTTTCCATTCCAGCAGTTACTTTCTCTGAAAGAACATTCGGTTTACGATTAAAAATAATAGTTAATGGACCAGGCCAAAACGTATTCATAAGAATTTTTGCCTTTTCAGGTATAAACGTTACAATTTCCTCTAATTGACTAAGCTCTGCTATGTGGACAATTAGTGGATTATCACTCGGTCTTCCCTTCGCTTCAAATATTTTCTCTACCGCATTGTCTGATAACGCGTTTGCCCCAAGACCATAAACAGTCTCTGTAGGGAATGCAACAACTTCATTTTGTTTTAATAAATTTGCTGCTTTTTCTAATTGTGGATTACTTGGAGAAATATCCACATTTTTATCCACAAACCACTGAATAGTTTTCATAGCATATCACCTCTTCTTCTATGTTGAAAATTAATCCTCAAAAATGAACAATGTCGAGTTTTATCTTATTTTGTCAGTTATCGATTCATTTCTCCTTTGAAAGTATATTAAAAAGAAGTAATGAAAACAAGTATTATCCACAATATGTGGATAATTCCATAAATAAAGTGGATAACTTTTTAGAAAAATGTGAATAACGATTTTAATAATTAAATATCCACAAAAAACAAAAAAGAAGTCTTGCGACTCCTGCTAGAATACCTTCTCAAATAATTCTACTATAAAAAACTTAACCTTTACATCATCTTCATCCTCATTATCTTTTACATATAAAGGTTCCATTGAAGAATTCCTGCCTTTCTTTTTACTTATTTCCTTAGACTTATCCTCATTATTGTTATTCTTACTATCATCCTTCTGAATATCCACATTTTCTACATTCTTTTGTTGATTATTCTCTTTCATTTGTGTTTCAGCATTTTCTTTATTACGCTCCGTTGATTCCTTTTTTTCTTCATTACTACTATCAAATCCCGGACTTACTGCTACACCATTAGAAAAATCTAGGAAGCATAATGGAGGGTACAGAACACACCACCAGTTGGCTCCATCGCCTTTACCAAGTGTAATTAGTACTGCCTCATATTTACCTGCTGGATATAAAAATTGTCCATATAACTTAGTAGGAAATTGAACTTGACCAAACTCCACTTTGACGGATTGTTTACTGTTTTCTTCCTTTACAACACGTTCTGCTATCATTTGAATATCAGCTAAATGAGATTGGATGACTTCTCTTGCATCCTCAATAGACGTCAGACTTTCCACCCATCTTGTGATTTCTTTATTTACTTCATCACGTACTTTTCGCTTTATCGCTTGATCCTTTTGCGTATCACTATTGGCTAAAATCCGCAGACGAACCGCCTCTTGTGGTATAACAATGGTTTCATCCGCAACACTTTCTTGCTTTGGTATATATAAACTTAAAATTGTTCCAATTGATAACATCATAATATAAATCCATGCTAAATTTTTTTTATTCATTTTCTCCACCATCCCTTACTAAGATATTGTGGACAAAATGTTGAAATCTTAAACTAGTAAACTTAAATTTTTTTATAGAAGTAATTCTCATAAGACCGATTTACTTTTAATGTACTTTTCGCATTCGTTATTAACACCTATATTTATTGGTAATTTAGAAATGAGCCTATAAAAAAAGACTACCTAAAAAAGTAAAGCCAGGTAGCCCATGAATTATTTTATATTTCACAAAAAACCATACGATCCTTTCCATTTATGTCATTTACTATTTCAATGACACTTTGTGGAAAAGACTTTCTAAGGATTTCAGCGACTTGTTCCCCTTGACCCATTCCAATTTCAAATCCAATTAATGCCTTCTCCCTAATAACTTCAGGAATCTGTTCCATTAATCTTCTATAATAATCGAGCCCGTCAAATCCTCCGAATAGTGCCTGATGTGGTTCGTGATCCTTCACCACATCAGATAATACTTCAATATCTCTGTTCGGAATATAGGGAGGATTGGATAATATAATATCTACTTTTTCCTTTGCCTTAATAATAGGGATTAATAAATCACCTTGTATAAAAGAAATATCCGCTTTATACTGGGCTGCATTTTTTTTCGCTATTTCCAACGCACTTCCAGATATGTCTATGGCTGAAGTAAAAAGATATGGGCATTCAAGTTTCATTGTAATAGCAATAATTCCACTACCAGTACCTATATCGACCATTTTCAAATCCTTTTGGTCTGGAAACATTCGCTTAGTTCTAGTAATGGCTTCAACAATTAATTCCTCTGTCTCTGGACGAGGGATAAGTACATCCTGATTAACGATAAACTCCCTGCCATAGAACTCTTCATAGCCCATTATATGCTGAATAGGAACCCCACTTGCATGCATTCTAACAGCTCCATAAAAATCATCCTGTACTTGCTTTGGAAGAACCAATTGTTGGTTTGCAAATAACTGAGATCTACTCATCTGTAGATAATGTCTCAGCAGTATTTCACCTGCATTCGAGTCCCGTTGATGTTCCACTAAAAAAGAAGAAGCCCATTGCAGAGCTTCAAACACTTTTTGGCCTTGAACCATTAGTCATTCACACTTTCAAGTTTATGGGATTGATCTTCCAAAATAAGCGCATCTATAATATCATCCATTTTTCCTTGAAGAATTTGATCCAATTTTTGAATAGTTAATCCGATACGGTGATCAGTGACACGATTTTGCGGGAAATTATACGTACGAATACGTTCTGAGCGATCACCAGTCCCTACAGCAGACTTACGATTGGCATCATATTCTGCTTGTGCTTCTTGTTGAAATTTATCATAGACACGTGCACGTAATACTTTCATTGCCTTTTCCTTATTCTTTATTTGTGATTTCTCATCTTGGCAAGAAACTACGGTTCCAGTCGGAATATGTGTTAAACGAACTGCTGACATGGTCGTGTTGACACTTTGTCCACCTGGTCCACTACTCGCAAACGTATCTACACGAATATCCTTTTCATGTATTTCCACTTCAACCTCTTCAGCTTCGGGTAGAACCGCTACCGTCGCAGTAGACGTATGAATACGACCACCTGATTCTGTCTCTGGTACACGTTGAACACGATGAGCTCCATTTTCAAATTTTAGTTTTGAAAATGCTCCCTTCCCATTAATCATGAAAATAATTTCTTTATAGCCGCCTACACCGGTTGTACTAGCCTCAATCACTTCAGTTTTCCAACCTTGAGCCTCTGCATAACGACTATACATTCGATAAAGATCACCTGCAAAAAGAGCTGCCTCATCTCCACCTGCTGCTCCGCGAATCTCCATAATAACGTTCTTATCATCATTAGGATCTTTTGGTAAAAGTAATATTTTTAAACGCTCTTCAAAGCCTTCAATTTGTTCTTCTAATTCATGTATTTCTTCTTTAACCATTTCACGCATTTCATTATCAAGCTTTTCTTCTAACATTGCTTTTGCATCTTTAAATTGCTGTTGAACTTCTTTATATTCACGATACACCATTACTGTTTCCTGAATATCAGACTGTTCCTTCGAATATTCTCTTAATTTTTTTGTATCGTTAATAATTTCAGGATCGCTTAAAAGTTCATTGAGCTTCTCATAACGATCTTCTACAATTTGTAATCGATCAAACATGGCATTTCACCTCTATTATCATAAGCTTACGCTTAAAAAATTATAAATGATTCTATCTAAAGTCTTAATGGATCTCAATATCAATTATGTCCGTAACAGTACTATTATAGTATACTCGACTACCCTCGTAAATAGGGAAAGCCCTTTGTTCGCTCTTTCAAACTAACCTTCTGTAAATAAAGTTCATACATCTTTCCATCTATGACAAGAATCGTTGAGCATTCGATTTTTTCATTTCCCTAATGATTTCTGCTCATTAAGGATTCTATAATCTTCAAATCCATATAAAAAGACTGTCTGAATAAGTGTGTCTCAGACAGCCCATTTTTTATTGTTCATCAATCTTTACATTAATATCATATTTCGGTAAAGCTTGAATGAGCTTCTGATGAAGCTTTGATTCCTCTTTCATGCGTTCATGATGGGTTAAACGTTTATTCGTATGAACATTCACCCACATATTATTTCCATTAATCCAAACAGAAGAAGGTACATACCCTTTTTGGCTTCTTACGACATCCTTCGCCTTATCCACTTCAGAACCTACTGTAGGTTGAGGGTCACCCTTTTTTAAATCAATCATATTTGGATTTTCATTCGTTTGACTAGTAGAAATCTCTCTATACTTATTATCCTTAGTCCCATTATTTGTAAGTGCATCATCGTTTAACTGATTGCTCCCACAACCTGATAATAGACCTAATAAGAATAGAAAGCTAATTGTCAATTTCCACATAAACATGCACCTCCATACGAATAGCTTTTCCTGATGAAGAATGTTTATGTAGAACTACAACTTAAAAAGGCTCTTTTCTCAAACATTGTTATTATTCAAGTATTGTTTTACTACAAAAATAGGTTGGAGGTCGACATCCTGCATTCCTCTGAGAAAAGAGCTGCAAACTTTAAAAGAATGCTGAACCCTTTATTAGGTGTAAAAGCCGGAAGTTAGGCTTTTACAAATACAAAAATATTTTCCATGAAATATCAAGGCTCTTTTCTCAAACATTGTTGTTATTCAAGTATTGTTTTACTACAAAATAGGTTGGAGGTCGACATCCTGCATTCCTCTGAGAAAAGAGCTGCAAATTTTAAAAGAATGCTGAACCCTTTGTTAGGTGTAAAAGCAGGAAGTTGGGCTTTTACAAATGCAAAAATATTTTCCATGAAATATCAAGGCTCTTTTCTCAAACATTGTTGATTTTAGTTAATGTTTTACTACAAAAATAGGTTGGAGGTCGACATCCTGCATTCCTCTGAGAAAAGAGCTGCAAACTTTAAAAGAATGCTAAACCCTTTATTAGGTGTAAAAGCCGGAAGTTGGGCTTTTACAAATGCAAAAATATTTTACATGAAATATCAAGGCTCTTTTCTCAAACATTGTTGATTTTAGTTAATGTTTTACTACAAAAATAGGTTGGAGGTCGACATCCTGCATTCCTCTGAGAAAAGAGCTGCAAACTTTAAAAGAATGCTGAACCCTTTATTAGGTGTAAAAGCCGGAAGTTGGGCCTTTACAAATGCAAAAATATTTTTCATGAAATATCAAGGCTCTTTTCTCAAACATTGTTGATTTTAGTTAATGTTTTACTTTAAAAATAGGTTGGAGGTCGACATTCTCCTTCATTCCTACATAAAGTATCCTTAATCAACTGTATTGTAATGCTTCTTCCTTCTGATTTATTAATTCTTCTTTAATTATTTGGATGGTTTGATCAATATTTTCCTTCGTATGCGCAGATGACATAAAAAACCTAATTCTTGCTTGGCTTTCCTTAACTGCTGGATAAACAATAGGCATTGCATTCACACCTCTTTGATAAAGCTTTTCAGCAAACATAAGAGCCTTATCAGTATTTCCGATAATCATTGGAATGATAGGTGTATCATAACTATCTCCAGTATTTACATTCAATGACTTTAACTTTGAAAGGAAGTAAGTTGAATTCTTCTTTAGCCTTTCAAATAAATGCTCTTCTCTCTCACATATTTCTAATGATGCATACGCAGCTGCAGCATTGGCAGGAGTTATACCAACACTAAAAATAAATCCCGGAGAATTGTATCTTAAATAATGAATGAATCTTTTACTACCCGCGATATATCCCCCACAGCTGTTAAGTGATTTACTTAATGTACCCATTAATACATCTACCTCTTTTGGATCAATATTGTAATAACTTGTCACACCACGACCATTTTCACCAATTGTACCAATTGAGTGTGCTTCGTCTACCATTAAGAGTGCGTTATATTTGTTTTTTAATTTGATCAACTCAGGTAGTTTGCAAATATCTCCATCCATACTATAAACACCTTCTACAACAATTAGAACACGTCGGTATTTGTATCTTAATTTTTTCAGCTTACTTTCAAGACTTTCCATATCATTATGTTTAAATGGCCTTCTTTTGGCCTTCGATAGAATAGCTCCTTGAATAATACTATTATGTGCTAATGCATCATATAGAATTAAATCCTCTCCATTTACAAGATTTCCAATCGTATTTACATTTGTACTATGGCCACCTACTTGTACAATTGCATCTTCTGTTCCAATAAAAGATGCAATCTTTTTTTCTAATTTGGAGTGAAGCTCAATTTCTCCGCTTAATAATCTACTTCCAGATACGCTTGTTCCATATTGTTGTATAGCTTTATATACTTGCTTATTTATTTCCTCACGACCATTCATTCCTAAATAATTATAAGTTGAGTAATTAATCATTTCTTTCCCATCAATGATTATCGTATTCGATGCAATTCCATCATTCACTCTAAAGTACGGTACAGTTCCTTTTTCCATAAAATACTCAGAAAAGCTCGTAACCTCAGGAAAACAATCAATACTAGAGGACATATCAAGTTCATTTTTTGGATTCACAGCAAATTCCTCCTCATCAAATATTTAACAATTCCACTTTATAGAACTTCCTTGTTCTAAATAAGATAAAAATCAGAATCATACTACACTAAGTGATTTTTCCTCCGAAAAGGACTATGGGGAAATAAGGAGTCTTGTTGTATGTCCATTTTATTGGACGAAAGCGAAGATATTATAAATTTTCGAAATCAATAAACTTGTCGAAATTTATTTTATTATATAGAAGTATGTATAGAAAAACAATGATTTTTAGTTCTTTTTCACTATTTATGGAAAAATAGTGAAAAATTTTAGATATTATCTAAAATTTGTAACCTTACTGGAATCAAATGGGGTTTAAAACGTAGATTCGAAAGTTAATCTTTTAAATTAGACATCAAAAAAAGCCTCTAAAAAGAGACTTATTCTACGCTAGTAACAATTTGTTTTAGAGGTATACTAATTCCCTCTGGGACTTCATGATGATGACGACAGCGAGCTTCATAAGCTTCCGAAGCACCCACAAGGATGATTGGATCATCCGCACAAGCTGGTTTACCATTAATTAACCGTTGAGTTCTACTTGCAGGGGATCCACAAACTGTACATACTGCCTGGAGTTTTGTTACTAATTCTGCAATAGCCATAAGTTTTGGCATCGGCCCGAAAGGAACCCCTCTGAAATCTTGATCAAGTCCTGCCAAAATAACCCGATGTCCATTATTCGCCAATTCTTGAACAACCTCAACAATTTCTTCATCAAAAAACTGTGCCTCATCTATGGCAATGATATCAATATTTCTATGTATGTTTTCAAAGATATCACGTGCTTTTTCTATCGGAAGGGCAATAACCGAGGTACCGTTATGAGAAACAACTGATTCTTTGCTGTAGCGGTCATCCAACTTAGGTTTAAATACAGCAATTTCCTGTTTAGCAAACTGTGCACGACGTACACGTCTGATCAGTTCTTCAGACTTTCCTGAAAACATACTGCCACAAATTACTTCTATCCAACCTGAGTGTTCCATTACATACATTGATTGAGCATCCTCCCTCCGATTTTAAAATTTACAGAAATAAAAAACAGGCAAGCTTTCTTGCCTGTTTTTTATCATTATTGTTGTTTAAAACCGTATTTTTTATTGAATCGGTCAACACGTCCATCAGCAGAAGCGAATTTTTGGCGACCAGTATAGAATGGATGACATTCTGAGCATACCTCAACACGAATCTCTTCTTTTACTGAACCACTCTCGAATTCGTTACCGCAAGCGCATTTAACCATTGCTTTTTTGTATCCTGGATGAATACCTGCTTTCATTCTTTTCATCTCCTTTGCCCTGAGTCATTTCGAAACAGAGTTATATATTTCTATGGGTTCAAAGAAAGTTATAATAATAACGATCTTTAGAAAATCTTGATTTCTGATTTTCTCCATTAGAATTTACAAACACATGGGTATATTATAACAAGCTATTTTTTGAAATGCAATATTACAGTTTAATATTTACTATCCACTTTTTCCCTTATATTAAACCGTTCTTCTTCCAGTTGTACTGCTTTTCATTTCAGCAGTTAAAACCTCAAAAAATTCCTCATTCGTTTTCGTTTTCTTTAATTTGCGTAAAAATCTTTCTACAAAATCAGGTGTATCAGACATTGACTTTCTTATTGCCCATAGTTTGTCTAAATGCTCCTTCGGAATAAGTAATTCTTCTTTACGCGTTCCTGATCGACGAATATCGATAGCAGGGAAGATTCGTTTTTCTGATAGTGAACGGTCAAGATGGAGTTCCATATTACCGGTTCCTTTAAATTCTTCATAAATAACATCGTCCATCCGTGAGCCAGTTTCAACAAGTGCAGTCGCCAATATAGTTAAGCTACCACCTTCTTCAATATTTCTAGCTGCACCAAAGAAACGCTTAGGACGGTGGAATGCAGCTGGATCAATACCACCTGAAAGAGTTCGTCCACTTGGGGGAATGACTAAGTTGTATGCACGGGCTAGACGAGTAATGCTATCCATCAGAATAACAACATCACGCTTATGCTCAACTAAACGCATGGCTCTTTCCAGTACTAATTCTGCTACTTTAATATGATTTTCTGGTACCTCATCAAAAGTTGAACTTACAACCTCTGCATTAACTGAGCGCTCGATATCGGTTACCTCTTCAGGACGCTCGTCAATTAATAGAACAATTAGCTCGGCATCAGGGTTATTCGTTGTTATGGAATTAGCTATCTCCTTTAAAAGCATCGTTTTTCCTGCTTTAGGAGGAGCGACAATTAAACCACGTTGACCAAAACCAACAGGGGCAATTAGATCCATAATCCTTGTGGATAATTTATTGGGAGCTGTTTCTAATTTTATTTGTCTGTCTGGATATAATGGTGTTAGTGCAGGGAAATGCACACGTTCCTTTGCAGATTCTGGATTATCCCCATTTACTGCTTCAACATGAAGTAATCCATAATAGCGTTCATTTTCCTTAGGAGGACGAACTTTACCTGAAACCTTATCACCATTTCTTAAATCAAAACGTCGAATTTGGGAAGCTGAAATATAAATATCCTCTGAACTTGGGGAATAATTTATTGGTCTTAAGAAACCAAAACCTTCCGATTGGATGATTTCAAGAACACCTTCCATGAAGAAATAGCCTTCTTGTTCAGCACGTGCTTTTAAAATCGCAAAAATAAGTTCTTTTTTTGTTAATTTACTATAGTATGAAACTTTATACTCTCGTGCTAAAGCATAGAGCTCCTTAAGCGTCATATTATCAAGACTTGAAATTGATAAACCTTCCATATCTACACCACACTTTGTTTTTTTCAATGCTAAATTATTATTATTATTAAAATTGTTTTTTTCATTTCTAATCAGATCTTCATGAAAGTACTATCGTGTTCTGAGGAAAGAATTTCTTTAAAGAAAGTGGTATTTAATCTTTCTTTAAAAAAGATCATTGAAAGAGGTATATCTCTGTCGATAAGAGTACTTTTAGCACCAAAATAGTATTAAGGGCGCCGAAGAAAAGAATATTTAAAATATTGAAGATTCAGAAGCCTCGGAAGAACTTTAAAAATAAAGAAAGCAAAAACAATATCTATTTTAACCATATTTTCGAGAAAGAATCAATAAGAAGGAAGGAAATAAATTTGTACAGGCAATTGACCTGTACAAATTTATTGAGTTGATAGGAAATTATTCATATCTTTTTATCATCTATTTAAAACACTATTCTCATAGATCTTCAAAAAATCTTATTTGATTACTAAATTTGGTTTCTTTTTTAGGCTATGTCGTCCATCAATAAACCGAACAGTTCCCGATTTAGCTCGCATAACCACCGAGTGAGTAGAACCGTAGGAGCCTTTAAATTGAACCCCTTTTAAAAGTTCTCCATCTGTAACACCTGTTGCCGAGAAGATTGCATCATCACCACGGACTAAGTCTTCCATTAATAAAATTTTATTCGTATCCAATCCCATTTTAATACAGCGTTCAAGTTCGGCATCATTTTGTGGTAACAATCTTCCCTGTAACTCTCCACCAAGACATTTCAAGGCAACCGCAGCAATCACACCTTCTGGTGCACCGCCAGATCCGAATAGAATATCAACACCTGTATGATCAAAAGCCGTATTTATTGCTCCTGCTACATCCCCATCGTTGATAAGCTTAATTCTTGCTCCTGCTTCACGAAGTTGCGCAATAATATGCTCATGTCTTGGTCTATTTAAAACTGTTGCTACAACATCCTCTACATCTTTGTTTTTTGCTTTCGCTACAGCTTTTAAATTATCTAGAACAGAAGCATTAATATCGATTTGGCCAACAGCTTCTGGACCAACAGCAATTTTATCCATATACATATCGGGAGCATGTAATAAATTTCCATGATCTGCAACCGCTAACACAGCTAATGCGTTCCAACCCCCAGATGCAACAATATTTGTTCCTTCAAGAGGATCCACAGCTACGTCGACACGTGGTCCATATCCTGTACCAAGTTTTTCACCGATATATAACATTGGAGCCTCGTCCATCTCTCCCTCTCCAATGACTACTGTACCTTTCATTGGAATGGTATCAAATACATCACGCATTGCTGAAGTAGCTGCATCATCTGCTTCTGGCTTTTTCCCTCTTCCCATTAATCGAGCAGAAGCAAGAGCAGCAGCCTCCGTTACACGGACCAATTCCATCGATAAACTTCTTTCCATCTTTCTTCCCCCTATGTGATCAACATATATTGTTGACTAATCCATAAATGGTATAACACATTTCTTTTATATTGTAGCACAATTAACGAAAATTGTGTTTACTATTTATCGATTTCACATTTAGGTTGATTTCTCACAGGCTCTTTTGCTGTTCCAATTCTTCTTCAGTCATTTTTTCACGCCAAATAGTGGCCCCTAAACCTTCTAGTTTTTCAACTAAATTACTATATCCCCGGTCAATATGTTCTAAACCAGTTACTTCAGTAATTCCTTCTGCCATTAAACCGGCAATTACAAGGGCAGCACCAGCCCGTAGGTCACTTGCTTTTACCTTTGCTCCTTGTAGAGTAGTAGCTCCATTAATGATTGCGGAACGACCTTCAACCTTGATGTTCGCATTCATTCTTCTTAATTCATCAATATGCTTAAATCGTGCAGAATAAATCGTATCTGTTACTACAGAAGTTCCTTCTGCCTTAGTAAGAAGTGAAGTAAAAGGTTGTTGCAAATCAGTTGGAAAACCAGGATATACCAAGGTTTTTATATCAACTGCTTTCAAATGTTCGCCTTTGCCAATGAAGATTTGCTCATCGCCGACCTCTATTGGTACGCCCATTTCACGAAGCTTTGCAGTCAATGATTCTAAGTGATGCGGGATTACATTATCAATTAATACACCATCACCAGCAGCTGCACCTAGTAACATAAATGTCCCTGCTTCAATACGATCGGGAATAATTGTATGGCGACAACCATTTAATGATTCTACACCTTCGATTCGTATGACATCGGTTCCGGCTCCCTTTATTTTTGCTCCCATATTTGTAAGTAAGGTCGCTACATCAATAATTTCTGGTTCCTTTGCAGCGTTTTCAATGACAGTTTTCCCTTTTGCTTTGACTGCAGCCAACATTATATTAATGGTCGCACCTACACTAACAACATCCAGATAAATTCTTGCACCATGCAATTCATCTGCTCGTAAGTATATTGCACCTTGCTCATTTGTCACCTTTGCACCTAAAGCCTCAAATCCTTTAATGTGCTGATCAATAGGTCTTGGACCTAAATGACAACCACCAGGCAATCCGATCACAGCTTTTTTAAATCTTCCAAGCATAGCTCCCATTAAATAATAGGATGCACGAAGTTTTTTGACCTTTCCATTTGGTAGTGGCATCGAAACCATTTGTGTTGGATCTACTACCATTTCACCGTCTTCAAATGTAACCGCCCCGCCGATTTCTTCCAATAAAGTTTTCAAAATTCCAACATCTGAAATATTGGGTAAACCTTCTATCGTCACAGGGGTTTCTGCTAGGATCGTGGCAGGTATTAAAGCAACCGCACTGTTTTTAGCGCCACTTACTTTAATTGTTCCTTTTAATGAATATCCCCCTGCAATCTTTAGTTTTTCCATTTTATACTCCCTTCCGTAGATCTGGGTTTTGACCAAAAACAGCTTTATACAATCAACCAGATGAATGGGCTGTATATAGAAATTATGCTTTTCTACATACTCATATCCTCTACGATACCACTTTCATCATTGAGGTTAAATAGAGAATGATGTCAATATCATTAAGTTTTACCATATGCCTTCCTAATTCATACCTTTTTACCATTCTGTAAATTGTTTTCTCTTATTTTTGCAGATGTGAATCCCAATCTTGCAAAAATTGTTCAATTCCTTTGTCCGTTAGTGGATGTTTAAATAATTGCATGATTACTTTAAAAGGAACCGTTGCAATATGTGCACCCGCTAATGCAGCATCCGTGATATGTTGGGGGTGCCTAATAGATGCAGCAATAATTTCTGTATTAATTTGATGAGTTTCAAAAATTTCTGCTATCGTAGATACAAGCTCAATTCCATTATGACCGATATCATCTAGTCTTCCTAAGAATGGAGATACATATGATGCTCCAGCACGGGCAGCCATCAATGCTTGATTTGCACTAAAAATTAACGTTACATTGGTTTTTATTCCCTCTTTCGAGAAAATATGTACAGCTTTTAAGCCTTCTGGGGTCATTGGAACCTTTATCGTAATATTTGGGGCAATTTTAGCAAGTTCGCGTCCTTCTTTAACCATACCTTCTGTATCTAAGGCAATTACCTCAGCGCTAACAGAACCTGTAACGAAACTAGTGATTTCCTTTAAGCGTTCAGGAAAAGAAACATTCTCTTTTGCTACTAGTGACGGATTAGTTGTTACACCTGCTATAATACCAAGTTCAAATGCTTGTTTAATTTCTTCCAAATTTGCCGTATCAATAAAAAATTTCATTTTACTCACCTCTGCATAAATAATTTATATATATACACCGAAACCGCCTAGGATAAGGCGGTTTCACAAGTTGTATGTCTAAGTTGTTTAAAAATTATAGTAGTAATTATATTAAGCTTTATTAGAAGAACCAAATTCGCGTATTTTACCAATTACAGTTTCTTTTATGGCATCACGAGCAGGTCCTAAATATTTTCTAGGATCATACATTTCTGCGTCTGCAGCAAGTACTTCACGCACTTTTTTTGCTGATGCAATTTGGTTTTCTGTATTTACATTAATTTTAGCTGTTCCTAAAGAAATCGCCTTTTGAATATCTTTTGTTGGGATACCTGTTCCTCCATGTAAAACTAAAGGAAGACCTGTAGCTTTACCTATCTCTTCCATTTCCTTGAAACCAAGATTTGGTTCACCTTTGTAAGGACCATGAACAGAACCCAATGCTGGAGCAAGTGTATCAATACCTGTACGCTTCACTAGTTCTTGACATTCATTCGGATCTGCATAAATGACACCATTTGCAACCACATCGTCTTCTTGTCCACCAACTGTTCCAAGTTCTGCTTCTACAGAAACATCTTTAGCATGTGCATATTCAACTACTTTAGATGTAATCGCCACATTTTCTTCAAATGGATGGTGTGAAGCATCAATCATCACTGAAGTAAATCCAGCATCAATAGCTTCTTTACATTTATCATAGCTTGAACCGTGATCCAAATGAATAGCGACTGGTACTGTAATCTTATAGTCTTCCATTAAACCTTCTACCATTTTTACTACTGTCTTAAAACCACCAATATAGCGACCAGCACCTTCAGAAACCCCAAGGATAACTGGTGACTTTTCTTCTTCTGCGGCAAGAAGAATCGCTTGTGTAAATTCTAAATTATTAATATTGAATTGACCAACAGCATAATGGCCTTCTTTAGCTTTATTGAGCATTTCAGTCATAGAGACTAATGGCATGATACAATTTCCTCCTTTAATTACAGTCAAATTGTCCGTATTTCAAGTACAAAAGTTAGGACGTATTCTACAATCCTTTCCCTTATAGATTAAACAAACAATTTAACATCATACAGGTTAAAATAACATTTTCATCATATCAAATTCGCTTTTCTTTTACCAATGAACATAATCGGATAAAAATAATAAAATTTTTTAAAAAATTTTACCTTCTACCCTTTTACTGGTAAATGCTCTCTCACAGCTTTTCTAATGTCGTCTATATCGAAGGGCTTAGCAAAATGTGTAAGTGCACCCAAATCTTTCGCCTCTTGGATCATGTCCAATTCTCCATACGCAGTCATAATAATCACTCGAATATCTGGATCAATACTTTTCATTCTTTTTAAAATTTCGATACCATCCATTCCTGGTATTTTCATATCTAACAAGACGAGATCTGGAGAATGCTTCTTTGTGATTTCCAATGCTTGAACGCCATTTGCTGCCTGGAATGTATGATATCCTTCCTTTTGTAGTACTTCATTTAAAAGGATTCGAATTCCAAATTGATCATCAACAATTAATATTTTTTCTTCCATCTTTTTTCCCCCCAAAGTATATGTCTTGTGCTTTTTTCTAACTTTCTTATATTATGTAAAATATGTATTAGGATAAAATGAATGTTACTGATCTTATTATAGACTACTATATATAAAGTTTTTAATTCCACCTTGAAATATATTCTATTTTTCCATACTATTTTCCTGCCATATCGTTTTATTAAGCAGAATATTGAATCAATCTACCTAAATTTTGAAGGAGTGCAAACTAATGAAAATGTTTTTAACCCAAACAAACGGTTTATTTTCTAGAATTTACGAACAAGAACAATTCTCCATTGAAGATTGTGCAAGATTATTGGCACAAGCTGCTGTCGGGGAAGGAAACATATATATTAAAGGTTTTAATGAGATGGAGTCAGTGACCATTGAAGCATTATATGGTGCAGAACCATTTTTAAATGCCCAACTCTTAACAGACATAAACGAAGTTACTGATGCGGATCGAGTATTATTAATCACAAGATTTTCCAATGATAAAGAAGCAATAAATCTTGCCGAAAAATTAGTAGCATCCCATATCCCTTTTGCTGCAATTTCAGGAAAATTGAAGAGTGAAACCAATGATCTGCAAAATTTAGCAGATGTACATATCCATACATCTCTACTCAAACCGATGCTGCCTACAGAAACTGGTGATAGAGTCTGTTTCCCTTCTTCAATGACTGCTCTATTTATTTACCATTGTATAAAGCTTGCCTTTGATGACATCATGGAGGAATACTAGAAACACATTCACGCTGTTTTCATATAGTTTATTGCTTTTGTAAACGCCCATTCACAGCTTATAGCGCAAAATAAAATAAACCCCTTAGCGAATTTTATTGCTAGGGGGTTTATTTATTAAAGAAAATAATGTATAACAACCAGTCACTGTGTCATTATTTTATTTATTATTTAAAGCTGATTCAATAAATCCACGGAATAGTGGTTGTGGACGAGTAGGTCTTGATGTGAATTCTGGATGGAATTGTGCAGCAACAAACCAAGGATGATCCTCAATTTCAATCACTTCGACAAGTCTTCCGTCTGGGCTTGTACCAGAGAAAACAAATCCAGCTGCTTCCATTTGTTCGCGATACTCATTATTAAATTCATAACGATGACGATGGCGTTCTTCAATCATGTCATTTTGATATACATCAAATGCTTTTGATCCCTTTTCAATTTTACATGGGTATAAACCTAAGCGTAATGTACCACCTAAATCTTCAATTTCCTTTTGCTCAGGAAGAAGATCGATAATTGGATACGGAGTATTCGGATCTAATTCAGAAGAATGTGCTCCTTTAAGTCCAAGAACATTTCGAGCATATTCAACAGATGCCAACTGCATACCTAGACAAATTCCAAGGAAAGGTACCTTGTTTTCTCGAGCATATTGAATAGCAAGAATTTTACCTTCAACACCACGATCTCCAAATCCACCAGGCACTAAAATACCGTCTGCATCCATTAGAAGATCTTTCACATTTTCCTCTGTAACATTCTCAGCATTGATCCAATTAATATCAATATCTGAATCATATGCATAGCCTGCATGTTTTAGTGCTTCGACAACAGAAAGATAGGCATCAGGTAATTCAACATACTTCCCTACTAAAGCGATCTTTGTGACTTTAGATAAGTTTCGTACCTTTTCAACTAAGCCCATCCATTCTGTCATATCAGGTTCATGACATTGAAGTTTTAAATGATCACAAACAATTTGATCAAGATTTTGATCTCTTAAGGATAATGGAATGGAATATAATGTATCTGCATCTCTTGATTCAATAACTGACTTTTCATCAATGTCACAGAACAGTGCAATTTTATCCTTCATATCTTGAGATATTGGCATTTCTGTACGAACCACAATAATATTTGGTTGAATTCCTAGGCTTCGTAATTCTTTTACGCTATGTTGAGTTGGTTTAGTTTTCATTTCGCCAGCAACTTTAATGTATGGTACAAGTGTACAATGGATGTACATAACATTGTCACGACCAACATCACTTTTAATTTGGCGAATGGCTTCTAGAAACGGTAAAGACTCGATATCTCCGACAGTTCCACCTATTTCCGTAATGACTACGTCAGAATCAGTCACTTCACCTGCTCGGAATACTCTACTTTTAATTTCATTTGTAATATGTGGGATAACTTGAACGGTACCACCAAGATACTCGCCACGTCTCTCTTTTCTAAGAACTTCCGAATACACTTTACCTGTTGTCACACTACTGTATTTTGTTACGTTAATATCAATAAAACGTTCATAGTGTCCTAAATCTAAATCCGTTTCAGCACCATCATCTGTTACAAAAACCTCACCATGTTGATATGGACTCATTGTTCCAGGATCCACATTGATATAAGGATCGAACTTTTGTGTAGTTACTTTTAATCCTCGGTTTTTCAATAATCTCCCTAAGGATGCTGCGATAATTCCTTTTCCAAGTGAAGATACAACTCCACCAGTTACAAAAATGTATTTTGTCACAATTTTTTCCCCCTTCAACATACAGTTATTGTTACACAATATAGATTCAGTTAGTCTGAAAAACGATTGGGATTTTCGTATATAAAAATAAAAAAGCTCCCCCTCAAATAACAAAGGGGAGCATCGTATACTTATTCGTTCCTTTTTAAAGGAGCCCAAATAAAATACTACCTGCCTAACGAAAAGAAGTCAAGCGGATTATTTATCCTCTTCTTCCTCTTCCACATCTAGTTCTTCATCATCATCTTCGTCTAGATCATACTCATCTTCACCAATTAAATCATCCTCTTCAAAGACTTCATCATCATCTTCTTCATCATCAAGATCCTCGAAATCGTCTTCATCAATTTCATCTTCATCTTCATCAAGGAGATCATCTTCATCTTCAAAGTCATCAAGGTCATCATAATCAAGATCGTCATCTTCTAATAGATCGTCTTCGTCTTCATCAACGACTTTTTTCGCCTTTTTCTTCTTGGACTTAGTTGGTGCAGTTACTTCCTCATCAATTTGATCATAAGGATACCACGTACGTAGCCCCCATCTATTTTCACCAAGACTAATAAATCGGCCATCAATATTTAGATCTGTGTAAAATTGCACCATTCTTGCTTTTATTTCTTCTGTAGATAGATCTAGAAGCTTTGCTAATTCATCTACTAAATCAGAAAATGAGATTGCTTGTTTACTTTCTTCTAGATATTGATGCGCTAACTCGATAAGAGACATCTCACGTAAATCTTCTTTTGATAATTGCTGTAAACTCAAATTTCGCACTTCCTTTCACTATTTCACACTCCTAAATTTTTGGAGTGAAAAGGGCAGAAATCAATAAATAATAGCAAAATACATATTTATCATTATAAACAAATCTAAAACATTTATGCTAGCTTTAATATCCCTTTTTCAACGTTTTTTAATTACAAATAAAATTAATTCATTCATTAGAACGTTTTAAATAGCGAAACCCTAAATAGAAAAGAATGAATGACAAAAGCAATAAAGGGATAGCACCTAACTGTTTTGTATACAATACATATCCAATTATCACAAAAAGGATAAAACCTATATATTTCAACAAGGCTTTAAATGACATGTTTACACATCCTATTTAGGCACTCTCATACTAAAGAATGAACCTCTTATTTGATTCTACCTTTATTTTGCCCTACCATTCAATAAATTCAAGTCTAAATAAATTTTTCCCTCAAATTCCCAACAAGAATGAATCGTCAATGTCACTTCTCTTCTAAGTCAAAACAATCCTAATACAGTTTTCAAAGCTTTCTTCGTAAACCAAAGAAACTGGCTTTTATCGCCAGCATTAATTTCTTTGGTTTTACCTATTTTCTTTATTTGAATATATAATGTTGTTGGTCCCTAAAACAACAACTTACATATTTCTACGATATTGCCCTCCTACTTCATATAGGGCTTTTGTAATCTGGCCAAGACTTGCCACTTTAACTGTTTCCATTAATTCAGCAAATATATTTCCACCACTTACAGCTGTTTCTTTCAATCTCAGCAATGCTTGCTCAATATTATCTGAATTTCTTTCCTTAAATTGGTTTAAATGTTGGATTTGCGATTCCTTCTCTTCCTTTGTTGCACGGGCTAGTTCAATGCTATTCATTTCCTCTTCTGAAGGTGGGTTTGGATTTAAATACGTATTCACACCAATAATAGGTAATTCTCCACTATGCTTTTTCATTTCATAAAACATGGACTCCTCTTGGATTTTTCCACGTTGATATTGCGTTTCCATTGCACCTAGTACCCCACCGCGATCATTTAAGCGATCAAATTCAGCAAGGACTGCCTCCTCAACCAAATCGGTTAATTCTTCAATGATAAATGATCCTTGTAACGGATTTTCATTTTTCGTTAATCCATGTTCCTTCGTAATAATCATTTGAATAGCCATTGCTCTTCTTACTGATTCCTCAGTCGGCGTTGTTATCGCTTCATCATATGCATTCGTATGAAGGGAGTTACAATTATCATGTAGAGCCATTAATGCTTGTAATGTGGTTCGTATATCATTAAAATCAATTTCCTGCGCATGCAGCGAACGCCCAGAAGTTTGAATATGATATTTTAACTTTTGACTTCTTTCATTCGCTCCATATTTATCCCTCATGACTGTAGCCCAAATTCGACGTGCCACACGACCAATAACACTATATTCCGGATCTAAACCATTAGAAAAGAAAAAGGATAGATTAGGTGCGAAAGCGTTAATATCCATTCCACGACTTAAATAGTATTCAACATATGTGAAGCCATTTGCTAATGTAAAGGCTAATTGGGATATTGGGTTAGCACCTGCTTCTGCTATATGGTAGCCAGATATGGATACTGAGTAATAATTTCGTACTTTATGATCAATAAAATATTGTTGTATATCTCCCATCATTCGTAATGCGAATTCCGTTGAGAAGATGCATGTATTCTGACCTTGATCCTCTTTCAAAATATCTGCTTGAACCGTTCCTCTTACCACTTGTAAGGTCTGTTCTTTCACCTGTGTAAATTCTTCTACAGATAGCACTCTACCAAGCTCTTTTTCCTTTAACTGCACTTGTTGATCGATGGCAGTATTCATATACATAGCTAAAATAATAGGTGCAGGACCATTGATAGTCATTGAAACAGATGTTGATGGGTGACATAAATCAAAACCTGCATATAATTTTTTCATATCATCCAAGGTACAAATACTTACACCAGATTCTCCAACCTTTCCATAAATATCAGGGCGATAATCTGGATCCTCACCATAAAGAGTGACAGAATCAAAGGCTGTACTTAGCCGCTTGGCAGGATCATTTTCAGACAAATAATGGAAGCGGCGATTTGTTCTTTCAGGTGTTCCTTCACCAGCAAATTGACGTTTCGGATCCTCACCTTCTCGTTTAAAAGGGAAAACCCCAGCTGTATAAGGAAATGAACCAGGAACATTTTCTTTATAAACCCAACGAAGAATTTCTCCATAATCCTCGTATTTCGGTAGAGCAACCTTTGGTATATCTAATCCTGACAAACTCTTAGTTGTTAATTCCGTAATAATTTCTTTGTCCCGAATTTTTGTTACAAATTGCTTGGAAGTATATTTTTCCTTAGTCTGTTCCCAAGTTTGGATGATACGTTTTGATTCGTTAGTAAGGTTTTCATAGATCTCATCTTTAATAGTTTGTAGCGAATTTAGTACCTCTTCATTTGCTTTTTTATCGGTTACTGCCTGAATTGCACCTTCTAATTGGAAAAGCCTTCTTGCTAATTGAACCTGTTTTTCAGCATTTTTATGATAATTTCTGACTGTTTCTGATATTTCACGTAAATAATAGCGACGACTATTTGGAATAATGACATTTTGCTTTTCTACTTTAGCATTTTTTGAAAAAGAAACCTCCCAATCGGTTCCCATCTTCTCATTAATTTTTTCAATCAATGCAGCAAACAACGCATTCGTACCTGGGTCATTAAATTGACTTGCAATTGTACCATAAACGGGCATATTCCCAAGTTCTTGATCAAATAATAGATGACTGCGTTGATATTGCTTTTGTACTTGACTCTTTGCATCTTCTGAGCCCTTCCGTTCAAACTTGTTAATCACAATAAGATCAGCGTAATCAATCATGTCAATTTTCTCTAGCTGAGATGGAGCCCCGAACTCACTAGTCATGACATACATCGCAATATCACTAATCTCTGCAATTTCTGCATCCCCTTGACCAATACCACTCGTTTCAACGATGATTAAATCATACCCTGCAGCCTTTACTACATTAATTGCATCACGGATTGCTAAGCTTAGCTCTGATCTCGATCCCCTTGTTGCTAAGCTTCGCATATACACACGTGAATCAAAGATGGCATTCATCCGAATTCGATCCCCTAAAAGTGCTCCACCAGTTTTTTGCTTTGTAGGGTCAATAGATAATATAGCAACCTTCTTTTCGGGTATTTCATTCAAAAATCGACGAATTAACTCATCAGTTAAAGAACTTTTCCCTGCTCCCCCTGTACCAGTAATACCAATGACCGGTGCATTTGAGTTCAACGTTTTGATCTCTTGAAAAGCCATTTCAGCCGCCGATGCGACTTCATCTTTTATCCCTACTTGATTCTCTGCAAGTGTAATCATCTTAGCTATGGATCGAATATTTCCTTCTTTTAGTTTGGTCACCTCATCATTAATATTCCCTTCAATTGTTGGATGATCACATTCTTTTAACATAATATTAATCATTCCTTGGAGACCAAACTTTCGGCCATCATCAGGAGAAAAAATCCAGGCGATCCCATAATCATGGAGCTCCTTTATTTCTCTCGGGATAATAACACCGCCGCCACCGCCATAAATACGTATATGGGAAGCACCTTTTTCCTGAAGAAGATCGTACATATATTTAAAATATTCAACATGTCCACCTTGATAGGATGATATCGCAATCCCTTGTACATCCTCCTGTATGGCCGCATTGACTACCTCTTCAACCGAACGATTATGGCCAAGATGTATCACCTCAGCACCACTTGATTGTATAATCCTTCTCATAATATTAATCGACGCATCATGTCCATCAAATAAGCTAGATGCAGTAACAAAGCGCACAGAGTGTTTAGGCTTATAAATTTCGACCGTACTCAATTTCTCTCCCCCTGTTCTTCATTGTTTGTTTTGTCTTTCCATTTTAGATGTTAGCTCTCTCATATGAGATTGATGATTTTCATTTATACTTATAAGCTAAATGTTAAAACCACTAATTCCCTTTAAAAGTAGATTCGTTTGTAGTTCGATATACTCTTCAAGAGAATATTTCTTTCTAAGAGCCCACCTTCTAAATCCCCACATCTGTCCCTGAACAAAAATATTATGTGCTAATAAATCGATATGAGGATCATCCATCATCCATTCACCATTTTCAATACAACGACGGATCAATGTTTCAAACATTCCTACCATTTCCATCTCTTTTTTTAGAACATATGGTAACGCATCTTTGGATAAGGACTTTGCCTCCTGGTACATGACTAACACTTCATCTTGCATTTCGTCCATAATCTTGAAATAATAGGCAATCCCCAGTTTTAGACTTTCAAGAGTCCCCTTTTCTACATCCATCCCCTGTAAGCGATCACGTACTTGGTCATATATACTATCACAGACAAGATAAAGAATATCTTCCTTCGTTCGGATATACTCATACAATGTACCGATACTAAAACCCGCAGCCTGAGCAATCTCCCTTGTAGTTGTGCGGTGAAACCCCTTCTCCTTAAAAAGAGCCACTGCACCTCGTATCATTTGCGTCCTACGCATATTGATTAACCGTTCATCCTTCACAGAAGCATGCACTGTTCTTTTCTTATTCACAATCATCACCTTCTCTCCCATCCAAACCCTTTAAGCCATTCAAGCTATCCCCTTTTCAATGGCTATCTTATTTAGTGAGCATTCTAGAAATGACTAGACGTTGAATTTCTTGTGTACCTTCATAGATTTGAGTGATTTTAGCATCGCGCATATATCTTTCGACAGGGTAATCCTTGGTGTAACCATACCCTCCAAAGATTTGCACAGCCTCTGTCGTAACCTTCATTGCTGTATCACCTGCTAAAAGCTTAGACATCGCCGATTCTTTTCCATATGGAAGGCCATTTGATTCTAACCATGCAGCCTGATATGTCAACAGACGCGAAGCTTCGATGCTTGTCGCCATATCCGCTAATTTAAATGAAATCCCCTGATTTGCCACAATAGGTTTTCCAAATTGCTGACGCTCTTTTGCATAAGCTACAGATGCATCAAGAGCACCTTGCGCAATGCCAACGGCTTGAGCTGCTATCCCATTTCTTCCACCATCAAGTGTCATCATTGCAATTTTAAATCCTTGCCCCTCTTCACCTAGTAAATTTTCTTTAGGGACTTTACATTCTTCAAAAATAATTTCTGTAGTTGGTGAGGAACGAATCCCAAGCTTTTTCTCCTTTTTCCCCACAGAGAAACCTGGAAAATCCTTTTCAATAATAAAAGCACTAGTGCCTTTTTGTTTGCTTGCTGGATCAGTTAAAGCAAACACTACATAAATATCAGCTATACCACCATTTGTAATAAATATCTTTGATCCATTTAAAACGTAATGATCCCCTTCTAATCGAGCAGTGGTTCGCATTCCGCCAGCATCAGATCCCGAACCTGGCTCTGTTAAGCCATAACCACCAATCTTTTCCCCTTGTGCCATCGGACGTAAGTATTTTTGTTTTTGCGCCTCTGATCCAAATTTATAAATGGGCCATCCAGCAAGCGACGTATGAGCAGATAAGGTGACACCTGTCGAAGCACATACTCTTGATAATTCCTCCACCGCTATGCAATAAGCCAAATAATCACTACCAATTCCGCCATATTCCTCTGGCCAAGGAATCCCTGTAAGCCCTAATTCAGCCATCTTATCAAAAATTTCACGATCAAAACGTTCTTCTTCATCACGCTCTGCAGCTGTAGGAGCCACCTCATTTTCAGCAAAGTCCCGAACCATTTTACGTATCATTTCATGCTCTTCCGATAGTTTGAAATTCATACTCATTTCCCCCAATAATTGTTTGATTTATAGCCGCTTACTAATGACTAATTTCTGTATTTCACTAGTACCTTCATAGATTTCCGTTATTTTTGCATCTCGAAAATATCTTTCTACAGGATAATCTTCGGTGTATCCGTATCCTCCAAATATTTGAATGGCATCGGTTGTCGTTTCGACTGCTGTTCGTGAGGAAAAAAGTTTAGCCATCGATGCTTCTGACTTACAAGGAAGCCCCTCTGTTTGTAAATTAGCAGAACGATAAACTAATAGCTTTGCAGCCTCAACTTGAGTTGCCATATCTGCAAGTTTAAAACCCACACCTTGCTGAGCAGCGATTGGTTTTCCAAATTGTACCCGTTGTTTCGAGTATTCAACTGATTTTTCTAATGCAGCTTCGGCTATACCTAAGCTTTGGGCGGCTATACCTATCCTGCCAACATCCAGATTTGCCATAGCAATTTTGAATCCTTGCCCTTCATTACCTAAAAGGTTTTCAGCAGGTACCTTCATATCTTCAAACGTTAGTTGAACGGTCCTAGATCCATGCAGCCCCATCTTTTGTTCATCTTTTCCTATGATTAATCCCGGCGTGTCCTTTTCAACAATAAAGGCAGAAATACCTTCTTTTCCAGCCTCTGGGTTTGTCACAGCAAATACTATATATGTATCTGCTTCACCACCATTGGTAATAAACACCTTTGACCCATTTATGACATAATGATCATTATTTCTAGTCGCCTTTGTCTTTTGATTTGCTGCATCGGAACCAGCACTCGGCTCAGTCAAACAAAATGCACCTAAGTATTTACCCGTTGCCAGCTTCGGAATATATTTTTGCTTTTGTTCCTCCGATCCAAAATACAGGATAGGATTGGTTCCCACTGAGCTATGAACAGATAAAATAACACCAATCGTTGCACTCACTCTTGATAGCTCGTGAATGGCAATAATATACGATGTAAAATCCATCCCTGCCCCACCATATTTCTCGGGAATGGTTATGCCCATAAGTCCTATCTCTGCCATTTTTTTAAGTACTTCCTTAGGAAACATCCCTGCCTCCATTTTGCCTATATACGGAGTAATTTCCGTTTCTGCAAAGTCGCGAACCATTTTACGCATCATTGCATGCTCTTCGCTGAATAGTAGATTCATCATAGTCTCCCCTTAAACTATTCGTAGATGTAAAATCCTCTACCGGATTTCTTGCCAAGCCATCCGGCCTTTACATATTTTCTTAGTAATGGGCATGGGCGGTATTTATCATCACCAAAACCTTCATGTAAGGTTTCCATAATATACAAGCACGTATCTAAACCAATAAAGTCAGCCAAGGTTAGCGGACCCATCGGGTGATTCATCCCGAGTTTCATCACCTCATCAATTGCTTCCTTTGTTGCCACGCCTTCATATAAAGTAAAAATGGCTTCATTAATCATTGGCATTAATACGCGGTTTGAAACGAAACCTGGAAAATCATTCACTTCTACAGGAACCTTTTTCAAAGTCTTCGTCATATCCTCTACTGCCTGATAAACTTCATCAGCAGTTGCCAATCCACGAATGATCTCAACAAGTTTCATTACAGGCACAGGATTCATAAAATGCATTCCAATCACTTTCTCTGGTCGACTGGTTGCAGCTGCAATCTCTGTAATCGGCAATGAAGAAGTATTAGAGGCTAAAATTGCGTGGGTAGGAGCATACACGTTTAATTCTTTAAAAATCTTACTTTTTATCTCCATATTTTCTACAGCAGCTTCAATAACAATATCTACATTTTGCGAATCTTGTAGTGTTGTTGAGTGAATAAATTTCGAGAGGATCTCATTCTTTTCTTCTTCTGTCATTCGTCCTTTTTCCACTTGTCTCGTTAAATTTTTTGAAATAACTGCCATTCCTTTTTCAATAAATTCCTCTTTTAAATCATTTAAATACACAGTATAACCTGCTTGAGCACAAACTTGAGCAATTCCTGATCCCATTTGCCCAGCCCCAATTATCATTACTGACTTAATTTCCATTAAAAAAACCCCCTTGTATAATGAACCCGTGTAAAATGAGTCATTCCGCACGAAACTTAGATCGATTCACGTAAATTCATAGGTGATTCGCACGAAATTTACTAAGTTTCGCACGAAATCGACCTAATTTCTTTTCACTTCAACCATGATGGCATCCCCTTGACCACCACCCGAACATATTGCAGCAATCCCGATGCCTCCACCACGTCGCTTCAATTCATAAATTAAGGTCAAAATAATTCGAGCCCCACTCGCTCCAATAGGATGGCCAAGTGCAATTGCTCCTCCATTAACATTAACCTTCTCTGGATCTAATCCTGCGATCTTACTGCTAGCAAGGGATACAGCTGCAAATGCTTCATTGATTTCAAACAAATCTATTTCATCTAAGGCTCGCCCTGTTTTCTTTAATAATTCATTAATGACAAGGCCAGGAGTTTGCGGGAAGTCTTTTGCTTCAACCGCAATAGCTGTATGCCCAAGGATATATGCCAATGGTTCAACTCCTGATGATTTCGCCTTTTCCTCACTCATCAAGACCATGGCACAAGCGCCATCATTGACACCTGGAGCATTTCCTGCTGTAATTGTTCCATCCTTATCAAAAACTGACGGCAGTGTAGAAAGCTTTTCGAATGTTGTATCACCTCTTGGTGCCTCATCCTTCGTAACAGTAATTGGATCTCCTTTCTTCTGGGGTACGAATACTGGCACAATTTCTTCAGCAAATTTTCCATCATCCATTGCTTGAACGGCCCTTCTATGGCTCCGTAATGCCCAGTGATCTTGTTCTTCTCTAGTAATCTCAAATTCTACTGCAGTATTATTTCCATAGGTTCCCATGTGTACACCGGTGAATGAACAGGTTAGACCATCATGTGTCATCATATCTTTCAAAGCAGTATCACCCATTTTTAAACCCCAACGAGCCTTAGGTAGAAAATAAGGAGAATTTGACATTGATTCCATTCCACCAGCGACAATAATTTCTTCTTCACCTAAACGAATCAGTTGATCTGCTAGTGTGACACTTCTCATTCCAGAAGCACAAACTTTATTGATTGTTTCGGTTTTCGTTTCCCAAGGAATACCAGCATTTCGAGCTGCCTGCCTTGAAGGCAATTGACCTTGACCACCTTGCAGTACAGAGCCAAGAATAACTTCCTCGACTGTCTTGGGTTCAATATTTGCACGGGTCAAAGCCTCTTTGATCACCATTCCACCTAACTCTGATGCTGAAAAAGTGCTCAACACTCCTCCAAATTTTCCAAACGGTGTTCTTGCCCCACTAACAATGACTGTTTTTGTCATCTCTATCCTCTCCTTTAGTAAAATCGAAGATTTCTACCTATTAGAAACCGCTTACAGAATATTGACTGAACGCTCGCTCGATGACTAACTTCATAAATAGGGACAATCGTCCCCTAGTACACTCAATCTTTTTAATTTTAAGTTTATTTTAAACTAAAAATAGCAGAAATTGAAACATTTTATAAAAAATTCTAAATTATATTTATGTTCAATCTCTGCTATTTACTGAATTAATTCATTTCTTTTATGATGCTATTGTTTGCTCTGGTTCACCACATACTGCTTTTTCTAATAACTCTGCTACATCATACGTTTTTACTGTCTCTTCGACTTCCTTAGCCTTTGTACCGTCAGATAGCATAGTTAAGCAGTACGGACATCCTGAACTGATAACAGATGGGTTAACTGCTAATGCCTGCTCAGTTCGTGATACATTTATACGGTGGCCAGTATCTTCTTCCATCCACATGAGCCCGCCACCTGCACCACAGCACATCCCTTTTTCCCGATTTCTGTCCATTTCAATAAGTTGAACACCAGGAATAGCTTTTAAAATTTCCCTTGGCGGATCATATACATCATTATATCTACCTAAATAACATGAATCATGGAATGTTATTTTTTCTCTAACATCAAATTTCGGTTTTAAACGCCCTTCCTTTACTAACTCATATAGGAGTTCTGTATGATGGAAAACCTCTGCCTCTAAACCAAAATCAGGATATTCCTTCTTAAAAATGTTATAAGCATGCGGATCTATTGTTACAATCTTCTTCACTTCATTCTTTTCAAACTCTGCAATATTTTGACCAGCAAGCTCCTGGAATAAAAATTCATTCCCTAATCGACGTGGGGTATCCCCAGAGTTCTTTTCTTTATTACCTAAAATCGCAAATTTTACGCCTGCCTCATTTAGAAGTCTTGCAAAAGATAAGGCAATTTTCTGACTGCGATTATCAAATGATCCCATTGATCCAACCCAGAATAAATATTCAAACTCTTCACCTGATTTTTTCATCTCTTTAACTGTAGGTACATGTACGTCTTCACGTGCGTCACGCCAGTTTTCACGTTCTTTACGGTTTAACCCCCAAGGATTTCCTTGCCTTTCAATATTCTGCATCGCACGTTGCGCATCTGCATCCATCTTACCTTCTGTTAATACTAAATAACGACGCAAGTCAATAATTTTATCTACATGCTCATTCATTACTGGACATTGATCTTCACAATTACGGCAGGTTGTACAAGCCCATATTTCTTCCTCAGTGATAACATCTCCGATTAAGCTTGGATTGTATGCTAGTGATGCCGCTGCCTCTTCTACTCCTTTTCCCGCACTAGCAAGTGCTAATTGATTTCCTGTTGTATTTGAAAAGGCAAATTTCGGCACCCATGGTTGCTTCGAAGTTACTGCTGCTCCATAGTTGGTTAAATGATCTCTCAATTTAATAATCAAATCCATTGGTGATAGCATTTTCCCAGTACCTGTTGCAGGACACATATTGGTACAACGTCCACATTCAACACAAGCATATAAATCAACTAGTTGTAATTGACTAAAATCCTCGATTTTCCCCACACCGAAGGACTCTTGTGACTCATCCTCAAAATCAATTGTTTTTAATTTCCCTACTCCATCAAGACGATTTAAGTAAACATTTGCAGGACCAGCAATTAAGTGAGCATGCTTTCCTTGTGGAACATAGACTAAGAAAGATAATAAGAAGATGAGATGAATCCACCAAGCCATATAAAAAACAACAATCGAGGCTGTTTCACCAATCCAACCAAATGCCAATGAAATAAGTGATGCAACAGGCTCTGTCCATGCTGCTTCCTCACCATGCCAGATAATCCCCATTCCATTCCCAATCAGTACTGATATCATGAGTCCGCCGATAAATAAAAGGACGAGACCTGCTTTAAATCCTCTTTTTAAACGTACCAATTTTTCAATATAACGTCGATAAAATGCCCAAACAACTGCAACTAAAATGATTAAGGTGACGATCTCCTGGAAGAATGTAAATGCAGGATAGAGTGGTCCTAATGGTAAATGTGATTCAGGAGCAAGCCCTTTCCAAATAAAATCAATTGCACCAAATTGAACAAGAATAAAGCCATAGAAGAACATGACATGAATAGCCCCACTCTTTTTATCCTTTAATAATTTTTTTTGCCCAAATACGTTCACCCAAATTTTGTTTAATCTTTCTTTTACTCGATGGTCAAACTCTACTTTTTTTCCAAGTTTAATATATTTAATCCTCGTTTTAACCACGTATACGAATAACGATACTCCGTAAACGGTTACAAAAAGAAAGGCTATCCAATTAACCCATAGTAACCACGACATCATATACACTCCTCTCCATTGATCCCTTTGTCTAAAAAACCCCTAATTTTCTGAATGTTGCTTACTTACCATTATATAATGAATGAGCATTCAGTCAATGTTTTTCTTTAAAAAGTTTTCCCCTACATGTTTACTTAATTTATGGAGATACTACTGTAACGTCATTCTTTCAAATAGGAGAGGGAATCTATGCTGACATGGCTTTGGATATCATTGAGTGTACTTTTCATAATCATTGCTTTATGTGCAGCAGATTATTTCTTGGGTAAAAGAAATTACCAACTTCATTGCCGAAAAAGAAGCTATCCGAAACGCCAAGGAGATATTCATCTTATCAATTGTGGAAAGGATTTATTTTCATCATTTTTTTCAGATATTAATCAAGCAACAAAGAGTATCAATATTCTTTTTTATATTGTAAAAAATGATCAAATAAGCAAGGAGTTTTTAAAACTTCTTGAAAAAAAAGCTCTCCAAGGGGTTAAGGTCCGTTTGCTTCTTGACTGGTTAGGTAGCCATAATACATCGAAAGACTTAATTTATCGAATTAAACAAGCTGGTGTAGAAGTTTCCTTTTGTCACCGTCCGCGTTTACCCTTCTTTTTTTTCACTTTGCAGCAAAGAAATCACCGGAAATGTGCCATTATCGATGGAGAAATCGGTTATTTAGGTGGATATAATGTTGGTAAGGAATATATTGATAATGACCCAGTCTTATCACCATGGCGAGATTATCACCTACGTATTAAAGGAGAAAGTTTACAGGATTTACATGAAGAGTTTTTTGTTAATTGGTACAGGGCAACAGGGGAATCCTCTGAAAAGCTCCAACCAAAAAATATAAATGGAACAATGAAGCATCGCCTCTTTCCGACCGAAGGAATTCGCTTAGAGGAGCAAATATGTCAACTAATAGATTCAGCTCAACATATCATTTATATTGGTACACCTTATTTTATCCCTTCAGCTAAAGTTATGAAAAGACTTATTGCTGCGTTAAATAGAGGCATTACTATCAAAATTATTGTTCCTAAAAAGTCGGATCATTTATTAGTAAAAGAAGCATCCTTTCGATATTTTCGTACATTGTTAGCTCAGGGAGCAAATGTCTACCAATATTTAAATGGCTTTTACCATGCTAAGGTTATCATTATCGATACCACTGTTTGCCAAATTGGAACAGCAAATTTTGATCGAAGGAGTTTATTTCTAAATCATGAATTAAATTGTTATATTTATGATCAGGATTTTATTGAACGTATGATTAAAGTGGTAGAACAGGATATACTAGACTCGCATAAGCTTTATAAGGAGGAGCTGGCTCGTACTTCTCTACTAACAAAGGCAAAGGAAATCGGCGCAAGAATTATTGCTGATATACTTTAATAAAGGCTCTTTTCTCAAAGATTATTGCTTTTAAAGTAGAGTTTTAACGAGTAAATATCTTTTAAAAAACTTCTACATCTGTCATTTCACTGAGAATAGAGCTAGATGCAATCTCCATAAGAATCGCTGAATCCTTTATTGGATGATAAAGCCGTGGTTAGGCTTTTACACAAGCAATAAACTAGACGAAAACAGCTCATTTCTAAAATAAAGGGTTGTCTGAATATCAGACAACCCTTTGTTTTACATTTTTTCAGGTGCAGAAACACCAATTAAAGCTAGTGCATTTTTCAAGGTAATTTGAACAGCCTTTATTAAGGCTAGACGTGCTTTTGTTAATTCAGCATTTTCCTTATCTAATACTTTTTCAGCATTATAAAAACTATGGAATGTTGATGCCAAATCATAGATATAGTTAGTAATGCGATGCGGAATTCGTTTTTCAGCTGCCTCAGCTATTATTGCAGGGAAATCACCTATTTTCTTCAATACTTCTATTTCTTTTTCTGCCTTAATGAGACTAAGATTAGCGGTTTCATCTACAGTTAATCCTTGTTCTTCTGCCTGGCGGAGGATACTGCAAATTCGAGCATGTGCATATTGTGCATAATAAACAGGGTTTTCATTTGATTGCGAAACAGCCAAATCTAAATCGAAGTCAAGATGAGTATCTGCACTTCTCATTGCAAAAAAGTAACGAGTGGCATCAAGTCCTACTTCCTCAATTAAGTCACGCATTGTTACAGCTTTTCCTGTCCGTTTGCTCATTTTCATTTTTTCCCCGTCTTTAAATAAATGAACAAGCTGAATGATTTCCACTTCAAGATTTTCAGGATTATAGCCTAATGCCTCCATAGCCGCCTTCATACGCGGTATATAACCATGATGATCAGCACCCCAGACATTAATTATCTTTTCAAAACCACGTTCAAATTTATCATTGTGATAAGCAATATCTGGTGTTAAATACGTATACGAACCATCATTTTTGATCAATACGCGATCCTTATCATCACCAAAAGCAGTAGAGCGGAACCATGTGGCACCGTCCAATTCATACACATGTCCACGTTCACGTAAGGTCTTTAACATTTCATCAATTTTATTGTTTTTATACAATGATGTTTCAGAATACCAGACATCAAATGGAACTCGGAAATTTTCTAAATCGGTTTTCAATTTTGCCATTTCATACTCTAAACCATATTGGCGAAAGAACTCAAAACGTTCTTCATCACTTTTTTCAAGGAGCTTTTCACCATATTCATTAGCAAGCTGTTTACCAACTTCTACGATATCTTTTCCGTGATAGCCATCTGCAGGCATTTCTTTATCTTGTCCAAGTGCTTGATAATAGCGTGCCTCTACTGATAATGCCAAATTATTAATTTGATTTCCTGCATCATTAATATAATATTCACGGCTCACTTCATACCCTGCCGATTCAAGTATATTACATAGAGAATCCCCTACAGCAGCACCACGTGCATGTCCTAAGTGAAGATCACCCGTTGGATTGGCAGAAACAAATTCTACTTGTATTTTTTGGCCTTTTCCTGCATCAGATTGACCGTATTTATCTCCTGCAGAAAGCACCGTTGGAATTAAGTCAGTTAAATAGCTATTATTCATATAAAAGTTAATGAATCCAGGGCCAGCAATTTCAATTTTCTCAATTGAAGCTTTAGAGGGGGCAAAATGAGCAACAATCTCTTCTGCTATCATACGAGGTGCTTTTTTTGCAACACGTGCAAGCTGCATCGCTATATTTGCTGCATAATCTCCATGAGCCTTATCCTTTGGTGTTTCAAGAATGATATCAGGAATTTGTTCTTCTGTTGCAAGGCCAGCTTTGATTATTGCATTTTTTATTTCATTTTTGACATTCATTTGAATTTGTTCGACTATATTCATGAATATTTATGCCTCCTTATATGTGATCAACATTTCATACTTACCTGAAGAAGCTCCTTGCATCATCAGATCATATGCTAATAAAAATTGACCTTCATTATTTCCTATATTTTTATGTTCAATTTTTTTCGTCTTCGTGGATAGCAATAATGTGCCGTATGGGCTCTCATATGACCCATTTTTTTCTACATCCTTATGAAAACCCAATCGCATCTTAAGTGCCCCACTACGTAAAATAACTGCACTTTCCTCCGACATTTTTACAATCGTCTGTACAGTTCCCTCTTCTAGTTCTTCATTATATTTCAAAAAAGCTGCATCGCCCTTTTGGTAATACTCACCTAAAAGCATTAACTCATACTTCTCGTTTTCCCGATCTTGTGTGATTGTTGTCTTTAAGTGAATTTTGACAGGCATTTGATGACCGATTTCCTCTGCCAAATGATCCACATCCTTTAATTTTTATGTATCTTTAATTTTCTCATTATAACCTTATTGGAATAAAAATTAAACTGGTGTTTCCTTAAAACATAAGAATCAATCCACTTGTAATTGGTGTTAAGATCATTGCAGCTTTTAAGACCACCTTCGGTACAAGGTTCGTAAATTTAGCCCCAATATATGCTCCCAGCATCGTGCCTATTAAAACTTGAATTAATAAAGTGACATCTAAAAATCCTTCTGTTGAAAACCCGACTCCTCCACCAACTGCGATAGGAACAATTACAAGCATTGTGGTACCGATGGATTGACGAAGAGTAAGTCCAAGAAAAGTTAGCAGCCCTAATTGAATAAATGGCGTTGAGCCAATACCAAACGTACCCGATAGTATACCCGTAATTATACCTAAGCACGCTGCTTTCATGATTTGAACCGAATGGATGGACCATTTTTTGTCTTCTGCATCTTTATTTTTCAACAGTAATAATCGAAGAATTAATAAAATTGCAGAAAGAAATAACATTCCACCTGTTAAATAATGCATCTCATTTGTAGGAATAAAGGCTGCAATTTTCGATCCAATTAAAGCTCCAATTGCTCCAAAGCCGCCTACTAACAGTCCTGCCTTTATAGAAATATTTCCTTCTCGATAGTGACTAAAAGCACCAGATAAACTTGTAAATGCCATTGCGGTTAAGGAGGTGGCCAATGCAGTATGAATTGGAATTTTGAATACAAGTGTAAGAATAGCAATAATAAATCCCGATCCACCTGCACCTACAAAGCCAAGAATTGCTCCTAAAAGTAACATAGTTAATACGATTGCCATGAATGACACTCCAATCAAACGTTCACAAAAATTGCTTTAAAATATTTATGATCACCAGAACATTATAGCATATGGTAACACCATTAGAACTTGAAGCCATGGACAAAGAAAAAGACTGAATAAGAAAGGAAATAATCCTTTCTATCCAGTCTTTCTTACCAATGTATAAAATACTCTATATTGTTACATATTTATTTAACCCATCCAAGGATCATTTCGCGAATTAATTTGCTTGCTGTGTTGGCCGTTTGTTCAGATGGATCATAGATTGGAGCTACTTCTACTAAATCACCACCTACTACCTTTACTTTCGAACGAGCGATTTCATGTATGGAGGCTAATAGTTCTTTAGAAGTAATACCACCGCAATCAACCGTACCAGTCCCTGGTGCATGTGCAGGATCAAGAACATCAATATCAATAGTTACATAAACCGGACGTCCTGCTAATAAAGGTAGAACCTTTCTTAATGGTTCAAGTACTTCAAACTTTGAGATATGCATTCCATTTTCTTTTGCCCATTCAAATTCTTCTTTCATTCCTGAACGAATACCAAATGAATAAACATTTCCAGGACCTATTAATTCCGCAGCTTTACGAATAGGTGTAGAATGTGACAATGGTTCCCCTTCATATTCCGAGCGTAAATCCGTATGCGCATCCATATGGATAATCGCTAGATCAGGGTATTTTTTATACATTGCCTTAATAACAGGCCATGAAACTAGGTGTTCTCCACCCATTCCAAGTGGAAATTTATTATCCTTTAATAGGCCATCAATATATTCCTCAATTAATTCAATACTGCGTTGTGGATTCCCGAACGGTAATGGAATATCTCCTGCATCAAAGTATTTTACTTCTTCTAATTCACGATCCAAATATGGACTATATTCTTCTAATCCTATAGATACCTCTCTAATCCTTCCAGGACCGAAGCGTGAGCCTGGTCGATAGCTTACCGTCCAATCCATCGGCATTCCATAAATGACCGCTTGACTATCCTCATAATGAGGATGACTTTTAATGAATACATTTCCTGAGTAGGCTTCATCAAATCTCATTTGGTGATCCCCCTTCTATAAAAGGATATCCTCTGATATCTACTGTTAAAAATAATTATTCTGTTAAATCCTTTACGAATTTTGGCAATACGAATGCTGCTTTATGAAGCTCTTTCGTATAATACTTCGTGTTAATATCATGAAAACGGTCTTCACTTACTTCAAGTGGATCATATTTTTTAGAACCTACAGTAAATGTCCACATTCCACTTGGATACGTCGGTACATTAGCAATATAAAGTCTAGTGATCGGGAAAATTTCCTTCACATCTTTTTGTACCTCACGAATGAGATCAGCTTTGAACCAAGGATTGTCTGTTTGAGCAACGAAAAGTCCATCTTCTTTTAATGCTTTAGAAATTCCAGCATAGAAGCCTTTTGTAAATAGGTTAACCGCTGGACCTACAGGTTCAGTTGAATCTACCATAATGACATCATACTCATTTTCACTATTTGCAATATGCATAAAACCATCGTCAACCTGTACATCTACACGTGGATTTTCTAATTCACCAGCAATTTCAGGTAGGAACTTTTTAGAATACTCAATAACCTTTCCATCGATATCCACAAGAGTTGCCTTCTTCACACTTGGATGTTTTAAAATTTCACGAATAACTCCGCCATCACCACCACCAACAACTAGAACATTTTCTGGATTCGGGTGAGTAAATAAAGGGACATGAGCTACCATCTCATGATAGACAAACTCGTCCTTTTCAGTAGTCATGACCATATCATCCAAGAGTAACATATTGCCCCATTCCTCAGTTTCAACCATGTCTAACTTTTGAAACTCGGTTTGTTCTGTATGTAAAGTTTGTTTTATCTCCATTGTAATTCCAAAATGCTCTGTTTGTTTCTCTGTAAACCATAAACCACCCATTGTAAACTTCCTTTCCGTTTCAATAGTTTTTGTCTTCTTATAGATGCTTCTACATCCATTTTTCCCTAAGACATTAAATACAAACATGAGAAAAAGTATAAAGAATTCTAGTCAAATTGCAAGAAAAATTTTTAATTGTTTTCTAAGAAATTTGTCACCTTATGTTTAAAAAAGGCTCTGTTTTTTCATACTGATAGAATATACATTTTATAAACATAAGACCTATGTTTTATTTGCAAAATAAATCTAGCACTGCCACCCACGCATATAAGATAAATGAGGTGATCATCATAGAAACAATGCCAAGTCCCAAAATAAAAAAAACGAAGCGATATTTTAGGCTATCCTTATTAGCCTTTTTAATCGTTCTTACTATATTCATTATTTTTATTGCTGGAATACTCATTTACGCAAAAATTTTAGGTCCACCGCCTCTATCTGTACCACAATCATCATTATACTATTCCAGCGATGGAAAGATTATTGGAGAGAGTAATAATGGTGAAAAACGATATTGGGTTAATATCGATGATATTTCTACTGATCTAATTCATGCGACCATATCGATTGAAGATCAAAATTTCTATGGTCACCACGGGTTTGATGTAAAGCGCATTGGTGGGGCAATTATCGCGGATATTAAAGCAATGGATAAGGTACAGGGAGCCAGCACCATATCACAGCAATATGCAAGAAATCTTTTTTTAACATTAGATAAAACTTGGAAAAGAAAGCTCTCAGAAGCATTTTTTACAATAAGACTTGAGATGAATTATGATAAAAACCAGATCTTAGAAGGGTATTTAAATACTATTAATTATGGCAATCAAGCCTACGGGATTGAAGCTGCAAGTCAATTTTATTTTGGAAAAAGTGCAAAAGACCTAAGTCTTGGAGAAGCATCTATTTTAGCCGGAATTCCAAAGGGACCAAGTATCTATTCACCCATTACTAATTTTGATAGAGCAAAAACAAGGCAAAAAATCATTCTTCAAGCAATGGTTAAAAATAAATATATAACACAAAAAGAAGCAAATCTAGCTGAAAAGGAGAAACTCGCCATTGTAGGGGAACATTCATATCAAACTGCTACAATCGCTCCCTATTTTCAAGATACAGTTAGAAGTCTCCTAAAATCTAAGCTAAATATCGATGATCGCATCATTGATTTAGGAGGGTTACATGTATACACAACATTAAATACGAATCAACAGAAAATTGCAGAAGAAGTAGTAGAGGAAACCATTTCGGAGAATTCCAATATTCAAATTGGATTTGCTGCAATGGATCCTGAAACAGGATTTGTTTCCGCCCTTGTTGGTGGGAGGGACTACAATAAGAGTCAATATAATCGAGCTGTTCAAGCACTACGCCAACCAGGATCAACGATAAAGCCGCTATTATACTATGCAGCGTTAGAAAAGGGATTTACTCCAACCACAATGATGAAGAGTGAACCTACCACTTTTCGTTTTGATGATGGCCGATCAGAATATACCCCACATAATTTTAATAGCAAATATGCAAATGGTGATATTTCAATGGCACAAGCACTCGCACTTTCAGATAATGTCTTTGCTGTAAAAACTCATCTCTTTCTTGGGCAACAAACTTTAATTGATACAGCAAAGCAATTTGGAATTCATTCAAAAATGGCCAAGGTTCCTTCCCTTGCACTCGGCACTTCGGGCGTACGTGTCATTGATATGGTCAATGCATATAGCCTATTAGCTAACGGCGGAAATCAAGTAGAGCCTGTCTTTATTACTAAAGTGGAGGATTATCAAGGAAATATTCTCTACCAATATGAACCGAAAAAAGAGCAGGTACTAGATCCTAAATTAACCTTTGTTTTGGACCAAATGATGACAGGAATGTTTGATAAAAAATTAAATGGTTATTCCTCTGTAACCGGCGCAACGATTGCTAACCAAATGACTAGGCTTTATGCTGGAAAATCAGGTTCAACTAATTCCGACAGTTGGATGATCGGATTCACACCTCAACTGACAGCTGGAGTATGGACCGGATATGATGAAGGAAAGACTATCACATTAACAGCTGATAAATTATATGCAAAAAATATTTGGATACGTTTTATGGAACGTTCACTCGAACATCAACCCATTAAAACCTTTAAAAAACCAAAAGGAGTCGTTTCTGTTCCTATAGACCCAGAAAGCGGTAAAATAGCAACAGATGATTGCCCTGTTTCACGATTAACCTATTTTGTGGCTGGCACAGAGCCAACCGATTACTGTGATACACACATTGGCAACTCCTCCCATCCACATAAACATAAAAAGTCAAAAAAGGAGGATAAATCGTGGTTTAACAAACTTTTCCGCCTATTTTAGAAAGAGTGTATATGTAAATGAAGGAAAATATACTGATACATGAAAAAACTCGGGGTGTGCGTCCCCGAGTTTTTCGTGTCCTAGTTTGTAATTGCAAACCATCAATTTAAGTTTACTTATTTTCTTAAAAATCAGCAAGTGACTGTGGATAAATTCAAACAACTGTCACTTTTTGTTCACATTTATCTTTAACAATGGCTGTTTTCGTATCGTTAAAGTTGCTTTTGTAAAAGCCCAACTTCCGGCTTTTACTCCCAATAAAGGATTCTAGCGGTTCTTATGGAGATTGCAGCACTTTTCTCAGTAAAATGAAACGTGTAGCGATCTCAGTTGATAAGTTATAACTTTACTTAAATAGCAACCATGTTTGAGAAAAAGAGCCTTAACAAAGCATCACTTTGAATCCTACTCTTCTTTACTCAACATGTAAGCCTTGCTTCAACTCATCACTTGAAAGATTCCACATTTCCTCATTATGGTCTTTTAAAAATTTCTCCAATACTTTTTTCGAATTTTCATCCATATGCTCGACAATAATATGACGTTTTAGTGATTTATCCAAACGATTGACATGCTCTGGCAATGATTTGTAGCCCCTACGTGCTTCCTTATTGACAGTCATTTCACACGCTGTAACCCCAGCATAATAAGGGCCCTCTACCTTCCGATCAATCGTCACCCATACCAACCAATAGGGCTTCGCTCCCTCCGGAACCTCATCACGATTGGGCAAAAACTTTACCCTCTTTTCTACGGAGCTTCTTGCATGCATCGCACCAATATCAACAAATGCTTCCCCTTCTTCTACATCAATAAAAACTGGTGAAACATTTTCTAGACTTAATGAGCCAATTCCAAACCCTCTATGTCCATCAGTAGGGTCATTTTTAATAATATTAAATTCTACCTTCTTTTTTCCTTGTTCCATTGTAAGACCTCCTACATAAACATCGAAAATATCGATTGAAAGCACCTAATAAAGAATGTACTGACAGCTTGCATGATCGGATAAATTGTATATCTATCTAATGGAGTAACTAAAATAATTAAAAAAACTAAAATACTATATTGTTCATATTGTGTTAGCTTTGCCCTCATCGAAGGACTTACTAAATCTTCTACAATTCGATACCCATCAAGCGGTGGTAGCGGAAATAAATTAAAAACAAAAAGCATCATATTTAGTTGGATAAATACATTTAAAAAATCTATGATGAAATTAGATGTCGTCGTCCAAGAACCCGTAGAAATGATAAAATAAAAAATCCCATATCCGATAAAGGCCATTAGCAAATTGCTTACAGGACCCATGAGAGAAACTAAAACTCCTGCTGCCCTTGGGTTTTTAAAATGACGGCGATTCACTGGTACCGGACGTGCCCAACCAAATCCAGCAATTAATATAAGAATCGTACCCAATGGATCGAGATGTTGAATCGGATTTAGCGTCAAACGACCTTGATCTTTTGCTGTAGGGTCTCCAAATTTATAAGCAGTATATGCATGGGCAAACTCATGAACAGTAAATGCGATTAATAAAGTAATTACCACAAATGGAAGTTGTTCAATTGGATATCTTAATATTCCAGATAAAAAATTTGATAACTGATCCACAACCTATCCCCTTTTTAAAATATTTTATTATGTTCTTTTTAAACTTTATTTCTAGCAATAACATTCTTATTTCCGTATTCACCAATTTAAAATCCTAGCGAAAAAACCACTTTTTATAAGTATACAACAACATTGGATGAATTTCTTTTTTCCAGTTTAAAAAGGATGTCAATCACTATTATTCCCTTGCTTCCTTCTGCATAAAACCATACACTTTTATTATAGTGATTATTATATATCTACATAAAGGAGATACAAAAGATGCCATACATTACAGTAAAGATGTTAGAAGGACGTACTGAAGAGCAGAAAAAAGCACTTGTAGAAAAAGTGACCGAGGCTGTAAGTGAAACTGCTGGAGCACCTAAAGAAAACATTGTTGTTTTTATTGAAGAAATGTCAAAAAATCATTATGCTGTCGGTGGAAAACGACTTAGTGAAAAATAATTCGAACACAGGACATAGTAACAACAGTTTAACTTATAAAAAATCGCTACGCCTCATTGATGGGGCTTAGCGATTTTTTTTAGTGAGTCAATATATTGATATGCTTGGTCAATTTCATCTTCAGTATAATTTTGTTTAGCCTTTACTTTATGAATCTTTTCAATAACCTCTGTGCGTGAAAGATTATCAAAATAGAGTACAGTTGATACCAATTCTAAGAAACGAGCATTTTGGTCATTCATATTTTCTAAGCACTCATCCAAATAGGGCATCTTCGTTTCATACATACTTAAAAACTCTCTTCCACTATCACTGATGGAATATCGGTATTGAAAATAGCCGCCCTTTTTTTCCTTAGTTTCTTCTATAAAACCTAAATTTGAAAGTTCTTCCACTCTTAATGTCAATTCTTCTGAATATGGCCCATAGAAGTGAAACTGGAATTTCTCTTGAAATGGAAAATCTAATTTTTTCGCGATATAAATCATTTTTTGCAGCTTTTTTCGTCCAATGATTTCTCCTGAAGCAGCAAGTGCCCCCATTAATCTAACATGATCATTTAACAATGAAACTCATCTCCTGCTTTACTCAAACTAGAAATATTACATCATAAACTTTCCAATATAGAACGAATCTTCTGCTTCATTTCACTGTTAGTCGTATCATCCTGAATGAGATCGGCTGGATAATATAACTTATGATCCGTTCTCCGTTTTCCCGAAATGGCATCAACAATATCAGATTCTCTCGATAATTCTCGGATTTCCCCGCTCCTTTTTAATAAATGAATAGGTAATCTTTCTTCCTCTTCACCTGGGCGATAGAAGTCATATGGTAGATCTGAGGACGAGTCAACGACTAAATAATAATTAGGATCAATTCCTACTTGTTTAAAAAGAGTTTCTAATTGGCTATGTACTTTAAACTGTTTTGCCGGATCAAAGTCAACATATTTAAATAGGCTTCTATTCACAAATCTCGTACATAAATCACTTAGAATCTCATCATCTTCTTCCTGCCACATTTGAAAATAATATAATATAATATGTTCATCCAATTTTAAATAGTCTTCTAATGTTAATTCATCCTCAAAAAGGGAATAGAAGTGGATCGGATGATGTTTGAATGAATAATATTCATCGTGAAGCTCTTTTGCTCGATGGAGGATTTTCGTAAGGATTACCTCCGCACTTCTTGTAACTGGGTGAAAATAAACCTGCCAGTACATTTGATAGCGGCTCAAGATATAATCCTCAACTGCGTGCATGCCACTATATTTAAATACCACCTGGTCTTCTCTCGGTCTCATAACGCGCAGCAATCTTTCCATATCAAAATTACCATAACTTACTCCGGTAAAGTAAGCATCTCTAAGTAAATAATCCATACGATCTGCATCCAATTGACTGGATATCAAACTAACAATCAACTTATTTTCATATGTTTTCGCAATTACTTCAGCTACCTTTGTTGGAAAATCTGCATTCACCTTACTTAAAATGGCATTCACTTCCGTATTCCCAACAATAATATCCTGTGTGAACTCTTCATGATCCAGATGAAATACCTTTTCAAAAGAGTGTGAGAATGGACCATGTCCTAAGTCATGCAAAAGGGCTGCACATAGGGTAAGAAGGCGATCTTCTGGGTCCCATTCCGGTCTTCCGTCAAAAACATCGTCAATAATTCTTCTAATAATTTCATATACACCTAGGGAATGATTAAAGCGACTATGTTCCGCTCCATGGAAAGTAAAGTAAGTTGTTCCAAGCTGGCGTATTCGACGCAGGCGTTGAAATTCTTTTGTAGCTATCAAATCCCATATTACCTTATCCCGTACATGGACATAACGGTGAACAGGATCCTTAAACACCTTCTCTTCGGTTAACTTCTGTTTAGAATATTCCATGTCTAACCCTCTTCCTAGACTATCATAATTTTATTATACCCGAGTTATTCTTCAATAGGAAAGTGGCTCGGAATAATTACCCTGAAAATTAGCATTCCATCTTTTTGGCTAGTGATAAGCAGAAATAAATTGGTAAAGGTAAGGATTATTTACCGTCTGTTTCAAAATAATGTATTTAAATTCTTCTTATGGAAATTTGCGAAACTATTATAATTTTTATTTTTTACAATATTGGTATAAAAGTTGTTTCTTTTGTCCATCCTTTGATTAACGGGGAAAGTTAATTATGAAATGGGAGTTGAGAAGAATGAAAGATCGCCAAGATGCTTGGACAGAAGAAAATGATTTAATTTTAGCAGAAACAGTTTTACGACATGTTCGTGAAGGCAGTACCCAATTAAATGCCTTCGAAGAGGTAGGAGACAGACTAAACAGAACATCTGCAGCCTGTGGTTTTCGCTGGAATGCTGTAGTGCGTCACGACTATGAGCAAGCATTACAATTAGCAAAGAAGCAACGTAAACAAAGACAACGTTTACTTGGAAAAGACCAAGGTGGAAAGAAAAAGCTACTCTATCAGCCACCTACTCCAACCTTAGAAGAAGTTGGAGATACACCTTTGGAAACTATTAATCAGGAATTTGCAGAAGAAAATGATGTAGTTAAAACGCCAATTACAGCTGCTTCTACATCCATGAATAAAATTAACGAGGAATTAAATCTGCAGAAGGTTATAAGCTATTTACAATACTTAAATAGCACACAGTTTCAATCAACCATTTTAAAAAGCGAGAATGCAAGATTAAAGCGAGAAAATTTAGATTTAAAACATCAAAACGAGGATTTGCAAAATCGAATCCACGAGCTGGAAAAGAATTCTGTTACAATGCAGGAAGATTATGAAACCATGATGAAAATAATGAATAGAGCTAGAAAGCTTGTACTATTTGAAGAAGATGAACCATCGAATTCAACCTTCAAAATGGATCGCAATGGAAATTTGGAGAAACTGGCGGAGTAATTATAAAGCACATGCTCCTTGTTTAGCCAGCTATGAGAATCAGAAATAGGTAAGCTCCTCGATCTCACCAAAGAGACAGGAGCTGGATAAAGAAAGACCAACATATATAAAAAAGTTACACCCCGTTCCCAAAACATGTGGCGGGGTGTACTTGTTGCTATTAAGAATTATCCTACCTTCTTAATTTGCTGTAATTGATACATTTGGTAGTACTTTCCTTTACGTTCCATTAATTCCTCATGATTGCCTTTTTCAACAATTTCACCTTTATCTAAAACAAGTATTTGATCCGCGCTACGTATAGTCGATAATCGATGAGCAATGATGAAAGTCGTTCTCCCTTTTTTTAATACATCCATTGCCTCTTGAATCAATGCTTCTGTTTCGGTATCAATATTCGATGTGGCTTCATCTAGAATAAGTATAGCAGGATCAAAAGCTAATGCTCTAGCAAAGGAAATGAGTTGGCGTTGCCCCGATGAAAGTGTGCTACCTTTTTCAATAACTGGTTCATCAATGCCTTTTTCTAGATTTTTTAAGACTTTATCTGCTCCAACATCCTTTAATGCCTTTTCTACAACCTCACGTGTAATCCTAGGATCATTTAGACTAACATTGGTAGCAATCGTACCTGTGAATAAATATGGATCCTGAAGTACAATTGCCATATGCTCTCTCAAACTTTGTATCGATATATTTTTAATGCTAACTCCATCTATTTTTATATTCCCTCTCGTGGAATCATAAAATCTAAACAAGAGATTCATTATCGAACTTTTGCCAGAGCCTGTGTGCCCAACTAATGCAACTGTTTCACCATGCTTTGCTTCAAAGGTTATATTTTTCAACACATCATTATTCTCTTTATAGCCAAAATAAACATGGTCAAAGGTCACATCGCCCTTATACCTTGGAATACGCTCATCACTCACCTCTGTTCCTTTCTCATTAAGTAATTCAAAAACACGTTCACCTGCTACTAAAGCCTGCTCCAAGTTGGCCAATTGATTAACCACACCTGTCACTGGTTGGAATAAACGATTGATGTAATCCACGAAAGCATATAAAACACCAAGGGTAACAAAAGAGCCTACACCGATCGAGCCACCGCCAAAATACCAAATAAAAGCTACAAATGTAATATTCCTTAACACTGAAACTAGATTATGAGAAGTAAGAGCATTTAAGCTTAAAAGTTTATTTTGATAGTTAAAATGTGTGTGATTAAGCTCCTCAAATTCTTCTTTCATTTTTTCTTCACGGCGAAAGGCTTGGATGATATTCATCCCATTAATAGATTCATTAATTGTGGCATTAATTTCGCTGACTTTAGAACGAATCACATGATTATATTTTGATGCATATTTGCGATAAACGATAATCCAAAGATAAAGTAATGGTAGTAATAGAAGACAAATAGCTGCCAACTTTACGTTTAATATAAATAATGCAATATATATCCCTGTAATATAGATAGTACTTGTAAAGAAAGTGGCTAGAACGGTCACATACAATTCTCGAATCGCCTCTGTATCATTTGTTATGCGGGATACTACTTTTCCTGCGGGTAAATTATCGAAATAACGAATAGGCAATTTTTGAATATGTGCAAAAATATCTGTGCGCATCCTTTGAATGATCCGATTAGCGGCCTTTTGTAAATAATAATGCTGACCATATTGAAATAATGAAGCACATAATAAAAGTCCAAAGTAGAACAAAATCAGGCGAATAATACGTGGAATTTCAGGCTGATAAAATTCCAATAACTGCGTAGTAGATATTTTTTTAGCTGTTAATGTTTGAATAGAATCCCCTTGTTTAATTGTTATTTTTCCTTTATGGTAGGATCTTTCTCCATCCATTTGAATGGCTCCATTAATAAAATAAAAGCCTTTTCCCACTTGGATTATACGTACCTCTTTTCCTTTCTGCTCATCCGTACGGAAATATTGAGATCTTTTATAGTATTTACCCTCATATAAAACCGTATCTTTTCCTTTGACGGTTTCAAACCATGGGGATTCAATCCCTAAAACATGGCTATCAATCATCTTCTTTGCAATAAAAGGACCAGTTAACTCTGCACCTACTGAAAATGTAAGCATAAGTAAAGCAATAATTATAAACTTTCTATATTCCATCGCATATTTAACTAATTTTTTGCCAACCTTCATCGTAACACCTCCTGACTATCAGAAGCTTCTAGCTGCTGACGTTGAAATTGTTCTAAATACCAACCTTCCTCCTGAATTAAAGTCTCATGTGTTCCCTCCTGCAAAATTGCCCCATCATCTAATACTAGAATCCAATCTGCATGCTCTACTCCAGATAGACGATGAGTTGTAATAATTGTCGTTTTCCCCTTTCGTTCCCGTTGAATATTTTCAATAATCCTAGTTTCCGTTTTAGCATCAACGGCAGATAGAGAATCATCTAAAATTAAAATCTCAGGATTTTTAATTAATGCACGGGCGATAGAGATTCTTTGCTTTTGCCCTCCGGAAAGAGCAACTCCCTTTTCCCCTACTAAGGTTTCTAATCCCTCTGGCAAAAGCTCTAAATCCTTTCTAAAAGATGCTAGATCAATAGCCTTTTGAATTTCATATTCCTTAGCATCTGGATGACCAAATAAAATATTTTCCCTAATAGTACGTGAAAAAAGAACATGATCCTGTGGTACATAGCCAATCCAATCGCGAACTTGTTCCTTTGTTTGATCACTAATATCCACGCCAGAAAGTGCAAAGCTACCTGAACCCTTTTCGTATTCTCGGAGAAGTTGTTTAACAAAGGTTGTTTTCCCGCTTCCCGTTTTCCCCACGATTCCTAAGGTCTTTCCTCTTTTTAAATCTACATGAATATTCTTTAAATTCTCCACAGAGGAAGAAGGATATTGAAAATTATATTCGTGAAATTGCAGCCTATTCGGTTGATTAACCTGTACTGGTTTCTCTGGATTTTTAACGTCCTCAGATGCACTTAGCGTTTCCTCTACGCGATCCAATGATGCGCTTCCTCTCTGCATGAGGTTCATTAATTCCCCAATGGCAAACATTGGCCAAATCAGCATACCTAGGTAAACATTAAAGGATACTAAATCTCCTAAAGTAATTGTTTGATGGAAAACGAGATATGCACCATAGCCTAAACCAATCAAATAGCTGAGCCCGGTTAAAACTTTTATTGTCGGGTCAAATAAAGAATCAATTTTTGCTACCTTCATATTTTTTACATAAACATCTTCAGTCATTTGGTGGAAACGCTCTTCATCCGCCCTTTCCTGAACATATGCCCGTATTACTCTCACTCCTGCAACTGATTCAAGCACTTTATCGTTCAAATCACCAAATGAATCTTGGGCTGCAATAAACCGCTCATGGATTTTTTTTCCGTAAATAGTCATTAAAGCCGCCATAATTGGTAATGGCAATATAGCGGCTAAAGTAAGCTTCCAACTAATGAGAAAACTCATTGTAAACAATATTGTAATCATATATATAGTTGAATCTGTTAACGTTAAAATACCAAAGCCTGCAGTTACGGAGACGGCTTTTAAATCATTGGTTGCACGAGCCATTAAATCACCCGTTCGATTTCTTTCAAAAAACGCAGGTGACATTTTAAAAAAATGCCCCATTAAACGTGAACGAAGTTTCCTCTCAACGAGGTATGCTCCGCCAAATAATTGATACATCCAAACATACGTAATACCATAACAAACAACCGTAATAAGCAATAAATAGAGTAAGTATTTTATTACGCCATCCCATGTTAAACTGCCAACATGAATATCATCAATGGCCATACCCACTAGCTTCGGCGGAATTACTTCTAAAATACCAACAATCAATAATAATAGCACTGCAATAACATACCGCTTCCACTGCTCCTTAAAAAACCAACGAAGCTTCCACAAAACTCGAAACATTTTCCCACCACCCAATTCGAGATAAAAAAATGGGCAGCTGCACTAGCAGCTGCCCATTAAACTACAACTAAAGAACAGTTGTAGTGAAGACAACAAAAAAGCACAGAAAACAATACGCCTCCTGTGCTTAATCATATCAATAGTAAAAAGAGAATAAATTAGATCCAAAGCGTTGGACAGGTAGCGTGATATATAAAGTTAGTTAATTCAGTATGATTAAAATCAATGTATATCATCACAATACCTCCCTTGCTTTCAAGTATTTTGGTAATACTTTGTTAGATTACCATCATTTAAATTGTGTGTCAATTGCTAATTTTTAATTTAATATCCTATTTACACAAATCGTTCATTTCTCTCTACAATTCTCTGATAATATTCTTCATACCACCTTAACTCTTCACCTGTTAAGGGCTCAGAAAATATTTGCTGAGACATTCCCTTAAGTGCTTTTAGAAAGCGAAGCATAACATCCTGTACCGTGATTTGAGCATCTAGTAATTCTTCAAGTGATGCCATGACTTCTGGGTAAATATCCGGATAAGTCCATTTGGTTTCGATTCCTTTTCTTGCCTTTTCATAAAAGTGTTGAATATGTCTAGCACGCTCCTGTCCACTTCCAGTCACACATAAATAAATTTGCACAGCTACCCCTTTTCTAATGCGCCTCTGTGAAATGCCTGCAAATTTTTTTCCATCTATACTTAAATCATAGCTTCCTGGACAGTAGGATCCAATGATTTCTCTTGCATCAATGACAGCTTCATAATCAGAAAACATCAATTTAATTAGGGACCACATGGCATCGTATCCTCTATTAATATCGATTCCCTTGTCCGTATCTGGAAAAATTAGCGAAAGATTTAATACTCCTTCATCTAAAACAACTGCTAATCCTCCTGAGTTACGAACAATATATCGATACCCTTGCTGTTCTAAATAATGCAATCCATCTTCTAGAAAAGGCAGCTTCGTATCTTGTATTCCTAATACAATTGTTTGATGATGGACCCATGATCTCGCAGTTGCTGTTGAATAGCCTGAACCAACGGATGCACAAAGAGTATCATCCATTGCAAAGGATTGTAATGCATCAAATTGCACCCCTAAGCTTGATTGATCAATAATTCTCCACTTTTCCTGTTTTAATAATGTTAGTGCCTGCTCCATCTTGCTTCTCCTTCGTACCACTTATTATTTTATAAGATAAAAGAAGGTCCCTTCTTACAAAACTTGGGCTGCTGTAATTAGTGCTAAATTATAAACATCCTCCTCATTGCAGCCTCTAGATAAATCATTGACAGGAGCATTTAGCCCTTGCAAAATTGGTCCAACTGCCTCAAACCCACCTAAACGCTGTGCGATTTTATAGCCAATGTTCCCTGCCTCTAAACTTGGAAAGACAAATACATTTGCATCCCCTTGTATAACAGAATCTGGTGCCTTTTTCTTTGCTACTGATGGAACAAATGCCGCATCAAACTGAAACTCCCCATCTAAAGTAAGGTTAGGTGCAAGTTGTTTAGCAATTTCCACAGCCTCGGTTACTCTTTCTGTTTCAGGAGATTTTGCTGATCCTTTTGTTGAAAAACTTAACATAGCAACCTTTGGCTCTATATCAAACATTTTAGCAGTTTTCGCACTTTCAATCGCTATTTCAGCTAAATCTTGACTATCTGGAGCAATATTAATGGCACAGTCAGCAAACACATATTTCTCTTCATTCCTTACCATAATGAATACTCCAGAAGTTTTTTGAACTCCTTCCTTTGTCTTGATAATTTGCAAAGCAGGTCTTACTGTATCTGCTGTCGAGTGGGCCGCACCACTTACTAGTCCATTTGCTTTTTCCATATAAACAAGCATTGTTCCAAAATAGTTTTCATCCAATAATATTTTTCGTGCCTCTTCCTCAGTCACCTTACCTTTTCTTCTAGTAACAAAGGAATGAACCATTTCGTCCATAAGCTCATATTTTTTCGGGTTCAACACATCGATATTGTCTATAGCAATACCTAGCTGATTTGCTTTCTTCAGAATTTCTTTTTCATCCCCCAGTACGATTGGCTTAATAACCTTTTCCGCTGCAAGTCTTCCAGCCGCACCTAAAATTCTCTCATCTAAGCCTTCAGGAAAAACAATCGATAGATTCTTTCCAGATAATTTACGTTTCAATTCAGTAAAAAGATTACTCAAAATTGATCCTCCTTAATAAATCATTTCTTTTAGCATAACCAAATTTATCATAATCGTAAGTGATAAATGAACAGATTTCATTAAATCGTAAAATTGTATTCCGGTTCTTGTCTGTTTTTCAACAATTAAGATTGAAAATGAGTGATTTGGAAAAACTATGCTATAGTAATGATAGAGATAATTAAGAATAGGAGTGATCTAGATGAGTGAAGCAGCTCAAACATTAGATGGTTGGTATTCCTTACATGATTTAAGAGCGATGAATTGGACGGCTTGGAAAGAACTTTCAAGTGATGAAAGACAAGCAGCTATCCAAGAATTTCACCAATTTCTAAATAAATTAAATGAAACACAAGAAAAGAAAGAAGGAAGTCATGCTTTATACACAATCGTTGGGCAAAAAGCTGATTTTATCCTTTGGATGCTTCGCCCAACAATGGAAGAGTTAAATGACTTAGAAAATGAATTTAATAAACTCACAATCGCAGAATATACGATTCCTACATACTCTTATGTGTCAGTTGTAGAGTTAAGTAATTATGTAGGTGGTGGAGATTCTAACGAGGATCCATATGAAAATCCATATGTAAAATCAAGATTGTATCCAATCCTTCCAAAATCTAAATATATTTGCTTCTATCCAATGGATAAGCGGAGACAAGGTAATGATAACTGGTACATGCTTTCTATGGATGACCGTCGTGAATTAATGAGAAGCCATGGCCTTATTGGACGTAAATATGCAGGCAAGGTGAAACAAATTATTACTGGTTCCGTTGGTTTAGATGATTATGAATGGGGTGTCACTTTATTCTCTGACGATATGCTTCAATTCAAGAAGCTTGTCTATGAAATGAGATTTGATGAAGTGAGTGCACGTTATGGTGAATTCGGCTCTTTCTTCGTAGGAAATCTTTTAGAAGAGGAAAAAATTGCTCAATTTTTACATGTAAACTAACAAAATCTAAATGCAAGGATGCTAACACACTTACCGGTTAGCATCCTTTTTTATTCCAATTCTGTATCTCACTAAGAATAATTGGATAGTAAAATAGATTTTTCTAGCATATCTCCCCTTCCTCATACATACATATGAATTGTAAAAGCTTATCTTATATCACTCACCACATAACTGTTATGAAATGAACAAAGAGAGGTGACATACTGATTCGTTATACCTTCGTCTATGCGATCATGATTATTCATGACAACGTGACACGTAACGATTAATCAGTAAATAGAGAAATTTTCGTTAGGGAGGGAGAAGTTTGTCAAAGTCAAATTATAATCCACCTTATGGTTACCAAGCCCCGCAGGGTTCTGGATCACAGGGATATTATGGGGGGTATCCTCCACAGTATACTGCACAGCAACAAGTACCACCAGCAGGTATTCCATTTTCACCTCAACAAGGGGGAGGCTCAAACGCAACTGGACCTAATGTTCCAGGCATGCTGCCACCTGAGCAATCGTATATTGAGAATATTTTACGTCTAAACAAAGGAAAGCTAGTCACTTTGCATGCCACTTTTGAAAATAACCGAGAGTGGAATGCAAAGATATTTAAAGGAATTATTGAAGCTGCAGGACGGGATCATGTTATTTTAAGTGACCCACAATCTGGGGAACGTAACTTAATTCCAATGGTTTATGTAGATTACATTACATTTAGTGAGGAAATTGAATACGAGTATCCATTCGGAGCTGCTCCAAATCTTTCTACGTATTCCCCAAGATAAAACAAGGCTGTCTACAAGTTAAAGCGCTGACCCCACGACTGAATAATAATTCATGTGGGGTTGGAGCCTTGAAGACAGCCATATTTTTATAGGTATTTTACTGCGGCTATAACTAACAGAACCCAAGCTACTAAAAATGCCACTCCCCCAATAGGGGTAATTGCTCCTAATATACCAATCTTGGTTAGGCTTAATATATATAAGCTTCCAGAGAATAGAATAATACCAACTAACATTAACCAGCCAGACCAAGAAATAAGTGAGGAACCCTGTATATTACCAGCAATGATGCCGACCGCAATAATCCCTAAAGCATGGAACATTTGATAGTTTACCCCTGTTTTCCAAATGTCTAGATATTTCGGATCTAATTTATCTGCCAGGCCATGTGCTCCAAATGCGCCAAGAGCAACTGATAGAAATGCATTAATTGCACCAATAATAATAAATACCTTCAACCTTTTCACTCCTTCTTTTTATAAGTACTACATTTTTGCCTATCCATTCATTTTCATTTTATGAAAAGTACGTCTAGAAATCAAAAATTGACTCCCCATTTGCCCCATCATCTGTTTTAAGTGGTTTATTTTCCGTTAATGTAATAGAGGAAACAGTCGTAGAGAAATTTTGCTGGTGCTTTCGTTGCACATCTCCCATTCCAGCAACCTCTTGATCATTAGATAAAATAATCTCACAAAGCGTCTTAATTGAATAAATATGATTCTTCAATTTTCCTTTATCATCTACGTTTTTTGCAAAAGTGATTTCCTGTTCCATTCTATTTAATAAAGACGTCACTGATATACTCATTCTTTCATCTCCAATTATATGAATTGTTATGAGTTATTTTACCACACTTAGTTTAAATCCTCCCTTTACACATTTAACTTCATTCGACATGTTTCACGTGAAACATGTAGTTATTTGTCATAATTCAAAATCTTTTAAAAAGGCTCTTTTCTAAACCATTGTTGCTATTAAAGTGAAATTTAACTAATAAATATCGTCTGAAGATCGGTAGTCCTTTCGTTTTACTAGAAAAAGAGCTGCAATCTTTAGTAGAACTGCAGAATTCTATATTGGGTGTAAAAGCAACAAATATACGAAAACAGCCATAAAAAAAATTATGTTTATCCATTTAATAATCGGTTATATAAATAGTAGACGAGGTGATAGAGACCTCAAAACTAAAGGAGGAGATTTTTCCATGTATAAAGTAAACATAGTTGAAAATGGATTGGAAGCATCAAATCTTATTAGCGAATTACAGAATGAAGGATATCTAAAAAGTGAAATTTATATATTTGCTCACGGGGAAGAAAGGTCAAAAGATATTACTGAAGCAACTGAAACAGGTAAAGTTGGCGTAGAAGAACAAGGTGTTTTAAATACTTTGGGGAATGTATTTAAAAAAAGAGGGGACGAGCTTAGATCAAAAATGTCTGCCCTAGGCTTAACTGATCATCAAGCTGCCGATTGTGAAAAACAGCTTGATCAAGGGAAATTAGTTGTCATCGCATCAAAGGAAACAACTAAGGAACCCCTAATAGGGAATCCCTATATTTAATTGCATCGTCCATTAAAAAGGCCTGGCCCTCACTAAAGAGTGATTGTGGGGGTCAGGCCCTCTTTTTGTCTTTCTACCCCATTAAGGAATAATAAATCCTTCTAGCTTTTGCTGGATCGTTTGTCCCATGAATGAGTGCACGCCCATCCTTAAATAAAACCAGCCTTATTTCTTCTTTTTGGATAGATACTAAATAAGGATTTTGTTTTACCTCGTATCCAGCTTGTTTCCATTGGGACGCAAGTTCTCCCAAAGATAGATATGAAATAGTTGATGGACGAATTTGTACGGTATTTCTCCCACAAAGAACAGCAAATTTTGTTTGCTCCTCAAATGCCAAAAATGGATACGTTCTCTCTTTCCCACATGTTGGACAATCCATATTTCTTATCGCATCACTTGTTTTAATTGATAAATACTGGTTCTCCCAAAGATCAAAAGTAATATACGTATTCCGAAGAGACTTCTCACTCTCGCTTAAAATTTTCAACGCCTCTGCTACCTGATATGAAGTGACCATTTGTACTGTTGGTGCAATAATTCCGACCGTGTCACAGGTTTGTCCCCTCATTGGAATCTTTTGGAGCAGACAATGTAGACAAGGAGTTTTCCCCGGAATAATTGTATAGGTTGAACCGAAGCTACCAACACATGATCCAAAAATCCATGGAACATTATATTTATGAGCAATATCATTCAAAATGAATCTAATTTCAAAATTATCAGTTCCATCTATAATTAGATCAACGTTTGGAGCTAGTTGTTCTAATATAAGGATATCTGCTTCACCAACGATTGCATTAATGTAGACATCATGGTTAATCTCAGAAAGTCTATGTTTAGCAGCAACTACTTTTGGCATTTTTTCCTTAGCATCCATTTCTGTATATAATTGCTGACGTTGAAGATTACTTTCTTCTACATAGTCTCGATCTATTAAAGTTAATTTCCCTACTCCTGCTCTAGTGAGCATCTCAGAAATACTAGAGCCTAAAGCACCTAAACCTATAATGAGAACATGCTTTTTCTCTATGCGTCGCTGACCATCAATGCCAATTGGCGCAAAGAGAATTTGCCTTGAATATCGATCACTCATTTCATTCTCACCCTCCACTTACAGGTGGAATGAGTGCAACAACATCGCCTTCTTGTAAAACTGTATCAGTAGGGCTAAATTCCTCATTAACTGCAATCATAAGATTTTCAATATTGAGTAATGAATATTTTTCGTGTAAATAGTCTAATAAATCTTTAACAGAGCCCTCAAAGGCGTCAATTTTTATTTCGGCTTCTCCTACCTGCTCTCGCAACTGTGCGAATAACATCACTTTAATCATTAAGATCAACCTCCTTTGGTTTCCCTGTTTCATATTCCTTCGTTCCTAACTGATTACCGATCCATTCTTCTCCATCTTCCCAATATTCCTTTTTCCAAATTGGCACCATTTCCTTTATTCGTTCAATAGCATAGCGATTTGCCTCATAGCTTTCAGCACGATGGGGAGTCGATGTTGCAATTACTACCGCAATATCAGTAATTTCCAAACGTCCAATCCGATGCGTTATGGCTGTTTTCGTACCTGGCCAACGCTCACTAATCTCGTTACCAATTTGCTCAAGCTTTTTAATAGCCATGGATTCATAAGCTTCATATTCTAAATACACCGTTCGCTTTCCCTCAGTTAATTCTCTTACAGTACCAATAAAAGTAGTAATAGCTCCTGCATTTCTTTGAACAACTTTTTGAACAACAGCTTCTAACACAATCGGTTCTTTGGTAATTTCATAATTCATGTTTGTCACCTCTAATCCTTCTATCAATCTCTAACGCAAGCCTGTAATCTTCCTTTGTATTCATATTCCAAAAGCTATCATTCCATATATCTTGTAAATCCTTTGGTGCATCCTGTTTTTCAACGATTTTCATATGTAATTGGCTTAATAGATCAGTCACCCGTCTTTTTTTCTCTACTAAACAATTTCGAACAACTGGAACAATTCGTCTATTATAAGCTCCAAACAAAGGATGTAATTGACCGTCCTCAGAAGGTATCACCGCATCATAATCTCCCTGAACAAGTTCAGCTTCTAACCACCCTCCCATAGCACTTGATGCAAAAGGCATATCACATGCTATGATTAAAGAAGTAGCTGTTGTCGCCTCCTTTAATCCAGTATATATTCCTGCAAGAGGACCTTGTCCCCTAAATTCTTTCACATCACTTTTTATGGTAACTCGTAAATCATCATATACCTCAGGTTGGTTAGTGATAAGAATAATCTGATGGGAAATAGTAGAATATTCATCTACTAATCGATCAATTACTCTCATCTCACCAATTGTTAGTAAGGCTTTATTTTCTCCCATTCGACTTGACTTTCCACCCGCCAGTATAATTGTATCCATTATTCAGCTCCTTTAAGGTGCGACTAATTCGACTTTAATCCTATCTGGGTCTTCAAAGTATAAGGCATAGTGATGTTCTCCTCCAGCATAAGGATGTCGATCAGCATAAAGAATGTTTATTCCCTTTTTCAATAATTCATTCGATATATCATCCACTTGTTCTTTTGAATGCGCATGAAAGGCTAAATGATTCAATCCTACTCGGCAACGATGGTAAGGAATCTCCAGATATTTTTCCTGTGTCTGTACAAAAACTAGATAAGTGTTCTCACACTTCCAACTGATACCAGACTCCCATTTTTGAAATGGTTCATATCCTAGCCTTTCTAAAAACCATCCCCAAAATTTCGCCGATTCCTCTAAATTCGAAACATATATTTCTAAGTGATGAAGCAAAACAAACTCCCCCTATAAGCGTATGTATCTATTTCTATAATCTTACTTTAACATGAAAAGAACAGTCCCCACAGTGAGAACTGTCACTTTTTAAGCTATATTTAAGTCTTTAAATAAGCCTTTCCTACCCTTTTTCTACATGACATGATGGGCACGAACGAAGCAATGTACACGAACTTCTTTAAACAGCTTTTTTTTGAAAATAAGTAAAACCACAGAATAGAAAAATAATAAAGCTTCCTAATATAACATATAAAAGGGTTTCAGTTGATACATATAATGAACCGATATCCCCTTCCTTTGGAATCATAATCAGAAAAGGCTGCGCCCATGGATACCACGGACCATATTTTGCTGAGTTCGCCACAAGTATATTCGGCAAGGTAAGGATGACATTTAAAGCAAGCGGCGCCGCAAAGCTCGCCCATGCACTTGATATCCATAACTGCAAAGCAGCTAATGGTAAACACGCAAGCCAGCCTCCTAAAATTCCTCTCCATACTATTTCAGTAGGAAAACTGCTTGAGAATCCCTTGATCAATCCAATTGAATAGAAACTAATGAAAAATAGAAGCTGAGTAATTGCTAAGAAAAGAATCACCAAAAATCCTTTGCCTAAAAATACTTGTGCTCTAGAAACAGGTAGGGCGAGTAATTGCTTCCATCCTCCCCCCTGGTGTTCATATCGACAAACAAAAGCGGAGAATATCCCTGTCAGTAATGGCATAAAGAGAAGGGCATGAATGGAAATCATCGTTGTATATAAAGTAATCCATTGAACTGGTGAATCTTCATAGCCTTGCAATATTCCAAGTAAAAAGGCAAGTGCTGGACTCACAAATAATAATAACCATATATTTGATTTTCTAAATTTAAGCCATTCGGATCTTACAATTTTCCAAAACATCTATTTCACATCCCGTTTGATAAAATCTAGCATTCCAATTAAAAAGATAATAAGACCTACGCCAAGCCCCATACTGACAAACCATAATGAATCATGGTGTTCGCCAATTAATAATGGCCATTTCCAGATCACCCAATCGGGTACTAAAATGGCATACATCGAGAAAATTGCACCTAATATCCCAATTGTTAATGGCAATGCTTGATTTCTAAATGTGATAGAAAGCCATACCTGTAATCCAAGGATAGGAATCCCTGCAAGCAAAGGAAAAAAGCTCATTTTTATAACTTGTAAGTATGGTATATTACTACCAAATTTTAAACTAATCCCTAGAACACAGGTCATAATAACTAATAGAAAGCAGGAAATAAAAAGGAGGAATCCATTTGCTATAAATTTTGCAGTATATACCGATTTTTTTGAGATAGGCAGTGCCAAGAGCTGCTTCCAGGCATTTTGTTGATGCTCTACATTAGCCGTCATGGAGGCAATAATTGTGAAACCGAGCCCTAAGGTGATTGGGATAAAAAGTTGTATATTTTCTAATAGCCCCTTCCAATGGTCATCACCTGGTTTCACCAAGTAGTCATAGCGAAGTCCATAGTTCGCTGCCTGTAATAAGACGACTCCCAAGGGACCCAGGACAACTAAAAACCATATCCACTTTCTTTTCATTTTAAGCAAGTCTGCTTTAATTACTTTGAACATCATAAACTAGAAGCCTCCTTCGTAAGCTCAAGGAAAATATCTTCTAAGGACATTTTTTTCTCCTCCACACGATAGATGGAAAAGTCATGATGAACAAGCTTTTCAACTGCATTGGCGATTTGCTGATTCTCACTTTCCTCTACAAAAATATGACCTTCGTGAAAATCTGCTTTAATCCCATTCGCTAATAACGTTCGCCATGCTGATTCATTATGGTTGGTCAGAATCTGGATTTGGCTTTTTGAACGTTGTTTTAATACTGAAATAGAGTCCTGAAAAATAATAGAGCCTTTGGTGATAATTCCAACTTGTGTCGCCATCTGATCCATTTCACTTAATAAATGACTCGAAACGATAACTGTAATTCCATGTTTCTTAGGCATGTCTTTTATTAATTCACGCATCTCGATGATCCCAGATGGATCTAATCCATTTGTTGGCTCGTCTAAAATAAGAAGTTCTGGGTTTCCTAAAAGTGAGGCTGCAATACCAAGGCGCTGTTTCATCCCAAGTGAATAGCCTTTCACAGGTCGGTTCGCCTCATTACTTAAACGAACAATACTGAGCACTTCATCAATTCTTGTTTTAGGTACATTTAATATTCTTCTCAATGCCTCCAAGTTTTCCCTTGCTGTTAAATGACCATAATAAGATGGAGATTCTACAAGTGAACCTACTTTTTTTAATATAGATAGTTTTTCCTTCCTTAAATCCTTATTAAAAACATGAATAGACCCATATGTAGGTTTCATTAAACCCAATAGCATGCGAATCGTCGTTGTTTTTCCTGCCCCATTAGGGCCGAGAAATCCATAAATTTCACCTTTTTTTATTTCTAAATTCACACCATTAACTACCTTTTTACCTTTAAATTTTTTTGTTAAATTATTTGTCTTAATAATAAATTCCTTCATCTTCTCTCACCTCTTTTCCTATTCTAGTCATGCAAGGTTAAATGAAGCGCTAGTGATCGTTTAAATTTTGTTTAAAAAGTAACAAAAAAAAGAAGTCGACTTATTAGCGACTCCTTTTCATTTATTTCATTGTTGCGTTAGTTTAAATTTTGAAATAACCATCTGTAATTCCTCTGCTAAGTGAGACAGACTTTCTGCCGAGCTTGCGATTTCTTCCATCGTTGCTAGCTGTTCTTCAGATGCACTTGCATTTTCTTGGCTACCATTTGCTACCTGTTCAGATATCTTTTTAGCCCCCTCCATCGCCTTAGCTACTTTTAATGTTATATTTTGTATATTTTCAACAGACGATGACACGTGTTCCGCCCTATTTGCCACAGTGGAAATTGATTGGGATATCTTGAAAAAGGATTCATTTGCCTCATTGGAAAAAGCAAGTCCTTGCTCCACCTTATTATTTCCTGCTTCCATTGATATAACTGTTTTTTTCGTTTCCGCTTGGATTTGTTCAATCATAGCTGAGATTTGATCAGAAGACTTACGCGATTCTTCTGCTAATATTCTTACCTCATCTGCTACAACAGCAAATCCTTTTCCATGCTCTCCAGCTCTTGCGGCTTCAATTGCTGCATTAAGAGCAAGTAAGTTTGTTTGGTTAGCAATACCAGTAATTATTTCAGTGATCTTTCTAATATCCTCTGAATGTTTTCCTAAAGAATGAATCATATTAGTTGCTTCTTCAACCGTTGTATGAATCTCATTCATTTGAGCTACTACCTTTGTTATCGATGCAACACCTTGTTCTGAAAGTGTACTAGTTTCTTCTGATGAATGTAGCATTTCCTCACTAGCTCGTGCAATTTGGTTCATTCCTTCTGCCATTTCATTTACTGCACCATTGACTTCATAAAATGTTTCTAGCTGCTTTTCCGTTCCATTCGCATTTTCTGTTATTACACGAGTTACTTGCTCTGCTGCACTAGCGCTCTGCTGTGCACTAGCTGTAAGTTGCTCTGAACTAGAAGCCACCTGCATGCTAGAGTCAGATACTTGTCTTACTACCAATGCGAGATCCTCTACCATCTGATTAAATGAACGAGCTAACTCCCCAATTTCATCCTCAGACCTAACCTTTACTGGATCAATCCTTAAATCGCCCTCTGATACTAATTTCATAATACCGGATACTTTTTTAATTGGTCTCGAAATCATTCTCCCTATTACTAGCGCAATAACAATACCAACTAAGAGTGCAAATATAGTAATAATAATAATAAATACCTTAATGTTATTAACTTTTTCCCTAACTTGATTATGAGTCTTATCTAATTGTTTTTGCTGATGATCTACTAGGGCATCCACACTAGCGGTAAAATTTTCGCTTATACCTTTCAAATCATTGGTAATAAATTTATTAAGCTCCCCCTGATTATGCTCCTTAAATAATTTCACTTCAAGATCAACAGCATCAAAATATTGATCATCAATCGAATCAATCTGCGCATAAAGCTGCTTACCCTTTGTACTGGAAATAAGCTTTTGTATTTTTTCCAATGTATATAAATACAGAGATTTATCCTCCTGATATTGATCATAGTAATCAGAATTATTTGTAACAATATAACCACGTATGCTTGCACTTTGACGTTGAAAGAGTAAATCTAATTCTTTTGCCATTGAAACCTTTTCAACTTGGTCGTCTAACAATTTACTATATGTTTTATCGACAGTTAAAAGCTGACTATAACTAATTCCTGCTAAAACAAGTAATAAAATTAAAACACTAATAAATCCAAATAAAATCTTTCTTTGTACATTCCATTTCATTCGTTCATTTCTCCACTTCAACATATTTGTCATCTTCATTCTTTATTTCGACAAAATTTATTAATTTTCTAGTGGTTAAAAAAATAAGGAGTGATCACACTCCTTATTTTTTCACATTTGTTATCATTATTCTTGTACCTTGACGATCTGAATTAATCTCCCAGGTTAGATCCATTTCTTTTAACATCATTGAAACAATGGAAAGCCCGATTCCTGCTCCTTTATCCGTTGATTCTTTGTTTAATCCCTGCCCATGATCCTCTAACATTAAAGTAAATTGTCCATCAATTTCGAATCCAGAAATTCCAACATATCTTCCCTCTTTTGTATGACGAATGATATTCTGAAATAAATTATCAATAATGCGTTCAAACCACCCTGGATCGATTGTCCATTCAATCTTTTTCTCTGGTAGATCAATATTTACATTGAAACCTTCTTTTTCAAATACAGGATACCAAGAAGCTACAATTAGGCGAATATTTCTTAATACATCTACCTTTTGTGGATAATAAGGGTATTTACCCGAAGATAATAGTGTGTAGGAAAGAAGATTGTCGAGCAATTGTCCAATATAAGTGATTTTTCGATCGATCATCTCGATAGACTCTTTTCCCTGATCACTCAATTGATCCTTTTTTAATGAATATACATGACCACGTAGAGTAGTAAGAGGCGTCCGCAAATCATGTGATAGATTTGCAATTAATTGACGACGTAACATTTCCTCTTCTTGTTCTCGTTCCCTTCCTTCCTTTAATTGGCCAATCATTCGATTAAAGGCATGCTCTAACTGACCAATTTCATCCTTTTTCCCTACAGAAACTGGCTCCGGAATTCCATGGGGACCTTTCTCTGCCATTGCATTTTGCAAATAAAGGAGACGTTTTCGTAGCTTATAAACAAATAACCAGGAAAGAAAAATAAAGATAACAAATAAGCCAAGCAACCCTACACTATAAAGAAAATCATAACGACTTCTTAGTTCGTCAATTGGTGCATTCATTCTGTTACGGGGCATTTGCAAAACCATAAATCCTTTTTGCCTATTTCCGCCGATAAAAGCAACCGTCGTAAAAGGATCACTATCATAGCTTTTCTTCATAAAATCAACCGTAAAGGAAGAGCTCCAAATTTGTGGAATCCCTTCTTTTACTGGTAATTGCTTTTGCGTTTTCCCCTCATTATTCACCCAAAATAATGTAGCATCTGGGTATTTTTCTTTTATTTCAATAAGCTTATTATTAATCTCTCTGGCATCGGCTTCGCCCAATAAGGCTGCTTCTTTGTGCCACATCTTCTCTAAATCAACACCGTTATAATAATTATCTGTATCTCCTTGATCCCTCGTCAGAATGGGGATATAAAAAATGGCTGAAGTAACCGGAATGACTATAGGAATAAATAATACGGCAATCATAATGATAAGGAGGAACTTCCCAAGGATTGAATGTCTAAGCTTCATTGCCTCACCCGATAGCCGATTCCTCTGATCGTTTCAATAATTTTGGGATTTGCAGGATCTTGTTCAACTTTTTCACGTAGATAGCGAATATGGACCATTAATGTTTTATCTCCATCAATATAAGGCTCTTCCCATACACCTTCATAAATTTGTTCTTTCGTTAATATTTGATTTGGATGCTTTAAAAAGTAATGAAAGATATGATATTGCTTTCCAGTAAGGAGAATTTCATCTCCTGTTCGCTGATCAATAATCCTGTTTTCGGATGGAATAATTTCTAAATGCTGGATAATAAACGATTCCCTTTTCTGCTTCTGAAACCTTCTTAATAAGACTTCGATTCTAGCTACAAGCTCATCTGGATGGAACGGTTTCGTTAAATAGTCATCAGAGAACTCTAAACCTTGTAGCTTATCCTCCACAGAAGTCCGTGCAGATAACATCATGATGGGTACATTTGGTGCTTCCTTTTTCAAACGTTTTCCTATAGTAAATCCATCTAAGCCAGGGAGCATAACATCTAATACAACAATATCCGCTTCCTGTATATATCCCAAAGATCCTTCACCTGTTTGAAGCCATTTCACTTTATAACCTCTATCATGTAATTCTTCTGTGACCCATTTGCCAATTTCATGATCATCCTCTATGTATAAAATCTGTACCATTTCGCATTCCACCTTAATTAACTATATCTGGAATTAGTATATTATTAGTTTTAAAATTTTTAAAGGGGACCTAATCTAGAGGTCCCCATTTTAACAGATAAGAAACTATCGAATTCAATGTCCAGGTCCTAGCCCTTTTAGGTCAAGGCCCTTCTCATACTTTGTTGCTAATTAATAAAAGTTTTAATTAATAAATATCGGTTGAAGTACGCTACACCTTTCATTTCATTGGGAAAAGTGCTGCACCCAATAAGAACCGCTGAATTCTTTATTGGACGAAAACAGCATAGGTCAAAAAGCTAACTTCCTCTTAAAGAGAATAATCGCTTGTTAATACTAGAACAAGGTGCTTTCCGCTTTTCTTATCTCTTACTCTTTTTTTGAGTACTTGAAATCTTTTTCCACTTCGCCTTTTCTAAAAGTGCTGCTCGCTTATTTTCCTTCCTTTCTAGAAAGGCAAGCTCTTTTTGTAATTTAACATAGCTATTATATCTATCTCTTTCTAAAATCCCATCATCAATCGCTTCTTGTATAGCACAGCCTGGTTCTTTCATATGAGAGCAATCTCTAAAGCGACAATTCTCAGCCAACGCCTCCACATCAGAAAAACTCTGACTAAAGCCTTCATCAGCTTCCCAAAGCTGTAATTCACGCATCCCCGGCGTATCAATTAATATACCGCCTTTATCTAAAATAATTAATTCACGATGGGTCGTTGTATGACGTCCACGATCATCACCTTCGCGCACAGATTGCACCTCTTGCTTCGTACTACCTAATAATGCATTCGTAAGGGTTGATTTCCCAACGCCCGAGGAACCTAGTAAAGCAATTGTCTGACCTTCATATACATATGGAGCAAGCTGATCCATCCCTATATTCTGCTCGGCACTAATTGCATGAATAGGAACACCAAATGCTACAGATTCAACCTGCGCAATCTTTTCCTCGATATCCTCACATAAATCGGACTTGCTTAAAATGATAACTGGGTTTGCTCCGCTTTCCCATGCAGTTAATACATACCGTTCAATCCTGCGAATATTAAAATCTGCATTCAATGCATTTACAAGAAAAATTGTGTCCACATTTGTTGCAACTATCTGTTCCTCTGTTGTCATACCGGCAACTTTTCTAGAAAATTTGCTTTTTCTAGGCAAAATATCATGAATAGTTGCCTTGTTTTCTTCATACCTAGGCGTGAGCACAACCCAATCTCCTATTGCAGGATAGTCTTGTCGCTCCAAGGCTTGAAAACGCATCTTCCCTGAAACTTCTGCAAGCAGTTCTCCCTTCTCTGTTAACACACGATAGATTCTTTTATGCTCTAAAATAACTCTTCCCACTTCATAACCTTGTTCTTTATACTCTTTAAATGCTTCCTCAAAATATTGATTCCAGCCTAATGTTTGTAAATTCAAATTGAATTTCCTCCATTTTCAATGTAATGATTATTTTTAAATAAAATAAAACCATGAACTGATTTGTCGCAGTCCATGGTCTTTAATTCAATACATGAATATAGAGAAATTCATTAATGGTAAAAACAGAAAATACTAAATATCATTATTTCCCATGGACTGCATTATGAAATTGAATGTAACTGCAATTAATGTATTTTTCATCATATATGCACCTCCAGGAATTTTTTTTGGTATTAATTGATCTTATTGTATACCGTTAACTGTGAATTGTAAATATTTTTTTCGAAAAATTGATTTTATTCAAATTTTGATGTATAGATTCATAGAATCTGACCATACTAATGAAAGACGATGATCCCCCCTTTTTTTAAAGGCTTTCTGATAAATATTTGTCATAATGCTCACCTCAAAAGATGGATCTTTTTTAGAGATTACCATACTATAATGAGGTAGTGCGACCGACAAATTCTTTACAGAAAGTCTTTTTTTAAGGCAGTTTTTGTATAGTTTGTTGGTTTTGTAAATGTCCAACTGCTTGCTTTTAACCCAGTAAAGGATTCAGTTGTTTTTCATTTCTCTATGAAATAGAAGATGTAGCTGCCTTTAACCGATCGATTTTTGATAAAACCTTACTTACATATAGCAACAATATTTTTGAAAAGAGCCTTTTTATGTATATGGACTGTAAAATCGCCCTTTTTTTCTTTTATCAGTTAAATCCATTTGTCATCATGTAATTATTAGTTTATTCTAAAATAGAACTCATTTCGGAAGGCTGTTTTCGCATGGATTGTTCAAATCACCAAAGGATTTAGCCTATTGCTTTTCGCCTATAGATTATAGCCTATAATTAAGGCTACGAGCTCTTTTCTGTATTCTAAAAAGGAAGACAGAAAACAACCGTAAAAAAATCGATAGTAAGAATATTTTTACTAAATAGCAAAAGTTTAAGAAAAGAGCCTTTCATCAAAATTCATCTATCGCGTTGATTGAGGAGGAAGTAGTCATGACAATGAAAAAAACTTTAACTCTAGCAGGATCTGATTCAAGTGGTGGAGCAGGAATTCAAGCAGATTTAAAAACATTCCAGGAACTAGGTGTCTATGGGATGACTGCCTTAACATCCATTGTTGCCATGGATCCAAATAATGACTGGCATCATAATGTATTCCCAATTGATGTAAAAACGGTTGAACCACAATTAGAAACGATTCTATCTGTCGGAATTGATGCAATGAAAACAGGTATGCTCGGTTCAGTAGATATTATCGAGTTAGCTGCCCGTAAAATTGATGAGCATAAACTAACTCAGGTCGTCATTGATCCTGTTATGGTATGTAAAGGTGAAGATGAGGTTTTACAGCCTGAAAATACAGATGCTATGCGGGAATTATTAGTACCACGCGCAATGATTGTTACACCAAATCTATTCGAGGCTGGACAACTTGCAAAAACGGGTCCAATTAAAACTATCGATGAGATGAAGACAGCAGCTGTAAAAATTCATGATCTTGGGGCAAAAAATGTAGTTATTAAAGGTGGTAAACAACTAGATCATGATAAAGCTATTGACTTATTCTATGATGGTTCAGAATTTACCTTACTTGAAAATGAAAAAATAGATACAACATATAATCATGGGGCAGGTTGTACATTTGCTGCAGCCATTACTGCAGAGCTTGCAAAAGGAAGCTCTGTAAAAGAAGCAGTTAGCCTAGCGAAAAAATTTGTAGCAGCTGCTATAGAACATGGATTTAAACTAAATCAATATGTTGGACCTGTAATGCATGGTGCATACACACGTTTTGTAGCAAATAAATAATCTTTAAAGAGGAGTGGAGACCCACTCCTTTTTTTCTATAAAGCAATCTCTTCGCTTTCCCCTTCTATTTTTAGTAAAATAATCACATACTTTATTTATATTGATTTGTAGATAATATTTTTATAAAAGGAGGGTTCTTAAATGGAGCCTATACAAATCTCCGCTGTGCAAGAAAAAATCAATGAGTTATCAGGTAAGACGGTCTATATACATTTAGAAACAACTAATGGGGCTTATGCGTCTCATTTTAATGAATCCTTTTTTTCCGCTGGAGCATATATAAGAAATGCCCAAGTAAGTTACGAACATGGGAAGATTATTGGAGATGGTCCTTACCGTGTAGGATTGAAGCTTGCAATCGGCTGGATTTATGCGGAAGGCTTAACCCATTTTGAAGTAGATGACCTAGGACGTTTGCTTCTGGCCGGCCATGGATATGACGGGAAACTTGCAGTTGCACTAGAAATTAGTGAAACACCATTTGAATAAAAGACAAAAAGTTGAAAGGAGTTTTTTTTATGGAAAAAGAACGTCAAGTTCTAGTTATATTCCCACATCCCGATGATGAAGCCTTTGGTGTATCAGGCACCATTTCCACGCATGTCAATAACGGAACACCAGTTACTTATGCATGCTTAACCCTTGGAGAAATGGGGAGAAATCTTGGAAATCCTCCATTTGCAACAAGAGAGTCATTGCCTAACATTCGAAAAAAGGAACTTCAAAAAGCAGCAGAAGTCATGGGAATTCAAGATTTAAGAATGATGGGTTACAGAGATAAAACAGTTGAATTTGAGGATGATGAAAAACTAACAAAAATGGTAACAGGTCTCATCGAAGAATTAAATCCTTCACTTATTATCACCTTTTACCCAGGTTATTCCGTCCATCCAGATCACGAAGCAACCGGAAGAGCTGTTGTCCGTGCCGTGAGACGTCTACCTGTTGAACAACGACCAAAGCTCCATTGTGTTGCGTTTTCTAATAATCACGAAGAAGAAATCGGAGCTCCGGATGTCATCAATGATGTAAGTGCGGTAACTGATCAAAAAATCGGTGCCATGAAAGCACATATCTCACAAACTGGTTGGATGATTGCTGATCGTGAGGAAAAATTAAAGCAAAAAGATCCCGAAACCCTCGCATGGCTACAATACGAAAGATTTTGGAACTACCAATGGGAAAATGATCAAGTGAAATAATTTATACAGCAGGCTACCCTAAAGGGTAGCTTTTTTGTTTAGGCTCTTTTCTCAAACATTGTTGCTATTTAAGTAAAGTTATAACGATTAAATATCGTCTGAGGATTGCTATGCGTATCATTTTACTGAGAAAGAGCTGCAATCTCCATAAGAACCGCTAGAATCCTTTATTGGGAGTAAAAGCTTTGTTTAATAGGGTTAGTTTGGTATATTCTTTCAAGCGGACACTTTCCCCTAAGGCATTTGTCCTTAATCTCTCACATGAAGGAAATTTCTCCCCCCTATTTATGATTATGTGTCTTCCATTACACACCCAAAGTGAGTAATCACTCATTTTGTGATTGACATCAGATACCAACCCCCTTTATGATTTAAAGTGAGTAATCACTCATTTTCTAATTAGGGGGTATTTTAAATGGATCCTGTCATTCAGATTAATCAGGTAAGCAAGAGCTTTGGAAAAAAGAATGTCTTATCCAAGATTGATTTATCCATCCGTTCCGGGCAAATCTATGGCCTAATCGGTCCTTCAGGCTCTGGGAAGACTACATTAATAAAAATTATTGTTGGCATGGACTCTGCATCAAAAGGCACTGTTTATGTATTAAATACGACAATGCCTAATCTTAATATTCTACAAAGGATTGGCTATATGGCTCAATCTGATGCACTTTATCCTGAACTAACAGGAGAAGAAAACATGGTTTTCTTTGCTTCTTTGTTTAAATTAAAAAAGGCAGAATTAAAGCAACGAATTGCCTATGCAGCTAGATTAGTAGACCTTACATCTCATCTCTCAAAAAAAGTAGGAGCTTATTCCGGAGGCATGAAACGGAGACTATCTCTTGCTATCGCTTTAGTTCATAACCCTGAAATACTCATTCTCGATGAACCGACAGTTGGAATTGATCCAGAGCTAAGACTCTCGATATGGAATGAGCTAGCCAATTTAAAAAAAGCTGGAAAGACCATTCTCGTCACCACACATGTCATGGACGAGGCGGAAAAATGTGATTGTCTAGCAATGGTTCGAGATGGAGAGATCCTTGCCACTGGCTCACCTGCAGAATTAATGAAGATGTACAAAGTAAATCAAATAGAGGCAGTATTTTTAAAGGCTGGGGGGAGAAGAAATGAAAATATCAGCATTAATTAAAAGGATCTGCCGGCAAATGATACGAGATAAGCGTACATTAGCATTAATGATGATTGCACCTCTCATCATTCTCACACTTGTTCACTTTCTATTTACTAATGATTCAACTAAAAAAATGACAATTGGTGTAACAAACATGGATCCTTCATTCATCCAACAGCTTGAAAAGAATGATATCCAAATAAAAAAATATACATCACTAAATGAGAAGACACTAATCAATAAGGATTTAGATGGCATGATTCAAATGGACCATAATCATGCTACCTTGCTGTTAAAAAACGCAGACCCATCATCAGCCAAAGCATTACAAATGAAAATTCAACAACTATTTACTTTAGAAATGAAGATGAAGCAGGCAAATGAAGTATCTAATACTTCGTTACAGAGCCCGGATATGGATATTTCTTATGTATATGGAAATAAAAATACGAGCTTTTTTGATGTACTAAGTCCCATTCTCGTTGGATTCTTTGTCTTTTTCTTCGTTTTCCTTATTTCCGGAATTGCCCTTTTAAGGGAGCGAACAACAGGTACGTTAGAAAGATTAGTGGCAACACCTATCAAACGAAGTGAAATTGTCCTCGGTTATTTATTTGGCTATGGCATCTTTGCTATTATTCAGACCGTTATTATTGTGTTGTATGCAACAAAAATTTTAGATATAACACTGATAGGCTCTATCTGGAATGTACTGCTGATAAGTTTATTGTTAGCCCTTGTTGCATTATCATTAGGGACTTTACTATCTGCATTTGCCAATACGGAGTTTCAAATGATGCAATTTATTCCTGTTATTGTTATTCCACAAGTATTTTTCGCAGGAATTTTACCGGTTGATGGAATGGCTAATTGGCTCCAAGCGGTCGCAAAAATTATGCCTATGTATTACGGTGGAGATGCTTTACGAAGTATCATGTATATGGGAAAGGGCTTTAGTGATATACGTACAAATTTATTAATACTTTTTGGATTTGCTCTTCTCTTTGTCGTTTTAAACGTGTTTGCTTTAAAAAAGTATCGTAAAATATAAAGGATGAGTATTTTCGACATGATCGAATAGATCGGAGTGGTTTCATGCCTGAAAAAGAGGATATTTTTGAAATGCTTTTTGAAAACCAAGAAAACATGACAGAAAAACAAAAGAAAATTCTTGAAGCTGCGGTTGAAATTTTTTCTGAAAAAGGATATTCGGGTACTTCAACTAGTGAAATTGCCAAAAAAGCCGGCGTAGCGGAGGGAACAATATTTCGCCATTATAAGACAAAAAAAGATTTATTGCTATCGATTATTGCACCAACAATGGCCAAATTTATGGCGCCACTTTTTATTCGTGATTTTAACAAGGTCCTATTATCTGAGCATCAAAGCCTGGAAGACTTTCTAAGAGCGGTCATCATTAACAGAATGGAATATGCAAAAAAACATTTGCCATCCATAAAGATCCTCATACAGGAAATCCCCTTCCATCCTGAATTACGAGAACAATTTAAAGAACATGTCATGAATAAAGTATATGAGCGTTTGAAAGTTATTGTGGAGGCCTATCAAAAGAAAGGAGAAATGATACAGTTACCGCCACCATCGGCCATTAGATTGATTGCATCATCTATCCTCGGATTTGTGATCGGACGATATTTAATGTTTCCCGAAGCAGACTGGGAAGATGAACTAGAAATTGAAAGAACGATTCAGTTTATTTTACATGGTTTGTCGGTCAAGCAAGAGGAGTGTTAATACACTCCTCCTCTTTATTTCAACACATTCAATGCTTGATATATAGCCCTACCCACTCCATCTTCATTATTCGATGTCGTATGATTTAGAATGATGTTTTTTATTTCCTGCTCAGCATTCCCCATTGCAACAGGATGTCCCACCTTTTGCAGCATAGATAAATCGTTAAAGTTATCACCCATTGCCATCGTTTCCTCTAGGGTAATCCCTTTTTCTTTTACAAATGCTTCTAGTGCTATCCCTTTCTGTGCATGAATATCATTAATTTCCAGGTTATCTTGTGCCGAAGAGGTTACTTTAATCTTTTCGATTCGTTTTAATGATTCACTCGCTTTTTCTAGAAGCTCATGATCCTTTGAAAAGACAATAATTTTATAAATGATATATTCAGGGTCGGAGAATATCACTCCATAGTCCTGAATCGATTGGATAAAGCCTCCAGCAAAGTGTTCCTCAACAGTTGAACGAATTTCGTTTATATCTTTTTCCGGATTCGCCGTTTTGTATATATCCACGATTACACTTATACTTCGTTCATAATCCTCTGTAAACTTCCCTTTATTTGTATATATTTCGAAATAGATGCCTATTTGATTAAGAGCCTTCCCAATCTCCTTGGCAACCTCTCCATCAATCCCAGCTGTTTGCGTAATTTCCCCATGTTCATTTCTGATTTCAGCACCATTAACTGCAATAATTGGGCATTTAATACCTGATTCCTCTAATATATAATGGGCTTCCTCATAGGATCGACCAGTAGCAATGACCACTTCAATCCCTTGTTGTTTAGCATATGAAATAGCTTCACGATTGAGCTGGCTAATTTCTTGATTTGAATTTAATAGTGTACCATCCATGTCGGATGCAATACATCGGATCATAAAGATATCTTCCTTTCTATCCGAATTCTCATGTATTTCCATATTGTATCATTGCTTACAATTCCATTCAAATAAATGATTTGCATGGAATTAAGAAGGAAATTCCACATATTGGATAGAATATTTAGAAAATATAAAAATATTATTTCGAGTGAGGTGACTCATAAATACCTAACTAGATCTTATTTTATCAAAGGGAGGAATGACTAGATTGAAGGGAATCATTAACTTTTCCAATCATATGATGCAACGCTATTTACCCGATCCCTATTTATTTGTTGTCCTACTAACCTTTGTCGTGTTTATTTTAGGACTCATTTTTACAGGTAGTTCCCCGATTGAGATGGTACAATTTTGGGGAGAGGGTTTTTGGGAATTGCTCGATTTTTCGATGCAAATGGTTTTGGTCCTTGTAACTGGCCATGTTTTAGCAAGTAGTCCATTATTTAAAAAAATATTAGGTGGCCTGGCAACCACTGCAAAATCACCGGGGTCAGCTATTATTATTGTCACCGTCATCTCAATCATTGCCAGCTGGATAAATTGGGGATTTGGCTTAGTCATTGGAGCACTATTTGCTAAAGAGCTAGCTAAACGAGTTAAAAGTGTAGATTATCGCCTCTTGATCGCAAGCGCTTACTCCGGTTTCCTTGTGTGGCATGGTGGTATTTCTGGATCGATACCATTATCAATCGCAACGGACAAACATCCTTTTGAAAGCAAAATGGGGATTATATCTACAAGTGAAACTATTTTTTCTACGTATAATATCGCTATTGTTCTCGCCCTTTTTATTATTCTACCATTATTAAATCGATTTATGATGCCGTCTAAAGACAAAACCATTACCGTTGACCCAGCCATTCTTGATGATGCAACAAGTACACATGCAGCTTCTATTGAGAAAGAAAGTATAACTCCGGCTACTAGATTAGAAAATAGTTTTATTGTTTCTCTTATTATAGGAATTTTAGGTTTAATTTTCATTAGTTATTACATTATTACTCATGGATTTCAATTAAATTTAAATATTGTTAACTTTACATTTTTATTTCTAGGGATACTCTGTCATTGGACACCAAAGCGCTTTTTAGATGCCGTTGCAAACGCCGTTAAAGGAGCAGCTGGAATCATCATTCAATTTCCTTTTTATGCAGGGATAATGGGAATGATGACAGCTTCTGGTCTTGCAGCAGTTATGTCAGAAGCATTTGTATCCATTTCCAATGATTTTACATTCTATTGCTTTGCTTTTCTTAGTGGTGGTTTGGTAAATTTCTTTGTTCCTTCTGGAGGAGGACAATGGGCGGTTCAAGCCCCTATTATGTTGGATGCTGCTCAATCAATGGGAGCTTCATTGTCTAAAACAGCAATGGCGATTGGCATGGGGGGATGCATGGACCAATATGATTCAACCATTCTGGGCATTGCCAGCACTTGCTATTGCTGGATTAAAAGCAAAGGATATTATGGGGTTCTGTGTCATTATTCTAATCGTAAGTGGAGTGATTATTAGTTTAGGAATGTTATTTTTATAAATGCTCAAAAAAGTGGTGTCAGAGGAAAATTTCCTTCAGACATCCACTTTTTATTCATTTACTCTTTTGTAAATAGGCTCTAATCATAAAAAAGCTAATTTCATCTGGTAATAATTCTTTAATAGGAGTTAACCTTTCTGAGTTAGCTTCTTTCACTGCCTCTTCAATTAGCGGTTCAAACTGTGTAGGAATAAATTGTTCCCAATCAATGGACAATCCTTCATCTGCACATTTCATTACATGCCCTTCAATCGTTCTTTCAGTCATTTGTCTTTGGGCAGCAATTTGCTCTAACGACATTCCCTTCTTAAGGAAAGAATAGGTAGCATGATGACTCTTTTCCTTTTCTTCCTGTGGCTTCAATTCATTACTATTGACGGAACTATGATTTTGTCCTAAATCAATATGATTTTGTTCACAATAGGAAAGAATGGTTGAAAGGACAGATTCCCCATACATCTCAAGCTTTCTTTCTCCTACACCCTTTATTTGTAATAATGCACTTGGAGTTGTAGGTAATTTTGCACTCATTTCTTTTAATGCTTGGTCTGAAAAAATAATATATGGAGGTACCTTCTCTTGTTCAGCAATTTCTCTCCGTAGCATTCTCAATTGCTCGAATAGTTGATTATCCTCAATTATTTGTTTCACCTTTATTTTTTCTTTTCTTAGTACCTTTATCTCCCCACGAAGAACATCAACGGCTAAGTTAGTTAGCATTAAAACAGGATACTGACCATCAGTTGGGCGTAAATAACCTTCTGCTGTTAAATAATCAATCAACTCATTCACATCTTTTTGAGTTCGATCTCTCATAATTCCATAAGTGGTTAATTGGTTAAAGCCAAAGCTAATAATCTTCTTGTCTGCTGATCCTGTAAGGACTTTCGTAACAAAGGTTTTGCCAAACTTTTCATTCATTCGTTTTATACAGGATAATACCATCTGTGCTTCCTTCGTTATATCCACTTGGGATCGATCATCCGTACAGTTGCCACATTTTTGGCATTCCCCTGCATTATCCTCACCAAAATAATTTAAGATATATTGTTGAAAACATGATTCCGTATGACAGTAACTAACCATCTTCCGAAGCTTTGCATACTCATATTCCTTTCGTTCCACTTCCATTTCAGACTGATCAATTAGAAACTTTTGAATATGAACATCTTGAGGAGCAAACATTAATATGCATTCACTCTCTACTCCGTCACGACCAGCACGCCCTGCCTCCTGATAGTAAGCTTCCATATTTCTTGGAATATGATAATGGATGACATATCGTACATTCGATTTATTGATTCCCATACCAAATGCACTTGTTGCAACCATGATACTTATATTATCGTAAAGAAATTGTTCTTGATATTCATTCCGCTGGTTTTCCGTCATTCCAGCATGATATTTACCAATAGATATTCCCTTTTTCTTTAGTTGAAGATATATTCGCTCTACCTCCTTTCTAGTCGCGGCATAGATGATCCCAGCTTGTCCGCTATTTTTCCTAATATACTCCTCGATAAAAACATCACGATCCTGTCCCTTAACAACTTTAAATAGTAAATTCTCTCTCCCAAAACCCGTAAGAACGACATGATTTAAAGGGATATCAAGTAACTCACAAATATCCTCCTTAACATTTGGTGTTGCTGTAGCCGTTAAAGCCAAAATAACAGGCTTTGGTTGAATCCCATTAATAAACTTTTTAATTGAGAGATAGCTAGGACGGAAATCATGACCCCACTGAGAAATACAATGTGCTTCATCTATAGCTATTAATGACACATTCATTTTCTTGATTAATTCAACAAAGGAAGGTGCTTCTAACCTTTCAGGAGCCAAATACAGTAATTTGTACTTACCTTCTTCAATCGCTTGTATCCGTTCATACATTTCACTTCCACTAATCGAACTATTAATAAATGTTGCAGGTATACCCGCATTATTTAATGCATCTACCTGATCCTTCATCAATGAAATTAGCGGAGAAATAACAATCGTAATTCCTGGTAACATGAGAGCTGGAACCTGATAGCAAATTGACTTTCCTCCGCCAGTGGGCATAATTGCAACAGTATCTTTCCCTGAAAGTACCTGTTCGATAATTGCACTTTGTCCATTTCGAAATTCATCATATCCATAATAGGTCTGAAGAATTTCCTTCGCATGATTAAGCAAAATAAAACCTCCTTTTCATCATTACTTTATTTGTATTGGAATATTTATTAGAGGAATAAAAAACGAAGTAGAGATTTGCGGTAATGTTGATAGGCTGTATAGCATTATCTTTAGGACTTTCTACTATTTTAGCATAAAAAGCGATTCGGAATGTATGTAAGATACATGCTAAAAGATGAAAAAAGAAGAGAACGGTTTTCACCGTCCCCACCTATTTTAATTTGATTTTTAGCTTGTCTAACATATCTATAGTCATTTTTTCAAGATTATAATTCGCTTTAAAACCCCATTCTTCCTTAGCAGCTGATGCATCTATGGAATTTGGCCAACTATCTGCAATTGCTTGTCTTGCAGGATCTACTTGATAGCTCATTTCAAAATGAGGAATATGCTTTTTAATTTCTGTAGCGATTTCCTCCGGAGCAAAGCTCATTGCCGTAATATTAAAGGCATTTCTATGTTTTAATTTACTTGGATCTGCTTCCATTAAATCGATAATCGCTTGTAAGGCATCCGGCATATACATCATGTCCATGTATGTACCTTTATCGATATAAGAAGTATATCGCTGATTTTTGATCGCCTCATAATAGATTTCAACGGCATAGTCAGTTGTTCCGCCGCCTGGTTCTGCTACATAAGAGATTAGCCCAGGAAAACGTACACCTCTTGTATCTACCCCAAATTTAGTATAGTAATAATCACATAGAAGTTCGCCCGAAACCTTATTTACTCCATACATGGTCGTTGGTCGTTGAATGGTATCCTGTGGTGTTTGATCCTTTGGTGTAGTTGGACCAAAGGCACCAATAGAGCTTGGAGTGAAAAACTGACAATTTAGTTCTCTAGCTGTTTCGAGTGCATTCACCAAACCACCCATATTTAAATTCCATGCTAATAATGGCTTCTTTTCTGCAGTTGCTGATAAGAGAGCGGCTAAATGGACAATCGTATCCACTTCATATTTCTTTGCTAGTTCATACATCTTTGCTCCATCTGTTACATCAAGTATTTCAAAGGGACCTGATGTTACAACCTCACTGCCATTATCCCTTATATCTGTGGCAATGACATGGTCTGAACCATATATACCTCTCATTTTTGTTACTAACTCACTGCCGATTTGTCCTAATGAACCGGTCACAAGTATCTTTTTCACACGAATACCTCCTGTAAATGCTGCCCATTCTAGTTGATAATTCCTGTGAGCTGTTTTCTAATGTTTTTCAAAAGCTTTTTTCTCAGTCATTGTTGCTATTAAAGTAAAGTTTTAAAAAATAACTTTCGATTGAAGAGGGCTACACCTTTCATTTCACAGAGAAAAGAGCCGCAAACTTCATTAGACTGTTGAATCCTATATTAGGTGGAAAAGCCGGCTGTTTGGCTTTTACATAAACAACAAACTAGACGATAACACCCTTTTCAAAAAACAGCTCATTTATAGAAATTAATACACTTAAATTAGACCCATTTCCTTTCCAACCTTTTCATAAATCGAAATTGCCTTATCTAGCATTTCTTTTGTATGTGCAGCAGTCGGCATATTCCGGACACGTCCAGTACCTTTTGGAACAGTTGGGAATACGATTGATTTCGCATATACCCCTTCTTCAATCAGACGTTTACTGAATGTTTGTGTTGCTTTTTCATCTCCTATAATGCATGGAGTAATTGGAGTTTCACTGTCGCCAATATTAAATCCAAGTTGTTTTAATCCCTTTTTCAAGTAATTTCCGTTTTCCCATAGACGATCATTTAATTCAGTTGAACTCATTAGAATTTCAATCGCCTTCGTAGCTGCTACAGCATCTGCAGGAGTAACCGCGGTTGAAAACAAAAATGGACGAGAACGCACTTTTAACCAATCGATTAGATTTTTCTTACCCGCAACATAGCCACCAACAACACCAATTGCCTTAGATAGTGTTCCAATTTGAAAATCAATTTTATCGGCAAGGCCAAACTGTTTTACTGTACCTGCACCTTTTCCCGTCACACCTGAACCATGAGCATCATCGACATAAGTAATTAAATCAAATTCTTCTGCGATTTCAATAATCCCTGGAAGATTCGCAATATCCCCGTCCATCGAAAATACACCATCAGTAATGACCATGATTTTATTGTATAAACCTGATTCCTTCGCTTCCTTGGCTTTTTTTCTAAGGTCATCCATATCTGAATGGTTCACTCGAATAATTTTTGCCTTAGACAAACGGCAGCCGTCAATAATTGAAGCATGGTTTAGTTCATCAGATAAAATCGCATCATTTTTATCCATAACAGCAGAAATTGCAGCCATATTACAATTAAAACCAGATTGATAAGCAATAGCAGCTTCCGTTCCTTTAAATTCTGCTAATTTTTTTTCTAATTGAATATGCAAGTCTAAGGTTCCATTGATTGTACGAACGGCTCCTGCGCCTACACCCCAATCTTTAATCGCTTCAACGGCTACTTCTTTTAAGCGGTTATCAGTAGCTAATCCTAAGTAGTTATTGGATGAAAGATTGATAAGTTCTTTTCCCTTAATTTTAATTACTGGACCATTTGCACTTTCTACAACATCAATTTCATTGTAAAGCCCTTTGTCTCTTAAATCCTCGAGATTTTCATTTAAAAAGCGATCTAATGCGTTACTTGACATATTCAACCCCTCCATTTTTATGTAAACGTTTTACAAACACATGTCCTCCAGAAAAAGACAATATTCAATTATAAATCCTCTTATAGCAGCATTTTATCACATATATAAAAAAATGTTTATATGTAGAGGACATTTTTTATTAACTATTTTACCTTTCATTTAGTATTCCATAATAAAAAGGATTAGAAACGAAATTCTAATCCTTTTGCTCATTTACTTTAATTTAATTTTTATTTTTTCTCGCAAAAAATTGATTGCATCTCTTGTTTCGTCTAAATACGTAACCGTTTCATCATACGCCTGTGATGCTACACACATAAAAAGAATATCAATCACATGCAATTGCGCAATTCGTGATGAAGTTGCCCCGCTCCTGAAAGTGGGTTCTCTTGTAGCTGAGGTATATAACCTAATTTTCGCCTGATCACCTACAATGGATGTTCCATATTTTGTTAAACTAATGGTTTTAGCCCCCTGCTTATTGGCCAATTCAAGTAGCTTTGCAACCTCAAATGTTTTTCCTGAAAACGAAATACCAAACACTACATCATTTTCTTGGCAGTTCGCCACCAAGGTCGCTGCCATATGAATATCAGAAAATGCAGTGGCATTTTTGTTTATCCGCAAAAATTTCTGTTGAGCATCTTGAGCAATAATACTAGATGCACCTACACCAAAGAAGTGTATATTATTTGCCTTTTGCAGATCCTCTACAGCCTTTGATAGTTCATCAATACTAAGCAGCTCTGCTGTTTCTTTAATTGTTTGGATACTATTACTTGTCATTTTCTCAATAATATTAAACTTCGATTCATTTGGTTCAATATCTCTGAAACCATTCTCACCCGTTTTTTGTAAATCCCCTGCAATTCGTAACTTCAAATCCTGAAAACCTTTTAAATCTAGGGATTTACATAGTCTAATAACAGCTGCACTACTTGTTAGACTATTTTTCCCTAATTCACTTGCAGTCATCGAGATCGATTCTTGAGGGTTTTCTAATATATAAGAGGCAATTTTCCTTTCGGACGGAGGTAGCTTTGAAAGCATTTCCGAAAGCATCGCTAATCCTCCAGTTGTAACTGTCATATACCATCATCTCTTTCGAACATTCTATTTACTATGTCATTTTATATCTATTTTAAGATATATATGTCAATATAAATAGCTGTTTAAGATCTTATTAAAATAATTTTTAAAGAGTTTTCTTCATCACATGAAATTTTCGGGTAATTTCAAATCCTGTTTTTCGATATAAATAACCCGCCGAACTTTTCTCTCCGGTCCATAAAAACCATGCTCCATGTAGTCCCTCAGAGCGCATTAAGGTTAAACATTCATGCAAGAGAACCTTCCCCAATCCCTTACCTTGCTGTTCGGGATCAACTCCAAAGGGGCCAAATCGATCGGCTACCCCTTCATATCCTCCGTAGATACAGAATCCAACTATCTTTTTCTCATGCCTAGCAACTAATATTCGATTTAATGGAAGGCCTTGCAATATTCCCTCACGAATTGCTCTTCCCCAATCAGGATTAAATTTCTCATTTGCAAACTGAATAACTTCAAATAAATCTTTATCTTCAGCTGTAGAAAAAACATATCCTTCCGATTCCCTTAGACTTTTTAATGTATTCACATCCTGAGGTTTCTCATAACCAACTAAATTTCTATCCATAGCTACAGGCGAATATAATGTCTCAAATCCTAGACTTTGTAATAGCTTATATGCATTAGGATATTCGCTTTCGTCCATTCCAGGTAATATATAGTTTGGTGCATAGGAGGAGAAGAATACATTTCTTCTCCCTTTCGTTTTCAAAAATAATATGGCATCCTCCAATAATTTCCTACCAATTCCTGAATGTCGATAGGATGGATGGACGAAAAAGAAGGTGATCCACCCATTGTCTTGTTCCAAGTCAGTACCATGCATAGGTAATATTCTCCGAACTGCATAAGCACAACCAACCAGTTGGTTCTGATCAAAAGCAAGTTTTAACCCTTCAGGATCAAAATTAGCATCTAATAAAACTAAATTTCTAAATCTAATTTGATTAATCGGGTCTGTGACTAAACACTTGTTCCATAGTTGTACAATTGACTTTTCGTCGCCTGGTCGATAATCATTGTAGCTAATCATGATATGTCCTCCTTAACAAAAAAGACCACTACTAATATAGTAAATATGCTTGTTTCCTCTTATTAAAATCTTCAAGACCTTTACGACAATTATCCACAAAGTCCTGTATTGTACCTTTTAATATGTGATTTCTTACCTTTCTAGTTCCCGCAATTAAATCAAAAAAATACCTATTTTTCTCTTTGTCCTGCTTAAACTCAAATTCATTAGGGTGCAGTTGGGCGATTATTTCAAGTAAGGTCAAGCCTGCAGATAGGGAATGCAGTTGGTAACGATCAACAATATGTAACTGCACGCCCTCACAAATCTCGTTCTTATACTTTTGATACATAGGCATAAAGGAAACTGGCCGCGCTAGTATTCCAGGTATGTTTCTCTCATTGAAAGCTCTCGCTAGACGATAACCCTCAATAAAAGGAGCACCAATATATTCAAAAGGTTTCGTCGTCCCCCTTCCTTCTGATAAATTCGTCCCCTCAATTAAGCACGTACCTGGATAAAGAATACTCATATCAATACCAGTTGAATTTGGTGATGGCGGGACCCAAAAAAGACCTGTTTCATCAAAATACATATCTCGATGCCAATCTTGCATAGGAATAACAGTTAGTTCACACTTGATTCCAAACTCATATTTATAGAGTTGAGCAATCTCCCCTACTGTCATCCCATGTCTATTTGGAATGGGATATAGACCAACAAATGAACGCAAATCTTCCTCTACTAAATTTCCTTCTGTCGCTATTCCTGAAATTGGATTCGGTCTGTCGAGTACAACAAAATGCTTCCCATTCTCTGCACATGCCTCCATTACATAAGCCATTGTATAGATATAGGTATAATACCTGGCACCAATATCCTGCAAATCAAATACAACTACATCAACAGGATCAAGCATTTCCTTACTTGGCTTTCGATGCTCTCCATATAGGCTATATACTGGTAGATTGGTGTACGGATCAATAGAGGATTCTATTTTTTCTCCTTCTTTCATATCACCTCTAATTCCATGCTCTGGACCGTACAATGCGGTTAACTGAATGTCAGAATGCTCATAAAATAAATCAATAGTTGGAATTAGAGAACTATCCACCCCAGTCATATTTGTCACTAATCCTATCCTCTGTCCTTGGAACTTTTGGATATAATCCTCTAAAAATACCGTTACACCCAATTTCATATAATCAACACATCCTTTTACTTCATACCGTTTGCTCAATTCTACTTTTTTCTATAATCGATTCTTTTTTCTTATCAAGCTCCAAGTTCCTTGTTGCATTTAATACAAAAACGGCTAGCATTCCGATGAAGAGTAAAAAGAAACCTATAACTGTAAAACTAATCAATACGGTAATGCATAAAATTTGTATAAAAAGACCAATAGTGTACCAAGTGTGCCCCATAAACTCTTTAATCGATTGATTCATAGCTGCTAACATCTTACAATCTTTAAGGACTAACATTGGGATCGCGTAAACTTGGGTTGCAAGAAATGTTAAGCATAAATACGTCTGAAAGACACTAAAGATAAAAATAAAATAACTATGATTGATAGTGAAGTAATACCACCATTCAGATAATGGAATAAGAACAGCTAAGCTATAAACCAATCCTAATAGAAATGCTCTTCTGTAATAACGTAGAAATGACTTTAAAAACATTCCGAACTTATACTTTTTGCCTTCTAATACATGATGCATGACTGCATATGCAGCAGTTGTCGAGGGAATAAAGGTTAAGATAAGAAAGACAATTGCCCATTGAATAGGGAGTAGAAAAATGGCAGGAACGATAAATAAAGACCAACATATACTAACCCCCAGCACTGTAAGGATATTTAAAAATATTTGATGTCCTGTTTTTTTCAGAAGTTTGCTGATTGATAACATATAAATGATCACCGTTCCTTTTCCATTAAAATATTTTCCTAAATTCTTACTTGTGTAGTTGGGTCGAATAGATGCATCTTTTCGAGATTAAAGAATAGTTCAACTTTCGTCAGACCAGTAAGCTTTGCGTCCGCACTTACTCTGCCTGTAACCTGATCATCACCAACACTAAAGTAAAATAGCAATTCCGCTCCGAGATGCTCGACCACCTTTAATGTTCGTTGGACAATATTTGTCTCAGGTTGATAACTTAATAGATTAGTAGAAAGAATATCCTCAGGTCGAATCCCTAAGATCACCTCTTTACCTTGATACTCTTTGTATTTTTCTAGCTTTTCTGTAGGTACTGTGAAAGTACAATCAGCAGCAATTAATTTATTTCCGTCTAATCTACATTTTATAAAGTTCATTGGCGGTGAACCAATAAAACCTGCAACAAACATATTATTAGGATTCTCATATAATTCTTCAGGTGCAGCAATTTGTTGAATTTCCCCTTGATTCATGACTACTATTCTTTGACCTAGTGTCATCGCTTCTACTTGATCATGTGTTACATATATAACAGTTGCCCCTAATCTTTTATGTAATTCCGAAAGCTCTACACGCATTTGTACCCGTAATTTAGCGTCTAAATTACTTAATGGTTCGTCAAATAAAAATACACTAGGATTACGGACAATGGCTCTTCCAACAGCAATACGCTGCTTTTGTCCACCACTTAATTCACGTGGTTTTCTATCTAATAAATTTTCGATGCTTAAAATAGCTGCTGCCTCATTGATTTTTTTCTCTATTTCAGCCTTAGGAGTTTTTAAATTTTTTAATCCAAAGGCTAAGTTTTCCTTTATTGTCATATGCGGATAGAGTGCATAATCCTGGAATACCATCGCTATATCTCTATCTTTTGGATGAACCTTATTCACTAGTCGATTTCCAATATAGATATCTCCACTAGATTGCCTTTCCAATCCAGCTATCATTCGTAAGGAAGTAGTTTTCCCACAACCAGATGGACCAACGAATACAAGAAATTCTTTATCTTTAACAGTAAAATTCGCATCATTTACTGCGCGAACTTTCCCCTTTCTTTCATCCTCAAATTCTTTTACCACATTAATAAATTTTACTTCTGCCATAGAAATTCCCCCTATCCTTTAACAGCCCCAATAGTGATACCTTTTAAGAAGTACTTTTGCAACGCAAGGAATACTATAATCATAGGAATGGCACTGCATACTGCTCCTGCCATCATTGCTCCATAATCTTGCAAATTCTCAAATCGAAAACTTGTTAAACCAACTTGTAAAGTTCTCATACTATTAGTATTCGTTACTAGGAAAGGCCAGAAAAAATTATTCCAATGACCAACGAAAGTAAAAATACCTAGAACTGCTAAGCCAGGCTTAGACATCGGTAGAATGATCTTCCAAAAGATTCCGAATTCACTACATGCGTCAATTCGTCCAGCATCAATAAGAGAACTTGGAAGTGAACTCATGAATTGCTTCATTAAGAAAATACTGCCCACACTAATCATTCCTGGTACGATTAAACCGACAAATGTATTTTCCAGTTGGAATGTATTTACAACCAAAATATAAAGTGGAATAAGAGTAACTTGTCCAGGAATCATCATCGATGAAAGCAAAATCCAAAAAATAGAGTTTCTCCCCGGAAATTTAAGCTTCGAAAATGCATATCCAGCTAATGCAGCAAAAAATACATTAATAATCGTGCTTACTCCCGCTACAATCGTACTGTTTAAAAACCATCTCGCCATTCCACCTACCTCAAAAATTCTTTTAAAAGCATCTAAAGTTGGCCTTTTAGGTATTAATTCTGGTGGGACAGCCGTAATTGCTGATGAATCCTTGAAGGAGGAACTGAGCATCCACAGTAAAGGAACGAAGGTAAATACTGCCCATATTCCTAAAATAATATAAACAACAGATAGTCCTATCCGTTTAAATGTCTTTCTTCTTAAATCTCTTTTCTCATCAAGTATAATTTGATATTGAGGATCAGTTACAGATTTAAGCTCCATATCAATTCCCCCTAGTATTCTACGTCACTAGACATATATTTGAATTGTAAGATTGAAATGACGATAATAATAAAACCTAAAATAAATGCCTCAGCAGAAGCTAACCCAAATTGATAATATTGGAAGGCATGCTGATAAATTAAATAAGCAATGGTTGTCGTGGCAAAGTTAGGGCCACCTTGGGTCATCACATATGTAGCTTCAAATACTTGGAACGAGCCTATCACACCAGTGATTAGCATATAAAGTGTGGTTGGTTTTAATAATGGCCAAGTAATATTCTTCAATTTTGACCACCAGCTCGCAGCATCAATATCAGCAGCCTCATAAAGCGATCTCGGAATTCCACCCATTGCTGCCAAATATAGGATAACCCCACTCCCATGTCCTCCAATATATGTCATTAACATAATTGAGAATAATGCGGAACTAGAACTAGCAAGCCACATTTGTTGGTCTATTCCAAACCAACCTAAAATAATATTCATTAATCCTGATTGAGTAGGGTCGAACATCCATAACCAAATTAATGACATAGTTATTCCCGATGTGACTGCCGGAAGATAAAATGAAGCCTTAAAAAATGTTTGAGAACGTTTATTAAGGGGAAAAATCATTAAAGCTAAGAAAAATGTAATAATGATATTCACTGGTACAGTACCTATTGTATAGATAACTGTATTTTTCATTGATTTCCAGAATATATCATTTTCTAGTAAATACTTATAATTATCTAATCCGATAAATTTTGATTCCATGATTCCATATTCTTGAAAACTCATGATAAAGGCCGTTATTAATGGATACACAGTAAAAACAAGAAATAAAAGAAATGGTAACGCAATAAATGCATAGCACCAGCCATAATCCTTCATAAACTGTTTAAAGTTTTCCCATGACCATTTTTTAGGAGTTCCTCTTACTGCAAAGGCCATAGATTCATCCCCTCACTCTAATTCTATTAGTATAGATAGGGCTATCTTTAGGGAGAAGCCCCCCCTTGACAGCCCTAGCGATTATTACTTTAGTACATTTTTGGCAACCTCTGACCATTCCTTAACAGCTTGTTCAGGTGTTAGTTCACCAGCTAAAAATCCTTGGAATTTTGGTCGTATTCCATCATTTAGAATTTGGTCTTGCTTTTGCGCAAGTTCAGGTTCTAATTTTGCACCCGGAACAACATAATCCAATGTTCTTTTAATAAATTGACCGTTATCAGTATTTAATTGTAAGAGATCTTTATACATTTCTTGGCCAGATTTTCTTGCCGGCGGAATAAACATTGTTGCAGCTGTTACACTAGACTTTGTGCCAGTAATATATTTCAATACTTTCGCTGCATTGTCAGTATGTTTATCTCCTTTATATTTCTTTTGCTTAAATAACCACATACCGCCACCACCACCGGTAGCTACTTCTTTCTCCCCTTCATTATGTGGGAATGGAAGTAAAACAAAGTCGATTTTTTCACCCTTTGTTTTTCCTGCATCAATTTCTTTATTTCGGTTATCATTAAAGCGGACTTGATACGGACCAGTTCTACCATAGATGCCAACCTCACCAGCAGTAAACATATCAATAACCTTTTGTTCATCAATACCAGCAGTTTCCTTTGGCATTACTCCTGTATCCATTAGCTTCTTCATGAAATTAAGCGTTTCAACAGCCTTTTCATCATTCCAATGGAATTTTCCATCTTCGGATACAGACTTTACAACGCCGTTATTTCTCATTAAGTGGGTAAATGTTTCTTCATTTTTACCTTGAGTAGCAAATCCATAAACTTTCTTTCCATCTTTTGATTTCATTTTCGAAATTTTTTCTGAAATATCGTAAAATTCCTGCCATGTCCATCCATCTTTTTGAATTTTCGCTACATCAGCCCCAGCAGCTTCTAGCAGTTTCTTATTTCCACCCCAAGTATGAATCGAAATCCATTGAGAAATAGCCCAAATCTTCCCATCACTCGAGAAGTTATTTTTAGCAAATGGTTCTATATCATCTAAGTCTTCCTGAGTTAAATATTTATCTAACGGAACCGCTAAACCTGTTTTTATATACTTTGGCTGCATAACAGAAAAGAAGATATCAGGAGGATTGCCTGAGTTTAAAGCAATATCAAACTTTTTATCTCCTTCTTCCCATGATAAAATTTCATATTTTACTTTAATATCTGGGTTTTCTTTTTCAATATCAGCAATTAGTTCCTTTAAATGGTCCTCATAGCCCTTTTGGCCAGTTTCCTTGTTTTCTCGGTAATGTGGAAACGTCCAAACTGTGATTACATCTTTCCCATCCTTTGACTCCCCACTTGATTCCTTACTACTACAGCCAACCATTGAAACAACTAGAATCAATGAAACAAATAAGACCAGTAGCTTTTTCATATACTTTCCCCCTATCATTCATAACTGTGATAATAAATGCCTAAAATGATATGTGACCGTTCCGTTCCCTTCCCCCTCACCTCCTTAGTAGAAAAATGATTTTTTACATTTGAGCAAGAATGTTTGGTAGTGTAATAGGCAATTCACCTTCTACCTGCTTCTCACCATATATCGCTTCTGCTGCTGTTCTTAATGCAGGCGTTGTAAATTCATAAGTACAAATATACCCAGGAATATCAGGAAGATTCGATAAATCATAGGGACTTCTCGTTGCTACAACTATGACTCTTTTATTAACCTCGAAAACTTTTTCAACTAACTTTATTTGATTACTACCTTTCTGCGCTGATAATGTTGCAATGATTACGGTATCAAATTGTTTGGCTTTTTTTGCGATTTCTTGTATTTCATCTTCTGTTGGCGGGTTCGATAATTTAACCACCTCCGCAGATGGGTGGATCTCTTTAATCGATTCACCTAAAGAAAAGGTAGAGTATCTTTTATCTTCAACCACCATTGTGGATATATTTTCAGGGTAAACCATTAATACTCTACTTGCTTTGTCATTTGATAACGGTAAAATCCCAGCATCATTCTTGACTACTGTTACCCCTTGGCGATAGACCTCATTGACCATTTCTAAATGTTCCTTACTCCCCACTAATTCTGGTACTTTTCCTTTTTCATTAAGAGGTATATCATCCCAATTTAAGTATGTTTCTTTCAGCTTAGTGATCCGACTTAGAGCAGAATCAATAACACCATTTTCAATTTCCCCTGACTCTACTGCTTCCATAACTGCCTCAAGGGACCTTATTTGAGGAGTATAGTTATGTGAAATCATGACTAAGTCGACCCCTGCCTTAATAGCCTCTACTGCACCTTTTGGTGTTCCGAATGTTTCCGATACGGCTTTCATCTCCATGCAATCCGTTGTTACTACCCCGTCGAAATGTAGTTTCTCCCGTAGTAGACCACTGATAACCTTTTTGGATAATGTCGCAGGAAGACCTGCTTGGCTTTCTATCGCAGGGAAACAAATATGCGCAGTCATAACAGTATCTGCTCCATTATTAATGCACTCTTTAAAAGGAAGTAACTCGGTAACTTCTAATCTTTCTAAATCATGTTCTATCGTTGGCAGATCTAAATGAGAATCTACACTTGTATCACCATGTCCAGGAAAATGTTTTAACGTTGTAATAACTCCAGCATCCTGCATGCCTTTCATAAGTTGTTGACCTAACAATGAAACATTTGATGGTGTCTCTCCAAAAGACCGTACACCAATAACAGGATTTTCAGCATTATTATTAACATCCAAAACGGGAGACAAATTCCAATTGATGCCCAAGGCTTTAAGTTCTTTCCCCGTAGCATTACCAACTTTAAAAGCGTTGTCTGGGTTATTAGTTGCTCCTAATAACATGGCACCTGGAAATACAGTAGTACCTTCGCCTAGTCTGCGAACGGCACCATTTTCCTGATCTGTACATATTAATAATGGATGTTTATGACCTGCTTCCTTAGCCACCATCTGCAATTCTGTAGTTAAATGAAGAACCTCTTCAGGTGTTCCAATATTTCTTCCAAATAAAATAATGGCACCTAAATGATAATCTCGGATTAATTGTTTAATTTCAGGTGTAGCTTCTTTTCCATTAAAACCAAATACCATTAATTGCCCTACTTTTTTCTTTAAGTCCAAAACATTCCCTCCAATCTATAGTTCAAAGCCCGGAATAATAGACCCCTTTCTTACATTCGCTCCAACAGGAAACTTCAGAGTTTGTGCATATTGGGTTCGATTCACACATCCTCTCACCGTGCCTAATGCTTTATAGTAATCATAATAACGAAAGGATTTTGAATTCATAATGAACCAATAATTGGACAATGCTTCTAAATATGTATCAAACTCCTCCGATACATCAATAAAAACATCTGGTTCATATCCCTCCATATCCTCCCAGTTTTCACTATGGTAAAAGCCGTAATAATGGGGTGGCAGTCCGTCTAAGTCAAATCCAGGGAGACCAGCCTTAAGTTGAGCAGCTTGAACAATTTTGGGACATAGTGCATGGTCTGGGTGGATACTATTCACCCAATGGGTAATCACCACATTAGGTTTAAGCTTTCGCATTAAAGTTGCTACCTTTGTAATAGTTGCATCATCACAGGTCAATTCTGCATCTTTATAATCTAGAGTTATACTTTTGCCCCCTAGAATTTTAGCGACTTTTTCGGCCTCTTGTATTTTTTGTATTCTATAGTCTTCTACTGAGATGTTTGCTGGATTTCCTTTTTCACCTGCGGTTAAATGAACAAAGGTTACCTCATGCCCGGCCTTCGCATATTTATGTGCAATCGCTCCAGCCTGTATTTCCGCATCACCACAATGAGCACCTAAAACTACTAAATGCATAATGATACCTCCAAATTGTTAAAAGTAAGAACGAATCAAATTATGTAAGCGAGGACGTAAACGGATAATGCCATCCTTTCTCCCTAAATGAACACGATTGGTTAATAAGATGACATGGAGCTTTATTTCTGGATCAAACCAAATACTAGTTCCTGTAAAACCCGTGTGTCCATAAGAGTTATTGGAAAACAAATCTCCACATGAGGAATATGTGTTACTCTTTAGCATCCAACCTAATCCTCTATATTCCTTATCAAATGGAGTGAAATTTTGCTTTGCTAATGAAAGAACTGAACTTGATAAAATTCGCTTGCCTTTATACAATCCTTCGTTTTCAATCATCAATGCATAATTTCGTAAATCTTTAATTGTAGAGAATAAACCAGCATGACCGCTTATTCCTCCCATACTTTCTGCGTTTTCATCATGAACAATGCCCGCCTTATAATCACCAATTGTTTCATTAAACTCTGTTTCAGCATATTGCTCACGATTATGCTTCGGGTTAAATCCTGTATCTTTCATTTCAAGCGGATTGAAAATCTCCCTTTGAATAAAGTCTTCAAATTTTTCTTTTGTGACAATTTCAATTATTTTATATAGTAGAATGAGTCCAAGATCGCTATATACTACCTTTTCACCAACTTTTGATGTCAAAGGTTCTCGACATATTTTCTCGATTATCTGATCTTTATTTAACTTTTCTTTGTAAAACGGTCGATGTGCTGGAAGTCCTGATGTATGGGTTAATAAATGCTTTAAAGTGATTTCTTTGATGTGGAAATTTGGAAGATAGAAATGAACTGAGTCGTCAAGTCTGATTGTACCTGTTTCTATTAATTTCAATATAGCTGGTAATGTAGCGACTACCTTTGTTAAGGAAGCAAGGTCAAATACTGTATCATTATGCATAGGCTTTTTCTCTGGATATAAAACACGATTTCCTATCGATTCTTGTAGAAGCGTTTGACCTTGGTGGGTAATCTGAATAACAGCACCTGGAATATTCCCTAAAAGAATCTCATGTTCGAGGAATTGAATCACCTTATTTTTCACAGGTTACTGTGCCTCCTTTCGCCTTTTCAATTGCCTCATGAACAAATCCATTTGTAACATCCAGTAAATGTTTGGCTTTTTCAAAGGAAACTCCACCGAGAAGCATAACGATTGCTGGCTTTACTTTTTGATCGGTCTTATTTAATATGTTTGCTGCTTCTGTATAGCTAACTCCTGTAATGTTTTTCACAATATTTCTAGCTCTTTCGATGAGTTTGATGTTACTTGGATTCAAATCAACCATCAAATTGCCGTATACTTTGCCAAGTTTTATCATCGTAGCTGTAGTAAACATATTTAACACCATTTTTTGTGCAGTAGCAGATTTTAAGCGAGTCGAGCCTGTTAATATTTCCGGGCCAACTATTACTTCAATACCCAAATCAGCATAATGACTAATTTCAGCTTGTTCATTACATGAAAGTGCAATGGTTTTTGCGCCTATACTTCTGGCATATTCTAGTGCGCCAATAACATAGGGAGTTCGACCACTGGCGGCTATTCCGACTACTATATCCATTTCTTTTAGTTGTCTATCTTGTAAATCTTTTGCTCCATTCTCTCGATTGTCTTCTGCCCCTTCTACAGCGGTAAACATGGCTGTGTTGCCGCCTGCTATAATTCCCTGTATCAATTCAGGAGGAGTGCAAAATGTTGGTGGACATTCCGAAGCATCAAGGACACCTATTCTTCCGCTCGTTCCGGCACCAATATAAAATAATCTTCCTCCATTTGATAGAGCCGTATAGATCAACTCAATTCCTACTGATATTAATGGAAGGACCTTTTTTACTGAAGCAGCAACAGTGTAGTCCTCATCATTCATCAGCTCGATAATTTCTAATGTCGAAAGTTGATCAATATTATTTGATCGATTATTTGTTTGTTCTGTCATTAATGTTGAAAGATTTACTTTCATTTCCACACGCCTTTCCAAGCATTACGTAAATAAGATAAGAATACTTATTAATAGGTTTAGTCTAAACTTTTACTATATTTAGCATAGCTTTTCCATTTGGTATAACCTAGTTTCCCATAGAAATCTACCAACCCCGTCCAATCTATGACAATATCATTAATCCCACGTGATCGAAGGACGGCAATTCCAGCTTCGACGATGGCTATACCATAACCTTTCTTTCTTTCCGAAGAATCTACACCTAAAGGGCCAATTCCACCTAATGCTCGATTCAATAGAGGTGACCAGTACACATTTTGAGCAATAAATGGTGATTCGGGGTCATTTACTCGGCAAAAACCTATGATTCTATTATTCTTTTTCAAGACTACAAATTCACGTCCTGTTCCACCTTTATTAAAATAGTGGAGGGCCTCATATTCCCACCTACCCGGAAAACATCGATGTAAGAAGCTTAATAGTTCATCCTTTTCCGTTTCTTTAAGTAAAGTAAAATCTACTTTATCCTTAATGGGCATTTGTGAAGTTAATTCTTTACTATAGTGGGAGATTAAATCATAATCATAGCCATTATTTATATATCCTTGTTTTTCAAACCATGGGTTAATCGCTTTACATTCAGAGGGAATTCCAGGGAAATAATGCCATGGGTCCCTACCTAATAATATTTCCTGAACACCGGCTACTGCTAATGCCTTTTCTGCGTGTTCTAGTAACTTTTGGCCGATCCCCTGATTTCGATGATCTGTTGCAACTAAGAGAATTTGAATCCATCCAACCCTATTACTTAATTGAACAGGGCAATTATCCTCATTCCATTTCTTAGATACTACAAATCCTATAATTTTATTATCATTATCAAGAGCGATGGCAGAACCTGATAAATAAATATTTTTATCATCAAAGCTATTTTGCTTAAATAACTCTTCCCTCATTGGATAATGCTTACCGAGTTCTTTATTCCATAAATCTACTAATTCCTTTAGTTTCCCCTCATCCCAATTGGTTAAGCGCAAGTTTTTCACCCCTTTTTCTTTCGTACGTAAAAAAAAATAATAAAAAACAGTCACAATACATGTAATATTATTTCAGAAACACCAAAAATAAAATTCTCTAAATAATGGTAGCGCTGTCATTTATTTAAAGAATTTATAATTCCTGATATAGTAATTATAATTAATATTCATTATTTTTCAACTATTTTTAAAATAAAATTCCACTTTTTTATTTTTACTGACTAATGAACGTTACCATATATCTTTTAATTCATTTAGTGAAGATACGATAATATCCGGAATAGCAGATTCAGTTAGCGAATTTAATTGATGTTGTGTTTCCCTTTTCCATTTCGATTCTAAGATTTTTTTTATTTCTACATCCTTACTTCTTTGGTCAGCCTTAATTGTAAGTAAGTGATATGGTAGCTGACGATAAATAAAAACTGAATAAATCCCAAATGCATTCGCTAATTGAACATCATCATCCAGTCTGTCACCTATATGTGCTATGATTTCTCCATCCTTAGTAAGTGATTGAAGAATTCTATGATCTGGCTTACCATACCCTACTTGATCAGGTGTAATAATTCTTTCAAAATAGCGAGTCAGTCCTAATTCCCTCATTACAGGATATTGATATTTATAAAAGCCATTTGTTACAGCTGCCAATGAGTACCCTCTTTCTTTTAAATATTCAAGAACAGATAAAGACTCATCCTCTAAGAGATAAACTTTTGGTAAGGTTGAATGTTTTTCCACCAATTCTTCTATATTGATGCGTAACTCTAATTGCTGTTTTCTAATATGTTGTTCAACGATGTCATCCCAGTCGTAAGCTTCTACGGTTCTTTTATTTTTCACTCTTAAATAATGTTCATTAAAAAGCTCTTGAATAACATTATATTCATAGCTGCATTTATCTATAATATTCCTCTGTACCTCTGGAAAAACATACTTTACGAATGGATTTTGCATAATTGTCCCATCCAAATCAAATGTTAGCCATTTTTTCATTTCATCGCCCCCGATGTAAGTCCTTCAATAAATTGTTTAGAAGCAAACAAAAAAGCTATGATCATGGGTAAAGATGATATGGATAGCCCTGAAAACAGTAAGTTCCAATCCGTATCATATTCACCAAATAACGTTAACATTCCTAGTGGAATTGTACTTTTATCATCATCATGAATAAAAATTAGTGGGTAAAAAAAATCATTCCACACACTAATTAAATTAACAATCCCAACGATGGCTAAAGGGGGCTTCATTAACGGTAAGATAATCTTGTAATACACCTGAAATTCATTACAACCGTCAAGACGTGCCGACTGGTCTAAATCTTTTGGTAGCGAACGAAAAAATCCATAAAACACAAAAACTGCAAAGGGAATCCCACCAGCAACATATATAATTACAAGTGAAGAAAGAGAATCCAGTAAATTTAATTTCATCATAATCATATAAAGAGGAAGAATAGCCAATTTCATAGGAAGCATTAGACCAAGCATAAAGAAAAATAGAATGTAAGTATTCCATTTATAAGCATATCTTGATAAATAATATGCTGCTAAAGAGGATACAAAAAGGATGAGAAAAATGGAAAGTGCACTAACATAGATGCTATTCCATAAATAACCGCTAAAGTTCACTTTATTCCAAACAGTTAAGTAATTTTCAAGAGAAAAGGATTTAGGTAACCCTAGCGGTGAAGTTAATATTTCTAAGTTTGATTTAAAGGAAGATACAATCATCAAGAAAACTGGATACAAAGCTAAAAAAGAAAAGATTAATAAAATGGTATACTTAATCGTTTGTGGAAATCTTTTTATCATCAATTTCCCTCCCTTATTGTTCAAATTCCCTCTTTTTGAAGAAGAATAATATGATGGCAGTTGCTGCTGCAATAATAAGAAATAAAACAACTGCTAAAGCTGATCCTAAACCAATGGCTTCACCACCATCAACAGTTCCGAATGCTAAACGGTAGAAATAGGTAGCTAATACATCTGTTGAATAATAAGGGCCGCCTGATGAGCCTTGCATGGCAAAAATTAATTCGAATGTCTCAAATGAACCAATAAAGGTAAGAATGGTTTCAATCATAATGGCTGGCATGATCATTGGTATCGTAATCTTCAGTATCATGGTTAGACCTTTTGCACCATCCATTTTCGCTGCCTCAAATATATCCTCAGGTATCGCTTGAAGACCCGCAAGGAATATTAAGATGGCAAACCCTAAACCATACCAACTATTCACTAAAATAATTGTATATAATGCTGTGTCGGGATCCCCTAACCAAGGTTGTGCTAAACTCTCTAGACCTATTATTTTTAAGAATGTATTAAGTGCACCATATGTCGGATTAAGGATTAAGCTAAATAGAAAGCCGACTACAATGACAGATAAAAGTTTCGGTACAAATAATACCGTTTTAAAAAACTCTTTGCCTTTTATTTTACTATTAATGATTAACGCTAATATAAATGCAACGATTAATTTCGTTAAAACAGTCCCAATAAAAAAAATAATATTATGCCAAAAAGCATTATTAAATGTTTCTTTAAAAGGGGATTCAGTGAAAAGGCGAACAAAATTTTCTAACCCTATAAATGAATCCTTATGCATTCCTTTAAAGGAGAAAAAACTATTTAGGAAGGCAGACAAGATTGGATATATTTGAAATACGATATAAAAAAATAGGGCCGGCATTAAAAATAAGTGAACAAGATGTTTTCTAGGATTCCTTACTTTTCTTATTGCGGGCATATATTTCACATCTTTTTTCTGTTCATTCATGACTTCTCCCCCCTTGTTAAGGACCATATTCAGTTAAGCTTAAAATTCCAGCTTAACTGAATATAAATAAAGGTGTTTATTGCTTTTTAAACCACTTATCTAATGACTTTTGTGTCTCTTCAATCACGTCATCAGCGGTTAACTTATCAATATACATTCCCTGCAGGGCATTTTCAAAAGTCGTTTTAGTTGTCGGACTACCATCACCTAAATGCACAAGCATAAAGTAAGGTGTATTACTTTTTTCACTCATCTCAGTCAATTTTTTAACTAGAGGGTGTTTAGGAGTAACTCCAGGAATCGCACTCATCCGATTAAGCTCATCACTAAACATTTGCCCGAATTTTTTGGATGCTAGAAATTCCATAAACTTCAGGGCCTCTTTTTGGTGTTTTGAAGCCTTAACCACACCATAAGATCCATCTACCCATGTAACTGATGGGGTATCGCTACCTTCTTTATTAGCTACGGATGGTAAAATGTCTATTGGTAAATCTGGATTATTTTGTTCAAAAGACTCTAACCGGTAGTCACCATTGATATACATTGCAGCCTTCCCTGTATAGAACAATGCCTGTGCATCTTTATCTTCAATCGCGACAAAATCTTTTGGGAAGAATGGTTCAAGTTCTTTCATCCGCTTAATAGATTCTACAAATCTAGGATCATGTAAATTTACTTCGCCTGTTAGAAACTCTTCTACGAATTGATTACCATCATAGGTTGTTGCACCAATTACACTATGGGTCAATGAAAGAAGATAACTGGCTTTACCTGACTGGGCAATTGGTACGATACCTTTACTTTGAAATTCCTTAGAAACTTGAAGTAGTTGGTCCCATGTTTTTGGAGGCTCTAGCCCATTTTCTTTAAATAACTGTGTATTATAAAAAATAACTGCAGAATTTAGTGTCAATGGTACACCATATACTTTTCCGTCACTTCCTTTAGCTGCGTCTAAGTATTCCTTAGGAATATCCGTAAGCCCTTTCACATTATCTAAGGGTAATAAATATCCTGAATCTGCAATTGTTGTAGCCCCTTGATAAGGTCTTAACTGAATAATATCTGGACCTTTTCCAGAGGATAAAGCATTCGTTAAAATCGTTCCATATTCGGTAGACTTAAAGGGTTTAAAATTCACCTCAACCCCTCTATTTTCCTTTTCAAATTCATCAATAAACTTTTCATATGCTTCCTTATCTTCAGGCCTCCAGCTATAAATGGTTAATTCAACCTTATTTACTTTCTTTTCACTATCAGATGACGAAGAGGAACAGCCTGCAAGAAAAATACTTGATACAAATAAAATGGTAATGAAATATATTAAGTATCTTTTCATCTATTTTGTCTCCTTTCATAATCCAGCCTCAAATCTTTACAATACTTTGTCGGCAATTTTAATATTAGGGAATAAATAGAATGAGATTAGTCCACTACATATATATGACGTTAAATAACCCTCCTTTTATCATTAGTAAATTCATCGAAAATGTTTTCTAAGGAATGATTGAAGATGATAAGCACTTATTCTTGTTAGCTTGTGATCTACGAAAGGAGATAAATGATTAGAAGAATGTTAGGTGTGATGTTTAATTTTTTCAACTCTTAAAGTGCTAATATATAATATTAATGTTTCGATATTTTTATTATAAAAATAAAATAATATTTCAGTCACAAGGTAATTTTCCTCTGATAAAAAAGAGTAGGCAGTATGAACTGAGGTTCATACTGCCTTTATTCACTGTCAGAAATTATTTTACAGTGATTGTATTGCTTTCCACACTTTCATTATGCAAACGGTCTAGTGCGGTAACAACATAAGTATAAGTTTTATTGAGCTTAGCCGTTTTATCCAAGATTACTTGGATTTCGGATGTTTTTCGAACTGTCATTAGCAAATATTTAGAACTATTTATACTTCCTTTTTGTTTCCCATCAAATCGATATACAGCATAATAGGCAGTATCGTTTTCCTTTTGATCTTCTACAGTCAGTTGAACACCACTTCGTTGATGAACTCCATTCCGAAGCTTTGGCATTTTTGGAGCAGTATCGTCCAACCATGGCATCGTTGGAATGAGCGCTGGAGATTTATATAGATCATTCATTAGGCGATTTTTGATCCCAAGTGGATTTCGAATTAAATTCTTTAAACTAAAATGAACGCTACCATGTATATCATTATAGTTCCTCATCAAGTTAATTTGTTTTGAGTATTCCTGCGAATTAGACCAGGCTGGATCTGAATTATTATTTATCTTATAGGCAGCCTGACCAATGTATAAATGGATTGGTTTTCCGGCAATTTCTTTTCTCCACCAGGCATTTAACACATCAAACGAAGCAGGTTTATACCCGATGCTCCAATAAATTTGTGGATTAATATAATCCAGACTTCCATTTTGAATCCATTGCCTTGTATCCGCATATAAATCATCATAATTCGTTTGTCCAGCTTTTGTATTAGATCCTGACGGGTCATCCGCTATATTTCTCCATACACCGAATGGACTGATTCCAAATTTCACATATGATTTTTCATTTTTAATAGAAGTGTTAATTTTTGCAACTAATTTATTTACATTGTCTCTTCTCCAGTCACCTTTATTAGTAAATTGCTTTGAACCATAGCTTTTATAGCTGCGGCTATCTGGAAATTCTACACCAGCTATTTTATAAGGGTAAAAATAATCATCCATATGGACACCATCAATATCATAATTTTTGACGACTTCCATGATGCCATCGACGATGAAATCCTGAACTTCAGGTATACCTGGATCATAGTATAATTGTTTTCCATAACTTAAAACCCAGTCAGGATGCTTTCTAGCTGGATGATCTTTAGGCAGTTTCTTTATATCTTTGTGGTTCATTGTAATTCGGTAAGGATTAAACCATGCATGAAATTCTAAATTCCGTTTATGTGCTTCTTGAATCATAAATTCTAATGGGTTATAGCCAGGGTTCTTCCCTTGCGTACCAGTAAGATACTCAGACCAAGGACCATAATTAGAAGGATAAAAGGCGTCAGCAGTTGGTTTTATTTGTACAATCACTGCATTCATGCCCATGTCCTTTACATCATTTAGTAATTTCATATATTCTTCTTTTTGTTTTTTTATCGATAATCCTTTTTTGGACGGCCAATCGATATTGTTTACAGTGGCAATCCACACAGCCCTGAATTCTCTTTTTGGTAAAATTACCTCTTTTGCATCGATGCTTTTAGATGGAAATAAGGCAACTAGCAATATTGTTGCAACTAAAGCAAATCCACTTTTTTTCATCATCATCCTCCTATTATTTATATGTCCATTTAAGGAAGATTATAGCAATATTTGGAGAATGATAGAACAAAAGATTCATAGATTTAATCAAACCGGGTAATTTAGCACAGTAGTTCGAATAATTAGTTTATTTAAATTAGCTAGTCTCCCTTATATATAAAGTTTTTATCTACTGTAGGTGATAAGGTTATAGAACCAAGAATCACCTGTTTATTCGAACCCGTTGCCTGAGGAACATTAGAGCATTGCTGATGAATTGTTTCATTTGCTAGGATGGCAAAGGCAATTGCTTCTTTAGCATCTGAGGAATAGCCTAGATCCTCTTGTGTATAAATTTTGTAATCTGGTAATAGTCCTTTAAGCATATTTATTAAAGTACGATTATGGCTACCGCCACCACCTAGAATTATTTCGTCAATTTTGACTTTTGGAAAGACAAACTTTTTGTATGCATCATATATTGAATAAGCCGTATAATATGTAACTGTAGCAATCAAATCCTGATCAGACATCTCGGGATAATTCTTAAGGATTTTTTCCGTATAAGTATTCCCAAAAAGCTCCCTACCTGTTGACTTAGGCGGCTGTTTGTGAAAATAAGGATTTCTCAGCCATGCAGCAACTAGCTCCTTATGAACCCTTCCCTTTGCAGCCCAATTTCCATCACGATCATATGCCAAACCTAGTCTTTTTTTACATACTTCATCAATAATCATATTTCCTGGGCCCGTATCAAATGCAAAAAGATCCTTGATTTCCCCACCTTTTGGCAGGACTGTGACATTCCCTATACCACCAATATTTTGCAATGCTCTCCCTTTATAATCACTTTAATAAATTAAGTAGTCAGTATAAGGTACAAGTGGTGCTCCCTCCCCCCCAGCTGCTATATCCATTGATCGAAAATTAGAAATAACTGTTACTCCTGTTTCATAGGCGATAACAGAAGGTTCTCCAATTTGTAGAGTTGATTGAACGAGGTTGTCAGTTCCTTGTGGGATGTGAAAGACCGTTTGCCCATGTGAGCCAATAGCATGAATTTGATTCAAAGGGATATCCGCTTCTTTACAAACTTGTTTAACTGCATTTGCGAAAAGCTTTCCTAGCTTGAAATTCATACTCGTAATCCTTGCAATATTTGACTCTTCTACATTCATACATTGTAAAATTTCCTGCTGCATCTCCTCTGAAAAAGGAACACTAATAAAATGAATAAGTTCTGCTTTGGTCCTTAATCCCCATTCATTTATCCGAACAATTGCCGCATCAATACCATCAATAGAAGTTCCAGACATAAGTCCGACTATTAATTTTTCCAGTTTGACCACCCCACTTTTTCTTTCATCGATTCAATTTATATATTTCAGAAATAGCAAGCGCACCAGTGGCCGGTAGACAATCCGATTCTAAAAAAACACTAGACAGTAGCTCTTTTGATATCGTTTGTTGAAAAGCTTGTTGTACAAAGATGTTTTTTTCGAGCAAACTACCTTTGCATCCAATTGACACAGGATTTTCCAGGCCTAATTTTTTTATAAGCCTTATTGTTTGGTTACCTAGTTCCGTACCTGCTTTACGAAATATTTCCTTTGCTTCTTGACTTCCTTCTTTCGCTTGAAGATAAACAATATATGAAAGAGAGGCAATTTCTCCTTTTGTTGTTTGATAAATAAATCCCTTTAATTCATTTGCATCCCTCATGCTTAGATGATTTAAAATCGATAAAGATAATGGAGAATATTTTATTCCCGTTTCCTTTTCCCCTATTATTTGTTTACAGGCTTGAATAGCGATATCATATGAACTTCCTTCATCCCCCAATAGATGTCCCCACCCACCTGCATATTCCTCTTTTTCTCCATTCCTTCCATATGAAATAGAACCTGTACCTGCAATTGTAAGGACGCCATCATTTAATTCAAAAATAGAATGGTATGCGAGGACAGCATCGTTGACAAGAATAATAGGTAGAGCTGTTGTTTGTTTAAGATATTGATTTATTTTTTGGCGATTCTCCCCAGCTTCAATACCAGCAATTCCTGCAACAACTTGTTTACATTGCGGACCATAAGGGCTCTCTAAACACGCATTTAGAACATCTAAAATATTGGATACGGCAGCTTCAAAATCAATATTCGGATTTCCATATCCAGAATCCACCTCAAACACACTCTCTCTATTTTCTGTTAGTATAAGTGCTTTAGTCTTTGTCCCACCTGCATCAATACCGATAATATATGACATCAGCTTCCCCCCTATTGTTATCCTCTTTGAATTTTGGATTTAAACCCATTTTATTTTAAATTTACCTCCACCACTAATAAACTTAAGGAGGTTTTTATCCTCATCGATTACCTCGCCAATCACATTTACCTTTTCATTAGCAGCTAAATTCGTTTTTGTAATTTGTATTTCTCCTTGATAACGGCCATAATTGCTATTATCTACTGTAATTGAGCCCATCCTGCGTTCAATCATATGTTCAGGCTCAACTGGTCTTTTTCCAATTAATCCATATTCCCTAGATTCCATTGAACGAATACAATCCCTTGCTGAGTCTAATCGATTGGTTTGAGCATTCTCCATTATTGCAATAAGTTCTTTGTCCTCGGTAAACGCCCTTGCTCTTAACAAAAAGCAGTCTTCGTTTATGAAAGAATAGAACTGTTCAAGAGTCTCATCGCTTAGCTGTACATCGCCTACTAATATTTTATTAACTCCTTCCTTAAAATGTAAATCACAAAAAGCAGTAAATGGAGATACTTTTCTATGATCCTCTAATGTTGGGAGTCCTTCAAAAAGCGGGGCGCGGAGTTTCCTATCTCCGGGAATAAACGCCATCGTTTTTATTCCTTCAGATGCTAACCATTTATTTTTCACTTGGAAATCCTCACGCCCAAGACCTGTTTCAGGACGAGGATAAAAATTATGCCAAGCCTCTGTTGAGGATAAATTTAAACTAAATGACTTTAATTTTTCTAATGCGCTTTGATTTAACGTACTAGCATTTAGAGCAATCTTTAATTTATGAGATAGCTTAGCAATCCTATCCTCACTAACACCATAATCAATACGAAGACCTGTTAGTCCCCATGATAATAGTTGATCCGCTGTTTCCCATGAATAACCTAAATAATGTAGTGACTTCGGTGAGATGTCAGCAATTAGTTCCATATCATTATTTCGTGCAATGGTTCCAAGTTCCATTAGTCTATCTTTAAATAGATTTGGATTATCCTCTGGAATATGTAGTGATGTAAAAATTGATTTAAATCCTCTTTTTGATACCCTTTCAATATACTCCCTTTGTCCACTAATTGGCTCTGATAAATATACGGATATTCCTAGCAAAGCAATCACTCCTCGATTCATCTTATAATTAGGCTCTATGCTCAAACGTTATCTCTATTTTAGTTAAGCTTTCACAAATTAAAAAGTTGAAGACTGAGAATCTTCATAAGAACGCTGAGCCCATTTCAAAAGCAGCAAACTAGACAAGTACGGCCTATAATAATAAAAGGGAGGATCGTCCTCCCTTTTTATTATTAAATATCTTCCGCCATTTCCTCTTTAAATCCAAATAAATAAGTGAATAAAAAGCCAAATGCGTAAGCAATAATAATTCCTATTAAATATAATAAATATTTATTATCCGCAATGAGCATTGTGAGTGACAGACCAGAAACCCCAATACTAGTAGCTGCAGTTTTAACTACTGCCTGAAAGGCTCCACCAACTGCTGCACCTAAACATGCAGTAATAAATGGCCTTCCAAGTGGAACTGTTACCCCATATAAAAGTGGCTCACCAATTCCTAGGAAACCAGCAGGAAGTCCACCTTTAATAATGTTTCGTAATCTTTTATTCTTCGTTTTTACAAATATAGCAATTGCTGCACCAACTTGCCCCGCTCCTGCCATTGCTAGTATTGGTAAAAGCGGTGTATTTCCAAGCTGATTCATCAACTCAACATGTATAGGTGTGAGACCTTGATGTAACCCAACCATAACGAGTGGTAGGAAAAATCCTGCTAATAACGCTCCTGCAACTACACCACCGAAATCTAAGATTGCATTAATACCACTTGTGATTCCATCAGATAAAAGTCCTGCAACAGGCATTACAATAAATAAAGATAAAATAGCAACAATCAAAATGGTAACAAGTGGTGTAAAGATAATATCAATTGAGTTTGGCATGATTTTCCTTACTTGCTTTTCTACAACAACCATTAACCACGCAGCAAAAATAACACCGAATAGGCCACCTCGCCCTGGAATGAGAGCGTCTCCAAAAATATGAATATCAGCTAAGCCTGGATTAAATAAGAACATCCCTGCAATCGCACCAAGTACTGGTGTTCCACCAAATTCCTTTGCTGTATTCCATCCAACCAAGACACCTAAATAAGTAAAGATACATCCACCAAGTAGAAGAAGAATCTTCATCCAAGTCAATTCTGGGTCTACTCCAGCATTTTTTGCAAAATTCGCTGCTCCATTGATTAAACCGGATGCAACTAAACCAGGAATAAGCGGAATGAAGATGTTTCCTATACTTCTTAGAAAGTTTTTAAAAGGCGTATTATTTTTTTTCTTCATGTTTGCTTTTTTTAACTGGGCTTTTTCTTCAAAGGACAAATCACCAGATTCTGCTGCCTCTCCAACTTTTAACCCTGTCATATTACTTAAAACATCTGAAACCTTATTTACTGTCCCAGGCCCAACAACGATCTGCAGTGTTTCATCATCAATTACGCCCATAACCCCATCGACCTTTTTTAATTGGTCGATATTCACTTTGTTTTGATCCTTTAACTTTAGTCTAACACGTGTCATACAGTGGGCAAGTTGTCTAATATTTTCTTTTCCACCAATATGCTCTAAAATACCTTCAGCTATTGCTTGTTCTTTTTTCATCATTTCTCCCCCCAATGGGCTTATAGTGCTTTTCTTATAAATCCATTCGCCTTTTTTAGACTTACCAATGCTTCTTCATATGAGCATTGAAGTAGAATCATTACAATGGCTGCTTTGACATTATGATTAGCCTTTTCGAAGTACTCACTTGCGATTTCATAATCAACTTCTGTTGATTGCATAATAATCCGTTTTGATCGTTCGACAAGCTTTAGATTCGTTGATTGAACATCAACCATTAAATTCTTATAGACCTTGCCTATACCGATCATTGATGCAGTGGAAATCATATTTAAGATTAGTTTCTGAGCTGTACCAGCCTTTAATCGTGTTGAACCAGTTAATATTTCAGGTCCTGTCTCAACCTCAATAAAAACACTTGCATATTTACTTATTTCTGCACCTTTATTACAGCTTACGCTCACCGTTTTAGCCCCTATTTCGCTCGCATACTTTAGAGCACCTATTACATATGGTGTACGCCCACTTGCAGCAATACCTATCACAGTATCTTTATTCGATAGAGTGATACTTGCTAGGTCCTTCCCGCCTTGTTCTTCATCATCCTCGGCGCCCTCAACCGCTTCGGTAAACGCTTTCACGCCACCTGCAATAAAACCTTGGACCATTTCTGGTGGTGATCCGAATGTTGGCTTACATTCAACAGCATCTAAAACTCCTAGTCTTCCACTAGTACCTGCACCTATATAAATTAATCGTCCCCCTTCTTGAAATGATTGGATAACGTAGTGAACGGCTTTTTCAATACTATGAATTTCCATAGCAATGGCTTGAGGCACTGTTTGGTCTTCTCGATTCATCGTTTCTAAAATTTCATGAATTGACATGACATCTAGATTCATCGTGTTGTCATTGCGTTTTTCTGTAGTCAGTTTTTCAAGCATAGTACCATCCTTTAAATTTTATTTCTTAATTTCATTTTATATATTAGAAATAAAATGTCAACATAATCTATTAAAATATGAATTAATATTTTAAAATCCTATTTTATAAGAGATTTTAATATAAAAAAACTCGGTATTTCTACCGAGTTTTTTAGGTTATATACTAGTTTTAGTCTGAAGAATATTACTATTATTTATGCTTAACACTCTTTACTGCCTCTTCAATTCTCTTCATTGCATTCTCCAATCTTTCTCGTGGACATGCAATATTCATCCGTACAAAGGAATCACCATTTTGACCGAATTTATATCCTTCATCAAATTTAATCTTTGCCTCATTTAAGAAATATTGAAATAATTCTTCTCCTTTCATACCAAGTTGACTACAGTCAAGCCAGATAAGGTGGGTTGCTTCTGGGTGGATAGGAATAATCTCCGGAATCTTTGTTTTAAAATAATTTAGGACATATTGCAGATTTTCCTCCAAGTAAACAAGCAATTCCTCAAGCCAATATTCACAAGACTCATATGCAGCAATTGTTCCTTCTACCCCGAATACATTTGGCCTCATTAAACCGAACTGAATAAGTTTTTGCTGATATTGTTCTCGAAGGTCCTTGTTTGGAATCATGATAATCGATGTTTGTAATCCTGCTACATTAAAGGTTTTACTTGGTGCAGCACATATAATACTTTGATTCTGGATTTTTGGATTCACTGCAAATAATGGATGATGTTGATTTCCTTTATACACAAGATCTCCATGCATCTCATCCGAAATAATCCACACATTGTGTTTTAAACATGTTTCAGCAACCCTATTCAATTCATCAATCGTCCATACTCTTCCAACAGGATTGTGAGGACTACATAAAATCAATACACTTGCATTTGGATCGCTTGCTTTTTCCTCTAAATCAGCGAAATCCATTTCATATGTACCATTTTTATAAACAAGTGAATTTTGTACAATTTTACACTGATGATTTTCAATACTACTATAAAAAGGATAATATACAGGTTCTTGAACAATCACATGTTCTCCAGGCTTTGTTAAAATCTGAAGGAGGATATTAATTCCTGGGATAATCCCTGGGCTAAATGATATCCACTCTTTATCTATATCCAGATCGAATCTTTTTTTCCACCACTGGATAATCGAAAGATAGTAACGCTCACAAAAAGTTGTATAACCATAAATACCATGTGCAGCTTTTTTCACCATCGCTTGCATAATTTCAGGTGCTACTTGAAAGTCCATATCTGCTATACACATTGGGATAATTTCATTAGGATCAGGTATACTCGACCATTTAACCGAATGTGTACCCGTCCTTACCACACAATCATTCCAATTCATTTTATAATCCCCCTATTACTCATACATCTACATAGCTTTAATATAACTTAGGGCAAACAATAAGAAAAGGCAAGCGCTTAATAAACAAATGCAAAAAAGAACTTTCATGTTTGAAAAGTTCTTTTTAATGGCATAGTGTTCATTTTTACTCATTCATACTATATAAATTATTTTCTAATCGAATAATTTCTTGATTAATCATTTGATAAAATTTATCTAAAATTGAGAAATCCATCGCCTCTACATACAATTTTTCTAACTCATCATGCAAAGCCTTTGCTTTAGCTAAGCATTTCGTTCCTTCTTTCATCTGATCCTTATACCTTTTATGAACTTCTTTTATCTCTATATTATACTTCTCATCAGTACCAGGAGTAACAGCAGCCATGTATAGATCGATTATCTTATCACCTTTTCGATCTGGAAAGTATTCATGCGGATCAGTACTATCGAAGATAGCAAAGCTTAATTCCCTAATAACTACCATATCAATACTATTAGGATCAAAACCGCAATGATAAATTTCCGTGTCAAATCCTCTTTCCTCTGCTACAGCAGCTACTTTCTTTAATAAAGTAGATTTCCCTGTTCCCGCACGACCTTTTAAAAAATATCTTCTGTTTAATCCCTCTGTGATATTCGGAATAAAGTCTACTGCCCCTTTTGGCGTAGCCGCTCCTAAAAAACGGTGATAGACGATCGCTTGCTTTGATAAATGCTGCTCGCCAAATATTTGCTGAATCAATTCATCCGTTAATTCATTTGCCTTATTAAAATCCATTTCCTTGAAATAAATTTCTTCTAGGTCATCATGTTCTTCTAATCCTTTTGCAAAAGTATCATATGCCAACTGAAATGCTCGACTTACTTCATTTTGCAGAGCAATAATTCGATTTTTATTTTGCTGTAGCCTTTCACTGTCCCATGCTACCCCTAAATTAACGTATTCCTCGATTGCTCCTGGTGCATTTGGTTCAACGATATGCGGAGCCGTTCCGTCAACGATTCCAAATTTAAGTTTAGGAATAATAACTCCATCAATTGAATCATTATCTGATGAACAATGAATGATTTCAATATTATACCCCTTATTTCTCCATTCACTTGCAAGTTTTTTCATCAAGCTTGATTTTCCTGTCCCTGGTCCCCCTTTTAGAATGAAAAGGCGGTCCAATCCCTTAAGATTCGAATCAAATAAATTATAGAAACCTCTTCCTGTATTACCACCAGCAAAGTAATTTAATACTTTCCCTGCCATGTAAAACACTCCTCTTACAGTAGGATGAAAACAATCTCTCTACACATTAGCCTATGCAATTGATGATATTAGGTGAAAAAAAAGCAAAAACGCCTCATTCATCTGCATAAGGATGGGTGAATATGGCACTATCAATATTATCTTGTAGTCAAAAGAACAAAGTACTATTTTTTGTTAGCACATTGCCTAAAAAGCAATAATGTTTGCGAAAAGAGCCAAATAAAAAAACAACTTGCATTGAGATTCACTCATTCTACAAGCTGTTTTCAGTCTTTATTTATCGTTCTCTTCCAACTTCGCTAATTGTTCATTCAGGACTTTTAGCTCCTTCTCAAGACCCTCTAATTGAAGTTCAAGCGGCGATAAATTCCCTTTAACAAACTCTAGCTTTTCTAGATCATGCTGGAGGCGAACATAATCCGCCTTTAAATCTTGAATTTTATATTCAATTTCTTTTCTATTCATTGATAGACACCTCAATTTCTTCTATTAGAGTACCTAAAAATATTCAGATATTCAATTCTTGAATATTCGACCATGCATATGCAACCTCTAATATACCACTATCTCCCAACGATTGTTCGGCTATTTGAACCCCTCCAAGCTTCTCGTAAAACTTCCTTGCTGAATGATTATCTTTAAGCACCCATACTAATAAAGAATGAAAACCTTGGTCATTGAGAAATTCTATTACCTTTTGAAACAATAGTTTGCCAATACCTTTTTGATGAAAAAGCTCTAACATATAAATGGTATAAAGCTCGCTATCAATATTGAAATCCCCGGTTCTTTCTTTACCGCATTCAGCAAAAGCAAAAATTTCACCCTCGTCCGTTTCTGCTAAAAAGCATCGATAATTAGGATCTAAATTTTCTAATCTCGGTCGCCAATTTTCAAGTACTCTTTCGTAGGTACGTTTTTTAAATGTTTCTTCTGAAAACATTCCTGTATAAGTCGTGATCCAGCTTTCATAGTGTACCTTGGCAAGCCCCTTAATATCATTTATTGTACCGACTCTTATTTGCATAGATTTTCACTCCTATACTAGTATGGTATAATAAGTTCTGCTTATAGCTTTGATGAGTTATACATACTATTCTACCATTTAGTGGGCAATTATTTATTTCTTTTAGGCTCTTTTAACAAGAGAATAGGAAGGTGAAAATCAGCATGGACCAGCATACTATTTCATCAATTATGGAAGTTATACAAGACTTAGTACCAAAGGATACCTCGATTGCCATAACGAATGATAAGCAATATATTTATTATCAGCCGAGCAAACAAATTGATTTAAAAATTAAACCAGGTGATCGTATTAGAGAAGGTACAGCAACATACCAAGCATTAACTGTGCAAAAAAAAATATCTGACTATATCGATAAGAATGTTTTAGGAATCTCTTACTTCGGTATATCCTTCCCTATTATAGATGAAGGGCATTTGAAAGGATGTATCACCGCAATTCTTCCGAAAAAGCCAGCAACCTTCTCAACTAATTTTCTTACTGTAAAAACAAATGACCGTTGGTTGCCTGTACCATTTTCACAAATTATGTATTTAGAAGCCCAAAGTAGAAAAACAAATGTACACTCAGATACATTAATTGGTGCTCATAAATATAATTTAACAGAATTAGAGTTTTATTTACCCGATGATATTTTTATTCGATGTCATCGTTCTTATATCATTAATATTAATTTTATTGCAGAAATACATCCAGACTCCCACTCAACCTTTTTATTAATTATGAAGGATGAATCTAAAATTCCTGTAAGCCAGACTTATGCTAGTCAATTTAGAAAAATACTTTGTTTCTAACAACCTGCACTCTCGCTGGTTGTTTTTTATTGAATATGACCACTTAGATTTGAAAACAAAATTGAATAAATAATACAGATCGATTAAAAACAGCCTTCTTTGAATATTTTTACTACTTAACGAGCTAAATATTCTGCTTTACACTTTATAAAAGCCCTTTCATCCATAAACTAGTGAACAAGCATTCATTGATTGATAGAATATTTCAAAAGAAATAAAAGGATGACGAGAAATGGAAATCAATATACCGAATTATATTAAAGACCCTCGTTTAATTAATCGAATTGTGTCTGCCCAAGAAGCTGCTTCATGGATAAAAGATGGAATGACATTAGGTTTAAGCGGTTTTACACGAGCTGGGGATGCCAAAGCTGTTCCAACCGCATTGATTGAACGAGCTAAAAACGAAGCAATTAAATTAAATATATATACAGGGGCATCCTTAGGCTCAGATATTGATAAATTAATGGCTGAAGCTGGCATGATTCATAAACGAATGCCTTTCCAAGCAGACAGCACGATGAGGAAGAAAATCAATCAAGGTGAAATGCTTTTTGTTGATCAGCATTTATCACATATGGCTGAAGCTATCCGCTCAGATATATTAAAGCCTATTGACTTTGCAATAGTGGAAGCGGTTTCGATTGATCAATCCGGATACATTATCCCCTCTACTTCAGTGGGCAACTCATCTATATTTGTTGAAAAGGCAAAGCATGTCATTGTTGAAATTAATTTGGCTCAACCACAAGCTTTAGAAGGTCTTCACGATATTTATGAGTCAGGGAAGCAAGGTGAAAGAGAACCCATTCTGTTAAAAAATGTAGATGATCGTATTGGATCTGTAGGAATTCCTGTTCATAGTGATAAAATCGCCGGTATTGTATTCACTCATCAAGTTGATTCAGCCTCAACAATCGTTCCACCTGATGAGGAAACACAAATCATGGCTAATCACTTAATACGTTTTTTAAAAAGCGAAGTTGAAGCTGGCAGATTAACGAATCAACTTGCACCTTTGCAATCCGGGATAGGCTCAGTAGCAAATGCAGTGCTACATGGACTAATAGAATCTGATTTTACTAATTTAGAAGTCTATTCCGAGGTACTTCAGGATGCAGTCTTTGATTTAATTGATGCTGGTAAGGTACGATTTGCCTCTTGTTGTTCCATTACATTATCAGATGAAAAGATGAAACAGGTATACTCCAATCTGGATAAATATAAGAATTATTTAATTCTTAGACCACAGGAAATCTCAAACCATCCAGAAATTATCCGTCGTCTAGGACTAATATCCATTAATACAGCTCTTGAAATTGATATTTATGGAAATGTAAATTCCACCCATGTTCGAGGCACACATATGATGAATGGAATCGGTGGTTCAGGAGATTTTGCTAGAAATGCACGTTTAGCGATTTTCGTGACAAAATCCATTGCAAAAAACGGGGATATTTCAAGCATTGTACCATTTGTCTCACATGTCGACCATACAGAGCATGATGTTGATGTCATTGTAACTGAACAGGGCTATGCTGATTTAAGAGGATTAGCACCGATCGAGCGGGTTCCTCTCATTATCGAAAACTGTGTACACCCATCTTATCGGGATCAGCTTATTGAATATTTTGAAGAAGCAAAGCAAAAAGGTGGACAGACACCACATATTCTAGAAAAAGCCCTTTCCTGGCACATAAATTATGAGAAAAATGGAACTATGCATCAACTAATACATGAAGTTTAGTTGTACCAACAAAAAAAGAATGCCGTCAAGTTTGAGGGCATTCTTTTTATTTTACATAATATTATGCTTCGATTGTTTTATGTTGCTGATATACTTCCTTATCAAGTTCTCCTGTTACCTTACCAGTTAATATTCCTGCTGTCATACTTCCACTTACATTTAATGCTGTACGGCCCATATCAATTAATGGCTCTACTGAAATGAGCAATCCAACAATAGCAATCGGTAAGTTTAGTACAGATAACACTATTAACGCTGCAAATGTAGCACCGCCACCTACACCTGCGACACCAAATGAACTAATGGCAACAACAATAATAAGCGTTACAATAAACGATGGATCCATTGGATTAATTCCCGCTGAAGGAGCTACCATAATCGCCAGCATAGCTGGATAAATACCGGCACATCCATTTTGACCAATTGACAACCCAAATGATCCTGCAAAATTGGCAATCCCTTCAGAAACACCAAAACTGCTAGTTTGTGTTTTAATGTTTAAAGGCAGTGTTCCTGCACTTGAACGTGAGGTAAAAGCAAATGTTAAGGTTGGTAATGCCTTTCTCACATATTTGACTGGACTTAATTTGACTAGTGCAATTAAAAGTAAATGAATAATAAACATAATAATTAACGCAACATAGGAAGCAATAACAAATTTTCCAAGCTTAGCAATTGCTCCATAATCACTTGTGGCCGTTACCTTTGTTATTAATGCTAAAACCCCATATGGAGTTAATCGAAGAATCAAGGTAACAATCCTCATAATAATGGCATAAATAGTATCTATTATTTTTGCAAAAAACTCACCATGCTCTGGATCTTTACGCTTTACACCTAGAAAGGCAATCCCTACAAATGCTGCAAAAATAACGACGGCAATTGTAGAAGTTGGACGAGCACCTGTTAAATCTTGAAATGGGTTACTTGGGAATAATTCTATAATTTGTTGTGGAATAGTCATTCCCTGAACACCAACTACTTTTTCTTGCAACTCTGCGTTTCTCGCAGCTTCAGCTTCACCTTGACTTAAATGAATTCCATCTAAATTAAAGCTTAATGCTGAGCCAATGCCCACAGCAGCAGAGATCGCTGTTGTTCCTAATAAGATTCCTATAACTAAAAAGCTTATTTTCCCAAGGTTTTTCGTAAGTTTTAATTTTGTAAAAGCACCGACAATGGAAATAAAAACAAGTGGCATAACGACCATTTGAAGTAGTTTCACATAACCACTACCTACAATGTTAAACCAATCTATAGTATTAATTGTTACTTTCGACGTCGTACCATAAATCAAGTGAATGATAAAACCAAAAATAAGTCCTAGACCTAATCCAGCGAATACACGTTTTGAAAAGGAAACATGCTTCTTTTGCATAATAAAAAGGCCGAAGATTAAAAGTAACAAAACAACAATATTAATAATAACAAGAAAAGTGTTCACTTTTATCCCCCTTAAAATAAAATGCCGCTGTTAAACAATACTGTTGATTTTCTTTCCTCAAGTTGGTTAAGTCAACCAGCAACATCGTTCTTAACAAAGCGAATTGTTTTTTTATTGCAAGCAAAACTATATTATAATTAATCCAATCAGTCAAGTAGGAATTACTTTAATCTATGTTTTTTTATCATATGTATTCACCCACTATTCATACATTAAAGAAAAGTTTCTCTAGTTAAATAACGAAACTAAAAATCCTTTAAATTCGTAAATACAATAAACAACGAAATTTTTTTTAAATAAAGGAGGATAAACATGCATTCCGTGTATTATTTTGTGTTCGCCGTACTCATTGCGGTGATCGGAATTTCTGTTAATTTTAAATTCCATATCGATAAGATTAAGGATAATCCAGCTGATCAAGGAAAAATACAAACGAAATTTTTTATAGCAAATGCCATCATTGAAATTATTCCAATTATCTTAGTGGTATTGGGTTTTATGAATACACGCCCAGTATCTAGCACAGCTGATTTATTGATTCCAATCGTTATAACCATTATCGCAACATTATTTGGTGTACTATTCATTTTTTTGCAATCAAAAGTCGATGTGACCGAGGAGATAAAAGCATTCATTCGCTCCTTTACATTTATTGGCCTCATGATGATTTTGGCTTTTCCCATTATTGCGATCGTCGCGATGTTGCTTATGCTGAACATGGCATAAAAAAAGAAGGCTGCCACTGGGCAGCCTCCATTCATTTATATCTTAATAAATAACTTTCCAATTATGATTAACTGTTGCTGTAACGACTTTCTTTTCTAAAATATAATTAGCAATAAGTTCTGATACATCCGTAGGAATATCTTTAATGACAGGTTTATCTTTATACATAAAGTATTCTCCCCCACCGCCAGCTCGATAATTATTCATAACAACATCATATTCTTGATTAGGGTCTACCGGGGCTCCTTTGAATTCAAGTTTCACGATTCGCTCTCCAACGGGCTTACGAATATCAATAACATACTCTATGCCTTCCCACATATCATAGTTAAAATGCTGTGGCTTTGGCGTAGTAAATGCAGGATTCACTTCAACCTCTCCACCATCATACTGTTTAAAGTACGATGCCGAACGCTCTAAAGCTTCTTTCATATCAGCCCCAGAAATACGAATGACCTTTAATGTATTAGGATAGATGTAATTCGAAACAACATCCCTCATTGTCACATTCTCTGTAAGTCCAGGAGACTGATTATCAAATAAAGCGGTATTAGATATCTCTACACCAGCAACATCCATCTGTACATGATTAAAGAATTCAATCAATGCATTGTCTCCCATTCTAATTTCCATTGGATCATTTACAACCATATCTCCTTCAATTTTACCAATTGGTTGGTCCAACCATTCCTGGGTTGCTTGTTCATATTCTCTTACTTTATCGAGCAAATCCAAATCAGCTTGAACACCGATCACTGGAAGTAATGCAGAAGTCTTTTTAACGATCTTCCATATCCCTTCCTGATTTTCAAGCTGCAGAGATACCTTTCCTAAAGCTATCCCATTGTTTCCCGGCTGCACTACGATCACACCATTTATCGTTTGGTCTTCAATTTGTCGATGCTGATGGCCAGTTAATAAGACATCGATGCCTTCAACCTCCTGACAAATTTGATACCCTTGATTCTCGCCAGTTAACGTTTCAGTCGGTTCTCCTGTTTCTAAATCACGCTCAAATCCTCCATGATAAGACACGATCACAATATCTACATCCAACTCTTCACGGAGATATTTCACCCACTTCTTTGCTTCTTCCACAGGATTCACAAAATCGATGCCTTCAATATTTTCCGGTTGCTCCCAATTTGGAATATATGGTGTTGTTAATCCTAAGATTCCTACCTTCACACCATTAACATCCTTTATTAAATACGGACAACCATAATAAGGCTCCCCTGTTTCTTTATTCATAATATTAGCTGATAACCAAGGAAAGTTTGATTCATTCACAGCTGCTCCAAGAATTCCCTTTCCATAATTAAATTCATGATTACCAAAGACAGCTGCGTCATATCGTAATTCATTCGCTAAAAGAACCATTGGATTAGGATGTTCATGATTAATTCTGGCATAATGATAAGTTAAAGGCGTGCCTTGGATTAAATCTCCATTATCAATTAGAATTGTATTTTCATTCTTTTGTCTTTCCTGTTTAATTAATGAAGCAATCTTACCAAGCCCTACATCTGCTTCTTTATTTGTCCCATAATTTATCGGAAAGATGCTACCATGTACATCACTAGTTTCAAGTATTGTTATATTCATCTTTTTCATTTTTACCCATCCTTATATCATTAGCTGTTTTTATATGTATTTCTTTTATCTTTTTACGTCCTTTTAGGTAAAAAACAAATTAAAAAAAGGACCTAATTCTTACTCTTTATTATAAACTAAAAATATGAACTCTCTCTACCATATAGTAATAGAGGAACAGCCCCTAATTATTTCAGAATTATTAATATTCTAGAAAACCTTTACAAAAAATCCATATTTTTTTACATCAATTTAATACTACTATAACAATAGACATTGTTCTTCAAAAAATTTAATAGAAATGCAATTTTCTTATTTCCTTTATATTAAAAATATTATATGCTTAAAGCGTATTCAAAAAAACTTTTTACATTCGGAGGTAAATGTATGCTTAAAAAATTTGCTGCATTATTCCTCGCACTTGGTGTAGTTGCCATTGTAATGGCTGGCTGCGGCAAAGGCGATGACGAAGCAAAGAATGGCGACAAAAAATCAGATAGCAAAAATTATGTTCCAAAAGAACTAACAATTGGTTTCGTACCATCTCAAAATGCTGAGACATTAGAAGCAAAAGCAAAACCTTTAGCAGACTTACTAGAAAAAGAACTTGATATCCCTGTTAAAGTTCAAGTAACAACTGACTACAATGGTGTAGTTGAAGCAATGGGTTCTAAACAACTTGACCTTGGTTTCCTACCACCTACTGACTATGTATTAGCACACGAAAAAGGCTATGCAGATGTATTACTTCAAGCATTACGTTATGCAGTTGATCCTGAAACAGGAAAAAATACAGATGAATTAGTAGATTACTACTTATCTGGAATTCTTGTAAAAAATGACTCTGGTATTAATAGCATTAAAGACTTAAAAGGTAAAACAATCGGCTGGCAAGCTCCAACATCTTCAGCAGGATATGTATGGCCAGCTGTTGAAATGAAGAAAGATGGCGTTGACGCACAAAAAGATGTAACAGGCATTCAGCTTCAAGGACATGATAAAGGCGTTCAAGGTGTCCTAAGTGGAGATGTTGATGCTGCAGCATTATTCGTTGATGCACGTAATATCGTTGAAAAAGAATATCCAAATGTTTATAAAGATACACACTATCTATTCACAACAGATAAAATTCCAAATGATACAATCAGTGTTCGCCCTGATATGGATAAAGCATGGAAAGATAAAATTGCAGATGCATTCGTAAAAATTGGTGAAGATGAAAAGGGTAAAGAAATTATCCAAGCAATCTATTCCCATGTTGGCTATAAAAAATCTGACGACTCTAACTTTGATGTAGTTCGTGAATACACTAAAAAGATTGCAGAAGTCGGTAAATAATATGAAAGAAGCGCATATTGGCGCTTCTTCTTTTTTTCTATACATAAATCCATAATATTAAACAATCCTTATTACCCTACAATAAACAAGTCCCCATCCTCAACACCGTATCAGCTTTAGATCACCAATCGTTTAGCTCTAAGCTATACAGAACAGGACCGCCTAAATATAGTAAAGAGTATTAATTTTTCTACTCTGTCTACCCTTTAAAAAAGAACGCTGATTGTCAGCGTCCTTCCCCTACTAAATAAATTTATTAAACTAAACGTTTACGAATTGCAGCGGAAATTAAGTCAATGATTGTTACCATGACAATGATTCCGTATAATATAATCCCTACACGATCCCATGAGTGACCATTCAACGCAAAGATTAATGGGGCTCCAATTCCTCCCGCTCCTACGATACCGAGAATAGTGGCTGAACGTACACTAATTTCAAATCGATATAATGTGTAGGACATGAACGCAGGCATTACCTCCGGAATAATCGCAAACCATAAAACTTGTAGCTTATTTGCCCCAGAAGCGATTAAAGCCTCTCTTGCACTAAATTCAGTATTCTCAATCGACTCACCAAATAGCTTCCCTAACATACCAATTGAATGAAATCCTAAAGCAAGAATGCCGGCAAATGGTCCTAAACCAACAGACTTAATAAATAATAATGCCATGATTAGCTCTGGAAATACACGAATACAGCTTAATATGATTTTCCCAAGACTTGAAATAGCTCTATTCCTACTCATATTTCTTGCTGACCAAAACGCGAATGGTACACAAAGTATAGCTGAGATAAATGTCCCTAATACAGCAATCGCTAATGTTTCAAGTAAGGTACGAAGTAAATCCTCTCCTGCTGGATCATAGATATAATCCCAATCAGGATGAAGAAATCCATGAAAAATTGCTTTAAGTGCTTGAATAGCTGAATCCTTTAATACCATCGACGGGGCACCTGCAAATGCCCAGACGTAGATGGCAATAACAATGACAAAAATGGCCCAATTTCTTATTCGTTTACTTAGTGGTTTTTTTATTTGACTCATAGTAATTTCTCCCGAATCTTATTACTTATCGCATCAACAATGAGAACCACGATAAAGGTATAAATAATAATCGATAACACGCGATCGTATTGGAAAAATCCTAAAGCATTATTAAGGAATAAACCAATACCCCCTGCTCCTACATATCCGAGAATAGCTGCGGCACGAATATTAATTTCAAAGCTATATAAGAAAAATGACATATAATGAGCAAGAACCTGAGGAATAACACCAAAGAAAATCCATTGGATCTTGTTTGCTCCTACAGCCGTCATTGCTTCTAATGGGCCCGGATCAATCGCCTCAATTGCTTCATAAAAAAGTTTCGCTATAATACCAAAGGAAAATACAGAAATTGCTAGAATACCAGGGATTTCACCGATTCCAAAAATCGGAACAAATAGAGCTGCTAATAATAGCTCTGGAATTGTACGGATAAGATTCATGATAAATCTTGCAATCTGATAAATAACAGGAATTCGTACTACATTACTGGATGATAGTAATGCCACTGGGATCGCAACAATTCCACCAAAGGTTGTACCTAGAACAGCCATTCGAATCGTAGCGAGCATTGGCTCTGTGATCGATTTAAAATAGCTCCAATCAGGAGGAAACATTTCCTCTAGAAGTGTCCCCATGTTTGGCAGACCAGCCCACAGCTTTTGAAATGATACCTCAGTATTTAATGCACTCGCCCATAAAATCACTATAATTAGGATGAGCGTGACGATACCTTTCATTCTAGACGGTTTTTTCACCTTTACTGAACTCATTGATCTGTCTCTCCTAGCATCTCATCTTTCTTAATCTCACGACCGTAGATTTGAGAGAAAACCTCATCAGTAGCTTCTTCAACAGGACCATCATATACGACTTCTCCAGCGCGTATACCTATAATACGAGTAGCATATTGACGAGCTAAGTCAACGAAGTGCAAGTTTACAATCGTTGTTATCCCTAATTCTTGATTAATTCGTTTTAAATCATCCATTACTTGTCTAGTAGTAAAAGGATCAAGTGACGCTACAGGCTCATCCGCTAGAATAATCTTTGCTTCTTGTGCTAATGCACGAGCAATAGATACACGTTGTTGTTGTCCTCCGGATAGCTCATCCGCGCGTGAATACGCTTTCTCTTTAATATTCACACGATCAAGTGCATTGATGGCTAGTTCAACATCCTCTTTTGGAAACATGCCTAATAGAGTTCGTACTGTTGAATGATAAGCTACTCGACCTGATAATACATTACGCAAAACGGAAGAACGTTTTACAAGATTGAAATTTTGAAAAATCATACCAATGTCACGTCGGATATGGCGAAGGGACTTTCCTTTTGCTGCAGTAATTGATTTACCATCAATTAAAATTTCACCTTCTGTAATTTCATGAAGACGGTTAATAGAACGAAGAAGCGTTGATTTACCAGCACCTGATAACCCAACAATAACAACAAAATCGCCTTTATTAATGGTAAGGTTTACATTTTTCAGGCCTTTCGTCCCATTAGGGTAAACTTTAGATACATTTTTAAATTCTATCATTTTTAAATTATTTCCCCTTTTGGATTATTTTCTTATACAGCAAAAGTAAAAATAGACTGTCAATTTAGGAAATACTTAAGCAAAAAAATTGGACAAAAAATAATCTTACAACATCTTTTTTTACCAGTAAACTCGCTTAAACTCATTACAGTTTACTTTTTTACAAAACTTTTTCTTTCCACTCTAAAAGTAGAAAAATATAATTCTCATAAACTTATCTCCTTTAACATACAAAATAATTTCCTATGCTAAAAAAAGAATATACCCTACTTTTCTATTATACATAAAAATGTACATGGACAATTCTGAAAATGTGAGAAATAACAAGGTAAATACAACCAAGGAGATAATAGAAGCATTTCTGTTGAATATTTTAAAGCTTCAAAAATTTGTAAAAAAACAACCTTTTTGCAATGATTTTTCTAGTCTTCTATTCTTACTTTAAGATATAATAAAGTTTTGGGAGAATTTAGAAGGTTCTCTCCCATTATTCATTATCTACTAAAATTGACCTAGATTCAACATTAATTTTAGACAAATATAGATAAATTTTTTGTTTTAAATTAACAAATTCCCTATGTAATAAGTTCAGCATCCATTAAATTAAAAAGGTAGGCAAATGCCTACCTCTTTACTGTTTCTTTTTTGTTTTTCCTTTTTTATCTGTATGGAATTCGACCAATTCCTCACTAATTTCATTGTGATTTTTCACATTATTATTTCTTTGAGCATTAGCATTCCCACGTTTTGTTCTTCCCATCATATCCATCTCCTTTTTATATATTACAATGATAGTTTGAATAAACGTAGAGATATTATGCAAACTCTATCTTCTTCTTTTTGACTTTCTTGTGTTTAAAGCTGGTTTTTCAGATTTATGGTAACTTTTCTGAGGCTTCTTCTTTGTTTTTATTTCCGTTGAATTCATTTCTGATTGGTTATTAGGCAATTGGATATTTATTCTATCTAATTTCTGACGTATTCCTTTTTCAATCATCTCGAGGTAGGAGCGATCCTTTGGAGCCACAAATGTGAACGCCATTCCTTTCCCGCCTGCTCTACCAGTTCTTCCAATTCGATGAATATAACTTTCTACATCTTGAGGAATATCATAATTAAACACATGTGTAACGCCTTCAACATCTATTCCTCTTGCAGCGACATCTGTTGCAACTAAATATTGTATTTTCGCCTCTCGAAAGCTTTTCATCACTTTTTCCCGCTTTGCTTGCGATAAATCACCATGGAGCTCTTCTGTATTATAGCCATATCCTTTTAGAGCATCAGTTAATGTACTTACCCTTCTCTTTGTTCTACAAAAAATTATTGCTAAAAAAGGACGGTGCTCATCCATCATCATACGAAGGCTTGCTTGTTTAGCACGATCCGTCGTTTCAATAACGAATTGATCAATTTTATCCAAAGTCACTTGCTTACTTTGCACCCGGATACTAATTGGATTATTCATATACTCCTTTGCAATCGAGCTCACTTGTTTCGTCATCGTTGCAGAAAAAAGCATCGTTTGTCTTTTTTTTGATAATGCAGAGATAATATCCTCTACCTCTGGTAAGAACCCTAGATGTAACATTTGATCTGCTTCATCTAATACAAACATCGAAACAGTAGATAAATCTACCGTTCCTCTTCTTACATGATCCAGTAGTCTACCTGGTGTACTAACAATAATATGGATAGCTCCTTTTAATCGTTTTAATTGTTGCTCTACATCTTGTCCCCCATAAATAGCTAGACTATTTATCGTGTCCAGTGCAGTTGTCAATTGTTTTAATTCAGCTGTAATTTGCAAAGCAAGTTCCCTTGTAGGCGTAACAATTAAAGCTTGAACAGTAGGATTAGCCGAATCAATTCTCTCTAAAATTGGTAAAAGGAAAGCTAGTGTTTTTCCCGTTCCAGTTTGTGCTTGTGCAATCACATCACTGCCTTTTAAAAGTAATGGGATTACTTCCTCCTGTATGGCTGTTGGTTCATGTATTCCATTTGCTTTAAGCTGCTTCTGTATAATCGGTTGTACACCGATTGTTAAAAAATCTCCCATGATTGCTCCTTTTCTCTCAGTTGGCATTAAAAAATAATTACATAAAACTGTTTACTATTTATTATTATCATTTCTCATACAAAATAAAGTGATAACATCTATATCGACGTTATCACTAAATATCATAACATTATTCCTTAATATTAATTCCATATTCATCAAACCAGTAGTGTATTTGTGCTAAATACGCAAGTAATTGAGGTCCTGTCATTAATTGGCCAAACCATGGTACTTGAAACGCCCTTCCTTCTGTTTCAACAATTTCCTTTAATCGGTCTGCCTTTAACATTTCATATAAAATTGAATTTTTATCCTCCAAAATTTCATTTAGCCACTGCTTAACAACCTTTGTATATACTGGATGATGGGTTTTGGGATATGGACTTTTTTTACGATATAAAACTTCAGCAGGTAAAATATTTTCTAATGCTTTTCGCAGTAAACCTTTTTCACGATTCCCATACATTTTCATCTCCCAAGGGATATTCCAAACATATTCCACTAATCGATGATCAGCAAACGGAACACGTACCTCTAAACTTGCCCCCATACTCATTCGATCTTTTCTATCTAGTAATGTAGTCATAAACCAAATCATATTTAAATAAAACAATTGGCGTCTCTTCGTCTCTAAAAGTGACTCTCCTTCAAAAATTGGTGTTTCTTGGACAGTCTCTTCATATTTTGTTAAAACGTAATCTTCGATATTTAGCTTTTTACTCCAACCATCTTTTAGCAAACCGACTCGTTCGTCAATTGAACGCATCCACGGAAATCCATTCCTAGCTAAATCATCTTCTCGATAAAACCATGGGTAGCCTCCGAAAATCTCATCTGCACACTCTCCTGATAAACTTACAACAAAATCTTTTTTGATCTCTTTACAAAACCATAACAGAGAGGAATCCACATCTGCCATTCCAGGAGTGTCTCGAACTAAAACTGCCTCCTTTAAATACTCAGCTAGCTCTTCCTGCCCTATAATACTTGAATGATGAATAGTTCCAAAGCTTTGTGTCATTTTCTCAATCCAATAAGAATCTGCATTTGGCTGAAATTCATTTGCCTTAAAATACTGATCATTTCCTTCATAATCGATAGAGAATGTGTGCAACGGACCTTCATTATTTTCCTTGAAGTGGTTTGCCGCTATAGCTGTGATGGCGCTGGAGTCGACTCCTCCTGATAAAAACGTACAAATTGGAACATCCGATACTAGCTGCCTTGTTACAGCATCTTTAAATAAATAGTTAATTTTTTCAGCTGTTTCCTCTAATGTATCAAGATGCCTTTCACTCTTTACATTCCAATACCTCCACTGTCTCATTCCGTTCTTTGAGAAGGTCAATGCGAATGCAGGCCTTAACTCATTAATTCCTTGAAAGATTCCATGTCCTGGTGTTCTCGATGGTCCTAGCCCAAATATTTCGGATAGTCCATCTCTTCCAAGCTCTGGTTTAACTTCTGGATGAGCTAATATTGCCTTTAATTCTGATCCAAATAATAATCCACCATTATGCTCCCTATAAAAAAGTGGTTTTACCCCCAACCGATCTCTCGCCGCAAATAATTGCTGCTTCTTTTCGTCCCAAATTGCAAAAGCAAATATCCCATTAAAATGATGGATACATTCCTCTTCCCACTCCATATAGGCAGATAACAAAACTTCCGTATCTGAATGTCCTTGAAATCGATATCCCTTGCTTAGAAGTTCCTTACGAATGTCTTCCGTGTTATATAGCTCGCCATTATAACAAAGTGTATAAGTATAGTCTTCCTTCTTTCGAGACATTGGTTGAACACCACATAAAGGATCCACTACTACTAATCGCTTATGACCGAAAGCAGCATTCCTTGTTAACCAAATATTTGTATCATCAGGTCCACGCTTTGATAATGTCTCTGTCATCATTTGAATAGTATCCTGCTTATTTAATAAATTTGTCTTATAGTCAATCCATCCAGTTATTCCGCACATCTAAAGCATCTCCTCCATCCAAGATCTAAAAAACTGATACTTATTATATGTGCGAATGCCTATTCGTTGAGTTGTCCATAAAATATTTGAGGTGTTTTCCTTACAAGGATGTAAGGAAATTGTAATAGAATAAGGTAGTTATATAACAGCAGTTTGTTATATAATACAAACATTGATGATTTTTTGATCATTGATAGTTTTGAATTAGGAGGAAGAATATTGTCGTTTTCCGAATTAAATATTGATGCTTTCCGAATGATCAATAATTTAGGAAAGGATTATTCATTTTTAAATCCTGTTGTCGTCTTTATTGCAGAGTATCTGCTATATTTTTTGTTTCTTGCAATGATTCTTCATTGGTTTACCCGAAACAAAAAAAATAGAATGATGGTTATTCAATCTGTGGTAACAGTTATTCTTGCTGAGATTATCGGGAAAATTGCTGGCCAATTTTATTCCCATCACCAACCGTTCGCCGTACTTCCAAATGTTAGTCAACTTATTGAACATGGAATAGATAATTCTTTTCCAAGTGATCACTCTATCATCTTCTTCTCGATTTGCTTTTCCTTTTGGCTCGTTCGAAAAAAAGAATGGTGGTTATGGATTACACTTGCGATTTTAGTAGCTATCTCTCGAGTATGGGTAGGGGTTCATTATCCAGTAGATGTAATGACTGGTGCCATAATAGGGATTATTTCAGCACTATTTGCGTATTGGCTTGTTCCAAAAATCTCCCTAATCACAAAAATACTAAAAGGCTATGAGAGAATTGAACAGAGAATTCTCCCTTCTAAAAATAAGACAGAAAATTTTTAAGAGGTTATCTAGGTAACCTCTTTTTTATTGACTCTTTTCTCAAACATTGTTGCTATTTAAATAAAGTTATAACTAATACAACTAGGGATCGCTACACGTTTCATTTCACTGAGAAAAGAGCTGTGATCTCCATAAGACGACAAGCTAGAATCCTTTATGGGGAGTAAAAGCCGGTAGTTAGGCTTTTACATAAGCAACAAACTATACGAAAACAGCCTTTTTATTTCTATGTTGTTTTCTTTTGCCAAACACTTTTGATCATTTGATTGATAACCTCTGCAAACACAATACCAATAGCAATTGCACCAGATATCATAAATGCTTTAGCTGCTAGTTGAAGTGCCGTATTATAATCATTAGCGACAAAATGGCGCATGGCATCATAGGACATTCCACCCGGAACAAGCGGAATAATTCCAGACACACTAAAAATAATAATCGGTGCTTTATATATCTTGGCAAAAACTTGACTGATTACAGCAATGACAAAGGCTGCCACTAAACTTGCTACTGCAGCATTTGCATAGGATGACATAAGTAAAATATATACAAACCAACCCAACATACCAACGAGGCCGCATAAAAATAGCTTTTTCCTCGGTATATTAAAGATAATCCCAAACGCACCCGTTGCTATTAAGCTAGTGATAAGTTGTTCAATCATGAAACTCATATTCCTTTCCTACCGATTCCATTTTAGCGCTTACGCTTTTCCCTATATCATTGAAAAGAGTGATATTACTACAGCGATTCCGGTTCCTATAGCGAAGGCGGTTAAAAACGCTTCAGCACCCTTTGATATTCCAGATACAAGATGACCAGCCATTAAATCACGAACGGCATTCGTAATAAGTAATCCTGGAACAAGAGGCATAACTGATCCAATAATAATTTTATCTAGTTCATTACCAATGCCCAGCTTTACAAAAGTTATAGCCATTAATCCGATGATAAGTGAGGAGAGACACTCCGAAAAAAATTTCACCTTTACAATTCGATGTAAATAAATTAGACCAGTAAATCCTAAGCCACCAGTTATAACCGATGGAAGAAAATCACCCCAACCACCATTAAACATGATCATAAAGCATCCACTGGCGATAGCTGCAGCTGTGATTTGAATCCAAATAGGGTAAGCAAAATTTGTTTTTTCTATTATTTTTAATTCATCCCATGCTTCATTTAATGATATCTCTCTACCTGTTAACTTTCTGGAAATACTATTTACAATCGTTACCTTTTTTAAATCCGTGGATCGTTCCGATACACGAACAAGCTTCGTAGGCTCTGATCCATCAATAGAAAATATAATCCCTGTTGGCGTTACAAAACTATGTGTGTGCAAAATGCCAAACGATTCAGCGATCCTTGTCATCGTATCCTCCACTCGATACGTTTCAGCACCACTCTGAAGCATAATCTTCCCTGCAAGCAAACATGTTTCTACCACTTTATATGTTAGAGCTGATTGATTTTCCATTTATAATCTCCATTTATTCAGTATAAATATCCTATATCTTATCATAAAGTTTAAAAAAAGCGTTGTTCTTTACAAGAATTTAATCTTTTCTATTTCTTTACACTTTTATATTAAATTTAAAGAATATAATTTTGCACACATACATATGAATATTGTTTCTTTTCGAAGAAACAATAACCTTTGTAAAAATAAATATATAGGATTAGAGCCGAAGTTAATCGGCTTTTATTATTTTTTATACCTAAAAAGGTCTTGCAAACAGTAATCTTGTTATTTTTATGATGATTGAAAAGTCAATGAATTTTGTCAATTTTATTGAAGTTATTTTTCTTTCTATTTATACTAAAATAATAAGAGTGTTGTTATTAAAAAATAACATCATTAAATCTATGTGAAAAGGAACGTTTCTATGCTACTAGGATTAATCATTATTTTACTATGTGTTTTACTATTACCATTTTCTATTAAGTTTGTAGAGCATAATTTGGAAATCTTTTTATTCATAATGGGACTAGCTGCTGTATTAGTCAGTGGGGTACTAGATAGACCTTTAATAATGAAGGCATTAGAGGATCCCATTAAGATTACTTTAGCAGTCTTCATTGCAGGATTATTATTCAAATGGCTACAGCGACCACTTGAGAAGATCATTCAAGGCATCAGTCGTGCAGTTCCATATCCACTGTTTTTCGCCTTGATTGTCATTCTATTGGGTCTCATTTCGAGTATTATCACTGCAATAATTGCTGCACTCATATTGGTATTAATTGTTAGTGTTCTTCGTCTAGATCGAAAGTCAGAACTTCGCCTAGTTGTCTTAGCCTGTTTCTCCATTGGGTTAGGGGCTGCTTTAACACCCATTGGTGAGCCTTTATCTACACTTGCAATTAGTAAGCTACATGCGGACTTCTTCTATTTAATTCATTTAATTGGACCGGAAGTGATATCTGCTGTTGTTATCTTTGGACTATTAGCTGCGATTTTAGTAAAGCCGAAAAATGATGAGAACGGACTGAAGAGTGATCAGTCGGCTGAAGGATATGGTGAAATAATTATTCGAGCACTAAAGATCTATCTCTTTGTAATGGGGCTAACGCTGCTAGGGGCTGGATTTGAGCCATTAATCAAAGAGTACTTACTAGATTTAAGTCCATTCGTCTTATATTGGATTAATATGATCTCGGCAATATTGGATAATGCTACATTAGCTGCAGCTGAAATTAGCCCTGCAATGGATGGTGCAACGATTAAAGCAATTCTACTCGGACTCCTAATAAGTGGTGGAATTCTTGTACCGGGAAATATACCAAATATTATTGCAGCTGGAAAATTAAAAATATCTAGTAAAGAGTGGGCAAAGTTCGGAATTCCAGTAGGGTTAAGTGCCATGGTTATTTATTTTATTGTGCTTTTTCTTATTAGCTAGGGCTCTTTTCAACAGCTTTGTTTTTATTTTTAATAATCACCTTTTATTCACCTATTTGAAAAGACTAAACGAAAAAAAGGGGAATGGAGTATCTTATTAGATCATCCATTCCCTTTTTCATTTATTCTAATCCTTTTGCTGCTTCTTTTGCCATCTCTGATACAGACTCTAAGCCTCCACCGGATAAGTACCAATAGCCAGGATCAAGGTAAACAATTTTATTATTTTTATATGCATTCGTTTTCTTGACTAAATCGTTCTCAATGACTTGTTTTGCATTATTTCCTTCGCCGACTGCTGCGTCACGGTCGATAACATATAGTATGTCAGGATTTTTTTCTGTAATAAATTCCATTGAAATATTTTGTCCATGAACAGGATCAGCCTCTAGATCCTTTGTCACAGCTTTAATACCAAAAACATCATGTATTAATCCAAATCTAGATGATGGTCCATAAGCAGTTACTTTACCACCACTTGCTAAAGTAATTAATGCTTTTGCATCACTTGCATCTGCTTTTTCTTTTAAGTCAGCAATATCTTTATCTATAGAAGCTAATTCCTTATCTGCTTGCTCTTCTTTACCAAAAATCTCTCCAATTATCTTTACATTCTCTTTAAATGAATCCATATATTTATTAGTATCTACACCCATGAAAATAGTTGGTGCAATTTCAGAAAACTTATCATAAGAATCTTGTTGGCGTCCAGAAATAATAATTAAATCTGGCTGAATTTCATTAATTGCTTCAAAATCCGGTTCTTTTAATCCACCTACATTGCTATATTTAGAATCCTTGTAAGTATCTAAATAAGATGGAAGATTTTTTTGTGGAACACCTACTACAGAATCACTAAGACCTAATTTATCTAATGTATCTAAAGCACCCATATCAAAAACTACTACTTTTTTTGGATTTTTCTGTACTGGTGTTTCTCCAAGCTGATGTTTAATTGTTAATACCTCAGATTTACTTTCTGACTTGCCTTCCGATTTTGAACCAGATGTGTTGTCTTTAGTTGTTCCACATGCAACTGCAAATACAGCTAGTACTGCTATGATAAAAAATAAGGATAATTTCTTTTTCATGTTTACACCTCTTTTAATAGTTTTCATAATTTATAAAAATTGTAATTGTAACATCCCAAGCAAATGAAATTCATTCTCAATATGGAATATAAAAACTGAACACGAAGGCGCCATCCGTGAATTCAGTTATTAGGTTTAATTGTTACAATCACAATACTTTATCAGTAATTTATATTCCCTTATGCATAATAAACAGCAATTCTATTTTCATTTATATTTTGAATGGCTATATCCATTTCATATATATCACCGAGAATGGACGAGTCAATAATATGATCAGTAGGTCCGTCTTGAATAACTTTTCCATCCTTTAATGCCACGACATGATCTGAGTAACAAGAAGCAAAGTTGATATCATGGATAACAATGACAACGGTCTTTCCTAATTCATCTGTTAGCTTTCTTAGTACTTTCATGATTTGAACAGAGTGTTTCATATCCAAATTATTCAATGGTTCATCTAATAGGATATATTCTGTGTTTTGAGCAATAACCATCGCGATATACGCACGTTGTTGTTGCCCGCCACTTAATTGATCCAAGAATTTATGTTGAATATCTTCTAATTCCATATAGGCAATCGCCTCATCAACATACACCCAATCCTCTTTCGATAGCTTCCCTTGTGAATAAGGAAAACGACCAAATGAAACCAATTCTCTAACTGTTAAGCGAATATTAATATGATTAGATTGTTTTAAAATGGACATTTTTTTCGCTAACAGATTGGATTTACATTTACTGATATCTTTACCATCAATTAATATTTCGCCACTATCTCTCGAAATTAATCGACTCATCATTGATAACAGCGTACTTTTCCCCGCTCCATTTGGACCGATGAAGGAAGTGATCTTCCCTTTTTCTATATTCAAAGAGACATTTTCGACTACACTCTTGTTCCCGTATGTTTTTGAAACATTTCTGATCTCAATCATGCTCGACTCTCCTTTAAAAGTAGATAGATAAAATAGACTCCGCCGATAAAATTAATAATGACACTCAATGTTGTAGAGAATGTAAATACTCGCTCTACAATTAATAATCCCCCAACTAAAGCAATAATACTTATTAAAATGGAGCCAGTTATTAAGTATGAATGCTTGTAGGTTTTTAAAAATTGATAAGATACATTTGCCACGAGTAATCCCAAAAATGTAATAGGACCTATTAATGCTGTAGAGATGGAAATGAGAATCGCCACGACAATTAAAAGACGTTTGACGACGTAATCATAATCCACACCTAGATTAATAGCCTCCTCCCTACCTAATGATAGGACATCTAGGAATTTTATAAATCTAATAAAATATAGACCAATTAAAATCACCAAAACAAACGAAATCGTTAATAAATCGGTATTTATATTGTTAAAGCTTGCAAACATTCGATCTTGAACAACCATAAAATCATTCGGATCAATGATCACTTGCATAAACGATGAAAAGCTTTGAAATAATGTCCCCATTACTAGACCAACTAGTAAAAGAAAATAAATATTTTTGCCTTCTTTTTTAAACAAGAATTTATATAATAATCCTGCAAAGACGACCATTAATGCGACACAGAGAAGAAAGTTTAAGTTTTTATTCATCACAGTCGCACTGGTTGCACCAAAGACAAAAATTAAAAATGTTTGGATTAACATGTAAAGAGAATCTAGCCCGATAATACTTGGCGTTAAAATTTTATTATTCGTGATTGTTTGAAAGATGACGGTTGAAAATGCGATAGAACCGCCAGTTAGGATAATTGCTAATATTTTTATGCCTCTTTTTGGCAGTACATACGCTGGAAAATTCCCCATTTCTGTAAACATAAAAATGCTCACTAAAATGACTGACACAACTGCTAGGATCAATAATTTGACTTTATTACGCATATGCCTTTCTCCTCATAAGTAAGTAAAGGAAAATACCGCTTCCTATCACACCAACCGTTAATCCAATAGGAATTTCATATGGATAAATGATGATGCGGCCTAAAATGTCACAGAACAACAAGAACACGGCACCTAATAGGGCAGTTTGAGAAAGGTTTTTCTTTAAATTGTCACCGTTATAAATGGAAACAATATTTGGAACAACCAACCCCAGGAATGGAATTGTCCCTACAGTTAACAATACTGAGGTTGCAGATAATGCCACAATTACCAATCCAATATTTACAACAACCTTATAATTTAAGCCAAGATTTACAGCAAAATCTTCTCCCATACCTGCTAATGTAAATTTACCTGCAAATAAATACGCTAGGATAAGCAGAGGAATACTGATATAGATCATTTCATATCTCCCTGACATTACCATGGAGAAATCCCCCTGCAGCCATGATGATATACTCTGTATCAAATCATGCTTATAAGCAAAAAACGTGGTAATCGAGCTAATAATATTCCCGAACATTAAACCAACAAGTGGAATAAAGATGGCATCCTTGAACTTAATTTTATCGAGAACCTTCATAAACACGAATGTTCCTATAAGTGCAAATAAAGAAGCTAACACCATTTTTTCCAGCATACTGGCTGACGAGAAAATGATTAAGGAAACAAGAATCCCCAATCTCGCAGAATCCATCGTTCCAGCAGTCGTTGGTGATACAAACTTATTCCGGGATAACTGCTGCATAATCAAACCACATATACTCATACTAGCTCCAGCTAATATCAAACTAACTAATCTTGGCAATCTGCTAATAAGCAAAATGTCTTTTTGTTCATCAGTAAGATGAAAAATATCAAGTGGTGTAATATTTTGAACACCTACAAATAATGAAATAATTGATAGAACAATAAACATGAGTATTAAAACTACTTTTTTCATAGAAAACCTAACTTCCCTTTAGCTGGCTATGATATATGTACCTTGAATTCTATGACAATGAGATTCATTATCATTTAATTTTATAAAAAATAACCGATAAACGGAAACCAAACAGAATACTTTATTTAAAACTATGCACCATTTATCAATGATATTCATTATCATTTACATTTTTATTTTATCAGTTTAAATCTCCCTGTCAATCCGTTTCCATAAAATTATATGCTAGTATTTTTGAATTTCACAAAATTGTCTATTCTGGCTTTAATAATACGATATAAGTAGAGAAACAATAAAAAACTTCTATTTCATGACCACGATCTTTTTTAGTCATTTTTGCTTTTTATAATTCCTCTCCCAATCCGTACAATTAATCCGAAAAAGAGTCCAATTCCAGCTAATATATAGATCATTGTAAAAATTTTTCCGAAAACTGTTTCTGGGACAAAATCAGGATGACCGATCGTACTTAAAGTTACAAAGCAGAAATAGAGTGAGTCGATAACACTTAAACCTTCTACTTTCGTATAAAAAATAGTACCAGAAAGAAGGATAGCTATAATTAATACAAATATAACTTGAAATTCCTTCTCCTTAAATGAATGAAATAATCCATGAAAAAGTCTTTTCAGCGTGAGTAAAAAAGAAACCACTAGAGTCCCCCCTTGATGTATATTTCTAATTATCTATTTTAGTGTTCTTCATAGAGATAAGTAAAACGAAAACTAATTATCATTTAGTATGTGACAGCACAACTCTTTTCATAAATAATGGCTCAAACATTATTATTCATTGGTGAAGCTTTTCTAGTAAAGAATGGTTCAAATTCCGAAAAACCCGTCACTACAATAGATGTGAGCTGCAAACCTTCCATAGAACCTCCGAACCCCTTTTTAGGTATAGATACCGACAGTAGGGATTTTACAAAAGCAATAAACAATCCGAAGACAGCCAAAATAAAAAAGATAAGATATTTAATCTTATCTCTTATAATACTTTACCCAAAAACGACTTTGTCCTCTCATGTTGAGGATGTTCAAATAATTCCTTTGGAGTATTTTCTTCGACAATATATCCCCCGTCCATAAAGATCACACGATCTCCTACCTCTTTTGCGAAGCCCATCTCATGGGTAACAACAACCATTGTCATCCCTTCCTTCGCTAGCTGTTTCATAACTTCCAACACTTCCCCTACCATCTCAGGATCAAGGGCAGAGGTAGGCTCGTCAAATAACATGATCTTTGGTTCCATTGCTAAAGCCCTCGATATCGCAACACGCTGCTTCTGTCCACCCGATAACGAATCAGGATAAACATTCGCTTTATCTTCCAATCCGACTTTTTTTAATAGTTCCATCGCTTTAGATTTTGCTTTATCTTTATCCCATTTTCTGACCGTCATTGGAGCCATCATAATATTTTCTAATACTGTTTTATGAGGGAATAAATTAAATTGCTGGAATACCATCCCAACCTCTTTGCGAATATCATTAATGTTAATCTTTTTTGCCGATATATCCTTTCCTTCAATATATACATGGCCAGCAGTAATCGTTTCAAGCAGATTCAAACAACGGAGGAAAGTGGATTTTCCTGAACCAGAAGGTCCTATCACAACTACAACTTCTTGAGGCTTTATCTCTATATTAATATCCTTTAATACTTCATTTTCACCAAAGTCCTTTTTTAAATTTTGAACAGAAATCATTCTTTTGCAAACCTTCTCTCTAAATATTGAATTAGGTAGGTTAATGATAAGGTTAGGATAAGATAGATTACCGCAACGGTTAAATAAGGTTCCCACACTCTCATATAGGCCCCTTGTGCAGCACGCCCCCAATATAAAAGTTCTGGGGCAGCAATGATAGCTGCTAAGGAGGACTCCTTCAATAATACAATAAACTCATTTCCAAGTGGTGGAATCATTCGTTTAAATGCCTGGGGCAAGATAACCTTTTTCATTGCCTGTGCATGACTCATACCTAATGAACGGGCTGCCTCCATTTGTCCTTTATCTATCGACTGAATTCCTGCGCGGAAAATTTCTGCGATATATGCAGCAGAATTGAGAGATAATGCAACAATTGCTGAAATAATCGGATTAACTGGTTTCATAAAGATTGGCATGACACCAAAATGAATAATGAGAATCTGTACAAATAAGGGAGTACCTCTAAAAACATTAATATACCAAATGAACGGGAAGCGAATTAGCTTCTTTGACATCTTTCCCATTCCAATAAACAATCCGAGAATCAACCCTAACACGATTCCTGCAAGTGATAATGCGATTGTAAGTAATGTTCCTTTTAGGAAAAAAGGTAAATATTCCTGAACAATGTCAAATTGAAAATTCATAGTATTGCTCCTTTTTGAAGGGTCAGATATAAAGAAGGGACTGTCTTATAGGTCGGACCCTCATGACAGTCCCTATTCTTAAATTTACTTACTTTCTTGTGCAGCTTTTAATGTATCGACATCCGGCTCCGTACCGAACCACTTTTTGTAAATTTCTGTATATGTTCCATCATCCAGGATTTTATTCAATGCTTGATCAAACTTTGCTTTTAACTTACTATCCTTATGGAACATGATTCCGTAATATTCCGGTGTAAAGTTTGTTCGATCATCAATCGTTTTTACATTTTTATCAGGATTTTTTTCTACATATTCTTTCGCAACGGCATAATCCGTTACCACTGCTTCTACATCACCATTTTCCAATGCCATGAACGCCATAGCTGAAGTTTCATATTTTAATATATTCTTATTATTTTCCCCAAATAAGGCCTCACTTGCCATTTGGCCCGTTGTTCCATTCTGTACCCCAATCCTTTTATCCTTTAAATCCTTTGCATTCTCAATAGGTGAATCCTTTGGAGCAACAATCATATTAATAGATTCAAAATAAGGATGTGAAAAGTCATAGGTTTTCAATCTTTTTTTATTAATTGTTATCCCTGCCATACCGATATCAATGCTTTCATCCTGAACACCAGCCATCATGGTGTCCCAACCAGTATTTTTTATTTTCACTTCATACCCAGCCTCTTTTGCCACAGCATTTAAGAGGTCTACATCAAAGCCCGTTACCTTCCCTTTTTTCATAAATTCAAATGGTGCAAAAGTAGCCTCTGTACCCACGCTCAACGTTTTATTATCCGAACCATTTGAGTTTGCTTCCTTCGAACCTTGTCCACAAGCTGAAAGTATAAATATACAACATACTATTAAAATCATACTAATTTTAGCGGTCATTTTATACATATTTATTCATCCACCTTAATTTTTATTTACTTGTTAGTAAAAATAATAAACTGTAAACCTATCTTTTTCAACACTTATTTTTATATTTCATATAATTTCTATTATTCAATTGCATAAATTATGCATACTAAATACATAATTTATAGGGTAAATAAAAGGCAATCATTAATGGAACAAAGATTAGTTAAGTAGAAATTAATTGAAGCTCGAATAAAAAAGGCATCAAAGCGATGCCCTTTTATTGTCAATATAATGTTTTGTTCTGCCCACCGATTTGGATATGAGTCATATTTTTCTTGTATATGTGGAGACAGATTTTCAATAGTAGAATCTATTTCCTATATTCTTCATCTAGTTTTGCGATTTTTTGTTTCAGATTCATCAGCTTTTGCTTAAATATTTCTTTTTGCTGTTGGTCATCAGGAGCCTCTTCGGCAATAAGGTTTGTAAGCTGAAGTTCAAGGATACTCTTTTCGTTATTCAGCTTTTGAAGATCATTGGATGCAGGGGCTGTATTTGTCCACTCATCATAGGTACCTGGATAGTCCACTGTCTCTCCATTCCCTAATGCAATGACTCGATTAGCTACCTTTCTCAATAAAAATAAATCATGAGAAACCATTATCACTGCACCTGGATACATAACTAAAGCTTCTTCAATTCGTTCCCTCGTTTCAATATCCAAATAATTCGTTGGCTCATCAAATACAAGTAAATTGGCCTGTGAAAAATAAAGCTTCACAAAAGCGACGCGACACTTCTCACCCATGCTCAAGTCTTTTACCTTTTTAAACACATCCTCTCTATGGAAAAGGAAACAGGCTAATATCGTTCTCGCCTCTGTTTGTGTCATGTTCGGTAAAGATAGAACCTGTTCAAGGATGGTCTCCTCTCCATTCAACCCTTCTAATTCCTGCATGAAATAGCCAATTTTTAATTGTGGATTTCTCTTCACTTCACCAATGCATGGCTCTAATTTCCCAGTTAATAATTTTAATAAAGTAGTTTTTCCAGTACCATTCCGTCCAATAATGGCTATTCGATCACCGCGTTTTACAATTAAGGAAAGTTGATCAAAAAGAGGGAGTTCACTACAATATGAAAAAGAAACATCTGTTAAAGCCAACATCGTTCTACTCGAAAATTCTTCCGCGTCTATGCTGTAATTTAATTTTTTGGATTCAACGGGCTTTTCGACCCGATTGTTTTCCAAACGTTCTAAAGCTTTTTCTTTAGCTTTTAGTCGCGTCATATTTTTATTGGCTTTTTTCTTGGCAAAAGGATCCCGTTCACTTGCCGCTGCATGTGCTTTCTCAAACCATTGTCTATACTGGTTTACTGCTTCCGCTAACTTTTTTCTTTCAGCTTCCTGTTTTTGGTATTGGGCCTCTAGGTTTTTTTGCTCAAACTGCTTTTGCTCACGATAAAACGAATATCCTCCCTCATACTTTTTTGTTCCTTTATTTGTTAACTCATAGGTTACTGTCGCTACCCGATCAATAAATTCCCGCTCATGTGAGGTAAAAAGAACTGCTCCTTTATATTGCGAAATCCAGTGCACAAGCCAATCGATAGATTCTGCGTCCAAGTGATTAGTCGGTTCATCTAAAATTAACAATTTCGGCTGCTTCACCATAACTCTAGCAAGCTTTGCTCGTGTTTTTTGCCCCCCACTCAATGTTAAAAAGGATTGTGCCCAAAGTTGTTCCGGCAAGCCAACTTTGTATAGTTGTTTATCAATAGCTGCCTGCCAATCATACCCGTTCAAATCTAGATACTGCTGAAAGTTTTCCATATAGTCATCAGCGAAATTACTTTCAGTCTCATATTTTTTTAATTTCCTTTTAAGTTCATATAACTTTTCATTTTCCTTTTCAATAAACTCTCTCGTTGTTATTTGACCATCGTCAATGGATACTTGATCCATCCAACCAACTTCATTTGCTTTCAATTTTGATTGAATGATTCCTTTAGTAATAGGGATTACGCCCATCAATCCTTTAATGAAAGTTGTTTTTCCTACTCCATTATTTCCGATTAGGGCAATCCGTTCGCCTTCACATATTTCCAATGAAGCCTTTTCAAACAACGTATTTGCATTTATTTCAATACTTACATCTTCTACTTTTAATAAAAACATAAACAGCCACCACCTTCTTTTTTAGGCTCTTTTCTCAAACATTGTTGCTATTTAGGTAATGTTTTAACTAATAAAAACGGATTTAAGATCGACAAGTCGCTCATTCCACTGAGTAAAGTGCTGCAAACTTCATAAGACCTCTGAACCGTTTTTTAAGTGTAAAAGCCGGTAATAGGGCTTTTACACAAGCAACAAACAATAGGAAAACAGCTTTTTTAGCACAAAAAAAACACAGGGCATCTGCCTGTGTTTAAAGTAGTGATGGTTACAAATTTGAAGAACTCAAAAAAACTATAGTTCTCCTATAATCATACCGTTCCTTTTAGAATTGAAGTACCTAAATATAGACATACGTATCCTATCACTTGCCTCAACAGGCAGAGCCACTTTTTCGTATAAAATTATTTTCGAAAAAAGTGTAAGGAAATCATAATGTCTAATTTAGATACCTCCTTCCATGTAGTTACCAATAATATACCCCATTTGTCAGAAAACATCAACTCTATACCTGAAAAAAGGGCTTATCCAATAAAATAACTTTACGCATATGTTTCTGTTTCTATTGGCTCCTCTACTTTTGGATGTGAATTCCTCATGATTATTGGATATAGTATTAAACCTATTACAAACAAACCAATTCCTAATAAGAAGGTTTTCATATCAGCTGTTCCTGTTTTAATTACCCATATAGAGTATACAAAAGCTAGCACTGTAATAATTCCATCCTTCAAGCGAGAGCCTGTTACGACATCATATGTTTCACCTGTAATTACTAACTTCATTTGATAAATTGCTGACACTAAATAAGGTATCAAATAAGCAAGAGTTGCCACAACGATAGCAAAATTATAGGCTTGAGTGACTGTTCCCGAGATAGTTGAAAATAGAAATATTTGTGTCATTACATTGGTGATTGTTAAAGAATTCTTCGGACTCCCTGTTTTATTCGTTTTGGCAAAAACAGCTGGAAATAATCCGTTCTTTGCAGCCTGATAAGGGACTTCAGAACTTACAACAATCCAACCAACAGTTGATCCAAATAATGAAATAAGAGCTAAAACGGCCATGATATACGTTCCATTACTTCCAATTACTTCTCCAAGTGCATCCACTAATGGTTTTTGTGATTCCCTTAACGCTTCTTGAGATAAGGCACCCATCGTTAGTAGGGTAATTCCGATATAAATAACTAAGGAAATGACTAGACCAAGGATCGTGGCAGTTTTCACATCCCTTTGTGATTTCGCCCGATTTGAAAGCATAACAGCAGATTCAATCCCTATAAAAGCCCAAAGCGTAGCAATCGCTGCAGCATTTACTTGTCCACCTAATGAAAAAGCTTTCCCTGAAGTATCGACAAATTCCTTTGCACTTCCTAAGTTTGCTTTATCAAAGATAAAAAGTGTAAAAATAATAAATAACGCAAAACCTATCACTTTTGTAATTGTAGCCATTAAGTTCATTTTCCCGGCACTATTAAAGCTTTTAGAGAGAATCCATTGAATCCCCCATAGCATAATCGAACAGATGATAAAGGTGATCGTTTTTCCATACTCTAATTCGAAGGACCCTAATGAGAACAAGACTTTTTTACTTTGCATTATTGGAAAAAAGGTAGTTAAATATCCTGCAAATGAAATAATAACAGATGCTGTGGCAGCCCAATTTGCAGCCCAGTATCCCCATGCCATACTATAGCCTGCAACTTTACCTGCTTTTGGTGAAGAAAATAAGTTTTGTGCATAACTTTGTGGACCAGCCTTTAAATTAGGCTTTCTAATCGCTAGGTTACCAAAAACAAGGGCAATCATAAATACACCTAAACCTGTAGCCACCCAAGCAATCGTAGATCCCAATGGACTTGAAACTTGAGCTAGATTAGCTGGAAGCATGAAAATCCCGCCACCTACCATATTCCCTACGACGAAGGTTGTTAATATCCACAGTCCCCATTTATTGTTATTCATGCTGCCTCACCTTTCTATATTAATTCTATAAAACCGAATATCTCTATTAATTTGTTATCATTATATAACATTACTTTACTTTAGTAAAGTGGTAAATTGATAAATTAATAAACAATAAACAATCTTTCCCTCTATATCACATGGATTTTTTTGTATAATAAAAAATGAAATACTCTATTTGCTGTAGGGAGAGTTGAAGAACATGCAAGAACATAACAGATTAATCATATTTGATTTAGATGGAACGTTATATGAAGACACACACCACTTTGATTATTATGCAAAAAAACTATGTGAAAAACTTAGTGAGCCGAAAAGGAAACTTTTTACACATGATTACCAAGCAGTGCTAGAAGGAAAGCATCCATTAAAAATGGGAACAATTTTTGATGTGGAAAAAGATCTTATATTAACCCAGGACCACGGAAGAGTAACCTATGCCTGTACATGGGAAGGGCAGCCACTAGAGCAAGAAACCGTAGAAAAATTTTATCCTTCTACTTTAAATTTTGACTTCCACTCTATATTAAACATCGGAGATTTATGGTGGATTCCAGCAGCAATCGCTAGACATTATGGGATTACCAATCAAGATGCTGAATGTTCCTTTATAGAAACTCGTGAATACATGATGTCCCCGAGGTTTCAAATGAGAGAAGTCCCAGATTTTAAACAGGTGCTTAAACAATTAGCAATTCACTCAAAGCTCATTTTGCTAACAAACTCCCCGAAAAGAGATAGTGAAGTGCTCCTATCAAAACTAGGTTTCCAACACCTGTTTGATAAAAAAATCTTTGATGGAAAAAAACCTATGAAAACGAAGGAACATATAAAGATGATTAAGGAGTCATATTTGGTGGAATATAACCAAATACTAAGTATAGGAGATAATGTTATTAATGAAATTTCTCCCGCGAAGGAATTAGGCTGCCAAACTATATTAATTGACTCTCATGGAATTAGTGCACCTTCGCAGGCAGATAGGATTGTCCAAAATTTAACTGAACTCGTTGATATATTAAAACAAATAAGCCAATCATAATTTACAGGCTTATAGCATTAAAGTAAAAAGGGGTGTCTATTAGGCATTACCCCTTCGCTTTTCCTCCCATTTTTTATAGGAATTATTTCTTTTCTTGCTTCATTAATTCAATTATTTTTCCTAATTCCTGTGCAGAATGTTTTAAGGAAACAGCAACATTCGAAATTTCTTCAATTGATTTTTCATTCTCCTCGGAAGAAACTACTATTTGTTGTGTATTCGAGGCAGAATCTCTAGCTATATTGGTCACCTCATCTATGGAATGGCTAACATGCTGAAATCCATTATTTAATTCATTAGTATATAACGAGATTTTTTTAATCTCTTCCGCTGCCTTTTGGGTATACTCAACTATTTCATTAAAAATTGATCGCGTTTCTTGAGCGATCAAGAAACCTCTTAATACATTTTCCTTTACTTTATTCATATTTCCAACAGAAATCGTCGTATTTTCTAATATACTACTAATTAAATCTTTTATTTGTTTTGCAGAGTGAGAGGATTGCTCCGCCAATTTTTTTACCTCATCTGCTACTACAGCAAATCCACGCCCATGATCACCTGCCCTCGCGGCTTCAATTGCAGCATTAAGTGCCAATAGGTTGGTTTGTTCAGAAATAGTGGTTATTACCTCAAGTATATTGGTAATCATTTTACTTTGTTCATTTAGCAACGTGATCGATTGATAGGAATGATCTGTTGATTCGTTTATTTCTTCCATTTGCTTTAATAATCTGGCAACATAACCTTGTCCCTGTTCAGCATTTTTCTCTGACTGGTTGGAAATGGTTGTAGCATCGTATGCTGATTGCGTCATACCTTTTACATAATTTGTTAATTTATGAATTACACTTACATTTTTTTCGGTACTTTCTAATTGAATATCCATCCCCGCTGAGACTTGCTGTATGGACTTTAACGATTGCTTATTTGCCGCAGAGGTTTGAATTGCTTGTTCATTTAACACATTAGCTGTTGCAATAACCTGTGTGGAAATATTAGAGATTTGTCCTGTTATATTTTCAATAATTGACTTTCGTTGTCCTTGTTGTGCAAGCTCGAGAGACAGCCGAATTTTTTTACTAGAATAAATTTGCCAGCTAGTCGCTGCTGTGGTAAGTACTAGGAATAGGGCATGTAGACACAACATGCTGAATGAGACATCTCTCATTCCATAGACTACCCCTCCTAAAAATAAAAAACCTACAATATGATGAACCGTAAAAATAGTTGCCATCAATAAAATAAGACGAATGTTTTCATAGTATGCCAATGCAGCAATAACCATAAAAATTGAAAAATGAAGTTCTACTCTTCCCGTTGCCCCTGCAATAATGGAAATACTTCCAAATGTAAATAGAAGTGTAATTAAACCAGGAATAATTGGATGATCTTTTCTTTTCAAAAAAAAGAGACAACATAAGAGAAACAAAATAATTGGAAGTGATAATAAACCATTTAATAAAACTCCGTAATTTTCCTCTAAGTCTTTTGCTGTAACCATCCCTTGCATATGCATCATATATGTATTAAAAAAATAATATTTTCTTCCAAGAATATGGAAGGCTAGAGTTAGTAATATAACTACAAATGAAGCCTTTAACATTAAGCGATTTTTCTCGATGATCAAATTCCATTTCCTCCTACGCACCAAATTTCATAAACGTCCAGCCCTTCAATTATGACATATTACCTAAATAACTCAGCAAATGAATATGAATATTTTACTATCGATTTACGTAATAGTCTAACAAATCCTTGAGCTATAGAAATGGAATTTAGAATTTATTTAATCATCTGTCGTTTATGGTGATAAAACTTCCAAGTATCTTCTCTAATTTATTTGATAAATCATTCAATGCGGCTGCTTCATTTAGCATTTCTTCCATGGAAGCTTGTTGTTCTTCTGATGCAGCTGTCACTTGTTGTATCGATCTTGCAAAATCCTGAGATATCGCTGAAATATTACTTATTTGTAGAACCCCATCCTTTGTCTGCGAATGAACATGACTCACAATTTTTGAAACATCTTCTGTCTCTCCAGTCACAACACTGACAGCATTCTTGATATCTGCAAATGCTTCTTCTGTTTGTTGCACCATATCAATTCCTTCTTTCAGTTCTGCCAACCCGTTTTTCATAGCCATTACCACATCTTCCGTTTCGTTCCGTATTTCATCGGTAATTTCTTTTATTTTTAATACAGCTTCTCCCGACTGATTAGACAGTTTTTTTACTTCTTGTGCTACGACGGAAAAACCTTTTCCATGTTCACCAGCACGAGCTGCTTCAATCGTTGCATTTAGTGATAATAGATTCGTAAGATTGGCTAACTCTTGAATGAGATTGAGAATATGGTCAATCTGATTGGACTTTTCATTTAAAGAATGAATCAATTGGGCTGTATTCTCTATTGATCCATTAACTAGCTTTATTTGTCCAACTGTGCGATCTACTAGCTGATTCCCAGTCTTCGCTTTTCGAAATGCAATTTGACTGGACTCTTTTACTTTATGAATGGAATGAGAGACTTGATCCATCCTGTTAGCAATTTTAATGACGTCATTGGTAACACGTTCCGCGGACTTAACTTGCACTTCGGATCCTCCTACTACCTCTTCCATCGCAATAGCAATTTGTTCTGATGCAGATTTTGAATCTGAGGCTGTCATTCTCATTCTTTCAGATGATATTGTCACTCGATTTGCACTTTCCTCTAGTTGATAAATGATCGAGTGCAGGCGATCCACCATTTGATTAAAACCTGATTCTAATAAATTTAGCTCCTTACTAGAATGGCTTAATTCAATTCTTGCTCGTAAATCGCCACTAGAGACTTTCCCCATTAAATCTTTTAAATATAGGATTGGTTTCGTTACTCTCCGAATGGTAAAAAAACCAATTAGACTGGCGATTATTACAGTAATTGACGTTATCAAAACCAACATTATTCTATAGCTATTTACTGGTTGTAAATAATCATGATCTTTCAATGCAATGATGTAGTACGCCCCATCTAACTCTACTTGTTGAGCGAAGGCGATCATCATCCCTTGATCATGAATAATCCCTTGGCGTTGTTGAATAATTTGCTTGATATTATTTTTTGAAAGCTTTGGAATTGAATCACGGTATTCCGTAAATAACTCAATGGTTTGATCCTTTGTCAGTTTAAATTGCATAGGAGACAAACTAGATGATCGAAATCTATTTTTATTTTGAGTTAAAGCATAGGATAACTTTTTATCAAATTGCTGTTTCGGGACAGTGGCTTTTAACATTGTAATTTTTTCACTAATTACTTCTACTGAGGCTTGTAGCTGTTGTTCTGTCGATTGAACCGTTATTTGCTTATTTTTTGTATAACTGAAATAGGCAATGATTACAGAGGACAAAATAATGACTAGTATAATAGGCAAAATCAAAACAGTTCGCAGGCTAAGCTTATGAAGAAATGGCATTGTATTTTTCCCCTTGGTATAAATTTCTTATCTCTAAGACTTTTATACTATTCATTTGTTAAGAAATTGTAGAGGAATTATTAAGATTTAATGTTTAAGTACTCTTTTAGGAATTGTTGGCGAAATAAAAAAGCTCGAAACCCAATTTTATTCTGGTTCAAGCTCTTTCGTATATTTTTTAATTACTCATCTGACAGCAAACTTTTATGTATCCAAATCGCTGCTTGAGAACCCTCACCCATGGCAATTGTTACCTGCTCTGAATGTGCAACAACATCCCCCGCTGCCCATACATGTTTTATATTAGTCATTTTCGTTCGTGAATCAGTGAGAATATGCTTGTTTTCATGTAGTTCTACTCCCAACTTTGATGCGAGCTGTGAACGAACCTCATTGCCTCCAAGTGCGACAAAAGCATATTCGCATTCTATTTTCGTTCCATCTTTTAATACTACACCCTTAAACTGTGATCCTTTTGCCATAAATGTATCGATTGTTTCCTCATGGTAGATAATTTTCTTTGATCGCAATTGAATTTGATTTTGCTCACTAACTTCTTTTTTTTCATGATTAATATACATGATTTCATTTGTCCAATATGATAATGTTAAAGCCATATTAGCCCCTACATCTCCAGAACCGATAACAACTGTCTTCTCATTTTTCACTTCATACCCGTCACAATCAGGGCAAACAAATACACTGACACCTAAGCAAGGATAAATTTCCGGAAAAGAAGGTAGGCGATCCATAATTCCTGTAGCAAGTAATAGACGTTTTCCGACTATTTCTTCCCCATCTTTAACAATACAAACAAAATTATTCTCTTGATTTTCAATACTCATTACTTTATTCTGGACAAACTCTACACCTAAATCTTCTGCTTGATCCCGGCCTACTCTTCTTAGGAATCCTCCACTAACCCCATTTGGCCAGCCTAAAATATTATGGTAAGCCAAACAAAAATTAGATCTCCCATTATTCGAATCAATCACAACAATCTTATGTTGATACCTTCCCAATTGAATAGCCGCCTGCAATCCAGCGATTCCACCACCAACAATGACACAGTCATAAATCAATTTCATTCCTCCAGCTCATAAAGTTTAATTATATTTTTTCCAATCTCGCTGAATAATGAACTGGTAATTATTTTTTTATAAAAAGGAGAGGTTATTATGATATTAAAGCCACGCTACGAATCATTAGAGTTAGAACTTCTGAAGTATCTACATAAGAGAATGAACTTATCGGAAAAAGATCATTTGAATTATTTAAACTTGAATAAGGGCTTCATAGGAGAACAGCATTTTGATGAGTGGTTACACCATCTACCGGATAATTGGCTTATCCTGAATGATCTACTCTTTGAATTCTCTCATTCTCATTTCCAAATCGATTCAATGGTTATCTCCAATTCGACAATCTATATATTTGAAGTCAAAAATTACGATGGGGATTATTATATGGAGGATGATCGATGGTTTTCAACATCTGGAGCAGAAATAAAAAACCCTATCTTCCAATTAAGACGAACTGAAACCTTACTACGTAAACTACTCCATGACCTTCAATTAAATATCCCAATTAAAGCCCATGTTATATTTATCAACCCCGAATTCCACCTGTATCACGCTCCACGGAATCAACCCATTATTTATCCAACACAAATACAACGATTTTTTAGTCGGATGATGACCACTGCAGCATCAAATACATCTTCACGACATACTCAATTAGCAAAGAAATTAATTTCACTGCATATCGAAGAATCACCATATACTCGAATACCAGAATACACTTTTGAACAACTGAAAAAAGGAGTCATTTGTGCGAGGTGTGGTGGGTTTATTGGGGACTTTCATAAAAAGTTAGTAATTTGTAAATGTGGTTACAAAGAAAATGCTAGCACTGCGGTTTTACGATCAATCAAAGAATACACTACACTTTTTCCAAATAATAAAATTAATACAAATGCAATTTATGAATGGTGTAAAATCATGCCGAAACGAACAATCTCTAGGATCCTCTCACAAAACTTTAACATCATTGGACATGGCCAGTCCTCCTATTACATTTAATGTTTTTATAGAATGCAATTAGGACTTCTAATCTGAGGCACATTCTTTTTGTATTACTCTATAAATGTGTCTCAGTGTTTTTTCTTTGACACACATTTTTGCTGTTTTTTCTTTGTAATGTGTCTCCACTTCCGCCTTGGTCACACATTTTTGCTGTTTTCCCTTTGTAATGTGTTTCCACTTCGGCCTTGGTCACACATTTTTGCTGTTTTTCGCTCGTAATGTGTCTCCACTTCAGTCTTGGACGCACATTTTTCCTGTTTTCCCTTCGTAATGTGTTTCCACTTCCGCCTTGGTCACACATTTTTGCTGTTTTCCCTTCGTAATGTGTCTCCACTTCCGCCTTGGACACACATTTTTGCTGTTTTTCGCTCGTAATGTGTCTCCACTTCAGTCTTGGACGCACATTTTTCCTGTTTTCCCTTCGTAATGTGTCTCCACTTCCGCCTTGGTCACACATTGTTGCTGTTTTTTCTTCGTCATGTGTTTCCACTCGCACTCCTGACACACATTGTTGCTGTTTTCCCTTCGTAATGTGTCTCCACTTCCGCCTTGGACACACATTTTTGCTGTTTTTTCTTCGTCATGTGTCTCCACTTCGGCCTTGGATACACATTGTTGCTGTTTTCCCTCCGTAATGTGGTTCCACTCACACTCCTGACACACATTGTTGCTGTTCTTCCTCCGTTATTTGTCTCCACTCACCACCCTCCAATACACTTTTCCCGTTCTACCTTCTACTCATGAACTTGTAATACATTCCAAGGGTAGCAATATCAACTTTTTATTGTCAAACCTATCATTTCGGATGATAATAATGAATTAGGCACGTATAGAAAAACAAAAGAGGTGTGACATCTTGGGAAGGCTGCTATCAAATTATAAATCAACGTTTCTTTTGCTATTTTCCATCGTTATTGGCGGAGTAGCAGGGGTCGTTTTTGGTTCAAAGGCAACGATTGTAAAGCCTTTTGGTGATTTATTTCTTAATTTAATGTTTACCATAATTGTTCCACTAGTATTTTTCAGTATTGCTTCAGCAATCGCGAATATGAGCGGAATGAAGCGACTTGGAAAAATTATGGGGAGTATTTTTCTAGTTTTTGTTATTACTGCACTCATTTCAGCGATTTTAGGTTATATAGGTGCTGTTATTGTTGATCCATTAAAAAACACAGATGTATCTTCGATTAAGAGCATTATGTCCGATCCGGGAACTGATTCAAATGCAGAGAAAGTTACTTTCCTAGGACAACTCGTGAAGACCTTTACGGTTTCTGATTTTTCAGAGTTATTTTCGAAAAGTAATATGCTTCAGCTCATTGTTTTTTCTATTTTATTTGGATTAGCAACAGCAATGGTTGGAGACAAAGGGAAGCCTATTGCGAATTTACTATCCTCTGGCTCTGCGATCATGATGAAAATCGTTAAGTTCGTTATGTACTATGCCCCAATTGGGCTTGGCTGTTATTTCGCAACAGTCATTGGTGAACTAGGGCCACAAATTTTAGAAGGATATGCCCGTGCATTTGTTCTTTATCTAGTTTTGACTATAGTTTATTTCTTTGGTTTCTTTACACTGTATGCATTTATTGCAAGTGGCAAGGATGGAGTAAAAGTGTTTTGGAAAAATGCTATTTCTCCTGCTGTTACAGCGATTGCGACATGCTCAAGTGCTGCGTGCATCCCAGTAAACCTTGAGTCAGTTAAAAAAATGGGCGTCCCTACTGATATTGCGGAAACCATTATTCCTCTTGGAGCGAATACACATAAAGATGGTTCGGTATTTGGGGGTGTCCTAAAAATCGTCTTCTTGTTTAGTTTATTCGGGAAAGATATGACAAGTGTTTCTGGGATACTCAGTATTATCGCAGTTTCGTTTTTGGTTGGGGCTGTAATGGGAGCCATTCCAGGCGGAGGGATGATTGGCGAAATGCTCATCCTTAGTGTATTTGGATTTCCACCAGAGGTGCTGCCAATTATTGCAGTGATTAGCACCATCATAGATGTCCCTGCAACATTACTGAATTCAACAGGAAACACCGTGTGTGCGATGATGGTCAGCCGATTAGTAGAAGGGAAAAATTGGCTAAAAAAAGCTTTTAATTAGAGGTTGTCTAAAAGGTCAGACCCCATAATACAAACAGTATTCAGATGGGGTCTGATTACTAAATAGATAACCTTTTTTTGTTGCTAAACGGAATATGTTATAATTATTCAATTAAATTTATCACTTACATGGAGGCATTATGCTTACTTTTGAAGAAAAACTGGCAATCATTGAATCCTTTCCACAATTAAAAAGAAAAGATGTTTCCCTAGGAAGAATTAATTTTCACTTTGAGGAAAGTACATCTGACAAAAAGAATATTGTTTATCATTTACATCCTAACGGAAATGGCTTTGTCTATGCTGAGCATTTACTTGGGTACCCTACGAACGATAAAGGGATGGTGAACATTCGCGATTTTTCTGAAGATGAACTTCGCCATATCATTGAAAAATCGATCCAATCTCTAGAACCAAAAGCCATAGAAGATATCCAAAGCGATGAGGAATCATTTGAAGAAAAGTGGATTAATCGAAATAACTTTACATTAGTTCTTTTACATGAGGATGATATGTGGAATGTGTATGCAGGTTTAAACCTAGATGGGACTTTTAATTCTTACGAAGAAGCTGCAGAATATTTACATGAAGAAGGATTCTCGAGATTATAAATAATTATGATGCTATTTAGATTAAGTTTTAACTATATTGCTTGTGAATTTAAAAGCTGATAGTCATACATTTAAAAAAGCAACAAACAATACGAAAACAACCAAATTAATAAAGCTGCAACAGCTATCTGTTGCAGCTTTATCTATTTAACAACAAAACTTAAACGCCTTGCTGTTGATATTGCACATTGTGTAATCTAGCAAATATACCGCCTTTTCCGATTAATTCCTCATGCGTACCTTCCTCAGCAATCCCCTCTTCTGTGACAACCATTATGCGGTCAGCACTTTGAATCGTTGCAAGCCTATGGGCTATAATTAAGGTTGTACGGTTTTTTGCAAGTTCATTTAATGCTCTTTGTATGATTCTTTCTGTCTCTGTATCTAAGGCAGAAGTTGCCTCATCTAGTATTAAAATTGGTGGGTTTTTCAAGAACATTCGTGCAATAGCAATTCGCTGTTTTTGTCCTCCTGAGAGCTTTAGTCCGCGTTCACCAATTTGAGTCTCATAACCCAATGGAAGTGAATGAATAAACTCTTCTAGATGGGCCTTTTTTGCGGCCTCGACGATTTCCTCTTCTGTCGCGTCTAACTTTCCATATGCAATATTTTCCCGTAATGTACCTGTAAAAAGAAATACATCCTGTTGAACAATACCAATATGAGAACGTAGTGATTGTTTCGTCATTTGACGAATATCAATGCCATCAATTAATATTCTTCCTTCATTCACATCGTAGAATCGCGGAATTAATGAGCAAATCGTTGTCTTCCCTGCACCAGATGGTCCAACAAAAGCAACGGTCTCTCCCGCATGAATGTTTAAGTCAATTCCCTGAAGCACTGGTTTATGCTCATCATATCTAAACGTTACATTATCAAACTGGATATCGCCGTTGAGATATGGAACCTCCTTAGCACCTTTAACATCCTGTACTTCTGGCTCCTGATCAATTAGGTCGATAAAACGCTTGAATCCTGCCATTCCCTTCGGATAAAGCTCCATAATCGCACTGATTTTATCCACCGGTTTAAAAAGAACATTCACATATAAAATAAAGGAAACAAGTTCTCCATATGTTAAATGATGATTAAAGCTAAGCCATGCACCATAGATTAAAACGACGAGTGTGATCAGCCTAGTCATCATGTAAATTCCTGAATTGGTAAATGACATTACCTTATAACCTGTTAGCTTTGCCTTTCTAAATCGACGGTTATTCGTTGTAAATCGAGAAATTTCATAGTTTTCATTTGTAAAAGATTGTACAACTCTTACTCCTGATACACTATCCTCCACACGTGCGTTTACATCTGCTATCTCGCCATACATTCGTTTCCAAGCTTTATTCATTTTTAGATTACACACCGTAATCAACCAGACTAAGAATGGTAGAATGATAATGGTCACTAATGCTAACTTAACATTAATTCCCAACATAATCCAAAATGCTCCCACAAATGTCATTATTGCAATAAACATATCCTCTGGACCATGATGGGCTAGTTCACCGATATCGAATAAATCATTCGTAATTCGACTCATAATATGTCCTGTTTTTGTATTATCGAAAAAGCGAAATGATTGTTTTTGTACATGTTGGAACAATTGCTGTCTCATATCTGTTTCAATATTAATCCCCAGCTTATGCCCCCAATAATTTACTATATATTGTAAAAAAGTACTCATAATATACAGTACAAGCAATCCAGCACCTACTGATACAATGGTTGACCAATTCCCATCTGGTAGTAAGCTATCAATAAACCACTGTACAGCAAGCGGAAACCCTAATTCTAATAAAGCAACTACTACTGCACTACAAAAATCGATAGTGAATAATTTTTTATGCGGCAAGTAGTAAGAAAAAAATCTGCGTAACATGCTGCACCCCCATTTATTTCATTCGTCTTTAGCGATTATAAATTTTAAATGGAAATGTCGCAATCAAAATGTTCGAAAGAGAAAAATATAGCTCGAATCAATTTCCCTAAATATTCTGATTTCACAACGAATTATGGTAGAATTATTACTATGGGGGTGTAAAGAATTGAAAAAGAACTTCGTTTTTATTCCGATCATCTTTGTCCTTGCACTTGTTTTATCCTTTATTTTTTCAGAAAAAGATCCATCTAAAACAGAAAAAGCTATTCAACCAGTTAATGAGAAATTTGAGCTAACAGAAAAAGAAAAGAACAAAATATTACTTGATATTAGAAAAGCTTGCAGCAAACTAATCAATTTAGTTTCTAGTAAAGATACTACTACCGAAGACTATGATAGCATTCTACCTAATTATTTTGATGAATCCTTCCTTGCTACTTTCAAAGAACAAATATTAGAAAAAGTTAAAAATGAAAATAACATTGTAGATAAACAATTCCTTACCTTGCCTCTGAACCTCGAAGAATATCCATCCTACACAATTATATCGAACAATAAAGTTAAAGTGATTTGGAGCAAAGTACCATTCCCATCAAACCCCAATCAACTAGCAACAATTGAAATTACTCTTATTAAACAAGATGACCAATGGAAAATAATTGATTGGTACAGCATCCTTGAAAAATGACGGGCAAACAGAAAACGGCGGGTGTCCTCACCCGCTTACTCCGAATTTTGTTTCCGTGCTAATACCGATTTAATCGCTTGTTCAATTTCTTGATATCCAGTACAGCGGCAAATATTCGACTCTAGCCATTCTTGAATCATTTCATCAGATGCATCTGGATGTTGCTCAATTAAGGATTGGCAATTCATAATAAAGCCTGGAGTACAGTACCCACATTGAAAAGCAAACTGTTCAATAAATGCTTGTTGAATAGGTGTATTTTCTAAGCCTTCAATGGTTGTGATCTCTTTATCTACCCCCTCCACACCGAGCATTAGGCAGGATTTCATTGGCCATCCATCGACATGAACGGTGCATGCACCACAATCTCCATTTAAGCAGCCCGGCTTTGCCCCTGTTAGTCCTAATCTGTTTCGTAAAACATTAAGAAGCGTTTCCGACGTTCGAATATTGACCTCCCGTCTTTCCCCGTTTACTTTTAAAGACATCGAAACCAATGACACTTGCCTCACTCCTTCCCTAACTCTTGTAAAATATCAATCAAGGTATTTTTTAAAACAAATAGACGATATTCTGCCGATCCCTCTACATCATTTAATATGGGAGATGGGAGTCTTTCGACTGCACCGTTTATTTTTTCCTCCATTGATAAATCACTGTGATTAAGCAATTCTTCTATTTCAAAGGCCCGAAAAGGAAAGGGACATAATCCGCTTATTGCTAATCTAATGGCTCCATCCACCTTTAGCGCTGCAGCAGTTAGTAACGGATAGCCTGTATTCCATTGTTTACGCCGCTTAATACTAATCGATGGAGCTTCTACAAATTTTTGATCGGTGCTCACTTGAATAAGAAAATCACCTTCATTTAAACATAAGCACTTCGAGAAAATTTCATGTATCGGGAAGATTTTCATTCCATCATGCATGGCAACCACCATTAAGCTATCAGATAATAGAAAGGGGAGTACGGCTTCCCGATAAAAAATCTGTGCACAAATATTCCCACCTAATGTAATTTTTGTCCGTGCTGTATGGTCGGCAATTTCACTAGCCGTCTTAGATAGTAGAGGAAATGGATTAGCTTCTTCAATTTGTACAAGGGATAGTCCTGCACCAAGGATCAGACGGCTTTCACTTTTAAAGAGCACATGGTATTCAGGAATTCCTTTTAAATCAATGACAGCATCGGTATAAACCCAATTTACTCTCCCAAGAGTAATGATCTCGGTTCCTCCTGAAAAATACATTGGTTTTCTTCCGGCATGCTTTAATGTTTGATATATAGTGAGGGCTTCCTGGATGGATGTAGGACGATAATAATCAAAATCATATGGAATCATTTAAATTCCCCTCCTTTGTTCTCCAAAGTAATTCAGGAACAAGGGGGAGTTGGTGCAATGAAACTCCAGCTGCTACTGACAAACAGTTTCCAAGAGCTGCGGGCATCCCTAATATTCCATGCTCACCTACTCCACGTAAGCCAAAGGGTGAATCTAGCTGTGGTGTTTCAATAAAATCTACACGGTACTCAGGATTCTCACCGTAATGAATAGGGCGGTACGTTCTTAATTGCGGATTCAATACCCTCCCTAGTTCATCAAAAATAAACGTTTCGCGTCCTGCATAGGCAAGGCCCATGTTCATAGCTCCTATTACTTGACCTTTTGCGGTTTTTTCATTTAATACTCTTCCTAAATCAACCACTGTACTCGCTTGGATAATCTTATAAGTGTAATCCCTACGATCAAATTCTACTTCGACAACTGAAGCGCAAACCGTCCATTCCGGTCCTGGTTTTCCAGCACCTGTTTCCTTATCAATATACGTCATTCTACGTAAAATATAGTTTCCTTTACCGATGATTTGACCACCTATAGCATTTCCATTTGGATACGTATACCCATATACAATCTCTTGGAAGGCCAACCCTACCTTTGGATCATCTCTTAAAAACACACGAGAATTAGCGACAACTAAATCCTCTGGGGAGCATCTAAGTACACAGGAAGCGACATCTTTTAGTTGTCTTTCTACATCTGCTGCAGCTTCTAATAATGCTCTCCCTGCCATAAATGTTCCTCTACTTGCAACAGTTTTCCAATGCTCAGGTGTTGTCTGAGTGTCTACTTCCATTCGCACATGAATTTGATCCACACTCATCTGTAACCTTTCAGCAAGCATTTGGGCGAGAACAGTTTTGGTTCCAGTACCAATTTCAATAACACCTGAAATTAAATTAATACTCCCATCTGAATTAAAGGTTAGAATGACACCTGAGCTTGCATTCGTATCAATAGTTGACGTTTTCCAGCCACAACTTGCTCCTTTTACACGAACAAAACGATCGTTTATTTCAATAATCTGTCCTTCATCCCAATTAGATAATTGCTTCACACGTTCAATGCATTTTCTTAAATTCCCTACAGTACTTTGATTCAGCTCCACCTGAGTAGGAGTTGTATCCCCAGGAAGAATGGCATTAGTATAACGTAATTCAAAAGGATCCATTTGTAATTTTTCTGCCAACAGATCCATTGTGCGTTCAAATGCAAATAAAAGCTCAGAATGACTAAATCCTCGAAATGGAGCTGCATAAGGATGGTTTGTGTAAAGACAGTATGAATCACACCAAATATTCTCAATATGATATGGACCGGTACAATCGACTGCGGCTGCTCTACTTAAATCAATCGATTTATCCGAATAGGCCCCACCATCAAATAAGAAAGTAATTTCAGCAGCAGTCAGCCTTCCTTCGTTTGTACAACCTAGTTTAACTTTTGCTTCTAAACCGATATGGCATGGTGCTGTCAACATATCTTGTTCTCTTGAATATCTTATTTTGACAGGCCTACCACCAACCGCTTTTGAAGCAAGATAGGCAAGAATTTCTACTTGGGTAGAGGCCTTGCCTCCGTAACCACCACCAACTAATGGAGTTTTCACAATAATTTTGCCAAGTTCCTCATTAAAATAATTGCTAATCAACTTTTTGACCATAAATGGTGCTTGAGAGGTTGTCGAAATAATGATCTTTCCATCAGGTTTTATTTCTGCAGTTGCACACCGTGTCTCCATAGCAGCGTGGTCAGAAGGTTTAAGGGAAAAACTCCCCTCAACGGTTAAGTCACTCTGGTTCCAGCCCTCTTCGATATTCCCTTTACGAATCTTTTGCAGGCTAGCAATATTGGTCCCTGGTACCGGATAAACAGCGGGAATCTTTTCATAACTCCCTAGGTTTTCATGTATAATTGGCGCATCTTCTTGCATCGCTTCACTCGGTGAGTTAACAACTGGCAAAGGATCATATTGAATGTTAATTAATTCGGCGGCATGTTTGGCTATCATTAAAGTATCTGCTACGACTACAGCTACTACCTCCCCATGGTAGCGAACTTTATCAACTGCTATTGGTGGGCGGTCTTTCATTTCCTCACCTACTAGTGGAAAACGCTCACCGGCAATGACCGCTCGTACCCCCTGAACTTTTCTAGCACGAGCAGCATCAATTTTCATTATTTTTGCATGACCTAGTGGACTGATAACTAGGGCTCCATGAAGCATGTTAGAAGTGGTGTAATCATTTATATATTTTGCTTTTCCTGTTACCTTTTCTATTGCATCCTTCCGCGTTATCCCCTTTCCAAGCACATTCAATTCTCATCCCTCCCCATTGTGAGTTTCCGAATTAATGAATAATCCTCCTCATTATCAACATCCATGAAGGGCACCTCATCATTAAACTCGATACATACTTTCCTTTTACTTTTCTTTAGCAATTGCCTCGCTCCAATATCCCCCTCTAGCTCTAGTAGTTTTGGAAAGACTTGATAGGAAAAAAGGATAGGTGGTCTAGAAATTCCATTAAAGGAGGATGCAACAACTTCCAAGTCCCTATTTGATGTATAAGTATGAATTAGTTGATGAATGATTTGTCGGGAAATTAATGGCTGGTCTGCAAGAAACACGATTACAGCATCCGCTTCCATACTCATGGCCTTCATAACTCCACATCTTAAGGAGTAGGCCTGCCCATGTTCAGCCTCTGTACATAAAAAAGAACACCACTTCTTATTCAACAAAAGAGGTGGTGTAATCCACGATGGCACCTCAGACGTTGGAGTGATTACAATGGTAAAATCCAGATCTGTTTGCATGATCGTCTTCAAAGCGATACTGCCTAGGTAATCATCTAATAAAGGTAGGTCAAGCTTATTCTTCCCCATTCTACTGCTCCTGCCAGCAGCAAGGTAAATACCAATAATTCTGCTTTTACTCATTGAATCTCCTTGGATTCCGGAGAGCTTTTATCATCTCAGCTACTATACTTATGGCAATTTCCTCCGCTCCCTTTGATCCAATTGAGATTCCAACTGGGGAAGAGATCCAATCTGGAATGTCATTATGATCCAATAGACGTTTCGTTCTTTCTTTTGGTCCCAATATCCCTAGATAGGATAGGTTTTTATCGATCAAAATAGATAGGAGTTCTTTATCCTTTTGAAAATCATGAGTCATCAAAACCACAAAATCTCCATTCTTTATATCTAGCTTTTCATCTATTTCACGCGGGAAACATACAATCAAACTGCTTGCAAAAGGGAAATTTACTTTATTACAATAATGCGGCCGCCAATCACAGATAATCACTTCAAAGCCCACCTGAGCAGCAAAGTTTTCCAAAGGTCTTGCATCAAAGCCTGCTCCGAAAACAATAACTCGTGGTCTCGGCATATAATGATGGCTAAATATTGGAAGTAAATCTTCAGTATAGAATAGTCCACTCTTATTAGGAAAAACAGGTAAATCCGTTAGATAGGACAAATCACCAAATGCAGCTCCATCCTGAGGAATATAGCTATTGGATAGTAGTTTAAAATCCTTATCAAATCGTTTTAAATGAAAAACAGATTGCCCTTTATCCAAATAATACTTTACTTGCATCAAATCGTTTCTTAACGGTTCTTTCAACGGTTCTAATAATATATGCATGATTCCATTGCAGCCTGCCCCTTGGCCCCAGATTATATCGGATTCCCCTCTAAGGTCATAGATTAACAGTTTTGACTCCCCTTGCTTCCAAACTTGCTTTACATGACATTTAACATCCTCTTCTAGACATCCTGCGCTTAACATCCCAATTTGTTCCCCATTTTCTTCAATAAGCATACAGGAACCTTCCTTTTTATATGAAGATCCTTCAACATGAATAATAGTTGCCAGAACACTGCTCTCTTTCAAAAAAGGAAGTTTTAATAATATTGGTAAAATGTCCTCCATACATTCACCACTTTCCTGTGTACTATATAAAAGTATATTCATCTGGGATAAGAGATTAGAAGTGAATCATGAAGAACTACCGTTTAAAAATTCCTTCGTTTCTTGAAATAGTGACACATGATATTGCCAATTGATTAACTCCATTGGTATGGATATAATCATAGAGTCATTTGTCACAATAGGGGAATTACTACTTATATTGCTCGCGCTCTCACTAAACAGCTTCATTTGATTTGCCCATGAAGCTTTGTCCTGGTCTGTCATCGTACCTGCCTTTCCCCATTCTTTGAATGTTTCTGTTACATTCGATAAATATAAATAACCTTTACTAATGTTTTTTGTTTTTTGATGTAAAATCTTTACTACTTCCCCTTTCTTCGAACAAAAAGGAAAGTAGCTAAAAGCCTTTGAAGTTTGATTTAAATCCATTTGCATTTTATCAAGATACTGATAATCTTTTTTTAACTGATTTTGAAATTCCATTCCTTTGACAGGGTCACATCCACCTTTTATCCAGTTCGAAAATTCAATGAACATTCCTGTTAAATTATTGCTGTAATTGTTACATGCATTTGTAGCCTTTTTTATACCTGAAGATGGAAAAACATAAACTTTCACTAAAATAGCTACAATCGCCCCAATCAATGTATCCTTGATCCGATCCCAGGCATAGCCACTAGATTGTTGCTCTAGAGCTAACACTAATAGAATCGACAAGGCTACTTGCTCGATAATCACCTTATTTAATTTCATCCATTTAGCTATGAATGATCCTCCTAAAATAAAAATCCCTAAGGTAAAACCATTTACTTGAACATATTTTACTAACAAAACAATTAATATGATGCCAATCACTGTACCAACGAAACGATAAAATGAAAATAGAATGGTTTTCTCTAGAGTTGTTTTAATACACAAAATAATCGTCAATGGGGCTAAATAAGGATGCTGCGAACCTGTAAATTTGGCTATCTCCCATGATAATGCAGAGGCAATCGCAATTTTCCAAATCATCATTGATTGATTTTCAAAGACTGAATTCTCCTTCTTCTGCTTCATATCTCCCATCCTTTTCAATCGTTCATAGCGTTTTTGTTCCCTCATTTTTTTATGCTCGATTCTCAAATATAGTGGTTATTTAAGTAAAGTTTTAACTAATAAATATCACCTGAAGATCGTTATACCTTTCATTTTAATGCGAAAAGAACTTGCAATCTCCATAAGAACCTGGTGTAAAAGCCGGCAGTTGAGCTCTTACATAAGCAACGAACTATATGAAAACAGCATTTAATTAAGAGTTTATTCACTGCATACATACTTTTCACGAAATACTTGGTTCATATTCGACATAAAAAAAATATTTTAGTCATATTACAAAAATGTTACACATAGTAGTTAAAGAAAAAATTGTATTCTCGCAATCTGCAAAAATGGAGATGGATGCACGAGCAGGATTGTAGAAAATGGGAATACCTCATACTACTTAATTAATAGATTTGGGGATACGAGGTGAGAAGGAAATATGCAGGATGCATTGCTAAAAGTAGAAGGACTAAAAACTTATTTCTATTTAGACGACAAGAAAATTGCTAAAGCAGTAGACGGGATTGACTTTTCTATTTATCCAGGCGAAACTGTTGCTCTCGTTGGAGAATCCGGAAGTGGGAAAAGCATCACATCCCTTTCAATTATGCAGTTAATTAATAAACCAGGAAAAATCAAAGAGGGCACAGTTATATTTAACGGAGAAAACCTACTAAACTTTTCGGACAAACAAATGGCGAAAATTAGGGGCAATGACCTTGCAATGATTTTTCAGGAGCCAATGACAGCTTTAAATCCGGTATTCACGATCGGCAATCAAATCGTGGAAACCTTAATCAAACACAAAAAATTAACAAAAAAACAAGCTTATAGTAAAGCGATCGAAATATTGAAAATGGTCGGATTCCCCAGGGCGGAGGAAACCATTAAAGAGTATCCTCACCAATTATCAGGGGGAATGCGCCAGCGAGCAATGATTGCAATCGCCATGTCATGCGATCCTAAATTACTGATTGCAGACGAGCCTACAACTGCATTAGATGTGACTATCCAAGCACAAATTTTAGATCTAATGAATGAAATGAAGAAAAAATTCAATACGGCCATACTTTTAATTACTCATGATCTTGGAGTGGTGGCGGAGTATGCAGATCGAGTTATGGTGATGTACGGTGGACAAATTGTGGAGGATACAACGGTTGAAAAATTATTTTCTAATCCACAGCATCCATATACAATTGGCCTACTTGAAAGCTTACCAAGTATTGATAAAGAGGTAAAAAGACTAGGTGCGATTAAAGGAACCGTGCCACCTTCCTATAACTTTCCAAAAGGCTGCCGTTTTTCCGATCGATGTCCGAAAGTTATGGAAAAATGCAAGGAAGCTCTGCCGCAGCTACAAACAACAGAATCTGGACATGATGTTCGTTGTTATATCTATGAATAAGGAGGAAGTTTATGTGCAATTAGACAATGTTAAAGAAAGACAAGTAGAAACAGACACATACCTATTACAAGCTAAAAATATTAAAAAGTACTTCCCAATTAAGGGAGGAATTTTAAAATCAACTGTTGGTCATGTAAAAGCTGTAGATGGAGTTTCTCTTAACATTAAAAAAGGAGAGACACTTGGAATTGTTGGGGAATCCGGTTCAGGAAAATCCACACTTGGAAGAGTCATCCTCCGCCTACATGAACCAACAGAGGGACAAATCATCTTTGAAAACCAAGACATTTCCCATTTAAAGAATCGGAGGCTTCGACCATTTAGAAAAGATATGCAAATTGTTTTTCAAGACCCTTTTGCCTCATTGAATTCAAAAATGAGTGTAGCTGAATTAATTGAGGAGCCTCTTGTGGTACAAACATCGCTAAATAAAAAGGAACGAAAAGACAAAGCAATTGAACTGCTTGAAAAGGTTGGGCTGCGTCCCGAAGATCGCCTGAAATATCCTCATGAATTTTCCGGAGGTCAAAGGCAACGAATAAGTATTGCCCGTGCTCTCGCCCTAAAACCAAAATTTGTTATTTGTGATGAGCCTGTCTCTGCATTGGATGTATCTATACAGGCACAGGTACTAAATTTAATGTCTGATCTTCAAGATGAATTTGACTTAACCTATTTATTTATCTCACACGATCTAAGTGTTGTAAAGCATATTAGCGATCGTGTAGCTGTCATGTATCTTGGCCGAATCGTAGAAATAGCTGAAAAAAAGGAGTTATACGAGGAACCGTTACATCCATATACACAAGCACTTCTATCCTCTGCACCAACAACAAATATCCACATAAGACGTGAAAAAATAACTTTAAAAGGAGATCTCCCTAGCCCATCCAATCCACCGTCCGGATGTGCGTTCCGAACCAGATGCCCACATGCTTTTGAAAAATGTGCGATAGAAAGACCTGAACTATCTACCATGACCACCAATCACTTTGTAGCCTGCCATCTTTACTCAGAAAAATAAAATGAGTGGTTCAAAGGAGGTGATGCACAGAGATTCACATTTGAAGTCCTAGTTTTCTTTAAAGATAAAAAGGGGTGAAAAAATTTGAAAACAAAAAAAGGCTTTCTTCTCAGTTTAATCTTCATTCTTTCATTAAGTATGTTCCTTGCAGCTTGTAAAGGTGGGGGAGATAGTACCAAAAAAGGGGAAAACGAAAAAGGGTCTGACAACCCTTCTGAAGAAACAGGGAAAGCACAAATGGGCGGGACGATTACTGGGGCAATGGATACGGCTCCTGCCGGTGTATTTAATCCTATATTCTACACAGATGCATATGAAAGTAACATTCTGTCATTTACACATGAAAGTCTAGTCACGCAAAATGAAAAACTCGAATTTTTGCCATCATTGGCAAAGGAATGGAAATTTAATGATGATCAAACTGAAGTAACGTTTACCTTACAGGATAATGTTAAATGGCATGATGGCAAGCCATTCACAGCAAATGATGTTGTTTTCACTTACAAATCGATTGCTAGCCCTGGCTATGTTGAAGCCGGCGGAGTTCGTACCGAATATGTTGAAAAACTTTTAGGATACGAGGATTTCAATTCAGGGAAAACAGATCAATTTGAAGGTGTAGTTGCCCAAGATGAGCATACAGTTACCTTTAAGTTTAGTGAACCGAATGTAACAGCTCTTGATAATGCTAGCTTCCCGATTATTCCTGAACATATTTTTAAAGATATCCCTATAAAAGATATGCCAAAAGCTGGTGCCACGCTCAATGCGGGAGAGGTGATTGGAACAGGACCATTTAAATTTACAAAAATGATTGAAGGAGAACAATACATTCTAGAAAAGAACAAAGATTATTGGCAAGGTGAGCCATACCTTGATCAAATTGTTTGGAAGGTTGTCAATCAATCAGTTATTGTCGGTATGCTTGAAACAGGAGAACTCGACTTCGTAGCTGATCCAAATGGCTTCCAACCAGCGGATTATGACTCCATTAGTGCATTGGATAATATTGAAATTATTGAGCAGCCAAAGTTTGGATACCAGCTAATGGGCTTCATGGTAAACCATCGTACGCCTGAAGATGTAAAAGCCGGTGTGATTAAACCTGAGAATTGGGTCCCTAATAAAAAGATTGCAGACAAACGGGTGCGCCAAGCAATAGCTTATGCCGTTGATCGAGAAGGATTAATTAAAGCATTACTTCATGGGCGTGGAGCGGTTATTAATGCACCGATAGCTACTCAATTCTCCGCTTATGACGGCGAAAAACCAAACCAATATAAATTTAATGTTGAAGAGGCTAAAAAATTATTGGATGAAGCAGGATATGTTGATAAAGATAATGATGGCTTCCGTGAAGACCCAGACGGAAAAAAATGGGTTCTCACATTAAATTATCCAACAGGAAATGAGCTTCGTATGCGTTCTGCACCAATTATTCAAGAAATGTTAGAGGCTGTAGGAATCAAAATAGATCTTCGTCAGCCAATTGAATTCTCTACGTATTCTGATGTTCTTGAAAAAGATAGTGATGATTGGGATCTTTATTTACTTGGCTGGAGCCTAAGCAGTACAGATCCAGATCCAAGCGGCCTATGGGGCTCCAAAGCTGCCTACAATTATGGTCGTTGGAATAACAAGGAATCCGACGAACTAATGAAAAAGGCGGTACAACCACCAGAAGCATTCGATCAAGCCTATCGCGATCAAGTGTATAGTGACTGGCAAGTACTATTCCAGGATGATTTACCAGCATTAATCTTATATGCACAAAATACATTATGGGGGTATAACAAGCGGTTACAAAATGTTAAACCTCTACCATACTCCATGTATAATGATACACATTTATGGTGGGTGTCATCTAAATAACTTTAATAAAATCTATGGATAACGGGAATGTCTCAGGGAATAGAGATTTTACCATTCATGAGATATTCCCGTCCTTTCCAAGAACGGAGGGGACCTATGACAACATACATTATTCGTAGGATACTCGTTTTTATTCCAATGCTACTCGGCTTAACAATCATTGTCTTTGCTCTCATCCAAGCAGCACCTGGCGATCCCTTTTCTGGTAGAATGGTCGATCCTAGAATTGATCCAAAAGTCTTTGAGCAGCAAAGGCAGGCCCTTGGTTTAGACGACCCAATCCATGTACAATACTGGAAATGGCTCACATCAGTTGCCAAGGGGGACTTAGGTCAATCTTACACATATAATGGCAGAGATGTTTCCGAATTAATCGGTGATCGAATAGGTAATACATTTAGTTTAGGACTGTTTTCTCTAATAATTACATTAATCGTCTCCATTCCAATTGGCATCTATTCAGCAAAAAAGCCCTATTCTTTACTTGATTATGGAGCTACAACCTTTGGATTCTTTGGTTTAGCTGTTCCAAATTTCTTTTTTGGACTAGTTGCTATATACGTCTTATCGATTACTCTAGGTTGGTTTCCATCCCAGGGAACTGTATCAACACCAGGGCTGACTGGTTTAGAGTTATTTTTTGATAAGCTTCACCATCTCTTCTTACCAGGAATCACACTTGGTTTAGCAGGAACAGCTGCCTATATGCGTTATATGCGATCGGAGGTACTAGATGTATTAGGGAAAGACTATATTCGGACTGCAAGGGCAAAAGGGATGAGCGAACGAAATGTCCTTTATAAACATACTCTTCGCAATGCACTGATACCAATTATTACTCTTATGGGATTTGAAATAGGAGGTATATTGAGCGGAGCAGTTATTACCGAAGGAGTTTTCCAATTCCCTGGACTTGGTCAATTATTTTTAAGGGCAATAGGAAGCCGCGATTACCCTGTCATTATGGCGATCAATTTATTATTAGGTTTCTTTATACTTTTCGGAAATTTATTGGCAGATATTTTTTATAGTATCGTCGATCCAAGAATTCGCTATGATTAGGAGGGGAAAAGAATGGATACTAAAACGAATCTTACTTTTGATTCGAACCCTGAAGTCAATTCTAAGAGAAAAATTAAAGGGAAGAGTCCTTTTCAGCTAGCCCTCCGAAGATTTATGAAAAACAAACTTGCAATGGCCGGGCTGATTATTTTGTTTCTTATAGTCGTCGCTATTATCTTTGCTCCATTATTAACAAATCAACCTCCTACTAAATCAAATCTGCTCCTAATTGAACAGCCACCAAGCGCCGATCATCCTTTAGGGACAGATAGCTCTGGAAGAGATAATTTTTCCCGTCTTTTATATGGTGGACGAATTTCTATGATTGTCGGATTTAGTGCCATGTTTTGTACTCTTATCATAGGGGTAACACTTGGTTCAATTGCAGGATACTATAGAGGCATCGTCGATGGGATCATTATGCGAATTGCCGATTTGATTCTCATGCTTCCTTTTCTTGTTCTCGTCTTAACCATTGTAGCCATTTTGCAAAAAGTCACCATTGGAATCTTCGTAGGTATTATTGCTATTACTTCTTGGCCCAACCTGGCAAGGATTATTCGCGGAACCTTTCTTTCACTTCGCGAACAAGAATTTGTCCTAGGAGCAAAAGCAATTGGGGCCAGTGATTTTCGAATTATCTTTAAGCATTTTATTCCAAACGCCATCGGACCTATTGTCGTAAATGCTACACTCATGATGGCAACAATGATCATTGTTGAATCCGCTCTTAGCTTTATCGGCTTTGGTATTCCACAGCCCACACCTACTTGGGGTAATATGATTTCTGAAGCTCAAAGCTTACGTATTTTACGCAATAGCCCAGAAGCATGGATTCCTCCTGGACTCGCAATCCTATTAACTGTTCTTTGTATAAACTTTATTGGCGATGGCCTTCGTGATGCCTTCGATCCAAAAAGTAATAATCGTTAGGGACACAGGGTCAGGTCCCTTGTCCCACTAAATGTGGAAAAGAACCGGCCCTGTGTTTTTTTATTCACTTTCAATAAGACTATTCAATGAAACCTCTTCTTCCATTTCTGGTTGACCCAAAGGATAGATTCGAGCGGTTTCATTTTTTTCGTCAACACGCTGAATATAGATTGGCTTGCCATTATAAGTAACATTAACCATTCTAGGAGACTCAGCAATTTCTTGTGCCCGTTGTTTATTCAATTGAATATACCTCCTTTAATTTATTCTTACCGTTTGCTATTTGAAAGAAAGATATACATCTCTTCTGATTCTATTGTGAATAAAATCCAAACTCTCGCTCATACTGAAATTAAAAATATGAAAGAGGGATATGGATGGCAAACCTTGGACTACTTATTATTCGTTTAGTGGTAGGTCTTACATTTGTGGGACATGGTGCACAAAAACTATTTGGTTGGTTCGGTGGTACGGGTGCGACTAAAACCGGTGAATGGCTGGAATCAATTGGAATAAAACCTGGTGGTACTATTTGGGCAATCTGTGCAGGGTTATTTGAGCTAGTAGGGGGATTATTATTTAGTGCGGGTGTACTCACCCCAATAGGCGCAGCGCTAATTGCCATTATTATGATTGATGCCATTGTATCTGTTCATGGTCGTAATGGGTACTGGCTTACCAATAATGGGTTTGAGTATAATTTTGTTCTTATCGCTGTAGTCATTGGAGTAGCATTAATTGGACCAGGTGACTATGTTTTATTCTATCGTCCTTAAACTGGAAACTAAAAAAGCAGGTCACCAAAACCTGCTTTAAGCCTTTTTTATTGTTGGTCTTTCATATATTCTATGGTTTGCCTTAATCCATCCCTATAAGAAGTTCGTGGAACAGGACCAATTTTATTTTCATATTTTTGTCCACTTAATACAACTGGTTCCTGATTTAAATAATACATTTCTACCACTTCACGCATCATTGGATTAAATAGCCCGAGCATACGTATCATTGACTTTGTAACCGTTATTACACGTTTATCATAGCTGGTCAATTCGCGCAGAGTTTCCATAATCTCTTTCCCAGTAATCACACTATGTCCTGGAATATTCCAGCTCTCCCCATAGGCATCTTCACGGAAAGCAAGCTCAACGATGGCTTTCGCCCCATCTGGTGTATAAATATACTCTCTTGCAATCCGTTGATTTCCTACAAACATCGATGATTGATTAGCTACAACCTTTTCCAGAGTAACGTGCAGAAGAGTATTTTCTGCGTTCGGGCCATAAAAATCTGGAAAATGGGCAATAAATGCCTGAGCATTGGATTCCCTTATCATGTTCTCCACATTCAGACGGATCCTACCCTTTTTAGTATGTGGGTTTTTAGGTGCATTCTCAGAAGCTTTCTCACCATTGCTTCTCCCATATGCATAAATATTATCTACCACCGCTAGCTTAATTCCCCTGGTCTCCGAAACGTTGATAACTTGTTGAATAAACGTAGCAAGCCTTTCTTCCCATTCTGGATATGGAATATTTGCTGCTTGAAAAATGATATCTACACCAGTAGCTGCTTTAAACAAATCATCTAAATTAAAAATATCACCTGTAAATATTGTGATGCCTTGCTGATTTTGAAATAATTTTTCTAGCTTGCTTCTTGTACGAGCAAAGGCTACAACATGAACCCCTCTGCTAATTAATTCGTTTACTATTGAATACCCCATACCGCCTGATGCCCCTAATACCAAAGCCTTTTTCATAAAAAATTCCTCCCACCACTTTTTTGACCACCGTTCAAATAAAACTAAAAAAAATTATAGCATTGCTTTTAACAAGAAATTAACATGTAAATGAGCTAATTCCCTCACATCTTCAAAACTAGTGACATGCCGAAGATAATGTGTAACAAACCCATGAAGAGATAGAAAGATGCTCCAAATTTCTTGGATAGTTGTTTGACGCCCACATAACATATGGACTGTTTGAGCAAATTTCTCATAGCTTTTATTTGGCCCCTCATTAATAAAGTTAATGACTTCCTCTTCTTTAATTAAAAACATGATTTCATAGTGACTTTGATAGGTCAAACCAAATTCGATAAAGCCTAGCATCACCTTTTTTAATTTTTCTAATGTATCAAGCTCCTCCTCCAAGATACGATCAAGTACTTGATCTAACATATGAAAGTGCTCTTCTACTAACGCATAAAACAGCTCTGCTTTATTTTTAAAATGATAATAAATCGCTCCATGGCTATACCCTAATTCTTTGGCCACTTGCCTCATAGAAACATGTTGATAACCTTTCGTTATGAATAACTCTCTTGCTGCATTCATAATCATTTCCCGCGAAAGTTCATGCTGGACAGATTTTCTTGGTGACATGATTTCCTCCTTATTAACCACTGTTCAATTAAATATTATGTAAAATGGCATCAATTGTCAATTGTTTTTTTAATATAGGTTGAAGACCGTTGCTCCCCCTTCATTTCACTGAGTAAAAAGAGCTATAATCTTCATAAGAATTACCAGGACGTGTAATAGGCTGCCGGAGGGCATTTACACAAGCACGAAACTCTACGAAAACAATCTTAATAAAAAACGTCTATTAACTAAAATAGACGTTTTAGCTCAATAATCACTTTAAATAAATCTCCATCTACCCCAATATCCATGCTTCCTTCATGTAGATCAACGATGGATTTAGAAATGGCAAGACCTAATCCAGAACCTTCTGTATGTCGAGATTGATCTCCACGTTTAAATCGTTCGAATAATTCATCTGTATGTTTTCCTAACTCATATTTTGATACATTCTTAAAAATGATCATCACATGTTCATTAGTCGATTCAATTGATATATATACCCTTGTATTTTCTAAGGCATATTTCAGTATATTTCCAATTAAATTATCGAACACCCGCCAAATTTTTTGTCCATCTACATGAGCATATACCGGTTCCTTCGGTGTAGAAATTCTAAATTGCAAACTTGATTGATTCATTTGCTCGTCATACTCACCAAGTGCCTGCTCTAGTAATTGCACCATATCAACTTGCTTCTTGACAAGCTCAATATTGCCACTGGCTATTTTCGAAGCTTCAAATAAATCATCAATTAAAACTTTTAACCTTTTAGATTTACGGTCAATTATCCCTATATAAGCTTCTCTTTCTTCCTCCCCTAATTCCTTTGACTTTAATAGTTCCGTATAGGTAATAATAGATGTTAAGGGAGTTCGTAAATCATGACTTACATTCGTTATAAGCTCTGTCTTTAGTCGCTCACTCTTAGCTTGTTCCTTCTTTGAGGTTTTAACCCCATGCTTTAAATGATTAATATTTTCCGCTAGCTTTGCTATGGATGATTTTCCGCCAATGGCGAGATCTGGTTCAAGATTCCCCTTTGCTAATTCCGAAGTATATTTAAGAATCCGATTAAAAGAACCTGCCTGTTTAATCACAATGATAAATATCAATATTGTTAGAAGTAAGTAAATAATGACTAATTCTGGCTCGGTCCCCGCAATAGCTGATATAGGTATAAATGAAAAAAGAGCGGCGAAAAGAATAAGCACCTGGGTACCTATACTTCTAAGTAAGAAAGCTTCCTTTAAAGCGAAGTATAGTCGAAAAAGTATACTTTTTTTCATATCTACTTTTAAATTTTCTACATCCATTATTCTGCGATACATGAATGCCATCTGTATAAGTACAAGAAAAGTAAGGATTACAGCTATAATAAAATTGAATAAATAGGAGTCTATCGGAAATCCCTCGCTCAAATAAAGTCTACTTATGATTCCAATAATTACACTTTCATACATAGTCAGGAATATTAATATAAACAAACCAATATCAATCGGTACTTTTTGATAATATCTTTGAAGCCTTGTAAGGGAAGGATATGGACTTAATTTTTTCATTAGTAAGAGGCCAAAAAATAATGTGACCATTCCACCCATTATATAGTAATAAAAGGCCATTTGTTGTTGCGGGTATTGTTGATAGTTGGCAATGACAGAAATATCCTCTGGCGCGGAAACAAGTACACCAATCCTACCTTCTAATAATTTAGGATCTCCATCTATCTCATTTTGGAAGTTATTCACCACTAGCTCTGTTCCATCCAAACGGGAGTACTCTTGAATATACTTCATATCAGGCTTTGTAAATTCGGAATCAATAAAGCTTTCATTGCTAGAATATAAATTAGTGTAAACCTCATTCGTATTTATATCCCTTAGATAGAACTTAAATACCTTCTTTAAATCATACAGTTCTGATAATTCCTTTTCCTTAATCCAATCATCTTCAACGTCTTCACCATGATAGATCTCATATTTTCCCAATTCATGAATGAAGGACTCCATTTCATCCGCAAATTGATCTGTATCAAAATAGGTTTTAAAAAGATATTCATGCCCACGGTCCAGTAATAATCCAATGCTTGTCAATCCGAAAGTAAACAAAAGCAAAGCAATAATAAAACCAAAGGTTCTACCTTTCCATTTTGTAGCCAATCCCCCACACCACCTTTATGTATCTTGGATTCTTCGGATCAATTTCAATTTTTTCTCGAATTTTACGGATATGAACAGCTACTGTATTTTCCGCATTAAACCCAGGCTCCTTCCAAACCCGCTCATAAATTTCAGATATAGAAAAAACTCGACCTGCATTCTTCATTAATAATTCAACAATTCGATATTCAATAGGTGTGAACTTCACTAATTCTCCATCGACAGTCACTTCCTTTGCAACTGGATCTAGAGTTAGTCCGTCTAATTCAATTACTTTCCTAGCTCCCTCATAAGAACCGAACTTTACATACCTTCGTAGCTGTGATTTCACCCTAGCAATTAACTCTAAAGGATTGAATGGTTTGGTAATATAATCATCGGCTCCAATTTGCAATCCTAATATTTTATCGGTATCTTCACTTTTAGCACTTAATATAATAATGGGAATGTCCTTTTTCTCACGAATTTTAAATGTCGCCGCTATACCATCCATTCTAGGCATCATGACATCTAGTAAAATTAAATGAATATCGTACTCATTTAACTTTTCAATTGCCTCCAACCCATCCTTCGCTTTGATCACAGTGATCCCTTCGTTTTTTAAATAAATTTCAATTACATCACGAATTTCTATTTCATCATCAACAACTAATACACGATATGTATCCACCAGCTACTCCCCCACCTATTTATTCGTGTTATCTATAGTATAAAACCCAATTCTTAACAATCAGCTAATTAAAAAATGAAGAATTTCTTAAGATTCCATAGCTTTGGAAAGGATGGAATAATTTATATCTATTACTATATTAACTTTCCCTAATAGAAAAGGTAGTAAATTTTTACACTCTAAACTTCCAAACCAATCATTTCCATCTATTGCTGATTTTTTGCTATGATATGTCTAAATAAACGAAGGAGATGAGTATATGATCAAACAAGTTCGTTTAGGTAAAACAGATTTATATGTTAATCCAATTGGTCTTGGTACAAATGCTGTAGGAGGACATAATATTTACCCCAATTTAATCGAGGAAACCGGTAAAGATGTGGTAAGAGCTGCTATTTCTAATGGAATCAATTTCTTAGACACAGCCTATATTTACGGACCAGAACGTTCTGAAGAATTAATCGGCGAGGTTTTAGAAGAAACAGGAAATCGGAAAGAAATCATCATTGCTACTAAAGGGGCACATAAGTTAGTAGACGGAAAGATAATATTCGATAATTCTCCTGCTTTTTTAAAAAATGAAGTTGAAAAAAGCCTTAGACGATTAAAGACTGATTATATTGATCTATACTATATTCACTTTCCTGATGATAAAACCCCTAAAGATGAAGCGGTTGGCGCTTTAAAGGAACTAAAGGACCAAGGGAAAATTCGAGCAATTGGGGTTTCTAACTTTTCAATCGAGCAATTAAAGGAAGCCAATAAAGATGGATATGTAGATGTACTGCAATCAGAATATAACCTATTTAAACGTGAGGCGGAAAAAGAGCTATTACCGTATACGAAAGAGAAGAATATTTCATTTGTTCCTTATTTCCCACTTGCAGCTGGGCTATTAGGTGGAAAATATACAAAGGAAACAACGTTTAAAGATGGACGTTCTAAAAATCCTTTATTCCAAGGTGATGCATTTATTCAGAACTTAGAAAAAGTAGAGCTCGTTCGTGAAATGGCTTTAAAGAAAGAAGCGGAAGTTGCTCATGTCGTACTTGCTTGGTACTTAACACGTGATTCAATTGATGCACTAATCCCTGGAGCAAAACAGCCCGATCAAGTAAAGAGAAATCTGGCTACCTTAGCTGTCCATTTAACTCCAGAAGAAATAAAGCAAATCGATGAAATTTTTCAAGCTTAATCAATTTAAAGGGCAAGCATACTAGATGCTCGTCCTTTTTTATATTTCTTCTAAAAAGAAGAATATTTTTTGCGAATATCATGTTTTCCTATTTTACTAATATACCTATAGAGTTAAAATGGATTTTATATATCATTTTGTAAAAAAGAAGGAGAACTTCATTGAGTACAAATAAACTTCAAGAACAAACACTTTTCAGTATTACCTGGCCGCTCCTCATCGAGCTAACCCTCCATATGGGAATGGGAATTATGGCCACACTTATGCTTAGTCATTATTCAGATGACGCTGCCTCAGGAGTAGGTGTTGCAAATCAACTGTTAAATATTTTTATTTTAGTATTTACAGTTACTTCTATCGGTGCGACTGTCTTAATTAGTCAAAGCCTAGGTGCCGAAAACTTTAAAAAGGCCAGACAGCTATCTAGGTCCGTTTTTGGACTGAATTTTTGGTTCGGAATGATCATCGCATTGATTGTTTTTTTCTTTGGTGAACATTTGTTGCGCTTATTTGATATTGAAGGAAAAGTATTTGACTATGGGCTAATCTTTGTTCGTATTTGCGGTGCCTCCCTTTTTCTTGAATCGTTATCCTTAGCATTAAGTGCCGTTTTGCGTAGCCATGGCTTTACAAAGGAATCCATGGTCGTAACGGTGATCATGGATTTAATTAGTATTGGTGGAAACATTCTTGCAACAACTGGTATTCTAGGTCTTCCGATTACGGGTGTAGTCGGTGTTTCTTGGGCTATCGTTGTAGCGCGTAGCTTCGCTGTTATTGCTCTCATTTACTTTGTATATAAACGACTGTCACTTAGATTAACATTTAGTGATTTATTTAAGGCTAAGAAGGAGGATATTAAAAGTCTCTTATCAATCGGCATCCCTTCAGCTGGTGAAAACCTTTCCTATCAACTTTCTCAACTCGTCATTACAGGGTTTGTTGTTACGATTGGAACATCTGCACTGGCTTCACGCATTTATTTACTGAATCTATCAATGATCTGTTACTTATTTACATTAGCAATCGCACAAGGTACACAACTTCTCGTTGCACGATATATAGGTGGAAAGCAATATGAACGTGCATTACGCCGTGGGGTTCGTACATTGAAAATCGCAATGATCGCTTCATTTATCGCCTCATTAATTCTTGCTTTGATCGGGTCGCCTATATTAAGTATTTTTACTGATGATCCCAAAATTATTGCTATCGGGCTTCCTGTGTTATGGGCTATTGTTATAACTGAACCTGGTAGGGCGATGAATATTGTGTTGATGAGCTCCTTGAAGTCTGCAGGGGATGTACGCTTTCCTGTTATCATTGGAATGATCTCTATGTGGGGAATTGCAGTCGTTTTAAGCTATGTACTTGGCGTCCATTTTGGTCTAGGTCTTTTAGGAATTTGGATTGCACAAGGTGCAGATGAATGGTTTAGGGGTTGCTTTGCTTTTAGACGCTGGTTATCAAAACCATGGGAACGCAAGGTAGCAAAGATTAAAATGAAAGCATTGAAAACGTCATAAAAAGTAAAAAACACCCCAAAAGTTAGATTTTTGGTCTAACTTTTGGGGTGCACATCAGAATTTGCTCCTTTTTTCCTTTGCTATTTAACGAATAAAAATAAATTGAAGACCATCAATCCCGATTAATTCCATAAGAAAAGCGCGAGGCGGAAAAAGATTACATTACGATACTTAATACTAAATAACTCTTTTGAGTAAACTTAACACGATTCATCATTTCCACTAATCTTGTCATATGTATTGAACTTTAGTTCATGATAAGATAAGAATAAATTGCTAACAGGGAGATGAATGTAAAATGAAAAATGAAATCATTGAAAGATTTACATCTTACGTAAAAATCGATACCCAATCTAATGAAGATAGCGAGACATGTCCTTCTACACCTGGACAATGGGATCTACTTCATAAGCTTGAAGAAGAGCTTAAATCTATAGGTATGGAAGATGTTACATTGGATGAGAATGGATATTTAATGGCCTCTCTCCCTTCAAATACCGATAAGCATGTACCAACTATTGGATTTTTAGCACATGTTGATACAGCGACTGATTTTACCGGCAAAAATGTAAATCCACAACTAGTTGAAAATTATGATGGTGGAGACATACGTTTAAATGATTCCCTACATATTACTTTGTCCCCAAAAGAATTCCCTAATCTTGAAAATTATAAGGGGCATACATTAATTACAACAGATGGAACCACACTTCTAGGTGCTGACAATAAAGCGGGAATTGCTGAAATCATGACTGCAATGGCCTATTTAATCCAGCATCCAGAAATCAAGCATGGTAAAGTGAGAGTTGCCTTTACTCCAGACGAGGAGATTGGTAGAGGACCACATAAATTTGATGTAGAAGCTTTTCAAGCACAATATGCTTACACAGTTGATGGCGGCCGGCTTGGGGAATTAGAATATGAAAGCTTCAACGCTGCAGGTGCGAAAATTACCATTAAAGGTAGCAATATTCATCCTGGATCAGCGAAGGGAAAAATGATCAACTCCATTAAAATTGGAATGGAGCTTCAAAATAAGCTGCCTACAGAAGAAGCTCCAGAATATACTGAAGGTTATGAAGGCTTCTATCATTTATTATCAATGAACGGTGATGTGGAACAGACCAAAATGAACTATATCATCCGAGATCATGATAAGGAAAAATTTGTAGCCAAAAAGGCAAATCTTGAAAAGATTGTTAATGAACTCAAACAAAAATATGGAGAGAACAACATCATATTGGAAATAAGTGATCAATATTACAATATGAAGGATAAAATTGAACCAGTAAAACATATTGTAGATATTGCCTATGAGGCAATGAAAGACTTAAACATCGAACCGATTATACAACCAATCCGTGGTGGAACTGATGGTTCTCAGCTTTCTTTTATGGGATTACCAACACCAAATATTTTTACAGGTGGAGAAAACTTCCATGGGAAATATGAATATATTTCAGTAGATAATATGGAGAAAGCAACACAGGTAATCATCGGTATAACAAAACTTTTTGAAGAAAAGGCATAAAACAAAAACATCAGGTGTCAGGCATAGTCTGACACCTTTTTTAGTTCCTGAGAACGAAAATTTAAACATGAGAAAAATACCTAAAGCTTTTTAAACTCTTATCCATATGAAAAGCTAGACACAACCCTAACGAGGGGAAGCAGTTTAAAAAGTTGAGATGATATTCTGAGCAATCAAAGAAATAATTCCTTACCATACTCACGGTAAATTTTGCAGTATTCATTCGCTCCGAATGGTTATAGTAACAATGAAGTTATTTAGTATAGGAGGTTACGACATGGAAAACACACATGAATATGTTGAGAAACTACATGAGAATCAAAAAAAGGCAGACAAAAATCGAAAAAAAGGAAGCGAAAGCTCAAGCTTCAAATTACCTAATAAGCAACATAGTACAAATAAGTAGTTACAATTTAAGATGAATTCAAATGGTTTCTTTTTATAATTTACTTAAAGCATGGGTTGTCCTTCAGGCAACCTTATTGCTTTATGGATTATACAAAATCAGGAATATACACCACTTTATGTTACAATTTTGATAGGAGGTGCTGATATGGCTAATACAATAAGTGATTACCTTGAATGGACTAAAAATAAATTTGGTTTAGTAAACTACCAAATACACGATTATAAAATTTATCGCAAAATAAATACCAATAGTGAAGCCATCTATATGCTTTGCATGGAGTGGTTCCCCTCTCATATTATGGATCGTGAGGAAGATGGTCTAAATCCAGATGGTACTGCATCTATAGAATTAAATATGCATACACTAAAAGTTCAAAGCGCGATTTTCGTAGGTGGGATTACCTATGTAAAAGATGGAATTTCATTTAGTAGTCAAGAAAAGAAGGATATTATTCATTGGATTGAACAAGAAACTGGTTTAGTTTATCAAGAACATTTTAGACTACATAGGGAGGACAAAGGTGAGTTTACCTTTCAAACATGCATTAAAGGAATTCCACTTTCACCTGGGGGATCTATTGAAGTAAAAATTAACCCCGATGGGAAGCTTATCTTTTATTCTGTCATTGGAAACTATCCATCAAAAAATAGTGTAATAGAGGGAGACTATTCTCTTATTCTTGAAGATATTGAACAAATTGCACGGGAACAGCTTAAGCTCATCCATTTTCCTTCCGATGAAACCAAAGAATTGGTCCCTGTTTATGCAATAGAGGAACTGTATATCGCAAATGACCAATCTGTCACTATTGAATTTCCTTTAGATGAACGAGATACAATAACTATTAATGAGATCATAGAATGGCAAGAACCAATTGATCAACTATTTAATAGAGAAAAAATGAATTTAATAGAAGATCTTACCCTTGAGCAAGCCCTTTCGAAAGTGTCTAGTCCTGATGCATTTCCTATTACTAGTGAAGAGCAAGAATATTGTAAGATAGCGGTTACTAATTTTTTACGACAAGTTTATCCAACCCAATCAGGGTTGTGGGTACTAAAAACACTCCATCGTGATAATGGATATATTCACGCCACTCTTAAACAATCTGAGCAGGACAATCTTGTTTTTCAACGGAAACTTCTTTTGTTCATTAATCGGAAGTCTTATGAAGTGATCAATTATATGGATAATGACTTTTTAATAGAGATGTTTCGATCCTATCCCAAATATGACAACATTAAAGTAATGAAAGATGAGGCATTTCAGTATATAAGACCATATATTGAGCTAACCCCAGTCTATGTTTATAATGCCGAACGAAAAGAACATATATTATGTGGGAAATTAGATAGTCAGTACGGGGTCAATGCTGTCCACGGTGAGATCGTTGAGCTAAACAAATTAAAATAAATATCCTAATGAGAGAAAAAAAGTGGATTATTTATTGACTCTGTCCCTTTTAACAATAAATAATCCACTTTCTTACATGGTTACGCTACTACTTCGCGTTTATTTTCAAATTGTTTATATTCCTCATCCGTCATTATTCGTTTCAAAATCTGAACCGTTTCCCACACTTCTTTAAATGTATTATAAAGAGCAACGGGGGCAAGACGGATGCCATTAGGTGCACGAAAATCTGGAATTACTCCATTGACCTTTAGTGCTTTACAAATACGTGCTGCTTCTTGGTGCTCTAGAAAGACATGACCGCCACGCCTTGAATCTTCTATAGGATTACCAAGCGAAAATCCCATCTCACGAAGCTCATATTTTATGAGATCCATCATATACCGTGTCATCAGTAATGATTTATTCCTGATGTTCTTTAATCCAGCTTCTTCAAAAATTTCTAGTGAGCCGATTAATGGTGCCATACTTAAAATATGGGGGGTTCCCATTTGATAAGCTCCTACATGACTTGCAGGGGTCAATACATGCTCCATATCAAATTGTTTGTCTTTTCTAGAACTAAACCAGCCTGCAAGTCCTGGAACTTGCCCAAAATGCTTTTTGTGAACGTATAAACCACCGACACTTCCTGGACCACTGTTCAAATATTTATAATTGCACCACACAGCAAAGTCAACGCCCCAATCACTCAATTCATGGGGAATTGCCCCAATGGAGTGACAAAGGTCAAAACCAATAATGATCCCTCGCTGGTGTGCCTCTTCTGTTAACCTTTTCATATTTAATATTTGGCCACTTCGATAAAGGACACTCGGTAGTACAATTAAGGCAATGTCATCTGTCATCGCGTGGATGATATCGTCCTCTTCAATTATACGTCCATCACGGCTCGATACTTGAACCAAGTGTGTATGTGGATCAAAGCCTTTTAATTTCAGTTCACTTTGAATTGCATAAATGTCAGAGGGAAAATTGAGCTCATCTGCTAGAATTTTTACCTTTTCCCCTTGAGGTTGATAAAAGGTAGCAATCATCTGATGGAGATTCGATGTTGTGGAACCGCTTACTATTACTTCATCAGGTAAAGCTCCAATCAATGAAGCAAGACGCCCTCCCAATCTCTCAGATAAATCAAACCAAGCATTCTCCCCTTCCATCCATCCGTCTATACCAAACTGTTTCCATGAATCTAGTAATGTTAGCAATGAGGTCTCAGAGCGTTTTGACAGGAGTCCTAGGGAGTTCCCATCTAAATAAATTTTTCCGTCCATTACATAAAATTCATTTCGAAATGAAGCTAGACAATCATTTTTATCTAATTTAAGTGCATATTCTTCGGAAGCATTAAAAACATAATTTTCCATAAGCTGTTCCCCTCCTGAAAGTGGTGGTTCCTACCTACTTATAATCGCTGCTCTAGAAAAACTACTTCTTATTTTACAAAAGTACTAGGCATGACTACAGCAATAACCTCACCACGTGCACAGAGTTTATCATTAGCAAATACTTCTGTTTCAACCTTCCACTTTTTCGGATGAATTTCATGAATGATACCAATCGCCTTTAAAGGAGTATCTTGTGGAGTTGGTTTAATAAAATCTACCTTTAAAGAGGCGGTTACAAATCTAGGAGGTTCAACTCCATCCCCCGGTTCATGTCCATTTTTCCGGTGCAAGGCTAACGAAGCAGATCCTGTACCATGACAATCAATGAATGATGCAATAAGTCCTCCATATACAAAGCCTGGAAGTGCCATATGCTCTTGCTTAGGGGAGTAAATTGTTAGTGTCTGTTCCCCATCCCAGCCTGTACGGAAATGATGTCCCTTCTCATTCAGTCGACCACAGCCATAACACCAGGAAAAATCATCTGGATATTCATCTTGTATTGCTTTTAATATCATATTCTCCAAAATTACCCCTCCCTTTTCAGAATAGTATAACATATTGCATAAAAAATATTTGATTTACAAATAATTGAAGTATGCATAAATTTTCCCTAGTAAGTAAGTCCCTTTACTTTAACTATTATTCTGAAAAATCTGTTTCACTTAAAACTCGAAATAAAATTGTAGATAAAAGAACCTTTTTGACAATATTTTAAATTTAAAGTATTATATTATAATAATAAAGGAGGTTTTCTTATGTTAGAATCAAATAGACAGAAAATTTTGTCTACCGTTCCCCAAAAAGGATTTTTCGGGCATCCTAAAGGACTATTTACATTATTTTTTACAGAATTTTGGGAACGTTTCTCCTACTATGGAATGAAAGCAATCCTAGTTTATTATATGTATTATGAAGTTTCAAAAGGCGGTTTAGGGCTTGATCAATCAACTGCTCTAGCTATTGTCTCTATTTATGGTTCATTAGTATATATGTCTGGAATTATCGGTGGATGGTTAGCTGACCGTATTTTTGGTACATCCAGGGCGGTATTTATTGGTGGAATACTCATCATGCTCGGTCACATCGCTTTAGCCATCCCAGGCAACATTACCTTTTTCTTTATTTCAATGGTGTTAATTGTTCTAGGTACAGGATTATTAAAGCCGAATGTTTCTAGTGTAGTCGGTGAAATTTATAGTGAAGAGGACAGCCGTCGTGATTCCGGTTTTAGTATCTTTTATATGGGAATCAATCTTGGTGGATTTGTTTCTCCATTAGTTGTTGGAGCCGTTCAATCTAACTATGGTTTCCATCTAGGCTTTGCCTGTGCGGCAGTAGGTATGTTTATCGGATTAGTTGTTTTTCTTGTTACAAAGAAGAAAAACCTTGGCCTAGCAGGGACATTTGTTGCGAATCCTCTTTCCCCAACTGAAAAGAAAAAGGTATTCAGCATCATCGGATTAGCGATTATAATTATCGCAATCTTATGTGCAATTGCTATTCCAACAGGCATTCTTAATTTTGAGACCTTTATTGGTTTAATTGGTATTTTAGGAATTTTAATCCCTACAATGTACTTTATTGTTATGTATCGTAGTCCTAAAACAACAAAGGTAGAACGCTCACGCATTATTGCCTATATTCCATTATTTATTGCTTCCGTTATGTTCTGGGCAATACAGGAACAAGGTTCAACTATACTAGCAACTTACGCAGACAAGCGCACACAATTAGATTTTGCAGGAATTCATATCTCACCTGCTTGGTTCCAGTCATTAAACCCTTTATTTATTATTGTGTTTGCACCGGTCTTTGCATGGCTTTGGATGAAGTTAGGTAAACGCCAGCCATCTATTCCTAAGAAGTTTTCATTTGGATTACTATTTGCAGGAATTTCATTCTTGGTTATTCTTTTACCTGCTTACTTTGGTGGTTCGGAATCATTAGTCAACCCATTATGGCTTGTTCTTAGTTATTTTATCGTTGTCATCGGAGAATTATGTTTATCACCAGTTGGACTTTCAGCAACTACAAAACTAGCACCAGCTGCATTCTCTGCACAAACGATGAGTCTTTGGTTCTTATCTAATGCAGCTGCACAAGCTATTAACGCACAAATTGTAAAATTCTATACACCTGCAACCGAAATGGTATACTTCGGAATCATTGGAGGAGCATCAATTGTTCTTAGTATTATTCTATTTATTCTCTCACCAAAGATTCAAAGCTTTATGAAGGGTGTTCACTAAAATTGCTAAATAGAATTCACAGGCTGACTTACAAGGGATACCCCCCTATAAGTCAGTTTTTTTTATATAGGGTGGAAATGTTCAAATGTAAGCAGGGTTCTTGAAGAAAAAAAACGAATTATTACCCCTAAGGGGGGAGAAGCATTGGAAGTCATTGTACAAGCAAATACAAAAAGAAAGAGAAAATGGACAAAGATTACAGCATGGATTGTGGCCATCATCATCGTTCTAATTGCAGCGATCTATTTCGGGGCAAATGCTTATATCGCACGGTCATTACCAAAAACAGAGGGGGAAATACAACTATCTGGATTAAAAGAAAAAGTTGAAATTATAAGAGATAAGGATGGAGTTCCTCATATCCGTGCAAAAAACAATCATGACTTATACATGGCACAGGGGTATGTTCAGGCTCAAGATCGTTTATTTCAAATGGATCTTAGTCGCCGTCAAGCATCCGGTGAATTAAGCGAAGTCGTTGGTAGTGCAGCGATAGATAAAGATAAATACTTTCGAGCTCTGGGATTAAGAAGAGCAGCGGTCGCCTCTTATGATCAATACTCGAATCAAGCAAAGGATACACTTAACTGGTTCGCAGAAGGAGTAAATGCATTTATTAAAGAACTAGACGAAAACGGGAAGTGGCCCATTGAATTTAAGTTACTTGGCTATAAACCTAAAGAATGGACACCTACTGACTCCTTAACAATAGGAAAATATATGGCATTTGATCTTGGTGGACATTGGGAGGATCAGGCATTTCGCTATTATTTATTGCAAAACTTCTCAGAAGAAAAAGCATACGATTTATTTCCCTCCTATCCTAAGGATGCACCATATATTATAAGCAAAGACACATTAAACCTTGAAAAAAGCTTCGCTTCTGCTATCATTCCACACGAATTTAATGGAAGCAATAACTGGGTAGTAAGTGGTGAAAAAACTAAATCAGGAAAGCCCATTTTAGCTGATGATCCTCATTTATCACTTAGTACACCTTCAATCTGGTATCAAATGCACTTAAAAGGTCCTGACACAAATGTAAGCGGTGTCATATTTGCCGGAATTCCGGGTATTATTTTAGGTCATAACGAGGAAATCGCCTGGGGAGTTACTAATACTGGTCCTGATGTACAGGATTTATATATTGAAAAAAGAAATCCAACGAACAAGAATCAATTCCTTTATAACGAAAAATGGGAAGATGCAGAGGTAATCAAGGAACCAATAAAAGTCAAAGATCAAAAAACTATAGATTATAATGTAATAGTTACGAGACATGGTCCAATCATCTCTGAATTTGCAGCAGATAGTGGCAAAGATACAGTCCTATCATTACAATGGACGGCCTTACAGCCTTCTAATGAATTAGAAGCTATACTAAAAATGAATAGAGCAAAGAATTGGGATGAGTTCGAAACGGCTCTTGAAAATTTCCAAACACCTGCCCAAAACTTTGTCTTCGCTTCTAACGATGGGACGATTGCATATAAAGCCAATGGTAAAATTCCGATTCGCAAAAAAGGTGATGGCTTGCTTCCTGTTCCAGGTTGGTCAGATGAATATGAATGGACAGGCTATATTCCGTTCAATGAACTTCCTAAAACAGTTAACCCTAAGGAGGGATTCATCTCGACCGCAAATAACAAGGTGATCTCAGATGATTATCCGTATCATATTAGTCATAATTGGGCCCAACCTTATCGCCAAATGCGTATCCAAGAAGTTCTAAAAGCGAATGATCAAATTACAGCAAAGGATATGCGCGATCTACAGATGGATAAGCTGAATCTACAGGCTAAAGAGTTTGTTCCAATTTTTCTCAATGAACTAAAAGGAACAAAAGATAAAACGGAAAAAGAAGCGATTCAACAATTAAAAAAATGGAATTTTGTTGATAATGAAGAGTTAGCTGCTCCTCTTATTTTTAATCGATGGATGACAAAAATCTCTGATGTTCTATTTAATAAGGTAATTTCAGTAGAGATGTTTGAAAAGTTTGGGGGAAGAAAACAGGCAGTCGATGAGCTTTTAAGGCATGCTGCGGAAGGGAATCCTGGTCCATGGATAAAAGAGAATGGTGGATTACAAGCGGTACTCAAAAAATCTTTTGATCTGGCCATTAATGAAATAAAAGATGAACAAGGTAATTCTGTTAGTAAATGGTCATGGGGTCAATACCACCAACTCTATTTCCCACACCCACTTTCAAGTGTAAAACCGTTAAATTATTTATTTAATAGTGACGGCCGTATTCCAGTAGGCGGTTCTAGTGTGACTGTACAGGCTGCAGCCAATAAAAATGATGGAACAGTTAACCACGGGGGATCCTGGAGATTTGTCATTGATACTGCAAACATGGATTCAGCATATCATTTGGTCGGTCCAGGACAATCAGGGCATTTAAAAAGCAAGTGGTACCACAATCAATTAAATGCATGGGCAAATGGTACCTATCATCAAACTTCTTTAAATACGAAGAAAGGTCATACACTTATTTTAAATCCATAATATAAAGGCTCTTTTCTCAAACATTGCTGTTATTAGAATATATGGACGATAAAAACAGGTCTCTTCATTACTGAGAAAAGAGCTGCATATCTTCCTTAAAACAGCTGAACCCTATATCGAGGGGGGGGGGAGAACCAGTAGCAGAGCTTTTACAAAAGAACAAACCAAGGACTATAAAAACTAAAAGGGTCTGGCCCCACATGTGAGCACAGACCCTTGGATAAATATACAGTTTGCTTTCATCAATTGAAAATTAAACTAGTGAACCGCCTTTTTTAAGATACTTCTCAATACCTTCTGCGGCACGGTATGCTAATGCACCTACTGTTCCTGTTGGATTATAGCCGGAATTATGCCCAAAAGCATTCGCACCTGCTGAGAATACATTTTCACAATCCCACATTTGTAAGTAATTATTAAGAGCACTTGTTTCGGGATCTGCCCCCATAATTGAACCACCAGTATTATGAGTAGATTGATAGTTTCGAACATCGAAGTTGCCAACTTTTTGGCCACCTTGATTAACTTTTGTTGCTCCCATTTCTTTTAACATTCCTGCAGTCTTCTCACCAAGAAATTTACTTAATTGCCTATCTTGATCTTTCCAGTTAAATGTCATACGAATAAGTGGGTCACCAAAGGCATCTTTATATGTTGGATCTAAATCCAAATAATTGTCTTGCCACGGCATAGAAGCACCTTGTGCACCGATTGAAATGGTACGATTCGCATATTTAACAGATGCATCTTTAAATTCTTTACCCCATGTAGGTGTACCTGCAGGTGTAGCGTTATTTTGAATTGGACGATTTCCAGATTGGCCATATCTAATATTAGCCCCGTGAATAAAGTCTAAATCAGAGTGATCAAAGAAATCTCCGTTAAAATCATCAAGATTAGCGCCCAATGCTCCTGCACCAGCAAATGCATTGTATTCATTATCAAAGAATCCAGTAGAAGCACCAAAGTTTACTTGATATGCATAGTTTTTACCAATTACACCTCGTCCTGTTTTTGGATCATAAGCCTTACCTAAATTTGAATTTAACATGATCTTGACATTATTCATTTGATAAGCAGATAGTAGAACTACTTCTGCCTCTTGAATATATTCCTCACCCGTACGAGTATCAACATATAGCACACCTGTAGCTTTCCCACCACTATGTAAAACTTTACGAACAACAGAATGTGTACGTAGTTCATAATTACCAGTCTTCTCAGCAACTGGGAGAACAGTTACGACAGGATCTGCTTTGGCTCCATACTCACAACCAAATCTTTCACAGAAACCGCAATATTGACATGCACCACGACTAATATTGTCTGGATTTGTGTAGTTTTCTGAAAGATTGGCTGATGGCATACTATATGGATGATATCCAAGTTTATTCGCTACATCTTTAAATAATTTCATTTCTGGGCTATCAAGCATTGGCTTTGTCGGATATTTGTATTGTGGTGAACCTTTTAATGGGTTTGGCTCTCCAGAAATACCTGACATTTTCAAGAATGTATTATAGTAAGGCAATAATTCATCATGAGTTATTCCCCAATCTTGAATTGTCATGCCTTTAGGAATTTTATTCTTGCCGTAACGTTCAACGGTTTTAGAATAAATTTCAAAATCATATGGTAAAAATAAATACGTTTGTCCGTTCCAGTGAACACCAGAACCACCTAATCCATCACCAAACAGGAATGCACCCCATTCGCGATATGGTAATGCCTTTTTCTTCAAATCATGACGAATAGTTATTGTTTCTCTAGATAAATCCTGCATTAATTCATAACGTTGAGCATAACGTAATTCATCATGTACTTTTAAATAATCTTCCGTAGAACGACCTTTTCCGCGTTCTAGACCTACTACCTTATATCCCTTTTTTGTAAGCTCAGCAGCGATAATACCACCAACCCAGCCTACACCAACCGTTACTACATCCGTTTTTGGTAATTTCTTTGCCATCACTAGTCACCTTCTATTAGAAAATTTATCACATAGAGCTTAAGCTTTTAGGATCCATCTTTACCAATGAATCTTTTTGGATAATATCTTTATAAGACATTTGGTGTCCTGGGAATTTTTTCATTTTCCAACCAGCCATATCCTTATTTCCGCCGTACATTGGATCAGCATAAACTCCTTCAATGGTTGCCTTTCTTAATAAAGCAAAAAAGTTACTCGCCGTAGTTGCACCATTAAGTTTTACTTTATCTGCTTCAAAATCTTTTAAAATAGCAATCTGTTGATCGCCTTCAAGCTCATGAAACTTCTTCTTATGTTTCTTCTGTGCAGTATCATTTAAAGCTTGAATTCCAAGATCAAATATTTCATGTCGTTTTAGATGTGTTTGATATCCTAGCTCAGGAACAGAATCAGCTGGAGAAAAAGGACCAGACATATATTCTTTTGTGTTTAATCCCCAGTTCCCTGCTAATTGATGGTCAATATAATAAGCTACATCTAGATCTTTTGCTCCCGGCCCAACATCCGTTTTTGGGAAAATCTGTTCTGCTGCAGCTTCAATTGTCGTAAAATCCTCTTGTTTTGTAAAATACATCAATGCTCTTGACGGATTAGATGAACCAGACATTTCATGGCCACCGCTCATTGTTGATGCTGGTTTTGAACTAGGTTTTTTCCCAATCAGAGAACCTAATGCACCACCGACAATGATTCCACCGACGGTCAATCCGGAATTTTTCAAGAAAACACGTCTTGAACTATCTTGTACACCATTTTGATTTTTTTTATCTGACACACAAAAAACCCCCAATTATCATTACTAAATAATCTGATTTAACAAAAGAATAATCTTAACTCGTTACAATATTGAGTTAAAGCTACTGTTTGTTGGGACTATGGAGTTAGAATTTCATCATTGTGTAAAAATGAAATACTAAATACCTGAATAAAAATTAATTTTTTGTTTCCTTTTTTTCTTCTGATTCAAAAGGCTCTGTTACTTCATCAACAACCTCTTTTGTTGATTTTTTAAATTCTCTAAGGGTATCCCCCACTGCTTTTCCTAGTTGTGGTAATTTAGCAGGTCCGAATAAAATTAATGCAAGAACTAAAATAATAATAAGTCCTGGAACTCCAATTGAACTAAACATGAAAAATTCACTCCTAAAATTAAAATATTATTAATACTATGAATCTCTTACTTTTTTCTTATAAATTGAGCTTGAGCAAATAATGCTAATCTCAAATAAAATAAGTAAAGGAATGCTTACTAATATTTCCGATACAAAGTCAGGTGGAGTTATGGCTGCAGCTATAACAACTAGCACCATATACGCCACTTTTCTGATTTTCCGTAAAAACTTCGGATTTACAATACCAACCTTCGTAAGGAATATGACGATGACAGGCAACTCAAACATAATACTGATTGGAAATATAATTCCAAACATCAGCTTAAAATACTGATTAATTCCATATGTTTCTGTTGCTCCGATTGTCTGATTGATTTTAGTTAAAAATTGAAGCATCATCGGGAACAAGACAAAATAACTAAAAACTACGCCAAGAATAAATAAGAAAAATGAAATCGGAATAAAAATAAATGTACCTTTTTTCTCCTGTTCAGTTAATCCTGGTTTTACAAATTTCCACGTTTGATATAAAGCAACAGGTAAAGTGATTAATACTGAAACAATAAGTGCACATTTTAAATAGATGGTAATTCCGTCTCCAAATCCAAATACATTCCACTCTATATCCACCGCAGATGGTTGATCTTTTATAAAGTTTAAAATGGTAGAAGATACGAAAAATCCTAATATTAAAGAAAGTATAAAAAAAACAATAACGATGATCATCCGTTTTCTTAATTCAGTCAGATGCGAAACAAGTACATGTTCCTGATCATTTTGATGATTTGCCTGTTCCATATTAAATTAGAGCTCACTCCTTTTTAAACGGATAAAAAAATAGTATACTTATATTTAGGAAAACGAAATAACAAAAAACATTATACGCCGATTGAATCGAAAAATCACTAAATCAAGAAAAAAAGTTTTTTAAAGATAATTAACAATTAACAAAAAATTCTTTGCAAGGAGAAATACAATGTCTACTCACAATAAAGCTGAACTTTCTCTCTTCAGTGAAATTCTATTATCAATATTATTAACAGCAAGCCTAGCAATTTATCTTTTCAAAGCCAATGACACATTCCCATGGTTAGCGTTTATAGGGGTCCCAATTGGTTTAGCAGTTATCGTTGCATGTTGGGAGCAGAAGAAAAATAGTTGGGCTCTTTTAATCACAGGTCTAGTATTAAATACCCTTGTATGGTCGGTTGTATTTAATTGGACATCTTTTTTCTAGAAACTACAAAAAAAGAACCTGATCCCCTTTGGGGTCAGGTTCTTCTAATATGTAGCACTTATTTCTTTTGTGATAACCACTCAGCAACACTCTTCGCATCATCCTTAGAAATAAGACCAGCAGGCATTCTTCCATTCTTTCCATTATTAATAATGTTTTCGATCTCACCTTGGTCATACTTAGATCCGATCTTAGCCAGCTCTGGTCCAGCTCCACCTTGTAAGTTATCTCCATGACAAGTGATACAATTTTTCTTAACAATCCCTTCCGGATCACCAGCTGAAGCAGTTGTTCCATGCGCACTAGCATTTGCTGCTGTTTGTGAAGGTTGTGGTCCCTTGTATATAAACAGTACAAATACCAAACATACTAAAAGAACAAGATTGATTACCGAAGAAATCCATGTCTTTTTCATGTTAAAACCTCCTTAATTAAAATATTTAGTATTACGAACTTTCCTATTATAACGCAACAATAATTGGTGCTAAAGAAAAAATAATTTATCAAAAAATTCGTTATACTAAAATAATTAATAAGAAGTAGTGGAAATCTATCGTTCCTGCTTTAAAATTATTTCGATAAACCTTTTTTTAATAAATTTATTTCAATCATATAGTTATTTACCGCCACCTCATAGGGTAGGTCTTTTGCAAAATTATCTACAATATTTCGTAATGTAACTGCCATTATAATTTGCAGTACATGGACTAGCTCCCCGTCATTCGTAATATTCAATTGTTCTTTATCTATAATCGAACTAATTTCTTTAAAATTCCCATTGCTTTCATTATCACTAACCATCTTCTCAAAAGAACGTTCTATTTTGTGCGTCATATTTAAAAAGGCATTCTTTAAAAAATTGAGATCCTCCTCATCTTTAATCATCAATTGATAAAATTCAGCCATTGTATTAAAAATATCGCCATCATATTTATTTAAGAAGAAAATAAATTGTTGCTTCCTACTTTTTGAATGTTCATTTAATAAATAAAAAAAGGCATCCTCTTTGTCTTCGAAATACTGATAAAAACTACCACGAGGAATTCCTGCTGCCTTTACAATATTAGCAATGGAAGCATCAAACAATGGCACTCTTGAAAACTCCTGTTTAGCAGCATGAATTAATGTTTGTTTCTTAATCTCTGGTAAATTAAAAAAAGTTAGTTTCGGCAATTTTTACTCTCCTATTTCTTATCATTTTCCTCATGTATATCATTCGTTAAAAAAGCAGATGGAAGATGGAACTTGTCATCGTTGATTTGAAGCTCCTGCATATTCTCCTCAATCTCAATGCTTTCCTTTAGCTTGTTCATATCATTATGGATTTTTTCCATCTTTTTATCTAGTAAGGCAGATGAATCAGCCGCATGTTTAAGCTCGTCTTTCATTTTTTGTGGTACCTCTTTATTACACTTATAGTATATTTTATGTTCTAAGCTTGCCCAGAAATCCATTGCAATCGTGCGGATTTGAATTTCTACAAAAATATGATCCTCTCTGTCTGACATAAAGATAGGAATCTGGATAATTAAATGTAAACTACGATATCCATTTGGTTTAGGATGTTTGATATAATCCTTACATTCAATAACTGTTATATCCTTTTGTTTCTGTAGCATGTTGCTTATTTCATAAATGTCAGATATAAACGAGCAGGTGATACGAATTCCAGCAATATCCCTAATATTTTCCCTTATACTAGATAACGAGAGAGGACAGCCTTTCTTATAAACCTTTTTTAATATGCTTTCAGGGGACTTGATACGTGATGACACATGTTCAATAGGATTGTAATCATGAATATATTGAAATTCCTGCTTTAAAATATCTATTTTTGTATTTACTTCACTTAATGCAAATTTATAAGACATCATAAAGCGAATTAGATCTTGCTTTAAAGATTTCATTTTTGGCAAATCGATGATTTCTTTTACTTCCATATATTTCTCCTTAATAGTTAATATATTATTAACTTTTTAATCTTCCCGCTCTATTCACTTTTTATACTGGGTCTTTTACACAAGGAGACATTGATCCCCTGTAATTTCAAATCTTCTATCAGCTTCATTAGCTTCTTTAAATATTTATTCTCGTTTTTCATCTTCCCACCTCAATATGACACATTGTCACTTCAATCTATAATTAGAATAAATGACACAGTGTCATTTGTCAATCCCTCACATTTTCTTATCCTTTTTTAAGGATTACTCGTATAAAATTAGTAAATACTTTGACAGAAAGACAATTTTAAGGTAAATTACATAATATACGAACGATTTTAATGATTGATATATATAATATTCGTCTATAGGAGTGTTAACGATGGAAAATGTATTTGATTACGAAGATATTCAATTAATACCCGCAAAATGTATTGTAAATAGTCGATCTGAATGTGATACAACAATTAAATTAGGTGAACATACCTTCAAACTCCCAGTGGTGCCTGCAAATATGCAAACCATTATAGATGAGAACATCGCAATTTATTTAGCAGAAAACGGTTATTTTTATATCATGCACCGCTTTCAGCCTGAGAAAAGAATTGATTTTATTAAAGATATGAAATCACGTGGATTAATTGCCTCCATAAGTGTAGGAGTAAAGGAAGAGGAATATCTTTTCATCCAACAATTAGCTGATGTTAATCTTATACCTGATTATATTACTATTGATATTGCACACGGGCATTCCAATGCTGTAATCGCTATGATTCAACATATTAAGAAGCATTTACCTCAAAGCTTTGTTATTGCTGGAAATGTGGGGACCCCTGAAGCAGTGAGAGAACTAGAAAATGCAGGAGCAGATGCAACAAAGGTTGGAATTGGTCCTGGGAAAGTTTGTATTACAAAAATAAAAACCGGATTTGGAACTGGCGGCTGGCAATTAGCTGCACTAAGATGGTGTGCAAAAGCTGCCAGCAAACCAATTATTGCTGACGGAGGAATTCGTACACATGGCGATATCGCCAAATCAATACGTTTTGGTGCCTCAATGGTCATGATTGGGTCATTGTTTGCCGGTCATGAAGAATCACCTGGAGAAACTATTAACAAAGATGGGAAACTTTATAAAGAATATTTTGGGTCAGCATCAGAGTTTCAAAAAGGTGAGAGAAAAAATGTAGAAGGCAAAAAAATGCTTGTGGAACACAAAGGATCTTTAATCGATACATTAATAGAAATGGAACAAGACCTACAATCCTCTATTTCGTATGCCGGAGGAAATAAACTAGATGCTATTCGAAATGTAGATTATGTAGTCGTTAAGAATTCGATTTTCAATGGAGATAAAGTATATTAACTAGTAAAAGGGACACAGCTCTTGTGTCCCTTTTCTATGCTATTCTAAATTTTTTTGTGATATTTGTTCTCCCTCTTGAAATATATATGACAATAGGATATTTCAAATGAACAGGAGAGAGAATGAATGACAATAACCTCCATTTTAACGGGATGAAATTAGACTGTTGGTTCAAAAAAAGAGGGCTGTCCAATGTTATGTATGAACCCCATAGAAAGAATTGTTTTCATTGCCCTTCTTGGTCAGATAGCTTCTTACCCGCGTAAAATAAACACATGCTCCAACACAGTACACATGTCATATATTCATTTAAATAGGGGAAAAATCACTCCATTCTATCCCTACGATAGAGATCCCTACTCTTATACCCCTCTCTAAGTATCTGCTTCATTTCCTCACGACGTTTTTTCCTAGTCGCTTCTTGCTTTGCACTGTATATATAACGTGCCCAATCCTTTTGATAACCAGGAGTAAGAGATTGATAAAAGGCAAGTAAATCAGGATTATCTTTTAATTCTGTTTCAACTTCTGGAATCATTGCAACATAATCATCTACACACTGGCTCGCTGTAGTCTTTGGCTTTGTTTTCTCTCGAGATGCCTCCTTTAAACCAACAACCGTAAAGACATCATCTAAACCTACCATTCGTGCAAATTTAATATTGCTTGTTCCAATATAGCCCTGATCGTCAGCACCTAATCCACTCAATAACTCATCACGATGGATATAAGTTGGGTATACTTTATTCCCCTTTTTTGGATAAGCCAAAAAGAGATAGCCTTTTTCATTCAAATAATTCCCTTCAATTACTTTGTGTACCATGGCTTGTAATGATTCCATATCTAATACAAAAGCAAAAATAAGATCATAAGTATTATCGTTAAGCTCTATGTTGTAGCCCTTTAGTCCGGATAGATAATCTTTATCTCCAGGCATATTTAAAACTGCTACTTTTGCATATTTAGTTAAATTTAATTTTTCTACAATCGTTTTAGACATCCTCGATTCACCCATTCATTTTATTATTTTGTTGTTCCTATGCTTTTTTTCTATACCATACTTGAAAATATTCAAGATAACAACCGTATTACTTTTCTAGTAGGAATTTTACAAAGAAAGGATCCTGCTATTTCTCAATCTATTAAAAGTTTCAAATATATCGCTAAGTATATACGTAGCTAGAGCCTAGAAATGTATAGATTGTATGTTGAACCCAACAACCCATATGTTTCAAACGGGTAAAATCGACACTAGGTTAGTTGACATAAAGGGGGCTAGCTATTAGAAATGGACAAAAATATCGAGCAATATAACTTTTTAAACTCGATTGAATGGTATACCTTCCTATCGATTAAAAAAGAGGCACAAATTGTGCCTCCCTCATTATCTGTTAAAATTTACCTTTTCCGTACTTTCTCCGAAGGATACAGTTGTTTCACTTGGCTTCGTTTCAGCTATGATCTTGCCATTTCTAAAGGAATATCTGACGGTTGCCTGTTTACGAATGGCTTCATATTCATTTTCTGCAGATAAAACAATAAAATTAGCTGGTTTTCCTTCTTCAATTCCGTAGGCGTCCTCAATTTGTAAAGTCTTTGCACTATTATTAGTAATTAAATCAATGGAGTTTACGATTTGATCATATCCCATTAACTGTGCAGCATGAATCCCCATATGTAATACTTGAAGCATATTTCCTGTTCCTAGTGGATACCATGGGTCAAAGATATCATCATGTCCAAAACAAATATTTAAGCCTGCTTCTTGTAATTCTTTTACTCTCGTTAAACCTCTTCTTTTTGGATACGAATCAAATCTCCCTTGAAGATGAATATTGACTAAAGGATTCGATACAAAATTAATAGAAGAAAGCTTTAATAATCTAAAAAGCTTGTACGTATAAGCATCATTATAAGATCCCATAGCAGTAGTGTGGCTTGCAGTCGTTCGAGCACCTATCCCACGCTCATAAGCCTCTTTGGCAACTACCTCTACAAAGCGGGATTGTTCATCGTCTATTTCATCACAATGAATATCTACTAAACGATCATATTTTTCAGCTAGTTCAAAGGCCTTTTTTAAGGACTCCACACCATATTCACGTGTAAATTCAAAATGTGGAATTCCTCCCACAGCATCTGCTCCCATTTTTAGTGCTTCCTCAAGCAGCTCTATTCCGTTTGGATAAGAAAGAATTCCTTCCTGCGGAAATGCAACGAGTTGAATATCTACATAAGGAGCCATCTCCTCTTTCACTTCAAGCATTGCCTTTAATGCTGTTAAACTGGGATCTGTTACGTCTACATGTGTGCGAACATGTTGAATTCCTTGAGCAATTTGCCATTTCAATGCTGTTTTCGATCTTGTTTTCACATCTTCATGTGTTAATGTTTCTTTTCTTTGTGACCATCTTTGAATCCCTTCAAATAATGTACCGCTTTTATTCCATTCTGGTTCACCAGCAGTTAAGGTCGTATCTAAATGAATATGTGGTTCAATGAAAGGAGGAAGTACAAGAGCCCCTTCTACATCAAAAATTTCATGACCTGAAACATCATCCAATGATTCTGTTACTTTACTAATCTTTCCATCTTGAACAACGATGTTCCAAAGTCCTTCTTTTCCTCTCAGCTTTGCCTGTTTAATAATCATTCATTAGCTCTCCCTTCAATTCTTGTACCTGTTCATTATTCACACGTTTGGATACCAATTTCATTAAAATAAGGTATACAATCGCCGTTCCAATAAGCCCATTAATAGGAGGAATACCCGGTATGAGGTTTGCGGCGGCTACACCTATAATCCATGCAATGATAGCAATCCAATTAACGTTTTTAAATTTCATCGCTTCGAATTTCTTATATTTGCCCCGATTCAATAGGAAATAATCTGCTAAAATAATGGCACCAATTGATGGTAATATCGATCCAAGTATTGTTAAAAATTCAACGAAATTATTATATAACCACATAGCTGCTATTGTTCCGACCAGACCATTAAAAATGACAATTTTCTTTTTTGATATTTTAGTAATATTTGCGAATCCTAAACTTGATGCATATAGAGCATTTTCATTAGTTGTCCAAATATTTAGGCCCAATACGATAATCGCTGGAATGATTAACCCTTGCAGAAACATCACATCAGATATATCTGACTTACCATAAACGATCGCACCGACTGCTCCAAATAGAAACATTAGCGAATTACCAAGAAAAAAGGCAATAACCGTTGAAACAACGCCAGACCGCGGTGACTTAGCAAATCGAGCAAAGTCAGGCGTCAGTGTTCCACCACTAATAAAGGATCCAATGCAAATTGTTAACGCAGTGGCTACTCCCATCACTTCTAAAGGTTGATAGTCCATTAACCCTTGAAATCCACCAGCCTTTTCTGTTGCCTCTAGTACAGAATAGCTTCCTAAGATTGCTATAGATGGCACAGCAACTACACCTAGTATTGCCAAAGCCTTTATTCCATAAATTGCGGTAATCGTCATTAAAATTCCTGAAATAAAAATTAATAAATACACATTCAGACCTGTTGCTTTTTGGACAGGAACAGCAAACATTGCCACACCTACACCAAACCAACCTACTTGAGTAATTCCTAATAAAAGAGAGGATAGATAGGATCCTTTTTCTCCAAAAGCATATCTGGTTAACAAATGGGTGGATAGCCCTGTTTTTGCTGCAATATAGGCTAATGCACCAGTATAAATCCCAAGGATCAAATTACCCGTTAACACAATCCAAATAAATGAAGTAAATGATAAACCGTTCCCTAATGTTCCACCAGACCACATACTAGCTGAGAAAAATGTAAATCCAAGCATAACAGCAAGAATCTTCCAAAAACCATTTCGATGCCCTTTTGGTACAGGCTGTAATGAAAATTCCAAGTCCACTTTTTCCATACGTATTCCCCCAAAGTTGATTTGAAAATGGTCCTTTGAACAAGCCTATAAACTAAAAAAAGGGTTTATTGCCGTCATCTGACAATAAACCCTTCTATTTATAATCAAACAGAAGGGTGTAATCTAATTACACCACTAGTGTTTAATTATAATTTCCGCTGTCCTTGTCAGCCTCTCTGGACTGAATTAAAGGTACCAATATTTCAATTAATCTTATTATGACAATAACTTATTTTGTTGTCAATATACGGTTGCATATCCTATTCATCTTTCAATTCTCTTTCCAATATTTCCACAAATTTTGTTGAAGAAGGTGATAATGGCACACTTTTTAAAGAGCAAACCCCAATGGAGCGTTTTGGGATTTCCTCAATGAGGGGAATTTCATATAACAATCCTTTATTTATATACTCTTGAGAAAATTCTTTTGTCACACATGCTATGCCTAGATTAATTTTGGCAAGTTCTAATAATAAATCATGGGAACCTAATTCAATTTCCGGCGAGATCTGCAATCCTTTTGATAGCATATAATCTTCTACATATTTTCTCGAGTTGGAGTTTCTTTCCAATAATATCAACGGTAGCTTAACTAATTCTTCAAGCCGTTTTGGAGTTGATACAAGATGTTTATAGTCCTTTCCACAAACAAAAATATCATGAATATCAATGCATGATCTAATAAAGAGAGTTGAGTCTTCAAGAGGGAGATTACAAATGACTAAATCTACCTCACCCGATTTCAATAAAGAACATAGCTCTATCGTTGTACCATTTACAATTTTAAATTTAATGTTTGGATATTGATTATGAAACAGTTCAAAATACGGAAGTAAGAAATATCGAGCAATCGTATCACCGACACCAATCCTTAATTCCCCTGTTGTAAGATTTTTAAATTCTAGTATCTTTTCTTCACCAACATTAATTAAATTTATTGCCGAATAAACATACTCAAATAATAAGTTTCCTTCATTAGTCAAAGACACCCCTTTTGGTGTCCGGTTAAACAATCTTGTATCAAGCTCTCTTTCTAATTGCATAATTGCTTGGCTCACAGCTGGTTGGGTCATATATAGGTCTCTTGCAGCCTTTGAAAAGCTTTTGCAACGTGCTACCTTACAAAATACTTTATATAAATCCAATTTACCAATCATTATAAATTCTCCTTATATCTAATATTAAAGATATTAATTTCACTTATAACATTAGAAAGAGGTATATTACAAGTAGGTATTTTCCATTGGCTTTTCATATGTAGATTAAAGCCAAAATATAGATGATATCGTGCTCTTTTCTACTTAAACAATAAGTAAAATTAGGCAGTAGAAAATGTAGCCAAGTTTTTAGAGAGACTTTCAAATACACTTTACTAGGAGAGATTATTTTGGAAAGAGTAGTTGGAACAGTTGTTAGAGGACTTCGTTGTCCTATAATCAACCAAGGTGACAATATTGAAGAAATTGTTGTTGATAGCGTGTTAAAGGCTTCAGAAGTGGAAGGCTTTGCAATTAATGATAAAGATATCGTAACAGTGACAGAGTCTATTGTTGCTCGTGCTCAAGGAAATTATGCAACCATTGATCACATTGCCAAGGATGTTCAAGAAAAATTTGGTGAAGATACAGTTGGTGTTATTTTCCCCATTTTAAGCCGTAATCGTTTTGCTATTGTTTTACGCGGTATTGCAAAGGGAGCAAAGAAAATTGTTCTTATGCTAAGTTACCCTTCTGATGAGGTAGGAAATCATCTAGTAGATCTTGAAATACTTGATGAAAAAGGTGTAAACCCTTGGACTGACGTATTAACAGAAAAAAAATTCAGGGAGTATTTCGGCTACAATAAACACCCATTTACTGGTGTAGATTATATTGATTACTATAAATCATTAATCGAAGAATACGGTGTGGAATGTGAAGTAATTTTCTCAAATAATCCAAAAACAATTTTGGATTATACAAAAAATGTCCTTACTTGTGATATTCATTCTAGATTTAGAACAAAGAGAATTCTAAAAGCAAATGGCGGAGAAAAAATATTTAGCCTAGATAACATCTTATCTAAGTCTATTGATGGTAGTGGATATAATGAAAATTACGGTCTGCTTGGATCAAACAAGTCAACAGAACAAAGTGTGAAGCTTTTCCCACGTAACTGTCAACCAGTCGTTGATAACATCCAACAAGCAATAAAGGAAAAAACAGGTAAAGACGTAGAGGTCATGATTTATGGAGACGGAGCTTTCAAGGACCCAGTCGGTAAGATATGGGAGCTTGCAGATCCAGTTGTTTCACCAGCTTATACAGCAGGATTGAACGGAACACCGAATGAAGTAAAACTAAAATATCTTGCAGATAATAATTTTGCTCACTTAAAGGGCGAAGAATTAAAACAAGCCATTTCACAATACATCGATAATAAAGATTCCGATCTTACAGGGGCAATGGAAGCACAAGGTACTACACCAAGAAAGCTAACTGACCTTATAGGATCATTATCTGATTTAACCTCTGGAAGTGGAGATAAAGGTACACCGATTATCTTTATTCAAGGATATTTCGATAATTATACAAAATAAATCTAGTTACCCGAAGTTGTTGTCTTATAGACAACAACTTTTATCTATTTACAAATTAGTTCAATTGATAGTATTCACAAACCACTTGGCCGACTGCCTTCGCTGCTACTAAAAGTGTATCTTTATCTATATCAAATTTTGGATTAAACTAAGGTTCGGATACTCCCTTTGGAGAGCAAGCGATATAAAAGAAACAAGCTGGGAATTTTTCCGCATAATAGGCAATGTCTTCTGAAGGTGCTAGTACAGGGAATTCCTTTATCTCCTTAATATCTTTATCGTCGTCTATATTTCTTAGACTTTCTGCTACTAAGGCTGTTAGCTCAGGGTTATTATATAATGGTGGATAATCTGGTGTTTAGGTAAGTTCACATTGTACACCAAACTCTTTCTCAATACCTTTAGCCATTCTATTTATTTCCTTTTCCAATATATTCGCTTCAAACTTCATTCTTTTAAACCATTTGATGCAAAATCGTATCTTACTATGTTCTTTAACGAAATAAAAAAGGACCATTCCTCCTACGATTTATTATATCGCGGAGAATTGATCCCATATCTTATATACTTGTGGTTGCTTGTTTCATTTGGTTCATTTCCGTAATTGCTTCTGCATGTTTTGATTCATCAAATTCTTTTTCGCTCTTTGCCACAACAATCGTTGCTACGCCATTTCCAATAAGATTTACGATTGATCTGCCTTCACTCATAAAACGATCAACCCCTAATAATAAGGCTAATCCTTCAATAGGGATAATGTGTAAAGCTGAAAGCGTTGAAGCCAATACAATAAACCCACTACCCGTTACACCTGCTGCGCCTTTTGATGTTAGCATCAGAATCAATATAATAGTTATTTGGTGGCCAATCGTCAAATCAATACCGAAAACTTGTGAAAGAAATACTGTGGCCATTACTAGATAGATAGATGTACCATCTAGATTGAAAGAATAGCCTGTTGGAATAACCAGACCAACTACAGATTTAGAACAGCCAAACTTCTCCATTTTATCCATCATTCTAGGTAGAACAGATTCAGAAGAACTTGTACCTAATACGATTAATAATTCATCTTTAATAAAACGTAGATAATTCCATAAACTAAATCCATATTTCCGACAAATTAAATTTAAAACGACAAAGATAAACAGGAACATTGTAACATAAACTGAGATCATTAGTTTTCCTAATGGAACTAATGATTGAAGACCAAATGTTCCAATGGTATAAGCAATTGCACCGAATGCTCCAATAGGGGCCGCTCTCATAACATATCCAATAATTTTAAAGAATACCTGTGAAATTTTATCAAAGAAGTCGATGACACTTTTCCCTTTTTCACCTAATGCGGCTAAACCAACACCAAATAGGATAGAAAAAAATAGAACCTGCAATATATCCCCTTCTGCAAAGGCACTTACCATACTATGAGGTACAATATGGGTAAGAAAATCAACCCAATTCAATTTTTCTCCATCGCTTGTGTATTGGGAGATATCCCCCTTCGGAAGTTTATCTGGATCCAATCCTGACCCAGGATGTAAAATATTGACGACGAGCAAACCAATGATAAGTGCAAGTGTAGTTACAATCTCAAAATAGATGATTGCTTTTCCTCCTACCTTACCAACCTTCTTCATGTCCCCCATCTTTGCAATTCCTAAAACAATGGTCAAAAATATGATTGGTGCAATGAGCATTTTTACTGCATTTATAAATGTATCTCCAAGTGGCTTCATTTGTTTCCCAACATCAGGCCATACTAAACCAACGATGACCCCAATGAATATAGCAGTTAAAACTTGGACGGTTAAATTTTTATATATGCGCTTCCCCTTCATCGTATACATCCCTTCTCTGAAAATTGAATTTTCTTGTAAGTTGATGATAACGCTTTCTTTGTTAACGAGGAAGTTTGTGTTCATATAGGACATTTTGGTCTTTTTGGTCTTAAGATAGCTGTCTAATTCATAACATATCGGTTAACTGGTCGACCTACACTGCCATATTGTACATCTAAACGAATGACCCCTGTTTTTTCTAGATAGTCTAAATAACGTCGAGCAGTCACACGCGCAATACCAACAGCAGTTGCCACTTCTTCCGCTGACTTTGATACACTTTCTCCTTTCATAAAGGTTGTAATTTGTTGCAATGTGAACATATTTAATCCCTTTGGGAGGGTACCACTGCTCCTAGTTTCTTGGCGGACATTCATCATCGCGTCCAATTCCTCTTGAGAAAATGTCTTACTTTTATTCAATGAGTTTTTATAAAAGCGATAGTTCTCTAATGATTTCTTCATTCTTTCAAACTTAAATGGTTTAATGATATAATCTATTGCACCGTTCTGAAGCATACTATTAATGGTTTCATTATCCTTGGCAGCAGACACAACGATGACATCAATATCCCATTTCTGTTTTCTGAATTCTTGTAATGTATGAATCCCATCTAACTTAGGCATAAAAATATCCAAAATGACGACATCAATATCTTTATTTGAAGCTATTCGAAGCCCTTCTTCGCCATCACCAGCTTGTCCTACTATTTCAAAGCCATCAATACTTTCAATAAAACTTTTATTCACTTCACGTACCATTGGATCATCTTCTATTAACAGTACTTTGATTGTTTTATTTGACATTTATCAAACACCTACTCCCATAGGAAAAGTAATTGTGAAGCTTGTCCCTTCCCCTGATACTGATGTAACCATTATATCTCCATTTCCTTTATCAACCGCTTGTTTAATTAAATATAGGCCGATTCCAGAACCATTTTTTTTATTTCTCGTAAAACCTTTTTCATATATATGAGGAAGATCACTTTCTGGGATTCCACATCCATTATCCTCTATTAAAATGGCACAAATATCTTCAGACTGCTCAATACTGATCTCAACTTTTTTCACGTTTCTTTCAATATGCATAAATGAGCCAAAGGCATTTTCAATTAAATTACCTAAGAGCACAACAAAATCATGCTGGTCAATCTGATATGGGAAGGTAGTTAAATAGCTGTTAGGATCAATTGAAACCTCTATTCCCAATTCTCTTCCTCTTCTTATTTTACTTAATAATAGTCCGGCAATCGCATCATTTTTAATTGAATCCTTTAAAAATTGATCTAAATTCTCTTGTTTAGTTGAGGTTTCAAAAGCTAATTCCAATGCTTTCTCCGACTTGCCAAGCTGAATTAAACCAGCAATTGTATGTAATTTATTCATATGTTCATGATTTTGAACTCTTAATGCATCAACAAAATTCCTTACTCCGGTTAATTCTTCAGCCATCTTTACTACTTCTGTGCGATCTTGACAGATAGCTACAGCTCCTACAACGCGATTGTCTATCAATACAGGAATTCTACTACTAACAATCGTTTTCCCACTAACAATAATGGTTTCATTAAATACTGCTTGATTATTTTCAACAATTTCAGGAAGCCGTGTGTCATTCAATACACTTCTAATTGGTTTGCCAACTACATCACCAACAACGGAAAAAATCGCCTTAGCCCTCTCATTAAAAATAGTAATGATTTCATTATAATCAATGGCAATTACCCCTTCATGCATTGAATGAAAGGTGGCTGTTCTTTCATTTAAAATACGGACAATCTCATGTGGCTCCAAATGAAACATTTGCTGTTTAATATGACGTGCAAGCAGAAATGATCCAACTAGCCCTACTGATAATGTAAGAACGGTGATAATAAGCATTTCCTTTTTTAAGTCAGTAAAAATCTCGAAAAATGATGGTAACCTATGACCAACAACAACGACCCCAATCTGGTTCAAATCTGGATCCTTAACTGGAAAAAAGGCTCTTAGAAATGTACCAACCTCACCACGTGCTTTTGAAATATAATTATGTTCCGCAAATGCTGCTTCTTCATCATTAGTTGTAGAAGCCGTCCCTAATAGTTTATTTACCGGATGTGAGTAACGAACCCGATTCATATTCATCACGACAATATAATCCTCTTCATTTATCAACCGAATCTCTTCGATCAAAGGATTTAATCGCTCCCAACCATCAGGTGCTTGAACCTCTTTTTTTACATCCGAAAGCTCCGCTACAGTTCTAGCGGTATTCATAATACTTGTTTGTATTTCCTGTTCCTTTGTTTTTTGAATATCAGCAATTAAGAAGGTCCCGCCTACTAGTAAAGAAAAAACGACGATGGCATAAGATAAAATGGTCATTTTCCAACGAATAGGTAATTGCTTTAATTTCATTTGTCATCACCTTCTATCACCGATATGATAAATTCTTCTTTTTTATAGTAAAATTCTATAAAGGGGCAATTTTTCAAACAATTAAGGAGGAAAAGTCATATGAGAAAATGGATGGTACTTTTATTTTCAATTTTGATTGTCATCTTTATTTTCCTACTTGGTATGAAATACATTTTTCCTCATGATAAACTGGTTCATGATTCTGAACAAGAAGGATTAAACGAGCAAATTGTTCTTAAGTTTAGCCACGTGGTCGCTGAAAACACCCCAAAAGGGCTGGCTGCTAAAAAATTTGCGGATATTGTCTATAAAAAATCCGATGGAAAAATTAGAGTAGAAGTTTTTCCAAACGGGATGCTGTATTCCGATATTGAGGAAATCAGTGCATTGAAGGAAAATAAAATTCAAATTATCGCTCCTTCTACATCAAAGCTTGGATCCTTATCTAGTAAATGGGGGGTACTTGATTTACCATTTGCCTTTCCTAATTATGAAGCTGTTCAGAAAGGTTTAAACGGGAAAATTGGCCATCTGTTATTACAATCATTAGAAAAGGACCAAATGAAAGGGCTAGCCTACTGGACAAATGGTTTTAAACAATTCACATCCAATAAAGGACCGATCATTTTTCCTAATGATATAAAAGGACAAACCTTTCGAATTATGCAAAGTCAGGTTTTAAAATCTCAATTCGACCAACTTGATGCAAAATCAATTCAACAAGCATTTGATATTACTTTTCAATCCTTACAATCCGGAGAGATTGATGGAGAAGAAAACACATTATCAAATATCTATTCAAAGAAATTTTATAATCTTCAAAGGTATTTGACAATCAGTAATCACGGCTATCTAGGCTATGTTGTTTTAATGGATCAATCATTTTGGAATAAGCAATCGGAACAAACTCAACAGATTTTAACTGAGGCAATGGCAGAAACAACTGCCTGGAACCAACAACAAGCAGAAAAATTAAATGAAGAGCAGCTTCAGCTCATTCGAAAAAAATCTTCTATTCAAATACATGAATTAACCGATGAGGAAAGAAAAGTGTGGACAAAAAAGCTATATCCGTTATATGACAAACTAGCTCCGATTATAGGTAAAGACTTAGTAGAGGAAATGAAAAAACTTAGGGATCAGTACGATCATTAAACATCCAATAAAGGGAGAAGAGCGATCGATCCCCTTACTGGATTGGATAAAAATTGAGGGATTTATTTCTTTTCTTTATCAACTTTGGAAGAACGACGTCCAATACTTAATACATAATAACTGATGACTACAAGAGCTAAGAAAATAATCCCTACGACAAGTGATACTCGTGTATCATCATTAAACCACATACCTATTAAAACCATTATTAAAAAGGCAATCGTTACATAGTTTGTAAAAGGAGCAAAAGGCATCTTAAATGGATGGTTTACCATTTCTGCTCCCTTTTCCTTCCTGAATCGAATTTGACTAATTAAAATAACAAACCATGGCACCATACCGGGAAGCACACTAGCACTATATACATAGACAAATAGATTCTCAGGGGCAATATAACTAAGAACCACACCAATCGCTAAGCCTAGCATAACACCGACTGTTCCGTATATGGGCACCCCACTACTTGTTACCTTTGTAAACACTTTTGGTGCTTGTCCATTCACTCCTAGCGTATAAAGCATACGTCCGGCACTAAATATCCCACTATTACAGCCAGACATTGCTGCTGTAATGACAACAAAGTTGATAATACCAGCAGCGGCAGTAATCCCTACCTTCGCAAATGTGGCAACAAACGGACTGCCGATTGAATTCAACTGATCCCATGGATAAACAGTTACAATCACAAAAATTGCACCAATATAAAAAATTAATATACGCCATATCAGACTTTTAATAGCCTTTGTTAGTGTTTGCTGTGGATTTTTTGCTTCACCGGCTGTAATCCCTATAAGTTCAACTCCTTGATAAGAAGCAATGACAAGAGATAGTGCAAAGAAGAAGCCAGACCAGCCACCAGTAAAAAAACCTTCATGTTTCCATAAGTTCTCTAAGCCAATGGCGTTCCCTCCATTACCTAAACCAAAGAAAATCAGACCAAATCCTGCGACAATCATCAATACAATCGTAATAATTTTAATCATTGCAAACCAAAATTCTATTTCTCCGAAGGATTTGACAGAAATCAGGTTTGCGGCACCAAGAATCAGCATGGCAATTATACCTGGTATCCAGCCAGGTAGATCCGGAAACCAATACTGCATATACTGCCCAACCGCAATGATTTCTGACATCCCAACAATGACCCACTGAAACCAATTGCTCCATGCAGTTAAATACCCCGCCAGTGGATGAATATATTTATGTCCAAAGGTCGCAAATGATCCAGTACTAGGCTCTACATACAGCATTTCTCCCATAGCACGCATGACCAAATAAATAAATATCCCCGAAATAGCGTAGGCAAACAATACAGATGGCCCTGTCCATTTAATCGTACTGGCTGACCCCATAAATAAACCAACACCAATGGTACCCCCTAACGCTATCATTTGGATATGACGAGCTTCTAAACCTCTTTTTAACTCTTTGTTTGCCATTTGAATCCTCTCTCCCTTTAAAAAGCTTTACGTGCTGTCATTCATTTTTTGATATCACTTATTTAAAGATTTGAAGAAGTCTTATGAATAGCCACTTGCTTTAAATAATTATCTTAAACATTCAAATCGTTTATTCTATAATAATAATTAACAACCAAAAATACAATTGTATTTTCTAGAAAAACAGTTTTGTTAATAAATATATATCCGAACAATATTTTAATATTATTTCAAAATATCCTAAATATTATTTTAATATTTTAAGTGAATTTGAGCATAGTAAAAAGCTGCAGAAAAAAAATTCCCCGCAGCTTTTGTGTTCGATTATTAGTTGACTACCTAAAAATCCTTAGCCTCATATATTTTTATCGTTGCTAGCCAAGAAAATATAAAGACGATGATTGTAATTGCAAAACCTGCAATCGTTAACTGAGTAATTGTAAATTGATTAAGAAATAATTGAAACACTTCTATATTACCTTTTAAAGCATACATCGCCATTTGCCCAAAAATAATAAATCCAAAAATAACAATCATAAGGATGATCCTCGTGTATTTTTCCCCAAATTTATATAATATTGGAAAATACAGAGCCGAAAATAAAAGGATGATTACCATACTCAACACTAATTGATTTGCATTTGGTAGCGGCTTATCATATGCATCCAATATAAAATAAAATATCATTTGAAATAGTGTCGCTAATACTGTCGCAAATATTCCAAACAAAATAGCCCCAACATATTTGGAAGAGATAATACTTTTACGATGAATAGGCAAGCTATTTAACATAATATGCGAATTGCTACGATCTTCAAAACTCCCTGTACTGGAAATGAAAATGATTCCTGCAAATGATATGGCCATTACAGGAGGGTTCTCTAAAAAATAAAATAAGGCTATAAATCCTGCAATCAGTAATAACATCTTTTTCAACATAAGAATATCTTTTAAAATCAATGAGTACATGACAAATTCCCCTTATCTGTATAGTACATAATATCCTCAAGGCTAGGCTTTTCAATTAAAACCTCATCGCCGAAAAGATTCATTGTTTTCTTCACATTACTAGTTAATGCTTCAAAACCAACACCTGTCTTCCGAATACTAACAAACTCTTTTTCTGTATCTCTATCTAATAAATCATTTTTCCCTTTGACTATCCCATATTCAGCAAGTAGTTCCTCACGTTCCTTTGAAAATAAAATTTGTCCCTTATGGATATAAGTAATATAATCAGCAATTCGATCCAGATCGGTAGTTATATGAGTGGAAAAGAAAATCGTTTTTTGTTCATCTAACATAATTTCATGTAAAATTTCTAATATTTCTCTTCTAAATACAGGATCTAGTCCAGAGGTTGGCTCATCCATTACTATAAATTCTGGATCATGACTAATAGCGAATACGATGGCCAATTTCATTTTCATTCCTTTGGAAAAGCTTTTAACCTGCTGTTTCTCCGGTAAACGAAATTGGTCGACATATTTATAAAAAAGGTCATCATTCCATTTCGGGTACATCGGGGCAATGATTTTCCTTAGTTCTTTAATGGTTAAAGTATCATAAAAGCAATTCTCATCATACACAAAACCAATACGACTTTTAATCTCTTGATTATATTTGTTTTGATCAAGTCCGAAAATCGTAATGTCACCACTATCCTTTTTTAATAGATTCATGAGTAGCTTAATGGTTGTACTTTTTCCAGCACCATTAGAGCCAATGAACCCCGTAATATACCCCTTTTTAATAGAAAAGGTTACATCTTTTAACGAAAAATCTTTAAAGGATTTTGATACATGATTAAATTCAACTACATTCGTCATTCTGGATCATCCCCATACAATATATTAATCAATTCAATGAGCTCTTCTTTCGAAAAATGAATAAGTTTACTTTCGTCAATAATTTCACATATTTTTTCTTCAATAATTTTTAAGCGTCGTTCTTTTAACAACTCTTGATTTTGACTAGCAATAAATGATCCCTTACCAACAATTGAAACGATAAATCCTTCATTTTCTAGCTCTTCATAGGCTCGTTTCGTTGTAATCACACTTACTTGCAAATCTTTTGCTAATTGGCGAATAGACGGAAGAGAATCTCCTTCCAGTAACTCTCCTTTTAGTACAAGCTCTTTAATTTGCTTAATGATTTGTTGATAAATGGGATCTTTAGATGTATTTGATATAATTATATCCATTTATTTTTCAGCACCTTATATACCGTATATATATAATATATACACTATATACACATCCGTCAATATCCTTTTTCTCGATTTTGCTTGATTAACAACCCACTACTGGCTTTTACAAAAGAAACAAACTATACGAAGCTGGGGAATTTAACTGTACCGAATCGTAATAGTTTTTGAAAAATGAACGTCAAAAAAATAGGAAGATCAACATCGATCCTCCATCATGTTCGAAGTTTATATCTGCCTATCTTTCTTCATGCAGTCATTGGAATATTTCATTATTGCTGTTCCTTTTTCTTTACCAATTTATCTTTATCTTGGGTACCTGGCGGCTGCTCCAACCATGCGTATTTAATCATAATATCTGCTCCATCTTTCGCATATTGTGCAATTTCAAGTGATAGCCTTTCGTAATTTATTATAAGATCACTTCTCTGACTTGCTGCGGCAGCAGTAGCATAATTTCCCGTCCCTGTTGCACTTAACAGGCTCATATGAAACATCGTTAGCTTATCTGAGAACGGAGGGGTGATCGAATCAGTAATACTAATATCCGATGATACGGGTGGTTGAATACCGTTACTAAGCAACGCTTTTGTAAAAACCTGAATGTGCTTTTCTGATATATCTCTACCTCTTAGCATCCATTGTTGAATATCCTTTCTGGGTGAGCCTTGAGCAAAACTAGTTGCTAGCTTTGCTCCCATCAAATTGGTTTGAATATTCGTATATAAATGGGCGATTTCAACTGAATTTAATGGGCGTTGTTTGCTAAAAAAGGAAAAGCCACTTAAATATTTATGGGTATCTACATAATCTGTTTTTGAAGGATAAGCTATAAAAGGAGCTCTTACAAATATACCTTTCGATAAGGAGATCTCTGAACTTTTATCAAAAAGGTCGGATGTTTCCTTAAGCCCCTCCCTAAAATAATCTCTAATATCTTTTCTTGCAGACATCGCACAAAATCCACTATATGCAAGTAAACCAGCTTTACCCATATTTAGTATATATGTAAGCATGAACATGTCAGTATATAGCTTTGGGGCATTCAGATTAACATCTTCACTTGTAAAACCTATAGGTAATGGAATTTGTTCCTGCTGAAAAATTTCCTTCAACTTTTCAATATGGGCAGATGATAAGTCATAAGCAAATTGAACAACAGAACGAATTTCCTTATCTTCAACATGCTGCAAAAAATAACCTAGTATACATTTTGACAAACTATCGTTCATATATCCTGTCCAAATACTAGCGATCTCGGCAGATGTCAACTTTATCTTTTCATTAGCCATGTGTACATTGCCCCTTACATATTTGTTATCGATATTATTTCCTTTCTTTTAATAAATATGTAAAATTATGCAAGTTAAGATGTTAAGGGAATAAAAAAAGTAGAGACAAATTGTCCCTACTTAAAGTTCTAAATATGAATTTCAAGTGTTGTCCCATGACCAACTTCGCTGTTGATCGTAATTTCTCCCTCATGGGCTTTAATAATATCATTAGCTATCGCCATTCCTAGTCCTGAGCCTTTATGTGCCATTCCCGTATTGGTTCCACGGTAATAACGATCAAAGATTCTGTTCAGCTCGGCCTTCTTTATCCCTTTACCATTATCTTTTATTACAATATGCGTGTGTTCTGCTCTTTCAATACTTACAATGATTTTTACTTCTCGTTCATTATGGACAATGGCATTATAAATTAAATTATTGATCGCTCTATGAAACAGAGTTTCATCCACCTCAAGCATGATTTTCTCTTCTTTTACATGAAACTGGATATCTCGATCGGAATATTTCGGATCATTTAATATGTCAATCACAATATTACGCAGTAATGTCACGATATTTATCCGCTTTTTATTTAACGAAAGTTCTTTATTCCTAATTCGTGTCGTTAAATTTAAATCTTCAATTACCTCTTTAATATAATGTGATTTCGTTTCAATAATCTCTGCATATTCCCTTATCTCCTCCATGGTAAAGTCATATTCTGGATCCTTTATCATTTCAGCATAGCCTTGAACTGAGGACAGCGGGGTCTTTATATCGTGCGAAATATTTGCTATCCATTCTTCTTTCATTGTATCTAATTTATTTCTTTCTATTTCATTCACTTTTAATTGGTCGGATAAATGGTTTAAATTATCAAATACATTTTTATAAATTCCTTTAGGTTGATCATTTATATAGAATTCATTATTTGCTAGCCTTTTTATCCCATCCATTAAAGTATATAATGGCTGGGTTAGACGCTTACTGAAAAAATACCCGACCAATAAAGCAATAAGAATATCAATGATAATTATAAAAGTTCCTGATTTAAAGACATGAAAAATATTTCCAAGGTCCAATGAGACAATAACTTTATTTAATCTAGGATTGTCAATTCCAATAAAGTAACTGTATATTCTACCATTTTCTTTTCTTTCTCCTAAATAAACAGTCGTATTCGCATCAATTTCCCTATACTTATACATTTGAATAATTTCAGAAGGAGTGTATTTCTTCTTAATTTTTTCTGGCTCTTTATAACCATAAATTTCTTTGCCATTTTCGTCTAATATTTGTATCCAAGCCTTCTTTTTATTAAGCTCTTTTTTTCCCTTTTCGGTAATTGACACGTCAGAATTCGAGACGACTATGTTATTTTGAAACTGTCTAGTAAATTGTTCAGGAGAAGATTCCTTTTCTTGTAATAAAGGTATGTCAAAAATTGACTGAACCACGAGCAAGGTTAAAGCAATAGCAATATTAATGAAAACTACTAGGATAACAACCAATACAACCGATAACAAATACCTTCCCGTCAGCTTCCATTTCATGAATTATTCATCCTCAACCATCAGTTTATAGCCTAAGCCTTTAACCGTAAGCAAATACTTAGGATGAGAAGGCTGCTCTTCAATTTTCTCCCGTAATCTTCGTATATGAACCATAACCGTATTATCCATCCCGAAGAATTCCTCACCCCATACCGCATCATAAAGTTGTTCCTTACTGATCACCCTATTTTTATTTTCTAGAAAATACTTCATCAATCCGAATTCTTTCGGTTTTAATTCAATCATTTTTCCACTTTTTATCAATTGTACTTTTTCCTCATTTAACTCAAATGGGCCGACCTTTATAATCGAATCCTTCTCAATAGTTGTCTGCATATAATCCGCTCTTCGTAGCTGTGCCTTTACTCGATAGGCTACCTCTTTAGGACTAAATGGTTTAGTAATATAATCATCTCCACCAATGGCAAAGCCTAATATTTTATCAATTTCCTCCGTTTTTGCTGATAAAAATAATATAGGTACTCGTGAGATATTCCTTATTTGTCTACACACATCATAGCCTTCTCCATCCGGCAGCATAATATCTAATAAAACAAGATCAGGATTGGTTTCTTTGAATTTACTGAACCCATCATAAGCAGTAGTCGAGGTAATAACGTTTTTTATTCCTTCTTTCTCTAATACTGTTTTTATTAGTCTTAAAATATCTTCTTCATCATCTATAATTAATACCTTTTTATTATTTAAGGACATCCGATACCTACCTCCAGTAATGATTGCCTGTTTTATTATTATCAAAAAAGAACCCTTTTTAACAAGGATTCTTTCATTTTTCTACATACTACTACTTTAATTTTTCACTAACCTTCTTTGGTAAATCTTTTTTTTCTACTTCCTGATAAGAAGTCACACCTTTATCTTTTTTAGTATATAACATTAAATAAGCATTTTCCTTAAGTTGTTTTGGTGAAGTAAATGACAAGGTTTGTTGTTGACCATTCTTGTCAAAGGATGGTAATTTGTACTCGTACCTAATTATTTTCTCACCATTATCGATTTTATCTTCGATCATTTTTCCTTGACCCTTAATCTGGGTATACAATTGATCTGCTCCTAATCTATTAAAGTTAACCTTCTGAAGAACTAGCCCTCCACCAATTAGTATCACTACTATGATGAGGCATGATAATATGATTTTTTTCATTGTTTTACTCCAATCCTTTATTGTTTATCTGATTTCGTTACGATTTTGTAGTAGGTATTCACTGTTAAGAAGTAATAGGCAATATAAATACATACGTAAATACCTATACAAATGAACACTGGAATAACTAAGTTTGTTTGCATTAGCCTTGATAAAGCTGTTAAAGCAACGATACTATGAGCAATTCCTGCAATAAGTGGTAGGGCAAAAATAAATAATATTTGTCTAGCAATAGATTTTTTTACTTCTTTTTTATTTACACCAATTTTGTGTAAAATTTCATAGCGCTCTTTATCTATATTTGCTTCCGTAAGTTGTTTAAAGTAAATGATACTACCTGTTGCTGCAAGAAATACTAATCCAAGGAAACCACCCATGAATATAATTAAACCAGATGACTCCATTCCTTGAGCATAATTACTATAGAAGTTTGAAAAGTATGCTTCCTCTGGTAATAAAGATTGAATATCTTTCGTTAATGTCTTCGCATCATCTTCATTCGTTATTTTGTATGCTTCCATGTTTACTAGATTTTTTTCATTTGCTAATTTCGAAAATAATTCATTACTAACTACAAGTGTTGTATTAGCTGTATAGAGATTGAGAACATTAAATTTCTTCAAACTTTTAAAGGTTATATTTTTACTGCTATCATTTACCTTTAATGAAACTGTTGATCCTACATATTTAGGTGATAAACCTTCAAAATAACCTGCATCTAGGACAGCTGCTTCATTTCCTTTCAGTAAAAGGGTGTCATTTCTTTTTTGTAACTTTATTAATTTATTATAGGTTTTATTGTCAATAACGCTATATTCCACTTGATCCGCAGACATTTTACTATTCAGATTTGTAATATCAACATCTATATTTAGTGTTGGAATGGTCTCATGATAGACAATCTTATGGCTTTTATCCTGTGATACACGCTCTTTGACCTGGTCAGCGATATGTGAATCCTTCGTTATAAACATCATGCTATTTGGATTGGCTATTTCTGCATTACTTCTATTGTTATAATAAAAACTATAAGCAGCTCCGACTGCAGATAGTGTAGTCGCACTTAATACTGCGATAATCGTTAATGTACGGGCATTCCCCTTCATTCGATAAAGTAGTTGGGATATACTAATCAGATTAATCCCATTCCAAAAATGCTTTTTATTTTTTCTTAATACCTTCAATAGATATACGGTTAATGTACTAAATAATAAATAAGTACCGAGAATTACTGTAACCAAAATAACGATTGGAGTTACCGCAAAGCCCAGTGTTCTCCATGCATTTGACTCTAATAAATTTTGTAAAGCTAACCAATAGCCAATACCGAGTAATATAATGGAGAAAACGGCAATTAAGAAGGATGCTTTTGGTTCCTTTTCCCCTTCTTGCTCTGCCTTAAATAGCTCAATTAATTTAAAACGATAAATTAACCGGTAACCATGAATGGAAGTAATGGCTGTAATAATGATGAATACAACAATTGTGTTTATGATAGCTGCGGGCGAGATTACAAAATTCCCAATTGCTTCATAGCCCATGATTTTCATTAAAAGTGTCACAAAGAACTTAGACAAAAGTGTACCAAGGACGATCCCAATAATAAGAGCGATGATTCCCATTATAAAGTTTTCGTAAAATAACATTTGACCAATTTGTTTCTTTCTAACACCTAATAGAGAGTAGAGTCCGACTTCTTTTTTCCGTTTCTTCGTAAAAAATGAATTCGAATACCAGATAAAGACAGCAACAAAAATCATTAAAACAACCGCAGCACCATTAAAGGCTGAACTAATTTTTGTAGAAGAGTCTGTTGAAGCTTGGATAGCATCATCATACTTTAAAGAAACAAAAGTAAAGTAAATGACAATACTAAAGATCATCGATGCAATATATAAAAAATAATTGGTGAAATTTTTCCTAATATTTTTTCTAGCAATGCTAAATAGAGTCATTCTAATGTCCACCTCCAAGTGAAACAAGGACATCAACTATTTTTTGAAAGAATTCCTGACGAGACTGCTGCACTTTATGAATTTCTGCGAAGATTCGTCCATCCTTAATAAATAGAATCCTTTTACAAAAGCTTGCAGCAAACGCATCATGTGTAACCATAAGAATGGTTGATTGATTATTTTCATTAAGGGAGGTTAAGCTTTCTAATAAGCTTGTTGCAGATTTTGAATCCAAGGCACCTGTAGGCTCGTCCGCCAAGATTAGGCTTGGATTAGTTACTATTGCACGGGATGCAGCTGTTCTCTGTTTTTGACCTCCAGATATATGGTACGGATATTTATGAAGTATTTCTCGAATCCCAAAAGTATCAGCAATCTCCTCGACGCGTTTGTTTATTTGTTGTGTTGGGACCTTTGATAACGCCAAGGGAAGCAAAATATTTTCCTTTACCGTTAGCGTATCTAGTAAATTGTAGTCCTGGAATATAAATCCGAGTTGATTCCGGCGGAAATCGGAAAGTTCTTCTTCCTTCATTTTGACGATATTTTGATTAGCGATGATTATATCCCCAGCTGAGGGCGTATCAATCGTCGATAAAATATTTAATAATGTTGATTTACCTGCTCCTGAAGGCCCCATAATTCCAATAAATTCGCCTTCCTTTATTTCTAAATTAATATCTTCCAATGCTTTGTATTGATTTCCTTTTGAGCCATATATTTTTTGAACATTTTTTGCGGATAAAATTGTTTTCATTAAGAAATCCTCCTGTTTATTATCAAAGATCTTTCCTTAAACTAAGTTGACTTTGTAAACAATGCCCTTATACTCAGCCTTATTATTAAGAAAGAATAACCTTTTTAAAAAGATGCCCCCGAAAATGTGCCGATCTTATCATTCATTGCAATTGACGAAGAACAATTGATTAAATTCTGCATGAATTGTTTGAGTTTAAAACTCAATAAGTAAGCTGCTCTATCAACAAAAATAATTATACTGACTGTACCTTACACCACTTTAATAGGAACCTTACAAAAACCTTAAAAAAGCAGAAACCCCATTTTTAAAGGATTTCTGCCCTGAAAATTATTATTTTTGTATAGAAAAAGCCCAAGATAGGTAGCGAGATAGAATCAAATTACTAATTGATATAAGCAAATGGCTTCGAAATAAATAAACAGGATCAGATGATTGCAGAGAGCATGTTTCCCGAGATGTTGGTTGAGGAAAATAAAAATAGGAAGGTAGATAACAATAAAAAAGATAATGAGTAGGCAACGATGGAAGATTAGTAAAAAGCCTAAGATAACAAATATAATAAATACAACTTCTATTGGAAGGATATATAGAAAGCTTCAGTCTATGTGTAATCTATAGAATGTAAGTTAGACAGTCCTACAACTTAGAGGACTTGTCTAACTCAGTTTTCATTTCTATTAAATAGCAACTCATTTCTTTGTGGCAGGAAATCTCCTCCCATATGTCATAAATCGCCATACCTTCTCTAATGGCCCCATCTTGAAGAACTTAAACCAGATGACACTATAACACATTTGGATCACATAAATGACGATTGAAATGATCACAATGTTACTTGGTGACACCACTTCAAGCCCCATTAATGAAATGATTCCCAACCCGATAAAGCTTTGCGCCCAATAATTTGTAAATGCCATTTGACCAACACATGCAATTGGCTGAAGAAATTTTGTGATCTGCTTATGTTCTAAGATTGAAAATAAGCTTACAAGATAAAAATAGGTGGTCGGTATTACGCCAAGCGCAATAATTGATTGGATATTTTGATCATCTGCTTGAGAGGCAAACCAAATCCAGGCTGAGAAACCAATGAATAATGGGAATGTCACCATTTGTATCAGTCTTATTTGTCTGGATAAATCACGCACATGGCGGATCCAATCTGCTTTAGCAGCTAAAAATCCTGATAAAAACATAATGAAAATAGCAATTGCATCGTTTCCTATAAAGGCAACAACTTTAGAAAATACCCCCATGTCCGGAGCAAATAGATTCATTATAATCGAAAGAATATAAAAAACAATTATCATTCCTAACCACTTACTAATTGTTGACACCCTTGCTCGATAAAAAGGTAGAAGAAAGAGACCGATGATTGCATATATGGATAAGATCGATCCCCAAAAAACTATTAAATGGATGATCCCAATGAGGAAAAGGGCGATTAAACGTCTAGCAAACCTCCATAGCGGCTTATCTCCACGGCTCTCAGCACGTGATGCAAAAATATAAAACCCTACACCAAATAAAAATGAAAAGATTGAAAAGAATTTTTTCTCGATAAACATGTCAATGAATATGTCGATAATCCTATTAAAACCACTGTAAACAGGAAGACTTTCTTCACTCATAATGATTTTATATGCCCCGACATTAATTAGAAGTATGCCAAATAAAGCTATGCCACGAATAATGTCTAGAGACAAGATACGTTCTTTCTGTGGAATGGAAGGATTCATACAATAAACTCCTCTGCTAAAATAATGTGAATATAATTAGTTTAATAAACAAACCTTACACCCTTTTAATCTGAACCTTACATTAACCTTAACAATAAAAAATAGAGCCTATAATAATTAGGCTCTAATATAATCCAAAAATATTTGTTTAATGATTGTTAACTGAATACGGGGCTCAAAATCATCCTTTATTAGGGGAATCCGTTCAAATAAGGAAAGCTTTCTTGAAAATAACCCAAATGCATTAATTACAGAAGATAAAACTTCTTTAGTAGGTAAATCCGATCGTATAGATCCATCCCCCATCCCTTCTTCCACAATGCTAGAAAGTGAATTCCCTATTTTTTTGCGAATCCCTATGTAATCCTGATAATTTTCAAGCTCTTCCAAGGAAGTGGAAGCATAGCTTTCAAATGCTTCAAGCATCGTTGTTTTCGATTTTCACCAGATTTATACCTCTTATTATTTTTTATGCAATCTCTATCTATGAACAAATAGCTTCTAAGGGAAATTAACTTGATCATATGTCCCATTTACGTCTAAATGATTAAGTAGTTATTTTCATATTTAATATTTGAACGAGTTGGCTATTTAAATCGTTCACACTATATGAAAAATCATTCTGATACCAATGTATAATCATACCAATCATAGCATTAGCTTGATAAGCACAATAAAGCTGTCGATTGATTCCACTTTTAATATTTGCTTCTGTATCTTGAAGCAATAAATGATTAATTGTTTCAAATAATAAATAATAGTACGTCAATGGAACTTTTTTTGAAAAGATAATTTTGTAGAAAGGTTGATATTTTTCGATATGATGAAATATCCGAATAGTAGAAGGATCTAATTCGCTCGTTTTTAACACGGATACGTGGCGGTACGGTTCTTGATAAGAATTGATTAAATCCGCGGTTATCTCCTTAAAATACTCCTCAAATAATTCCTCGATATTGGAATAATGTAAATAAAATGTACCTCGACTGACCTTTGCTTTCCTGCAAATTTCCGAGACTGTGATAACCTCTAGAGTTTTTCCCTTCAACAATTCTAATAATGCACGATGCAATGCCTCTTTCGTTTTCTGGATACGCAAATCGGTACTCATTTTATCACCTCTTATTGAACATATTTTTTAATTTGTGTTAATTATTGAACAAATATCGTTATTTTGTAATTGTAGGTGTCTATCCAACTTTATTATAATTTTTATTGAACAACTGTACAATAAAATTAAAGGGGGCATTTCGAATGAGATTAGATGGAAAAGTAGCTATTATCACTGGTGCTGCATCAGGTATGGGTAAGGCAATTGCAGAAGGTTATGCAAAAGAAGGTGCAAAGGTTGTTGTATCAGACTTAAACTTAGATGGTGCAAAATTAGTTGTTGAAGGAATTAAGGCATCAGGTGGAGAAGCAATCGCCGTTCAAACAAACGTAGCTTCTGAAGATGATCTACAACGTTTATTCACTGAAACGAAACAAGCCTTTGGAACATTAGATATCCTTGTTAATAATGCTGGCATCATGGATGGCATGGAGCCCGTAGGAGAAGTTACGGATGAACGCTGGGAAAAAGTATTCGCTGTAAATACATTAGCAGTTATGAAATCTATGCGTATCGCAATCAATCTCTTTTTAGAACAAGGACATGGAACTATAGTAAATAATATCTCTGCCGGTGGTTTATATGGTGCACGTGCTGGTGCTGCTTATACTGCTTCAAAACATGCTGTTGTAGGCCTTACAAAAAACACAGCCTTCATGTATGCAGATAAAAACATCCGTTGCAACGGTATTGCTCCAGGAGCAGTTATAACAAATATTGCTTCAACGATGACAAATGTGAGTGAATTTGGTGCAGGTCGTCAATCATTAGGTTTAGCTATTAATCCCCGTGCCGGCCAACCTGAAGAAATTGCACAAATGGCTATCTTTTTAGGGTCAGATGAATCAAGCTTTGTTAATGGACAGGTTATTGCTGTAGATGGTGGTTGGACCGCTTATTAACTTTATATTTCTAAATAGCAGGAGGATTTAATAAAAATCCAAAACAAGAGACCACTCAGCAGTGGTCTTTTTCTTGTATCAGAGCCGGTATGTATAATATTTGTTAATTGAGAAATAATAATATCAATTGAAAATTGCCTTACATCCTCACTATAACGTCAATTCCTATTTCCACTTACAATATAGAATGCTAATAAGAATTTAATAATCTTATATTGATCACACCAATTAATATTAGACTCTTTTCTCAAACATTGTTGCTATTTAAGTAAAGTTTAAACGAAAAACTATCGGCCGAAGATCGCCACACCTTTAAAATTTACTGAGAAAAGTCTGACCATCCGCATAAGAACCGCGTGATCCTTTATTAGGTGTAAAAGCCGACAGTTGGCTATTACAAAAGCAAGCAAACTAAAAGGAAACAGCCGATATTAATAATAAAAGTTTATTTCCTTGACAAATCATTAAGATCTATATGATAATGGTTTTTGAATTATAATTATTATAAAAAACTAATTATAATCAAAAGCAGAATTATATTTAGTTTTTAATAGTTATGACTTTATGTCCTAACTACCTATTTTATAAATTAAAACTCAACTAGGAGGAATTTACTAATGTCTTTAATCGGAAAAGAAGTATTACCATTCAAAGCACAAGCATACAGAAACGGTGATTTCATGGAAGTTACTGAAGAAAATTTAAAAGGTCACTGGAGTGTTGTTTGCTTCTACCCAGCTGATTTTACCTTCGTTTGCCCAACAGAGCTTGAAGACCTTCAAGAACAATATCCAGCTCTTCAAGAATTAGGAGTTGAAGTATTCTCTGTATCAAGAGATTCTCATTTCACACATAAAGCATGGCATGATACATCAGAAGCAATCGGTAAAATTACTTATACAATGATTGGTGACCCTGCGCATGTTCTTTCTCGCAACTTCGATGTATTCATTGAAGAATTAGGACAAGCTGATCGTGGTACATTCATCATTGATCCTGATGGTGTTATCCAAGCAATTGAAATCAATGCAGATGGTATTGGCCGTGATGCTAGCACACTTATTAACAAAATTAAAGCAGCACAATATGTTCGTAACAATCCTGGTGAGGTTTGCCCAGCTAAATGGAAGGAAGGCGAAGAAACACTTAAACCAAGCCTTGATCTTGTAGGGAAAATCTAAGGGGTGCTATAAATGATTCTGGATGCAGATATTAAGGCACAATTAAATCAATATCTACAACTATTGGAAAATGATGTACTACTTAAAGTTAGTGCAGGATCCGATAAGTTATCAAATGACATTCTATCTCTAGTTGATGAGTTAGCAACCATGTCACCAAAAATAAAAATAGAAAAAACAACATTAGCGAAAACACCAAGCTTTAGTGTCAATCGCATTGACGAAGATACTGGGATCGCTTTTGCTGGTATTCCTCTTGGTCACGAATTTACTTCATTCGTGCTAGCTCTTTTACAAGTAAGTGGAAGAACTCCCAAAATAGACCAAAGCTTAATCGATCGAGTAAAAGGCATCGAAGGCGAATATCATTTTGAAACATATGTTAGCCTAAGCTGTCATAACTGCCCAGATGTTGTACAAGCTTTGAACATTATGAGTGTTCTCAATCCTGGGATTACCCATACGATGATTGACGGTGCGGCTTTCAAAGAAGAAGTTGAAAGCAAAGGCATTATGGCTGTACCTTCGGTTTTCCTAAATGGCGAATCTTTTGGTAGTGGTCGAATGACACTCGAAGAAATTCTTACTAAAATGGGGAATACTGCTGATGCCTCTGAGTTTTCAGATAAGGACCCATTTGATGTGCTTGTTGTTGGTGGAGGCCCATCTGGTGCTAGTGCAGCGATCTATGCAGCACGTAAAGGCATTCGAACAGGTATTGTGGCTGAACGTTTCGGCGGTCAGATCATGGATACACTGGGCATTGAAAACTTCATTAGCGTGAAATACACTGAAGGCCCTAAACTCGCTGCAAGCCTTGAAGAACACGTGAAAGAATACGATATCGATATCATGAATTCTCAACGTGCCAAGCGTTTAGAGAAAAAAGACTTTGTTGAAATCGAGCTTGAAAATGGTGCTGTTCTAAAAAGTAAAACAGTCATTCTTTCAACAGGTGCTCGTTGGCGCAATGTCGGAGTTCCTGGAGAAGCCGAGTTCAAAAACAAAGGTGTCGCATATTGCCCTCACTGTGATGGTCCATTATTTGAAGGTAAAGACGTTGCCGTAATTGGTGGAGGTAATTCAGGTATTGAAGCAGCTATTGACCTTGCTGGTATCGTCAAGCATGTAACAGTTATTGAATACGCAGCAGAACTAAAAGCTGATTCTGTATTACAAGATCGCCTTTACAGCCTTCCAAACGTTACAGTTATTAAGAACGCACAAACAAAGGAAATTACCGGTACTGATAAAGTAAACGGCATTACCTATATAGACCGTGAGACAGAAGAAGAGCATCATGTAGAATTACAAGGAGTCTTCGTTCAAATTGGTCTTGTTCCAAATACTGATTGGTTAGGTGATACGGTTGAACGTACTAGAATGGGCGAGATTGTAGTAGATAATCGTGGAGCAACGAGCATACCTGGAGTATTTGCTGCAGGAGACTGCACGAATAGCCCATACAAACAAATTATTATTTCCATGGGTTCAGGTGCAAATGCAGCCTTAGGTGCATTCGATTATTTAATCAGAAATTAATAGAACAAAGTCACTGCGCTATCAAATTTTTGGTAGCACAGTGACTTTTTTTGTTCCCTCGATTCATTTGAATGATGTTTATTACCAATCCATTATGGCAATGAAACCAATGAAATGTGGAGATATATAATTTTTTAGGGATTTAGATCATTCATCCTTTGGTATTATTGATTCATGAGAAACAATTAATTCTGCTTGCCCTACCAATGTATATTGTTGAATACCATTCGGTAAGATAAAATGGGTCCCTTTTTCGATAGTAAAGGACTTTTCATTAATGGTAAGGACTGCATGTCCTTCTATCACACTTACCTGTAAAAAGTTTTTAACCATGTCACAGACAGCCCGTCCATTTAATTGCCAATGATGCACAGTAAAATATTGTTCCTCAACTAATTTCTTGTCGATTAAATCACCATTTACCTTCTCCGTTTGTTGGACCACAACATCTTTGTGTGGAACGGTGGTCACTTGTTTTGAGCGATCTAGATGCAATTCTCTCTTTTGACCAGAGGCATCTGTTCGGTCATAATCATAAACTCGATAGGTTATGTCAGAACTTTGCTGTGTTTCAAGGATAACAATACCTTTTCCAATCGCGTGAATCGTTCCACTTGGAACATAGACAAAATCTCCAACTTTTACTTTCACATGTCTTAAGAGCTGCTCCCATTCACCTTGATCAATCAATTGCGCCAATTCCTCTGCTGTTTTAGCATGATGCCCTAACACAAGTTCCGCTCCTTCTTCAGCACTCAATACATACCAACATTCGGTCTTACCATACGGAACCCCTTCCACTTCACGGGCAAATTGATCATTGGGATGGACTTGTACGGATAAATCATCAGCTGCATCCAAGATCTTTATAAGTAAGGGATATTCTCCTTGATAGTCATTAGGTTTATTAAATAACTCCTTATGCTCATTCCATGCATCTGCCAATGTTCTCCCTGCAAGAGGGCCATTAATAATATAGCTTGGACCATGCGGATGTGCAGATATTACCCACGCCTCCCCTGTCCTCTCATACGGAATATCATAATTAAACTCTTCTCTCAGCTTCTTCCCTCCCCAAATCCTCTCCTGAAATACAGGCTGTAAAAAGATTGGCTCATTTTTATACATTAAACATTAACCTCCATTTGAAGCGAAGGGACGGTTCTTATGCTTATACTTCGGACACAGAAGGAAGCAAGAGAACCGTCCCTATGCTTTTAAATACTCTCTAATAATTTATAAGCTTCTTGCTTAGAATCTACTTTTAGGAGTTGTTTTCGGAATTCGTCATCCATTAGTTTTCGTGATAGCATTTGGAGTATTTTTAGATGGGCATCTCCGGCAGCTTCTTCTGGTACGGCTATCATAAAGATTAGTTTTGCTGGTGTTCCGTCTAGGCTGTTCCAGTCGACACCGTCACGTTTGATTCCGAAAGCAACGGCAGGACGGTTAACCGTATTGGATTTACCATGTGGTATGGCAATGTTCATTCCCAGTCCAGTAGAGCTTTCTGTTTCGCGATTTAAGATTGCTTGTTTAAATTCCTGTTTAGAGCGAACAATTCCATTTGAAGCAAACTTCGAAATGATTTCATCTATTACATCATCACGATTCATTCCCATTAAGTTAGTTTCAATTAATTCTATACTAGTAATATCTGTTAGTTTATGAATTTCACTGTTCAAAGAGGCCACTTCAGTTCTTTGAGTATTCGTATTTTGAACTGTTTTTTCATGTACACTTTCAGCATCATTTGAATCTCCACCAATTGTAACAGGCACAGCTTCTACATTCTTTTTCAAAGCAATTACCATAATGGCCGTAATTATTACACCGACAATTACCGCGACAAAGAACATTATCACATGGTCAACAGCACCTAGTACTGCAACAATTGGACCACCATGTGCTACACTGTCCCCTACTTTTGAAAGCATTGCGATGACTGAACCAACCATTGACCCAACCATAATACTTGGAATAACACGGAGCGGATCCTGGGCAGCAAAAGGAATGGCACCTTCTGTAATTCCGAATAAACCCATAGTAAAGGACGCTTTTCCAGCATCTCTTTCCGTTTGCGTAAATTTGCGTTTATTAATGAATGTTGCAAGTCCAAGTCCAATTGGTGGAATACAAATAGCAACCGCAATTGGTCCCATAATTTCATAATTTCCTTCTGCAATCATCGATGAACCAAAAAGAAAAGCAACCTTGTTAAATGGACCACCCATATCAAAAGCAATCATTACTCCAAGAATTAACGCTAACAAAATCGAACTTCCACCTTGCATACCCGCAAGCCAGTCAGTTAGTGCTTCAAACACATGTGCAACTGGTGAACCAATGACAAATATAAACAATAAACCAACAATCACTGATGCAATGATCGGAATAAAAATGATCGGCATTACAGGCTGAACAGCCTTTGGTACTTTTATTTTCTTAATTCCAAGTGCCACATAACCTGCTAAGAAACCAGCAATAATCCCGCCGATAAAACCTGCACCGGCTTCACTTCCATAAAAACTTCCGTTCGCTGCAATATAACCACCAATCATACCTGGCACAAGTCCAGGACGGTCTGCAATACTTACCGCTATAAAACCGGAAAGAATAGGGACCATGAACATGAATGCAGTGGAACCAATGCTTTCAACATGTTTCCAAAAAGAACCGTCAGGAATTTTAATTCCTCCTGGTGTTTGTTCCCCTCCAAGCATCAGCGCAAGTGCAATCAATAATCCCCCAACAACAATGAAAGGAACCATATATGAGACACCACTCATTAAATGCTTATATATTGGGTTTTCCTTCGATTTCCCTTTTTTCGCCCCATTGGCAGCAGCTAGTTGGGGCTTGTAAACAGGGACATCACCATTTTGAATCCGCTTTATTAATTCTTCTGGCTTGCGGATACCATCCTGAACTCCCGTGATAATAACCTTTTTACCGGCAAAACGCTCTTTCGGTACTTCTTTATCTGCTGCAATAATAATACCATCCGCTTCAGCTATTTCGTCTTCGGTTAATGCATTTTCTACACCAATCGATCCTTGTGTCTCTACTTTTATATCGATGCCCAACGCTTCGCCTGCTTTCTGCAAGTTCTCAGCGGCCATATATGTATGGGCAATTCCAACTGGACATGCTGTAACAGCTAATATTTTCCCCATGCTGTTTATCCTCCTATAATTCTCTGAAGTAATCGCTTACTTATATAATAAAACTAGATGAATGAATTAATTTTTTTTATTTTTACCGGAGGCTGTGGTAAAAATCGTTTTTTTCAGTGAATTGGTGGGGATTGCGGTTATTCAACCTATCTATCCGTTAAGACTTTAACTAATTAGCAACAATGTTTGTAGAAAATAGCCTTTAATAACGACTATAGGAATATCAGAATATCACTCCAAATGAATGGCCTTAATCGACATATAATGAATCAAAAATTACTAGATGGCCTCTAGAAAAAGCAAAATGGCCACAATACATTGTGGCCAATGAGTAAATTGATTATTGTTTCTTCTCCAATATTCCTAAAAAGTCCTGATAATCTTTTGCCCCAGTTAATGCGAGTCCCACCAATGGTGACTGACTTAGGGAGGCAATTTTCCCGATCACTTCACGAATATCTCCTTGATCTTCCTTCGAAATTGCCAACATAAATACAAGTGATACTTGCTCACTACCCCATTCCATACGTTTTTTTAAAATTGCTGTCGCAACAGCGGATGTTTGAATTAATGACGGATCCCCGTGCGGTATGGCAATACTTCCACCAATGGCCGTTGCAGATGAATGCTCCCGTTTGATAGCATTACGTATAAATTCTTCTTTAACATATCCTTTTTCAAAAAGAGCCCTGGCCAACATTTCCACAACCTCATAACGATGCTCTTTTTCTACATTAAAGAACATAAGATCATCCACTAAGTATTGCGACAATACATTATTTGTATTAATAGACTTACGTTTGTTGACTAACCCCTCAACAAATTGACGCAATTTCTGCTTGTCATCCTGTCCAAAGAGCGGGGAAATAACGATATACTCACTCTTCACATTTTCAAGTGGTACGGTTGAAATGATAAAATCAGGTTGGAAAATTTCTACGTAATTTTTCACCTTAGTTTTACTAATACAGGCCAGAATTTCAATGCCCTGATACTGTTGTTTAATCTTCGCCTCCAACAAATGTGACATGCCTATACCCATGTGACAAACAATCAATGCTCTTTTTTTCTCTTCTCTTCCTCCTTCTATACGTTCAAGAGAGGCTTGAAAATGAAGTACGATGTATGCTGCCTCATCTTCTGGGATGTCGATAGAAAAAGTGGTGTTTAGTTCCTCGAGAACCAGTATGACCATACTGAACATATACGGGTACATGCGTTTGATATTTTCAAACAATGGGTTTGTAATTGGAAAGCCATACTTGATGCGATTAATAACAGAATGCATATGAACAGCTAGTCCACTTGCTAAAATGGGATCTGCCACAAATGGTAATTGGGTCAGATTTTCCATTTTGTATATCAGTGTATTCATAATTCTGGTCGTTTCTTCATCCTTTATTAATATCCGTTCTAATTCCTCTTCCATTCGTTTGCTACTCATGAGATGCCAGGTAAAATAAACCCGCTCCTCATCAGGAAAGACTAACCGAAAAACTGATTCAAGTTGTTCGAAAAACCAATTTGTATAGTTGTATTCTTGACTCTTCTCTGCACTCTCTTTTTCGAACCCTTGGATAAATACTTGCGCCCTTTGTCGAGTGCGTTTAATCATAATTAGCGTATGTACAAGCAAACTCTCCAAAGCACCATCTGTAAAAGTAAGAGAAAATCGATTTTTTAGATCATGCAATGCATTTCTCACGATCGTAATTTCATATGGCAAAAATAAATCTAATACCAAATTTTTATCACTTAAAGTAGATGGAATGAGCTCGGATAAATGGGCTAATGCATTTCGTTTTTTTAACTCCGACCCCTGTATCGTATTCCCAAACCGTTGCTTTGTGATGAGCTCGAGGTCAAAACGCTGTACCCAATTACTAATGATATCAACGTCTTTCTTAACTGCTGCTTTTGGAACATAATAACGATCTGCCCAATACTGTAATGTTGTCGGCTTATTATTCGTCAACAGTTGAAAGGCCATTTCAAATAGCCGCTCTTCCATAGTTTTTGGCTCATTTGAAAGAAGACGGTGTAAAATATCTTTACGTTTATCATCATCAATAGCAATAGAAATACCTAAACCAGGCTTACGAATTAAACCTGTATTAGGGAATTCAAGCAAAAATTCCTCCAACCGATCCAAATCATTCCGGATCGTCTTTTCCGCACAATCAAGCTCTGACGCCAAATCTTTAATATGCAATGCCCCTTCTTCTTGAATGAGCAATCTTCTCAACAATTCCTTCTGTCTGTTATTCATCTAGTTGCACCTGCTCTTAAATGGCGATATATGCAAAGTTTAACTTTATTTCAATGACGAATCAATTGACAAAGTAAGATTACATTTATTCTACTATAGTTTTTAGTACCTACCATCGTTTATACCATTGACATTATTAATCAGTTAAAATTTTGTTTATCTCTTCTCCTAAACACACTATAAAAGTGAAAAAACCGGCGATGGAAGCCTCCTATGCCGGTTCATTGATAATGATTTTATTAATAGTTTTTTATTTTACTAAAGAGGCTTTACGCTTACCTCGCTTTTCATCACTAAGAGCGATTACACCGTTTTCTACTCCTAGCTCATTCAGCCATCTACGATAAGCGATAGTTAGTGCATCAGATTTAAGGTGCATTTCTGCCTGTAAATCTAGTGGGAGAAGTTCAGGTTTTTGACTTTCGACAATGTCTAAATCTTGATTGAAAATTATATCCTGGAATTCAATAAACGCATCATCTGATTTATCTAAATCATAATTTCGAGTTAATAGCATAAATGCCTTTGCTTGTTCTTTATCTTCCTGATTTACAACGAGCAAAATCGTAAATTCCTCATCTGAACCTTCTGTTGTTTTAGTAAATCGGGCAGTTGTTGGATTTAATATTTCATAAATATAATCTGCGTATCCACCTTTTGACCTTCCATCAGGATTCGGTTGGTATACAGGAATTTTACTCGTAATAAAACGATTATCAATAAACTCTACATCATAATCCATAACTTCAGCATGATCTTCGACTCCAAGCATCCCCTCATGAACAAACATAAGATGTGAAACGTCTAGGAAATTCTCTATAATTCTCGGTGCATTTGCCTTTACTTCATAAGGCCCACAAATAGCTGTACGATAGCCCTCCGTATGATATTCAGGATAGGAGATCATAGGTGAAGGGTCATCGCCTAAATTAACCCAAATTAAGCCATATTGTTCCTGGCAATGATAAACCGTTGCTCTAGCCTTCTTAGGAATCGGTCTTTTACACGGTAATGCAGGAATTTTTACACATGTTCCTTCAGAATTATACTCCCATGCATGATACGGACAAACCAAATTCCCATCCTTTACTTTTCCGAGTGAAAGTGCAGCTCCACGGTGAATACATAAATCCTTAAATGCATGTACCCCTTTTTCATTACGGAAAATTACCACTCGCTCACCTAGCACAAATACCTGTTTTGGATCATCTAATAACTCTTCTGCCTTACATACTGGATGCCATTCATTCCATAATCGATCTTGTTGCATAATAGATTTCCCCTCTTCTAATTTACTTTTGCACTTACTTCTGTCATCTTCGGTGCAACCCCTCTATCTTCCAGCTTTTGAGGAAGTATCAAATTAAGTACCAATGCAGTAATAGCACCAATCGCCGTTCCAGATGAGACAAAATATGTCACTAAGTTTGGTAATCCATTTAAGATATTAGCTGGCATAAGTACTGCAAACAACGCAAGCATGATAGAAACGCCGATAACCAACATATTTCTTTCTGTAAAAGGAACTTCTTTAATCACTTTAAATCCATTCATCATAATCACTACACAAAGAATGGCAAAAACACTATTAATGACAACTGAAGGAATGCTAGCAATCACATTCATTAGTTTTGGCATCATTCCTAATAAAATTAAAAACACTCCACCAGCAATAATTGGCTTACGGCTTTTAACACCTGTAATTGCAATAATCCCTGCATTAGAGGAATAGCCTGTTACAGGTGTCCCACCAAAGAAAGAACCGAGAAAGCATCCTAAACCTTCTCCAAACGCTCCCCCATTTAATCGTTTATCATCAAGATGTTCGTCAGTCACTTTACTAACAGTAAACCATGTACCGGTCGTTTCAATCATGATAATAAAGTAAATAGCTAACATAATGAGAATGGCATCTATGTTAAAAGTCGGCTTTCCAAATGCAAAGATACTTGGCATCTGAAACCAAGCAGACTTCCCAACTGATGAAAAATTAACTAAACCAAAAAACGAGGCAACAATCGTACCGATACCTAATGCTAAAATGACAGACGCAACCTTAATATATCTAAATTTCGTTTTAGATTTTTCTCCAACATACATACAGAAAATCAGAACAGCTGCTGTTATAAGGGCAATAAACATATTTGTTCCAAAACTACCTTGTGCAGTATAAATAGAATTTATGGCACTAGGCATAAGAGAAATACCAACAACAACGATAACGGTCCCTGCAACAATTGGCGGGATAAATTTCCTTACTACCTTACTAAATACTTTCATTGGATAACCCAATATAGCTATTAACAAGGCTCCAGGTATTAAGCTTCCTATCATCGCACCAACACCAGATGTGGTTCCAATGGCTGCAAGAGCACTTAGTGGGACAAAGGAAGGACCCTGCATAACAGGAAGCTTCATTGCTATTCCTGCTTGAATAATTGTTGCAATCCCACAAGCAATAAATGTCATTTGAATGAGCAAAGCATTTTCAGTAACAGAAAATGATAATAAACCGGCTAAAACCATAGGTGGAATAAAAAGGTCCATTGCTAATACTTGTTGGAGGCCCAAAAAAATCGATTGCAAAATAGAAATATTCTCCGTATGGTCACCAACATCTTTCCCTATTTTCTCTGTTTCTCGTTCTCTAGCAATACTTTCCATCATCTAGCCTCCTATACATTTGCATTACATCATATAATCAAAGCCTAAATAAAAAAGCTCAAAGCACTTGCCCCTCCACAACGTAGAAAAGCAATGTACTTCGAGCTTTCACAATGAAATACGAAAGAAAAGACAAACCTCCACTAAACTGGAGACTATCTTCACTCTGCTTTTCATAGTCGGTTTATTTACGGTAAACTGGTAGAAACTTGTAGGCCATATCCCTACGATTATATGAAAAACGATATTTAATTTTTTTGAATGTTATCAGTATAGCATTAACTTTATCAAATGCAAGACAAATTTCTTTATTTCCAATTACTAATAAATGTAAAAAGTTTATTTCTAAGCGTAGAATGGCAATTTCCTAAAAAAAACGGAAATAATTTTGTAGACATGAAAATTCCAAACAATTATACTGACTATTATAGAAAAAGACGAACATTAAGGTGGTAATCATGGATAAATGTTATGAAATTTTCCAAGGAACAGCTTTCACTAGTCATACCTCAAAAGAAATTACTATTTTGAAAGATTGCCTATTCTGTGTAAATGAGAATGGCATAATTGAAAAAATAGTTGTCCCAGAGAACGAAGAATACCAGTTATTTCTAGATAAATATCAAGGCGGAGATAATTTTCATCGCCTTGCAGATGGCCAGTATTTCCTGCCTGGTTTTGTCGATTTACATGTTCACGCCCCACAATGGGCACAATCTGGAACAGCACTGGACCTTCCACTACATGATTGGTTAAATACCTACACATTTCCATTAGAAGCTAAATATGCAGATTTACACTTCGCGGCAACTGTCTATGAAGATTTAGTTCAAACCTTGCTCGCGAATGGAACAACAACGGCACTTTACTTTGCAACGGTACATAAGGAGGCAAGTCTCTTACTTGCAGAAATATGCGCAAAGAAAGGACAGCGAGGTTTGGTTGGAAAAGTGGTGATGGATGATCCAGAACAAAATCCTGACTATTACCGAGATATAAATACAGAAACAGCATTAGCAGATACTGAAGAATTCATTTTAGCTGTTCAAGAGTTAGCGAAGCAGGTAAAACAAGGGGTATACCCTGTTGTTACTCCACGCTTTATTCCTAGCTGCACAACTGAGGCTCTTCAAGGATTAGGAGAATTAGCAGCAAAGTATGATACACATATCCAATCCCATTGTAGTGAAAGTGATTGGGAGCACGAATATGTCAAAAATCGGTTCAATAAACATGATGCCTTTGCATTATATGATTTTGGACTATTAGGTGATAAATCGGTCATGGCACATTGCAATTTTTTAGACGACGATGATGCAGAATTATTTGCTAAAACGGGAACAGCCATTGGTCATTGCCCCTTATCGAATGCTTATTTTGCCAATAGTGTCATTCCCATTGCCCGCTTTCGAGACAAAGGGATTGATATTGGCTTAGGAACGGATATTTCAGCTGGTGCCACTCCTAGTCTTTACGATAACGCAAAACAATCTGTTGTCTCTTCAAGAATGCTGGAAGATGGAGTCAATAATGCCCTTCCTGCAGAAGAACGTGGCGTGCCTAATTCTCGCATTACCATTAATGAAGCCTTTTACTTCGCAACAGCAGGCGGTGGAGAAAGTTTAAGCCTACCAATTGGAAGAATACAAGAAAACTATACATGGGATGTACAAATTATCGACACAAACGTACCTTCTGCAAAGCTCCCAATCTTCGATCCAAATGAAGATCTATATGATATCTTCCAAAAAATCATGTATAATACTCGACCAGAGAACATTCGAGAAGTCTGGGTTCAAGGTGAAAAAGTCCATTCAAGATAAAAAGGTGGGGTCAGTCCCCCACCACTTTAAAGCAGTGGGGGACTGACCCCCTTGACTCTTTACTTTTCCAATTCCCATTTACTCAAATTGAATTCAGCATCTCCATTAATAGTAATGGTTTGATCTTTAGGATTTGGGAAATATCTAGATGTCATCACTTGTTCCCCATCATTAATAAAGACTTCTAGTGAGGAACAATCCATAAAAATATGAAGCCTTGAGAGATTAGATATTTTGCAGACTCTTTTTTCCAGGTAACCCGTTTTTAAATTTCTTCTTTTTAAACTGATTTCCTTTTTACTGGTGTCGTAACTTAGAATTGCCTCATGACGGAAGGATATATTAAATTCCCTCGTTCCCACTGTTAATAAATCGACGATTAATTCTATCGATTTCCCTTCCACACAATCATATTGAACTTTGTTGCCTTCTATTTTGATATGTTTAATTACAACCTTTTCTTTTCGAAGTGTTTTCATCTCTTCAATTGGATGCTGGTAAACCCTGCCGTTTTTAAAAATCAGCTCCCTTGGCATGGTTAATGCATGGACCCAATTATTATAGATTGTTGGATGGTATTGTTCAGTATCGTCTGTTATTCCCATCCAACCATATAGAATTCTCCTTCCCTTCCCATCTATAAAGGTTTGGGGTGCATAAAAGTCAAAACCTTGATCAAGCTCAGTGAAATGCCCATGTCTATATTTAAGATTTTCATAGTCAAATTCACCAATAAAATATCCTGATTGGAACACGTTTTGATATAAATTGCCATCTTTATCTAATCCTTGGGGTGAAGAAAGTAAAATATCTCCACCATTTAAATGAAAAAAGTCAGGGCATTCCCACATATAACCAAACTCTCCTAGTCCGTTCATTCCTGCCCCTGCAATTCTTCCTGCGTTTTCCCAATGATACAAATCCTTTGAAGTGAATAAAGCTATTACTCCCTGCTTGTCTATGGTTTGTGCACCCAAAATCATATACCACATTTCATCTTTCTTCCAAACCTTAGGATCACGAAAATGAGCGGTATACCCTTTTGGTAACTGTAGAATGGGACCATGCTTTTCAAAAGTAACACCGTCCGAAGAAACAGCTAGACATTGATATGTCTCTCGTGACCCATCTTTCCGTTTGACATTTCCGGTATAAAAAAGATAAAGACGTCCATCTGATTCAACAGCACTACCTGAATAACAGCCATTTTTGTCATACCAATCTACTGGAGCCAATGCGATAGGTTCCTCCTTCCAGTGAACCATATCCTTTGAAGAGTAGTGGCCCCAAAACTTGTTGCCATGTGCGGTATTGAATGGATTCCATTGATAGAACACATGATAGATACCTTTATACTGAATGAGGCCATTAGGATCGTTCAATAACCCTACAGGAGGCATAAGATGATAACCTAACCGATAAGGATCATTGAAGACCTTATCTTTATTTTTTTCTATTTCATAATAAGCTTTTTGAAGCAGAAGATCTTCTTTTACCACCATTGCAGAACCTCCATGTTGTTTAAAGACCATTTTTGTCAAAGGCTAATTTTTCGAATAGTTTGTGATGTTATAAAAAACCTACTATCGGTTTTTACACCCAATCAAGGCATTAAGCGATTCTAATGAAATTTGCTGTTTTTCGTGAATTGAAACGTGTTAATAATCTACAATCTTTAAAAAAGAGCATTGTCAAAGAAAAGGCAAGCAATTACTTGCCATCTATTGTTCAATTTCCTTTTTGACCTTATCGGAGTATCCAAACATATAAGTAAGTATGAAAGCCACGGCAATAGCAATCAAGTTTACTAATATATACTGTAATAACTGCCCATTTAAATAAAGAAGAGTACCTGGGATAACTGTTACCGCCATTCCAGTTGCCTTTAGTCCAAGAACGGAAGCCATAAATCCTCCAATTGCTCCACCAATTAGAGCCATTAAAAATGGTTTACCATAACGTAAATTTACCCCGAATATTGCTGGTTCGGTGATTCCTAAAAATGCAGAGAAGGCAGAAGGAAAGGCAAGTGCTTTTAATTTTGCAGATTTGGTCTTTAATGCAACTGCTAACGTTGCTCCACCCTGTGCTGCTACCGAACATGTAACGATCGCATTATATGGGTTATTTTGATATTGGGCTAGTAATTGTATCTCTAGCATATTAAAAATGTGATGAACACCAGTAATAACAATTAGTTGGTTAAGTCCACCAATGATCAATCCACTTATTCCTAATGGCCATGAAAGAATAGTTGTAGCTACGGATAAAATACCATTTTCGATGGTGTGGAAAATTGGACCAATAATAAGTAAAGAAAATGTAATCATAACTAGAAGTGTGAGGAAAGGTGTAATGATTAAATCTAATGATTCAGGTACACGTTTCCTAATTAATCTTTCTAGTTTTGCCCCAATGATTCCAGAGATAAAAGCTGGCAAAACTGATGCTTGATAACCCACAATAGGAATGAAATCAAAGAAATGAAGTGGTTTAACATTCCCTCCTGCTACATCCCATGCATTCGGTAAAGCTGGACTTACAAGCATTAATCCTAGTATGAGTCCAATTATCGGAGTACCACCAAACACTCTAAATGTTGACCATGCCACTAATGCAGGTAGAAATATGAAAGCTGTATCTGTTAACACTTGTGTAAATAAAATAAAATTTTGTGATACATCTGAAGTCTTCATCCCGACTAAGGCGAGAATTTCTTCTTGCATAATCAGGCCTCTTAGCCCCATAAATAGACCAGTTGCAACTAGGACAGGAATGATTGGAACAAAGACATCTCCGAATGTCCGAATGGCCCTTTGAAATGTAGATCCATTCTTTACTGCCTCTTTTTTCTGTTCCGATGCTGATAGCGTATCTAATCCAATTTGAGAAACCTCATCATAAATTTTATTTACTGTACCCGTACCAAAGATAATTTGATATTGACCTGAGTTAAAAAAAGCCCCTTTTACTTTATTGATTTGTTCTACTTGTTCTTGATTAATTTTTTCTTTATCGATTACTATAATCCGAAGTCGAGTTGCACAATGAGCCACTGATTGAATATTACTTTTGCCCCCCACAGCTTCAATCACTTCTTCTGCAATTTTTCGATTTTCAGACATGTTCATCCCCCCTGTTTTTGTGGAATCGATTCCATATATAATAAAAAAAACAGAATGAATGCTATATATCCTTATAGTGAAATCGATTCCATATAAATAAAAAAATATGTGTAATCGATCACCAAAGATATGAAATCGATTACACAACAATTATATACTGTCACGTATAAGAAGTCTATACTTAATTGTTCTGATTATTTCCTGGTTGTTTTCTTCATTCACCTTTTCCAAAATCAAAGATGCAGCCTCACGTCCTGCATCCTTAATTGAAAAGTCAATTGTAGTTAAAGCAGGTGTGATGAATTGAGATAGCTCTGAAGCTCCCATTCCCGCAACAGCGATATCAGCGGGTATTGATAGTCCTATTTGTTTTATAAATTGCATTGCACCGATTGCTAATCTGTCGGTTACTGCAATAACTGCTGTAGGTTTCTCCCGGGAGGAATGGATAATTGTCTTCATGGAATCATACCCTGATTCTAAATCAAATATCCCTTTTTTCACCCAGCTTTCTTCAACCGGTAGATCATTTTCTTTCATTGAATCTAAGTAACCCTTTTTTCGTAAATAACCAACTGAATGGTCTGTTTCATCCACCCCAATAAACGCAATAGCCTTATGTCCCTTATTAATGAGTAAATGAACGATATCTTTCGTTGCTTGATAATCATCGAAAACAACATTAGCCAAACCATGAATATACTGTCCGACAAGTACAAAAGGAATATTGAGGTTGTGAATTTCATCGACTAAAGGACGATTGATGTTAGTCGCTGATAGAATAATTCCATCTACATGCCTACTCTTTAGAAGCCTTAAAAATTCTATTTCCTTTTCTGGCACTAGATTTGTATTAGTAAGCAGAATCTGGTATCCATCCTTAGCTAAAACTTCATCAATGCCTTTTACGAGTTTACTTGACGTTTCAGTACTGATTTTCGGAAGAATTACACCAATAACCTTAGTCCTTTTTGTTCGTAAAGACTTAGCATTTTCACTTGGTACATACCCTGTTTCCTTTATAACCTTCATTACTCTTCCTTTAACTTCCTCACTAACGTAACCCGAATTATTCAATACTCTTGAGACTGTTGTTCTAGACACCCTAGCCCTTTCAGCAATTTCCTTTATGGTTATCATATGGTGAGTCCCCCTAGACAAATAAATAATCTACTATCATTTTACACAAATCACTATAAAATGCTATGGAGATTTAATTATTAGGGGTCAGTCCCCCTTTCTAATAATTAATGAAAAACATAAATTACTAGAAGTATGGGGAGTAATCACTATCCTTTATCATCTAACTTACTTCTTCCTTGATACTCGTAGTTTAGTAGAGTTTGGTGAAAGTACTAAAAGAAAAAGGTGATTTTTAATTGGCATAATTATTAATCTATTAAATTTGCTCCCTCATCGGCCAACAAATGTTAGGGAGATTAACATTATTTATGTTAATCGTTTCTAAAAAAAATTCCACCCTTTTAGAAATAAGGTGGAATTAGGATAGAATTATGTTTTGTTCATATTTGAAGAATGTTTATATTTTTTAAACTGAGATAACATATCTAAGATAGTGATAAATAACACAACCCACAAATATTTATTCCCAAACGAAATCCCTGAAGCAGAATTACCACCAATAACTGTTAATAGTCCCATTAGTACAAGAATAAAAGAAACAATAAAAATTTGCCATTTTAATGTATTTTCTTTATTTCTATGACTAATTAGAATAGTTATTAAAAATAGCGTTAAAATAATCCATTTGATAGCGTATAAAGGGATAATATTGATAAGTGGAATTTCCGGAAAGTAGTCGAATATTAATAAGATTGTTATACAGACTAAAAAAAATGGTTCATAAGAGAGTACTTTTTTCAAATTTATCTCAACCTTTCCTTGAAACCACATATCCAATTATAAGATCAATCAAACCAGTAGTTACATTCGAAATATTGAATGGATAGTGGTTGAGAATAGCTACTATCAGAATAATGCACTAAAGTGGCATGATAGTTACGTCTGTTGTCATAGTTACTCCATGAACTTGTAACCCATGAGCCTACGTATGATGGACTTGCTTTTGCCCAGCCTAACATTTTTGTAAAGACCCAATTTGCAAATACATTGTCTGTAACTTTTTTAGGGACTCCTTTTAATATATAAGCTACAATAAGGTTAGCAGCCTCACCAACCCACGCATTCGAATAGGATCTATAAGTTGGAGGAACTTCATAAACCCAGCTACCACCCTCAATTGGACCATATATGACAGGACCACCGGATGTATTCTTATTTAGAGCACTATTATATATATTACTAATTTCTACATCATTTAAAGGTATATTACCGGTAATCTCCACACCTTTATATATATAACTATATTCAGCGGATATTGAATCCACTACACTTAAGTCTGTATTGGATGTATTTGTATTTATTGTATCAGCAAGAGTTGGACTAACCATACTAATTGACATAATTGTTGCAAGAGATACTGGAATTAATTTCTTTAACTTATTCAAATAAATTACCCCTTTTCTTAATTAATTCATTCTACTTAAATAACATGCTTTAATGAAAAACATATAACAATTTTTTACATCACCCCCTTCAATTTTAGAAGTATAGAAATCTTGTTTATCAATATAAAATAAATAACTTGATGAGGAGATTAATTAATATTAATATATATCTCCATAATTAAATATTCTATATAATTTGAATATAACAATATATAATAGGAAAATAGTCTATAAACTGGATTTGAGGGGGGATATTTTTGCATATTGGCAAAAGAATAAAATATATTAGAAAAAAAAATAATCTCAAACTGGATTATTTAGGGAAGGGAATAGTTTCAAGTACCCATTTGAGTAATTATGAGGCTGGACGATATACTCCATCTGTGGATATACTTATATTATTAAGTAAAAAGTTGGAAATTGATGAAGAATACTTACTTTCCTTTGATCAATACGATAAAAATGTTCAAGACTTAATTAATCTTCTGGAGTATTCAATCCTCTATAATACAAAAGAAGCACAAGAGATTATCTTAAAAATTGAAATGAGGAAATATATCTTTCATATTCATCAAGAACTTCAATTCTTTTTATTAAAAGCATGTTATTTATTGAAAGGTGGTGAACATGAGAAATTAAAGTATGAGGAAACTCTTATTAATATTTACATATGTGAAATGGAGATAGAAAAATTACCAGAGGATATTCGAAGGTTATATTATTATTATTTAGCGTTAAAAGCTTATTTCAATAATGATTTAGAAATTAGTCATCAATATTATTTAGGCTTAATTTATATGGACACTAATGATATTAATATTGCTGCCTATAAATATAACTTAGGACTAATAAGTAAAAAAAAATTTGATTATTTACAAGCAATAAATTGGGCTAAAGAAGCACTTAATATATATTTAGATAATCAAAAATGGGGGGAAGTAGGTGAAATTTACAATTTTATCGGTGTAATATATTGGGAGCAAAAAAGGTTTAGCGAAGCAATAATTACTCTTGAAAAGGCTGAAAAAATTTATGAACTTATCAATAATGATAAATTAATAGCGAAAATATTCCATAATAAGGGACTAGTATATAAAGCTCAAAATGAAATAAAGAAAGCTGTTTTATATTTTAAAAGATCTATTGAGATAAAAAAAAATCTCCATTCAAGTTCGCTAATTTCTTACAGGGCACTAATTGATTTATATTTGAAATGTAATAAGAGTAATTTAGCAAAAAAAGAATTAGAAAATGCCAAATTGACAATAAATAGTGAGTTAGATTACCATCTTTGGAAAGTTTTAAATGCAGATGTTTTAGCACAAAATAATGATATAACAACATCGATTACATTATTGAAAGAATGTATACATTTTTTTGAGGAAAGGAATAATCAATATTATTTAAAGAATCTATATAAAACATTAGGTGATAGGTATTATCTGTGTAAAAAATATAAACTTGCTGCTCAATTTTACAAAAAAGAAATAATACTTTCAGAGAGGTGATACAATGAAAGGCAAATTATTAGTTTCTATATTAGTGTTATGTACTTTTTTAGCTTTAAATTTTGAAACATTTGTTAATGATGAAGGAGATGTTGATGGTATACATTCTGGTGATATTGAAATAAGGATTTAATAAAGGCTATAAGAATGGTTTAGGAGATTCTATAATTTCTTTTGTATATAGATTGATTGACCTTAAATTTGCTCTCAATTGAATATTAACCGCTATCCATTATTCAAAAATCTAATTTTAGTTCCATTAGTAGGTACTCTTTTTTGTAAGTCCCAATTCCCATTACCTAGGGGGAAATGGGAATTGGGATAGACAACTTTGCTACACATTATCAAAAAACTGGCAGCCGATATAAGGACCATACGTTATTATAAATTGTAATTTCACTGTAATGGGGAAACCCACTAGTCCCTGGTCCTGTGATAAGGCTTGCCATGGTATTCGAGATGGATGATTTTGTGAGAGACGTGATAGAGCAAGGAAACTTTATTGAAATTAATAGGGATGAAAAGATACCTTGACTGCCTCCGCTCTTCTAATCTATTACACATTTTGTGCTAGTGTACGTTTTAAAAACTCTCTTGTCCGTTCTTGTGTAGGATGATTAAAGATTTGTTCTGGACTTCCTTCCTCTGCAATTACTCCTTTGTCCATAAACACTACACGGTTTGAAACTTCTTTTGCAAATCCCATTTCATGGGTAACTATTAACATTGTGAGACCACTGCCGGCAAGCTCTTTCATAACTTTTAGAACCTCTCCTACCAATTCAGGATCAAGGGCTGAAGTGGGCTCATCAAATAACATTACATCTGGTTCCATAGAGAGTGCTCTTGCTATAGCTACACGCTGTTTTTGACCTCCTGATAATTGTTTTGGTTTTGCATGAATATATTGATCCATTCCAACAACTTTTAAATATTTCAGTGCCAGCTTTTCTGCCTCTCCTCGGGAACGTTTTAACACCCTCATTTGCCCTACTACACAATTTCCAAGTACATTAAAATTATTAAATAAATTAAATTGCTGAAACACCATTCCTAATTTCGTACGATATTCAGAAATATCGCGATCTTTACTTAAAATGTTTTCACCCTTATAAAGAATTTGACCGCCACTCGGTTTTTCTAATAGATTCGCACAACGAAGAAGTGTAGACTTTCCCGACCCAGACGAACCAATAATACAAACCACTTCCCCTTTATTAACTGAAAAATTAATGTCCTTTAACACTTCATTGCTTCCAAAGGTTTTACTTAAATGCTGAAATTCTATGATTTTTTCCATATCATCTCCTCCTCGACTATTGGCTGACATTTTTCCTGTACATATCTTCAGGTGCCTTTACTGTAATTTGAGTATAATTTTCCGGTCCATCTAATCTCTTTTCGATATAGGCTAATATTCGTGATACGGTTATGGTCATAATTAGGTAAAGCACACAAGCAACAAAAAATGATTCAAAATATCTAAAGTTATTTCCGGCGATTGATTTTGTTTGGAAAAATAATTCTGATACAGAGATGACATTGAGAACAGAGGTATCCTTAATATTAATAACAAACTGATTTCCAATTGATGGTATAACATTACGAATGGCCTGAGGTAGGACAATATGGAACATCGTTCTAAAATGGTTCATTCCAATTGCCTGCGCTGCTTCATACTGACCTTTATCAATCGAGAGAATCCCACCACGGACGATTTCTGCCATATACGCCCCAGTGTTAATCGATACAATGAGGAAGGCAGCATATAGACGGTCCATGTCTGCACCAAATGCTAAAGCTGATCCATAAAAAATAACCATTGCTTGTACGATCATCGGTGTTCCACGAAATATTTCAATATAGGTAGAGAATATAGCACGTATCACTTTAAGAAAAACTCTCTTTGCTCCTCTCTCAGGTAGAGGAATCGTCCGTATCCCTCCTATTATTAGACCGATGATAAATCCGAGAATGGTACCCACAATAGAAATCAACATTGTAATCCCCGCACCGCGGATGAACATTGGCCAATTTTCTGTAACAATCTTCATTAACCAATCAAAAGTCATATTTATCCCCCTTTTTCGCACCAAAACCGCTTTAAATTCTTATCTCAATGTTATAAATTTTTTCGTAAAATATGGTGAGAACGAGCCCTGACCACTTGTATTCATATGAGATAGACAATAGACCTAAAAGACAACAAGTAGAAACGGCTTAAGAATATGATAAAAATTGTATAAAGGATATTTACAATCTAACGGAACCAACAAAACCGGGTGCATATATGTACCCGGCTTCACTCCTTATTAATTTGCTGCTGGTTGATTTTTAATAGCAGTATCCATAATGCTTGAACGTTCCTCTTCTGAGATCCCTGATAAAATATTATTAATTTCATCTGTTAAACTGCTGCCTTTTTTAATACCGACAGCGATAGCCGTATCATCATCTGATGTTTTAAATCCATCAGTAAATTCAACCATTTTATAGTTTTCGTTAGCAGATTCAGCGCTAACTCCTTCTGGACGTTCGGATACATATCCATCAATGACTCCTGATTCCAGCGCTACCCTCATTGCCGGAAAATTATCCATTGCCGGCTGCTTATTTACACCTTTAATTTGATCAATGACTGAATAGTGGAATGTATTTAATTGAGCTGTTATTTTAGCGCCACTGAAATCCTGAATAGAAGTTGCTGTCTCATATTTCCCACCTTTTTTAACGACCATCACCAAATTTGATTTATAGTAGATATCCGAGAAATCAATTGTCTTTTTGCGCTCTGCTGTTGGTGACATTCCTGCTATGATGGCATCGATTTTTCCAGAAGTTAATGCTGGAACAAGGCCATCCCATTCGGTTTTAACGATTACAAGTTTTTTTCCCAAACCTTCAGCTATTTTTTTAGCAATCTCCACATCATATCCACCTGCATACTCTGCACTACCATCAATTTTTACTCCGCCATTAGAATCATCTTTCTGTGTCCAGTTGAATGGAGCGTACCCAGCTTCTAGACCTACTTTAAATGTTTCTTTATCCGTTGTTTTTGACCCCACCTTTTCCTTTTCGCTGGTACCACATCCTGCTAATAGCAGTATAATTGTTAAGGAGATTGCCATAAAAACTAATCGTTTTTTTCTCATGAATACGTTTCTCCCCCCCGATTCGTCCGTATAAATTTTCAAGTTAATAATTTATGTGCCTATCTTTGATATTATCGGAATTTTCTAATTTGTTCAAGTAGTTCTAAAATAAAAAAAAAGACCTGAGTCAAACTCAAGCCTTTTCTATTATGATTTAATTCTATTTTTGGGAGTCAAATGAGCTTTCCTGGTTAATCATCTCATATTGACATTTACTTCTTATCGAATAACTTTGATCTCAAAGTACGATCAGTATTTTTACTGGCATACAGAAAAATTTACACTAAAGCCACTTGATTTGCTAGTTTATTAGCAGCCTCTGTAACCTTACGTAATCCTTCCTGGATAATTTCTTCTGCTTTATTAGGCATAGCATTATGACCTTCGATAATGACTTCATCGATGATTTCCATACCAAATATACCACCAAATACGTTACGCATATAATTAACAGACATGTCCATCTGTGCCATTTCTGGAGTAGAATAAATTCCGCCACGTGCATTTAAGAAAATGGCTTTTTTATCCGTCATTAATTGAATCATGTTACCATCAGCATCATATTTAAATGCAAATCCTGCAGCGTATACATAATCGATAAAAGTTTGTAGTTTAGCTGGAATAGTTAAATTCCATAATGGGAATGCAAATACAACTACATCTGCAGCAGTTAACGCATCCATTGCTTTTTGTTTCGCATTTAAGAGACGCTGTTCTACATCAGTTAATTCTCCACCGTTATTCACTTTTCCAAAAGCATTAAATATATCTTGACCAAAATAAGGTGTATCCTCAGCGAATACATCATATGTAGTCACATTTAAATTTTCCGCACCTTTTAATGCGTCCATAAAAGTTTCATACATTCTGCTGGAAACAGCCTCCGCTGCTGGGCGGTTATTTGCTTTAACAACTAAAACATTCATAAAAGAGCCTCCTATTATTATATTGAAATAAAAAATATAATAATTAAAATAAATTTTGGTATTTGGATAGCACTGCTTTATACTTTCCAAATACTTATTATAACACCCTCATATGAATTTGTTTGGAATTCTGCTCCACCAAAAATTCCTATACTAATCAATTGTAGTATGGATACATTTTCTTTCCTCTCTGTAAAGGGGACACCCTTGTTCTATCATTTTAATACTGATCGGTTGTTGCCCCTAACGTAGCACCTCGAATGATAGATGTGTCATTATACTTTTTTAAATCACTTGGTTTTCCTGTAACTACGACACCAATAATTTTAAGGCTCTTGGGTGCCAATTTATCCTTACCGTTATTCGTAATGTTATTATAAATTTCAGTTGCTTCATCTTGATACTCTCCACTTTTTGATTTAATCAATTGAAGATTAGATATAAAAGTAGATGCTGAATTATTATTATATTTAAATCCATATGCTTCAAATCCATTTATGGTGTATCCACTTGAATTCTCTTCATTTAACTTGCTGTACTCCTTCGTATCCTCCTTACTATAGGTATCTACCCAATACCATGCTAATTGATCTTTAAAAATTTTATCAACTTCTTCGATTGAATATCCCTTATTAAATGAAAATGCCATTTCAACAACTTTGTTATCATCAATTTGATTCAACAAATCTCTATCATCAAAAATCTTCTTATAAATAACGTCTGGGTGATAGAATTCAATGACTCTTTCTCCTTGGTAATATAAAGGGATACGCTCATCCTTTATACTACCTGATCTCGGTGGAACATCCGTAATCAATCTCGACGTTCCCAAAATAGTAAAGACTCTTTCCTTTTCCCCCCACGGTATTGGTACCCCTCCAACTTTCTTCACTAATTTTGTTTTTGCTGTTGCTGATATTGGAGAATAGTTATAAGTGGTTCCCTTTACTTCTTCAACATTTGCTCCTAATATCTCATTCCAAGTTGAATCCATTATAAATTCCTTTTCTATTTTCATATTCATAATCTTATCACCCACAAGATATAAACCAGTAAAAACGATTAAGCTTATAATTAATGAAATCAACACCATTTTTGTCATTGAACGTCTCTTTGCCTTTTTTACTAATTTCTCAAACTCTAAATCTTTTGGTAAAAATTCATTTTCTTTATTCATTACCATACCTCCTATATTGTTCAATAAATTCGCATCTGGCTCTGTGTAGAATTGTCTTAACCGATCCTTCTTTCATACCTAATAGATCTGCTATTTCATTTATTTTCAATCCGGTACTATATTTAAGAAGAAGTAATTGACGATGTTTCGGTTTTAATTTGTTTAACAGTTCATGGATGTCTTTCTCTAATTCACTTTGTAAAAGTAATTTTTCTGGCGTCTCTTCCTCAAATAATTCTTGTAAGTTGAACAATAAAATTTCTCTCCGTCTAGAATTTTTTCGGGTCATATCATAATATTGATTAATTGCTACTCTAAACAGCCAGCTTTGTACGTTAGAAATTCCGACAGAATCAATATATTGTAAGAATTTATAAGCAGTGTCTTGAATAATGTCTTCTGCATCTTCCTTTGAAGCACCCATTTTTAATAGATAAGAGTAAACAAATTTTAGTACTTCGTTAAGTTTTTTTCCCATCATGGAATCATTCATTTCGGACCTCCCACCATTAAAACGTTTCAATTCCTAAAAGGTTAACAAAAACTTCTCGAAATAAAATTATTTACTTCAGATAAATTTCCCTGTAAAAAAAAGGATTAGGCTATAAGGATTTTAAATCCATGCCCAACCCACTGTATAACAGGCTCTTTATTATAATAAATTACATCTGGTAAAACTGCCTCTGCATCAATAAAACGCTCCCTTCGTTATATCACTAGAAGCACTCTTACACATCATTAATTCGCATCTTGGAAAAAAGTTTACTTACAAATCACTTTCCGTCTTCATTTTGTTCATTTCTACTAAAGTCATTTCATTACACTGCCTGATAAAATCAAGGATCAGAAGAATTTCCTGCTCATTGTACCCAGAAATGATATTAAGCGTTGATTGCATAATCGAATGAAACATAGGTGATATTTGTGCGGAACCCTCCGGTATAGGTTTGACAACAACCCTCCTTCGATCGTTTGGATCTTTATCCCTAATTACATATCCTGCCTTTTCCAACCGATCAATTATATTTGTAACTGCTCCTGTTGTTAAACCAGTAATGTCTGCCAGCTGGCCGGCAGTGACGGGGCCCGTTCGATTTAAATAATCAAGACATTTATGATCGGTAGTATTAAGACCCATTTTTTCAGAAATTAATTGATGTAACATGACCGCTCTCGCACTGTTTTGTCGCAATTCGTGAAGCAATGCCTTCTGTATCATAGGAATTTCAGGAAAATCAGTTGGAAAAATTTCTCTTGACATTACATAACCTCCAAGTTATTATAAAATTATCTTAATCAATTAAGATAATTAATTAGATAAGAATTCATAATGATTAAGATATATTATTTGCATTAGTATAACATATAACTTTTTGCACCCCAAACAATAACTAAGAAAGGAAAGAAAAAATGACAAATCAAAAAGATCTAATGTCCATTAATGAGTTATTTGCACAATTGTCTAAATCATGGAATATAGGTGACGGGATTGCTTACGGGAATTGTTTTACGGAAGATGCTGATTACGTAACGTTTATGGGGCAACGATTAAAAGGGAGAGAACAAATTACTGAAGTTCACCAAATGTTATTTAATGGACCTCTTAAAGGATCCATCATGATATCCACCTCATCTTCCGATATACAGCCGCGCTTCATCACTCCCGAGATTGCAATTATTCATGCAATCGGTGAAGTGCAACTCGCACAGCCTGCTCAAGATCCTAATGGTAGAGGATCCATTAATACAAATGTGGTGTTGAAACAAAACGGAGAATGGAAAATAACAGCTTTCCATAATTGTCGCATTCAAGAGATACCTCGCGGAAGGAATTAATCCCTCACCAAATCTATTTGAACTAAGTTCCTTGATTGGTCTATTCCGTTATGGTTTAGCTGATCTACTGACAAATCACGTAAAAATAGTAAAGCAACTAAGAATAATTTCCGCTCTAGATGGTACTTTAGCCCTTTAATCTACCCGGATACCCTAATTCGGAAAAAAGGCTCTTATTATTTTACATGTTCTAGCCATCACACCTAACCGAACGCTCTTAATAGGCATCTATCCAAACTAAAATGGACCGTTATTAACGGGGTACATTTTTAATTGGAAGATGCCTTTTCTTTGGAATTTATTCTGATGATAACAACATACTCTGAATGATCAATAAACTAAACATTTTTTTCAAAGAGTTAATCATTTTTCACTTCAGATATTAAACTGACTCTCATACATCGGAGAATAAAATCCTTTTTTCTGCAATAGCTCGTGATGCGTACCTCCTTCAATGATCTCCCCTTGATTAATTACGAAAATAAGATTAACGTTTTCAATATCAGCTATTAAACTCTCGCAATTGTTCTTTATCATCAATTTTCACCTCTCTAAACGCAAAAAAAAGAATCCTTAATCTAATGATAGATCAAAGATTCTTTATTCATTCTTAACTATAAGCTAATTCTTGTTGACTTAGCCCAAGTGCTTGTGCTGTTGAGGTATGAATTTCTTGTAAAAGCTCTGGATTTTCCATTAAAGACATACCATAAGAAGGTATCATTTCTTTTAGTTTCGGCTCCCATTCCATCATGTATTGCGGGAAGCATTTTTCTAATACTTCAAGCATAACATGAACAGCAGTAGAAGCACCCGGTGAAGCACCAAGCAATGCAGCTACCGAACCATCGGATGCAGTAACAACTTCGGTACCAAATTGTAGTGTACCTTTACCGCCTGTCTCCGTATCTTTAATTACTTGCACACGTTGTCCTGCAACGACGATATCCCAATCCTCGAGTTTAGCATTCGGGATAAACTCTTTTAGCTCTTCCAAACGCTTTTCATTCGATAACAATACTTGCTGGATTAGATACTTTGTTAATGCCATCTCTTTAAAGCCTGCCGCCAACATCGTCAATACATTATTCGGTTTTACAGAACGGATTAAATCTAAGTTTGAACCCGTTTTCAAAAACTTCGGTGAAAAGCCGGCAAATGGTCCAAATAACAATGATTTCTTATTGTCGATATATCGTGTGTCAAGATGTGGAACAGACATTGGAGGTGCGCCAACCTTCGCTTTACCATATACCTTTGCATGATGCTGTTCAACAATTTCAGGATTATTACAAACCATAAATAAGCCACTGACCGGGAAGCCTCCGATATGCTTAGATTCAGGAATTCCGGTTTTTTGTAATAATGGTAGACTTCCGCCTCCACCGCCGATAAAGACAAATTTTGCTGTATGGTATTCAGTACTACCGCTTTCAATATTGTGTACTTTCACTTCCCATAAGCCTTCGTTTGTACGTTTAATATCTTTTACCGTGTGCTTATAGTTAATCTCAACGTCTAGACTCTTTAAATGGTCAAATAACATGCGTGTTAAAGCACCAAAGTTAACATCTGTTCCAGAGTCAATTTTGGTTGCTGCTATTGGTTCATTATCGGTACGACCTTCCATAATAAGTGGAATCCATTCCTTTAGTTTATCAGGATCATCAGAGAATTCCATCCCTTGAAACAACGGATTATTTGAAAGCGCTTCAAAACGCTTTTTCAAAAACGTTACATTTTTTTCACCTTGGACTAGACTCATATGAGGAATTGGCATGATAAAGTCTTGTGGATTATGAATCAGTTCACGGTTTACAAGATAAGACCAAAACTGTCTTGAAAGCTGAAACTGCTCATTGATTTTAATCGCTTTCGTAATATCGATAGATCCATCAGCTTTTTCAGTTGTATAATTAAGCTCACACAGTGCAGAATGCCCTGTACCCGCATTATTCCATTCGTTAGAGCTTTCTTCCCCTGGATTTGCTAGTTTCTCAAATACTTTAATTTCCCATTGCGGTGCTAATTCTTTCAACAATGATCCCAAAGTCGCGCTCATGACTCCGGCACCAATTAAGATAACGTCTGTTTTAGTTTGTCTGTTACTCATTTTTATCGTCCCTTATACCGTTAGATTTGCAAAAAAGGATGTAGACGCTCCTTCTTCGGCGTAACAAGCAAGCCAAGGCGCGACCTGATCACACACACCTTTTCTGTATCAATTCATTCCTAATTATAGTATATCACTATTATTTATAGATTTAAATATCACTATTGTATGAGAGTGATAAGATATCTAAAATTACGTAAAAAATGGAGAAACAATCCACATAATTTAATCTGTTTTTGACTCTATTAATCAGAATCGTTCTAGTCATAATCGATCTTTGACTCCAAAAAAATATATTAATATAAATAAACAAAAACACCCATCACAGCTAAAATGTTCTTTACTATATGACCTCTCTTTGATTATGAATATGATAATTTTGCAGGAGTCCACTAATAGTTCTTTCTTTTTCTTCTTGAATAAACTGATTATTTGTATACCGAGATAACGTTTCCCTCAAAAAAGCCCTTCCCAAATGAAGAATATGGGTTCCATCATACTTATTCGCACCGGAAAATTGACATTCTCTGAATATACAGGTAAATTGATAATTAATAATTAAATTTGTAACTTTCTTATTTAGAGAGATGGAGGGACTGGCCCTGAGATATCTCAGCAACAGACATTTTTGTACTGTGCTAATTCCAGTAGCGTTTTGCTTGAAGATAAGAAGAGTAATTATCTGTGATTTTAATCTCTTCTTTTTAAGAAGGGTTTTTTTGTACCCTGAAAAAGCTAAGAAAAACAAATTTATTTAACTTTAGAGGGGTTGTCCAATTTGATTAATACCATGAAGAAAGCACCATTTAGAGCAGACCATGTAGGGAGCTTCTTGCGCCCACAAGCACTTAAAGAGGCGAGGGCTCAATATAAGAATGGTCAAATAACGAAGGAAGAATTACGTGCATTAGAAGACATTGAGATTGCTAGAATTGTTGAAAAGCAAAAAGAAGTAGGCCTAACGGCAGTGACAGATGGTGAATTCAGAAGAAGATGGTGGCACTTAGATTTTATCAGAGCTATTAAGGGAATTCGTGTTTATGAAATAGACATCACCGGTGCATTTAATGGAGCAATGAAAAAGGCAGAAGCATATACAGTTGATTCGAAATTAAGTTTCCCTAAGGATCATCCATTTTTAGAAGACTTCACGTATTTGAAAAGCATTGCCGGCGATCATATTGCGAAAATTACAATCCCAGGCCCTAATATGATTTTCTACTCGGGTGTAGTTGGAAGTGAACCATATTTGAATAATCCTTCATATCCTTCATTTGATGAGGTGGCTAACGATATTATTAAAGTGTATCAAGATGCCATTCAAACATTTTATGATGCAGGTTGTCGCTATTTACAATTAGATGATACAAGCTGGGGAGCATTGTTCAGTGATGCTTTCCGAGATAAAATAAAATCACAAGGATTCGATCCGGATGAGCTTGTGAAAAAATTTGCTGATATTACTGTAGAAGCTGTAGCCAACAAACCTGAGGACATGGCAATTACTCTTCATATTTGTCGTGGAAATTTCAAATCTTCCTGGCTGTATCAAGGTGGATATGAACCCATTGCAAAAGAGTTATTTTCACGTGTTAATGTAGATGCCTTCTTCTTAGAATATGATAATGAACGATCTGGAGATTTTACACCATTACGATTCATTAAAGATCAACATGTGGTATTGGGACTCATCACATCTAAAACTCCTGAACTCGAAGATACAGATGAAATAATAGGACGGATTAAAGAAGCAACAAAATATGTGAATATTAATCAACTTTGTTTGAGCCCGCAATGTGGGTTTGCTTCTACTGAAGAAGGAAATATCCTAACAGAGGAAGAACAATGGAATAAATTACGCCATGTTGTACGTATTGCAAAAGATGTCTGGGGACAATAGTTTCACTTACATAAGATAAACCGGGCAAAAAACGCCCGGTCCTTTTATTACTCATCAGTGTTTCTCCATTAAAGCTGAGACTATTAAAAAAAACCGGCTAAATATGATTGAATCGTCTTAGGTAACAGTTGGAAGAATAACCCTTTATATTTAAAATCGAATAGGCAAGCAACACATAAAAGCATAATAAATAATAAAATAAGTATCTTATTCTTTTTTGATATTGATTTCAATAAATTCCCTCCACTAAGTACGTTAAACCTGCACTAGGCCTCTTACCTTCCGAGATGAGACTGTTAATTTTTCCAATTAATTGAGGCAGTTCTCCCATTGTTTTTATTGTAAAATCTGCCCCGCTTTGTAAAAATATTTGTTCTGTTCTAGAGATTGCCTTCTCTTGATCTACTTCGGATAAGGCATTATATTCAGATAAACTTAGCCCCATTTCGGAACTGCCTATTATAACGCCCACTGACCAAACGCCAGCATTAACCGCCTCTTTTATGTCTGAGGTCGTATCTCCAACTTTTACAACCTTCCAGGATGCTGATAATTTCAATGCTTCCATGTTTCGATAAATCATATAAGGATAAGGTCTCCCCAGAGAATTGGTACCATCAGGAGTGATATAAAAATCTGGACTATACCCTTTTTTGTGTGCATTAGGTACAACAACATCCATCATGGATTGTGTGTAACCTGTTGTTGAACCAATTTTCAATCCTTGGCTTCTTAAGGTTTGAACTGCCTCAATCACCTCAGGAATGACATCTGTATACTCAGCTAAGGATGACATGAGTGCAGGCTCGAATTCAGCATATAATTTCTCCACATCTTGTTCATTAAACTCTCTGCCAAATCTCTCCTTCCATAAATGAGAGATTCTAGGCATCGAAAGCATGGCGCGAATGTGGTCAATCTTAAGCAATCCCATCGGTGCTCTTGCTTCCTCCATTGTCACATTAACACCTGCATGTTTAAAAATATCAATAAATACATTTACTGGGGCAAAGCAGCCGAAATCCACCGTTGTTCCTGCCCAATCCAAAATTACTCCTTCAATTTTATTCACTTTACCATCACTCCCATATATTCTTCAATAATTTCACACAATGCTTGGATATCTTCTTCATAAATTTCACCAATATTCCCAATGCGGAAGGTATCTACATCGGTTAGTTTTCCTGGATAGAGGACAAAGCCTCTCTCCTTTGTATAGGAATAGAAGTCTTCAAAGTTGAATTTCTCATTTGGAAAAAGAAAGGTTGTAATAATCGGCGATTGTTTATCATCTGTAATATAGGCATGAATTCCTATCTTGGCAAGTCTCTCTCTTAATATACGATTATTATTTTGATACCGAGCAAATCTTGCTGGAATGCCACCTTCTTCTATTAATTCATCAATTGCTTTAGAAAAGGCAGCCACTACATGTGTTGGTGAGGTGTAGCGCCATTTTCCATCCTTCTCCATTTCTACCCATTGATCATATAAATCTAGTGATAGACTTTGAGAGTTCCCTTTACATGTTAGTAGTTTCTCACGCTTAGCAATAACAAAGCCAAAGCCAGGTACACCTTGAATACATTTATTTGCGCTGCTGATTAAATAGTCAATTCCTAGAACAGGTACATTGATTTCTAGACCGCCAAAGCTGCTCATTGCATCAATAATTAAGGTTTTTCCAAACTCTTTCGACAGTTTTGAAACCATTTCAATTGGATTTAAGATTCCTGTCGTTGTCTCACAATGAACCATGATTATATGTGTAATTTCATGATCTTCCTCTAATATAGCCTTTATTTCCGCTTCAATTGGGTACTCATTGTATTGTACACGATACTCCTTAAAGTTAAGGTCGATGTACATTGCCATTTTGATAATTCGTTCACCATATGCACCGTTCGTGATGATTAAAGCTTTATCTTCATTTGTAATGGCTGTATGCATGACGGATTCAACTGCGAACGTACCGCTTCCTTGCATAAGCACAACCGTATATTCATCCTCGGCAGCACCTGCCAATTCAAGAAGCTGCGCCCTAATTTTTTGCGTAATGGATTTATAATCATTGTCCCACGTGCAACGGTCAAATAGCATTTCCTCTTTAACCGTGCTTGTAGTGGTTAAAGGACCTGGTGTTAATAGTTTATAATTGTTCATGTCCATCTCTCCCTATTTTTTACTTCGCTGAATTGAAAAACTCTTGATGCTGCTTTAATAGTTCAACAGTTAATGATTGGTCAAATTTCTTTGTGTGAGCAGGTTTATGTATATCACTAATTGTTTCTCCTTCGTAAAGGGCAACAGGATAATTGTTGATTAACTCTTTTCTGCCTTCCTTAACAATGACTTCCGCCATGTCCATCGCTAAATCTGTTGTTTTATCATCCTTTTTCACCACAGCAATAGATTCAGTCAGTGAGAAATTCCCTTCAGATGGATCAATATAATCAATTGGTGCACCTTGTTCTTTCGCAATTACTGCTTGGTGGCGAAGACCAAAACCCGCAGCCACTTCCCCAGCCTGAACTTTCTTAATAGGACCTGATCCAGAACTTTCAAGATGTGGACCAACATTTGTTACTAGATCGTGAAGAATAGCTTTTCCTTCCTTTTCTCCATATTGATTGATAATAGCTTGGACCAATAACCAGGCTGTAGAAGAGTCCATAATATTTGGGATCGATACTAATCCTTTAAACTCTGGCTTTGTTAAGTCCTTTATAGAAGTCGGCATTGGTAAACCCTTTTCTTTAATGACTTCGGTATTGACAAATATAGAACCGGTATTAGCTAGAATCGGTGTATAGTAGGATGGGTATGTTTCTAATGCATTCGCAGTGAATGTTAAATCGGTAAACATCTTATGCTTTTCTTGAGCACTTTGGATAAAATAAGAACTCATTGTGACTAAATTGGCATCTATTTTATCTCCTTCAGCGATTAGCTTTCCTCCTAATTCAGATGTACCCAAGGATTGCACGACATATTTCCCCTCATATCCCGCATCTTTTAATGACTTTTCCATCGCTGCAACTGCTTCTTCATCCCCATTCGTTAAAATAACTACTTTCTTTGCTTTATTTGCCTTTGCAGCATTTGAATTATTATTACAGCCAACCAATGTAAATACTAAACTAAAAGCAATAAGACACAGGAACATTCCCTTAATCGTTTTAAACATCATTTTCCCCTCACTTTTATCAAAAGTTTCAATTCCTATTAATTGATGGTCGTTTTTGAAGATAATCACAAGATAATTTAACGATTAAATTCGTACCAAAGATGAGTATCGATAAAACAAAGATTTCATTGAATTTAGCAAAGTGCTGCAATTCTTTAATTTTGCTTGCTACTACTGAAGTTTCAGCTGTTACTAAGAAGATGATTCCACTAATCGTTACCATCGCATTAATAAAATAGTAGCTAAACATTTCAAATACTGTTGATACTGAGTTTGGCAAAAGAACTCGACGGATCGTCTTTAGCCAGCTATCTCCCAATAATTCCCCCGTTGTTTCCCAAGTCGGATTCATTTTAGCTAAGGTATTTTTAGCCATTAAATAAGGCGTCGTAAAATAGTGGACCAATGTACATAGCACAATAATGGTGATCGTTCCTTTTAAACTACTATTATTAAAAAGAAGTAAATACGATAAACCTAATACCATACCTGGTACTGTATTGGTAATGATTGAAATGGTGTCCATTAATCTTTTTCCTTTAAGCGGTGTACGTACATTTACTAGTGCTGCACTATAGGCAACAAACGTACCAACTACTCCCGTTAATAATGCTATTACTATTGAATTTTTATAAACATTGACTAAATCACTTGATTGAAACACATCAATGAAATGGCTCAATGTAAATGCTAGATTATAAGGATAGCTGTTTACTAACGGTGCAACGAACATTACGGCAAAAATGGCAACCATTCCTATTAAAATGACAGAAGAGATTACACTAAAGGAAATATCTCTTGGTTTATTTTGAATCAATTCGATTTCTGTAAATTTGTCATAGTGGAAATTAAATTTTTCAAGATAATTTAAAAGAAAAACAGCAAATACAGCAGGGATTAACATGATTACCGCAATTGCAGCACCATTATTGAAATCTGGTATGGAACCAAGCATCACTTGATATAGCTGAGTTGCTACCACATCATACGTTCCCCCAACCGAAGCAGGGATCCCAAAATCGGTAAAGCTCAAGATAAAGGAAAGGACGAAAGCACCAGCTAAGGTTCCCCACAAAGGGCGAATAATCGTGTTCATAAAACTTCTCAATGTCCCATCACCCATTAGTTTAGAAACAATGATAAATTTCTTATCAATATACTTAAAGGAATTATTAATAAGAAGAAATGCTGATGGTAATGTATAAATGACATAACCTATTAATAAGCCGTTAAATCCATAAATATCGAATATTTTTCGTCCAAAAAGCTTTGTAATTAATCCTTGATTTCCAAAAGAATACATAATCGCAAATCCATAGGTGATAGTCGGAAGCAGCATTGGAATAAGCATCCCCGTTTTAATTACTCCCTTTACAGGCTGATAAATCCTCGTACAATTGATGGTATAGGCTAGGATAAATGCTAAAATAGTAGAGATAATAGCCGTAATACTAGAAATTAAGAGACTATTCCCAATGGACTTCATTAGTTCTTTATTAGAAATGATTGAGTGATAATTCGCGACATCGAATCCATTAGCCGTTTCAAATGATCGAACAAATAAAGTGGCCAAAGGCCATACTAGAAAGACTGCAAATAAACATACTGTGATAGTAAAAATAATCCTCATTTCTGGTTTTACATTAGGCATATTTTTCACCAAATAAGTGATAAATATTTTGTCGCTTAATTTGTAATTGCTTGAGAATAAATTCTTGCACAAAACCATTACTTGGTTGATTTATAATTTCATATGGGGTCCCAAACTGTGAAATATTTCCCTGATTTATGATCAAAATTTTATCTGACAAGGTTAGGGCTTCCTCCGGGTCATGGGTGACAAGAATGGTTGTAAGCTTAAACTCCTTTGCAATTGACTTAATCCGTTCCTTAATTGATTCCTTAATGACCCCATCCAATCCACTTAAAGGTTCATCTAACAATAATATTTTCGGCTTTGTTACTAATGTTCTTGCAAGTGCAACCCTTTGTTTCTGACCACCTGATAATTCTCCTATTTTTTTGGTTAAATGGGGGGTTAGCTCTAGGAATTCGATATACTCCTTTATCTCTTTCTCTGAAACTAACCCTTTCTTATTTTTTACTCCATATACAATATTTTCATAAGCATTTATATGGGGAAAAAGTGCGTAATCCTGGAAAACAATATTAAAACCTCGCTCCTTCATCGATACATTACTCAAATCCACATCGTTAAAAATGATTTTCCCCTGATCCGCTTTAGTTAACCCCAAAATAATAGATAATAAGGTGGTTTTGCCACTGCCACTTGGACCTAATAGTGAAACAATTTCTCCAGTATCAATTTCAAGATTGATATTTTCCAAAATGACCTTTTGGTCATAGTGTTTGCCTATATTTTGTAGCTTCAGCAAACTATTCACCTCCCTGATTACGACTTTAAGTATAATTACCATTTGTAAATGTAAGTTTAGGATCATGTAAATAATATGTAAATTATGCATAACTCTTTACTAAATTATTAATAAATCATAATTAATTTAACCACAACATATGCTAATATATTGAAAATTTAATAAGCAATCAGTAAACTTGAAGTATAATTTTAAAAGGCTGTTTTCGTATAGTTTTGCTTTTGTACAAGCTACCGCATGCTTTTACATCCAATAAAAGATATAGCGGTCTTCTGCTAATCGTTATTTGTTAAAACTTTACTTAAATAGCAATAATGTTTTAGAAAAGAGCCTTTTAAAAAGACTTACTATAAATGGGTGAATAAGATGTTTCCTCTTGAAAGACAAAAGAAAATTGTCGAGTTATTAATGATAAAAAAAGTAATGAAGTTAACTGAGTTAACGAAGGAATTAAACGTTTCCATTGATACACTGCGTAGGGACATCAGCTTGCTGACAAAGCAAGGAAAGATTGAAAAAATTTACGGTGGCGTTAAAATTGTTGAAGAAAATTTTGGAGAATCAACAATGGATGAACGAATGGTCAGCCACTTAAAAGAGAAGGAAACCATTGCTCAAAAATGTAGTGAATACATTCAAGATGGGGATTGTATTTATATTGATAGCGGTTCGACAACTTTTCAGATTGCAAAATATATAAAAAACAAAAAAAAGCTAACAGTCATAACTAATTCGATTCCAGTTATACTTGAACTACTAAATAGTGACATTGAACTGATTATTATTGGTGGAAAAATAAGGAGAGACGAAAGATCGGTCGTAACATATGAATATTTATTTAATTTTAACCAATTAAATATACAAAAGGCATTTATTTGTGCAAGTGGAATCACAATCGAAAAAGGAATTTCTGACTATAATGTGGAAGAAGCCATCACCAGAAAAAAAATGATCGAACTATCCAATGAAATCTATGTGGCCGCTGATAGTACAAAATTCGGTAAGAACGTCACCATTGGAATAGCACCACTCAGCGAAATCGATTATGTTATTACAGATCATAATATAAGTAAACTTTTCATCAATCAATTTAAAAAAACAAATACAAATTTAATTGTTCTAGAAGCATAATCGCTGAACAACAAAAGGTGCGCCAATTTGGTCGCACCTCTTCTTTTAATCGTATTAACAGATGGGATCATAGTCTGAGAATGATAAAAAGATATGATAATTTCTTATTCTCATTTTAACAAACGACTATAATCACTTTTTTAATCGCTGGTGCACTTTCCCTTTTGTCGTTTTGACTAACTACTTTTTCATACTACCACTCATACAAGAGGGATGTATCCTTAAGCTCTATCAATTCGTCAACCTTCTTTTCTAAATAAGCAATGACTGTATCAGATAGTGCATTTCCAAAACTAAAACGTCTCACTCCTAATTCCTGAAGCTGATAACAATTTGTTAGTCCTGGTAAAGATAAGACATTCAGTGGAGCATTGACATTCATAGTGATTTCTTTAATCTCTGAATGCTCTTTCAAGCCTGGAACAAAGATCCCACTTGCGCCACTATCAACGTATGCCTGTGCTCGTTCTATTGTTTCCATTAAAGGTTTTCCTTTTGGAAGTAAGTATCTGTTCTAGCATTAATATAAAAATCCTTATAACCATGATGGTCTAACGCGATTCTTATTTTCTCCAGAAGATTACAGTGCAATGAAATCTCTTTTAAGCCATTTGACTTTTTTAATGAATCCTCAATATTGATACCTACTACCCCTACATCTGCGGTCCTTAAAACATGATGAATAATCTTGCTAGGATCTTCGCTATAGCCCGCCTCAATATCCGCAGATACAGGAATTTTCACATTATCTACTATCGTTTTAATGATCCCTAAATGCCTTTCAAAATCAATTAATTCACCATCTCGTAATCCTAGTGAATTTGCAATTCCCCAACTAGTCGTTCCAATGGCTTTGAAACCTGCTTTTTCAAGTGATAAGGCTGAAAGTAAATCCCAGGCATTTCCTAAAAATAATAATTCCTTTGAAGAATGTAACTCATTGAATTCCTGTATCTTGTTCATTATATTTTCCTCCTAATCGTTGCTGGATTCATTTTAACAAGTAACGTATCTCCAATTCGTCCTCATTCTTGCTCTTATGGTCTGGATATAAAACAAGGCTGGTTTTGTGTCGTTCGTTGCATTTGTAAAGCCCTTACTAACGACTTCTACCCGATATAAACGATTCACCGTATCTATGGAGGGTTTACAGCCTTTATCTCAGTGGGATAGTTTAATTTCATCCAACTTTCACCAACCAAAACTTTACCTAAATAACAGCAATGTTTGAGAAAAGAGCCTAAAATAAAACAAAAAGTGAAGCTATACAGTGCTTCACTTGCAAAGTCTAATTTCACCATTTTTTAGATTAAATCTTATTGGAGAAAACTCATTTATTCTTGCAGAAAGTTCTTTAATGAAAATGATCTATACTTTATTTCATTCAATCACAGGCTGCATGGTTTCTTTTAACACAGAAACAGAATGATTAAATTGTTCTGTTTCCTTTTCATTTAGTTCAATCTCAACTACTTCGCGAATGCCGGAACGGTTAATGACAGCGGGAACTCCAATATATACATCACTTTGTCCATATTCTCCGTTAAGATAAGCGGATACTGTCAAAATGCTGTTTTCATTATTAAGGATGGCTTTTGTAATCCGAACGAGAGACATTCCTATCCCATAGTATGTTGCCCCTTTTCTCTCAATGATCTGATAGGCCGCATCACGGACATTTACAAAGATTTCATCTAAACATTCTTTTTTTAAATCTCCCTTACGCTTCAATACAGCATTGAGATGCTCAATTCCGATCATTGCATGGCTCCAAATTGGAAGCTCAGTATCTCCATGTTCACCGATAATGGCTGCATGAACATTTCTTGTATCTACATTGAAATACTTTCCTAGCGCAGATCTTAGACGCGCGGAGTCTAATACTGTCCCAGAACCAATTACACGTTCCTTTGGTAGACACGATTCTTTCCAAGTCACATAGGTTAAAATATCCACTGGATTTGTTGCAACTAAGAATATCCCATTAAATCGACTTTCCATAATGCTTTTTACAATTTGCTTAAATATTTTCGTATTTTTTTCGACTAATTGCAAACGAGTTTCCCCTGGCTTTTGCGCCAGTCCAGCAGTGATAACAACTAGGTCGGCAGTCGCACAATCTTGATAAGAACCACTCCATACACGTATAGGTGAGGGTGCGAAAGGCATTCCATGATTAAGATCCATCGCTTCACCTTCAGCTTTTGCTTCATTAACATCGATTAAGACTAGCTCCTCCGCCACGCCCTGGTTAATAAGAGAATAGGCATAACTACAACCTACAGCACCTGTTCCAACTAATACAATACGATTTACTTTTTCTTTATTCACAAAATAGATCCCCCTTCAGATTCTATAAAATTAAAGATTAGCCAGATGATTATTCTAATTTCAATCAATCTAAATAGTCTAATCCTAGAATTGCCAGGATTAAATTAATTTATGAAAAGGGAAAGATTAACTAATAAATATATATAGTAAAAAACACAAATGGCCGACCATGTTGTGAAGTATTTCACAAATCAATTTAAAAAAATATAGTTTACTTGAATGCTTGTTTTCTACTTTTTTTAACATGGTTAGTTTAACACATAATATGTGAAGTGTTTCACAATATTTATGAAGAAACGATGAACCCTATTTTTTTATGCTGGTTATTACTCTATCAAAACATAACAAATTGGAATAAGAAGGAAGTGTTTAATAGAATAAAGCCGCGCTAGTTTACGACTTTATTCTATTAAATCTAATTACATTTACATTGCAGTGATGCCGCCATCTACAATAAATTCAGCACCAGTTGAGTAGCTTGATTCATCAGAAGCTAAGTAAAGCACAAGATTTGTTACTTCTTCTGGTTGCGCAACTCGTTTTAAAGGAATATGTTTAGCAAATTCCTCTACAGCTGCTTTTGTATCCTCTTGCACAACCATAGGTGTGGCGATAACACCAGGATGTACCGAGTTAACACGGATGCCATAATGTGAGCATTCCATTGCAGCCGCTTTTGTCATACCACGAACAGCAAATTTAGTATCTGTGTACCCAACAGCACCCCCAACAATACCATTGATTGAAGAGATGTTAACAATTGAACCGCCACCAACTTTTTGCATAGATGGAATAACATTTTTCATTCCTAAAAAGACAGATACTTGGTTAATATCCACGATGCGACGGTATTCTTCCTCTGTCGTATCAAGTATAGATTTCGCCATTGTAATACCGGCGTTATTTACTAAGACGTTGACTGGTCCAAATTTTTCTTCAGCCTTCGCAACAACAGCTGCCCAATCTTCTGCACTAGTAACATTTTGTTTTACAAATAAAACATTTTCACCTAATTCACTGGCTAAAGCGGTACCTTTTTCTTCATTTAAATCTGTTATAACAACTTTTGCACCTTCTGCCACAAAGCGTCTTGCGTGAGATGCTCCCATACCTTGGGCAGCACCTGTAATAATTGCTACTTTACCTTCTAAACGAGTCATTAGTAACTCCTCCTTTTCAGTACGAAACTGAATATCCTCATCAATAGAAAAATGATTAAAGTTAAACTACAACTGTAAAATAACAAAATTCTATATAAAAGTCAAAGAAGGAGATTTGCTAATCTGCTAAAAGTGTTCTTTCTTATTTCGTGTTATACTTTTGAAAAGAATGTACGTTGCAAGGTGGTAGGAAAATAAGTGGCAAATGAAGATCGTCGTATTTTAAGAACACGAAAAAACTTAAAGAAAGCAATGTTGGAGCTATTAAAGGAAGAGGAATTTAAGGAAATTTCTATTACTAAAATTGCAGAAGTTGCTCACTGCAATAGGGTTACATTTTATTCCCATTATGAGAATAGTACGCAGCTTCTAGCAGATATTTTTCATGATTATTTAGATGAGCTAGCACAGTACTATAAAGAAAGTTTTAAAGGGAAAAAGACATTCTCTTTAGCAGACTCCACCCAAAGTATTCCAATCTTTGAATTTGTATTTAATAACCAATTTGTGTTTTCTCTCATGTTAATGGGAGAAGTAATCCCAGGTTCACAAAATATTTTTTGCGAAACTATTTCGGCTATTAGCCGCAGCGATTTAGAATTGAAAGATGGTGTATGGTTCGATATAGAAGCAGTCAACTATTATGAAACCTATGCCTTTTTAGGTTTGTTTATCTACTGGATTAAAGAAGGGTTTAAAAGTTCTCCTGAGGAAATGGCAAAAAGATTATCATACCTATACACAACAACATTAGGTGAAATCATCGTTAAAAATAAAGAGTGAGTATCTATCGCCAGTACATTTTTGTCAGAAAAGCAATCAAATCAATTGTGATTGACTTTGCGGTTTTTAGCATCGTAATCAACTGGAGAAACATACTTATGTGAAATTAAAGAAGAAGCTAACAACCTATCATATAAGATTGTTAGCTTCTACATCATGGATTATCTACTGACTTTATCTAAGTAAATTATCTTATTCAGCGATTTACTCTACTAATTGTTAAATAATATTAAAAGATAATTATATAATGATTTCTACCAGTGTACTTGAAGTTTATTACCACTTGGATCAAAAAAATGGAAATATGCATGCCCATTATCTTCTTTTATATCCTCAACTTTGACTCCATTATCAATTAGATGCTGGTGAAATTTAATTAATTCAGGACTAGTAAAGCCAATGTTGAAAGCCGGTTCACCATTAACAGTAAAATGAGCATAAGTTTCATCATCAGTGGGTACTAAAATAACTAAAAATGGTCCATCATTTACTTTAATAATTGCATAAGGGTCATCTGTGATGGTTAACAGTTGTAATCCTAGCACCTCTTTGTACCATTTAGCTGATTGGTCTAAATCTCTAACCGGAATTCTTATGTAATGAACTTGTTCAATAAACGATTTTTTCATGCTTACCTCTCCTTATTGAATGGAATATAGGATATCAAAATCGAATGCTTGAATTTCATGAGCTATGCTCTATCATCTATTTTTTCTCCAGAAGCATTTGACTTCTTTTATTTACAGTCATTGTTATGTTTTGCCGATAAACAGAGTTCTTTACTATCAACTGACTTTTTTCTAAATCAAGCATCTTTACCACATTCTTTACAAAGTATTAAACCTTTTAATATCATTTGCTTTTTGTCCCATTTTTTTATGCTTAACTACTTCAATACCTTATCTCCCCGCTCTAATATTCGGGCAAATAAATATTTATAATATTCTATCAATGATTATATCATTTCTTGATTCGTGAAAGACCTAAAATAGAATAATAAAAAGGCAGAAGCGTTTTTACTAATCCTACTCCCTGCCTTTTTATCATTATAGATTTGAGAAGAGAAGCTTTACTCCATCGTATTTTATATCTACTTGTTTGTTCCCTGTTAGATACTTTCCATAGCTTGTATACATTGCCAACCACGCCCTGTTTTCCCAACTAGTCATTGACAAAAAACTAAAAAAATACTAAAGTTTTAATGAAAATGATTATCATTATCATTAATTATTAGGTAGAGATTATACTTAATTTTAAGGAGGATCTTAAGTTGAAAAAATTAATTATACCTTTCATTTTAATTTTAGTTCTTATTCTTAGTGCCTGTGGCAATACCACAAAGAGCCAGTCAGTAGGTGATGCAAGTAAAGCGGGCAAAAGCAAAATGATTACATACCAATCTGAAAATGGCCCTATTAAAGTACCTGCTCATCCGAAAAGAGTAGTAGTCTTGACTGGCAATGCAGGCGATGTAATTTCACTTGGTGTTAATATCGTAGGCGTGGATGAATGGGCTAAGAAAAGTCCATTATTTAATGATCAATTAAAAGATGTTCCAGCCGTTTCAGATGAGAATTTGGAGAAAATTATTGAATTAAAACCAGATTTAATTATTGGATCAAATGATAATAAAAACCTAGATAAGTTGAAAAAAATTGCTCCAACAGTTACCTATACTTATAATAAAGTAGATTATTTAACACAGCATTTAGAAATTGGTAAGTTAGTAAATAAAGAGAAAGAAGCTCAAAACTGGATTGATGACTTCAAAAAACGTGCAAATACTGTAGGAAATGAAATTAAAGCGAAAATTGGCGAAGATTCAACGGTAACTGTAATGGAAAGTTATGATAAAGATATGGGTATTTTTGGCGATAGTTGGGGAAGAGGCACAGAAGTTCTTTATAAGGCAATAGGTCTGAAAATGCCTGATAAAGTAAAGGAAATGACAAGTAAAGAAGGTTACTACATGATTTCCTCTGAGGTATTACCGGACTATGTTGGGGACTACTTAATTGTTAGTAAATATAATGACCAAGATAATTCGTATCAACAGACAGATTTATATAAAGGAATGCCCGCTGTGAAGAACAACCATGTAATTGAAGTGGATGGAAATGCCTTTATGTTTAACGATTCTATAACTTTAGATTACCAATTGAAATATTTTGAAGAGCACTTTTTTTAAATAGTCAGAGAACCTTGTGGACGTTGCTAGAAGTGATATTAAATTACTCAAATAATAAATGGTGTGTCAGACCACTGGGTACGTCCTTGTGGTCCTCTTCGCAGCTGTAGCTGATCTATATAGTCACACACGAATCTGTCAGTTCAAAATACCACTCTAGGAAGGAGTTAAAGCTTTTCCATTGAGGATTCAATTTACCAGCAAAAAAGGCCTCCATCTGCTGACCCAATCCTAGGCCTAACACTTCGTCTGTGTTCTTATTATAAAAAAAGCCGAACTCCCCTTCAAAACTATCCAACGGAATATATTCTTCAGGCAGCTTTAAACCTACATGAGTTCTCTCCATGCCTAACATATAATCAGAAGAATTGATCATAAACCAACAAATCTGATAGATTTCACGTTGTCTGCTAAAGAAAGTCGGCCCATCCTCTGCATGCAAATAAAAATTAGCAAAATCTGAACTCAAATCGATGCCTAACTTTACTAATGCGTGTTCATACTCCTCTTCAACGTCATCAAACCACCATTTTTTACTTTTGCAATAATTAATCACTTTTTCCGATAACATCTCGACTGCTCCTTCGATTTAAAATAAACTACCTAAGTTATATCCCTGAGTATATCATACCACCTTCCCTCTGATTTAGATGGTTTAAGAATTTAGGTACATATTTGAGCTAACGGGTATGTTCGTTCAATAAAACAGCAGCAGTCTTAAACTTTATTTTCACATACTTGGTTGCTGCTGTTCTTTCTTCAGGGATCAGTCAAAACTATTTTTCAGAATGTGTCAGATTCGTAATTTAAAAGTCGCTTGGAATCAGCGAATCTAGTCTATTACTTTATATTCCGGAGACATATGGGGCATTCATTCCGGTTATGCCGTTTACAGCATCCCTCCAGGATCAGTTCAATTACTTTACATTCCCTGTGTTAAATCAAGAAAATTGCCAAAAACCTGCTACTGGATGTTGGATTTCAGTTATCCCTATTTTGGCGAAAATATATAGTGATCCAAAACCAAAAGGATAATTGTAATCGGGATGAAGCAATGTTTCGGGGTAACCATCTTCATCTACTTGAAATAAAAAAGAAAATGATTCCTCTTTAAGTTTCGTAAAATAATAGCCTTCATTTTGAATAAGTCTCGGATTTCCACCTAGTTTGATCAGGAAAGACTGATTCATGGATTTTTCGTCATTGCTTATTTCTCCGTCTAAAATTACATGTTTTATAAGACCTGAATTAGTAAACATATCTTTAACGCTTTCCGTTGAAATTCGATGCTCAATTACCTTTATCGAGCAATTCGGGTAAACATTGTTGTTCAAATATTCCTCATAGTCCTCTGGGATGAAGATTGAAATCATGCTCTCAGTTTTAAAGGGATGGACGAGGCTCAAGTAAAAATAATATTTTTGGTTACCTTCGTGGATAAAGTCTGCTTGATCATCAAAGAAGTCAGGTGCATTCCCACCGATCCAGCCTATACCACGTTCGTTTGACAGGACTGGTCTCGCATAATAAAGAATACAGTCTGTTCTCGCAACTAAAATATTCGTACAGTTTTTCATTTACAACTCTCCCTCAAGAAACTTAATGAGGTACATTTCAGGCTGCGCACGGAACTCTGTAAAGCTGCATAAATCTGCATAAGTCTGATGCTCCACGTCATAACAGCCTATCTGACCTTTTTTCTTCGGATTCCAAACTAGCTGCAGATCAGAATAATTGTCTATATCAGCTGATATGCGCAGCAGCTTTTGTCTGCCGAGTTTCATTTCAATCGTATCGGTCAATGTAAAAAAGTCGATATACCCGATTTCAAATTCATTTTGCGCCAGCTCAAGACGGAGCTTGTCTCCGGTAAGAAAAGCTACCAGTTCATCGGGTAATTTATATTTTTTTAGCTCATGCTTCTTGTTTTCTAGATTATGTATGTCAGCCGGCTCTAGCGATTTTAAATAGTCGGCCAAGACTGTATGCTTATTACTGACGGCAATCGTATAAGGCCTCTCGCCGCCCTTTTCTGCTAAAGTAACGTCCGCCCCGTGTTCAATCAAAAATTTGACCATAGCCAAATTCCCCATACGCACGGCAACGGTTAACGGAGTCGCTTGATAAGGATAGACCATATCCGGCTTATTATAATTGATGTCCACTCCATGATCGAGCAAATACTTGAGTGTCTTAAGGTCATGGTCCGATACGGCTTCACGCAATACAGCGCCGCCATGCAGCTTGATATCTAATCCCAACTCATGAATAAGCGGGATATTGTTTTTGTTGCCATAGTAGGCTTGTGAATATGCTCCTAAACCTGTTTGATTGAGCTTATCCAACTTGGCTCCTTGTGCTGCAATGTACCTAACGATGTCTTCCTTGCAATAGCGGACAGCTCGTAAAAAGGCAGGATTATGATGGGCATTCAGATTAACCCCGTGTTCTACTAGCAGCTCCACAACTTCCCTTCTCTGCAATACAAGCGCCAGATCCAAAGGGCTTAATGTAGTACGTTTACTAAGTACAATGCCTGCCTCAATATCCCAACCCGCTGTAATTGCAGCATGTAAAGCTGGAATATTTCCATGGTAAATATGCATGGCGATTTCCGGCAGTTCCTCAAACTTCCCGATATCTTTCAGAACAATCATCCCAAACACTCCTATATATGCATAATGAGTTACTTACTCATCCAGTTGGTGAATCCCAGTGCCTGTCTCTTCCTCTCCGCTTCCGCCAGCAGTGCTTGCATAACCGGAGCCAAATTCTAACGATGTGCCTGCAATAGGCTTAGAGTCTTCGCCCATAGCAGAAAGAATAGTTGGTTTACTTGCTAATGAGGCTCGATACTGAAGCATTAACATACAAAACAGCATCTCCATCCATCAATTTAGGAGGTACTATTAATTTTATAATACCTCATCTACTTATGGTACGGTTCCCCCCGATTTATCCGAAACGCTCGATACACCTGCTCGACTAATACCAATCTCATCAGCTGATGCGGGAACGTCATCTTGGAAAAGGATAGACTTTCATTTGAACGGTCCATGACGGCTTTACTTAATCCTAATGATCCACCAATCACAAAGGCAATTTTACTTTTCCCGTATGTACCTAGCTTATCAATTGTATCAGCTAGTTCCTCTGAGGTTTTCATTTTCCCTTGAATAGCTAGCGCAATTACATGGGTATCGGGGTGAATTTTTGCGAGGATTCGTTCGCCTTCTTTATCTTTGACTTGTTCCATTTCTGTTTCGCTTAAAATTTCTGGTGCTTTTTCATCGGGGACTTCAATGATTTCGACCTTCGCATAGGCGGTGAGGCGTTTTAAGTATTCATCGATTCCTTGTTTTAAATATTTTTCTTTTAGTTTTCCTACTGTAATTATTGAGATATTCACAGATTACCCCCACTTTGCAAACATTATATCCACAGCACTTATCCACATATCCACAAAAACTATCCACATTTTGTAGGGGAATATTAGTTCCCCACAAGATATATTGCTGGGTTTTTGCAGTATTCACAACTTGTGGATAAGTTGTTTTTCTCATCAATTTTTTCAAAATTTGGTGCTTCCATCCTCTGTTCTGTAGCGATTTCAAGCGCATATTCAACATGTTCCGCACAAGCAAAAATCATCGATTTCACCCCTTTATTTTAAAAGTACTCTTTCCATTTAGTCTTCTCAATCATCCACCAGATATTTTACATGATTTATCCACATGGGGAAAGCCTAGCATCAAGATTCTACTATTTAAATCGTGCAAGCCCACTTATCCACATACTAATATAAACAAAGGATGTTTGAGATAAGAACCAAACAAAAAAAGAAGGCACTAGGCCTTCCTTTAAATTATTCACATGTGAATTATAGGTTGGATTCATTCGATAATGTTAATGTTGCTTCTTTTGATTTTCCTTGGCGATAAAATTTCACCTTCATGGTATCGCCAGGTTTTTTATTATTATATAAATACTTTCTTAACTCAAGAATGTTATTTACCTTTTGGCCATCCAATTCATAAATAACATCCATTTCTTGCATTCCTGCTTTGCCAGCTGGAGATCCCGGTGATACACTTTCAACCATCACACCTTGATTCATATCTTTTGGTAATCGTAATGTCTCTTGTTGATGATAAGCTGGAATATCACTTACATTTTGTAAAGTCACACCCATAGCTGGTCTTCTAATTTTTCCGTATTTCTCTAAATCATTGATAACTGGCTCAGCATAATTAATTGGAATCGAGAAGCCGATCCCTTCTACTGCTTCTTGTGCAATTTTCATTGAATTAATACCAACAACTTGACCAGATACGTTCACTAACGCACCACCACTGTTACCAGGATTGATTGCTGCATCTGTTTGTAATACTTCTGCTTCCCAATCCTCTAATCCATCATTATTTAAATCCATTGGTACTGTACGATTCACACCGGATACAATTCCTTGTGTGACAGAACCCGAAAATTGCTGTCCAAGTGGATTCCCAATGGCGATGACAGGTTCACCAAGCTTTAATTTATCTGAGTCTCCAAACTCTGCAACTGTGCTTACTTCTTTACCGTCAACCTCAACAACTGCAAGGTCTGTCCATACATCACTGCCTAATAATTTTGCAGGTAACTTCTTACCATCAGATAGAGTTACCTCTAATTGATCTGCCCCTTCAACCACGTGATTGTTCGTTACAATAAAGGCTTTTCCATTTTCTTTTTTATAAATGACACCTGAGCCAGATCCTGTTTCCTGGGATTGATCTCCTTGCCCCTGCTGAGTCCAGAAGCTTTGAGATTGAATATTAGCAATCCCAACTACTGCTTTTTCGGCTTTTGCCACTGCTTTGGTAATATCGGTGGTCACATCAAGTGAGACTGTTTTTCCTGTTACATTATTATGGCTGTTTTGGTTATTTTCTACTGTAGAGGTTGTTTCGTTATTTGAGGTATTATTTGTCACACCATTGATAACAGGAAATGCTACTACGACAATAAGTGCTCCAATAATTGCTCCAATTAATCCAGATAAAAAAGAACCGCCTTTTTTTCTATTTGGTTGTTTATAGCGATTCTCTTCATGATCATCATAATAACCCACGCTACACCAGTCCTTTCGATATCTATATCCTATAGTTTACCTTGTGTATATCCTTATTATAATCAGCAATTATTAAAATATCATTAAACCGCATTAAGAATTCATATGAATGTAAATTAAATTGGGATTTAAAGGGATCATGGGATGATATAGAAGTATGTATTTTCATCGAAAAACAGCCAATTTTATAGATTATTTACCACAAAAAAAAGAGTAAAAAACCTGGATATAAAGATTTTCTACTCTTTTTACCAAAATTACACCGCTGTAAGTGGAGTTGGGATTTTTGGATCAGTATCGAATAAATCAAATTGATGACCAACCCCTGATCCTTGTGCTTCGAGGGTTTGCGCTACACTCATTCTAGCAAGATCTTTCATATTGTTATCAAGACTTAAATGGGCAAGGTATATTCTCTTAGTGGCGTCGCCGATTACCTCACTCATTGCAATGGCAGCATCTTCATTTGAGACATGTCCTACATCACTTAATATTCTTCTTTTAATACTCCAAGGGTATTTCCCCATTCTAAGCATTTGAACGTCGTGATTGCTTTCAAAAATAAAAACATCGGCATTTGAAATAGTTCCTTTCATTCGATCACTAACATAACCTGTATCCGTAATGACCACGAGTTTTTTCTGCCCTTGATTAAACACATAAAACATTGGTTCTACTGCATCATGTGAAACACCAAAGGATTCAATATCTAATGATCCAAATGTTTTTATCGTTTCCATCTCAAATAGGAATTTTTGCTCGGTTGGAACCGTTCCGATTAATCCATCCATTGCTTTCCACGTTTTTTCATTAGCATAAATGGGTAATTTATATTTACGTGCTAGTATCCCAACACCTTTTATATGGTCACTATGCTCATGTGTAACAAGAATTCCGTCTAAATTATCCGGTTTGCGATCAATTTTTTGAAACAAGGCTTCCATTTGCTTTCCACTTAGTCCCGCATCAACTAAAAAGGAATGTTTATCTGTTTCAACATATATCGCATTTCCTGTACTTCCACTAGCAAGTACACTAAAATGCAATGACATTATTTTCACTCCAATGATTCATTCTCTTTATCATCCTTCGGTATCACTCGGCCTTCGATGGCATTGACATATAAATCCTCTTTTTTCTTATCATGCTCCACGATTAAATGCCATGTTGGAACGAGAACCTGTGATTCAGTTTGTTGAATTAATGTATAATAGCCTAATTCTACCTTAATATCACTGTCCTGCATGATTAACTTTTTATCCAATAGATTACCTATGGCCGTTATTGCAGGTAAAACATTTTCTTCACGTCTCTTCTCCGCATTTTCTAAAAATGTTTGTTCATAGGATTCAATTTCATTTTTATCGTTTAAGTGTAGGGTAACATGTCCATTTTTATTTTTAAAGAAAACCTTATTCTCATATACCTGATAAAAAACAATGAGCTTTTTGTCCTTATCGTATTTCCAATATTTATACTGATCCCCAAACAGAATACGTTCTTTAAGAATGTTCTCCATTAGAACATGGTCATTTCCACTTTTTATTTTTATTGGCTTTTTAAATTTTGATTTGAGCGTTGTTTTATTGGGTCCGATTGTTATATCCTGATCAGTTAATTCCTTTATATCTTTTTCTGTAAACTTCTTTACTTTAGCACTAACATACTGGCTTCTCAATGTTTCAGTTGGTAATCCTGAATATTTGATATTATTGTTTTCTAGTTTTTCCTCTAATGATGGATCCTTTAATCTCTCTATTTTACTCTCCTCATATTGGCGGGAAAACTGGACTAATAAGAATATATCAAGAATCAGAAATACAAATATAAACATCGACTTTGTTTTATTCCAATCCATATTTCTCCCCCTTAATATCCCATGGCTGCCACTTACCGTCATACTGATAGTACCATGTCGGTTCAAAGAGAAGGATTTTATTAACTGAATCATAGTCAAGCTGATAACCGACTAAGATATTTTCAATTTTTTTATGATCAATTTTATCATCTTTTAACAAAGACTCTAAGACACTAGAAGCGCTAGGTAATTGAACCTCTTGATAATCAGTCATTAGGAGGCTCCCCATCTCATCTATATATGGACGTTCATATTCATATATCTGTGATTCTCCCCAGCTTTGCACAATCTCTGCAAGATGATTATTATTAAAAACAGGAATTCCATTCATGAATAAGCGAAAAATGACTTGGTTTTTTTCTTGATTTTTACTGAAGTAACGAAAGTCATCATTCCACCCTCCATTTTGATTAACAAAATCAATACTACGTTTGATTAAGTCTTTTCCATTATGATAATTCCCTGTTATCTCGCCCGGATTAATAAAAGATATTGTACCTAGATCTGTTTTTGCATTCAAAAAGCTAGTCCCGTCATTATATCCGACATTATTTCCATCGAGACTTTTCTCTACGACTTTCGGATCCGGAAATAAGGCATTTTTATACCTTTCAATAATATCTCCATCTAATTTATCCCAGTAATATCTATTTCGGTTTAATTTCACACTATCTTTAGGTAATAATAAGAATCTGCCATTTGTTACTTTGTAGGAATCATATGGAACATAAGATTCATTTTTGTTTTTAATTTTATTCACAAATGCTTGTAAACTAGAATAACTAGCTGATCCACTAAATACTTTATTAGCATTACCTTTAGTGTTGATAAAATAGGCAGTAGCTACCTTTTGCGATGGATTTGATAAATCAATCACCAATATATCAAATTCTTCATTAGGTATTTCACGATCACTAACACGTAGAACACCTTTATAAAGCTCAAACGGAACAAGATCTGGAAATTCTATGATGAGCTTATTCGGACCATTGAGCACTTTATTTATATCATTGCTTCTATATGCTTTTGCTTCGCCTATATCATAGAATTTCCAAGCAGCTATCTCATCCATCACACGATTAATTTCGGTTTCATTCGTAGTTCCAACGTAATGGTCATTTTCGTGAAAAACCAACTTATTAGGCTGTACAATTTCCTTTACTTCCTTCGGTTCAACTACTTCCTTTACCGGCTCAGAATTGTTAATTTCCTCATAATTAACCTGGAAAGTCCATAATGTCCACGTCAAATAAATACTTACTCCTACGAGAAATACAAGAATAACTGTTTTCATTGTTTCATACTTCATGACCAATCATCCTCTTGCGTGCGATCATATGGGAGGGTTAAATAAATCGTTGTGCCCTTTCCTTCCTCACTTCTGGCCCATATTTCACCACCATGTGCTTCTACCATTTCTTTTGCAATAGCAAGTCCTAAACCAGAACCGCCCATTTTTCTTGTTCGTGCTTTATCAACCCGATAAAAACGCTCAAAAATTTTCTTAAGATTATCCTTAGGTATCCCCATTCCTTGGTCGGAAATACTAAGTTCAACCATTTCCTCTAGTTCTCGTGCCAGAAAAGTAATTTGTCCGCCCTCTGGAGAATACTTTAATGCATTTGAAATAATATTATCGAGAACTTGAGTTAGTTTATCTAAGTCAACCTCTACAAATACACCCGCATTTGGTAGTTTACGTTTAAACGTAACATTTTGATCTTTTGCCATTTCGAAGCGATCAATCACATGATGGAAGTATTCGATAATGTTGACCCATTCCTTGTTCAATTGGTAATCCCGACTATCCATTTTTGAAAGCTTCAGCAAATCGTTCACAAGCCGTATCATTCGTTCCGTTTCATTTTGTGTGACGGTTAGGAACCTTGGTGCTATTTCCTTATCATCTATAGCACCGTCAGCGAGTGCTTCTAAATAACTTCGCATTGTAGTCAGTGGAGTTCTTAATTCATGTGAAACATTTGATACGAATTCTCGTCTTTCCATATCGATTTTTTCCTGCTCAGTAACATCATGAAGCACCGTAATTAATCCACTAACAAAACCTGTTTCACTTTGTATAATTGAAAAACTTGCTCGTAAAATATACGGTTCTTCTTTTGTACTAAAGTCTAAGATAATTGAATCTTGTTCTTTTAATAAATCCTCAAATTGGTGTAAATCCTCAATATTCAATAATGATACTAGCTCTTGAGAAAGGACTGTTTCACGTGAAACATCTAGCATTTCAGCAGCGGGATTATTAATCAGAATGATTTTTCCTTTTCGATCCGTAGCAATGACACCATCTGTCATATGTGCAAGGATTGAGTCTAATTTACGCCGTTCCCCTTCCGTTGTTGCTTGGGCTTCTTGAAGCTTTTTAGTCATGTGATTAAAGCTATATGCTAATTGACCAATTTCATCATTTCCATATACCTTAACTTTCCTGGAAAAATTACCCTTCGCCATCGCCATCGCTTGTCTACGCATATCAGCTATTGGTCGCGTAATCGTCTGGGCTAGTACAATCCCGAGCATTGCTGTAATAACCATGGCAATAGCTGTTCCAGTAGTAAAAATTTTATTAATCTCATTGATTTCTTTATAAACAGATTCAATTTTCCCAACGATATAAATATAACCCGTATCATTACTATTTAATTGAATAGGATTTACTAGAACCCAAATTCTTTTACCAGCTTTATCAATAAATCGTCTATCCCATTTTTTCCCTGATACAAGTGCTCTTTTAATGTTAATATCAGTAACCCTCTGCCCTGTTACTGATTGATTGCTTGAATCAGATGTTCCCAGGATCACACCATTACTATCTATAAGGCGAATTTCCTCTATATCGTTCGTTTCATTATCAGATAGTATTTTATGAATTTTACTGGACATATCTTCATTGGTATTATTATCACTTTTCATGGCTTCACGAATTAAATATTCTAGACTCTTTACCCTACCTTCTATTGAACTCGTGAAGTTTTGTTGTAGCTTTTCTTCCAATTTGTTAATAAAATAAACCCCTATAATTTCCATAGAAATTAATATAAGCAAGATAAAAATTAATACAAATTTCAAATGTATTGACTGAAAGAATCCAACCTTTTTCATTCCATTACTCCTGTTCAGGATTGCGTAAATAGTAGCCTACTCCTCGTCTTGTTACAATCCATATTGGGTGACTTGGATTATCCTCAACTTTTTCCCTTAAGCGTCTTACAGTAACATCGACTGTACGTACATCACCATAATAATCATAACCCCAAACTGTTTGAAGCAGGTGTTCCCTCGTCATTACTTGACCGATATGCTGAGCTAAGTAATAAAGCAGCTCAAATTCACGATGAGTTAATTCAATTGTTTCGCCACGTTTTGACACAATATAAGCATCTGGATGAATCACTAATGATCCAATCGCTATCTCGCTACTCTTTTCCTCTTCTTCAGTTTGAGTAGCTACCTGCTGATGTCTTCGTAAATTTGCCTTCACACGTGCAATTAATTCTCTTGTACTAAAAGGCTTCGTTACATAATCATCAGCTCCGAGCTCTAGTCCAATAATCTTATCAATTTCAGAGTCCTTGGCAGTTAGCATAACAATTGGCATCTCATACTTTTTGCGGACTTCTCTACATACCTCAATCCCATCACGTTTTGGGAGCATAATATCAAGAATTAATAAATCTGGATTCAATTCCTCGACCATCTTGATAGCTTCATCACCATCATATGCACAATGGACGGTATATCCCTCTTTCTTTAAATTGAACTGAAGGATATCAGCAATTGGTTTTTCATCATCTACGACTAATATCGTCTTATCCATTTAACTACTCCCCTAACTATTATTTATAAATTAATATTCCGACCTACATATAAAAAATCAGTTTAATTCTTTAAACGTATTATTTTCGTTTCAATCATTTATTTTTCATATTATATGAATGTGCATTCCATTTCTCTTTTACTATCTATAAAAATAAGCATTATCGGTACAATCACTAAATGAATGATCTCATCTATTCTAGAACAAACATCTAGTTATTTGAAGGTAATACGGCAAAAATCTTAAAATTCCTCTATTTTAATTTAACATGTTCTTTTCATGAATTCATCTTTTATGCCAAATTAGGTTTTTCCATTATTGCCATTTCCCTAACAAAAAGAATAAACTTCGTACTAATTATTCGTCTTTAATCAAGACTTTAAAAAAAAGTTTGCAACTCATTTATTAGCGAATAAGGATGTTTACGGTCCTTAACCTATATTTATTCTTAAAACTTTACCAAACAACAAGGTAAATATCTTTAATTAATGGATTGATCTAAAAAAATTGAGAGTATCCATTATTGGATACCCTCAGCATTTCCTAGTTCCCTATTTATAAATAGCTTAATGGATTCATTAGATTTCCATCTTTGTATACTTCAAAATGTAGATGAATACCAGTAGCATCTCCTGTTGCTCCCATGACCCCAATGGCTGATCCCTTTGGTACTATTTCACCGGCGGAAACATTGATTGAGCTTAAATGAGCGTAGACTGTACGGAATCCATTATTATGATCAATAATAATTTTATTTCCGTAACCGCCATCCCAGCCTGCAAATACAACTTTTCCATTATCTGCAGCTTTAATCGTACGATTACTTGGTCTTGCGATATCAATTCCTTTGTGCATACTACCCCATCTTTGACCAAGCTGACTGGAGATATAGCCCCCATTTGTTGGCCAAGTAAAATCACCAGATCCCCTAGATGGGGTTACCTTTGTTCCTACGATGACAATGTGGTTAATAGGCTTTTTTAATACCTTCTCTTCATTTATATCTTTCTTTACTTGTTTACCATTTTCCTCAGTGATAATATAAGTCAATTCACTTTTTCCGTTTTTCCCCTTTTGTTTAACCTTTTTATCCCCTTTGTACATAGAAGGATCCTCGATGACCTCTTTTTTATATGGGATTTTTTCAATCTTATGTATTTCCTTTTGAACCATGACATGAACAAGAGGCTCATATTCCGTAATATTTAATTCTTGTCCAATTTGAAGAATCGTATCTTCACTTAAATCCGGATTCAATTGGAGCAATTTTTCCTCTTCTAATTGATGCTCTGCTGCAATTGATCCAAGTACATCTCCTTCTTTCACCTTATAAACTTGCTGTTTTAGCGTACCCTTTTGCAGATATTTTACGGCTTGATCTACAGTATAGATGCTACCTGGATCTACTTTTGTATTATTAAATGAAACCTTTTCAGTAAATGAAACGTCTAATAGTCGAGATTGATTTTCTTTAAGTGGCGGCAACTCACTTGATTTTGTGCCAATAGCCTTTAATTGGGACAATTCCTTTTCAGAAACAAATCCTTGTTTAAGCTTTTGTAGGACCTTTTCAGCATCGCTAGAATTTTTCACATATAATACAGGGCTATTATTAATGACTAGACTAACTGCCTCTGCATGAATGGTTAGTAATTTTTTTACTCTATCGATTGTTTGCTCATTTTCAACTTGAGGTCGAAAAACTTGTTCTCGGATGTAGGTAAGCTTGTTTTCTAAAATGAGATGGTAATCTTTAAACCTTGCTTTCATACCATTCACTTCAGAATTAACAACGTCTTCGATGACATTTTTATCCGAAACGGTACCCACAAATTCATCATTCATATATACATGGAAAACGGTATCTATATTTGTATCTGCTGATGAAGAAATTACTTTGAAGAATATAGAAGAAAGAATAAATGCTAAAATAACCGCTTTTTTGAATAGATTCATTGATTGATGTTGAATGCTTTCTTTTGGAAACCCGGATGAGTAATGGAGTAATGTTCTTTTCCAATTCATACGTAAACCTCCCAAATTACCTAAAACACGTCCAATCTACTAGGAAAATGGATTCAATTTTTTCCCTTTATTACATTAACATAAAGTTTAAGAAAGTTTACACAATTTTTCATAATGTAACATAATTGTATAAAAGGTTACATTTTCATCCAAAAAATGATAAAGTATTTCTTCTTTTTTCTGTACTATTTTAAGAGAGAATATGTTGATAAGAAAAGGCTTTCATAGGGACTAACGAGAGGAATGTATATAGAAATCAACATGCAAACATCCTTTTATTTCCATTATCATTACAAATAGATTACAACGAGATAGCATAAAAAAAAGCGCTGCGAGAGTCTATGTCATCGCAGTGCTTTTTGGATGGCTCGGGACGGAATCGAACCGCCGACACATGGATTTTCAGTCCATTGCTCTACCGACTGAGCTACCGAGCCGTATACAATATGCATTTTCTATATGTAATTAATTGTAGTTCGTCATCGTCCAAATTTCAGATAGCTTATTCAAGCTATTACTCAATTGGTACGCTGATGTTTTGCTTTGTAGCTTATTCGAACGTGCTTTACCGACTGAGCTACTGAGCTGTATTTTTTATAAAAATGGCGGTCCGGACGGGACTCGAACCCGCGACCTCCTGCGTGACAGGCAGGCATTCTAACCAACTGAACTACCGGACCACTTTATGATATATGGGATGAGCCATGAAGGACTCGAACCTTCGACCCTCTGATTAAAAGTCAGATGCTCTACCAACTGAGCTAATGGCTCATAATATAAAAAACTAATAAACTCATTGATAATGAAGTTATTAACTTAATTATTACTATTTCGTAACAACGTATTTTATATTAGCATAATATTATATAATCCTGCAACAAGTTTCGGCATTTTTCAGCAAAAAAATTTTTTTCTTCATTTTCTAATATAGAACTACGTATTTTAAATGAAGATTGGGTTTCGCAAATAAAGAAAAAAAAGGCTTTTTATAGCCTTTTTTAGAAATAAGTATTAAATTCAATACTGTTTACTAAAGCTTAGTCTATCTAAAATCAGACATCCTTAGGAAAATCAAAGGATAGATTTCCCCAATTGTCCGTGCTGCACAAGTTGCTTACGATCTCTTATCTCCATACACTATGAATGATATTCGTTTGTTCACGGTCTGGACCGACTGAAAACATTGATAGTGATATACCTGATAATTGAGATATACGTTCTAAATAGTGGCGAGCATTAGGTGGTAATTCATCTAGTGTTTTACAAGCTGTAATATCCTCTGTCCAACCTGGAAGTTCTGCATAGATTGGCTCACATTCAGCTAAAATATTTAGATTTGCTGGGTACTCTTTAATAATTTCATCCTTATAACGGTATGCCACACAAATTTTTACTGTTTCGATACCTGTAAGGACATCAATTGAATTAAGGGAAAGATCTGTAATACCGCTCACACGACGAGCATGACGAACAACTACACTATCAAACCAACCAACACGTCGTGGACGACCAGTTGTCGTGCCATATTCACGTCCTACTTCACGAATTTGTTGGCCAATTTCATCATGTAATTCCGTAGGGAATGGACCATCACCGACACGAGATGTATATGCCTTAGCCACTCCTACTACATGGTTAATCTTCGTTGGACCAACACCGGATCCGATTGTCACACCACCAGCAATTGGGTTAGAGGATGTAACAAATGGATAAGTACCTTGGTCAATATCAAGCATAACTCCTTGAGCACCTTCAAATAATACACGACGTCCTTCATCTAATGCATCATTTAATACAACGGAAGTGTCACATACATATTGTTTTATTTGTTGACCATACTCAAAATATTCATCGAGAATGTCTTCTAAATTAAACCCTTCTGTTTCATAGAAACGTTCAAGTAAACGGTTTTTTTCCTTTAAATTATGAGAAAGCTTCTCCTCAAAAATTTCTTTATCTAATAAATCAGCGATTCGGATTCCTACTCTAGCCGCTTTATCCATATATGCTGGTCCGATTCCCTTTTTCGTTGTACCTATTTTATTTGCTCCTTTTCTTTCCTCATCCATTTCATCAATTTTTAAATGGTAAGGAAGAATCACATGAGCTCGGTTACTGATACGTAAATTATCTGTTGCTATTCCTCTATCGTGTAATCCTTTTAATTCTTGTACAAGCGCCTTTGGATCAACAACCATTCCATTTCCAATGACACTAATTTTATCCTTATAAAAAATTCCAGATGGAATTAGATGTAACTTATATGTTTCCCCATTAAAACGAATGGTATGGCCTGCATTATTACCGCCTTGATAACGGGCAATGACCTCTGCATTTTCTGAAAGGAAATCGGTAATTTTCCCTTTTCCTTCATCTCCCCATTGAGTTCCTACTACTACAACTGACGACATAATCTGGCACCTCCAATAAATATACTTACGTTCTCTATTCTTTACCTTTTCTATTTTACCCATTCAAATAGAAAAGTCAACTGAAACACGAACATTAAATAGATTTACTATTATATTTATTCGTAGTTTAGTGATTTTTCATCAATAAAAAAAAGAATGGTAAAAAACCATTCTCCTTTTCATTATAATCTATGATAACCACTCTTATGCGCCTGCTGGAACCTGTGCATCATCGAAGCGCCGTTCCAAATTAACAAATTTATTATACTCTTTAACAAATGCTAATGATACCGTTCCAACCGGACCATTACGCTGTTTTGCAATAATGATCTCAATGATATTTTTGTTTTCACTTTCCTTATCATAATAATCGTCACGATAAAGGAAGGCAACAATATCAGCATCCTGCTCAATACTTCCTGATTCACGGATATCAGACATCATTGGCCGCTTATCCTGCCGTTGTTCTACGCCACGGGATAGCTGAGATAACGCAATAACTGGAACCTCTAATTCACGCGCAAGTGCCTTTAGAGAACGAGATATTTCCGATACCTCTTGTTGTCTGTTTTCCCCTGAACGTCCACTACCTTGAATGAGTTGAAGATAATCAATTAAGATCATTCCAAGACCATGTTCCTGTTTTAATCGACGGCATTTAGATCGTATCTCACTTATGCGAACACCCGGTGTATCATCAATGAAAATACCTGAATTTGATAGACTTCCCATTGCCATCGTTAACTTCTTCCAGTCCTCATCTGTTAGGGAACCTGTCCGAAGATTTTGCGCATTAATATTTCCTTCTGCACAAAGCATACGCATAACAAGCTGTTCCGCGCCCATCTCAAGACTAAAAATAGCTACATTTTCTCCCGCTTTTGTTCCAACATTTTGGGCAATATTTAAAGCAAAGGCTGTTTTCCCTACTGATGGACGAGCAGCTACAATAATTAAATCATTGCGTTGAAATCCTGCAGTCATACGATCAAGCTCCGCAAAACCTGTAGGGATTCCTGTTATGTCACCCACGCGATTATGAAGCATTTCGATATTATCATATGTTCGTACAAGAACATCCTTAATATTATGAAAGGCTCCTGCATTTTTCCGTTGGGCAACCTCCATAATATTTTTTTCCGCTTCATTTAGAAGAGCATCTACTTCATCTTCACGAGAATATCCCTCTTGTGCAATCGTTGTTGCAGTTCGAATCAATCGTCGAAGTAAAGATTTTTCTTCTACAATTCTTGCATAATACTCTATATTTGCAGCAGTTGGCACTGAGCCTGCGACTTCACTTAAATACGAAACTCCCCCGACATCTTCCAATTGCTTAGTGGCCGCCAATTCCTCTGCGACAGTAACTAAATCGACTGCTTTCCCCTCATCATTTAATTTTAAAAATACATTAAAGATTTTTTGATGGGCACTGCGATAAAAGTCTTCGGGAATTAATACTTCAGAAGCAAGGATTAAAGAAGCTGGTTCTAGAAAAATAGCACCTATTACTGCTTGCTCCGCTTCAATATTTTGAGGGGGCATACGATCTGCAAATAAATCACTCATTTATTACAAACCTCCCATTCTCCTTATGGGGTAAAAAATATACTAACCGGATAGTAAAGTTAAAACAATCTATATGAATCATAGCTTTTATGATATTTAGATGGAGGGAATTTCATCTCTCCATTAAAAAAAGTGATCAAACAATCGAAAGATCACATAATGGTATTACTTAGCTATTTCTAGTAAAGATAGAAGAATAGAATTTATTCCTCTATCTTCACTTCTCTATTTTATCATGATTTTGCTCAAATGAAGCTGGCAAATTTAACTTTCTTCTTTTACATGTACATTTAAAGTAGCTGTGACCTCAGAATGTAATTTCACTGGAACCTTTGTTACGCCTAGTGTACGGATAGCATCATCTAGCTCCATCTTACGTTTATCTATTTTTATTTTAAATGTTTTATTTAATTGCTCGGAAATTTGTTTGCTTGTGATTGAGCCAAATAAACGGCCACCAGTACCGGATTTTGCTTTTAGCTCAACAGTGATTTTTTCAAGCTTTTCCTTTAATATCTTTGCATCCTCAAGCTCTTGCTCAGCTATTTTTTGTTCCTTTTTCTTTTGAGCATCTAAACCTTTTAGATTTCCTGCCGTTGCTTCAACAGCTAATCCTTGCTTAAGTAGAAAGTTATGTGCATATCCATCTGCAACATTTTTTGTTTCGCCTTTTTTACCTTTCCCTTTTACATCCTTTAAAAATATAACTTTCATGATTTTTGACTCCCTTCTAAATAGTCATCAATTGCTTTTAGTAATTGTTCCTTTGCATCCTCAATTGTTGTATCCTTCAGTTGTGTAGCAGCATTTGATAAATGGCCACCACCACCGAGACTCTCCATGATGACTTGAACATTTACTTTTCCTAATGAACGGGCACTAATACCAATTTCGTCTTCGGACCGTTTGGATACGACGAATGAAGCCTCAACTCCATCCATTGTAAGTAACGTATCAGCTGCCTGGGCGATTAAGACGGAATTATAAATCGTATCATCCGTACCCACCCCTATAGCAATGCCGTCACGGTAAAACGCCACACTTTCAATCAGTTTGGCACGTTTAATATAAGTATTCAAATCTTCTTTTAAAAACTTTTGGACTAAAACGGTATCTGCACCCTGTCCTCTTAAATAAGATGCTGCATCAAAGGTACGCGAACCTGTACGCAAGGTAAAACTTTTTGTATCAACAATAATTCCTGCTAATAATGCCGTTGCTTCCAGCATATTCACTTTTTCATTTTTAGGTTGATACTCTAATAGTTCGGTAACAAGCTCTGCAGTAGAGGAAGCGTAAGGCTCCATATACACAAGTAAAGGATTTTTAATAAAATCCTCACCACGTCGATGGTGATCAATGACAACAATATTTTCAATTTTTTTAATCAGTCGATCATCAATTACAAAGGAAGGCTTATGTGTATCTACAACCACAAGTAGTGAATCTTCTGTTGCCATCTCCAAGGCTTCCTCTGGAGTAATGAAACGGGTATATAAGTCAGGATATTGCTTTACTTCTTCTATTAATCGTTTTACACCTGTATCAATTTCAGAAAAATTAATGACAATATATCCTTCTTTCCCGTTCATTTCAGCTACCTTCCGTACACCAATGGCTGCACCAACTGCATCCATATCGGGAAACTTATGACCCATCACAAATATTTTATCACTTTGCGTCATCAACTCTTTCAATGCATGAGAGATTACGCGAGCACGTACTCGTGTACGTTTTTCCATTGGGTTGGTTTTACCACCGTAAAACTTAACCTTTCCATTCATTTCCTTCATCGCAACTTGGTCGCCACCTCTACCAAGGGCGATATCTAAACTTGATTGGGCTAATACCCCTAGATCCGGCAATGCTGGGACACCTGCTCCAATCCCAATACTTAATGTTAAAGGGATATTCTGTTTTGACGTTGTTTCCCGAACTTCATCCAGGATTGAAAATTTACTTTTCTCTAAATCAAGAAGAATTTTTTCATTTAATACACTTATGAAACGCTCGGAAGAGACCCGTTTTAGAAAAACACCATACTCCATGGCCCATTTATTTAGTATAGAGGTTACAAGACTGTTTAAGCTACTTCTAGTTTGGTCATCCATTCCTTGAGTAACTTCATCATAATTATCTAAAAATATGATTGCGATGACTGTTCTTTCTTCCTTATAAAGTTTTTCAATTTCAGATTGCTCCGTTACATCAAAGAAATATAATAATTTTTCTTCTAGCTTTAAGGTCACTTTATACTTTCTTCCATTTAATGAAACCATTTCCGAATCAATTTCTTGCTTGATTAATGGAACGACATCTTCCGCAACATCATAAAGGGAACGACCGACGAGTGTTTCTTCGTTAAAACAGGAAGCCATGAACTGATTGGTCCATTCGATAAATAAATCATCATTAATCAACATAATTCCAATCGGCATTTCCATTAACGCCTCTTCACCGACTCGTTTTATACGATAAGATAAAGTGGAAATATAATCGAGTGTTTCCTCATTTGACTTTTGCTCTAGAAAAAAGGCTAGATAAAAAAGTGCTCCTAATAGAAGAAGACCGATTACGGTAATCCACCAATGATAAAAACCAATAAGCACCAAAAGGGCCAAAGAAACGGCCAATAAACCATAAAGAGGATATCGAACCATTCGCTTATTAAAATTTGAAGGCATATTTTTCTCTCCCATTTTATTGAAGGCTATTTTCGTATAGACTGTTCACTTTTAGATTTCTCTAATAACAAGCATAGTAAAATCTCTTTACAATAGTCTACCCTTGTTTATGAGGATTTTCGATTCAAAAATTGTCTCAAGCCGAATCCTAAATCCATTATACCTAATATCCTTATTATATATTGAAGTGGGAAAAGGAAAAAAGTAAAAATAACAATTAGTATTGGAATCGCTTTTGTCCATCTTTTTTCATGGCTAAAAAAGAACACAAAGGAATATCCTTGGAGAACCATTAGCATCTGTAAAATAAAGTTTAAATTAACTAAAGCCATATTTCCATAAGTACCTTGTTCTGGGCGCCAAATTATAGCCAATATGATGGTAATTAAATAATACCATAATATGCTTTTCGGTAATTTTAATTCACGAAAGGCGTTCCATTTAGGAACATCAATTTTAAACCGTTTCACAATCGGCAAATTAATCGCTAACAGTAGCCATACAACTATAAAGGATGCAATAACTAGTAAGCTAGGTAGCAAAGTGGTAATCGTGTCCAGGAATGCATCATATTGCTCCATTATCTGATCCGAGGATCCTTGTCCAAGTCCTTCTAAGATCTTTGCGCTTTGTTGAAATGATTCCTGAAATGTAGTAACTAATACTTTTAAAATGTTCTTATTAAATAGAACGATAAACGCAATGTATTGTAGGATAGCATTTAACAAAAATAATATACTAGCTGACATGTACAAAACGAATTTGGATTTTTTCGTTCGAATACAGTATCCAATTGCAATCCCTGTTGTTCCATAAATCAATGCAACTGGTATTAAAAAAAGTGATCCTAATAATACCGAAATAAGAATGCTTCCTATTAATAATACTAAAGCATGCTTGAACGGATATTTAGCACTATATAATATGAAAGGTAAGAGTAGAAAAAGCACGGATACTATAGATAAAAGGGGTATATAGTTGTAAATGAATAGTAGTATCGCGAACACAGCGAGCATTAGAGCTCCTTCAGTCAACATTTTTGATTTTCCCATTATTTCACCTCATGTATCTAATAGCTTTATACTACCATACAGAGAAGAAAACCCGAAATGTAATGGATCATGATTCAATGAAGGACTTCTGTTTAAACTCATGGGGCTAGGATGGGGAGTAGGATCCGAACAGGACTAATATAAAAATGAATAAACTTTCGTATAGATTGTTACTTCTGTAAAAGCCCTACCCCAGGCTCTTACTATTTGAATTGGTCTTCAACCTAAATTTGGGTTAAAACATGATCTAAATTGCAACAATGTTTGAGAAAGAGCTTTATAAAGGAGAGGTAGCTGAAATTGCCTCAGACAACCTCCCTAAAATAATTTTTTTATTTATTCTTCACTTTGAAATAAGATACAATTTCTTGCAAATCATAGCTTAATCCTTTCAAATCCTCTGACGACTGCGCGACAGTTTGGATCGCACGTAATTGCTCCTCCGTAGACGCACCCACTTCTTCACAAGCAGCTGCTGTTTGTTCAGACATTGCTGCCATACTTTGAATTATATGGACTAACTCATCCTTATGTTCTGAAACGGCCTGAACACTTGAATATACTGTATGGATAGAATCTTGAAGATCATTAATAAGTGTTGAAATGGAATTGAATGTATCATTGGTATCAAGAACTACTTGAGATTGTTGCATAAAAATTTCATTCGTTCGATCCATTTCCTCGACCGCCCGCTCGGATTCTAGCTGTATATCAAGAATGGTGTCTTTCACTTGATTTGTTGCATGAACAGATTGTTCAGCTAATTTCCGAACCTCTTCAGCCACAACGGCAAAACCTTTTCCATGCTCACCTGCTCGAGCCGCTTCAATACTAGCATTTAAAGCTAGTAAATTAGTTTGTGAGGATAAATTAGTAATTACCTGAATAACTGTTTCAATCGTTTTCACCTTATGTGAAAGATCAGTAATAATTGAAGACATAGATTGAATGAACTGCTCTGATTGCCTGAATGAGTCTGTTAAATCATTCATTTTATTAATTCCAAGATCATTCATTTCACTTGCCTTCTTAGCAACATCTGACATTAGCCCAGACTTTTGATATATTTCATTGATTTGTGTACTCAACTGAACAGAGTTATTATTAGCAGTCTCTGCTTCTTCTGCAGATTTTGATGCTCCCTCAGCTATTTCATTTACTGCGACAGCCACTTGCTCACTAGAGGCATTTGTTTCCTCAGAAGTTGTACTTAGAGACTCTGCTGATTCCTTAACTTTAAAAACGGAAGAATTAACACGTAAAATAATTTCTCTTATGCGATTCACCATCGTATTAAAGTGATGTGATAGATCACCAATCTCATCTTTCGATTTCACAATAGATACCGCGGACAGATCTCCATCCGATAACTGCCCCATAGCTTTCTTTAATTGCCCTATAGGCTTTGTAATTCGAATTGAAATAAAGGTTAAGACACAAATAGAAATAAAAAGGGTAATGATTCCTAAAACTAAGAGAGTCAATTGAATATCTCTTGCCATCACCATCAAATCTTTTTGTGAGTATATGGCACCGATTCTCCATCTATTCGTTAAATTTGTACTATATACAAGAACCTTGTTATCTCCTTCTTTTTGATAATGAATAATCCCATGCCCTTTATTCTCTTGCATCATTTGATCGAAATAAGGGTATTTTGTTACATCCTCGCCGCGTGAATCCTTATATATAATGGACTTTCCTTCACCATTTACAATGAAAGGAACACCTTTATAGCCAATTTTCATGTTTGAAACTCGATTTGTTATTTCAGATAGTTTTATATCAACGGCGATTACACCGACAATCATACCTTTTTTAATAACAGCCTTTGATCCAGTAATAACAAACTCATTGGTCGTTTTATCCTTATATGGCTCTGTCCAAACGACCCTTCCAGTTGTATTAATGGCATTTTTATACCAGTTTTCTAATGTTGGATCAAAATCAGATGGTAATTGGACTGCTGGGAAAACGAGCATTTTTTTATTTGTTGTAGCAAAATAAATATTCGTTGCCTCTTTATACGTATTTAAGTATCCATCGAACAACTCTTTTATATCATTATCTTTTAATATTTCCGCTTTCTTTGAAGAAATTTCATTATATCCATATTGACCGACTTTTTCATATGAACTTATTTGCTGTAAGCTCTTCTCATACTGATTAAAATAGAGCTGAATCGAATAATTTAAATCATCAACTAATCGGTCTGTTTCAGAAATAACACTCTCTTCGTTCTTTTCGCTAACTCTCAAGGTTGTTAAACCAATCATTACCGTAAAAGCAATAATCAATAGTAGCGAAATAATAAATATAAATTTAAATTTAATAGATTTAATCAAATTTCGAACACACCTGCCTACTCTAGGATGGATGACTACAATAGTTCATTCTACCTTTATATTCGACAAAAATTGCAAATTGTTTAGATAAAGGAGATATGTTGGAATTTTTTAATATTCAGTAGACCTTTTTTTCAATTCGTCATGTCTCTCATTATTCAGTCACTACATTCTCTAGTTTTGAATACATCCTAATTTCCTACGAGTCGTGTTTTCCGGACCGATAACCTTTTGCAACCAATCGTTTGCAAAAAATAAGAAAAAAACCGAACCTTTTTCTGATAAAGAGACAATATAGTGTGTAAGCTGCTTACCCAGGAGGGCCTTCTGCATGCAAAGTGAATATATGTACCAATTACTCACAAAAATGAAAGATGGTGATCAACAGGCGTTTCATATGTTATATGATGCCACCTATCAAGATGTCTACAGAACAGTCTCCTTTATGGTGGATCATCAGCAGGATCGAGAAGATGTCATGAATGAGATCTATATGCAAATGTGGACCTCACTTGCTAACTATGATACGAACCGTCCTTTCCACTTTTGGCTAAACGGATTGGTAATCCGGCAAGTGCAGAGATTTCGAGTCAAGAGCTGGCGGAGATTCCGAATTTTTGAACGCATCCGTAGCTTCTCACAGGAAGAGTCTCATTGGGATCAACCTACTGTGTTGAATGATGGAACAAACCAAATGATATCACAAGCTATACAAAAACTAACCGACAAACAACGAGCGGTGATTATCCTCCGCTTTTACCACGACTATACTCTTGAGGAAATTGCGACATTGCTCGATATTCCACTGGGTACGGTCAAGTCCAGATATCATGCAGCCATTCAGTCGCTTCGAAAAAATAAAGGGATTCTCCCCTTGGAAAGGATGGAAAAGATCCATGACTATTGAACGCAAAATCCGTGAACATCTGCACAAATCGGCAGAAACTATGGAGTGCCCTACGGCCATTTCCAAACGAATTGAACAATCATATTCTCAATATTTGCAACAAAAAAGGAGCGAAAGAACCATGAAAAAACGATTAATTGGTGGAATAGTTGCTGCTGCAATTTTGCTTCCAACCTCTGCATTTGCTGCCCCACCCCTGATTGAAATGCTTACTAGAACACCAATGACCGCTGAACAAGTCAAGATGGATAAGGTTGGCGAGGCAGCACTTGAAAAGCTGTATAGCGCATTTCCCGAAACAAAATCGTTTAAGATTATCGATGCAAGCTATGTTCAAGGTGTCCAAACAAGCATCATACTGCAAGAAAGAGGAGGGAACGGCAAAAAGATCACCCTTCATATAAACGGTATTACAGGTAAGATTGAACATGTGAATCAAAAGAATTGGGAGCCTAAGGAGAAGCCACTCATTACTTTAACCGATCAGGAAATCAAGGCGAAAGTAGATTTGCTCATTGATAAAATGTATGGCAACATCGAAGATTACGAGTTTACTATGGAGCAAATGGAGAACCTAAATCAAAAAACATTTATGTTGAATTACATCAAAAAGGGATCAAAAACACCATTCTACCAGGTATTTGTTCAGGACAATACAATCAGTGTTTCTCTTATTGGAGGTGACACTATACCTTCAAACAATAGAGTAGAAGGATTCTTCTCATCAAATGGTAAGCCCAATTATACTGCTGATGCCTTTTTAAATGATGAAAAACTCTTTTCTTTATTAAAAATGAACCCCACAGAATTAAAACAAGAATTAGCAAAAGGTAAATCTGTTGTGGAAATTGCAGCATCTAAAAATGTCTCTAAACGACAAGTGATTGATGTGATCGCAAAAACACAGGTTGAAAGACAAATTCAAGCTGAGCGAAATGAAGAGCTTCCTAAAAATAATCATTCAACGGAACAATTATCAAAAGCCATTGAACCGAAAGTATTACAAGTTATTGAACACAAAACTGAAACACCATGGTAGAATAACAAGTCAAAGTGAATAAGGTTGGCAAAACATCGCTTGAGAAGCTATATAGTGCAATTCACGAAACAAAGTCGTTTGAGATTACCAATATAGCTTATCTTCGAGCTCAATTTCATCATGCAAAATGCATATTTCTAATTAATAGTAAATATGGATAGTAAGGGACAACAGGTATATCCAAATATGTTTCCCCTTATATCCCACTGATGTTCTAATTATTAGAGAGAGAAGGATTTTTCTTTTCCCTCTCGGGATATCATCAGGAATATGAGGATTTACAACTAAAAGGAAATTACAATAAAATAAAGCCCAATTTCTCTGTGTGAAAATGAAGAATTGAGAAATTGGGCTTTTTCTTTCTAAAAATAATTTACTATCATTAATAGTGATAGCTAGGAAAAGTCGTATCAATTATAACTATAATGCAACAAGGTTAATTCTTTAGGTAGAGCACTAATCAGTTATATTCTAAATGTAAAAATGAATACAAAAAAAGCACAGTAAGATTTATCTTCACTGTGCCTTTAATTACTATTTAATATTATTCACCAGATACATATGGTAATAAAGCCATAGTACGAGCGCGTTTAATAGCAATCGTTAATTTACGTTGATATTTAGCGCTTGTTCCAGTTACACGACGTGGAAGAATCTTTCCACGTTCAGAAATAAACTTTTTCAAAAGATCTACATCTTTATAGTCGATGTGTGTGATACCGTTTGATGTGAAGTAACACACTTTACGACGTTTACGTCCGCCTCTGCGTCCACCTGCCATGTTATTTCCCTCCATTTCCTTTATTTAGATCACTTTAGAATGGAAGATCGTCATCTGAAATATCAATTGGTTGCCCATCATTTGAGAATGGATCTTCATCTACTCGTGTATATCCTTGATTTCGTTGATTCTGATTTTGACTAAATGGGTTACCCTGATTTCCCTGGCCTCCACCATAAAAATCATTATTACCACTACGAGGTTGTCCAGAATTTCTTGGCTCTAAGAATTGAACGCTTTCTGCCACAACTTCAGTAACATAGACACGTTTTCCATCTTGACCTTCATAATTACGAGTTTGCAAACGTCCATCAACACCCGCTAAACTTCCCTTTTTCAAGAAGTTAGCAACATTTTCTGCAGGTTTGCGCCACACTACGCAATTAATAAAATCTGCCTCTCTTTCACCTTGTTGATTCGTAAATGTACGATTAACAGCAAGAGTAAATGTAGCAACTGCAGCCCCACTCGGAGTATATCGTAAATCAGGATCTTTCGTTAAGCGACCTACTAATACTACTCGGTTCATCATCAGAATCAACTCCTTCCCTTATTCAAAGCTATGTTCCATGTGAAACATAGCAACTATTTAAATTATTCTTCTTCTTTAACGATGATGTGACGGATAATATCGCCACTAATCTTAGCAAGACGGTCAAATTCTTGAACCGCTTCTGGGTTAGCGTTAACAGTTACTAGACGGTAGAAACCATCACGGAAGTCTTCAATTTCATATGCAAGACGACGCTTACCCCAGTCTTTAGATTCGATGATTTCCGCACCTTGAGTTGTTAGAATGTTATCAAAACGTTCAACTACAGCTTTTTTAGCTTCATCCTCAATATTTGGTCGGATAATGTACATAACTTCGTACTTTTTCATCTTTCTGTCACCTCCTTATGGACTATGCGGCCCTTTCTAAAAAGGGCAAGGAGCAATGTATATTTACGGTCATTACTCACAATAAAAAATTATAGCATAATCACTGCTATGTTGCAATGGGATAGATATTTTTTACAAAAAACGAATGCAGTTATACTATTACCAATACAATAACACGAATATATGTTCTATGTAAAGATTAAAGATATAATTTACAAAAAAATAAAATCAATACCAAAAAAGGTAGTACGATGTATCGTACTACCTTTTAGATAAAATCAAACATTAAATCTAAAGTGCATAACATCTCCATCTTGAACAAGGTATTCTTTCCCTTCAAGACGAACCTTCCCAGCTTCTTTTGCTGCAGTCATAGAACCACCAGCCATTAAATCATCATATGAAACTGTTTCGGCACGGATAAAGCCCTTTTCAAAGTCTGAATGTATAATACCTGCACATTGCGGAGCTTTCATTCCCTTTCTAAAAGTCCAAGCTCGAACCTCTTGAACACCTGCAGTAAAATAAGTAGCCAGTCCAAGTAAACTATATGCAGCTTTAATTAATTGATCTAAGCCAGATTCTTGAATTCCTAGCTCTGATAAGAACATTGCCTTTTCATCCTCATCAAGCTCAGCAATTTCCTCTTCAATTTTAGCACAAACCACAATAACTTCTGCACCCTCATTGGTTGCATATTCACGTACTTTTTGAACATATTCATTATTAGAAGGGTCTGCAACCTCATCTTCGCCAACATTTGCTACATATAAAATTGGCTTACTTGTTAATAAGTGAAGTCCTTTTACAAGCTTTAATTTTTCTTCAGTAAATTCTACTGAACGAGCTGGTTGATCAGATTCAAGCGCTTCTTTTAATTTAGCTAGCACTTCATATTCTGCTAATGCTTCTTTATCCTTTTGCTTTGCAAGTTTTTCTACACGACCAATACGTTTATCAACAGTTTCCAAATCGGCAAGAATCAACTCAAGATTGATAGTTTCGATATCGTCAATCGGATCTACCTTACCGGATACATGTGTGATATTTCCATCAGCAAAACAACGAACAACATGGCAGATTGCATCCACTTGACGAATATGAGAGAGGAATTTATTTCCTAATCCTTCCCCTTTACTTGCACCTTTAACGATCCCAGCAATATCTGTAAATTCAAATGCTGTAGGTACAGTTTTTTTCGGTTGAACAAGTTCAGTTAATTTATTTAAACGTTCATCTGGAACCTCAACGATCCCAACATTCGGATCAATAGTACAGAATGGATAGTTTGCAGATTCTGCTCCAGCTTTTGTTATCGCATTAAATAATGTAGATTTCCCAACGTTCGGCAATCCTACAATTCCGGCTGTAAGCGCCATATTCGGTCACTCCTCTAAAATATCTATTAAAATTATTGTTATCTCAACAAACGTAAACATACCTTGCTCAATTATATGAATTATCATAGAAAAGCGCAAGCGCCTTGATTAGCCCCGACTAGCAAATGTTCTAGTCATATTGAAGTCCCTTCTTTGGCTTCGATATGGCTAGGTTATTTGACCTCAAGGAGCTAGGCGCTGAAGCTGGACATCTAGAAAAGCGCAAGCGCCTTGTTCAGCCCCGACAAGCAAATGTTCTAGTCATATTGAAGTCCGTTCTTTGACTTCGATATGACTAGGTTATTTGACCTCGAGGGGTTAGGCGCTGAAGCTAGACATCTAGAAAAGCACAAGCTCCTTGATTAACCCACATCCCAATAAAAGAAGCATGAATTTATTCTTCATGCTTCACTAATACCTTTTTCATTTTTCTCGCAAATTCTCTTCTTGGGATCATTACACTATGTCCACAGCCCTCGCATTTGATTCGAATATCCATCCCCATACGTATTATTTTCCAACGGTTGGTTCCACAAGGATGTTGTTTTTTCATTTCTACTATATCATTCATTCCAAATTCTTTTTCCATATATTATTCCCTCCCAAATTGTTCATTCATCATTTCTTCACCATTACGTGAATACATGACTAACTTAGGAAATGGTGCCTTAATACCATAATGATCCAGTGTTAGTTTAATTTCTTTTCTTATCACTCTTGCAATATGCCAATGCATCATTGGTTTTGTTTCTGAAATGATCCGTAATTTTAAATCTGAAGTTCCTAATCCTTGAACACCTAATAATTCAGGTTTACTAATCATTTCTTCATACTTATCCTGAAGTCCTTCTAAAAGATTTTCAATTACATCTTCTGCCTTACTAATGTTCTCATCATAAGGAATATTAATATCTACCACCGCAATACTATTATTTATCGAATAGTTCGTTACCTCAGTTATATTTCCATTCGGAAGAATATGAATTTCACCTGTCCAGCTTTTTATCTTTGTCGTACGAAGTCCTATTTCCTCTACCGTACCAGTGAACTTTCCAATGCCTACATAATCCCCTACTGAAAATTGATCCTCAAAGATGATAAAAAAACCTGAAATGATATCTCGAACGAGACTTTGTGCTCCAAACCCTACTGCTAACCCTACAATTCCCGCACCTGCTAAAAGTCCTTTTACATCTATATTTAAAGTTGAGAGGATCGTTATTAATGCAATGAAATATATTAAATACGTTAGCATATTTTCTAAGAGCTTTAATAGAGTATTTTCCCTGCGTTCTGAAATACGGATGGGAGATTTAGCTCTCATCTTAAAAACATTGCGAATCATTATCTTTCCAATTCTAACAATAAGAGAAGAGACAACCAAGATGATAAAAATTTTTAATACTATTTCCCCTATATTCATCCACATTTCTTCATTAAACAGTTTATCAACCACTTTTTCAGTGGACTTCTCCACATTATTCAATTCTTTCACCAACCTACATAGAAAAAATGATCCTATCCAATTATTATAAAGGGTTAATTTTTTATTTTCCCTAAAACTGTCTCCATTTATGTATAGAAAAAAGCTTTCGTCCGTATACTGATAATACCATTGATGAGGAGTGGAACGAATGAATCTTGGAAAAAGGATATTTGAATACAATCAAGAAGAAAAGAAAATACCCTATGATGAACGGATGGCTAAGGATATTATTTCATCCCAACTATTATCTATGCTACCAAAGAAGAATAATCAACCATTAATTATTGTTTGTATAGGTACCGATCGATCAACTGGAGATTCATTAGGACCACTCACCGGAACGTTTTTACAAGAAAAAGGGCCGAGTATTTTCACAGTTTATGGAACACTAGATGAACCTGTCCATGCAGTAAACCTTGAAGAAAAAATTAAAATGATCTATGAAGTACATGATAATCCCTTTGTAATTGCCATCGATGCATGTCTAGGTAAACTTAAGAGTGTAGGAATGATCCAAATCATTGATGGACCGATTAAACCTGGTGCAGGAGTGAAAAAGGAATTGCCTTATGTTGGTGATATGCATATAACAGGGATTGTTAATGTAAGTGGATTTATGGAGTTCTTTGTCCTTCAAAATACACGTCTAAACTTAGTGGTAAAAATGGCTAGGACAATTGCGGGTGGTATTTATCGCGCAAGTCGTTCGTATGATCATTATTTGTCCCTACAGGAAGTGAATAATAATCAAGAAAGTACCATTTAAATAACAGGGGAAGATATGACACTCCCCTACTATATTATTAATATTTGATAAAAATATATCATTGTAACGATGATGGCCACAGCGAGTATACCCGGTAATAGATTTGCTACTCTAATTTTTATTAATCCTGTAATGTTAAGGCCGATTGCCACAATCATAATTCCTCCTGTTGATGTCATTTCAACAATGAATGAATTCATTAATGCATCTGGGACAATCCGATCAATTTGTGTGGCGAATATAGCAATAATCCCTTGATAGATCAGCACTGGAATTGCTGAAAAAATCACACCAATCCCCAGTGTAGTTGTTAAAATTAATGCTGTGAAACCATCAATAATTGCTTTCGTAAATAAAACATTATGATCTCCACGGATTCCACTATCCAATGCACCAATTATAGCCATAGCACCTACAACAAAAATAAGCGTAGAGTTAACGAAACCTTCTGAAATATCCCCTTGCCCTTTGGCCCCAATCTTTTTTTCAAGCCAATAACCTAATTGATTTAATTTGTCTTCTAATGCCAATGCCTCTCCAATAATTGCACCAAATACTAAACTTAGAATGACTATAAGGAAATGTTCACTCTTTATTCCCATTTGCAAACCTAATACAATTACTGCAAGGCCGATTGCATGCATTACCGTGCCTTTCATTTTTTCTGGAATTCTATGTAATAACTTACCTAACAGTGAACCAATAATAATACAAATCGCATTTACAATTGTCCCTAATAAAACCACGATATCACCTATTCACAATTTTTAAAGTTCCATTAAAACTATCGGTTGAAGACTACTACATTCTTTATTTCACGGAGAAAAGAATGCAGCCCTATAATACTGCTGAATCCTTTATAAGGTGTTAAAGCTGGCAGTTGGTCCTTTACAAAAGTAATAAACTAAACAAAAACGACCTATATAAAAGGATTAAAAAATAAACCATCTACATAGATGGTCTATCATTCATCATTATTTTTATCTATAACGGCTAGTATTCTTTCTAAATCTTCATCAGAGAAAAATTCAATTTCAATTTTTCCCTTTTTCTTTGTTCTTTTAATTAAAACAGTTGTTCCTAGTTTTTCTCGTAAAACACTTTCTGTCTCACGGATAAACACATTTTTTTCTTCTTTTACTTTTTTTGTTTCACGTGGAACATCCTCATTTAATTGCTGAACAAGCTTTTCTAACTGTCGAACATTTAAGCCATCTTTTATAATCTTTTCTACAACAGCTTGGTATTTATCCTTATTTTTCAACCCTAAAAGCGTACGTCCATGGCCCATGGATATCTTTCCATCAGTTATCAGATCTTGGACTTTTTTAGGAAGAGCAAGAAGCCGTAAGTGATTCGCAATATGTGGTCTGCTTTTTCCTAAACGTTTAGAGAGCTCCTCTTGGGTTAAATGTAGCTTCTCTATCAGCATTTGATAAGCATTTGCCTCTTCAATTGGCGTTAAATCCTCACGCTGAAGGTTTTCAAGGACAGCAAATTCCATCATTTGTTGCTCAGTTAATTCCCTAACAACCACCGGAACCATATCAAGCTTTGCTTCCTTAGCTGCACGAAAACGCCTTTCTCCTGCAACAATTTCATAACCTTTAATACTTTTTCGAACAATAATCGGCTGAAGAATTCCATGCTCAATAATTGAAACCTTTAATTCTTCAATTGCCTCCGATTGGAATACTTTTCTTGGCTGATAAGGATTCGGTCGTAATTCCTTTAATTTCACCTCTTTGACAGTTTCATCATTAGAAACATCTACATTAGCAAATAGTGCATTAATGCCTTTCCCAAGACCTTTAGCCATTTACCACCACTTCCTTTGCTAAATCTAAGTAAACTTCCGCTCCTCGTGATTTGGAATCATAAATGATAATTGGTTCACCATGACTTGGTGCTTCACTTAATCGTACATTGCGAGGAATAATCGTCCGATACACTTTATCTTGGAAATATTTCTTCACTTCATCAATTACTTGGATTCCTAAGTTGGTTCTCGCATCAAGCATCGTAAGAAGGACACCATCTATCATTAAATCGTGATTTAAGTGTTTTTGTACCAATCGAACGGTACTTAAAAGCTGACTCAAACCTTCTAATGCATAATACTCACATTGGACAGGAATAAGGACAGCGTCAGATGCAGTGAGTGCATTAATTGTTAATAATCCTAAAGATGGAGGACAGTCTATAATAATAAAATCATACTCCTCTTTAATCGTTTCTAACGCACGCTTTAGTCTAACTTCCCTTGAAATGGTTGGAACTAATTCAATTTCTGCCCCTGCTAATTGAATAGTCGCTGGAACTGAATATAATCGTTCAACCTCAGTTGGCTTAATTACATCTTTTATATCAACATCATCTACAAGTACATCATAAATACATTGTTGGACTTCACCTTTATCAATGCCTGCTCCGCTCGTTGCATTTCCCTGTGGGTCAATATCAACTAGCAATACTTTTTTACCGATATAAGCTAAGCAGGCACCCAAGTTGACAGAGGTAGTCGTCTTCCCGACCCCACCTTTTTGGTTGGCAATTGAAATAATTTTGCCCAAGCGTGTCACCCACCTTCAACTTCCTAATAAATTAGCAATCATATTTTCTATTTTATCAAAGTTTCATATAGAAGGTTTAGTTTTATGTAAAAAAATTCATTTTCTAATTTTTAGTAGAAGAAACGAAAATATCTGGATATACTTACAGGGCTATTTTCAATTTTTAGAAAGGATTGTTTTCGAATAGTTTTTTTGAAGTTTTGCTGCTTTTATCCTTAGTAAATTGAGGCGGGCTGATGTCTTTACCCTATATTTATTAGCCATAATGTTTGAGAAAGAGCTTATAGAAAAAAAGAGAAACTTGCATACAAGCTTCTCGTAATCTAGCATTTTATTTTTTCTTAGGAATCTTTATTGTAATTTGATAGTATTCATCAAATTCTTCTTCTTCAGAATCTAACCTAATGCCATTGTCAGCGACCATTGTTAAAGATTGACGGATTGTATTTACAGCAATCCTCATATCTTTACTAAATGCTTGGCGACGTGGTTTTGCTTTTCGTTCTGATTTATTTAATAACCTAACAACATAATCTTCGGTTTGTTTCACATTGAGGTTTTTTTCGATAATTTCAGCTAAAAGCTTAATTTGCTTTTCTGGTTCTTTTAAAGGAATAAGTGCACGAGCATGACGCTCTGTAATTAATTTTTGTAAAAGTGCGTCTTGTACTTCCTGTGGAAGCTTAAGTAAACGAAGCTTATTAGCAACGGTCGATTGACCTTTTCCAAGCCTTTGTGCCAATGCTTCTTGCGTAAGATTATGTAATTCCAAAAGCTTTCCATAGGCAACTGCTTCTTCAATCGGAGATAGTTCTTCTCGCTGAAGATTTTCAATTAATGCAACAGAAGCCGTTTCTGTATCATTAAAGTTTTTAATAATAGCAGGGACCTTATCCCAACCTAACTTTTGAACAGCTCTAAATCTGCGTTCACCTGCAATTATTTCAAATTGATTGGTACTATACTCTCGTACAACAATTGGCTGAATAATTCCATGTGTATGGATGGTTCTTGCCAACTCTTCAATTTTATTATCATCAAATATGGTCCTTGGCTGAAAACGATTGGGAACTATGCAAGAAGTAGGTATTTTCCTAACTTCCTCATTTTCACTTATGATTTCCCTTTCCGCCTCTTCCACTTTTTCGCCCACACCAAAGAAACGAGAGAAAGGATGCTTCATCATCTGACACCACCTTTAAGAAACTCCCTACCTACTTATTCTATATTATAAGACAAGTTCCTGCATTTACATTTGTAATTTTTCGAGTTTTTCCTACATGATTAAACAAGAAATAATAAATATGACAATGTTTTTCGTAGAAATTACTCAAAAAAACAGGATGATTCTATCTTTCTGTCAACATTTCTTTAAAAATCTATTTATGAAAAATGATTATTACAAGCCCTTTTCTTTACTGTTGGCTCTTTTCTCAAACATTGTTGCTATTTGAGTAAAGTTATCATTAATACATATCGACTGAGGATTGCTACACGTTTCATTTTAGTGAGAAAAGGGCTTCAATCTCCATCAGCCGGTAGTTGGTCTTTTACAAAAGCAACAAACGATGCGAAAACAGCTTTACTGTTAAACAAGTATTAAGAAAAGAGCTCATGTCATTTATCGGTATACCCCTTTGTTCTCCTAGGAAGGCATTTTCAGATTGGATCCTATAATTCTCACCTGATAAAACTCAGGCTAATACAATACTAAAAAAAGTGCCTTAATTACATATAAACATTAGAAGATGATATTATTCTAATGGCAATTTATTTGGTGTTCCTGGTTTTCGTGGGTATTTTTTTGGGGTTTGCTTATTTTTATTTATTACTATAATATTACGTTCACTTTCTTCATAAGGCAATGTGAAAGAATGTATTGCTTCGACCTCTGCACCAAGAAGTTTTAGCGCCTTAGAGGCAGCCTGTAACTCTTCGTTTGCGTTGGCGGCTTTCATAGCCACAAAGAGACCATTTTGCTTCACTAAAGGAATACATAATTCACTTAGAACGGACATTCTTGCAACTGCTCTTGCTGTCACTAAATCATACTGTTCACGATGTTCAATCTTTTGAGCAAAGGTTTCTGCTCGATCATGATAGAAGAAGGTGTCTTTTAATTCTAACTCTTTCGATAAATTATCCAAAAATGAGATTCTCTTTTGTAATGAATCCACTATTGTAACCTTTATTTCAGGAAAACATATTTTCAGTGGAATACTTGGAAATCCAGCACCAGCTCCAACATCACAGATTTTTAGTGGTTCATTAAAATTCACATAAAAAGCTGCAGTGATTGAATCAAAAAAGTGTTTTAAATATACATCATTTTTTTCAGTAATGGCAGTCAAATTCATTTTTTCATTCCACTCAACTAAGAGTTCAAAATATCGTTCAAACTGTTGTAATTGTTTAGAGGAAAGGGAAATCCCCTTTTCCTCTAATTGTTTTGTAAATTGCTCAATATTCATGTTTTATGTCCACCCTTAATGATTATTCTTTAGCTACCTTTGCTATTCTGCCATGTTCAATATATACGAGCAAAATTGATATATCAGATGGGTTAACACCAGAGATTCTTGAAGCTTGGGCAATTGATAGTGGACGTACCTTACTTAGTTTTTGACGAGCTTCAGTAGCAATTCCATTAATTGCATCGTAGTCGATATCCTCTGGAATTTTCTTGTCTTCTAATTTTTTTAGTTTTTCTACTTGTTGTAGTGATTTATCAATATACCCTTCATATTTAATTTGAATTTCTACTTGTTCAGTAACTTCCTGCGGTAATGTTGTTTCTGCAGGTACAAGTTCATGAATATGGGCATATGACATTTCTGGTCGCTTTAGTAAATCTGAAGCACGGATACCATCCTTTAATTCACTTCCACCCGCTTGACGAATTAAATCCTGTGTTTTTTCATTCGGCTTAATAATAATCGAACGTAAACGTTGGATTTCCGCTTCAATGCATTCTTTCTTCTCCATAAATTTTGCATATCTTTCTTCTTTAATCAATCCTATTTGATAGCCTAGCTCTGTTAAACGAAGATCTGCATTATCATGACGAAGTAATAAACGGTATTCAGCACGAGAAGTTAATAAGCGATAAGGTTCGTTTGTTCCTTTCGTTACTAAATCATCTAATAATACGCCAATATAGCCATCTGATCGACTTAATATAACGCCTTCTTTTCCTTGAGCATTTCTTGCAGCATTAATTCCAGCCATTAATCCTTGGCCTGCCGCTTCCTCATATCCAGAAGTACCATTAATTTGGCCTGCAGTGAAAAGATTTTTCACAGTTTTCGTTTCTAATGTTGGCCATAGTTGTGTTGGTACAATGGCATCATATTCAATCGCATATCCAGCACGCATCATTTGTGCTTTCTCTAAGCCAGGAACTGTTGCTAAAATCTTCTGCTGAACCTCTTCTGGAAGGCTTGTTGAAAGTCCTTGTACATATACTTCTTGTGTATTTCTTCCCTCTGGCTCTAAAAAGATTTGATGTCTTGGTTTATCAGAAAAACGTACAACCTTATCCTCAATAGATGGGCAGTAACGGGCACCAGTTCCTTTTACCATACCTGAGAACATAGGAGATCGATGTAAATTTTGATCAATAATCTGGTGGGTTTGTTCATTTGTATATGTTAACCAGCATGGTAATTGATCCGTAATATATTTTGTCGTTTCATAGCTGAACGCTCGAGGTACTTCATCACCTGGTTGTATTTCTGTCTTACTATAATCAATTGAATGACTATTAATTCTTGGTGGTGTCCCAGTTTTAAAACGAACTAGCTCAAATCCTAGTTCTTCCAAGTGCTCAGAAAGTTTAATAGATGGCTGTTGATTATTTGGTCCGCTTGAATATTTCAAGTCCCCAATAATAATTTCACCTCGTAAAAACGTTCCTGTTGTTATAACAACCGTCTTCGAATGGTACACAGCACCTGTTTTAGTAACAACACCACGGCAAATTCCATCTTCTACGATTAATTCCTCAACCATACCTTGAAGCAATGTCAGGTTTGGCTCATTCTCAAGTGTTTTTTTCATTTCATTTTGATATTGGAACTTATCTGCTTGGGCACGAAGCGCTTGAACCGCTGGGCCCTTACCTGTATTCAACATTCTCATTTGAATATAGGTTTTATCGATATTTTTCCCCATTTCGCCACCAAGTGCGTCTATTTCCCGTACAACTACACCTTTTGCAGGGCCTCCTACCGAAGGATTACATGGCATAAAGGCAACCATATCAAGATTAATGGTCACCATTAAGGTTTTGACACCCATTCTTGCTGCAGCAAGTCCTGCCTCACAGCCCGCATGACCGGCACCAACGACGATTACGTCATATTCACCCGCATCGTATTTTTGCATGATATTTCCCTCCTTACCTTTTAAAACTGTTTATTTGTATATTTATTTTCCTAAACAAAATTGTGAAAATAATTGATTGATTAAGCTCTCTTGTACAGTATCCCCTATTATTTCACCTAACAACTCCCATGTACGTGTTAAATCGATTTGAATAATATCAATTGGCGTTCCAAATTCTATTCCACTTAAAACGTCCTCGATCGCATCTAATGCCTGCCCAATTAATGCAATATGGCGGCTATTTGAAATATACGTTAAATCAGAAGCTTCAATTGAACCTTGAAAATACATGGATGAGATGGCTTCCTCCAAGTCATCAACACCCTTTTCCTCTAATAAGGAGGTTGTAATTACTTTATGTTCATTGGATAGCTCTTTTACTTTCTCCATATCTATTTTTTGCGGTAAATCGGTTTTATTAATAATAACAATAACATCCATTCCTTTTACCGCTTCAAATAACTGCTCATCTTCCTTTGTTAAATCATCTGCATAATTTAATACAAGAAGGATTAAATCGGCTTCCTTTAGTACTTTTCTAGAGCGCTCCACACCGATTTTCTCAACAATATCTTCTGTTTCACGAATACCTGCTGTATCTACTAAGCGGAGTGGGACACCGCGAACATTTACATATTCCTCAATTACATCACGAGTTGTTCCTGGAATATCCGTTACAATGGCTTTATTTTCTTGAACTAAGCTATTCAATAGGGAGGATTTTCCTACATTAGGTCTACCGATTATAGCAGTAGAAAGTCCTTCTCTTAATATCTTTCCTTGACCTGCCGTTTGTAGAAGCTTCTTTAACTCAGCTCGAACATAATTTGCCTTTTCCTTTAACATTCGATGGCTCATTTCTTCTACATCATCATATTCTGGATAATCGATATTCACTTCTACATGAGCAACTACTTCTAATATTTCCTGGCGTAGTTTTTGAATTAACTTTGATAGTCTTCCTTCCATTTGCCCCAATGCAATATTCATCGCACGATCAGTTTTCGCACGAATTAAATCCATTACTGCTTCAGCTTGAGACAAATCAATTCGTCCATTTAGAAAGGCTCTTTTCGTAAACTCCCCTGGCTCAGCTAATCTTGCTCCATATCTTAAAACAAGCTGCAACACGCGGTTCACTGAAACTAAACCACCATGGCAGTTAATCTCGACAACATTTTCTCTAGTAAATGTTTTTGGTGCTTTCATCACACTTACCATCACTTCTTCTACTACTTCATCTGTAGTTGGATCAATTATTTTACCATAGTGAATAGTATGAGAGCTCACATTCTCAAGCTTTTTCCCGCTCACACCAACAAATAGTTTATCGGTAATTTCAATTGCCTGATCACCACTAAGCCGAACAATCGCTATTGCTCCCTCACCCATCGGAGTTGAGATCGCTGATATAGTATCAAATTCCATCACTTTCACCTCATTTCTTTAGTTAATATCATCTATTTAAAAAATAATAGTTGTAAAACTGAAATAGTTATCCCCAAAATATTAGAATAACAAATTCTTAACGTTAAAAAAAGCAGAAAGTTTTATCCACAATTTCGTTTTTTAATGATATTTATTTTAACTTATCCACATGTGAATAACAAGAAAGCAGGTAATAGATAGATGAAGACGATATTGGGGATCAAAAAAAGTGCCGGGCCCTATACATGATAACATTTACTTGACAAGCAGACGCAAAAAAATCCAAGCACTAATTGCTTGGATTTTTCACAACTGGATGAATGACCAAATAGCGATTTGGTTCTTCACCTTCTGAATGAGTTTGAATTTTTTTATTTCGGGATAATGCATTATGAATAATTTTTCTCTCAAAGGAAGGCATCGCCTCCAATGTTACAGGCCGTTTTGTATGAATGGCCTTTTCAGCTAATCGTTCAGCTAACTGGATAAGAGAATATTCCCTTCGTTCCCGATAATTTTCTGCATCTAACACTATATTAATAAATTGATTCGTATATCGATTAGCAATTAACTGAGTAAGTACTTGTAAGGAATTTAACGTTTGTCCCCTTTTGCCTATAAGTAATGCTATATTTTTTCCAGTGATTTTAAATTCAGCAATTTTCCCCTCTGTTTTAATCTCAATGTGAGGATCAATTCCCATTTTTTTTATAACATCGACTAGATAGATTTTTGCCTCTTCAATCGGATCAGGTTTGAGCTGTACATGAACAATAGCAGGTTTACTCCCAAAAAGGCCAAACAAACCCTTTTTTCCTTCATCAATTACTTGATATTCAATACGTTCCTTCGTTACATTTAGTTCTCGTAAGGCTGACTCGACTGCTTCTTCGACACTATGTCCTTTAGCAGTATATTCCTTCACTTTTTAACTCCCCTCGCTTTACCCACTGTTGTAGTATCTTTCTGTATTGCCGGAGTTTTAATAAAGTACGTTTGAATCATCATAAAGATATTTCCTACTACCCAATATAAGGGTAATGCAGCAGGTAGGCTTACTCCAATAACAATAATCATCACTGGCATAACCCAAAGCATAATGGCCATTTGCGGGTTTTGATCCTGACCAGCCATCATCACTTTTTGTTGAAGGAAAGTGGTTACCCCTGCAACAAACGCTAAAATATAATCTGGTGAGCCTAGATCAAACCATAAAAACATAGATTCACGAATAGCTGGTGTCCGATTAATTGCATGATAAAATCCAATTAATATAGGCATTTGAATGATTAATGGTAAACATCCAGCCAAAGGATTAACGCCATATTGTTGAAATAACTTCATTGTTTCCTGCTGTAATTTCTGTTGTGTCACAGCATCCTTTGAACTATATTTCTCTTTTAGCTTCTTTAGTTCTGGTTGGATTACTTGCATTGCTTTTGAGCTTTTTGTTTGCTTAATCATTAATGGCAAAATAATAAGGCGAATGATTATTGTAACGACTATAATAGATAGTCCATAGCTATTCCCTAATAATTTGGCAACCTCTTTGATTACCCATGATAGTGGCCATACAATATATTCATTCCAAAAACCCTTGCTGTCAGGAGTAATATCTTTATTAAATTCCGTACAGCCCGCAAGTACCGTCATCAAACCGACGATTGCGATTATTAGAAATATTCTTTTTTTCAAGCGTAGTTTCCTCCCTTAATATAAAAAGCTATATAATTGAGGATTGTTTAAAAAGTAAATGCTTAATCCTTAATAAACAACCCCTTTTTCCTTACATAAAAAAACATATAAAGGAAGAACCTTTATTGTTTAAGGTTTTTAATTACTTTCGCTACCTTAAAAACATGTTGAATACTCTTTTTTACTTCATGGAAATTCATGTCGGCCGCAGGTTTCCGTGCGATAATCACATAATCATTACCTTGTTCAATCCATTCCTGCAATTCATGGATGGATTGTCGAAGATAACGCTTTATTTCATTTCGTTTCACCGCATTGCCTATCTTTTTACTTACAGATAGACCAATACGAAAATGGTCTTGATCCCTTTTTTTAAGGACATATACTACAAATTGGCGATTTGCAAATGATTTTCCTTTTTTAAATACCTTTTGGAATTCATCATTTTTTTTAATACGATATAGTTTTTTCAATAGTAATCACTCTCAATACTGTTAGAAGTGGCTTGTACCACAGCTCCACTAATCTTTCCCATGCTTTCATTCCACTAAATAAAGATGAAAAAAAAACCACTGAGACGTTTCAGTGGTCTACGCTGATAATACTTTTCTTCCCTTACGACGACGGTTAGCTAGAACTTTACGTCCATTTTTTGTACTCATACGTGCGCGGAATCCATGAACTTTACTTCTTTTACGAGCGTTTGGTTGATATGTTCTTTTCATTTATGACACCTCCCTCGAGGATCTTTTATATTAGTAGACTGTTTTTGAATAGTGGTTAAACCTATAAAAAAATTATAACCGATTGCTTTTTAAGCAACAATATTTTTTAAAAATACTTATAAGTTAAAGACAGTCCTATTAATTATAAATATCAACTTTTATAATTGTCAACTCCCTATAGGAGAATACTTTTTCCAATTGCAGATATTATTTATTTTAAAAGGAAAAAAATAAGCTTGTGGATAATTATCGACACGAATTTTTATATCCACAACAATTATTGACAAGTTTTTCACAAATTAATAGCCTGTGGATTATTTTTTTCCTCAGTTTCATTGAGTTGTGGACAATTTTTAAATTTCGTTGCAACGCCTATAATTATTTGATATGATTATTGTGTTTTCACTCTGAATAAATATATGTGCATAACTAAGATATCCACAAATTGTGGATATCTTGTGGATAGTTTTTAAACAAGCTATGTATAAACTTGTCCACAATCAGTGGATACTGTCGAAATCTATTTTCTTTCCTTATTATAAGTTTTCCACAACACTTTAGGAATGATTAAGCTACACTATTAAGATAGACGACTTTGTAAAATTTATTATATAGATTCTGAATACGTATGTAACAATGTTACGTTGCTTACTAAAATAACTATTAATTAAAAAAGGAGGGTATGGTTTTGGAAAATATAGCTGATCTTTGGAATAAAGCTTTATCAATAATTGAAAAAAAGATCAGTAAGCCCAGCTTTGAGACTTGGCTCAAGTCAACAAAGGCACATTCATTAAAAGGAAATACATTTATCGTTTCAGTACCTAATGATTTTGCTAGAGATTGGCTAGAAGGTCGTTATGTCCCGTTAATTTCAGAAGTCCTCTATGAAATAACAGGCGAAGAGCTAACTGTAAAATTTATTATTCCTCAAAATCAAGATGATGAGGATATTCAAATGAGGAGTACACCACAAATTGGCCCTAAAACAGAGGAACCAACAGAATTATTTCAAAAT
>NZ_JBBOXX010000002.1:0-148705 GCF_038007825.1 Heyndrickxia sp. FSL W8-0496
AAAAGAAAAAATAGAGATTCCTTTTAATGAAATTGAAAAAATGAATCTTAATAAAAATGGAGAAAATATACCTTATTCTAGGAACAATGTTGTAAATCTAGAAAGGTATTTACTTTGGTATTGGTCTCCAATAATTGGGGGAGAAGCAATTATCTTATTTCTTCACCTGTGGGAATATTGTAATCAGGATGAAGGTGTAGATATTTGTTATCCGAAAATAACAGAATTATGTGAGAAGATGGGGAAGTCTAGGCCAACAATAAATAAAATTCTCGAAACTTTAGAAGAAAATAATTTTCTTGTTGTTATTCATAGATTAAACAAAGAGAGTAATAATAGAGAAACCAGTCCGATCTATAAGTTGCGACAGACTGTGCCTCTTTTGTCTAAAGAACAATATTTAAAGTTATCTCCAAAACTGCGAGCAAAACATGATGAGTATATGCAAAAATTTGTTAATGATAAGCAACTTGAGTACTTTACATATGATGTGAATGAAACCATTGAAACACTTCTATCAAAAGGAGACAAAATAATTTCGAAAAGTGCTCGTGCAAAAATAGAAGAAATTATTAATTCTGAAAAGCAGACAGAACATTTAATTTCGATTCTTCCCGAAAGCATTAGACCTACTCTTAAAAGGGATTCCTTGTTAGATGCTTTAGAAAGAGTCGGTATGAGTAAACCAATGCGCGATACGTTTTATAAAGATATGATGTCTATATATATAGAAGAAACTGAAACAGTACATTTATTAGTCAATGATAATAATTTATTAGAACTATTATCCAATGAAACAAGCTCTTTTGGAATAGATCGTCTGTTTAGTGCTTTGCAAATACTATATAACATTGAAAATATAAAAATTGAGTATTATACAATAGAGCAATATTTTTATAAATTAATGAAGGGTTTGTAGTTTTTGTTATTTTATGAAGTTATTTTTGAATGAAGGTGATTGTTTGGCTGGGAAGGAAGCTATAAGAGGTTTTTTATATCAAGGTTTTGCAACTATTTTAGAATCTCTTACACAAGAATCCTGGGATAGAATTCACGTTGAATATCCTAGTGATGATGACAAGGTTGATATTGCATTGGAGGTAAATGGAACTATTACTAAGGCAATTCAAGTGAAATCTTCTATAAACCTCTTTCAAAAGAGTGATGTTGCAAAATGGATAAAGGAATTAATTAACGATATTGAAGCAAATAAATATGAGGTTGTCTTAATTGGTTCTTTTAATAGAAATACAAATGATTTTATAAACTCTATTAGAAAATATAGAAGTGGAGAAAAAGATAAAAAAACAAGAGATGCTTTAAAGGACTTTGATGTAACTATACTGGATAATTTCGATATAAATATTAAAACATTACCTTTAGAAGAAGATACACTACTAGGTATTGTAAGAGATTCTCTACACAAATATTTATCGTATAAAGGTTATATGTTGGATTTTGAGGTGTTAGATCTATTATCAAAATATACTTTATCTACCCAAATGCTATTAGGGACTAAGGGAAGTAGCCAATCTAAAAATGATTTTGACTCAAAGATTTTTCATTGGGTGGATTTGACAAGTGGTGGCCTAAAAAGTAAATACGATTTAGCAAAGCATAAGTTAATGTTTTACGAACAGGAAAAAAAGATACTTTCAACATCCCTAGATTGTGTTTTTATAGATGAATACTATAACTTTAAAAATTATATGGGGGTTCTGAAAAAAGACTGCATTGATCTCATAAATAAAATAGATAATATTAGATTAGATCCTTATGAAAAGCAACAGTCAGAACAACCACCAAACGATTTTGGTATTTTTTCATCAACAGACTTCTTTTTTACATTTGAGGAAACAAAAGATAGCGATAAAGATGAAATAATAAATAAAGTTAAATTATATTTCGATACTGATATAAATCGTGAATTTTTCTTCGTTGGAAATCTAAAGAAAGAAAAAAAGTTAGGGGTTTTTGGAAAATACGATTACAAATATTATGGTACGAAAACAGAAAAAGAAAAGAATGAATTGCTAACTGATTTTAAATATAGATTGTTACAATATGAAATGATATTAATGTTTATTGAGAAAATAAAAAAGTGTTGTACACTCCCTATTGTTATTAAAAATGTCGGGAATGTGCAAGATGAAAATATAACTATAAAATTATTTATTGATAAGTCAGTTGAAATTTTTTGTGGAAATGATTATCCGAATGACGATTATACGCCAATTTATTCGGAAATAATCGATGAAGAGGACAATTTCATTGAAAACATTTTTAATTTTAATTCAGATAGTATAGTTAAATCTGAAAACCAAAAAAGGAATTTTAATCATTTTATTACTGATCAAAGTAAATCTAGCATAGACAAATTTTACAATGAATTAGATATGTATATAGCAAAACCACAATATGAGCATGAAAATTATAATGTTATAGAATTTGAAGTAAAAGGTATCAGACCAAGTGAAACAATATTTTTGAACAAATTAGTATTATTGCATTCACTAAACAAAGATCTTGAAATAAAGTATACAATTATTTCTGATAAATCTGACGGCTCGATTGAAGGTGTCTTAAAGATCAATTATCAAAAATAATGAAAAAGTAATGTATGTTAAATGAAATACAATTATAAAGTGAATATTTACTCATAGTTTAACTGCATAATTTATTTTAATACCAGTTTGAATTAAATTGCACCACGCATTTTAATATGTGTGGTCTTTTTTTATTAATAGCCAATTTTAATAAATAAATCCCATCTTTTTCTACGCCATAAAAATTTTTTATAGCAAAATTTAAATATACTATAAAAAAATTTTATGGCAGCGTTAAAAATTTTTTATGGCGAAAAATTACCTTACTATAAAATTTTTTTATAGCAGTTTTTCCACAATTTATGTTAATAAATCGCCATAAAAATTTTTTATAGCAGGAAAATAAGGGTGAAAAAATTTTTATGGCTACTATAAAAAATCTTTATACCCTAATTCTTTATTATTACTAATTCTTTAAAAAATAATAAATAAATAAAAATTAAGCGTTGAATCTACATTATGTATCTGGTATTATATTGACAATATGCAAGCGCTATTTTTATACATTTCATAAGATTAAGGAGGGAAAATCGATAAAACTAGTTCCTGTTATTATTAGTGACCTACCTTTAGCTCCAGTTGAATGGAGATTTAAAAAGCATAAAGTCCAGGGGAAAATATTGTATTTAAAAAAGAAGAATTGCTATGTTTACTTTTTAAATCACCCGTCTTTTAAGAAGGAAATCAATTCTGAAACAGAAGGAAATACTTATAAAACATTAGAGGATGCACGAGTTGCAGCAGAAAAATGGATCGATCTTTGGTATAGCGTACAAGGAAGAATATTATCATTCGGAGCTTTTTAGGATTAAGGAATCTTTATTAAGATATTCCTTGGTCCTTTTTATTTACACTAAATAGAAAGGATGAGCGAAATCGACACACTTTTCCCTTTAAATGATGAGAATCAAAAGGATAGAATTAAAGGTAGTAGAAAAAAAGAATCTTGGATACAGTTGATAAAATCGAGACAAATAAAAGAAAAACTCTACAGAAACACCTTCTACTGAACTAGCGGGATGGTGTTTTAAGTGCGGAGGAAAATCTTTTAGACAAAAAATAAAAGCAAGAGGATCTATGATTAGAATCTGTAAAGGATGTGGAGATGAGAATAAAGTATGAAAGCTAAGACACATCAGTTATTTGGAGGTACTTTTGGTTTAGTAGCCATTTTTTCATCTAATATCAGTGAATTAACACCTAAAAATGTAATTGAATCCCTACTGTTTTTTGCGTGTGTGCTTATAGGGAGTATATTACCAGACATCGATCATTATAAATCAAAAGCGGGTAGGTCGGTTCCAGTCATTTCACATGTAATTTATTTTCTTTTTGGCCATAAAACCATAACACATACCTTATTATTTTCTTTAATCGTTTCTGGTTTGTTTGGTATCTTTTCATTTGTAATGGACTGTTCTTTATATTATCCATTAGGTCTATTTATAGGTTTAATTTCTCATCTAATAGGTGATATGTTCGTTGTAGGAAATAGAAGGCATGGAGGAGTACCATTATTGTACCCCCTATACAAAAAGAAAATTAAATTTCCTATCACTATAAAGATTGAAAGTATAACAGAATCAATATTAGGGCTATGCTTACTCCTTATTAATGTAAGTATAGTCTTTTTATTTTTTAAAAAGTATTTCTAATTATTCATATCGATAAGGGGGTGATTTAAATACGAGTTTAAGTTAGAAAATTATTATTTATAAACGTACATTTATTAATTTGAGGAGAGGGATAAAAATGCTTAAAAAAATTGTTTCTCTATTTTGTATTACAGCTTTATTGTTAACTGGAGGAATACTTGCGACGCAGCCTTTAACAGTTAATGCTGCAGGTGTGAAGGGGAATATTAAGTCCGATACAACCAGTATTGATAAAGAAATCGATGAAGCTGGGGGAAAAACCATTGAGACTATTCGCGGTATTGCTATTGTTGTAGTTGTCGTTCTAATTTTGTGGATTGGATTTTCATTGTTTTTCTCAGGATCTGTACAAGCCTTGGTAAATATGAAGTATCGGTTGGGGTCACTAATTATTGCATTGTTATTAGCCTTTAAGACAGAGGCGGTTGTTGGCTTCTTGTTTGGAATTTTTAATATTCAATTGAAGTAATAACGAAAGGTAGAAATCATATAGGTTTCTGCCTTTTTCATTTATATGAAGGGAGGATTTTTTATGAGTTGGGGAAATCACCATGAGTTGCCATACAATTCTGGGTTAGAAGAAAAGATATTGGGGCCGTTTTCTTTTGCCAAATTAATATGGATTGCGCCTTCACTTATTGTATCTAGTCAAATTGCTAAAATAGTTCCTAAATTACCTATTGATCACATTATTTTTAGTAGAATCCATTTAGCAATTCCAGTTGCGATTGCGATTATTTTAGCTTATTTCAAAGACAATAGAACAAATCTAACGCTTTCTCAACTTATTTTTGTGAAGTTATCTATACGTCGTAGAAGGAGAGTGTTTTATTATAAAAGATTGAATTTGATGAAGGAGGAAGAGGAATAGTGGATTTTGGAACAATAGCTTTTATTGCATGTATTGGACTTATCGGCTTTGTTTATTACAAAGCCGTTAATAAGAAGAAAGGTAAAGCAAATAAAGCAAGTACTGTTCAAGAGTTGCTTTCATTTGAGGAAATAACAGAGGATGGTGTAGTTAAATTAGAAAACAATACCTATTCAATAGTTATACAGGTAGAACCTATTAACGTACCAATGATGTCCCAATCCGAAAGAGAAGGTGTATGGTTGAATTTCAGAACAGCTATGAATACTCTTCCCTGTCATGCTACTTTATTAATTCAATCCCAGTATTTAGACATGAATGATTATGTTAATGATTATTTAGAAAATAGTAAAAAACATAATCTTACTCCTGAATTAGAAAAATCTGCAGAAAGCGTAGCAGAACATTTGAAGGGCTATGTTGAAAGAAAAACCCGTGACTATCGTTCATACATTATTGTTCGATTCAATCCATTCTCATATGGCACAGAAGGTGGAGTTACTACCGGTAATGTTACTATTGATAACTTTATAGGAAATATTCGTGGTTCTAACAATACCATGACGGAGGAAGAGGCTAAGGAACTTGCTGAAAATATGTTAGATGAGGTTGGAGACTTAATCTATCAATCATTTCAAGCAATGGGTATTTACTTAACGAGACTCGATAAAACAGGTGTTTATAACATGATTTATCAGACACTAAATCGGGATTTAAGTGTATCCCAACGACTTCACGATGTAAATGAGCTTGGCAGTTTTTCAGAAATCAAACAATCATTAACTCCAGAAATAATGTTGGATATGAAAAATGAAAGGATGAGTGCATCTTGATTAAATTTTTTGGACGAAATCAAGAAGCCAAAAAAGAAAGAAATAATAATCAACGTACATTTAAACAAATAAGTGCTAGACAAACAAAGGCAGAGGGCATAGATTTTATTTCTCCTTCTCTAATAAGGGAAACAATTCCTTCTGACGAGTCCATTGAAGGGAAAGTAAATGATTATTTAGTTGAGATAGGAGGAACTACCGAACCAGCTAGATATTTTCGGAGCTTTTTCGCAGAAATAACAGGTGGTAATACATGGGCAGGGATGTTAGATCCACTGATATTAGGTGAATTTGGTAAAGGGGATACCGATTTAGCCATTCATATTGAACCTGCAGATACAACAATAGAATTAGATCAAATTGCTCGTAGGATAAGAGGGATAGAGTCGGATCTACACACAGAAAAAAATCAGGCAAATGCTTCGAAATTAAGAGATGAATTAATGGATTTAAGGGATAGACAACGTCGATTACGTCAAAGCTTAGAAAAGCCATTTCGAGTTAGTATTCAAGCAGTTTGTAGTAGTCCAGATCTTAAAACATTAAAAAAGTACACCAATAATCTAGTCAGAAGATTTGCTGGAAAAGGAATAATAATGCGTTCTCCAGACGGAAAACAACTGTCTGCATTAAAAAGCATTATGCCAATTTCAGAAGATTTTATGTACAAAGAACACACGTTTTCTTTTGAATCCTCAAATGTTGCTGATCTTTTCCCTTTTGGTAATGGAGGGATAACTCATAGAAGTGGAATTGTGTGGGGATATGATGGTTTATCGAGACCTATTTTCTATGATGGATGGCATTCAAACTTAATGAATCATAACATGTTGATTTTAGGACGTTCTGGTGGAGGTAAAACTGTTGCGGTAGAAGCTTTGACGAACCGTTCTGCTCATCAAGGGATTAGGACATTTATCCTTGATCCGAAGGGGGACTACAGGAAATACATTTTAGGAGTAGGGTGCCCATATATTGAATTATCACCTGGTGGGCAACATAAAATTAATTTTTTTGATGTTGATGTTGAAGAAACTCCTGATGGAGGTCAATTCGTCAACATTGAGTCATCCGTCCTTGCTGCTCGTGCCATTGTATTCAAAATGCTTCGAATCATGGATGAGAGTATTTTGACTGGAAAAAACAAGGTTAAAATAGAAAACAAAATTCGCGAACTATATAAATCTAGAAATATTACAGAAGACCCTTCTAGTCTAATAGATGAAAGTGGAGGTACCTCGAATAATGGTGGCGTTTTATCTTTTAACTTAAAAGGTAAGATTAAAACTATGCCCCAACTTGGTGATCTATATCAACTTATGGTCAATGATGAAGAAACAAAAGAAGCAGCAGAGTTATTGAGAAATTTCACGAGATATGGAGATGCACCATCACAAGCAATATTTGATACACAAAGTACAGTGAAAATTAATGAATCTCCTATTATTGGTTTTGGACTCGATAAATTAGATGAAGAGGTTATGCGGCCAATTGGTTTATTTATTGCAACTAAGTGGCAAAGTTCAAAGTTTGCAAAAAAAAATCGTAAACAGAAAAAAAGAGTCGTTGTTGATGAAGCGCAGATACCTATGGAAGATCCAGAAACGGCACAATGGCTCGAGAATGAATTCCGCATTATGCGTTTCTTTAATACCTCTATGTGCGCTGTTACACAGGGGTTTGAAGTGTTTACTAGGCTTCCTCAAGGGATGGGTATATTAAAAAATTCACCGACAAAATTACTTTTAAGGCAAGAAGCGATTGATATCGAAGAAATTAAGGGAAAACTTGATCTTTCAGAAGGGGAAGGAGATTTTTTAGTTCATCAGGCGAATCAAGGACTCGGTATTATACGCATTGATAATGAATCAAGTGTAATAAAGATAGACTTAACTGATGATGAATATAGATTATTCACAACGAATCCAAATGATTTAATCTAAAGTACTTTGAGAATTTATAAATTGATTATTTTTTAAGGGGGAAGATCTGCATGAATGACCTGTCATCTCTTAACATGAAATTAGGTGCCTCTAATTGGTATTATACCCCGTATTATTCTTATGCACCGAGTTTAAATGAAAAACAAAAAGTGAAAAAGCCTAGTGAAGACTCACTTAATTTTCGCCAAATATTAAATGAAAAATTAAAAAATACGTGAGGGGAATAGTTAGTTGATTAGCGGATATAACGAATATTGTGTTAGATGTAATGACAATAAAAAGAAAGCATTTTCGTCTGTATGCAAAAAGTGTACAACATCAAAAGATAAATCCATTCGTATAATTACATTTTGTTTATTGTTTATAATCTGCGTTTCGGTAGGTATTTATTTTCAAATGAGACCAAATTTAGATCATATTCTATTCGGTATAGAAATTCCTCCTTTTATTTATGGAGTTTTACTGACTAGTATGATCTTTTTATTGTTTTTTGTTTTAATTACTCCTGTCTAATAGCAATGTAGTTTGAAGTACCTAAAGGGTTAATTCACTTAAGGAGGTGTTTGTAAATTGATTAAAAAAAGAATACTGTCACTATTTTTGGTGTTTATTCTACTGTTTTCCTTGGCAGGAAGCGTTTCTGCGCAAGTAATTGACGAAGCAACATTAAAGGACATGGAGAAGCCATCATATGGTGAAAGGTTCACAGCAAACATATTTATATCGATTGCCAACTGGTTTATTGATGTACTAGGGGCTCAAGATGTATCATATATGGTTTTTCAAGATAATCTCTCTTCAGATGGCGATTGGTTATCTGATGGCTTTGCAGGTTCTAGAGATGAATTAGTATATGGTGTTTTCCCTGAAAAATATTTTAGTGGTATTTTAATGCTTTATGAGGGTTTTGAAAAAATAACCCCTATTCCAATAGTAGTTCTAATAAGTTTGATGGGATTGCTCCTTTTGTTTAGTAACTTCACTGGTGACGACCGTTCTAAGATAAAAGATTATTTGCTTGGTGCTTTATATGTAGTAGTGGCTCTACGGTTTGGGATAGAAATATGGAACATTATGTTCGATATTAATTATTTTTTAATCGATTTAGTGTATCAAACTGCAACAAATAATGGTGTTAATATCAGTAGATTCCTAGATACGATTTGGGGAGATCAAGACTCATATAATAAGATAATTGAATTCCAAAGTCTTGGATTAGCGATATTAGTATTCTTGGCTTTCTGTATGACATTTGTCTTGAATTATCAATACGCACTTAGGATGATAACTTTATCAATTTTATTTTTAATTTTCCCTATTGTATTGATTGGTTTAATGTTCCCTTCGAGACGTCATGCATTTGCATTATGGGTGCATGAAACCGCAAGTCAAATATTCATGCAATTCGCTCATGCAGTTGCTTTAGTATTATTCTTTTATTTAACTCAAAATGTAGAGAATATTTCCTTTTGGTTGATCTTTGCTTATTTCTTTGGTTTACCAGTTGTAGTAAGTCTTGTACAAAAAGTAGTAGGTGCTTTCACTGGAATACAATCTGGTGGAGGTGGAGTAATGTCGAATATGGGATCTATGCTAGGATTTGCCGCTATGTCAAATATGGGAAGAATATTTAGTGGAATAAGAGGTAAGCAAAAAAGTGAAGGAACTGGATCAGATGGTGGAGGATTTAATTCTAAAAAACAGGATCCATTAATTGGTCCAAAAGAGTCCATGCTAAATAGCGAAAACGTTACAGGAAATAAAATTCCTATAACTAATGGAAAACAAAATCCTTTGAACGGAAGAATACCTAATAATAAATCTTCTGCTTCAAAAAGAGTGATGCCGAGTTTTCTTAAAGGGAGTGCAATGTTCGCGGGTGCAATGACAGCTGGAGCTACATCTGCGATGGTAACAGGTAATTTCTCACCTGGAGCTGCTGTAGGGAGCAAAATGGTTGATAAATTAGGTAGCAAGGTAGGTAAACCATTAAGTAATAAAAACGATAAGAAAAATGATCCTTTTGGTGAAGGATTCATCAATCCTAGTTCAATAGATTTAACCCAAATGAAAACCGGGACAGGGGAACATTTAAATGATAATCCAAATAACTTAGTAGGGGAATTCAAGTTACCGATAACAACTGATACATCAAATACCCCAAAGAATATCAGTGAATTACAGAACGAGCTAAAAAATGTGCAAATGAATCGTAAGCACCTAGATCAGCCTATACAGCATGCAAAAGAAAGGTTGGAAAAAGCTCAAATTCAGTATGGAAAAGGATCTGCTTATCATAATCAATTAGTAAGTAATTTTGCAAGCGCAAAACAAGAGTATCAGCAAGCAAACAGTGCATTGAGTAAAATAAATCAAAAAGAACAACCTCAAGCGTATCAACAACAAAGTTTGCTTGTAAATCAATTAAAAGGACAAATGGAACATCATCAACAGATGGTAAATACACCACATCCAGATATTCAAAATGCTCAACAAAATTTATCTACTTTGACCAAACAAGCAAAAAACTATGATAAAGCAATACAAGATTATAAAAACCAGATTTCTTCAGCATATTCTCCTACCAAGAAAGGAACTGTAGAGAATAATGTAACCAATAATAGACCATCTACAACCGATAGAAAAGAAATCATTACTAATCAGATGCCAACGGGTGATCCAGTTAAGCAAACAAACGATCATTCAAATATTTCTCGTGAAAACAATTTGGATTTAGAGAGTCCAAGAAAAACGAATACTAAAGCGGAATCTGAAAATCAGCAACTTTTATTTAATCTAATAAGTAAAAGAAATTCTAGAGGTAGCCTATGAATCAGTCACCTTATGGGACACAACAAGATCCCAATTCCTTAGGGAAAAAGGTTGGTTCAGCTGCAGGTAGGTTTGTTAAGAAAAGGACTGCATCCGTTGCTGCAAGATTAGTAAAGAATGTGTTTCAGAAGGTTATAGGTAAAGGTATAAAACTATTAATCTTAAAAACAGCACCTATATGGGGTTCTATCTTATTTATTTTGGGTATAGCTTGGCTAGCATTTATGCTTATTTACGCTTTTCCTCGTACCATCTTGGAGGACAAGTTGGCCGCAGCGACAGATAAGATAGAAGCCTTTTTTGGATTTTCTAAAGAGGATATGAAAGGATACGAAGATATTCTTGATACCTATAAAGAAGTAGCCAGTAGGTGGGATGAAGGATTAAATGAATTTCAAAAACAACAAGTGCAATCTTATGAATTTAGTTGGGCCATTCTTGCAGGAGTAGATAGAATGCGAAATGATCCTCTTTATTATAAAGAAGATTATAACGGGATATTGTTTCCTGGAGGGGGAGATTACATAGCTCCCCCTACGAATTATATTTCGATATATAAAGCCGCAGCAAATAAATTTGGAGTGGACTGGAATGTCCTTGCATCTATTCATTTTCACGAATCAACTTATTCTACATTTCCTTCTGGAAGTGTATCAGTAGCTGGAGCTGTTGGACCAATGCAGTTTATGCCTGCTACTTGGGAAAAATACAAGGTAGATGGCGATGGCGATGGAAAAATGGATATTATGAACACCGCAGATGCAATTTATTCAGCTGCAAATTATTTAAGAGCTAGTGGATATCAAAAGAATCAGAGAAAAGCCCTATACGCATATAATCACGCTGATTGGTATGTAAATATGATTCTAAGTACTGCACAACAAATAAAAAATAAAGATCTCGAAGTCTTTAATCCGGTTGATGAATCAGAGGAATTGAAAGAAAAAACAACAGATGATCAGTCAAATGAATCATCTTTTTTTCGTTCTAAAAAACTCTTAACCCCAAAACCAGAAGAAACTTTTGAGGCATTGAGACCAATTTTTCATTGGAAAGATTCTAAAATTACTACTGTTTGTAAAAAAGAAGTTACTTCTACAAATGAACAAGGAGAAACAGTGACAGAAACGGTCACAGAAACTACCGAAGAAACTGTGAAACTATTAACAACTGCAGATACGTATGAGGGAACTTATACTCATACCTATAAATGGGTCACTGAAAGCGCGGGTAATTGTACCATTACAAAAGAAGTTCTCAATACTATCATCCCTCCAGATAATTTTATGCAGCCTTTTTATGATTACTTAGAATCCGTTGATATAAAGGATAAGTTAGACATTGAAACAACTCTAGAATTGATTGCGTTATTCGATGAAAGATACAGATTAAACTTAGAAGATCGTGAATCCTTAAATACAGATAATTATCCTAAAATTGAAGGTTCGAATGGCTGGGTATGGCCTACAGTATCGACACGTATTACATCAGGGTTTGGAGATCGTTCGTGTGAGGGGTGTTCAAAATTTCATGATGCTATAGATATAGGAGCAATCAAACCAGGAGTTGCAGGTGATCCTATATTTGCAATGGCAGATGGAACGGTTATTGTTTCGAAGTACAGTCAAACAGCAGGGAATATGGTAACGATTGATCATGGAAAAGGGGTGCAATCAAGATATATCCATATGAGTGCAAGGCTCGCGAAAGTAGGAGATAAAGTAAAAGGAGGGGACATTATTGGAAAGATGGGAACAACGGGTAATTCTACTGGAGTCCATTTAGATTTTCAAATTACTATTGATGGAAAAAAAGTTGATCCTCGTCATTATTTTAATATGTAGATCCAACTTGGTAGGAGAAAGGAGGTGAACGGATGAAAAAAGTTCCTGCATACAAAACAATCAGTCTAGTTATGATTCTATTGTTTTCCTTCTTTTCTTTTAGTCATTTTACTCGAGCTGAAGGAATAGAAATTCCACGGAGTGATGAAATAAAAATACCTTTTCAAAGTGAAGGAGACACATCTAAAAAAAGTTCCATAATCGATAAGGCGAAAATTGAAGCGAAAGCATCAAATGTTGATCCTGAAAAAATGATGAAAAAATCAAGAGAAGGGAGTTTCCAATTACTTATTATTTTTATTTTCATTATGGCTGGATTGTTTTTCATAGGAGCATTTTTTAAATCTGCTAGAAAAGTTGCTTTTTCAGTACTAGCTTGTGGGCTAGTAGGTTATTTCTTTATTAATTACACTGAGGATGTAATGGCTGTATTACTTTATATCACAAATAAGATAGCTGAGCTTATTTAAAGAATGAAAACCCTATTCTATAAAATAGGTTTTTTTTCTATTTATGTTCTTTTTTTGAAAAAAATCCAACTTTTAGTTTACTTTATATTTTCTATATGTTATGATTATATTGACAAAATGAAAGCGCCAATACTATACATTTAATCTATTAAAGGGGGTAACAGGATGAAAAAGTTACATAAAAAGGTTGTGACAGGGGTAGTTGTGGCAGGTATGGCTTTTTCTTTAGGAGTAGGAGCCAATTACATAGATGGATTAAAAACAATGCCAACATCTGCAGCACAGTCCAATCAACTATTTAAGGATTTAAAGACCAATCATTGGGCTTATTCAAATATCAAATGGGGAGTTTCTAATGGTATTTTAAACGGATATCCAGATGGAACTTTCAAACCTAATAATGAGGTAACAGAAGCAGAGTTTATGAAGATGTTAATAGCAACATTTGCAAAAGATGAAGTTTCAGCTTCTAAAGGAAAGAATTGGGCTGATCCATTCTATAATTATGCAAAGAACAAGAATTATCCTTATACTGGTGTTCGTAATAAAGCCATTACACGTACAAAAGTTGCAGAAATTGTATCTGCATCGCAAGGAGTAAATTATGTCGGTGATAATGCAATTCGTTACATGTTGGGTGAAGGTTTGTCGAACGGGAAAACTTCTCAAACTGTCCAAGGCTATGAAGGTTCTGCAAAATTAACAAGGGCAGAAGCTATTACTTTTATTTTAAATTTAAAAAATAAAGGAGTAACGGATTTAAAAGAAAAACCAACAAAGCCTTCTGATCCATCTGATTTGGTTCCAGTACCAGATAAACCAGAAACACCATCGAATCAAGGCTTAGTATTATCACCTAAAAAAGTGTTCGATAAAGCATTACCAAGTATTAAAGAAAATGGTTTTACAAATGTTGATGGAACAGAAAATGTAAAAACTGCTCGGAACAAAAATGGAGATTTAGTTGGTTTTGAAAATGTAGGATATATTCGAATTTTTACATCTAATAATGATGGCAAATCCCTTAATAGTGTTATTGCTATTGCTAAAGCAGCTGGAATTAATGTAGATAATGAATTTATGAATAATATCAAAAATGCTGAAATGGGTTTTGGATTAAAAGCAGAAGTGAATGGGTATACTGCTTACTTCTCAAAAGGTAATAACGGGCATTCTATTGATATATTAATAAATCTAAAGTAATTGGACTAAATAATCATGAGAAAACTATTATTATTTGTTACCACGTTGCTAATCAGTATGTCCATCAATTACGGTATTTTTGTAAATCAAGCCAACGCTAGTAGTTCATATACCGAAACTCCAACTTCAGATGGTGGGAAAATTATTGAATGGTCATCCAATACTTACGTACAATATTGGTGGGAAGAGGATGATCCAAATACAATTATGTATACCTCTGAATTTACTGGAGGGGTAGTCAAGATAAAGAAACAAGACTTTTTTAACTCAATACATCGGATTCAAGCACAATCGGTTTTACCAGTCCCCGACTATATACAGGATACCGGAGACCTACAGATTGAATTTGTAAGTAAATCAGCTTCTATCCCTTCAGAAACCATGTATTCAGTTGAGTTATTAGCTAATCATCAATTGAAAATCAATGTTCTTAGCACACCTTTCCTAGCAAAAAATGCTGGGGAGATATTCTCAACAGGGCCGAACTCAGCTAAGTATTTAGTTGATTTAAAATTACGAATCACTATTCCAGGACCACCCCCTATGACAACATGTAATATTGAGGGTTCATACCTAGCAAGCGGTAGCGGTAGTAGTTTAGTAAAAACAATAAAAATCCCCGTCTATGATGAAGATGGGGATTTTCTTTACTATGATTATAAATACTATTACGACTACCTGACTACTAATATTACAGATTTAAGTAAAAAAAATGTCCAAGCAGGATTTGGATATGAATTTAAAGTGGAAACCGATTATAGCAATGAATATTACGGTATGGGGGATGGATGGTATGGAGCTCAACGAGTAGTAGCCTATTTTCCTTCGTCTGATTCATTCTTACCTAAAGAAGTAGAATTAGAACCTTTATATCCTACTACAAATTGGCATAACGAATGGATTCTTCCAAGAGTCTATGTAGAAAAATTTAGTGGGAATATGTTCTATAGTCAATATGACGCTAATCGAGATGTTGAAGATGAATTACTAGACGGGGGAAATAAGTGGTATACTCCATTTAAACAAAAGGATGGTCCTTATAATTTTTATATCCGAGCATATAATGCAGGTAAAAATAGTATAAGTGCAGCTGACTCTGATTGGGTTGGAGTATGCGGAAGTCCATTTGATGATTATGTAGTTCGACTTGTCAGACCCGATAATCCATTTCCAGCAGGAGTGGGTTCTAACTGGCAAGGGAGTGAAGCGATTATTACCAATTTAGTCGATTGGTATTATGAAAAGCATGCTCAAGGTGAAATGCCAGCAAAATCCGACGAATGGGTAAATTAATTCATAAAGCCTTTCTGTTAATAACAGAAAGGCTTTTTTTATTTGGATTAATAGTGAGAGGAGGGTAAAAAAATGAATGTGCATTTAGTTTTTAGTTCAGATCATATCCAAGTGTTAACGAATGAATTAGGAAAATTGGGTTTTAACGTTACAGAAACAGATACGAGCCTTGACACATTTGAACAATGGGCAACATCTACAGATCAAGAGAATAAATCTGAGGTAGCCTTTGTGTATGGGGCTGTAAATGTAAGTAAGTATGATTCCCAATTTAGTCATAGACAAGCTGTTTTCGATAGGTTACGAACAGTACGAATTAGTCGACCAGAACTTCGGATTATATTAGTTTTTACATCAGAGGTTCAAGAAGATACCCATTTTTTGCAAAAGCTGATCCAGATTGGTATTTATGATTTGTATTTTGAAGATGAAATAACTGTGGATCATATACTTAACTGGCTTTCAAAAAAGAAAACATTGGCTGATGTACAACATCTCATAACGAATTACAATGGGACAACTAATGATGATATAGGAGAAAGTCAGAGTTATTTTTCAGATGAAAATCAAGTAGAGAATGATGAAATAGAAGTAGAAGAGGAGTCTAAATCATTTAGAAAAAAAGATGATGGTATTCCCAAAAAAATATCACACTTTTTTCAGAGAGAACAAGCACCCAAAAAGGAAAAACCCACTAAGTCATTACAGAATGCTCCAACTAATAAGTTTGGGAATTTCAAAATAAATAATCCATTTGAAAATATTAAAATGAAAACACCATCTTTTTCGTTGCCTTCAAAAAATACAGTAACTGGTGTAGTGCAACCAAAGGTCATCGCTGTGGGTTCTTTACATGGGGGAGCTGGATCAACGTTTTTAATTCATAACTTTTTAGACTATTTATCAGATGAAGGTTTACAAGCAGGCGTGTTAGAGGCAACGGAGCATTCTCCAGTATGGTTGCAAATAAGAGGACGAGAAATTGGACAAATTCCTACAGGTTTCGAATCGTGGATTTCGCAACTTAAGAATACAAACACATTTAATTCACGAGCTAAGATAGAAAATCAAGGAATCTATACTATACCTATTTCTGCTACGGATTTATTAAGCGGTATTGATATAGAGTCCTTACATACTGTGATATTTACAGCAAGACAAATCCCGTTGTTATTCGTGGATATTTCAACTGATTGGGACAATCCATTAGCTAAAGAAACCTTAAAAATATGTGATGAATTTTGGGTGGTTGTTAATCCAGATCCAAATCATTTTAGCTCACAGCGACATAAAAAGAAAACAATGATGAACGTAGCTTATCAGCAAGCTGGGGAGGATCACTGCATATTTATTGGGAACAAATGGGGAAAAGGGGTAAACTCGGACGAATTCCCACTTCAACCAAACATTACTATTCCTTATTTTGAACAAGCAATTAAGTCGAATATGGATGGGAAATCACTTTACTCAATGAATCCTCGTTTATTCAAAACATTGTTTAATAAATTAGGAAAAAAGGTTATTCAACCAATCAAAACAAAACAATCATTTTTTCAAGTAAAGTAATGGAGGTTAAAGACATGATATTTGATTTAAAAAATGTAAATGCTCCTTCTTTTGCACAACCTTTAAAACAACATGTAAATAAATCCATGAATCGAAAGAAATTAATAATTGTAGGGAGTTCAGGAAAAGGAGGTACAGGTAAAACTACAATATCCGTAAATTTAGCTTTATTTTATAATAGTTTAGGTCATTCCGTTGTTTTGTGTGATTTTGATACACCGTATGGTGATGTAGCCTCAATGCTTCAAGTGTCTGATGATCGTAACATAGCAACTTGGCTCAAATTACCTTCGGACTTACCTTCTAATGTGATTAATAACCTTTTAATTGATACTAAAGAAGGGTTAAAAGTTTTACCTTCTATCCAAAGGGCGGATGAAGAACAATATGTAAACAATGAAATGCTTGCAAAAAAAATAATAGAAAACCTAAAAGAATTTGATGTGGTCATTGTAGATGCAGCACCTAAGTTTGATTTTTTAACCGAAGAAGCTTATAAGCAGGCAACAGATATTATTATGGTAAGTGACCCAAATTTAATTTCACTTAATAATATCTACAGAGGAATACAGTATTTAAAACAGAAAAAGGTAGATGTCCGTAATATTTCTTTAGTAGTCAATAAAGTCCAAAAGAAACTTGGCCAAAGTTTCGAACAATACCGAAGAATTACAAGTATTGATAACATTTATGAAATACCTTATGAAGCGAAAATGCAAGAGTGGATGAATAATGGAATAATTCCAATGTCGAATAAAAAAAATTCGAAGATGATTCGATCACTCATTGAAATAGCAGATGATGTTTATCCAACCATTCAAAGTTATGAACAAAAAAGTTGGAGATTATTTAAATGGAAAAAAGCCTAATTGTTTTATTAATTGCAGTAACTCTTTACTATGGAGTAAATATTTATACTGATATTCGGTATAGAAAAACTAAAAATATTTGGCATCTTCTCTTTTTGTTAAGTGGGGGTGTCTTTTATTTTACGCAAGGTTTTCCCATTATCAATTTCATAGGGGCATTAGTACTAGCTTTATTGTTCGGACTTTTATTAGAAACATTTAAAATCACCTATGCAGGAGATACAAAAATGTGTATTGTATCTGCGGTGTGGCTAAGTAGTTTACAAGGAACGATTTATATTACAGTTCTAGGGTTGTATGTTTTTTATTTACTTATAATCTTGTTAATCTCCTATTTTGTTATCATTCGAAGAAAAGGATGGAACTGGACCATTAAAAATCAGTTGTTCAATATAAAATCATTGATTTTTAAAACTTCTCTTGTTTCAGAAAGGATTTTCGAGCGATTTCCTGGGGCTGTAGCAATCGGTATTGGAACCTATCTTCAAGTACTTTATTTAATGTGGTAGGAGGGGGAATAGTGAAAAATGTTATTTCAATAGATGAACTGTTTCATCTATTACTTGATTGGAAAGATAATTATGGAATTAAAAAAACGCATGGAGTAGTCACTTTTGTTGAATTAAAAAAAGAATTCTCATTATCTACCCTGTCAGTTGCAGGGTTGCTGATGTCACGACTACAAAAATATTACCCTTACTTGTCTTTTGAATGTGACAACGAAAACCAAAAATTAACTATGACTATTGGTGTAAGAAAAGATTCACTTTCTTCCTTTATGACTTTTAATGAGGTTTTGAAAAAATGTGAATCTAAATGGCAAGCAGAAGGGATGATTTCTGCATGAGAAGTATCCGACTTCATCTGTTGGAAAAGACTCTGTATACTTTTCTTTTTTTATTGTTTGGGGTCTTTATTTGTCTCAAGATAAATTTTTCATTCATGGAACAATTTCATGGTTGGGATACGCTAATCCTTTATGGGCTTTTTTTAGCTTGTTTTGGGTTAGCGTTTTTTATCTATTGTTATTTTAAGAGGTGGAAACATGATGGATTTACACTATCAAGGAAACTTGGTTTAAAGAGATTGATTATTTTTCAAACGAACCTCGTAACCCCTACAGGAAATCCTGTTTTTGAATTACATCATAGACCTTATTCAGTAAAATATGGGATTAAGTTAAAAAAGTATCCTAAAAGAATGGTAGTTGATGAACTAAAAAAAGATTTGATAAAGGACTTTGAAATTTTATCATTTTACTGTCAAAACAAAAGTGCGCATTTAATAACTGTAACTCACTCAAGTATGGCTCATATATGGAAAACTACTTCACAAGACTATTTTAATGTTGTTGGAACGGAGGTAGTAAAAGATCCCTTCGTAAAACCCAACTGGATTCAATGGGTAATATTATCCTTATCTACCACAGGACGCGTTTCTCCTAAGCCTAAAAAGTGGAGTACGTTTGTGTTTAATGCTGTTGAAGGAGGTGATTAGAATAGATGGAATGGTCACCTAAACTTTTCTTCTATTTAATCTTAGGAGCTTTATTTACTTTTCTAATAGTGGATTTGGGTTATCAAACCTTTGTAACTGACGATGTTGGTAAATCTCTAGAGAATTCTATAAAAGGAGGGATGCAACAATCTATTAACAAAGGCGAATTAAGAGTTTCTGAAAAAATGACTATTGATTCTGAACGCTTTAAAGGCTTTTATAACCAACTTTATACCAATAATCAAAGTGTAAAGAATGCAGAAGAAACGACCGTTTATTACGCAAAATCTGAATTTCCACCAATGATCGCTTTACGAACTACCGGTGGGACAGAGAGTTTTTTCAAAAAAATGATGGGTGAATCATCAAATGTAACCTCAAATAAGAAAGAAATAGTAATCATTGAAAAAAAACAATAAGTGAAAGGTGATTATCATATGAAGTTAAGTTCATTAGCAAAAAAACGAATCATTGCTGGAATGGCTGCCCTAATAGTTGTGGTAGCTTTTTATTTTTATAATAACACTTCTATTCAAAGGCAGTTAGCACCTATAAAAGTTGTTTATGCAAAAGAAGATATTCCACCACATACAAAAATTGAACCTGACATGGTATTTGAAAGAGTTGTTCCATCTCAATCAATTCCACCCAATGCAGTAACTAGTGTGAACGAGGTAATTGGAAAATGGACAGTTGATGGATATGGGATCACTAAAAACTCACTTGTCTATAAAGGAAAGGTATTAGAAACAAATGATATGCCTGACTCTGCAATCTTGAATTTAAATGAGGACGAATATGCATTTCCACTTTTAGTAGATATTGAATCTAGTTCTGGAAATGCAATTATGCCTAACTCTTATGTTGATCTTTATTTTGCAACGGATAAGACGGAATCCAAAAAGCCATTCACAGGAAAGCTATTCGAAAGAATTCGTGTGACTTCCGTCAAAGATTCAAAAACTCAGAATGTATTTAGTGCAGAAAATTATACCGAATCATCGCAGCAAGGGAATGAACAAAAAAGCAGTAACCAAATTGCAAGCTCTACAAGCAATACCAACACGATCGCAAAACTTTATACACTAGCTGTTACAGAAGAACAACTAGATTTACTTACAAAGGCAAAAATTTTAGGGAATATCATTCCTGTTGCTAATGGTAGAAGTTACGACGAAATAGCTTCAAATGATAAGGAAGATGCTACAGCAAATCAAGTTTATGAATATATAAATGACAATTCTTACAATGAAACAACTGCTTCTAATGATGATACTGCAGGTTTTGATGAGGAAACTGAAGATCACAAGGAAAGTGATCCTAAAAATACGGAAAAAGTAGCAAAATCGGAAACTAAAGAAAAAGCAAATGGAAATTAAATAGAGGAACTTTGAAAGGAGTATAAAGATGATTGTATTAGCAACTGGCCAAAAACAATTGGATGAATATTTGAAAGAACAACTTGATTCAAAGGTATCGGTGGACTACTTAGAGGGCATTGAATATGCGGTATATTCTTATCATACTAAGGTATTAATTTTTTCTGAATTTATACCCGTAATTGCTCCTATACCTGACCAAAATCAGAGGTATCAAGCTATTTTAAAAGTATTAGAAACTGTTAGAAATAATAATGTAAGGGTAATTCTCCTAACAACATTGGATGCCCCGCATTGGTTTTTAGGAAAATGTGTATCATTAGGTATTTACGATATTATTATTGGTGATTCAAAGATCAATGGAGAAGTTATTCCTTCATTTTTCTATAATCCCTCTACCAAGGAACAGGCTGTTGCACTTCTTAAATCCATTGAAACTCAGAAAGAAGTACAAACAAGCCCTATAATCCATACTATGGAAAAAGAAAAAACGGTAATTGCTCAAGATAAAGAAGAAGAGCAAATTAATAACCTTATGCTGAAAGGTGTACAGGATACATTAACATTGCAAAAGGAAGATTCTTTTCCAAATTTAATTGTATCAGTCCGTAATGAGGAAAATGTGCAAGTAAAGGAACTATCTCCCTCTACTATAGAAAATGAGGAAGATACGATTGAAGAAAATAGAAATGAAATAATAGAAAACAATAATTCTACAAAAAACACGACACCTTTTGATAGAAATAAAAAGAAAAAAATTCATATCTTAGGGGATCAAAAAATCATTGGTTTTTGGGGACAGACACCAGGATTAGGTAATCGAACTCTTTCTCAAACTTTCGCTACAATCGCAGCTAATCGAGGTGCAGAAGTATTGTATGTTGAAATGAATTACTTTACTTCCTCTTTTGCTATAACCAGTGGATTAAGTCATGATAAAAAGAATTTTTATCAATATATGCTTCAATTTATTGAAAATGAAGATGTCGATATTGAACCATATATCGCAAATGCAAATGAGATAAATTTAAGCAAAAAACGATTAAGAAAAACGATTGAGAAAATACCAAAAAACTTAGATTTTCTCACTCTTCCTAAAGGGTTTGAAGAAAGCAATTTTCCAGATGAAATTAATCAAAAATCGTTTATGAAATATTTTATGCGAAATTTACGCTCAAGTCGTTATGACTTGATTGTGCTGAACTTACCACCGTATTTACAGCATATATTTGCATTCCCAATTATGCTGGAAATAGACTATGTTTTTAATGTAATGACTCTTCATCCAGCAAGAATTTTAGGATTTAATCAAATAAAGGAAAAATTGTCAAAAACCCCTCTTAATATGGAAAACTTTAAGACAATCATAAATATGGTTCCGAAAGAGATTGATAAAGACAAAGCAGATAATTTAATTCAAGATACTTCATTATTTATTGTTCCTTTTGACAATGAGCGATCAGTCCATGAATTGGATTTAAACATCGGTTCTCCTGCGATTAATGAAGCTGTGGGTGCTTATTTAGAAGAATTGGGATTACGAGCTGAACATCTTTTAGAGGACCCAAAAAAGAAGCGCCGTTTAATTAGTTTTGGTTCCTAAAAAACTTATTTGGAGGGTTATTTAATGCCACAAAGTAACATGATTAATTTCGAAGATTATATAATAAAAACTTCTGACGAAAATAAGGAGATGGAAAAAGGTGGACAATCAGAATCTATACTTAGCCTACCCGAAGATCAGCAGGACAAAATACAAAAAATTGAAGAGGGTGAAGGGGAAATTATTCCCCTTGTCACCTCCAAAAAGGACAAACTTAGTATTGATATTAGTAAGTACAGCTATCAGTATCGGACTGAAAAAGAAATACGATATACAGAGAAGAAGAAAGTCTCTTTAGAAATTTTAAATCAGGTACGTGAATTCTTATCAAATGATCATAAAAAGCTGTTTCAGGAATCAATCATCAATAAGAAGAAAAGACAAAATTTAAGCGTAATCATATCAGACTTCATATCACAAAAGGGAATTACTGTTCCTGGATACACAGCAGATGAATTGATCAAGTCCATCATTAATTCACTAGCAGGATTAGATGTACTGGAAGACCTTATTGATAATGAAAAAATTACAGATATAAATGTAAATGGTAGAGGAGAAGTTTGGGTAGATGAACTTGGAGTAGGCTACTATTTAACAGAAAGACGATTTTCAAACGATGAAACGTTATATTCTGTTGCTATGAAAATAGTAAATGCTTCTGGTGAAAGTTTAACATCTTCAAAACCTTATGTTGATTGTAGATATCCAACTATGCGTATCAATATTGCATCCGACCTTATTTGTGGTCAAGGAATCTCTATTTCCATTCGTAAATTTGCAACATCCGTCAGAATAAATGACAATTCAATGATTAAATCTCAACAAGCAAGTGATGATATGATTAAGGCTTTTGAAGCGTTTGTTAAAGCTAAATTTAATGTGCTTATTGTAGGGCCTACTGGTAGTGGAAAGACCGAGCTACTAAAGTACTTAGTAAAGCATGTTGACGATAGAGAACGATTAATTATGCTCGAAGATACTGCGGAAACTAGATTGAAAGATATTTATCCCCATAAACATATTGTAAGTATGGAATGTCGTTTCACTAGTGATGAGGATACCACCATTGACTTGACTGTACTTTTAAAAAATGCTTTACGTCAGAATCCTACTAGGATTGCAGTAGGTGAGTGTCGTGGTCCAGAAGCAGTAAATATGATTGAAATTTTTAATACAGGGCATGAAGGTGGGTTTACTACTGCCCATTCTAACTCGGCTCCTGATGCTGTTAAACGTCTTGTTATGATGTGTTTACGTTCAGGTATGAAATTAGATCCTGACGTTATTGGAAAATGGGTTACTTCTACTTTTGATGTTGTTATTTTTCAAAAGAAAATGGAAGATCACACACGAAGAATCGGAGAGGTAGTAGAACTTATTAATTATGAAAATAATACACCTGTTTTTACTAGACTGTTTAATTTAAATGTAAATCAATTTGAAAGAGAAAATGGAGCGGTGAAAAAAATTCATTGTTCCCATGAACAACAAGGATTTTTGTCATTAGAAAAGGCTAAGAAAATTTTTGAAGCTGGAGTAGATCCTTCTCTATATTCATTTCTTGTTTCAGATGCAGATAAGGAGGCATTAGGTATTGAAAATTTCTGAAATATACGGATACATTAATCTATTATTAGCTGCTGTCTTACTGTATTACCTATTTTCTTCTTTTATAGGAAGAAAAAAATATAAAGTTCAAGATTTATTTAATACTGATTATCAAGCAAAACATGAAAAAAAGAGTGACGAAGAAAGATTTTCTTTAATAAAAAATAGTCGTTTGAAAAAATGGATATATCCTGAAAAGTTTATTAAGGAAGCTAATAAATTTGAATGGAAACTTAGTATAAGAGAATACTGGTTGTATGTTGCAGCAGGTGGATCAATAGCAGCTGTAATTATGAGTATTTTTAGTTTAGGATCCTTTTCTATTTTTGGTTTTCCAGCAGGTCTAATCGTACCAAAAGTATTATTATCCTTTCACCGTTTAAGGTATAAGCATGAAGTTGAAGAAAAGCTGATGGCTTATATGAAAGCTGTATCAAACGCTATTCCAACAGCAGGAAATGCGATTGATGCAATTGTTTCTGTAACTGAGATGCTAAAAGATCCAATAAAAAGTGATGTAGAATACGCCTTATCGATTCTACGTTCTGGAGAATCTGTTCAAAATGCCTTTCAATCTATGAATGAAAAATATGATTATAGCGATCTTATCTTTTTTCACAATATGTTAGATGCAGCACATCGTAATGGGGCAGAATTTTATGATATTTTAGCTTCAACAGCAGATGAATTTGAACAAAAGAAGGTATTACAAGCGAAACTAAACTCCATCATGACGCAAGCAAAACGAGCATATTTTCAAAATGCGGGTTTGTTGCTTGCTATTATAGTAGGGTTTAAAATATTTGTTTCTGATATGTTTGATTCTACTTTTAGTACTCTTGGTGGAAAGGCCGTACTTGGATTTATATTAATCTCGGTGATATTTTGTTATGTACAGGTTCAAAAACATAGTGAATTTGATCCTTCCGAAGCCCATAAAAAATAAATGTTGAAAATTAAAAAAAACAGTTGATTTTCTATTCGTAATGTTTTATTATTTTAGACAAGAATAAATTTATATTTAAAATTTAATAACAAACGATACGACGACTGAGAAAACTCAGAGTTGAGGATGAACTAAGTTATATTAGTTCTTAAACCTTAATTCCGGTTTCTACAGTCGTCTTTTTGTTGTTTCTTTTTAAATTGAAAGGATGTGATGAATTGGCCCCTTTTATATAATACTCGGTCTTGTTTCATATGCGTTTGTACACTCTCTATTATTGAGAAAGTCTGATTATGTATATTCTTTTACTGATTACATGTTAGATAAAAGTGATTCTAGTACTCTTGAAAAACGAGAATCAATGGTACAACGTCATTTAAAATCTTTGCTTAATCTAACACAAAAATCTGTAAAACTTAGTGACGATAGCAGAGATAACTTACGATTGAAATTGAGACAAGCAGGTATGAAACAATCACCGGAGACATTCATCGCACAGAAAATAGTTTATTCGCTTTTGATGGCCCTTCTGTTTATTACTTTATATGTTGTCCATCAAAAAACAATTATGTTGGGGTTTGCTGTTGGAAGTAGTATTTTAATGTATTTTTATCCGAATCGCATACTTTCAAAAAATATTAAGTATGCGAATGCAATGAGGAAATTAGAGTTACCAGATTACCTTACACCTTTGGCCAAATTGATGAGTAGCTTTACACCATATCAAGCGGTTAAAGAGTGTGAAAAGTTTACAGGTCCTTTTTTAAAACCTTATGTGGAGCAATTAATGGTTGATATTGATTTAGAACCAGGTTCAATCAAACCGTTTCAAAAATTCGCTTCTCAAATTGGAGTACCACAAGCACAGTTATTCGTTGTTGCTATACAACAAGCGATGACAACGGATAGACAGCGTTCAAAAGTTATTCTTGAAAAACAGAGGGTTATCATGATGAGGCTGCGTGAAGAAAGCTATAACGAGTTGATTAACAAAAAACCACTCGTTGTAAATAAATATAACACTATTATGCTTTTTAACATGGCATTAATTGTTCTAAGTATGATGGTATATGTATTCTTTAGTTTATTTTCAGGATTTTAATTAACAAGGAGGAAATGAAATGGAAAAAGCAAAAAAATGGTTAAAAGAGGAAAAATCACAAGTGTCATCTGAAACAGGTATTTTAACAATCATGGGTCTAGTATTAGGTGGAGGTATTGCTGCACTAGTAGCACCTAAAATGAAGGATTCCTTTGACAATGTAATGGAGAAGATGACAAATGCATCTAGTGGTCCAGGAGCTGTCCATGATCCACTTGGAACTGGCCAAGGCGACTGGGCAAACTAATTAATAAAAAAGCCTCTAATATCTCTGAACTTAAGCCCCATCTCCCAAAGGTAGGAGATGGGGCTTTTTTATTTACCAAAGATTGAAGGGAGGTGTGTAGATTGTCATCTACTCCATTTTATATGGTAGGACTTATCTTTTTTGCACTATTTGCTTTACTACTTCCCGATATTGCGGGGTTTGCTACCAATTATGTAAAAGCAAATAATGCTGCGTCAGCTATTATCGATTCTGGTCAAAAATATGGAGAGATAGATCGAGATAGTGCTAACCAAATATTAACTGATCGTAATTTATCACCAAATCAGTGGTCAGTTTCTTTTACCCAAAGCAAAGTAGACTTTAATGAACCAATGACAGTTCAAGTTAAAGGGGGATATCAGATTATGGCCCTATATATGATTGGAAAAGCCTTTGGAGATTCTATCAATAGTTATATACCTATTAACATTCAAAGAGAGGCTGTAGGTCAAGTGTATAGAAGATAATAAGGAGTTGATTAAATGGTACCTTTTAATGTCTTAAATAATAAATCAAAATCAAAATCAAATAAATTGGTGAAAGCTATATTAGCTACATCAGCTGCTGCAGTTGCTGTAGCAACACCTATTCCTAATGGGGAAGGAAAAGCACAAGCTGCTTCTTCTCCTGCAGTAAAAAGCATGACGATCGAGTTTGATGAAACTTCGGAACAAACGAGAACTAAAACGATTACAATTCCTAATTTAAAAAGCATTGAAGATATTTCTGTTGATACTGGTAAAGTTGAAATCGTTAGTTTAAATGGGGATCAAGTTACACTGAGAGTAAAAGATGGAAATTATGTAAATCACGAAGAATATACAGATCCTAAAAAATATTCAAAAGAGGTAACTAAAACAGAAAAGAAACCTTCAAATTCCTTTGCTGCTACTATTGCTTATTCTGACGAGGAAGGATATACGGGGAATATTGGAAAAAGTGGTTCTGTTTCTTCTAAAGTAATAAGTGGAAGTTATACTCCAGCTGATAGCAAATATGTTACCGGTCAAACCTCTTCTTATTATAACTCCGGGGGTTATAGCGGTACTCTTTCACAGTATCTTTTTAGTGGGAGTTATACACCAGGTGATACGCAATATGTTGACCGTTACGCGGGTAATGATTATTATGCTTCTCCGTATGAAGTTCCTAGCACAAAATACTTTGGTCCAAATGATATAAATTATTTACAAGGATATTCAGGAACTCTTTCTTTGGTAGAAGTCAGTGAATTTTGGGGTGACAGACCTTTTATGGGTGTTTATAGTGGTTACGTATCAAAACCAGCAATAGATACCCGAGTCTACAGATATCAAGGTACAGTTACTAAGCCTGCGTCTGATACAAGAGTATGGGAATACTCTCAGGATTACAAGGGAACAGTCTATAAGCCAGGAACATCTTACCGTAATGAAACCTATGCTTATAATGTAACTATAGATTATATCGACAATTCTGATCCTAGTGGTTCCGTAAATCCATCCAATAATTTAGTTGTTGGAAACGGTGATACTATTACAATTTCGGGTAGTAAATATGATCCAGATAATGATAAAACAAGTGTGAAAATAAAATTAGATGATGGAACTGCATATACATTAGTTGAAGAATCTAGTGATTCAAAATTTAATAAAGCCTTTAACATAGAAAAAAACAAAATTACTTTGCAAGATATAGGGTTCGACCAATTTTTATCTGAAGGTAATCATGTATTTACATTATGGATAGAAGATGATAAAGGGGGAAAATCTCCAGAATATTTATTTGAATTTACTTATGATAAGTTTTCATCGATCATCAAAAACCCAGGTAATACAACCACAGATGACTTAATCGAAAACGGAATAGAGAATGTGATACCTGATTATGAGAAAGAGTATCAGGATGCTCTAGAACAGTATCAAGAGGACAAGGGTAGTGATCTAACAAAGAAGGATGTTCAGCTAGTTATAGACGCAATAAATGCAGTTAAGAAGGCAGAAAAGAATCCTACCTATGAAAACATAGATAATGTTCTTAATCTTGTAAATAAGCTTGTTAACGGGAAATTAAAGGATAGTTTAAATGATCGTTTAAAAGTATTAGTGAAGGCTCCTTCTAGTATTAAAACAGAGAAAGTAGAATCAACAACTGCTGATATAAAATGGGATGCGTCATTTGATGGAGCAACCTATATTGTTAAACGTGATGGTTTAAAAGTTTATGAAGGGAAATCTCTTTCTTTTTCTGATACAGGTCTAACTCCGAACACACTACATCGTTACTCTGTATCAACCAAAATCCAAAAACTAGAAAGTACTGAAACAGAAACTACGACATTAACCAAAGCTAATCCAGTACGAAACATTGTTTTTTCAGAAATTGACCATCAAGGCTTTAGAGTAACATGGGATGCAAATGGAAATTCCAATGGAACAAGGTATCAAGTATTAGTTAAAGATGGTGATAAAGTCAAAGTTGATAGCGAATGGATCAATAATTTGACTGGAACTGCTTATAACCTTGAACCTGGTAAGTCATATAACGTTGAAATTAGAGCAAAGAATGATGAAGGAATAGAGACAGAGGACGTTTCAAAACAAGTAACGGTACTGGATTACATTATTGATGAAATCCAAAATTTAAGAGTATCAGAAATTAGTAGTAAGAAAGTTACCCTAGAGTGGGATCATAATCAACCAGATATTGAGTTTATAATTGAAAAATCTCGTGGGACTATTCAATCCCCTACAAAAATAGTAGAAGGAAATAAATTTGAAGATACGGACCCACAAGTAGGAAAAGAATATACCTATAACGTGATTGCGAGAAACAAAAAATATGGTACAAAATCTCAAGCTGCCACTGTTTCGGTGAAAGTCCCTTTACCAGATGCACCTACAGCTGTTCAGAACCTAAAATATGACCAATTAGGGAATGGCTCCTATAAATTTACTTGGGACGCAGTGGAAGGGGCTAATTTATACTATTTTGAAATATACGATGGTTCAACAAGAAAAGTCTTTAAAAGCACAAAGGATTTGGAGGTAACGACGGATAAATTAGAACAAGGAAAAACATATTCGGTTTCTGTCTATGCCATTGATGTTTATGGACAACAAACGGAAAAGACAACCATAGAAGTGAAAACTAATGATTTACCTCCAGTCGCAAATATTACTGATTTTAATGCGAAGGTAGACAAAACAACATTAACCTTATCGTGGGAGAAGGTTAATGGCGCATATGGCTATTACGTAGAAAAATATGTAGATGGACAAAGAAAAACACGCAAATATGTAACTGAGACATCGTATCAAGAAGAAGTTACGCCAGGAACATATGAATATCGTATTCAAACCTATCATTCTAGTGGGATGCTTGAACCTGTTTCTAAAACAATTATTGTAGAAAATCCGAAAGAGGATGGTTCAACAGAAGAAGGAGAAAATGGTAAACCTAATGAAAATGAACTAGCAGTAAAATCTACAGTTGAAGGTAGTAATGTATTATTAACTTGGAATGATGTAACTGAGCGTTATGGGTATTATGTTGAAAGATACTTAGATGGAAAAAGACAATTTAGAAAGTACTCTTCCACACCTTCATTTGAGGATAAAAATGTAGCTGCAGGACAATATGAATATCGAATTATAGCCTATACTAAAACAGGAATGCAAGATCCGGTTTCCCACACTGTTCAAGTTGGAAAGCAAAACCCTGATACAGTCATTGAAGAAGTTTCTGCTGTGGTTAACGGACAAAATGTAGAATTATCATGGAATAATGTGGACAAGGCTTATTATTATTATATTGAACGATATGATAATAACGGTAACCGAAACTACCGTAGGTCCGTCTCTACAAATTCTTATATTGATGAAAATGTAAGTAATGGGGAATATGAATATAAAGTAATTGCCTATACACCTTCAGGCTTCCAAGATCCAGTTATTAAAAAGGTGCAAGTAGGAAAGCCGTTAGAAAATGTTACTTTAGATGATTTTGAAATTAAAGTTGAGGGGCAAACAGTTACTATAAACTGGGAGAAACTTGATGACATTTATGGTTACTATATTGAAAGATATGATTCAAAGGGAAATAGGAATTTCCGTTACTCTTTAAACGCAGATCAGACAGAATATGTTGATTCCAATGTTCCTTATGGTGATTATCAATATAAAGTCATCGTGTATTCGAAAACAGGTGACATGAATCCTACCTCTAAAACGGTATCTATTGAAGCACCAAATGATACCTTAGATTCTTTTGATATTGAAGTAGAAGGAAAGAATGTTAAGTTATCTTGGGAAGAGGTTCCTAATACTTATTATTATTATGTTGAAAGATATCGGGACGGAAAAAGAGAAATAAGGAAAACAACACCTTCAACACAATTTATTGATGAAAATGTAGCTGAAGGGGATTATGAGTATCGAGTTATTGTTTACAGTAAAATCAATGGTATGCAAGATCCAGTTATACGAACGATAAAAGTAGGACCAGAGACTCCAGATGAAAATGGGGAACAGACACCAAACGCAAACAAGTTGGAAAATGTAGAAGTGAAAGTCGAAGGAAATAAAGTAGTCCTAAATTGGAACAAAGTAGATAATATTTACAACTATTATATTCAACGTTATAAGGATGGACGAAGACAACTTCATGTATCAACAGGACTTGAAACTACTTTTACGGATGAAAATCTTGCTGATGGTGAGTACGAATATCATGTTTTTGTTTATGATAAAAATGGATTCGGTCAGCCTATTGTAAAAACGATTAATGTAGGGGAAGAAATTGACAACCCTAATGAAAATGAAATTCCTGAAGAACAACTTCCGGAACCAACACCATCAGAGAATACAGATGGAGAAAATAGTTTTGAAACTAGTCTAGAAACGGTTTTACCACAAACTATTCAATCAGTGAATAATAATGTAAATGGTCAGACTATATCTTTAGAATGGGATAATCTAACTGATGTCTACGGTTATTATGTAGAGGTATGGAAAGATGGGAAGAAACAGATTCGTAAATATACAAATACTAATTCATTTACACATACTGTTTCAAAGGATGGAGAATATCAATTTAAAATTATTGTCTACAATAAGACATCTAGAACAATGCTTAGTCCATATGAAGTAAATATTACTGTAGGTGGTGAGTTGTCATCAATAGAAGTTTCTGCGAATGAGGAAGAATCAATAAATGACAGTGCTTTATCCACCACAGGAAATCTATTAAATGAAAACGATGTTTTGATTATGAACGTAAAATAATATATTTTAGGAGCCCTCTTTTGAGGGTTCTTTGAGTTTTTATTTAAAAATGAAGGGAGAATTCATTCAGGATGAGTACTAATAACTTTATTGAAACTGATATTCGTAGATTATTAAATATGTGGAGAGGGAAAATCCGTTTTAAACAAAATGAAGGAGGAATTGGCCAACTTGAAATGGTAAAAAAATATAAATTTACTGTAAACGGTCAAGAAAAAGAAATTGTATTAAAAAGAATATTCACCATCATAAATAGCTATGAATTTTTAATTGTAGAAGGAAATCGTGAAAATATCGAAGTGAAAGCTATGGTGAAACCCAATTCAATCCCACAATTTGAGAGGTTTTGTCAGGTTCTTCATGAATTGGAACAAAGTCATTACGTAGTAGCAGTAGCGTAATTGGAGGGTGTTTTATATGGACTACATTCGTCATATACCGGTAGAAGCATGGAGTTTGGAGGAACAAGATCAACAAATAGAACAAGCCCTTAAAAGTATAGAGCTAGTTAGAGTCTCACTTTATAAATCATTAACCCAATATCGTCAATGGGAAGAATTCGCCAAAGATAACCCAAATCTAAATAAGATGGGACTTAATATAGAAATTAAGGAGTATAGCGATAAGGTCAAAATAACTATTCCTAACATTCTCCCCTATGTTAGGCTAGATCACAAATTAAATGATAAAGATTATTACCGTAAATTAAATACCTTTTACGTGGGGGAAATGACAAAAATCATCCAAGAAAAAAATATTAAATTAACATTCTCAAATGCATTCATTCTCATTAAACAATACTTTCCAGACTTAAAAATTCGAGATTTTGATAATCAAATAAAATCATTTATCTTTAATGCCTTACGCTATTCAAAACTAATCAAAGATGATTCGTGGAAAAATTTAACTTATATGGAGGCTGGTGAATTATGTCGTACACATCCAAGAACTGAAATAATCGTCACTGATATCCAAAAAATGGGGGATATGTTGAAGTTGATAGACTAAATAATTTGTTAAGAACAATATCCTCAAATTCATTGAGTAATATTAACAAATTAAAAAGTACCAATATTAATTAATATCAATATCCATTTCAATTACATGAGAAGGTCAAGTCTGTCAAAGATTAAGTGGAATTTTGATGTTATCGTTCATACTTTCTAATTTATCATTTCATTTTGAACGGATAGTTTTGGAAGGGCTCTCGTCGAAGAAAGAGAATACTGACAAAACAGCTATTCGAAGGAGTTGACAGACAGTTACGCAGACGATAGTCGAAGGAACTGGAAGGAAACGACTGTGTGCAATGCACCTAACTTATGCCAATGGACAAATTTTATTAAAAGGAGTGGAGAAGGATGATTGAAAGTGAGAAGTGGAAAGCAGGGAGGCCACCTATCATTGATTATGGTGGTTTATTGTTTGATTTATATAGGTACCGTACTTTAACAGTGGAGCAAATCCGCAAAATTTACTTTAAAGAACGGGAAAATACTATATATGTAGCTTTACATCGATTGAAGAATAAAGGCTGGATTGATTCCACCTGCAGAGTGAACGGAAAAGGCAAAAAGGTAGCAGCATGTTATTACATTACGGAGAAGGGCTTGACCGAGCTGATAAGGGAGGGAAAGGTCGAAAACCCACGTAGAGCCTATGATAACAAACCAGAAGGTAAGAAAATACCATATTTGATAGATATTAATGATCTTTATACAGATTTATGTCATATCGGTTTTGAAATGATCGATGCAAGAGAGTGGAAGGAAAAGTATCACATGAACCGTAACTCTTTAGTAAAAGCGGGTCTACGAACTCCAGAAAATAAAGAATATGCTGTATATCTATTTGAATCAGATGTAAGTGAACAGGTAACGTTACCACGCTTTAAAAGGGAAATTAGTGATAATGGTCAAAGCAACCGATTTATAATCTTTTTTAAAGGAATGCAAGCCTACACTAAATTTAAGAAACAATTAAGCAGCGAAGAGCTAACTAAAGGGGAAATGTGCCTCTTGCCTTATAAGTTCGGTAGAAGATTGTTGGGGGATTTTCCAACCCAAGTACAGTTTGTGAATTTATTCACTAAATATGGGCAAGTAAAAATAAATGACCTTTCAAATACAATCACTAATGGTTTTTCTGAATATATCCTTATGAAAAATGGTGAAGAAGCTTACATCTGTAACTATCTACTGGGTAATGAGGTAGCTTTATATTATTTAAGTAAATACACCTATGATAGATTCCAACGCGATGGGAGAAAGGTTTATGTTTTTTACTCGCTAACGGTCAATCGTTTCACGAATCAAAATTTTCAAGAAGTGTTTAGAGAACATTACCCGCATGTTGAGTTTATTGGTGTCTAAATGACCATTTATTTTTAGAGGGGATAGGAATAATGAAATTTCAAAGAAAAGTGGGGTTAGCCCTTGGAGCAATCCTTTCAATCTTAATTTTAGCAGCATGTTCCGATAAAATAGAGATCTCAAATGAATCACTAGCAAAACAATTAATCGGAAAAACCCTTACCTTAAATGGGAATGAGATTGAAATAACTTCAGATATGTTGAAATCCGTAAAAATTGAGGGTCAAGAGGTTGAAAAGGATAGCGGTAATGTAAAGGCAGTGGTCCAGTTAGAACAAATAGAGAAGGAAAAAGGATCCAAAAATAAGCAAAACCGCATTAATCACTTAAAACACATTTATATAGGAGACATTATTGTTCCCTTTCATAGGGGAGTTAAGCAATGGGAAATAGTAGATACGTTAAAGGTGGGTAAACTAGAACATGAAACATCAGAAATAGAAAACTTACTCAAAATTATACCTTTTGAAAAATCAAAAGAAGACATACTTGATGATCTCTCCAGTAGTGAACAATCTATAAGTGTAAAACTTGAAAATGTTATAGGTTATAAGTCTGAAAGAAAAGCGTCATTTAACAGTAATCAAAGCGGAACGCTACCAATCACGAAAATTAATCAACTAGAAATTGCTGAAATAACAGAGGGGAATACGGAAATTGAGAAAAAGGTTTCTATTGATACCGATTTTGATTTTGAGATAGATGATCCGATGAATATCTATAAATCGAATGGTTCTTATAATGCCAAAGGATCTTTTGAGATAATCTATCAAATAAAGGAACATGGGAAAATGGTTTAAGATGGGAAATTGAAGAAATAACTAATTCAAATGGCCGTCTTGCTGCAACTAACTATTAAAATTAAGAAAAGAGGGTATTAAATGAAAAACTTAGGAAAGCTAGGGTTTTTATTAACATTATGTTACGTCATCGTAAGCGGAATATGGGGAGCAACAATTATGCTAACAGAAAACAAGGTGGAATCTTTTAACTGGTCCCTAATATTGTTATATATTGGTGTACCGTTTATAGTAGTTGGGATTATTTTAACTTTATTGTTTAGGATTCTTACAAAACAATTTACTGTTTTAAATTTACTTTTAGGGTTCTTAGTATTCCCTTTATTCCTTTGCTTGTTTTTAGCGGACCGTTCACCAATATTTAATCTCAATATAATAATGATACTGGTTATTATTAGTGCAGGTTGTATATTAATCAATAAAACTCAAAGAGCTTAAAAGAGTTGACCGTAAAAATAGCGGCACTCTTTTTTATTTTGTCTAGAACTTAAATTATAAAATGAATGGAGGACTTCTTGATGTGGTTAACAAGTGTAAGAATAATTGCCTTAATATTATTTGGCATCGCTATTCCTTTTTGCGTGATTAATCCTGATCAAATGTTATCGATACAAACCAAGCTATTGGTATTTGCTACGATGGCAGCAATTATTCCTTTAGCATATTATCCTTTTTTTCATAAAGGTAATTAATTTAATAGCTAATTTTAGAACGAGTGTATCTGGAATGCACTCGTTTTTTTATGGACTTTTTCAGTTAATGAATTGAATTCGTTGTCGGTGAAGCGGAAAAGGTTATTTCTCAATGGTATTCAGAAGGCATCACTTCCGATGTCCTTGTTGTCGATCCACCCTATAATGGCTGTGACGAAACCTTACTGCAACCTATTTTTGTTATGAGCCCAAAGAAAGTGAATTATGTATCATGAAACCCAATACATTAGCGAGGGATTTGAGAATATTGAGGATGGGGGTTATCAGACGGTTGAATTGCAGCCGGTGGATATGTTTCCGCAGACGACAAATGAGTGTTGTTCACTACTTGTTCTTAAAGATTAATTATGTATGCAACAGTGAGTTAAAAAAGCCTTTCTATACAGAAAGGCTTTTATTTATGATAATGTAAATTAGCTCACATATATATTAGAAAATTACTGGATTTACCATCTGTTGAACTTTTTTGTGATAATATGATATTTAATGAATTGTAAATTGTTAAAGGATGGTTTTTGAAATTGGCAGATTTTAATTTTTATTTAAAAAAACCTTTTGGATCTTTTCTAGCAAATTTATTTCAAAACTTAAATTTATATGTAGACTTAAATTATAGTACTGACAGTATTGTAAAATCTAATAGGAAAAGTTATCAAGGCGGTAACGTAGGGATTGGAATTTATAATATTGAGGGTATTGGACAAGATGTTGTTTTTGCACATAGTAGAATACATAAGGGAATTATTTCTTCTGATATTGAGTCTAGTTTCTTACTAAAAAACAATTGGTATAAGTTTGCTTTTATCCCAGAAGATAATGAAAATAGATTTAGCGCTAAGTATGTAGATAAAAAAAATCACATGATTGAAGTTTATGAACCTGGTTATTGGTTAAGAAATGTTGATACAGAATATAAGATAATTGAATACATATATAAATTAATAATGAATAATATTGATGAAAGTAAAAAAGATACCCTCGAAGGTGAAGTACACATATATACTGAACTTTTTTGTTGTCCTAGTTGTAAAGAAGTTGTTGAGAATTCTAGTAATGAATTTCCGAATATTGAGGTAAACATATATCACAGTAAGGAAAAGTAATTGAAAGGAGGTTCTTTAATGTTAAATCGGGAAGAATTAGAACAATATGTTAGTAATGAATACAACAATTATATCAAGCATGCGCGATATTCTCCTGGTCAGGCTATATCAGTAATTAGATATGATTTAGAAAAAAACTTTAATATAATACCGACTTACTTTTACGGATTAGTTTATTTGTATCAGTTAAACTCAAATGAAGAAACAAGAGCGTGGTTTGTTTTTAATAAGGATACAACAATTATAGATTTAATTGATGAGATAGATAGTATATATAAAAAGTATTCAATTAAAATTGATGGGGAAATTTTAAATTTAGATGAACTGTCAAAGGACAAGGAAATATTTATCCAAGCTATGAAAGATATGGATAATTTGGTAAAAATAACGAGTGATGTTGAAATCAAAGAAAAACAGGAGAAAAATCAAGAAGTTAACCAAGTTGTTTCCAATCTAAAAGAGTTCCAGAAATTATCAGAAATAAATATTGTGACAACAGAACAAGTAAAAAGTCTAAAAGAAGTATTGGATAGGGCTAGTCATGATATGGAAAGTTCCGTTCCAAACAGTCCTCTTGTAGCACTTATTAGGAAAATTGTCGAAAAGTTGCCACCTAGAGTAATGTGATTTTTTTAAATAATATTACAGAAAAATTCTCTAAGAATTTAAAGATAACCTAAAAGTAAAGACAGGCGCAATCCTGTCTTTATTCATTGATCAATATTGTTAGATTTTTTTGAAAAAACCTCTTTTATTATCTTATTTTTTCATAATCTCGATGCAAGGATTATAAGCCACCTAATCCATGTGATAGAATATAAACTGAAGAAATAGCATAGATACAGCCCTTGGAGAATAAACCCTTCAGGGCTTTTTTATTGAAAAAAAGGAACGATATTGACAATATGAACCACATTTAAATACGATTGTTAATATGGAGGGATAACATGGAAAAGGTCGATGGAAACCAGTTAAAGGAAATCAAACAGGCATTTAAAGAGTACATAGAAATAGAATATGGTCACCTGAAAGATAAGAGTGTAATTTTAAGTGATACCTTTTATCTGAATAGACATGATATTGGAATAAAATTTTGGGAAGCCCTCGAAAGTGAACAGTCAATGAAACATTGTCAAGATTTACTTGGATCAAACAAAGATGTTGTTTTTATTTTTTAAGGATTATCACAGGGTAATGCAAAGTAGTTGGTTTCAACAAAGAGAACGTTCAGATATGTGTACAGGAATATGACAAAGGTTCTGGTATTACGGATATTGAGATTAGAGATGATAAAGGTTTTTTCATAATAGTCGAAGCTAAGCGGGGATGGGTCAAAGGGGCAGTTACTTAAGTATGCGAATCGTGAATCTTTTAATAAGAGCTATGCTAAAAACAAGGTGATTGGAACCCTTTCAGAATGTAGAAGGATATGATGTATCAACAAATTATACCTTAAATGCCGGATAGGGAATGGGAACCACACTTTATTTATACCCTAGTCCTGAAATCAAACCATCAAAAGAAGTCAAGACGGGGAAGATTTATCCAAGCGGTCGAGGGTGGTGTCATTTTGATACATTACATACATGCGATACTATATCAGATGCCAGAGACCTTACGAAGAAAAGAATGGAGTAGTTTAGGAGGGATTGATTGTGAGTTTGATACTGGGTTAAAGCATGGTGAGTAATTAATAACAATAGATAAACTAATATACTGTGAACAAAGTATACCGTTTATCATAATTGAAAAAATATTGATTTCCTTAAAGAAGAGAGGAATGGGAACATGGGGCTTTTTAATAGGGTTTTAGATTTGGTACTTGATAAGATGGCGGACAGGGCATTAGGATTAGATACTCCAGGAACGAAAGAAATTGAACGACAATTTGAACGCAGTACAGCCTATCCAATTAAAGTTGCTGGAGTTAAATATGAAAATCGAATGGAAGTAATAGAGAAAATGAGTGAAACTTCTTCAGTGTTTTTACAAAGAGAGCCCGACAATCCCTATGACTCAAATGCCATTGCTGTATATGAAAAGGAAACAAACCAACAAATTGGTTATCTTCCAAGACTAAATAATACTGCCATAGCCAAAGCAATGGATGTTGGATTAGCGGTATATGCAAGTATTTATAAGATACAGCACGAAATTGAGAAAAAAACTGCCAAAGAAATTAACGACTATAAGGTAACTTTGATTATCGCATTTCATCCGAATCACATACCTGAAAAAATAGAAGCTGAAAAAAGAAGGGAAGCTATGGTTAAACAAATATCTCTATCGAGAACCAATTACCCTGTAAGCTCTACCCCTAAAGATGAAAATAATAACTGGGATGACCGCGGAAGTGTTTGGGATGAATATGATGAAGACGGCGTGCCATATGAAGAATATAATCGTTAAGTTAGTGTTTATAGATACCTTGTGAAAAGAATGGAGTAAATTAGGAGGGATAGATTGTGAGTTTTGATACTGGGTTAAAGCATGGTGAGATAATTACTAACAATAGATTAAGAGAAATATTTAGTTGTGGCAACATGGGTGGAATGCGTAGGTCTTTAACTACAAACACACTTGTTATTATATCTGATCATACAAAAGGTTTATATGAGGATAAATGGATTGCCGATATTCTTCACTACACTGGTATGGGTAAGAAAGGTAACCAAGAGATTAATAAGAGCCAAAATAGAACTCTTAATGAGTCTAATCATAACGGTGTAGATTGTACATTTATTCGAAGTGTTTAAAGAGAACAATTACATATATAAAGGAAAAGTGAAATTAGTAGATAAACCGTATCAAGAAAAACAAAAAGATGAAGATGGGGTAATAAGGGATGTTTGGATCTTTCCTCTAAAAGTAAAAGATGATCAAGCTACAAATCTAGTTGATGATAAAATCATCAAGGATAATTACGAACAAAAGGAAAAACAAGCAAAGAAATTGTCCAATGATGAATTACATAAAAAGGCGCTAGAAAGCCAATCAGCTAAAACTAGTATAAGAAAAACGGCAACAAAGACCTATGAGCGTAATGCTTATGTTAGTGAGTATGCTAAGCGTAGAGCGAACGGGGTGTGTCAGCTTTGTGATGAGCCTGCTCCATTTAATAATAAGAAGGGTGAGCCTTACCTTGAAACGCATCATATAGTCTGGCTTTCAGAAGGCGGGCCAGATACGATTGAGAACACGGTTGTCCTCTGTCCGAATTGTCACCGTAAGATGCATGTTTTAGATAGTGGCGAGGATAAAAGTATTTTATTAAATAAGGCCGCGGGGATATAAAAGTGGCTCATTGTGGACATTGTTCAATTTCTAGTTTTTTAGAATTTAGCGGTACTTAAACACAGAAGTATCGCTTATTATTAGAACTTTTCGGAATGTTCATTAATTTGTGTGTATTATATCGGATAAAAAGACCAAGGAGATAGTTTAAATGTCTGAAGAAAAAATGTTAAATAACTTAAATGAAATCAATGAAATTGTTATCTCTAACCCTATAGGCGATGAGCTTTCTTTGGAAAAAGTAACTGATGACAAATTGGAAACAAAGAAAAAGTACAAGGAGGTCTTTGTATCTGACTTGTCGTTAATGACGAATAACGTTTCACAGACCGCATTGCAAGTTGCTAATCAAGGAATGACTTTAGCTCAAATTGCAAAACAAGCACCTAATGGCTTGTTTACTGCAAGTGCAAATCCCGCCAATTTGTCTAAATTTGCAAATGGAACTACATCAACAATGGTGCGAGACGCGTCGGGACGTTTAGTCGAGCATGCTGGTTTTGCTGACGTTGGTTTAAGTGCATCAGTGAATCCAGCAATTATTCTTTCAGCAGGAATGCAAGTGATGTCAGTAGTTTCAGGGACATATTATTTGCATAAAATTAATTCTCAAATTACAGATATGGATGCGAAATTAGAAGAACTTCTAAATATTCATCATGATACAAACATTGGGCGTTTGATTGCAGCTAGAAAGGGTTTGTCTGAAATTGCAAATCGAGAATTTGTTGATACTACTGATTTATCTGCTATTAGGAACTATAAAAAAACTGCAGATGAAATTCATGAAGAATATAAGTATCGTTTGAAAAGACAAGAAAGTGAATTGAATTTGGAAATTGATTCAAAAGTTGAGGAAAAGAAACTTAGGGATATTAATTTCACAATGACGATAGCTTTTGAGGCTAATAAATTATCTTTGTTTGGAGAACTAATTGAGATTGGATCAAGAATGAAGATCGGTGGTCAAATAGAAATTATTAATGGACTAACAAGGCAATTAAAACAAAATTATGCTAATAGTTTTTATCATAATATTGACTTAGAAGTTGAGAAAATCTATTTATTGAGACAGCAGCGAAGTGGTAACGAGTTGGTTGATAAAAAGAAAAAATTTGACAAATCATTAGATGAAATTAATGATATTCATAGTTCTACTGGTTGGGGCATTCTATCTGAAATTGTTCTCAAGACGGTTGTTGCTGGTAAATCCATAAGAGATGTTAATAAAGCAAAAGAAAAAGTTGAGTTAGAAAACAATAACTTGAGCACATTAAAAAAAGGTATGAATCAGAACAAGGAGAGCGATGGAATTAATAATATTATTGATGAAGTCGTTGATCTACCATATAAAGAAACAGAGATTCTGTATATTCCTACCGCAAATAACAAACATCGAGTATTTGTGCCAATTGAAGATTAGTAAAATGTTTGTGGCCCCCTTAAATTTAGTGGGTGCATCATTACACAAAATCGAATTTACACGTTTCAGTATCATCATTCTATCAAAACACACGTCGAGTGTATCTTGCAACTCATTTTAAAGGAAGGCAACTAACCTTGGTGGTTGTTGCCTATTCTGTAACTGAACTGTTTAGAGATACTATCGATAATGTAAGAGGGACTGTGAGTTATTGATACGATTAACCGTAATGTCGAGGAGTATGAAGGGGCTTAAACTAACAGTAAGTTTTTGCTGTTTTCATCATAATATTAGTTATCAACTCTAATATAACTCACTAAGTTTTTGTTCATAATAATAATGCGACTAGTGTAGATTATAATTCCAGTCTGTCAGGAGTTTGGCTGGCTGATCATCATAAGACAATACAAAAGACCCAAGCCTAAAAGGTATGGGTCTTTAGTGTTGTCTCAATAAGTATGCTATGGCCACTTTTTCCTGATAAATATTAAATGAGTAGACATTGAAACCTTTTACTGAAAAATTAATTAACCCTTCTACGATCTGAAATTAGATTTATTAAATTTTAATGTTTATTAAAGGGTGATTATTATAGTGATTAGGAATTAGAAAAGTGGTAAATTTATCTATGTATTAAATCAATGGGGGAAACTAGATGAAAAAAATTCTTGTTTTAATTTGTGCATTATTGCTTTTGGGAGGGTGTACACCTAAAGAATATTTAAGACAGTTAGAAAATGGGGAAGAGGAACTAAAGAATGGGAATTATGAAGAATCCATAGAATCATTCGAGAAAGCTAAAGATGAGAAAGAAACTAATACTGTTAATAAACTATTAAATATTTCGAATCTATTAAATGAAAGTAAAACAGCATTAGAAAATGGAGAATTTGAGATAAGTATATATAATGCCAAAAAGATTAAGGGTATAAAAAACATGGGAAAATATGAGGAGATTGCTACTAAAAATGCTGATCAGCTTATTCAAGAAAGCAATAAATTGTTAACTATAAAGAAAGAGATTGAAAGTAGCATACAAAAAGGAAAAACCCTTCTTGAACAAAACAAATTTGATGAAGCATATAACACATTTAAACAAGCTAAAAACAACGAATTAAAAGAAAAAAATTTTTTCATTGATGTACAAAGTAGTTTAACAGAACTCATGCAGCAGTCTATAGAAGCAAAAAAAACATACAATGAAAAAATTGAGGCAGAAAAAGAATTAGCAGAAGCTAAGAAAAAAGAAGAGGCTAAAAAAAGAGCTGCGGAAGAAAAAAAGAAGCAAGAAGAAGCTGACAAAACATTAACACATAAACAAGCGGAGGATTTAGTGAGACAATATTTGGATATTAAGCCGAACCCAAATGTATTTGTTGAATATGATCACGACGAAGGCAATAATTTTATTATTCACGTATATGAAGTTGTCGTTGATGACCCAAATACTATGGAGGGTCATACAGCTACATGGGGTTGGTATGGTGTAAACAAGAATAGCAGAATAGTATATGACGCATTTAATTATTAAAAAGTTTGACTAACTTCGACAAACTTGGTAAAAAATAGAGAGTTAAGATTTTGAATAAAAATTTATGAGAATACTTATTATTATTGGGTGTCCAATGGAATTTAAATATAAACTATCTTTAGAAATTCTTTTTAGGCTCTCAAAAACTAGATACTAATAAAAGAATTAATGATTTGAGTATAACTAGCAAAGATAATATATTATTAGGAATCATGACAAATAAAGATTGTGAACCATCTATATAAAAAATGGAGCTTCCTTAGCTCCATTTTTTTGTTTATCTAATTTAAATAATCTACTAAACCTTTTTTCTCCGTTCCCCAAGTTGTTTTGAAGCTAATTTCGCTTTCTCTGGTTCAGGATTCGAATAAAGCTTTGCTGTTGTAGTAGATGTATGGCCCAACTGACGCATTAATAAGTGAATATCATTTGTCTCATCCATCAAGTTCGTAGCATAGGTATGCCTTAATTTATGTGGAGACATCGACTTATTAGATTTATATGCTTTGGTGTATTTCTTTACCAGACTCACGATTAGAGAGGGGAGAGGCAGTATTATGAACTTTTGTTACAAATACATGATCATAATCTTCAGATGTAGCCTTATACCTTTCTGAACGAATCAATAGGTATTCTTTGAGATCGCTCATAGATGCCGGTACTACAGAAACAGTATCTTATTTGATTTCCTCAAAAGGACAATCCGGTGAAAAAGCTACTGTGTACGTCAAGCATGTGGACGATGCATATATCTATATCCTGCCGGAAATGGATGCGATTATTCGTTAAATATCTTTACACAAATTTCATTCTTGTGAGGTTAACAGAATTATTGATTTTATACTTGCTAATCTATTCCTTGTAGCGTGATTAATCCAGAGCAAATGTTATCGATACAAACCAAGCTATGGATATTTGCTACAATGGTTGTGGTTATTCCTTTAGCTTATTATCCTTTTATTTATAAAGATAATTAATTTAAAAGTACATAAAAGAACGAGTGTATCTGGAATGCACTCGTTCTTTTATGTACTTTTTATTATAAATGGCCGTTTATTTTTATTTGATTTTAATGGGAATGCAAATATTAAAAGAAATAGCCTCATAATAAGAAACTCCTTCAATTTATATAATTACTATTTTTTTAAATTCTATCTTCATAGGGATTGCTGAACCATTATTGAAATTACGCTTTGGTAATAACCATTTTTTTGCATATTTCGATTAAGAAATTGCTTTCGAATAGCCTTGAATAATCATTAATTTGATTTCACTTATAAATTTAGTAAAAAAAAATGCATCTCCAATTGTTAGATGGTTTCTAACGATTGGAGTGCACTTAATAAGTTCATACACCAGAGAAGGCATATGTGAGGTTTTTTCTCAAGTATGGACTAAGGAGGGTATTAATTGCTTATGTGCTCCTGTGCCATTAGCGTATCTAACTAGATATTTTAGTTAAATTTACTTTTTTTTTTTAAAAATCCTTTTAAAGAAGTTAGTTATCATGAAATAAAGTCCTATAATTATAAGGATTGTAAGAATTACAACTAGTATAGGTAGATAAGCAAACCAATCCATAAGGTCACTTCCCAACTAAAGATTAATACTTCACACTAAAACTTTGATTAACAACGGCAGCATCATTATACAATTTTTCTAGCTTAATTGTACTGGTTAATGTATAGTGCCGTGTAATAAGACCAATTCCATTATATCCTCCAATTGTTACTGTATATTGACCTCTTCCATTAATATCATAACCTACTTTTTCAGCTACTCCATCAGTAATATCTGTACTAACTACTTTAATAGTTGTTGGAAAAATAGCCGTTGTACCAGCTGAATCAACACTTGTCATTTTTAGTCCATAACTTCCAATCTTATAATGATTCACTAAACTTATAGTAGAATCAGGCCAAGCTATTGCATTTATTTTAAATGTAGCTGTATAACGTCTATTACCATATTCTTTATATTCAGATCCAGTGATTCCTATAGATGCTTCAGGCTCATCTTTTATTATTATTTGAACTTTTTCACCGTGAGAAAGATAAATTTTATCATTATATAATATTGTACCATTATTATTTTTAGTATTTATATTTAAACTTTCTTTATTTGCTTTTTCCATAAGAACTTCCATTGATGAATTTACTTCATTGAAAAATTCATCAAAATATTGGTTTAAAACAATAGGATCAGTATTTTTTAATAACAAGTCACCTATTTCTTCTTCTGTTTTTGATGAATCAGCTTTTAAAATTTTTGCAGCTTGATAAAACTCTTCCAGTGTTTTGTATTTATATTCAGTAGACTCAGCAGCTGATGATATCGATGGGAGCAACAAAAAAACCGAAAACATTAATACTAAAAACTTTTTTAGATTTACATTTTTACTCATTTTTCTATCCCCTTTTCAATATAATTTTCCATACTATTATGAATTGTAACATTTTTTGGAAAAAATGTCATGGAATTTTAAAAAAATTCGTATTTCAAAAAACTTGAAAACAAAAGAATACCTATAATTGGTCAATTCTAGCTTTCTTTAAACCATTGTTCGTTGTGGAAAATAATTATGGTGAGCTAGATAAATTTCTCCAAGTAGCAAAATACATGGCACATATCGTGTTAAAAAAACTTAATCGAGCTTATAGAGGCTTACCGATGGTTGCGAAATTCTAGGTTATATATTTGGGGGACCAATAGATATTCAGGATCAGCCTTTAGTGAACTTTTGTCTCCAAGATATTTCTGTATGTGTAAACTCAAAAAAATGTAGCTCATATGCTCCATTTTTTATTTGAGTATTATGAGCCTAAAGAATTTTTTCTACGCTCTCCAAGTTTTCTCGAAGCTAACTTAGCTTTCTCCTGCTCAGGATTAGAATAAAGTGCTGCGGTTGAAGTTGATGTATGGCCCAGCTGACGCATTAATAAGTGAATATCATTTGTCTCATCCATTAAGTTCGTAGCATATGTATGCCTTAATTTATGTGGAGACATCGACTTATTAGATTTATATGCTTTAGTATATTTCTTCACTAAACTTTCAATCGCTCGATTAGAGAGGGGAGAAGCGGTATTATGAACTTTTGTTACAAATACGTAATCATAATCCTCAGATGTAGCTTTATACCTTTCCGAACGAATACTTAGGTACTCTTTCAGATCACCCATTGATTCTGGAACTACAGCAATAGTATCTAATTTTCCACCTTTACGTATGACACTAATTTGATTTTCCTCAAAATCTAAATCCCTTAACCTAAGATTTGAAAGCTCATTTACACGAATCCCACTACCTAAAAATAAGGAAAGGATAGCAAAATCACGTTCCTTATCTCGTTCAAAGTAAAATTTACTACGAGATTTTGGTGGCAATTCATTATAATAATCATTTTTTATATAATTCAAGAATGTTACATCTTCATTATTGTGGAAAATATCCCTCGAAATTTTATTTGCCCTGGCACCAAGCGTTTCTTTTACTTTATTAACCTCAACTTTTAACATAACGTTTCTATAGAAATAAGGTTCACCATCATCTCTTTCAGTTTGAGTAGTTAAGTAATGAAATAGAGAGCGGAGTGCGGAGATTTTACGATTAATCGTTACTTTCTCCGGTTTCTTAGTTTCATCCTTATTAATTTGAATATCCCGTCTCTGTAGCTCCTTAAAAAATCTCTTCGCTTGTTCTAACTTTAAATTTTCTAGAACAGAAAGATCGATATCTTTAATCTCTTTACAGTTTGCAATGTTTTTCTCGATTAACCATTCAAAAAACAATTTATAATCATGTACATAGTTCAATAGAGTAGAAGGGGAGCGAGAGTCACGTTTATCATCTACATATTCAGCCACAAAGTAGGGCATTATTTTGACTAATTCATTGAGTTTTTGTTCATGGATTTTATGTTGTCTGGTATCAGCCATAATCATGCTCCTTTTTTGTCGTTTAATGTCGAATTATGCGTAAAATACAATTTTTACGAGAAGTTAATCATATTTTTTGTTTATAACTTTTGAGTTATTATTATGAAAAATATTGGGTTAATTGGTTTTTCTTACTTTTTACTTTAATTTTAAGTCCGACAATTGATTTTTTCCTTTGAATTTGTCTAATTAAAGTTTTTGAATCAGTAAAATAAGCATCAGGAGCCTCAGTAACGAACTTTCTTGGAATCACTATGTCTTTATTAAATAGATTTATAGTCACTTGATTGTAAACAATTGAGACAGGAGCACCTTTATTATTCTTAATAGCTTTAAGTAATGATTCTTCGTCAAATACATTAATATTAAATGCGATAGAATTAATCTTTCTTTTTTCTTTTGTAATATTTAATAATAATAATTGTATACTCTCATATTCATCATGACTTATGTTTAAATTAAAATCTTTGAATCTCACACGATAATAAGACTCAATGCTACTTAAGTCATTCATAAGGTTAGAAATGGCTTTTATATCGTTAAGTAAATCCTTATTATCTGGTCCAAGTTTAAACTGTAACAAAGGTTCCTCATCAAAATCGGGATGATCTAAAGTAAAGCTATTTTCAACACAAAATAAGGAATGTAGAAAGTTAAATATGTTTTTGGCCTGAGCAACCGAAGTTAACTCATTAATAGTAAAGTTAAAACAATTGTCTTTTAGATTCATAGTCATTCGAATTAATGGATGAGTAATTTTCATAACCACTTCTTCTATCTTTTTACCGAAAAAATGGATCTCTGCATTTTCTAGATACTCTGATGTGAATGGTACTAAAATGTTTGATTTGAAAGAAGCAGCAGGTATATGAGAAATCTTTAATGAAAAATTATTTCCTTTTGGAATTGGGATTTCAATATCTCTAAAGGTAGATTTAAAGGAACTAATTAGATTTCCATCAATTTTTATAGGCTCGTACATACTAGTAGAAAGTAGCTCTATAAAGTTTAGATTTTTAAATCCAATTTGTAAATTTAATGGACTATTATCAATTGACTTTATCATGTCTATATATGTCTTTCCTTGAGCAATTTTCACACCTAAATCCATGCCCCATTGCATCAATAGCTTTGTTCCAAGTTGGGCATTAACCTTATTATCTAGTATGTCATAAATTATTTTTTTTTTATCTCGCTATGAACTTGTGTAATAAAATCCTCACCAGTCATATTAATGTATTCCACTTTCTTGGATTTTAATTCATTTACTTTAAAAGGCGGCATATTAGGGGATACTAAAAAAAACTCCTTTTGATTGCTGCCTAAAGATCTAATTACGTTGTTTATGAGATAATCAATATTTTGATCTGCTAAACTAAATCCAACAAATAAAATAGTCTTTTCTGCTACTATACTCTTAATTTTTGTCCAAATAGGATTCTGTTCTTCATTAAAAAATTCTGTATAGTCTTTACTTGATATAAGAATACTATCTGGTACACCAATATCACCATGAACCTTATATAAATCTACTCTCTTACTGTTTGCATAAGGGATGTGAGAATTACTTATAATCGGGTAAATATCTCTTTCATAAGCAAGCTCAAATAATTTATCATAGTTCGTAGTAATTATTGTATTAATTTGAGGAATCTCTGAGAGCATTTTGTGATATTTCAGAGATGAGGGATCTTTGTCAATTAGATTAAATAGAATTGTATTTAATTCATGTCTTGAACCACTTCTCATTGCAATAAAATCATTAGCAACCTCAGCGAGGTTTGTTTTTCCTTGTATGTAATTTTTCTCTTCTTCAGTACATTTTTCTAGTATTTCGTTAATAATTTCGCTAACTTTAGGCATACCAGCATAGAAAGACAAACCTGACCCAGCCCAAAGTACGACATCATTATTTCGGATTTTTTCAATTAAACGTTGAATTGACATTATTTTAGCTCCTAACTATAGATGAAATTTCTAACAATTAATAAAACAGTTACTTTAGAACATAACTTAAAACTCATATATATGTGAAGTCATAAAAAGATTTAGATAATCAGAGAAGTTTCTTTCCTTCAGTTCATTATTAGATTCCCATTCGTAATATTTTATAGATGAGATAAAATCCATAAAATCTTTGTTTTTTACTAGTTTAACTGCAAGGTCATTTTTAGCCTTTTTTCCTTTAAGTTTTCTCTCAATTAATTCTTCCTGGCTAAGAGAGGAGGGAACTACTTCATTTAGTATTACTTGTCGAATAAATCCTAAAATCAAATCAGTAATTTCAACTCCAATTTCTTCTCTTTTATTTTTAAAACAGCAATCAATAACCCCAAATTGTTCTCCACGGTACATTGACTGAATATTCAACTGTTCTACTAATCTTTTATCTAGTTGATAATCTGCATAACGATTGGAATGTTCAATAAACAGGGTAGACTTGATGTAAACATCTTTACCATAGTTCCTTAATAGTCCATATAATATTCGCTCTGGAATCTTTGTATAAATCATTATTTGAGATAATTTTTCCGCACTAGAATGATCCTGATTATAGAGATTTTTACGAATATCTAAAGGATTTTCGTTATAATTAATAACATTTAGTTTGCAATATCTTGCAAACTTTGCGAAGGTAAAAAGAACCTCAAGAATATCATTTTGTAGCTTTAAGTAACCTGTATAATCAGTCCAATGTAAGTTTGTAAACTCTTTACTCCGTAACTTTTTGTTTAAATTATTATATTCTAATGTATTGTATATTTTTGAAGGAATTAATAGTCCGGCCATTAATGTAGGTTTATCTTTTTTTGTTCCACTTTCATCAAAAAAGATATTCATCAACTCAGTTCTCAATATTTTTCACCCTTGACTTTATATTTTAATTATATTAATATGTAATTACTTAATAATTACTCGTTTCTAGGATCGACTAGTTATTAATAGAATAGAAAGTAACTCAACTCTAGGGTTGACTAAAATCTATTCATACATAAATGTTAATAAACTATTATAATAGAGGTTAAGATTTCTATATCTTAGTCTTTTTATTTTACCATATTTTATATATATGTGTCAAAGTTTCGTAAAATTGATATTTTACGCATAATTGTATTATTTAAGTTCCTCCCCTCTTTCTAGGTTTTTGTTATCGTACAATTAAGTTGTACCCTAAACAATAAAGTTGTACTCTATATAGGTTTTTTCTTCTAAGAAAAAAGAAAAAGCCTTAAAGAAATAATCTTTTTCTTCAAGGCAAAAAAAGTCTAATAATTTTTAAGTTTATACACAACTTAATATTAAATATTTTGAATCACTCCATAGATACAAGAAAAAACAAGCAAAAATCCAGCAAGTAAAAATATAAATTTTGCAAGCCAATAATTTATTATTTTCGGTAGTGGAGTTAGTTTTAGTAAATAGTTCATACCGTCATCTGGTTCTTTATAGTTCTTTTTATTAACATAAAAAATTCCTGCCCATAGTAAGACTATACCTACAATAAATACAAATATACCTGAAAAAACTTCCTTCACAATATCCCTTCTTATCTCTTTAGTTAAATAGATTATTCTTTTAGCAATATTAACAGGGGCTTATACAACATAAATTGCCTGCTTTTTATTACTAATAAATATATTTTCATGAATTGTAACAATCGATTCAATATTATATATTCATAAAAAAATCTGACATAAATGTAAGGAAGACATTTATGTCAGAAGCTTTAGTGAAGTAGTTATTTTATATAGTTTCTAATTTTGCTTCTAATCAAGCTAATAATATCTTCTTGCTTAGTATAATTAGTAATTAATAAATACTTTTTAAAAAATATTGTTTCTATGTTCCAAATGCAAAAATTATCAACTATAACTTTTCCATTAAGTTTATTGGTAATCATGATATTTACATAGGAATATGAATCTTGAGTTATCTTATCATTTTTACTAAAAGGTTTACCTAATTTACCAATAACAATCTCTATCTCAAAATCATCTATTTTACCACACTTATCATTTTTAATTTCTTTTGCTGCAAAGATAAACAGTTTTTCTATCTGCATTATATGTGATTCGAAATCCTTTTTAGAGGAAATGAGCCGCATATTCTTAATTCTTGGATTGACTATTTTTTTTATATAATAAGAAATTAATATTAACACTAGTAAGGGTATTAAATAAAATAAGATACTTTCAACCTGTAAATTCAATAAAATTTGAAAAATGATTAAGTAAAATATCAAGGGAATTATAAATAACAAATTCCAAAATTCACCTTTATTCTTAGCAAAAAGAATTACTATTAAAATTGCAATACTTACTATCCCATAAAACAAGCCCATTATTAATTCACCTGATTTTTATAAAAATATAATTTTATTTTTTATGCTTTCGTCCATATTCCATCCATCCCTTTACAAAATACCAGGAGAAAGTATAAATATCTGGTACCAACCCGAGGATACCACCACCAATCATTGCTGCTGCTTTTTTGGCAAAAGTCTTTAAAAGTTGATTCTTTGCTTGACTAATAATTGTTTTCACATATTTTCCACTATATTGAACCATATAGTTAATCTCAAGTCGCTTTTTCGTAAACTTGTGGATCATATCACCTAATGTGTATACCCCCGCTATTCTACCTACTATTAAACTATATAACGCTCCTGCATTTTGCCAACCAACATATTGTTGCAACCACCCAATCCATCCTTTTCGTAAAGCATATTTAAATTGAGCATTAGTCCCATTAGGATCTATCAACATGACAGGATTATTATTGGAATAACTATATCCATTAAGTGTAATGGGGTTATTCAAATCCCCTAAAATAGGATCCTGCGATAAAAATACACATGTTTCCGCAGAGTAATATCTAGCCATTAAATAATAAAGACTAGTATTTTCATCATAGCGATATCCTGCATAACGATAAGGATTTTCAGAGGCTAAATCGCCAGACTGGATCAAAAAATTCCCCATAGTGCCTAACGTCATCATAGGATATAAATTTTATTTAGCTAAGGTTAGAATCTTATTTATAAAAAACCTGTTTATCGTCATAGACATCAAGAATTTCACTATTACTACCATTATTAAAATAGTAATGGCCACACCAATAGTTCATGATAACTATTGGCGTAGCCATGTTAATTTTTACTCAAAGGGTTCCTATCCAAAAAATCATAAAAATAGTAATCACATAAATAATTATAAATTATGGCTGTTGATATTTATTAATCAACAGTCATAAATTTTTTAAAAGATGAAATATTCCTTTTCAATTTATCATTCAAGTTTGAATTACTCTAAATTATTCTCTAAAACAAACCCATTCTTCCAGGTTCCTACTAAAAGATATTCATCATTAGCACTGAATGCAGCAAAACATAAATATGGTATATATTCCATTAATATTTGTTCTAAGCCATCCAATCTTAGTATTAGTATACTTTCACTGTATGTAAGAACGACATACTTCTCATTATTTGATAAATGAATTTGCATAAAATATCCTGCTTTTTCCTTAAACTCATCTTTAATTATTTTTTTTTCGTAACAATATCAGTGAAATCCATATTCATTAAAATCAAATCGTAATCATCAACTAAAATAAATAAATTATGAATAGAACTATATATAAGTGAATCCCAGAAAAAAACCTTCGAATTACTAATTATCTCAATTGAACTAGGCGAAATTGGCTCTTTAATCTTGATTATTTTATTTTCAACATAACCAGTTATTTTATTCAAAAGACTCAATGTAAATAAATGGAATTTATTATTTGGCTGATTGATAAATCCATTGTATTTAATTTGGGAGTTTTCATAATTTGTTAGAAGTGAAAAGTCTCCTGTGTCTACATCAACCGAAATAATTTGATTCCCATTTTTTGTATCCATAATATCTAATATTCTATTATTTTCTGTAATTCCAAAGCCATCATCAAGTAATTTGAAGTTTCTTTTTGAGGAAATTCTTTTGAGTAACTTTAAGTTTTCTAAGTCATATATCCATAGTCCACCACTTGTATTTTTAATAATTAATAACTTATTATTTCTTGAAAATTTAACACAACTTGGGTTCTTAGGAGAATTTATACTAATAGAATGGTCCCAATTATCAAATAAAATAACATTTGTATTTGTGCTATGACACATAAAGCGTTGATCCTCAGAGAAGATAATTTCAAAAGAAGTTTTCAATTTTTTCTTTATATTCATACCTAACATACTTGCTACACTCCTTAGATACCCACCTGCTTCGCAGGTAGGGTTACAATATTAAAATTACTGGTATCTGAATACAAAACATTATCAGTATAATTCTGAGCTATTCACCAAGTACTACTACACTTATTCGGTAATTATCTCCCTGTCACTTAATAGAATTCATTCTACATCTTCATTATTATTATTATAAATCTTTTTATAAAGTTGTTTTCTTTTTTATTGTTCCATTAACAGACAAAATAAAAAATACTATCATCTTTTATTTGCTAATAGAAGTTTGATTCATTAATTTATTAATTAAAATGGTGAACTAATACTCTTAGCTGTTAACCAGACCCTGACTGCCCGTAAAAGAGCCACTACATTCTTATGGTTTTTACTATAACTATTTCTTTTGTTATAAGCATTCCCCATAAGGGTGTTGATTGTGGAATAGTAAACATTTGTATGCATTCTTCTATGCAGTCCTGTTTTTATACTTATTAAGTTTATGGAATCGTTGACTGTTATACCTACATTCTTAAGAATGCCCCTAGCAAATTGAGCTTTTTTAGCCTTTTGTGCAACAATGTGATGTATTTCATAATTTGATCTATATTTTGGTCTAGATTTCACTCTGGCAAAGCTTTGATTTATTAAATTTCCTACTGCATTGAGTGATTTTATAAAATAATAAACTACCCCTACTCCCAAGACTGCAATCGTCGCAGCATATGCTACAGGTATTAGAAAAGCAAAATGTCCATTAGGATCTATCATCATTACTGGATTATTATTACCATAATTATATCCATTTAAAGATATAGGATTTTCTACATCTCCTTCTTCAGAATCCTTTGATAAGAAGATTGCAGTTTCAGAATTATAATATCTATCAACTAGATAATACAGCTTTGAATTTTCATCAAATCTATAACCTGCATAACGATAAGGATTTTCTGAAGCAATATCTCCAGACTGGGTCAAAATATTTCCCCATGCATCATATGTGTAGGATGCAACTTCTTTACCATTGTCATCTGTTAAAGCAATTACGTCTCCATGTTGATTATATAAATAATAATAAGTTTTTCCATTGGACGTCATTGTTAATGGCTGCCCAGCATCATTATAAGTATATTCTCTTAATATCTGGTTTTCACTATTTGTTTCATAGATTACTTGATTACCATCATAAAAATAATGGATCGTATCTGTTCCAGTTATACTACTAATTCTTTTTCCTTCTTCATCGTAAGTATATTTAGATATAGTTTTTCCTGTTTGATCCTTTATTTCTTCCAATTGATTTAGATCGTTAAAAATATACTCGTTTGATCCATCGTTTTTTAGATTCCCATTCTTATCGTATTGATAGGTCTTTTCTCCAACCTTAATCAATTGATTTGCATCATTGTAACTATATTGAGTAACTTTTGAATCGCCTGATTTTGTGATACTTTTTGAAATTCGATTTCCTACCTCATCATATTCATATGAAATTGTTGTTCCGTCTGGTAACTTTTCTTTCTTTAATTGGTCCAATTTATCATCATATGTGTAGCTTGTGGTTCCGTTTTTTTCGGAATAAATTTTGGTAATATTATTATTTGCGTCATAATCAAAAGTATAAGTGTCTAAAGGTTCTTGTGTACTGCTATTATTAAGCATATATTTACTTAATCGATTATGATCATAATACATTTCGATCGAATAACCATTTTTATATCTTACAAGTTTGGGAATACCTCCTTTTTCATAGTCAAATGTAGCTAAAGGAGTGGTATCCCCATTTTTTGTAATCGAACTTAGTTTATCCATTGAATTTATAGAAAATTGTAATGATTCAGTTTCATTACCTACTTGATACTTAAGAACTTGTTTTGTACCTAAATCTGTGTAGTTGATTAAATTCCCTCTGTCCACAATTGTATCTACAGAACCATCATCCTTATAAGATATGGTTTTTAATACATCGGAACCTTTGCATGGGAAATCTCCTTCACAAATTGTAGTTACACTGCCTGAGCTGTCATATCCATATCCCCACATGGTCATACCATTTACTTCGATACTCTTCAATTGATCAACAGAATAATCGTAGTTATTAATTATGATATGGTCATTTGGTAATAAGGTTTTTTCTAGATTCCCATTTAGGTCATACTGATAACGTGTTTCATCACCTAATGCATTTTTTTCCTTCTGAAGATTATTTTGACCATCATATTCAAAGTTTGTTTCTTTATTTTTGCTATTAGTGATTTTTGTTATGTTACCATTAGCATCATATTCGTATTTAGTTATCTTTTTGTTAGGATCACTAACTGTAGTAAGCTCATTCTTTTCATCATAAGTGTAGGTAAAGGAATTTCCTTTACCATCTGTACGTTCCAATACATTATCTTGATGATCTGTGACAGATTTTGTCTTATTTAGGAATGGATCAAAGCTTTCGACTGTTTTTAGATTTGTTTTATAATCATAATTTATATTTTCAGTTGAATCATTAGGGTGTGTTATAGACTGAATATCACCATATGAATCATATTGGTAAGTTTCAGTACCTGTATCTGGATACTTTATAGATAATAAATCACCCTTAGCATTGTAAGTATAGAATGTTGGGTTTTGATTTGAATCTATCATTTTTGCAATATTACTAAAAGTAGTATACTCATAGCTGATCGTGTGATGTTCAGGATCAGTAGTTGATGTTAAGTTCCCTTTATTATCATAAGTATTTGTAGTCGGATGTCCATCCTCTATAATTGTAGTGGGATTATAGTTTTCATCTAGAGTATAAGTAGTTTCCATTCCGTCAGAATCTATTTTTTTAATTGTTACATATTGATCATTTGAATAATATGTTTCATGGTTTCCCTCAGGATAAGTAATGATTGAAGATTTATTTGCAATATCAATAGAATACTCCGTTCCTGGTCGATCACTAGGATCTTTAACACCATTTATTTCTTGTGGTTCTTGAACTTTTGTTAACATTTCATTTTGATAAGTAAAATCAGTTCGTCTACCGTTAGGGTCAATAATCGCTGATATTCGATTATCTTTATATTCAAATTGAGTAACTGAGTACGTTCCATCACTCTTTAATTGTTTCATACTTATCAACTGGTCATTTTTATACGAATAAGTAAATTTACTACCTTCGTAAGATACACTTTCAACATATCCATCAGTATTGTATGAAAGTTCAATGGATTTTACTAAACCATTACCTAGGTCACTAGTAATCTTAATTAATTGATGTTTTGAATTATATTCAAAATTAATTCGATTTCCATGACGGTCTTCCCAATATTGAAGAGTAGCTAAAGTTAAATCTGTATCATTATTAAACTCATCGATTTTAAAAACCTTTTTATTACCATATTTGTCTTGTAGTTCATAATAATATACACATATTTATTGTTAATTGATTCCGATGACTTTTTAATGGTTAAATATTTACCTGCTTCTGATTTGTATAGGGCACTGGCGTCATCATAAGTAAATTTATGAGTAGTTCCATCTTCATCTGTATAGTCAATATTTTCACTTCCAACGTATAGGTTTTCTAGGCCTGTTGCTGTCCAACCATATCCAAATATTGAATTTTCTTGCGACTTAGAATTATAGGTTCTATTAAAGTCTAAGCCAAATCCTCCACGAGATGGTAAAGTAAAATCTTCATATTGGATAACATTATTACCAGTTGTTAAATTAGTATAGCTAGTACCCCCAACTAGTGAATGAGAATCATATTCCCAATAATCTTCAATTCCTAATCTGGCACCTGTTTTGTATGTGATGACTAATAGTGGCTGATATTGACCATCTATCGGATATTCACTTGAAATAAATTTTTTGTACGTATTTGTTGACTCACTATTACTTTTCAAAATAATACCATTGTTAGTAGATGGATTCGTCACCCACTTATTAATTAATCCAACTGGTATATCCCACTTTTGACTATATGCTAAATCTATTTGGTTTCCCACTTCCATGCTACTCAATACAGTTGAAGTATAATCTCCACCTTTCACACTCCAGGAGGTTAAAGGAGAAGTTTTGCTATAATTCCAACTAGCTTGATTTTCATCCCAACTTTTAGACAATTGATAAGCACTAATATTAATAGGAGTATCATTGCTTACTGCTGACATCCATAAATTTAGATCAGCCTTCATAATTTCTGAATTTTTCGGGATAGAACTTACATTGAATTTTAATAAAGAACGTATAACATTGGTTTGTTTTGTATCTTTATATAGTCCAACACCTAATTCTGTATCATTTCCACCAGTTTGAGTGGGGAAATTACTACGAATATTCGTGTCTTCCACGTTTTGAGATGAATTAATCCTTACTATGGTCGGATCAATGGTTAAAGGATATATTCTTTTCTTATCATTAAGCCAGTCTTGATTAGGTTTAATATGTAGGTAAAGTTGTCCATTTATTTCTTCATAATCCATACTTATGTCGTATGAGATTGCCTCTTCAGGGATTGACTTAATTTCTTTATTTGATTTATATCCTTGCGGAATAAATGAGTCGTACATTAATGGGGCATCAATATAATATAGTTTTTCCTTGCTTTTAGGGTCGATAAGGTAGATTTCTTTGTTTTCCTGTTTTACTTCGAGCCCTTTTAGATCGATTTTGTAAGTATATTTCTCTGGAAAACCATTTTCAGGTTTCTCTTGATATATAATGTCTTCTTTCACTCGATCTGAACCTAAACTATATTTAAGATTCACACCTTCAAGGACCTTCGGATAAGTAATGGAATTATCTTCTACAATCCCTTTTGAATTCTGAACCTTTGTTTCTTTTGGTTTATTGGTTTCTTCAACTGAATTTAAACCAAAATCAATTATTTTATCTTTATCTTCGATGCTAACAGTAGCATCACCATCTACAGACTTATCTAATTTTACTGAAAAGTCATTTGATTTATTTTCTACTTTGTTTTGATTTGGACTATCGACTAATTTATTATCGATATCTTTCCATTCACCATTTTTATCTTTATAGTGAATAGGAGTTTGGGATATTTCTGAAGTATACGTCCCATCATTATTTAGGAACGTTTTAGAATCTGCAGTTCTTAAATCTGTTTGTTCGATTCGATTTTCTCGACCTACTTTTCCCCCTGTATCCTTATTTGTCCCTTTCTCACTTTGATTGGTTTCTGCATGGACAATAAAGTTTGTTAATGGAATGTAAGCTATTGTTAAAGTAAATACAACAAGCCCAATTAACCATTTTCTAAAAATGTGTGTGTGATTCATGCTGCTATCCTTCCTGGAATGTAATATTTTTGAAAGATTCCAGAAAGGATTGTAACATTTTAGACATAAAAGCTACCATGGTACATTGTAGTACGTATAGAAATTATAGGTAATTATTGGTATATAAATCATAATTTATATATCTCTAATCACTAATAAATTATAAAAAAATTAACAGGACCAAATGTGTTCTGTTAATTTTAATTTCGATTAAATTTTTATATAAAACTTACAGTAAAAATCATAATTCTTTACTTTTTTACTTTCCGTAATTAACATTCTTTCCTGTGTGATATTACTTCTTTCTTTTTGGCTTAACTCCCTTACTCTTCATAATTTCCTCAACGAATTTTTTTGCCAAGTCTGGTGTTACCCCTTGCTCTTTAAGTATATTTTTTCTTTTTGTTTTCGACATTATAATTTTCTCCTCTCTATTTATAAAACAATGTTCGTTATTTTTATTGTTAAAAAGTATCGACAGTTCTAGCAATAAATAAACCTTCAATTCAAATAAACTTGTACTACTCCCCTCCCTCCTCTCATAAACTATTACCAGGTAACCAAATGACGATATGACCCTGAGTTAATTACTAAAAAAAGAGGGATAAAAGGAGGCAGAAGAATATGACTTCACTAAACCCAATGTTTAATCGATCAAATACAAAACCAAGAGTAAACACTGAAAAAGTTCCAAAAACGAATAATAACATTAAAGATCGTAAAAAACGTTCTGATGCAAAAATCGACGTAAAGATTCCTTTTAGTGATGCTGAAAGGAAAATTATAAAACAACAAGCAAAAATGAAAAATTCATCTCCAACTCAATATGTTTCTAGCCTTCTAGTAGTCGGTTTAACGCGCGGGAAAGCTTTTCCAATAGTTTCATATTCAGCAACTCATAAAAAGAGCATACACGCGAAATTGAAGCCTTCTGACCATCAGAAACTATTTGATTGTTCCGTGGAGTGGGATTGTAGTTTAAGAGAAGCAGCATATCGAATTACCTCTCTTATGATCAACATGAATATTGGAGGAATAATAAATGAGTAGGTATAAGTTGATCGAAGAAGAATTAGACTACATTCAGTCCAAACCAACAACTTTAATTGATAAATTCCTATGGGGTGTTACAAGACGAGGAATGATTGAATACAACATTTCACTTCCGGTATCTATCTATCTCCGTTTACAAGTATTTTGCGAAGATATAGAGGAATTAAGCGAGTATGTCTTTACACCACAAGATCTTATTGATGCCTTATATGATGACTTCCTTTATTTTTCAAAGAAGGTTGCTGATATTGATAAAATCTACAATCAATTAATGTTACAAAAGGAAATTATAGAGAATGCTTATCCAAGCACTAACGAATTTGCTGCAAACGATAAGCGGTTAATTATTAAAAACAACGAAATCGTTTCCTCGGTTCGGAACGTTGCTCCATCGTTTGTAACGATAAAGATTGGTATAAAACGCAAAAAAGCGCTAAGAGGTGAAATCGTCTTAGCAGATATGGAAGAACAGTATCCAGATCACCCTTTTTCCTTAGAGCGTATCGTTTGTATCATGATAATTGATTTTATTAACGAAGTGAAACATGGAAATGCTAAAGTACTAACGGAAAGAATATTAAACAATCTCAATTTACGTTAACAAAACGTTAACGTATTTATTTTATGAAATCTAAAGTGATAAATACATGTTAACGTTTTGTTTACGTTCTAGAACGATCTCCAAACGTTTTGATTAACTGTTAGCGGTAATAATATCTTTATCCCCAAAGCCTCTTTGTTGTCATTTTAAATGATATTGAATAAATATTATTAATTTATATTATAAATGATTATTTATATCTAGCTTTCTATTATTTATTAATACAAACGTTACAAATATATTAACAATAATATATTTCAATAGAATTATAATGAGCTTTATTGACTCCGAAAGAATATATTGGTAAATTATTAATAAATAAGAATAGAATTTAATATTTTTTATTAACGGAGGTTTTGGTATGAATTATAAATTTGAAATCGCTAATGATAATGGAAATTCAGAACATAAGATCATAATAAACGGAACACTATTACGTCAACCAAATGTTTATGCGGTATTACATTCTGATCCTGGAGAATCTGATGAACAACTAGATTCAATTGTATCTAATTTACACGATCACATTGATATCCGAATTGAATCAAAGGCAATTACAGGTACTTATCGCTATCTTATTGGTAATGCTGCCTTACAAAGTGTAAGCCAAGCGGATTTATATAATATGGATGTTAAGAACCTCAAAAAACATCTTGAAGACTTACCAATAATAAATACTTTAGGAATAATAGTAGCTGAGGCTGTAAAAAATCATTATAAAGAGCAAAATGAAATAAAAGACGGAGAAACAATTAATGTAGATGTTAATATGACTACAGCATTACCAGCATCTATTCATGATTCAGAAAGTGAAAAAACATTCCATAATCGATTTGTAGATCACTTACATCAAGTGAAAGTTTACATAAAAAATCTAGTTATTAATGTTCATGTGAAATTCAACTTTGTTAAAGTCATGAAAGAAGGTGTACCTGCTTTATTTACACTAATCGAAGATGGACAAGAGCATTATCGTAACGATGAAATTTTTGATCAGTTTAATGATGACTACGAAAAAGAAGTGGATGGTTCATATTTCCTTGATAAGAGACTCCTACACACTGATATAGGAGATGGTTCAACAGAATTAGTATACACAACAGGATATTCAGCAGACCCATATAAATCCACTGGTGAAAAATTCGGATTAGGTCAAGCTATTGAAAAAGCTTCTGTAAATTTATCTAAAGAATTGGATATTGATATCACTCGTCAAAAAATATCGGAGTATTTAAAAGATAGTAGCCATCGTTTTCATAAATTAGCTTTAAAACATATGGCCCAACCAAAAAAAGAAGTTGCTGATAAATTATTTTCTTCGATTGTAAATCGCTTAAAAGCACTAGCCTATGAAGTAGATGTTATACCTGTCTATGGTGGAGCTTCAATTTTATTAAAAGATGTACTTTATAAGCGTTTAAAAGATTACTGTGAAGATTATGGTATAGAAGTTCTTTGGGTTCCTAGTCAATTCGCTGTTGATATGAACGTTAAGGGTATGAGTATTTACAACACGATCAGATTAAATGAATTAGCAAAGGAACAAGTAAAGGCATAATTGTAATGGAGGTTTTGTCATGAATGACAGTAAAAAAAATCAAACCATTCAATTAAGGATTGGGCAAAAAACACCAGAATCTACAAAGGAATGGGTAAATAATCAAGCAAACCCAAATGATGCAGCTAAACGAGTATTAGAGCACTTTATTCGTATATACGGCGTTGGAGATATTGATTCGGATGAGATACAAGTAAAAATGGCAAAGGACTTATTAATGGCCAAGGAAGGCTTGGATCTTTCGCCAACTAATTCTGTAAATACAATTTCTAATATCAAACCACAGCAGAATAGTAATATCTCAGAAGAAAAAAAAGATACTTCATTTGAAATTAATACAAAAAGTCAACCACAACAAAGACAGGTAGTTCGTCGAGGGGAAATTAATGTCTAATAGTAACTAGTTCAAAAATTAGGTGAAATTTATGGGGATGAATAAGCCGAAAAATTCTGGGGATGTTATTGGAGTTAGACTTCCAAAGGAGACACCTGAAGAAGTTATACAATGGCTAAACAAACCAAGAGATGAAACTTTAAGCTCTTATTGTGCAGATATTCTTGTTGATGCGATTAAGCAAATAATCAAGGAAGAAAATAATCAATTTACTCATATTTCATTACCAATAAAATTGCCTAATGAAATAGTAAATAAGCTTAAACAACCGGATGTACTAAACCTTGTAACAGAAATGATACTTCGATTGTTATCCGATGAACCAACATTTACGTCACTACCAATGGAAGATGGAGACAAAATTAATAAACAAGCAGTAGCTTCTTCTCGGAAAAACGTTATGGATACGGAAGAGACTACAGATCAACAGATTATTAATACAAATCAAGAAGTAGATGCATTTGAAAAATTATTATTAAAAAAGTAAAAAAAACACTTCGTCTGAATAGTTAATTTGGACGGAGTGTTTTTATTTTGCAAGTTTCTTAAGATAATTTGCTGCAGATTGCTCCTCTATGCCAAGTTCGGCAGCAATTTGTTGTATAGATAGTTTTTGCTTAGTATAAAGATGGGAAATCAATGCTCTTCTCATATTAACCAAGGTTAGCTGTATGTCAAAGTTGGGAAGATAATCATTAGAGATTGCACGTAGATGAGTTAATATGGACATCACTTCTATAGCAACCGGCCCTTCTTTACTTTTGTTTGTTATAAATACAAAGTCACTTCCGTTAAATAATGTTGAATTATAATAATCTAAGAAATGATCAGCTTCCTGGTCTGTTAGGATTAATTTACGATTACTAAGAAGGATTACAATTTCATTATTCTTTTCAGAAATGAGGATGTCATCTTTTGTAAATCTAAAATCAGAAGTCTTAAGCCCCTTTGTTGCTAACAAAAATATAACCTTTCTAATTGGTTGATATGAAGGATTAGAAAGAACTTTGGGTAATAAAAGTTGTATATCCTCATATGTGATATCTATTTTAAGAGAATCAGTTGTTTTTAATCTCTTTATTTTAACTGCTGGATCTACCTTTACAATATCTCTTTCCCATAAATAATTAAACCAGGTTTTTAAGATTCCTAATTCTTTATTAAGGGTTGATACCTTTTTCCCATCCTGTAGTTGGTTAGATAAATAATTTTTAATATCAGAAGGGTTAATTTCAAACGGCTCCTTCCCTTCTGGATATTTAGAATTGAGATGCATAATAAATAAATTTAGGACTTTTCTATAACTAAGTACAGTTTCCTTACTGTACCCTTTAGATTCAATATGCTTTATAAATCCATAAGGCACCTCTTCTACCCCCTTCTGCATAAAAAATCGAAAAAAACATCTAAAAAGATTGTAATTTAGATAGATTTAAATTATACTCCTGCTTAAATTTCTTAGAAAAATTCCATATCATTTATTTAGGGTTTGTTTGTACCCTAAATAAATGATCGTTTATATAACCTAAAAACAAGTCTATAAGTAGGTTCGATTCAGTTGTTGATCTCAGTCTGTTCCTGTAAAAAAGACATGTTTTCTCTCTCTAAATGTTCCTTTTGATTTAAATTTTGAATCTCTTTAAGTAATTGTTTCTGTTTCTCTCTCAGTTCATTAAGTTTTTCCTTCGGAAACTTTGTTTTTTCTTCAATGTAATGCAGCTTTTTATTCCTGAGATTTTCTGACATCGATTGAGTTAATGGATCCAAAGTAATTTCAGCTTGTTCCTTCGAAAAACTATTCTTAATTACATTTAATAATGAAGGCTTTTGTAATGATTTATTAAGAGAACTAATTAACAAATTTGATTGTTTTTCTTCTAAATGGTTAATTTCTGCTTCCAACTCTACCTTTTCAATTTGTCTTTCTAACCTTTCTATTTCCATCTCAATCTCTTTAACTTCTAATAGTTTCTCTGTTTTTTGGTCCCGAATTTGATTTTGAAATACTAATTTTTGTAAGACTTGTTCGTACTGACTCATTCTTAAAGTTATATCTTCAAGATTTTGTCCATAAACTGAAGGACTATCATTATGTAGTGATTGAGAGCGAGGTATTCTTGTTCCATGACTAAGACTTACAGCAGGTTCAGCCCCTAACTCTACTAAAATATCAATAGTTCCCTTCCCTGCCTTTTCCATTAATAAAAAGATCAAATGCAATTTAAAAATACTCTTGTAATTTAGCCGATAATACTTTCCAAATTTTTCAGGTTCAATATAATCAATTAGTCCCGTACGAAAATGATTTCTAATTGTGGAGTCTGCCCTCCCTATTATTTTCCCACACTCTACAGTACTGTATGTAGTTTCCGGATGAATAGAAAGTATAGAATCACTAAAAAAATATTCCTCCAGGCCATTAATTACAGCCAACTTATAAATTGGGTCGTTTTGAAACTCATTAATTATTAACTCTTTTATATTCCCATCAAGTTTCAAAAGTTCGTCCTCCTATCGTTTGCTATACGTTTATACTACAACCAGATCGTTTATATATCAATGTTTTTAAGCGCTATTTAACAACAAACGCACTCTAACGATTCAATTCACATTCAAATTCTATTCATTCACAAACGTAAACGATTCATTCAATTCAATAAGAATGCATTCAAATCAATTCGATTTCATTCAAATTGATTCATAAACGATAACGCTAAAGTGCGTTTGGATGCTCGCAGCGCTTCTTAATACTATAGAATCGATCGTTTTTCATCGTTTCCGACTCAATTGTATTAAAAAATATTAAAAACGCATTGATTAGTTTAAATTCAATGCGTTTTTAATGAATTGCATTATTCTTGATTAATTTTCTCGGTTTTTAAGATATCTTCAATTTGTACATCAAGATAATCACAAATCTTTTCAAGAATTTGCTTAGAATATCTAGTAGTATCGTTGTTGTGTAATCGACGGATAGATTCAAAAGGTTCATTAATTTCTTGACTTAATTGTCTAATAGAAATATCTTTATTCAACAGAAGCTCTTTTAAATTGCAATAAATCACCGTACGTTTTTTCATAATATCACCAAATATTCTAATATTATTGACTAATTAAATTAGTCGTTAGTAAAATGAGATTAACACATAAAATTTTAATTGTAAATAAGAATAGGGGGGATGAGAATGAAAGTCAAAATATGGAGAGTTTTTTTACTAACCAGTTTAATATTATTAGGTTCTGCCTGTACTGATAATGGAACTAGAGAAGTATATGATGCTCAAGAATGGGCACCTGAAGATAATATCAATATAGCTAAAGAAAAAACGGGCTCTAAAGAAAACACTGTTCAATCTTTGAATGTTAATAAAGAACAAGATTCTAAATCCCATCTTAATCCGAACTTTATTGGGGGAAAAGAATGGGACTTAGGGTTTTCTGACAACTCTAATGGACTTTTTCTAGAATATGTTCTTAAAGGAGAATCGATAGAAGATTGGAGTGAACTAATAACAATTCAAAAATTTTCTAGTAGTGATAATGTTCAAGTGGAAGATTATTTAAATCAGTTTAAAATTTCACTTCAGAAGAGTATTAATGGGAAATTGGACTTTCAAGTTCTAAAAAAAGAAACAAATGATGCATTATATGAATTTCAATTAGTAGATGATAAAAATCAACCGGACCAATATGAATTAGGTTACATATTAAAAAAGGACTCAAATATTTGGTTTTTTCATTATGCAAACAAAACACGTAAAATGAGTGATAATAATAAAAAGAAATGGTCAGCAGTACTAATGTCTAATCAATTAATGAAACTAGCAAAATGATATTATCTGAAATTTCACACCTTTCTACCTAATTTTATGTTAAAATTAGTAAAAAAAGTAGAAGGGTGGAAGAGATGTGAAATCTACTGGAGTTGTACGGAAAATAGATAGTTTAGGAAGAATCGTTCTCCCTATGGAGATCAGAAGATCCTTGAAAATTGGAGAAAGAGATTCTATAGAAATTTTTGTTGAAGGAGATAAAATAATCTTACGGAAATTTGTGAGTCAAAACACTTGTCTCTTAACTGGTAAAATTGCAGATGATAATATCTCTCTTAGGAATGGTAAAATTATTTTGAGTAGAGAATCTGCAAAAGAAATATTATCTGAATTGCATAATGAGCTAATTCAAAAAGTATGAAGATTTTCAAATTAATAAAAACTATTACTTGAGTAATAATTAGACCTATAGTAAAATGTACTCACTATATTATTTGTTTATTATTTCTATAAAAAATAATAGAACTACTGTTTAAAAGCAGGGTTCAGAGAAACGACAAGTTTCTTTGAACCCTGCTTTTTTTTTCAAAAAAATAATTTATTTGGAGGCGAAACATGAGTCAAATTAATCAAGAAAGCGTAGAGATTATCCCTAAGTTTCAAACATTGTTTAATGAGATCGAGGTAGATCAAAGTATTATTCAAGAATTGGCAAAACATAATCCAGAAGATCAGCACCAAATTTTTCATGCTTTTAAACAGATATTCCAGGATGAATTATTGTTTGTATTAACGGTGTTCCAGAAACCTCAACAATATATTTCATAATTTTCTTGAGCACAAAATATTTTTTAAAGGAGAAAATAAATTGAATAAATTAGCTCTTGCCCTCTGTACAATTGTGATGTTTTTTGGTCTGCTAGCTATACTTTCTGCAAATTCAAGTGGACAAGGATATTTTGCTCCATCACCTAGTCAAGGGATGCCTTATGAGGAATTTTACTCCCTTTGATTTTTTGAGCAAAACTATAAGTTTACATGTCTTACAAATAGTGATTACTCCATTATCTTACTGGCTGTTGAAATGGAGCTGCAACGGTGGTGGGAATATAGTATTACCACTTATAGTAATGACATGTTCAATAAGTTTTTATATCAGTTACAAAAACTATAAACGATCATCTATCAGTGTTTTTACTTTTTTTATGTCTTTTGGTAATGGGGTTATTTTACTGGTAGGAAATGAAGAACAATCTATTTTTTCACATCTATTGTTTTACATAATATTTTTCGGATCTACTGGATTAAGTGTTTTATATCTCTTTCTATATCTCCAAAAGAGAGAAGGGAAGAATAAACTACGATTTGATACTCAAAAACCAAAAACTTTAAGAGAAAAACTAATCAATACCCATTCCCATTACAAAGAGATAAAAAGGATCTGGAAGGATAGAAAACAAAACGGTCTTATTGATCCTTTATATACACACTTTTCTACGAAGAAAGAAAGAGAAGACGAATCTCTTATATTTGTTTTAGGGGAGGAGGTTGAATACAATAGCTCGACATTTAGAAAAGAAAAATCTTAGATGGGGCGGAGATGATCCGTTTACTCATACATTAATTATTGGACCAACTCGCTGCGGTAAAACAGCTACGATCATAAAACCTATCATATATCAAATACTAGACTCTAGAAGAAAAGGTCGAAAAGTAGGTTTAAGTGTAATAGAGCCAAAAGGTGATGTTGCTGCCATGGTTAAAGAAACATGTGATTGGATGGGTGAAGACTGTATTCATATAGATCCTAATAGTCCAACAAGTGATCGAATAAATGTTATGCAAGGGGAAAAAGATGATGTAGCAGAAGCAACAGTTGCTGTATTGAAGTCACTTTTTGGTAAGCAGGAAGCATTTTTTGCAACAGTACAAGAGTTATCAACACGTAAGATCACCTTACTATTAAAAGAATTATATGGTGACAACATGGATATTACAGATGTTCTCACCAACCTTAGGGATCAAGATGTGTTAATGAAAAATGTTTACAAATTGCAACAAAAACAAGGTGATACTGAACTTGTTAAATTCTTTGTTAACGAATTAATGGGGAGTTTGAAAGACAAGTATAATCAATTAATTATTGGACTTCGGGCTCAAATGGAAAATATCACATCCAATGAAAAGCTTAAGAGGATCATAACGGGTAATAGCACTTTTAGCATCGATGAGCATTTTGAAAATGGAGGAATTCTCGCAGTTAATACAGCACTAGGATCTCTTGGGAAAGCTGGAGATGCATTTGGCCAATTTGTCACTATGCATCTTCAATTGGGTACTTTTAGAAGAAAAGGAACTGAAAGAACACGAATAGACCATTATTTCATCATAGATGAGTATAGTCGTTATATAAATCCTGATGTAGAAAGATGGTTATCCATTTCTGCTGAATATCGTGTAGCTGGTATGTTTGCCATCCAATCACCAGCACAGTTAGAAGTAGAAGCAGGCCAAATTAGTGGAAAAGCAATGAAACAAGCGATTATGACTTCCACTAGAAACAAAATTATTTTTGGTGGATTAGCTGCAAACGATGCAATAGAACTAGCTCGAGAACTTGGCCAAGACCGTGTTATCTATAAAGATAAATCTTTTGATGGCAATCCATTAAAAAATATAATTCCAAAAGGTTATCGGATTAAAGAAGAGGATAAAGACCGGTATCCCTATACATTGTTAATGGACGGTTTACCTCGTTTTCATTTTGTTCACAAGCTTTTACAACAGGGGCATCCACAACCTCCTGGAATTGCAGTTGGTGGTTTTGTTCCTCGTGATTGGAAAGAACAATTAGTAAGGGAAGATCTAAATTTAACAAATAATAAAAATCCCAAATTTAAAAGAGGGACAATTAACAAGGAAACCAAGGAGGATATTTTCTCAGTCAATCCTTTTAATGATCCTATAAATACTGAGGAAACTGGAAAGGTACTTATTTCATTTAAAAACCAAGAAACTTCTTCAGGAACTCAATTAAACATTGAACAAAGATCTGAATCTAAAGTAGTTGATTTAGAAAAAACCTCATTAGCTTCGTGCTCAAATGCAAATGATCCTATAAAATCACCTAATACTGAAGATGATGATTTTTGGTAAAGAAGACATAAATATTATGAAAATAGAGAGGAAGTTCAACATGAATAAAAAACCACTAGTAATAACAACAATTCCTGCAGCTGCTATAGTAGGTGCTACGTTTTTACCTCACGATGCAGATGCATCAGAAATAGCACATTCAACAGGAGGGGAACAATCTCTAATGATTGAGTCAGCTGGTTTTAAAGTTGATAGTAATAATTTCACTGCAAAACTTGCAGAAGAAGCTGTTAAGCAGGCTGAAAATGTAGTCGATAATCGTACAGGAATGTATATAACAACATCAACATATAAAGAAAAAACAGATACCTCAGTAAAAAAAGTTGCTAAGGTCGAACAGCTAAATAATGAAAAACAAACAGTTACTTCAACACCATTATCAGAAGTTACAAAGCAGGAAGGAGTAAAGAAGCAAGATAGTGATGAACGAAATCAAAATCCTCTTGTAAAAAATGAAACGGAGCCAACTAGCGATCGTACTATAATTCCTAATAATAATGAAACTCAAGTAACTAAGCCCTCGACTACAACAACTGAAGAAAAAAATGCTACTGACAAAAAAGAAACGGTAAATGAAGATGCATTTAATACTAGCTTTAACATTCCAAACGATAATGAAATTAGTAATGTCCAGGTACTTGATGAAACAAGTAAACAATGGAGACAACTTACTCATGAGGAAGCTATGGCTTATAATCCTCTACATCATGTAAATACACAGCGTAATAGTTTAATTCTGGATGCAATAGAAAAAGAAAAGAATGGTGATCCTGATGCATGGCTGGAATACCGCAAGTTTTCATATAAACAGGCTCCTTATAATTTTGAAATTGTGAATGGTAAACCTGTTTATAATAAGTTCTATTATGGAAAATTATTTGAAAGTGCTCTACATGCAAAAAAAGAAGCTGAATTAAATAAGGATGAAAAAGGAATAGAAATCTGGAATAATGCAATGCTTGATCGACTAGAATCATTTAAAAAAGCTCCAGGACAAGTACCTTACATTGTTGGGCTTAATCATCTTTCTTCTACAGCTAAAGAATATGGTGTCGAAGAAGCAGATAAAAATTGGACAGACCCTGAATTGTTATGGATTAAGGAAAGAAAAATGTGGTGGGACAATCCAATATTTAAAGAACAACCTGAGCTGTTAGACAAAGCTTTACATGCTGCTATAAAATATGGAACGGATATTTCAAGAATTAACCGTCCTGCTAATGAAGAAATTCAAAAAGTTACTGAACAGCAATAAAATTATTTTATATAAATGGACTAAGAGAGAGTTATTCTTTTGGTCCTTTTATATTTATAAAAAATTAGTATAAAAAAATAACCCATGTTTTAGTGTTTTACATTAATATATTTTAACATGTTTTAATAGATTTATTGTTTTATATGTTTTAGAGTGTCGAAAATTGTTATTCTATCAATGTTTATAGCAGTTAACTATCACTATTTTTACCCTAATTATCACTTTTATTACGTAAATTATCACTTATTCTACGTGAAAAATCACCTTTATTACGTAAATTATCACTATTTTTACCTCGTTATTATCACTAAATTTACGCTATATATCACTAATTTTACGTTATTATCACTAAATTTACGTGAACCCAAATGTAAAAAGATCACTAATTTTACGGTTCACTTTAGTCAATAAAATATACTTTGAAGATTAAAAGAAAGGGCTTACTTGATGGGGAAAAACCAAATAATTTAGTATAAATTAGCGAACTTTACCAGAAAAGTCAGGGCTTATTTGATTTTCGATCGATTATTATCACTAATTTTACGTATATATTGTATTTATTATCACCAATTTTACGCTTATATTTAATTACTATCACTAATTTTACGATGAAATCGCATTATCTGTTATGTGTTAATAAGGTTATTTACTTATAATTAAGTCCTTTAATAAAAAATAGAATTGTATAATTTTTATTGAACTTAAGGGTAGATTAGTTTAAAAAGGTAATTCTATTCTTATAGAGAATAATTAATGTAATAATTAATTTTTAATAGAGGTGCACTATGAATAATCAAATATATGTTAATTGGGGTGGAAACAAAGTTAGTCTCAAATGGTTGCCTCATATAAAAATAAACGAAAATAATTTAGTTACAAGTGTTCATGGTTACTGTTTTATGGATGGGAAAATTTTATTAGTACATGTTAAAGATCGAGGCTTTAATACACCTGGTGGACATATTGAGTTACATGAAGATCCAGAGCAAGCTCTGCTTAGGGAGATATATGAAGAAGGATATGTTACAGGAACTCTTAAGTATCTTGGCGCTATCGAAGTAAATCATAAAGAAAATGAAAACTTTATACATAATGGTCCGTATCCTTTGAGAGGTTATCAATTGTTTTATAGAGTAGATATAAAAAAAATATTTCCTTTTCTTCGAGAAAACGAAACTATTACACGAATTTGGGTAGAACCTGAAGAAATTCAATACGTTTTAAATGATCATGAACTATCTATACATATAATAAACGAGGCATTAAAAGTTTCTAATTCTTAATGTATATAGTTCAGTACAAGGAGAAAAAAGTATATGGCTTTTTTGAAGAAAAGGAGCAGAATAGTTAAAGCAAAAGTTGGATTTTGAGTGAAAGGTGGTAAATCATTATGATTGGAGTGTTCTTAGACCGTGATGGAACAATTGGTGGAGATGGTGGAGGAATTCACCCACTAGAATTTCGTCTTTACACATATTCAGCTAAAGCTATTAACCTTCTTAATAAAAAAGGATTAAAGGTTTTTCTTTTTTCTAACCAGAGTTGGATAGGGATGGGGAAGTTTACTGAAAAAGACTTTCTTCAGGGGTGTAAAGAGTTAGAGAAAGAATTAGAGAATAATAATGCTTATTTAGATGGGATTTATTATTGCCCTCATAAAGCAGAGGATAATTGTAATTGTCGTAAACCTCAAACTACTTTATTGGAGAAGGCTAAAATAGAAAATAATTTGAACTTAAGCAAGTGTTATATTATTGGAGATAGATTAAGTGATATGTTTTCAGCCGAAAATGTTGGTGCAAAAAAGGTATTAGTTAAAACTGGAAGAGGTTTGAAGTCCTTCAAAGAGTTATCAAACAGCACTTCAGAAAAGTTGAAGGTCAATTATGTTGCCGACAACGTGTTAACTGCGGTTGAATGGATACTAAAAGACTTAAAGTAGTTAAAAATTAGGTATTTTTCTTCTTCAACTAACGGGGGGGGATAGTTGTATAGACAGTAACCTATCCATTCAAAAAGACTATATAAACCAGAAAATGGCTTGCTAACTGGCATCGGTTTGGCAAGCCATTTTTATTGTTATTTATATGATATGAACTTCAATACGGAACCCTTTACTACAAAAGTAAGGGGCTTTTTACTATTCATGTATAAGTTCCGGCTGCCATTTCGGTGCAACTCAGAAGACAAAAACAATCATTTATCATAAAGATGTTACTGGGGATACGGTCAGCCAATTAGTAATTACCTATAAAAGTACAATTCAGCTAATTAAGGATTTGAACAAATTAGACAGCAAATACACCTTTATGCTGGAACTACTATCTGAGTAAAATAAAAAATCCGTGTAATACCTTATATTTTTTTACTGGTCCGTATCAGCAGCAAGTACAACTAGATATATAATAAAATAAAGTAATATTACAAACAGTCCACCAAGAAAAACATATCTTAAGCTTTCAGTCATATCACCGGACTTCATGGGTAAATAACAAATGGGTGTGACAATGCCAAAAATAATTGACATTACAATAAAAACAATTCCTCCGACAATGCCTCGAGGTTTCCCTACGTGTTTCAGTAATAATTGATTATCCTCTATTTTTTCATCCCAGTATTTTTTTTCCTTTTCTAATTCTTTTATTACATCAAGATGTTGCTTTCGAGAAGTATGGTAATTATTCCTTTCAGTAGCGCGTTTTTGCTTTTTTTCTTTTTCCAATTCCTCTTCAGTTTTTATAGGAATGGTAAAAGGGAGGTTTAAGTCTGATAGTTTTATATTACTTAATACATCTTTTACTTTTGAGTCCATTTTAGGAGCGCGAGCGCCTTCCAAAAAATCCCCTCTTCTTTTAACGATATCCTCATAAATAGGTTTCAATTCTTCTTCTGTTCGTTTACCAATATTTATGAATTCATCTTTTACTAACTCGCTAAGTGGGGGTATATGGAAGTCATTGTTACTAAAAGCTTTTTGGCTAAACCACTTAAGATCTATTTTATACAGCTCTTTATTTTGTTCATCAATTTTTTCATTTATTCTTTTAATCTCTTGTTGATATTCACTTATTTTCCCTTGTATGCTATTTCGTTCAGAACTTAATGCTATAAGACGGCTTACTAAAAATCCTCCGATAATTGCTACCAATCCGGCGCTAATCGTAATAATTGCTGTTAAAAGCACATTGGGATCATCCAGATTAACTCCCTCCGTTCATGAAAAACTAACATAATTTTACCATTTTCTTAGAGTATTTAGGGAAGATATTGTTTGATTAGTTTAATGAACTGAACCCCGAATAGTAGACACTTAAAAAAAAGTGCCCTATTCGGGGTTTTTTCTATGGGAAAAGCCCGTTATACTTAACATAATTAATTTGAACGGGAGTTATCTTATGAGTAAAATCTATTTTAATGAACATCAACGTCAACTATTAGAAGCCAATCCCAATGTTGCTTCAGTATCTGACCGAGCGATTCAATATACACCTGAATTTAAAATTAAAGCAGTAAATGAGAACTTAGCTGGGAAAGGACCTACTCAAATCTTTATAGAAAATGGGTTTGATCTTGAAATGATTGGCCCTAAAAAAGCTAAATCAGCTTTGAAGCGTTGGAGAAATACTTTTAATCAATATGGAGAAAATGGTTTTTTGGAAGAACGTCGAGGAAAAGGAAGTACGGGAAGACCAACAACTAGTGAGTTATCCGCTGATAAGAAGCTAGAAAAAGCAGAGGCTCGTATTCGTTATCTCGAAGCTGAAATTGAATTACTAAAAAAGCTAGAGGAACTCGAAAGGAAGGCGAAGAAACACAAGTAGCTCCACATGAAAAATACGCAGTCATCAATGAAGTAATTCGTAAATATCAACTAATCAATAGTGTCTCTGAGCTATGTACTGTCGCACATGTTAGTCGCAGTGGTTATTATGCATGGCTGCGGAATACTGAAAAACATGCCATTCGAGAGAACAATGATTATGAGGATTATCTCTTTTTAAAGTGCATCTATGATGCATTCAAAGGGAAAGTTGGCTATCGTGGACTTTATATGAAAGTATGTGAATTACTTGAAAACCCAATGAACCCAAAGAAAATACGCCGTCTAATGCGCAAGTATAATTTCTTTGCGAAAGTGCGACGTGCAAACCCATATAAAAATATTGCAAAAGCTACTCAAGAACATAAGACATTACCAAATAGATTAAACCGTGAATTTACACAAGACGAGCCGGAAAAAGTATTTTTAACTGACATTACCTATTTAAAGTATCGAGGAAAAACAGCCTATCTATCCTGTGTTAAGGATGTCGCTACACGTGAAATAGTGGCATATGAATTATCACAAACATTGAAAATGTCGATTGTTTACAATACTCTAGCAAAATTAGAAGAGAAATTAGGGAATAATATACATCCAGAAGCCATGATACACTCTGATCAAGGTTTCCATTACACGCATCCAGAATTTCAAAAAAGGGTGAAACAGATGAATTTGAAACAATCTATGTCACGTAGAGGGAACTGTATCGATAATGCACCAATGGAATCCTTCTTTGGACATATGAAAGATGAAATGGACTATAAAGAAGTTCATACATTTGAAGAACTAAAACAATTAGTTAATCAATATATGATTTTCTATAATGCATCAAGAAGACAATGGAATTTAAAAAAGATGACTCCGGCAGAATACCGAAGTCATCTAATCGCTGCTTAAATAGCAGGGTTACTTTTATTAAACTGTCCGAAATTTAGGGCGCAGTTCATAAGACATGGAGGCTTTTCTTATTGAAGTAACATGGCAGGATAGTTAAAGAAGAAGTAAGCTATAATGAAATAAATTTAAATTAATTATAGGATGGGATTTATTAATGTTTGACCTTTTATCTGATTTGTTATCAAATATGCTTGGAGTTAGTACAGGTGCTCTGGATACAAGAAAAATTGATAAAAATATTGAAATGTTAAAACAAGAAGTTTGGTTTAAAAAAATATACGATGACGAGAAATATCACAGATTATTTATGACAAATAGAAACGTTAGAGCTTATTTACAAAGTAACATTCGGGTTAAAAAAATTATTCATAGTGAGAAAGCTCAAACAAAATTATTGTCATTACTTGATAAACAATTAAAATCATAATTTTTGCTAAAGCAAATGGGGGCAAAAGACAAAGATCTTGTGATAAGTGCTATGAGTTCTGTTTGTGAAGGAACGTACTTAAATGTAGTGTGGTGCATAGAGAAATCCAAAGAGATGTTAATCAGAAAAAATCCCCAGCTTTATGAAAAAAAGTTGGGGATTTTATGCTTTTTAATAGACTTAGAAAAATTCATAAAAAGAAGCAGGGAAAGATGTAAACTTTCCTGCCCCCTTAAATTAATTTACTCTTGAATGTATATAATCAGTTACTACATTTGTAAAAACATTTGCTTCTTCATAATGTGGTGTATGCCCACTATTCTCAAATACGTATATATTTCTGTCTTTTCCATTATTAAATTCTTGAATTTGTTTTTCACAAGTAACAGGATCGTGTTTTCCTAAGAGAAGCAACATTGGTGTTTCAATCTTCCTCAATAATGGTAATAAAGTTTTATATATTTCGCCTTCATCCTTTAAACGATTATAGTGTATTTCTGCATTATAATCGAATTGATCCCATTCTTCTTGCGAGTAGAGAGAGTAATCAGTGGGATTTTTAAAGTTAAATGTGTAGATTTCCATTCTACGTTCTCCTAATTGAGAACTTAATTCCTGATATACTTCTTCTAGCTCCTTAGCTGACATAACACTCTCTAGCACAGAAATACATTGACTTTTCAAATTGAAATATCCGTGATTTTCTGCAATTTTAGCAGTCTTTTTTAATAAGCCAAGAGTTGTAAGTTTAAAATCAAAAGTTGGTCCTTCAAATATTATTTTTTCTATGGATAAAGGAAACAAAAATGCATATTTTAACGCAAGGAAGCCTCCAAAAGAGTGTCCAATTAATGACCACTGCTTAATTCCTAATTGTTTCCTTAATGCCTCACAATCATGAATAATATCATCAAGGCCAAATGATTCATTTTCCTGAATTAATTCAGAACGACAAACACCTCTTTGGTCAATTAAAATTAACTTCATTGAAGCTGATAATTTTTTTGCCTGATGATAAGAGAAATCATAGCAACTTTCACCAGGACCACCATGCAAATAAAGCACTGCATTATTATGGTTTTCACCATGTATTTCAACATACAACTTTTTACCCCGAACCTCAATCAGTTTTCCATTCATACTTAGCCCTCCCTTATTTTTGCGCAATTTAAGAATTGAATCCTTTAATAAGGTGGTGGACGGGCTAAAGTGGCTGTTGGTCTTATACGTTAAAATTCGTGTTCCTTTAACAACATAATGTATCCTCCGTATTATTGTGTAATTTTTTAAATTATACAATAATTTTAATAAAAATTCCATTTATAGGGTATTACGAATCTTAAAGCAACCTGCCATTAGTTTAGTAATAAATGTTCTTCTTCAACTTTTGGATTAAGATCCTCCAACTTCAAACCCATTGCACTTGCATGGATTTTAGTATCATATTTACTGTTATTTTTAAGTAGAGAATAGATTAAGTTAGCAATTTTACCACATAGGTGGCCCATTGCTTTCTTCTTACTCATTCCTTCCTCAACCTTTCGGTCATAATAAACTTTAAATACAGTAGTGTTATTCTTACCATTTGCAATATTGATTAGAGCTAATTGATAAAGAACTCGGCGTGCATCGCGTACCCCACTGTTTGTTTGTTTAGTACCATTAACTGAGGTACCAGACTGTGTATTTTCGGCTGATACTCCTAAGTATTTTTTGAATTCTTTATATGTATTAAATCTATTAATATCTCCAATAACACCAATTAGTGTACAAGCTAAATTCTCGCTTATAAAAGGCATGGATAAAAGGATTTCAGTATAAGGGTGGGGAGGTATACCTTTATCGGCTACGCCCCATAATAGGTTATGAATCTCTTTATCAATTAACTTAATACTTTCTTCAAGCCGTAAGGCTTCCTCAATAACCCAAACCTGCCTTCCAATGAGGTGCTCAACAGGGACAGCAATAGTATTAGGCATTACTTCAGCAAGTGTTTTCGCAGCTTTCTTCGCAACATTTTTAGCCCCAGCCCTAGATATTGCCTTATATAGTTCGTCCTCTGTAGCATCTTTCATATGTAAACCACTTGGATATTCTAAAACTAACTTCATTACTGAAGTTGAGCCTAAACTTTTGAAGGCTTTACTTAAATCTGGATGAGTAACCTTTAACAGCTGTTGGACCTGATTTTTTCTTCTAGTAAGTTGAACATTTAAGTACCAACGGTCCCTCATAACAGTTCTAAATAGAGATTGTAATATTGTTTGAGGTCTTAATAGAGTGACTCCTTGCATATGAGGATGTAATTGCTTATGCCATCCCATATATGACATTACCTTAGCATCCATTGAGTCAGATTTCTCGGTAATACCAAGGTTATTCTTGCGAAATTCTCCAACAGCTTTATTTTCAACTTGGAATAAATCATATCCTTCATTAAGTAATACCTGTTGGACCAAATAGGAGTAGTGTCCACCTGTAGGTTCTAACAAAATTAAAAAGTCTGTTTCTGTTAGTTCGAACTGCTTTCCAATATTTCTTAGAGCAGCTAAAAATTCAGCTATCCCAGAACTGTCTGAGTTGAACTTCATTGTCTTAGTACGTTTCCAAGCGATACCTTTAGGATCCAAGAATGCATCAAACTTGATACAAGAAGCAACATGAAAACTTGCCCCAATATCAATACCAACGTAGAACTGATAAAACTTACGTGAAGTTATCTCTTTGCCTACTTCACTTTCAATTCCATAACTAAATGGAGTATTAGCTTCTTTCATCATGTATCCTCCAAAAAGCAGTATGACATATCTGACTATCCAAGTTTCTGTTAGAGCTTAACGCCCAATGTAGCATGTCAGGATTATATCGCCAGATATTAAATCTCATATTTAACAAAAGAGTCTATCTTATTAGCTCCAATTAACGGTAGAGTTTCAACTGCTTAACAATTATATATATCCAAACTATTCTTCTATATAGTCTATTAAATATAAAGATACGACAATTATCCAAAACTTCCTTCTAAAAAATAAAAAATCCTGTCGATTTAACAGGATAAGATAGTATTTATTTAAATGATGTGCAGTGCCGTAAATTACATGGAGTGCCTCACATCTATATAAGAGGTCTAGGAAACTAGCCCCAATCCAGTTAGGTCGGTGTACCATAAAGGTCACTGCACATTATTATTTTACATTATGAAGCCGAATAAAAAAACAATGTCCCCAAACTAACGGCAAAGTTTCTCAAAAAAAGAGATCCCACGTTTAAGTAAAAGGTACATTGTATATATATTATAGCGAATCATTTCTAAAGGTAAACACTTATACGTTAGCATGTAGTCTATAAAAATTAACAATATAAAAGGTAATGTATTACAGAAACTAACGGGGGTAAGAGTTGAAGATTCAATGTGGATCAGCAACTCTTTTTTCTTATTCGACTAAAGGGGCAGTTTAGTTCAATAAGAGTAATACTAATTGGGATATTTTTCTTAATTTGCTTTTATAGAAAATTTGTTATTGTAAGGGGATAGTACGAATTTTAATCAGGATGCGGTGATAATAAATGTATGAATTTAAGCATGAGATAGAGAAGAAAGAAAAGAAGTTTAAGCTATATTTAATTCTTTATATTATCTCTTCACTAATAAATTTAATTTTCGACTTTACTGACCTTTGGACTGAGGAAATTTCTATTCCACGCTTTATTTTTAATATATTGTTTTATGTTTTAATCCTTTATTTTAGTTTAAAAAGAAAGCAATGGGCTATGTGGTTAGTTAGGTTAGAGGTTTGGCTGAATATATTGTTACTGGTACTTATTATGATTAGTACGATAAAGTCATATCTTAAATAGTTATTCAGTTATTCAACTAACGGGGGCTTTAGTTCAATAAGAATTAAACAAATATTTTAATAATTTTTGAGTCCAAATACCTTTAAATAATAAATAATTTTAAATAGCCTTACTACAACCGAATTGTAGCAAGGCTCTTATAAAAAAAAAATCAACTTTATTATCATTTTTTATTATCTGTATTGAAAATATTAATATTATAGGAGTTTGATTGATTATAATTATCACTTTGTGTAGAATTAGTGATAATTAGTATTTATTCCCTTAAATCGGAGGATTTTTGCTGTATGCCTAACTATGAAAATAATAGTTTAATTGTTGATCCTTTATCAGCTGATGAAATTTATGAAATCAATACTAAAGATTGGATCACTAAATCTAATGCAATTATTGAATCACAATATAAGTTATCCCTTCAAGAACAAAGGATATTGCTTATTACTGCGAGTAAAGTGCAGCCAAGCGATGAAGATTTTAAACCGTATAAGTTTAGAGTAAGTGATCTAATCGATAAGATAGGGGCTAGTAAAAAAAGCAGCATGTATTCATACATAAGAGAAGTCGTAACGGGTTTACAAAGAAAGACATTATCTTATAAAAAAGGAACTAAAACGATTGTGGCTAACTGGTTAGTGACTTCAATTTATGAGGATAATGAGGGAACGGTAATCTTAAAGTTTAATCCTGATTTAAAAGAGTTCTTCTTGCATTTGAAAGAGAAATTTACAATGTATCAGCTTGAAAACGTCATTCAACTGAACTCTGTTTATTCCGTTCGTATTTATGAATTGCTTAAACAATATGAATCTATTAAAAAAAGAACTTTCACTTTAGAAGAGTTTCGTGAAAAATTAGGTATTGAGCCATCGAAGTATAAACAGTATGGCCATCTGAAGAATAAAGTCATAACCGTCGCACAACAAGAAATAGGTGAGAAAACCGATATTAAATTTGAATTTGAGGAAACAAAAAAAGGTAGAAAAGTTACCGGTCTCATATTTCGAATTGAAAGTAACTTAGTTGAAAATGACATAAAAAAACTAAAGAAACCACCTCAACAACTGAACTTTATGGAAGACTTAGATCGCGAAGAAATAAAAGATCGTTTACAAGCTTTAAAAGTGAGCAAAAGCAAATGGGACTATATTCTAGAAAATTATTCTCCAGAACAAATTTTGAGAAATATTCAATATGCAGAGGAAAGGGTAGGTTCAGTTAATTCAATCGGTGGGTATACATATAACGCAATTAAAAATGATTATGCTGCATCTAAACCAGCCCCTACTAAGAAAAAACCTATACGGCAAGAGATGATTCCAGATTATATGCAGGATATTGACAAAGAATATGATCCAGAATATCAATTAAAACAGTATGAATCCATGTATAAGGATGGATTTGAAAATTATCTATTAAAAGTTTATGAATTAAAGGCAAGACTAAGTGACGAAGCTGCTGAACGGGAAGTAAAGAATATTATTGATAGTGATTATAATAAAAGAACTGAATTAGGTTTAAAACCTCGTTATATAAAGGAATTTGACAATAAGTTCATTAAAAATTTATATAAAGAATATATACATACAAAATAAAAGATAAAAACCAGCCAATAAAGTGTATGATAATTGGCTGGTTTTTTATTGATATTCTTAAAGTATATTATTTAATTTATAAACACCAACAAATTTACTATATTGCTATATAATAATCGCCTATTTTTTTGAAATTCTAAGGGATTGATGGGTTTAGTGTATAGTTACATTTTCTTAGAAAAAAAGTAAAAAACACTTTACACTACCTATTTTTTTATGCTAACATCAATAACAATATTTTCCTATTTTAAAATTTCAGATATATCTGTTATTTCACCGTGATATAAATGCTCCTTAATCTTTGTTTTAAACAGTAATACTATCGAAGTAACAGAGATTAAAAAAGTTTTTTTAGTTTGGTAGGGGGGTTATATACTCTCTTAAAAATAAAATTAACAAGGAGTGATTGAATTATGAAAAAATGGTATCTCACTGTGATAGCTTTGGTGCTAATAGGGGTGACATCAACTTTAGTTATAGTTCAAAAAGCTAAAAGCAATGAGGATAACTACAAAAACATTAGCCTGCATGATTTAGAGCGCAAATTAGATCAAAAGGAGAGTTTTATAACTTATATTTATTCCACCACTTGCCCAGCGTGTAAAAAGCTGAGACCCGTTCTGAATTCAACTATAAAAGAAAAGAAAGTAGAAGTATTAGCACTTAACATTTCATTAGAAGAAAATTACGATGAACAGTTTTTTAAGGAAAATAATATAAAAGTTACACCTACCCTTATTTATTTTAACGATGGAGTTGAAAAAGGGAAAAAGGAAGGTAATATTTCCAAAAAAGCACTTGAAAATTTTATCGATTTCTCAAATCAATAATAATACTCACAAAAAGGGGGACCATTTTTGCAGATTAGATCTTATGTTGCTTGGATAATATCAATAATAGCGACTTTAGGTAGTTTATATTTTAGTGAAGTAAGAAATTTTATACCGTGTACTCTTTGCTGGTACCAACGTATTCTAATGTATCCATTAGTAATTATATTAGGGATATCTATATTAAAAAAAGATAAAAACAGTTCAATCTATGTTTTACCATTTTCAATAATTGGTTTCTTTCTAGCATTCTATCACTATCTCACTCAAAAATTTACCTTCTTTCAATCTATAGAGGCCTGTGAAATTGGCATTCCATGTACAACAATTTATATAAATTGGTTAGGATTTATTACAATACCATTACTATCGTGTCTAGCATTTCTTACGATTTCAATATTAGTAATCTTAAATTTAAGAAAAAAATAAATTTTTAATAGTTGATATATTCTGTAAAATTGTTACAATAAAAATGTAAAGTTTGCTTTACTATGGAAGGAGGGAAAAAATTCAACTATGATTTCGCATCCAGATAATTTTTTTAAAATTATTTAGGAGGAGAAAATATGAAAAAGTATCTCAAAAAAATTGTAGTAACGGTTGCTCTAGCTGTCTCTTGTTTTTCATTAACAATTCCTGGACTTAATGTAAGCGCTAACACTAATGGCGGGAATGATGATTTCGTAGAGAAAATGGAACAATATCAAGATCATTCCACAGTTCTTGGGAAGTCAGAGAAGTCTCAGCTTGTGGAGAAAGTAAAAGAAGGTATTCAAAATCAAGATATAAATGTCGTTGGTGACGTTGATCAGTTAGATTATGACAATTCCAATGCTTTTAAATTTGATGCTAACTTTGAAAATGTAACAAGTATCACTATCCCTTACAAAGATACTGAAGGAGTAAAAACATTAAGTGGATTAACTGTTACTTTTGATGCACAACTAAATCAACAGGAATATTCTGAGATTCAGGTTACAGAAACTAAAACTCAAGCTACTAGTTTTGTTTATATAAATGGTTCTGAAGCTGGATCTGCTACAATCGAAAAAAGTAGTAGATTTCAAACTATGGGATATATTGATCGTGTAAATGATTGTATGGCACGATTTGGGGTAAATCCTGATACTGCTGCACTTGCTTTAACTACATGTGGAACTGTTTGTGCCATTTCCTTAGGTACATTGTGCTTACCGTGTCTTGGAATTTTTGGAGCAGCTGGTGGAGGAGTAATTGTAGGTTGCTTCCTTAATTCATAAGTACTTATTTCACTTTAAAGGCCCGTTCTCTTAATTAGAACGGGTTTTTTTGTTTTATTTTTATTTTTTTTATAAAAAATGTAAAGGAAACTTTACAAAAAGCTCTTACTGAACTATAATTTAAATTACATCATGTAAATTAAATTAGGAAAGTGGGCCAATTCGCTTTGAAAAATAAATTAAATGAGTACAGGAAGCTGTACGGTTATTCTCAAGATACTTTGGCTGAAAAACTTGGGGTTTCAAGGCAAACTATTATCTCTATAGAAAAAGGAAAATACAATCCTTCATTACCTTTAGCACTACAGATTGCAAAGACTTTCGATACAATAGTTGAAAAGATTTTTTTCTTGGAGGAGTAGAAATACACTAATACATTAGGAGGTTTTACATGTATTCACGAGTTGCTTACTTCATATGTGGAATTATACTTTTAAGTATAAGTGGTTTTTTAATTGTTAGTTCAATGATGAATAATAATTATCCACCATCTTACAGTATTTTGATTTTAGCTCTTGCTGTAATTGCATTTTGTGCCTATTATTTATTCCCTCAATTTAAACAAAAAGATGAAAGAATGAAGTTAATTAGACAAAAAGGAATGTTTGTTTCTTATTTTGCATTAGTCATTTATTTCGTTATTTTTATCATTTTAAATAACTTTCACATGTTTATGTTAACTACTATGCAATTTCTTCATATTATGGTCAGTTTAATGATCATGACTGTTTTCCTCTCGTGGGTAGTATTATCAAAAAGATATTGATTTTCTAAATAGATATAATACAAATTCTAACGAGAGGTGATTAATTAAAATGGAAACTTATTATCCTTTTTTAGCTGTTCTTGTAGTATTTATTTTAGTCTCATTTTTAATTAGAAAAGATGTTAACGAAGATAAATCTCTAACAAAAAAGGGATTTATTAAAGTAATAGTATCTATGGTTGTAGTAGCGATTTTGGCAGCGGTGTACGTTACTATAGCAACTCACTAATCAATAATAATAAAAATTAAAAAAAACAAAGCTGATTCTTTTTTAGAGAATCAGCTTTGTTTTATATATATTAAATTCTATCTTTATTTATTGGTGATGGCTGATTTCGTAGAATTAAATATGGAGATTTTGGGTCGTCCGTATCTAATTTTATTGCTGCAACTTTTCCAGTTCTACAGAGCCTTTTAATCGTATCTTGGTGTACACCCCAAAGATTAGCTGCTTGAGAAGTACTCATGATTTTATCTTTAATTTTTTCAATTTCATTTTGGTATCTTTTATTCATTTTTTCTTTTCAGCCTTTATTTTCATAACGATAGAAAGGGTAATTATATTTACAATTATAGACGCTATAGACGCGATTAAGATTACTGTAATCAATTTACTCCCTCCCTTGACTAAAAAAGAATATTCGGGGTATGATAGACATATAATAGTGGAGGGAAAAGAAAGGCTTGTACCTTTCTTTTCCGGTTCAATAACTCATTTGGAATCTTCATCCGTTGCAGTCGGTTGAAGATTCTTTTCTTTTTTCTCTATTATTATTTTTCTGTAAGTAACAAATGCAGTTGATAGACCCACAAGAGCACTACATAAACTAACAATAGAAGTTATGAGTAAAATAATCTCCACTATCCTCACCTCCCTTCTACAAGGGGGTAGGTATGTAATTATCATACCCTAATTAAATTATACCATGTCCGTATACGGACTTCAAATAAATCCTTCAGAAAAATAAAAAAATATTTTCCTTATTAGTTCTAGAAATTTTTAACTGAAATAAACTAATGAATGTTCATTGTTTTATACTATGAAAAATATTAAAACTAAATTGCCTTTGTTTTAATTGACTAAATAAAATAGTCAATTGTATAATTATGATAACAAGTATTTATATTATGTTTTTATAAATAACATTTTATTTAGTGGAAGTACTGTCTTGTATTTTGAAATTCTCTCTTTTTAAAATATTTAATTGTACCTTCGCTAAGTTAGTAAAAGAGAACATGGGGGAAATTATAATGAAACAATATGAGGTAAAACTAGATAACAGACTTATTGATATTATGGATGCAAATTCAATTTTAGAAGTCTTTTTAAAGTATAGAAATGAAATTGAAAGGTCAAAAGAAGTTAATATTATTGAATTTGGTATAGAATCGGAAAAGTGTATATGCTGACAAAATCAATAACAATTGTTAAAATGAATAACATTTTTATTGAATTATCAGTCATTGTAGGCTAAAATGAACAAAAGCAAATAATTATTATCAAACCACTGTAAAAAGACAGAGTTTGAGGGATTTGTATTCCTTAAACTCTGTCTTTTTTTATTTGAATTTTAAAAGGGAGGAATTTTATTTATGTCAGATCAAGCATTATCGGTATTAGTAGAAGGGTATGATCCAGAAAAAGCATTGGAAGCATTACATGAAAATAACGTAGATGTATCCGAAGATTGGCAATCTATTTATGCAGCCAGACAAAATGGCACCATTATGCAAGGGGAATTAATAGGGATAGAAACTCCCGAAGCTGATAAGACATATGGAATCATACAAGTAGGATTTGTACGTGGATTTTTGCCTTTACAAGAGGCAGGGGAAGAAATCCAAAGTATAAAGCAATTTCGTGAACTTATCGGTTCTAAAATTGTCTTTAAAGTTACGAATCTAATTAGAGAAGAAGAACAATTTGTTGCATCTCGTAAAAATGCATTAGAACATATGCAGAGTGCTACATGGAAGCGTCTTAAGGAAGATCAAGAAGTCATTGCTGTAGTCCGTAATGTTCGAATGAAAAAAGTGAAACTAGAGATTGGTGGAGTATCTGTAAATATGCCTGCAGATGAATATGATTATAAGTTTATCGAGGATCTTCGTGATGAATTAAAGGTCGGGGATCATTTGAGAGTTAAGGTAATTTCATTAGATAGTGAAAATAAACAAGTGAAAGTTAGTGCAAAGGCTCTAAAGGAGAATCTGTGGGATAACATCGCTAAGCATTTACGTATCAAAGGGGAATATGTAGGTACCATTACTGGAATAGCAGAATTCGGGGTTTTCGTTAATATTCGTGGAAATGTAGATGCTCTAACCCCGCATTTAAAATTTGATAAGTTTAAAAAGGGAGACAGAGTCCTAGTTAGACTACTTGAGATCCAACCTGAAAAACAGCACATTCGTGCAAAAATTGTAAGAAAACTAGGATAAGTTCTTATGGATACATTAAGTCCTTTTTCTCTCTGTCATGACTGGAAAGTTCAATGGTATAAATATGATCGTTTACATGAGAACGCCATGAATTGGGTTGGAAAACGAGAAGAAGATATGTTAATTGCATTGGCGATTGTTGGTGTTATTAGTTCATTACAACTTAAAAAGATATTTTTAGATGGTGATAAACAAAGGTTAAAAAAGCTATGTGCTACAGGAAAACTAACTAGACATAAACTTTTTAAAAATCAGCAAGAGATTCCTATATTTTCTCTTGGGCCAACAGGAATTGCGATGATTCAAGAACGTTACCCGGTTGTTGATTGGACCTGTTTTAGTATTCCTGATTTATTACAGCGATTATTATTCTTTCAACTAGTTAGTAGATTCAAGGATGAAAATCCTAATATTAGAGTATTGCCATCCATTCCTCCGTTTATTGGATCGGTTAAAAGAAAGGATAAAAAAATACATGTATTAGTCCAAAGAGGCAACGAGGAAGATCTTATTCATACTTTCAAGTTCTATACGCCTGCGGAACGTTTTATCCTTATAAAAGAAACATTGGAACATGGTAAGACTCTAGATGAATACCTTCAAAAATGTAAAGTAAGAATGACCACTGATAATCAAATGTCAAATCATTCTTTTAGTGAAATGTTTTATTTATGGAAAGAGGGCAAATGGGTTCCAGAAAATACTATTTCGGAGGAACAACATTCTAATATCAAGAAAACATCAGTTATTTAAGTGTTCGTATTAATTTATCTGTTTATTTTAGGGAAGGACGTAAGTATGTTAATGGAAATAGCTAAAATTCTTCTTGAGTCTAAAAGAATTGATAAATGGGTTCCAGTACACCTCCTTATTAAATATGGAATAAATAATGAAAGAATAAATCATTTGGAAGATAAAGGGGTTTTGCTTGTTAAAAATACTGACTTACATGGTAAGGTATTAAAGTTAACGCTTAAAGGATATCATGAATTTTCTCAAGCTTTAATTCAAAAAAATAGTTTGTTTGGTTAAGGACTTAAAAAAGTGGGGATTGATATGTCGGATAAAAAGAATCTAAATTATAAAATTCTATTTGATAGCTTTTTGGACCAACATGAGTATTTTTTTAAAACAACAATGTCAGCTATTATACAGGCGGAAGTTGATAAGAACCATGAAAATATAGTGGTATTTTTAGAGGAATTATTGAAAACTATCGACAAACATCCAAGAAAAGAAAATTTAATTGGATTAAGAATAATAACTGAGGAATACATGACTTTATTTAATACAGACAATTTAAAATATATATGTTAAAAATAGCTATAAGAAGAAGGAAATAAATATCCTTCTTCTTTTTCTGATTTAAGCTTTTCAATATTAGAAAAATTTGATAGTATATATACAATAGTTTTATTAATTTTTGTAGCCCTTGTACATTTCCGTCACCGTTTGGTACGTGCTGAATGAAGCTGGGTAGGAAATAATCGAAAGATATTCCATAAAAGACTGTTTTTACAGTTTGCTTTTATACTTTCCCACTTTTATGTGTGCTGAAAGACAAAAAGCGTTCTAGTGTATTAACTAGAACAAAAGACTTTATGCAAGTTATTTATGCGTAAAGAAGAATTATATAGTTTCGAACACAAAGGCGTATACTCTCTATTGATATCAAAATGGAGATGTGGTAGGTCTTATTTTGTGTTATCTAAAAGAAGCAGGTTCCAGTCTTTTTGGCTGAGACCTGTTTTTTTTTATGTGAAAAATAATCTAAAAAACAAAAGGAGAGGGTTTCAATGGAAAAAACTATTTTATTTACAGATGAACAAAAAAATTTAATTTGGAGAACAAAATTGTCACCAAATGGAGCAACACAGGACGATGCAAGAATATTTATGGACATCTGTGAAAAGTATGGACTTGATCCAATATTAGGAGAAATTGTATTTCAAAGATTTGAAACGAAACGTGGTCCAGTAACTAATTTTGTCGTCAGTCGTGATGGTTATCTTAAAGCAGCGATGAGAGACAAAGATTTTGTAAAGTGTGTCAGCGCTGTTATTCGTGAAGGCGATGATTTCGAAATGGACATTGACGGAAATGTTATTCATAAATTTGGTAAAAAACGTGGACCTATTATAGGAGCCTGGGCTTTTGCAGAACATGCAAAACGTGGAAAGTTACCAGTTAATGTTGATTTCCAAGAGTATTTTGTTGCTAATGCTGCATCTCAAAATGGAAAGAGTTATGTTTGGGATTCGATGCCATCAGCAATGATTCAAAAGGTTGCAGAGGTTGCTGCATTACGTCGTCAATTCCCATTAGGTGGTATTGTAGCTGCTGAAGAAATGGGATTAGATCAATTGGAAATTGAGCAATTTGAAAAGCAAGTGATTGAACAACCAACAACAAAAAATACCGAAGAACTACCTAAGAAAGAAAATAAGGAGCAAGTAGGGAAATCAAGTAACACAGTGAAAAAAGAGAAGAAATCATCAGTTTCAGAAAAGGTAGAAGTTCAATCTGACAAGGAAGATTCTTCTGAGGAGAAGGAAATCAAACAAAAAGGAAAATTAGCGCAAAAGGAATCAGTGGAACCCTTGAATCAAGAATCTTTAGAATTACCTTTAGACGAAAAGGTAGTTATTAATGATGAGAAAGAAACATTCCAGGAGGATGTTGATTCCAAACTTCAAGCTTGGACAGTGTTGATGGTTAAAGCTGGTAAGTCTCCTCAAACAGGAACCCCTTTTGCTAAGGTAGCTCTCGAAAATGATCAAGGAGAGAAAACTATTGCTTTGGCTAGAGGTGAGGTCTTAGACCTACTCGACGAAGTTGAAGAAAGCCAACCATACCTTTTTGAGCTTGAAAATGTAAATGGCTATGTCCACATAATAAAAATAGCTGGCTTAGCTGTAGCGTAAGGAGAAGTGCTATGAAAGTTACCCTTACAGATGGAACAGCGTTTTACTTCGTTGTTCCTTCTCTTTCTCATTATGGCAATGTCATAGTTGAAATAAAAAGAAAAGGAACTGAATATATCGTTTCTCATTCCTGTTCTGAAAATGCGTGTAATGAAAATGTTCTTTGTGATCATAATCGTCATGCCAACGTATTTATACAAAGTTGGAACATAGATTATGAATCCATTGTTATTCATTATAAAAATAAGCAAATCCAACTACAATCTCATTGGATACAAATATAAAAAAGTTAGGTGGTTGATTACATTGTTACCATCCATCATTAATGTAGCTAGAGAAAATAATTTAATTATAAATGAACGATCATTAACTAAGAAAGAAGTCCTTTGTAAATGTCCTTTTTGTCTCATGGATGCTAGTCGTCCTAAAAAATTTTATCTTTCATTAAATCCGAAAGAAAATATTTTTAAGTGCTGGTATTGGTGCGACTTGTTCTACTATAACCGCGATATGCAGGAAAAGTAGGGGTTAAGTAATATTTAACCTAACTTCTTATCTGATGGTTGGAATGAGGAAACCACGTTTTCCGAAACAACCACACTGATACTCCTACATGCGTCTAATCTTGATAGAGATTAGAGGTGTGAAGCTAGGTGAAGTCGGGCGAAGGATACCTAAGTCCATTGGATATGGTAACTGATAGTTCGGGTGGCTATAAAATATCTATGGTGAGAATGACCAATAATGGTCTGACGAAGTTTTCGAATGTACGGGTCTAGAAGCACACAGTATTCGAAAGATACTGCCAGTCATTGACTAGGTAAGTTGGTGAAAAGTAAGAATCAATACGCTGAAATTCATCCGGTGAACAATGGCACTGATAAAACTTACAGGCTCAAAGGAACCACCTAAAGATATATGAAAAGCTAGGATAAGAGGAACAAGGAAAACAAGGAACGTTGATAAGGGGCTATCACCCTAACGGTTGCTATAAGGCATTATGCCGAAATGCATTTATCCTTGTGAGAGTAGGGGCACGACCATTGAAGTTACTGTAATGGTAATGGAGGAACAGCCCCAAGTCTATTAGTAACTGAATTGATATTCTAAAAGGTTCATTGCAGGGATCAGGTAAGAAGATGGGAAATCATCCCCAGAAAGGAGATGATCCATCATGCAAACACAATTACGATATTGGGAATATTACGGTATGACCGAAACGTTTGATAGTTTATATGAAGATAGCAAGGAAGGAAAATCTTTTAATCGTCTATATGACATTATTACCTCAAGAGAAAACATCTTACTTGCTTATCAAACAATTAAAACAAATAAAGGTTCTAAAACGCCAGGTATGGATAAACGCACAATTGATGATTTTAGAAAGTTCTCAGAAGAACAATTAGTTGCATTTATCCAAAAGCGTCTTGAAAACTATCAGCCTATGAAAGTTAAACGAGTCTTTATTCCTAAGCCCAGTGGGGATAAACGCCCATTAGGTATTCCAAGCATGAGTGACAGAATCATACAACAAGCCTTTAAACAAGTCCTCGAACCAATTTGTGAAGCAAGATTCTACAACCACTCATATGGATTCAGACCCCTAAGATCCACACACCATGCAATCGCAAGAGTGAATTATTTAATAAACAAAAGCGAACTGCATTATGTAGTGGACATTGATATTAAAGGTTTCTTTGATAATGTCAACCACTCACTATTAATAAAGCAATTATGGAATATAGGAATAAGAGATAGGAAAGTCTTACGCATAATCAGCAAAATGTTAAAAGCTGAAATAGCAGGGGAGGGCATTCCCTCAAAAGGTACTCCACAAGGAGGAATTTTATCACCTTTGCTATCTAATGTAGTTCTTAATGACTTAGACCAATGGGTAGCAGGACAATGGGAAAACTTTCAAAGTAATTATGAATACGCAGCTAAATATGTAAAATATAAGCAGCTTAAACAAACAAACTTAAAAGAAGGATTCATTGTTCGTTACGCAGATGACTTTAAAATTCTATGTAGAGACTGGAAAACTGCCCAAAGATGGTACCACGCTGTAAGACTTTACTTAAAAGACCGTTTAAAACTTGACATTTCACCTGAAAAATCCAAGGTAATTAATCTTAGAAAAAATAAATCCGATTTCTTGGGATTTACAATTAAAGCTAAGAGAAATGGCAATAAACGTGTTGCAATCTCTAATATAACAAGCAAGAAGCAGAGACAGTATGTGCAGGAAGGGAAAAATCGAATAAAACAAATTCACAAAAGTCCAACTGCCAAGAATGTCATTCTCTATAATAGCTGGGTATTAGGTATCCAGAATTATAGTAAGGGAGCAACTCACGTTTATCATGATTTCAAGAAAATAGCATGGTGTTTAAGAGAACTCCAAAATAATCGTTTGGGTAGGATAGGAAGATATGAATGTCCCATGGATCCACCGCAATCATATAAAAGGTTTTATAAGAACAAATATAAGACATACAAAATTTGCGGTATGTATCTCTTTCCACTAGCGGATATTCGTCATAAGAGTATTATGAGCTTTTCACAGTGGCATACTCCTTTCACATGTAAAGGAAGAAACCATATATTTAAGACTCTTAGTAGTGATATAGCTTATGAAATTAAAAAACTTATGGAATCTTCCATACCAAATAGAAGTGTAGAATACTTTGATAATCGAATCAGTAGGTACAGTATGAGAAAAGGCAAATGTGAAATTACGGGAGAATTTATCCCTGCTGAATTTGTACATTGTCATCACTATAAACCTATTAATCTAGGCGGAACAGATGAATTTAGAAATCTACGTATTCTACACAAATATATTCACGTCTTAGTACATGCTTCAGACACCCAAACAATATTTAAATATCTTAAAATACTAAATCTTGATGATATAGCTATTAAGAAAATAAATGAATATCGTAAAAAGTGTAACCTAGAACCTATCAATTAGAAGTTACTAAAAGATGGAGCGCCGTATGAGGTGAAAGTCTCATGTACGGTGTGGAGCAGGGGAAAAGATGGAGATAATATCAAATTCTTACCTATTGCTATTAAGGAGTCAGGTGGAGTTCTTCAATTTGAAAGTTTATTGACGGGAAAACCATTTACAGAAGTAAAGCAAAAATACTTCGGTCATAAACGGAAAAAGTACCATCCTGCTGAACTTTTAAGTCCAAAACAATTAGAATTGATCGATTGGGCAGAAATTAAACGTAACGACTTCGAGGAGTATAAACAGTCCCTAGAAGAGATTATGACAGAATGGAATGCTCATGTTCGTGAGCAAAGAATATTAGCATTCGCTAAATTGCTAATTGGACTTGAGTCAATGAAATATCAATTGGTTGTCGAAAATATTCAAAACCAATCTGAAGAAACACAAATCCCTAGTCTACTTAATGATGTTCTTACAATGTATTCTTGTAGAAGATGGGAAGATTGGGCTTTGGAAGCTAGAATTATTGCAGGGGAAGCTTATCGAACTGCAAAGCTTGAGAATAATCAAATGGCTAATGCTTTAATTTATGTATTATTCTCGTTTCAACATTATAAACAGTATAAACACTCTATTGACTCAAAAAATTCATTAATTAAGGTTGGATAATATTTATTAATTGAGGACAAAGTTTTATAACCGTAACAACAACCAAATTCGGGTTATATAAAGTCTCTTGAACCTCATTAAATTAAAGAAATCCAAGCTAATACAAATGTTTTTAGAAGATACTTATCAAAAAGAATGTGCGCTATTTCTACTTATTTAGAGATGGTGCACTTTTTATTTTAAAGGTGAAAGAGGGAAAACCATGGCAATTATGACATACTCTTTTTCTCGATTAACTCTTTTTCAAGAGTGCCCTTATCGTTTTTATTTACGATATATCGAAAAAAGAGAGGAACCAGTCACTGAACCATTAGCGATGGGAAAAGCTGTTCATCTAGCGATTGAATTAATGCTTAAAGGACATAGTTTAGATCAAGCTTTATTCGAAGCTGAAATGGACTGTCCTATCCTTATTGATCCGATGGAACTAAGGAAGTTAATAGAAAAAGCTCCTATAGAGATGGGCGCTGGATTAAAAAGTGGGGTAGAGGTTGAGAAGTATTTTAAATTACCTCTTTCAGATGCTGACGATGCTCCTTGTATACAGGGCTATATTGATTTGGTTGAAACAGTTTTTGGCTGTATTGAGTTTACAGACTGGAAAACTAACCGAATGGTATATGGCCCGATGGATACCATGCAACTACCTTTATATGCTTGGGCATTATTTAAAATCTATAAAACCTTTGATATAGTCGGGTCTTTATTCTTCTTACGTTATTTCAAGAAGGCAAAGAAACGAATGAGTTTTTCTAAAAGAGAAATGGAAAACGCTAGAAAATGGGCTGAAGACACTGCGATTCAAATTGAAAATAGACTTTTTCTATTAGAAATAGGTGAACCAGTTGAAAAACTGTTTCCTTATCAAATGAATCCGCATTGTAAACATTGTTCATTTGCTGGCGAGTGTTTATTAAAAAACGAAAAAGAAATTTTTGGAGGGATTTTATATGCAAACTCTTGTAAATGAAAAAGTAAAAACATCAGATGAAATTATATTGATGAATCCAAAAGATATGACAATGGAAGATGCAGTTAATTTCGCTAATAAAATTGCTTTTATCGAATCTGGATTAAAAAAAATGAAGGATCATTTAAAATTATTTGTTGAATTAAATGGGCCTGTTGAAGCTGGAGGCGTTGTTTGGGATAAACACCCGTCAAACTCCTGGAAGTTCACTTCTCAAAGTAAAAAGGAATTTGCTGAAATGATTGCAATTGAAGGAATGAATCCATGGGAATATTTAAGTTTTTCAGCAAATGATTTAAAAAAATTAGGTTGGGATGATGCAGTTCTTTCTCAGTATGCAGAAAGCAAAACTACACACTCTTTCCGCAGCAAGAAAGTAGAATCAAAATAAAAATCCATTTATTAAATGAAGGGAGGGAACCCTATTACCGTTGGGGTTTCCCCTTCGGTAGTTAGGGATTGAATATGACAGAACGTATATTGTTGGGGAATGTAGACTATTTCGGACAACCAAGCGAGGTATATAGGGAAGTATACCCTGATTGTTGGAAGTTTGTTATAGAAACAAGCTCTGGTTCTCGTTTTGTACTAGCTACTTACTAAAAAGATAAATGGGGAGGAAACCTTATATGTTAGCTTTAACTCAATTATTCACTAAAAAGAAGAGTGTTTTCACACATCTTTCAATAGATTTACCAGTTCACCACAGTTCTTACATGAAATATAACAAGCAAAAAGTAGGGGCAAAGGTTCCACATAAAGATGTGGAAGAGATCTTTGGTCAACGAAAAACTTACAAACGAATGTATTATATGGGAAAACTAGTGAATTTTTATTTATTGCTAGAGGTGAGGAAATGATTGAACATATCTTAAGGTCAAAAAGTGTTCCTTTATTACGTCATCCAGCATTATTAATTCACTATCCATTAACTTCAAAAAGTTTACTCAAAAAACGTGTTGAGTATTTTATAAAGCATGATCGATCTTTAATTGCATTCAACTAACAGACTACTAAAATAGCCTTCCCCTTCGGCTTTAAACGAGGTGGCACATTCCAACTGCCATCTCGGTTGTCGGAGTGTGGAAAGGAGAATATGGATATTCAATTAACACTAACAAGCGAGCAAAAATCTTTTATTGAAATTGCACGTGAAAGAGTTTCCTACTATGGTGGATGTGAATCAGAGTTATCAGATTTACTTGCGTTAATTGTTGGTAATAAGGCTAACCCTAACGTTTGCTATAAACTCTCATCATTATCAATTAGGGAGCTTTTGGACCTCACTCAAGATGATATTCGGTCAATGGGGTTTTCTAAAACTATCGCTGAACGAATCTATGCGACTATCTTGTTTACTAAAAAGGTAAATTCCATGTCATTACCTGAGATGTTTACCATCAACTCATCTGAAGATGCCTATCATGCATTAAAATATATGCAACATTTCGAACAAGAGGTGTTTGTTGTGTTAGCTTTAGATACTAAAAATCAAATTATTGGTAAAGATGAACTCTTTAAAGGTAGTTTGAATACCTCTATTGTTCATCCAAGAGAAACATTCCGTTTTGCTATTCGAAAAGGTGCTGCAACAATACTAGTAGCGCACAATCATCCCTCAGGAGTAGAACGTCCAAGTAGGGAAGACATAGAGGTCACTAAAAGATTAGCTGAAGTTGGAAAAGTCATCGGTATAGAATTGTTAGATCATCTTATCATAGGCGATGGAAAATACTTTAGTCATAGAGAAATGGGGTATATTTAAAATGCCAAAATCCTGTAGGAGATTTCTCCAATCAAGACTATCCAAAGGTGGGGGACAAGCTTATGTTGCCTTACTTATGCTAGGAGCTATGGAGAAAAATAAAAAAGATTTGCTAAAGAAATACAATATGACTTGTATTCAATCGAATTTGGCAATACGTAATAGTTTTAATAATTTCAAAGGAGATGCGAGTTGTCGATAATGACTGCTCGCTTTTTTTATTTCTTATTTCAAGAATAAACATCCATTAAAAGGAGCGACCAATATGTTGTTTTCTTAAAAGAGCTTTATCATCCCAACGGCAGAATAACCCTTCCTCAAGGAATGTGATGGATGAAGCCAAAATAGTGAGGTGAAAAATATGCTAGTCAACAAGGCTTATAAGTTCCGTATCTACCCAAACAAAAAACAGATTGAACTGATCAATAAAACCATTGGTTGTTCAAGATTTGTATTCAATTTCTTTCTTGGAAAACAAAAGGAAAAAGAAGTTTATTGGTATATCACCGAAGAACTGAAACAGAATGGGCAAGTTATATCAAATAACTGGAAAGGAAAATTATTCAACAAATATGAAGTAGTGAAATCACTACCTGAACTAAAGAAGCATTACCCCTTTTTGAAAGAAGTAGATAGTATTGCATTACAAAAATCAGTAGAGATTTTGGCGGATTCCTATGTTCGATATTACAAAAAGCAAAATAAATCACCTCGATTTAAGTCGAAAAAAAATCCTGTTCAATCTTATACAACAAAGTATACAAACGGAAATATTGATGTCATAGAGAATTATATAAAACTTCCTAAGTTAGGGAAAGTCCGTTTTGCGAAAAGTAGGGAAGTTGAAGGTCGTATTTTAGGTGCAACGATCAAAATAAATCCCTCTGGTTGCTATTTCGTTTCTTTATACACTGAATCAGAAGTCAAGGAATTACCTAAAACCAATTCTGCAGTAGGCATTGATTTAGGACTGAAAGATTTCGCTATTCTTTCGGATGGTACGATTTACTCGAATCCTAAGATTTATCGTTCATTAGAAAAGAAATTAGTTCATGCACAAAAAGTATTGAGTAGACGAACAATAGGTGGTGCGAACTGGCTTAAAGCTAAAAGAAAAGTCGCTCGTATTCACGAAAAGATTGCTAATGCAAGAAAAGATTATTTAGACAAGATTTCTACTGAAATGATCAAAAACCACGACATTTTTGGAATGGAAGACTTGTGCGTATCAAGTATGATAAAGAACCACCGTCTTGCAAAAGCAATTAGCGAAGTTTCTTGGTCGCATTTCAAAAATATGATGGAATATAAGGCGAAATGGTACGGTAAACAAGTAGTAACCGTTTCAAAAAACTTTGCGAGTAGCCAGCTTTGCTCTTGTTGTGGCTACAAAAATAAAGACGTTAAACATCTCGGATTACGTGAATGGGACTGTCCCTCTTGTAGCACTCATCATAATCGTGATATTAACGCAGGAATCAATCTTAAAAATGAAGCCATTCGACTTCTAACCGCAGGGACTGCGGGGATCGCCTAATCCATAACTGGTGTATACACCGGTGTTCTTAGGAATCCCTTCTTTAAACAACTCGTAAGGTTCTTAAAGAGAGGGTAGTTCAATCTTGGCTAGGTAAAGAGAAAGGGGCTTTACTCTAACGTATTAAAAAAAATATAAAAATAGATAAATACTAATAATTTTGGAAAAGGGAAACACATCTGTGCTTCCTTTTTTTAAATTAAAGATGTTGTCACGAATTTTTGGAAAGAGGAGAGGGGAAAATGAATCAAAATAGATTAAATATAGATGAACAAGGGGCCTCTGACACATATGAAGAATCATATGACCAACCTAAATATCCATTTTGGAAAATAGCAACTTGTTATCTTTTAGCAGGTTTACTAGTGATAGCGATTATTTACGGTTTTTCAGGTATAATAGCCGATATTCTTAGTAATTCACTTCAAAAATCAATAAATAGGCTGCAGATCATTAGTGTAGTGTCGATAAGCTACTTCCTATATAGATTGACTATTAATTTAGGGAATCATTGGCGATCAAGTGAAAAAAATGAAATCGGAACAGCTGTTACTAATTTTCCGAATCCTTTTTATGATCCAGGATTCAAACAAGGTCCATTGTATTTACAAAAGCAGTATCAAAAACTAGCTTCCCAATTTCATATAAAAAGTATCTTACTTAAAAAGTCTTATAATTACTCAACACAATTGGAAAATTCACTAACTAGGTTTGAAGCAAAACTAAGAGTCTTATTAAGACATAATGAAAATGTAAATAGGTTAATAAAATCATTGAATTTTTTATATTTGAAAAATGATAAGGATTTTTCGAAACAAATGCTAAAGCATATTCTTTCAGAATGTATAACTATACTTGAAAAAGATCAAAGTGATAAATCCATTTCTTTGTTTTCAGTAATAAATGAGGAATTAAAAATTGTAGAATCGGTTCGAATAAATGCCGAATCGATTTCTAAGAGATCGTTTAAAAAAGGAGAAGGTTTTGCAGGCTATATATGGGATAAAGGTGAAGCGATAATAGTGAACCAAATTGAAGAAGAAGATGAGCGCTTCAAGAGTAAACTACCGACAAGTCCAATTGGTTCTATAATGGGGATACCCTTGATTGTTGATGAATTGATCTTAGGTGTCTTATGTCTCCAGTCTGAAACGCAAGATGGGTTCAATAACGCTGATTTAAGAACAGTTGAATATTATTCCAGAATGTGTACCTTAATTCTTTTATATGATAAAATGAAAAATAATAAAAACGGGGAGGGAGATCAATGACTATTCTTAAAAAAGAGGTTAAAAAAACTGGTTATGCGGATATTGATAATTTGTTAGTTGAGACCCATAGCTTATTATTACAAGGCGATCAATTAAAAAAGGATATTGATAGGACCGCCCAATATAGACCCTTGAAACTCAATTCTCCTAACAAAAAATATAAAAGAACAATTAAAAAATTTCATTTAATATAAATAAAAAGTCAGTCTTAGACTGGCTTTTGTTTTGTTTTATTCGTATATATTATGTTCTTAGAATAAATTCCAATAGACCGTTGAAAAGTAAAATTGTAGGAAGTAAACCAACGTTTTAAGAATTACCTCGAATTAAAATACATGTTTTTGATCAATTTACACATCACAGTTTGAGTACAGAGATTTAATTGTCATTAAATCTTTGATATAGATAATATTTTAATAATTCTTCAGTCCGATTTCGAAGTCTGGGATTAAAATATCTATGAATTTCCTCATACCCTTTATATATAAAGACATATTGTGTGAATGATTCTTCAGTCTTAACCTTCTCCACTTTAATTTGCTGCTGTTTCATATATCGTTTTACAGTGGATAACTCTTTCTGAACCGTTCTGATCGTTTCATCGATCCATTCTAAATAAGGAGATTTTAGCTTAATAGGGCTATTATTAATTAATTTTAAATCTTGATTAAGAACGATTATTACCATCGGTAAATATATTGCTTTTTCAATAATATCCTTATCCTTTTCGGGGATTAATCTCATATTGCTCCCTCGCTTTTTTACTTTATTATAAACAAACATTTGTTCTTAAATCAAGTTGAACAAGAACTTGTGTTCGTATATAATAAGAACAATAGTACTCTTTGGAGGGGAATAAAAATGGGAATAAAAATGCCTAAAAAATCTAAACCACAAAAACCTACTCGTGACGAATTTGAGTTAGAGGAATTAGGGAATATGCTAATTGAGGCATACCAAGAAAAAAACTTAGTAAATCTTACAGTATGGAAGAAAGGCCAATTTCAAGTACAGGGTAAAATTATAAAAATGGACGGACAGACAAAGTTAATTCATGTGGAAAGTGGATTAGAGACGATCAAGATTCCTTTTATGGATATATTGGAAGTATCAACTACTGTAAATTAGAGAGGTGCATTCAACTGTGAATAATGACAAGATTCGTGATAGAGGGAATAAAAAATGGCAGGGCTTCTTTATGCCCGAACATATTAGTTTGTTAAGACAAATACAAGTTGAAAATCAAAAGATTCAAATGCCATTGTTAGATGATCATCAGTTACAAGAATATGAGGAGAAGATTAATTATGCGAAAAAGTATAATTGTCCAATAGAATTTGTTGTATTTGATAACGGATTTATAGAAACACTAATTGGACTAATTCATTCATTTGATCAGTTATCTAGCCAAATTAAAATAACAATGGATGACGGTGAATTTGAATATATAAACTTTGGGGAAATTATGGATATAAAGCTTAATTGTTGAAACTATTCAGTTTTAAGGGAGAAAGGTCAGGTTGAAAAATTTACTCCTAATTAATAAGTTAGTTAAAATATGTTTTTAGATTAAAATCACATTTTAACTCTGAATTATTGAAGACTGGTGGATTAGAGATAACAATTTTCTAAAACTTATTGAACTAAAATTTCTACTTCTATTACATTATCATAGATCAAAGCCAATAAACCTCTCCTCTTTTTGAAGAGAGGTTTATTTATGCTGAAAATGATGTTGCTAATGTGAATTAAGAAGAGGTATGATCCTCAAGTAGATTTCAGAAGTTCGTATTAAACTTCATTGATTAAATTTAGTCATTTACATTGACTAAACAAAAATACATAACTAAAACCTAATTTATTATTAAATGAACAGTCTATGTTTACACAAAAATAGCATTATAATGATCTTCTCAACAGCCAAAACACTAAAAAGACGGAATATAAAAAAAATAGAAGGAATTTAGAATATTCCGTCGAATTATATCGGTATATCCGTTACTGGAGGTGATTTTTGGATGAAAATAAAATTTTTATTGGTTTTCCCTTTTTTGATATTTTTGGTTTTGATAGGACTAAAAATAAATAATGTGGATTCCGTACAAAAAGATAAAACTGAAAATAATACTACACTTTTAGAAACAATAAATATTGCCAATAAAGAGGCAAAAGAATGGAGCAAGGACGCTGTTTTATATAGTGCTCATTCAGAAGACACTAGAAAAATGGTAGAAAAAGATCATGAAAAATGGAATTTAATTTATGGGGTACCTCAAACTTCAAAACAATTATTAATAACAATAAACCATTCAAATATAACACAAAAGATAAACTTGCAAAATGAATCAAATGATAACTATATAAATGTTAATGATATTAATATTGATAGTGATGAAGGAATTGTTCTAGCAAAAAAGAATGGACTGTTATCAGGCAAAGGCTTTATAAATGGATATCAAATTAGCTTAGAAAAAAATAAAAATGAATTGAATTTAAGTGTATATGGTGTTGACAAAAAAGGTCACTTTTCACAAGTAGTAATAAATGCAAAAAAAGGATCAGTAATTTATTCTTTGAAAAAAGTACCTTCATATGGAGGGTTATATACTCTTCAAGGTAATAAATCAATTGAAAATAATGGAGATCAAGCCATATTAGGAGGTTATTTTAATAAAAAAAATACGGAGTTAATATTTTGGGGTGAAGAAGGACCTCAAGTGTATTTATCTAAACCCTTCATTTCTAAAGTAGGTGAAGATTCAAAAAAGGAGTCAAAAATTTATTTGGATGATAGGTTTATTAAGGTATTACCGCAAAATGACAATTCTGAAGACTTATATATACTAACCCCTGATAGTCTATCTCATTATCAAAATGGGCAAATAAAAAGAATCTTAACATTAGAAAGTAAAGATGCAATTGATTTTGCAATAAAAGAAAATGTTATTAGTGTAATTTCAAACAATAAACTTTATTTAACAACTAATAGAGGATTGTCATGGAATGAATATAATTTTGAAAAACAGCTAATTTCTGTGTCTTTTAACAAAGATAAAATAGTTATTTTAACTTCAAATAAATTACTAATATTTAATTCTATTAATGATAATTTTAAAGAAATAGATATTCCTAGTTTGAATGGTATTAAATTGACTGTTTTTCAAGAAAAATTGTTTTTATACTCAAAAGATACTATATGGGAAATAGATGGAAATTTTCTTAAATTAAAAAAAATCGAATTAGATATTAGTGGAAATATTAATCAATTAATAACAACAACTGATAATTTATTTATTAGCGATGGATATATTCTATATAAAATATTGAAAGGGGATGATACATGGAAATCAGAAAAAATCTTTATTGGTAATGGACAAATCTCAACACTTATTTCAAAAGATAATGAATTGCTTGTAGGAACACTACCTGAATTTAACTGGGAGAACTTAAAGGAGGATAACCGATGAAATTAAAAATAGGTACATTACTTATTATTTTTTCTCTAATTCTTATTTCATTTATGCAAGAACCTAAACCTTCTTTTGCAGCAAAAGAAAATACTAAAAAAGATGTAACCCCTTTTATAACATATAATAATCAACATGTAACAGCATATTCACTTCCTCAGTATCTACCAAATGGTCAACCAAGAAGAACGCATAGTGGCAAAATCCCACAATGGGGTTATGCTGCAGTTCATCCTGTAAGAGGCGGTACATCTCCTGTAATTCCATTTGGATCTGCAGTTGTCTTTGATACGCCAGTACTTCACCCGTTATATGGATCTAGATCATCTTTTCAAATAGAGGACACTGGAGACTATGGCTACAACTGGTCCTATAATTTTGTAGATATTTGGTTTGGTTTTTGCACTACTTGTAATGATAAAGATGCATTTAAAGATAATTATGATTACGCTTTAAACTGGGGAGCACCCAAAAAAATTATAATGTTTACTAAATCCTTATAAAAAATCCTCATGTTGAGTCCTCAATATGAGGATTTTTTAATTATCTACAATATTTTTTCGGATTATAATTTTTATCAACTTTATAACTAATCAATTGCCAGCCTTGGACTCCTCTTTTTATATAAATAGTGAATAAATGGTTTGGTGGATTGTGTGCACCTTGATAAGTTATAAATTGGATAACAGCATCAAAATATCTTGATCCTTTATCTATATTGTTTAAATCTATAAGATGTTGACACATATATGAAATATTAACTGGTTCCTTTTTGTAGAAATCAGTAATTGCTTCATATATTAGAGGATTCACAGCATCAATAAAAGCATTTTCTAATTCAGTTTGATCTATGTTCTTTGCATTAACACGCGAAGTGTAACTTGGAAATAATGAAGAATTAACTAATATAAATATTATAACTAATCTAAACACAAGCTTTATCAATTTTACACCTCCTTAAGCTTTCAAAGATTACTCAAATAAAAATTACTATTCCAACAAAGTGAACTCAATTACATTTAATGTTTTGCTTATACTAGCTTCATTTCAATCTTATGTTGTGAATTTGTTGTTATTTTAATAATGTCCTCAATACAATAAATTATCCTTAATTACTAATTGCAAATAAAAAGTAAAATGCCTTATTTTTCTTAAACAGGTATATAACTAATCTTTAAAATTCGTTGCTAGAAGGTGTAATTTTCCGTATAATGAAATTATAGTTTTTTAATTTTTGTAGCCCTTGTACATTTCCGTCACCGTTTGGTACGTGCTGAATGAAGTCGGGCAGAAGGAATGTGAAAGCACCTTCGTAAAAAACCACTTTTTGTGGTCTACCTTTATGCTTCTCCGTTTTTAACGTGCTGGAAGAAAGGTCTATCTAGTGAAATTACTAGAGGAAAAGACTCATCAAGCTTTAGTTTGAAATATGCTTGAAGAGAACAAGTTAATAGGATTTGCCAACAACGAGACGTGCAATTTGTAGGTCTTATTTTTGTGTTGGTACTAAAAAGAACAGAGTCAGTTCGATTAATTCGAACTAATTCTGTTCTTTTTTTATTTTCAAAAAAAGGAGAGGGTTTCAAATGACAATGAATTTAGAAAAAGTAGCTGCTATCAATGAGGATAGCAATGTAAAAAGTATTATTGGATATCTATGTTGGTATTCAGTAGGAGAAAGTAATTATGATCGTAATAATTTAAGGAAGTTACTTTTACTGAATGGGTTTGAAGAATCAGATTTACCGAATGAAATTCGTTCTGCAGATGCCTTTCGACGAGCTACGAAAGATATTGAGACCAAACGTGTCGAAACAGATACTAAAGGAATTTATAGAAACTACATCGTTCGAAATGTTTGTACTAATGAGGAAATCATTCAGAGGAACATTGTGGAGGAAACAATAGATTCAAAAGGACAAAAGCTTTCTTATAAACAAAATGAAGCTATTCTTATTTTTAATAGGAAAGCTGAAACCATTAGCACGGCTATCGTTGAACAGGGTGGGATGGCTGAAGACTTAGCAGAAGAGGCATGCAAATTATTCGAGCTATATAAAACTTGTCACAACGGACAAGCGATTCGAATGTCTTCTACTGATATTCTTAAAACCATGTCACCTACTCCTGTTAGACCCTCAGGTGGTGTCTACTTTATTCCAGCTAAATACGAAAATAAGTTACGTAGACTTGTGAATTTTCTCAACTCACTAGAAAAGGGGGAAGGTTTTATGATTCCTCTTATTCAAACGGATGAGAATAAGGATATGTTACAAAGAAAGGTTTTAGAGCATCTTCAAAGCACACTTGTGAGCTGTCAAGAATTGGCCAAACAAGATAATGTTCCAACTGCACAGTTGAAGATATTAGCCAACGAAGCGAAACGAGTAGTTTCAGATCTTGCTGATTATCGTGAAATTGTAACTGATGCAATAGATAAAATGGAAAGTTACCAGGAATTAATTAAAAACGCCTTCGAAATTCTTTTAGATAAGGCTGCCGAACAAGCTGCTAATAGTAGAAGAGGTAGAGCAAAACAAGCGTAATCAAAAAACTAATTAACGGGAGAGGGATAAGAATGAATAATTCAATAAAAAAATTAAATGAGTGGGTAAAATATTTATCCTGTAGATACGTTGAGAGAGAAGAGGTTATAAAAGCCATTTATCTAAGTATAATTGCTAAACAGCACTGTTTATTAGTTGGACCTCCTGGAACAGGAAAGTCTGCTTTAACTATGGATGTAGCAAAATCCATACAAGGAATGAACTATTTCCAATGGTTATTGGGACGTTTTACTACTCCAGAGGAAATATTTGGTCCAGTTAGTTTATCAGAATTAGAGAAAGGGATTTATAAAAGAAATACAGAGCACAAGATGCCTGTTTCACATATAGCATTTCTTGATGAAATTTTCAAAGCAAACTCTGCTATTTTGAATGCTTTACTAACACTAATAAATGAACGTTTATTTTATAACAATGGAGTTCCAGTAAAAACTCCGTTAATTAGTGTTATTGGAGCAAGCAATGAGTATCCAGAAGAAGGAGAAGGACTTGAAGCTTTATTTGACCGTTTCTTACTTCGGTTTGAAGTTGATTATATCGGTGAAGATGCAAGTTTTATTTCGATGCTTCAAGGAACTCAAGCTAAAAATCCAACAGAGTACTTAACATTAGATGATATTGATGATCTTCAAATGTACTGTGATATGACTAACATAACACCTGATGTTTACGAAACTTTAAAACAAATTCGTACTGAATTGAAAGATGAAGGGATTCGACCATCAGATAGACGTTTTCGTCAGTCGCTTTCTCTTCTAAAAGCAAAAGCAGTAATGGATGGTCGTTCAACAGTAGTTATTGAAGATATTTTGATCTTAACCGATGGGCTTTGGGAAACTATTGATCAAAAAACAAAAGTGCAAGAAATAGTAACAAAATATGCACAAGACTTTGTTAAAACACGAATACTTGAAATTGAAGCTGAGGCTAAAGAAATATATGAGAAGGTGAAGAAAGAACAATCTCCAGAGATTAGTTTAGAGGGTACTCAAAAAATGAAATCTTTATTAAAAGATTTATCCCAACTTTCTAGTCAGCATCCTGATAGAGAAGGGGATATTCAAGTTGTTCGCAATAAAATAGAAACATGTCAAAAACAAATTGCTACCCTTATGTTAGGAATTTAAGGGGGACAATAGTATGGATAAACGAAAATCAGTTCTAAATACTGATCGTTATGATAGAAGACGTTTCGGGCAAATTTTAGAAATGTCAGATCGGTTGCAAGAAATAAACCAAAAAGGGAAAGAGGTTATTCCTACCTTTTCCCCTTTAATGTCAGATATTTGGGCTTCTTTATATAAAGTGAAACCATCACTTTTAGAAGAACAAGACTTTGATCAAGAATTTAAAATAAACTATTATTTTATGAAAAAAATGATGAATGAAGAGAGTTATCATCATTCTCATAAAACGACTCGATTAGATGATTTAAGTGCAGCACTCGGAACGGTAAGCTATTCAGAGAAAGTTTACGAATGGGTCGATGAGCAAAGATCAGTAAATGAGGAGCTTCAAAAAGCCATTCAAGAAGCCCTGCAGTTTGAAAAGTCACTATGTAAAGCTGAGAATATGCAACAAGAGGCGCAAGATTCGTTAGACGTGGCTAATCAGAATAGTGATAAAAAGGCTCAAGAGAATGCGAAAAGAAAAATCACAAAAGCCAAAAAGCAAATGAAAGTGGCTCAAGAGAACTTTGAAAATGCTGTGCAACAAATTCAGTCACAATTAACACAATCAATTGAACAAAATAAAAAACAATTCAGTGAAAGAATGTCTTTAGCTACTGATAAAGCAAAACAGTCAAAGGAGGACTTAATAAATCTTTTGGCTGGAGGTGCAGGTAACGGGGAATCGGAATTACAAAAACTTCCGTTACGTGATCAAATTAAATTAGCTGAATTATTATCTAAAAATGGAAAATTAAAAGAAATTGCTGAATGGGCAGGAAGATTTAAAGCCATTGCACAAAAAAAAACAAAAAACCAAACATGTTGAAACAATAGATCGTAGTGGTGTGATGTTAGGTATTGATGTAGAAAGACTTTTACCAGTCGAATTAGCAGCTTATAAGAATTCATCTACCAAGCTAGATTTTTTAAGACGCTATGCTGAACATCAAACCATGATGTACGCACCGGAAGGGAAAGAAACATTAGGTAAAGGCCCTATAATTCTATGCTTAGATCAAAGTGGTTCAATGAAAAAGTTAGATGCTCAAAGTAAAGGATTCGCTCTAGCCTTAATGATGATTGCAAAAAAACAACGACGTGATTTTGCGATTATTCCCTTTTCTAATTCTACAAAACAAGGAACTTTCCGCTATGACAAGGGAAAGATTAAACCAGGTGATCTAGTAAAGCTAGCTGAAACTTTTTTAGGTGGAGGGACAAATTATACTTCCCCCTTACAAAAAGCAGTCAGCATTATTGAGGAAAATAGTAGGTATAGGAAAGCAGATGTAGTTTTTATTACAGATGGAGAACCATCCGATCATCATGCATTAAGGACCTACACAAACCCTCAAAGTGGAGTTTTTACTAAGATAAAAAAAGAAAGGCAATTTTCCGTTGCGACAATACTCATTGGAAATGATGTAACGGATAATAATGTAAAAAGCTTTTCTGACAAGATAGTAAGAGCCAGCGACTTTAACAATGATACTGTTGCTAGTGTTGCTTTTACGATTTAACATCTAAAATTTGAAAGGAGGAAGCCCTCTAACGCTAAAGGGGGGGTTCCTCCTTTTTGTTTTTTAGGGCGATTACTAATGGAAGATTTATTAGAAATGTTGGAATACATTCAACCGAAAACAGAAGAAGAGATTAATGAACATTTTGAAATACTTAAGCAACTTGCTAAAAAGAGAGGAAATTACTATGGAATGAGTAAAGATAGCCTTCCAAATGAATTAATTCCCTATCTTCTTGATTTTGAAGAAAGACAATGGATTAAATTCTACGGTGATGATAGAAGGGGTATAACCATACCCGATGATTTACGGGATTGGCATACACCTGACGAAGCAGTAGAGCATGTCATCGAAGAAATGGAGGAGGCTTATCTTACTGGAGACTACGAAAAAGCTTTGGGGTCTCGCTGGCATCCTAACTTTAACTTTCCATCTAATGAGTTATCAAATGAGTATTATCGCTTGAGATCTCAAGCATTTGATAATTCTGCTCGAAAATTAGTTAGTGAACAGAAAGCATTGGACTACTTCCTGAATAATGAATCGATTAGAGGAACCAGAATGAATCGATTCTCAGAACAATTAGAAAAAGATGTTGTTAAAGTTGCTTCAGAAGAAATTAAGTTAATTACAGATTTCAATGATATGAAGGACTACTTTGACACACATGCTTTTTTTTGCGGGATTAGTAAACATAGCTACCGACCAGAAATTAAAGTAGTGACTGCTACGCGGCTAGTATTGGCTGCCTTGTGCGAAGCTACTGAACCAAAAGATATTGCGTATATTCTGTCCTATACAGGAGGGTCTTGGACTGGACTGAATAGTAAATATAAAATTGTTTATCCTTCAAATTGGGATTTTAATAGAGTTTTTGATGAATTGAGTACCCCAGAAGCTATGGCTGTAATAGAAAGTGAAATGCAACGACTACAACGATTAAACACTCATAAGAGGAGTTGATCTTATGTTGCAAAATACTTTAAATCTACAATCGACTGACTGGGGGCTTGCTAATTTAAATCCTATGGTAAGGGCCTATGGATTGAAAAAGGATAGAAGCGCTAAGTGTCATTCTTGTTATTTCTATAGAGAAAAACAATGTGCTTTTCTTATTCCAACGAATTGCCATGATCCTCAATATAGGGCCTGTACCAAATACAAAAATCGTAAACGGCTTCGAAAGGAGGAATCCAGATGTGTACAATCGCAATTATTGGCGGTTCACGGGAATCTTCCATTAAAAAGTATGTAGAGAGTAGAGGAGTAACTATTTTATTTCACGATGGAAAAATGAACCGACCATCTTCTAAATACCGAAGTATGATTCGAAAAGCAGACGTCGTGACTCTAATGATAGTTGCTCTTAACCATAACAGTATGAAAACTGCAAGAGGAATTGCGAAAGAGCTTAAGAAACCTCTTGTTTATACAAAAGGAAAAGGGATAACTCTAGCTATAGATTTATCCCTATTAGAATACGAAAAACAAAAATAAACGATGATTTATTAAGGAGAGAGATTAATGAAATTAAATTTAAAAAGAGCTGGTCATCCACAGTATAGAACAGTCGACATTCAAATTGGAGATAAGGTTATGGTAACCATTTGGGATTTGGGGTGCTTTACTGGTTTTGTTGATACAGTTACAAAAGATTTTGTGTCTATTTCATATGTAGAGCTAATCGAAAAGTGTGATCCAGAATCAATTATTTATAGCAAAAGTCCTTTTTTATTCTATAATGAGGAAATTTATTGCTTAGTAGTAATTGAAAAATCTGAAGGAGGTGCTGCTTAATGGCACGTTTAGAATCAGAAGCTAAAGGTGGGTTTTATCCCACTCCCTCAGAAGAAATGGATCTCATATTAAAAAGATTATCTTGTGTTCCTGGAGAATCTATTACTCTGTTAGACCCTTGCTGTGGAAAGGGCGCTGCATTGAAACAATGGAAGGATGATCTAACGTCCAAAGGAGCTATTACAACCAGTTTCGGAATCGAGATTGAAAAGTCACGTGCTGAAATAGCTGAAAAGGTAATTGATCACGTAGCAAAATGTGGATATGAGGAAACTAGAATGTCTCATGACGCGTTTAGTGCTATGTACCTTAATCCACCATTTATGCAAATGAATGGTGAGAGGATGGAAAACACCTTTCTTCGGGATTTAACAGGTGATTATTTGCAACCTGGAGGGGTTTTAATCTTTAATCTCCCTCAATATGTACTAAAAGATTGTGCAAAAATATTGGCTAGTCGATTTGTGAATATTAAAGTATATCGATTTACAGATGCCAACTATGACACATACAAGCAAGTGATCGTCTATGCAAAGAGACGGAGAAAGGGATTAAGAAGTGAAAAGGAGCGACGTTATCAGCAAAATATTGAGAAGGAACTTGTGAACTTTTCTTATTTAGGAAAGCATGCTATCCCATCTCTAGATGTTGCTGATTGGGAAACATGTTCCTATGAAATTCCTAGTAATGAAAAACCAGTGGCGTTATTTCAGTCCATGAAAGTAGAGGAAGATGATATTTTGATTTCTCTTCAAACTTGTGATTTTTATAAGAAAATTGAGGATAAAATAAAGGACTTAAATATAACTTTGGGTAAGCAAATTAATCCTGCCATGCCTCTTAAAATTACTCACGTTGCAACAGCCATCGCTTCTGGTACATTACCGGAGGAAATGGGAGACCACCTTCTTGTAGGGGTCTCTAAACGTGTACAAGAGCAGAAAATGCAGATTAATCCTAAGAGTGGAAAAGAGGAAGAAGTGACTACTTTTAAATCAAAGTCCATTGTACGTATCTTTTCAGAAAAAGGTATTTTCAATCTAAAGTAGAGAAGGAGAAAAGATAAATTGTTGTCTTATATAGATGATCAATCTAAACATAAGCTAAATCTAGGTTCTGAAGTGGAAGGGTCAACTGAATTTGATTTGATGGTTCACCAGGTAGAAGTCACATGTGAAAATTTCGATTTTCAAAGTGGCTCTGTAAAATCGATTTTCTTTCGATTTTTAAATTGTGAACTTCCTTATAGAAAGGAATCAAACGGATCTATGTTAATTACATTAGATGAAATAGCAGGATTTGTATTTAGAGAAACAGCCATGATTTCTTGTAAAGTTTCGTTTAATGCTGCAAATGAAGGAGCTATTTTCCTTTATGGTAACTACTCAAGTAAATGTTGGACTTTACATGGGATTACAAATGGTTATGCATAACAAATCCGAAAAGAGAGGAAGATTTAAATGCAATTTTCTGCAGATAAAATGAGAAGAATGATAAAAGATGACAAGTTACTAGAACGAGTGTTTAACGATATGAAGAAACAAATGTCAGAAGAAGAAGCACTGGAGATAGTATTTAATAGTTACGTGCTAGAGGACTTTGTTATGGAAGATGTATATATTAATGTCTAAAAAGTTGGATAGTTATAATTCACCAAAAGATACCTATTGTGAAAGAAAGGAGAAGTAAAATGCAAAAAACCATCAAAGCAATACAAGCTGATATTATTTTTAAAGCTCTTTATTACACAGCACGCAATGAAAAGGTTGAAATCCCAAAAGAATTGACTGAAGTATATGAGGTATTAGCGGAGGAAGACCCTTATGACACACATGTAGAACATACTGTAGAAGTGATGGAATATTTAAGTGAGTTTATTAAAAATAGTAGTGAATATTCCACATATTTTACAAATGAAGATGATAGTGATATAGATCATGATTGAGGCGTTTATTCGCAATACGAAGATTATCTGATGGAAACAACTATTTATTAAAAAATAACTTTTAAAGGAGGGAAGCCCTCTTTGCATGAACGTTTATATGCAGAGGGGGTAACCCTCTACATTTTAAACGTTTTTTGTAATAAATGGGCGTTTATTTATGACTAAAAAGATTCGTGTAACTGAAGATGGCAAACAATTTGAAGCATTTTTAAAGATGGCAATGACAACGACTAATGATAAGGGAGAAAAAACCCTAATTGGTGTTGCCTTTGCCGGTTCCTTAACATCTTGTCGTGCTGTTCATGCAGCTTTATATAGCCCGACCATTGAAATATTTGATGAAGCTACTGGAAAAGCAGAAACCATTCGTTCCAGTCAATCTTTTAGAAGAATTGAAGACGTTAATGGAAAGGTTTGTCATATGTTTGCTATGCCTAGAATGGCAGTTAGTGAAGATTATCAAGAAGCTGTCTTACAGAATTCTAAGAATAATAATCAATCTATGCCTGAGCGCGTTGTAATGACATGGGATCATGATATTTATGAAGTGGCAGGTCGGTTTCTTGCAGAGACTTTCGGGCTTCCTAGAAGTAAAGAATGGACCAAACATTACTTGTCAATTCTTCCACTGGAGAAGCTTCAAAAAGTCGACATCGAAACTACTAATATAGCTGGTAACATGAAAAATATGAGAGCGTTCATTATTAAATCGATGAAAGAGGATGAAATGCTTTCTTATGTTCAAGATGGTATCCAAATGGGCTATCTTCAAACAAAAAGTAAGGATATTACTAAAGTTGAAGCATCATTTCAAAATGATTGGTCAACCGAAGATTATTTACGCGCCAATGCTGGACCTTTGTTTGCAAAGCTTGATCAATATATGAAGCCTCTATATGATGGATCATATTTTTCTAAGTTTATTGCAGAAACAAATAGGGTTTGTGTACCATCACAAGCTCGTTCGGTGATGGGATTACTGGAAGTATTAAAAAAGAAGATTGGTGCTTTTCTTGTAGCAGGTATGGGAACAGGGAGTGTGCGACGTTTTTAGTTGAAAAACACATGGAAACGTGTGACAAGACTAAAGGGTTATTATAATTAATCTAACTTTGTATCTGAATTGGTAGGGGCAGTACCTACTTATGATTGTGTTGGCGGTCATACTCTAATATCCGATATGCTTATTCATTACATCAAAGAATAAGTGTAAAGCTCGGTGAAGTCGTCTTATTAAGGCGGGGGGCTATAACATTTCTATGCTTACGAACAGGAATTTTCTTAGAGATAAATTTGTCGTAGTAATTGTAATTCCCTGATCAATTACTATACTGTTTTTTTCAGTGTTCTTCGTCAACCAACTTAAAGGCAAAAGAATGGCGATTTGTCTTAGAAAAAAGCTAAGGGAATGATTGAAAGCTAGGATACAAGGAACGTCGGAACTTTGAGAGAAATTGTTAAGTAGGATGTACTACGATATCTCTAAACAGTAGGAAATGACTGTTGAACTCAAAGGACAGCAGCCTGTAGTAATGATGAAGTCGGGTAATGCCGATGGAGTGAAGGGGCACAGTCAATTCATCACATGTTATTAGGTTTGTAATATTGAGAGGCAATATGCAAATAGCAGAGCAATTATTTCTTGAAGGTGTGTCTTTAAGAGAAATAGAACGACAAACAGGAATTAATAGAAAAAAGCTATCTCTCATATTAAAGGAAAAGGGGTATAGAATCGATGCTCGTACAGGAAATTCGGGCTACGATAAAACGCCTTTATATAGGAAGGGAGAAGAATTATACCAACAAGGTATGAGTATCAAATCTATTAGTAAACAATTAAAAATATGTGAAAAGTCTTTAAGTCTATGGTTAAAAGAAAGAGATTATATCATTGTAAGTTCACAACAACCTAATTTAGAAAAACAAATTCAATTTAAGAAGAAGTTGCAAGAAGGAGAACTCCTATTCTTGCATGGAGTACCTAGAACAAAAATTTGTAAGCTCTTAAGTTTAGATGCTACTAAATTCATTCAATATTTAACCAGGAAAGGGTATTCCTCTAATCAAAATGGTAAGAAATATACCTACAATGAAAATATATTCAAAATCATAGACTCTGAAGAAAAAGCATATTGGTTAGGATTTTTATATGCTGATGGTTCCGTTACAAGTGGTGATCGTTATGTTCTTGAAGTAACCCTGCAAAAGGGAGATAAAAGACATCTAGAAAAATTAAAAACTTTTCTCAATACTGATGTACCGATAAAGAACAAGACAATCCATTTGAATAATAAAACTTATTTAGCAAATGTAATCCACATTTATAATAAAAAAATTGTTTCTGATTTAATAGATCTTGGTTGTACTCCAAAAAAATCTTTAACTATTAATTTTCCAGATGAAACTATTGTTCCAAAAGAATTACAACATCACTTTATTAGAGGTTATATAGATGGTGATGGTTCAATAACCAATAAGTACAGAAGTTGTATGATTGAAATTCTTGGAACTAAGGAGTTTCTTTCTGAACTGATTAAGAGATGGAATTTGCCAATTAAAACTTTCAGAACACACGGAAAAGCATATGGTTATCTGATAAATAAAAAAGAATATACCATTCCCTTTCTAACGAAAGTCTATGCAAATGCTACCATCTATCTAGATAGGAAGTATCAAAAGGTAATTAAGTTTTTTGAATTAAATAAACAAACCTATAAACCTAATAATAATGAGATTGATGGAACGCCGAATGAAGGGAAACTTTCACGTTCGGTGTGAAGTGGGGGAAAAGAACTCCTAACGGACTGCCGAGGATGATTCTTACCTATCACTATAAACCCAAATGTCTTTAACTGCTGCTCATGTAAAAGCTCGTCAACGAGAAGAAAGTGGAGCAAACGATGGTTTTCGTTGTCTAATTGTTGGACCTTCTAATGTTATACCGAAGTGGGCCACAAGTGAAATACCAAAGGCTCTTGGATCAACCTGTATCCTTGAACCTTCATTGCTATCAAAGGTAGATAAATTTCAGCATTCAAAAAACAGAAAAGAATATAAATTATGGGCTGAATACAAAAAATCCAAACAAATTGTTACTATTTTGAATAGTACTGAGGATGCCCTTTCTTACATTCAATTTGTTAAATCAGGATGGAGAATTCCAAAAGGAAAAATACATTTCATTCTTGTATCTACAGACAGGATGAAATTACATTCATTTGGTTTTGTTTTAGGCGCTAAATGGAATCCATATCATTTCCATTGGGTCAATCCTGACACTGGTGCTGCTTTACAATCACCTAGAGAAAAACAGGAAGATAGAAAGGCAGGAGTTCTTGCGGGGTGGAAGGATGTTATTGAAAAACCATCAAACCCACCAACTTTAGCAGAGATTCAAGAGGCTAGAAAAAATGGACTACTTGATCCACATGGCTTACCTATTGGATATGTGAAGAAGTGGAAACCAGAAGTTCGTTCCTTTCAAGCTGATTATACTAGTGAGAAAAGTAACTGTTCTCTTGCTCGGCCTGCTATTAAAAAGTTAGGAGAAAGTAAATATGGAAATCGCTGGATGATTGCTCAACTATTTCAACGTATGCTACCAAAGCATTTTCATTTAGGTATATTTGATGAAATCCACCAAATGAAAGCACAAGGTAGTGGTCGTGGTCTAGCATTCCATAAAATTTTAAAATCTTGTAGAAAGTCACTTTTCTTAACAGGAACTTTAACTAACGGAGCAAGTTCTAGTATTCACGCTGTTTTATGGCGCGTATTCCCGAAAGAATTAATAAATATGGGTTTCTCTCATAAGACAACTACTGAAACTTGGGCTCAACGTTATGGCGTTATAGAAAAGGTTAAAAAACTTGATACAGATATGAAACAAGTAGGGGTAACAACAAACCGACAAAAGGAAAATGTCATTGTTAAAGAAAAACCAGGTATTTCACCTGAGTTAGTAGCCAACCATCTACTGGATAAATCTATATTTATGGATGTATCAGAATTACAGATTCCTATGATTACGTTAGAGGAAAAGCCTATAGTTGTCTCTTTAGATGATGATCATTTTGATGAATATCAAAAATTTCATAGCAGTATGTACATTGCTTGTCAGACTTTGCAAAATGATTTAGGAACTGCGGCATGGAGTAAGTTTAATCCTTCTGTTTTAAATTACGCTGATCAACCTACACTGGGTATGACAGTTTCCTTTGAAAATAAGATGGGTGAAACATTATATAGTGTAAAAGCTCCTGCATTTCCACCAGAATATGAAACAGCCAAAGAACGTAAATTGGTTGAGCTTGTTTTACAAAGACTAGCCCAAAATCGTCGAGTAATCATTTATACAAACTATACTCAAGAGTATCGTACAAACCAAAGAATACAAATGGTTTTAAAGCGAAATGGGGTAGATCCTGTTATTTTGGATGGAAAAATAAGTGCCGATCAACGATTTGACTGGTTAGAGGATCAAACTAAAAAGGGAACTAAAGTTATCATCACAAACCAAAGATTGGTGGAAGTAGGCCTTGATTTATTAGCTTTCCCAACCATTATATTTTGGCAAATGAATGATGATATTAACACAGTGAGGCAAGCTGCTAAACGATCTCATAGACTTGGCCAACATCTTCATTGTGAAGTATTATATCTGGTTAATGATAAGACACAGCAAATGGCACAGTTCCAGAGATTAATGTCACGACGTGTATCAGCTTTACTAGTAGAAGGAGCTATTGAACGTTCTGATGCGCTTGCCAAATATGCTGATACTTCTTCATCGTCATTAACAAATGATTTAAGCAAGATGCTCGAATCTAGTGAAATCGCAAATGCTTGGGAGCAGGCTGCACAGAAAGATTTAGATAGTAATCTTGAATTGGTTTCTGAAGAGGAATTTCAGCAAAAGATTACTGAAGCCTTTGCAAAGTTAACCCAAGAAACTAAAAATCTCTGCGGATATATCGAACCGGTCGTTGAAGATAACATTACTGATGATTTGGAGGCATTATTTGATAGTGTTTCTGATGAGTTAATAGATGATATTTTCGCTAACTTTGATACATTTACCGAGGATGATTACGCTGCGATTGAAGCCATTGAAGTGATGGAGACAAAGAAAAAAGAGAAAATTGAATCAAAAGCAAAAGTTGAACAGATTAGTAAATCCAAGAATAAACGTTCTTCTAAAAAAGAGGATCTTTATGATGGATTATCTTTGTTTGACTTTGCTATGTGATTACTAAAAACAGAGGGATGCCTTAATATGGCAACCCTTTTTTTATAAAAAATAAAAGGTGGTAATTGAATTGAAATTATTTCACGGATTAGAAAAAGTGGGTTTAAACCATTTTGCTGTAGAGAAAAATAAACGTATTTCCATTCAATTAAATATAGAGGATCTGTATCAGGATGGAGACGTGTATTATTTAAAATTAAAGTCTTTATATCGATTTAAGAATCTCAATGGTTCGTGGGAAGTTGAAATGCTTAATGAACTAGAATGGGTTGTTTCAAACAATGCGAATCCTGTTGCAGTCTTTGTCTTAAAAAATATTTTAGAAGAGTCTACTTTTTGTCCTTTTTAAAATGAATTTATTAATCTCTTATCATTTTGGCTTAATAATTTTAGGATCAGGCATTTTATAATTAAAAAATTATTAGGAGGTAACTCTTTGTAAACAAGGTACCTTCTTATTATGGAGGAATAGAAATGAATAATAAATCAATAGATACAAGACAGGGCTTTACTCCACTTGGTTTTTCTAAAAAAGGATTCTCCTGTTGCTCTAATTGGCATGAATGTGACTATGGTAAAAAGGAGTGCGCTATTTCTAATATTGATAATGAGGCAGCATTGTATTGCAACTGTTACCAAAGACATCACAAAATTTGTCTTGAAATAGAATCCTCAAAATTTGAAGATTTATTCAGTTTAATTGATGAAAATGATATAGATGAAATTTTTCAGTCATTTGAAAATCATAGAAATCAACAGAAGAAACAAATATAGCACTATTCAGCAGATACGTGATTGGAATGGTCTTGATGCAAATTACACAATTTATGTGGGATAAGTATTGAGAGTAAAATAAAGCTAACTGAAAAAAGTGCCATTCCATTTAGAGGGGTTAATCTTATTTGTAAAGTAGTTATATATGATTCGAAGTGGCTCTTACTTTTTTTAGTAAATATTTTTTAAAATACCATTTTTCAGAGGGTTTTCCACTTTTTTGAAGAATATATTATTGTAAGATAAATATCAAGAAATTGCTAATTTAATTAAGTTATTTAAGTTTGAAAACAACAACTGAACAAAGAAAAACTTCAAGGGTGGGGAATAGTTATGAAGAAACTATGTCTACTTGGAATAATATTGTTTTCAATATCAATGGGGATTATTGGATGCAGTAATAAGGCACAAGAATACAAAATGGTGTCTGAGCAAAAAGGAAAATATTCTGTATATGTAATAGGTGATGGTCAAGTATCAAATAAATTGGATAAAGAAACTATGAATTCTATTTTTAGAATGGAAAGTAATACAGATTATCAAGATGCAAAAAAAGAGGCACCTTTCTTAAAAATAGAAGATGGTAAACCTAATTATTTTTTATTTGACAGTAAAGATTTAAAATATCAAACCACCTCTTTTGAAAAACTAGTTGAATATATAAAGAATAATCCTAATCCTAAGTAATGGGTATTAAAAAATTTTGGCCAGTTATAGATAATTAAATGTTAAAAAGTGATAGTATCAACAGAAAAAACCCTTCTCAGTCGAGAGGGGCTAACTTTTATCTGATTAATTTTTGAAATCTTCAATGTTATTATCTTGTGAGGATGATTTCAAGAGACAAAATAGATATTTATACCGAATTTCCTTTCTTGGCGATTTCATTTTTGATGCAGTAATTTTAAACTTCACATTCCCATCTAACCAGTCTCCAAATGAGGATTATATCCTCTTATTGCAAGCAAGCAATAGCTTGATTTTAAGTTTAAACGAAAGAAAAATTCTCACAGCTGACCTCATTAAAAAACTACAAAAAAATTGGTGCAACGCTGGCACCACAGAAATCTTTTTGAAGCCTGTATTTTTCAACACTAAAATAAGAAATTTTTTTTAGGTATCCCTTTATAATTTAAAAAATATTGATTGTATACAAGGTAGTCCTTCATGTATTTAATGAGTGTTGTGTATACTCCTCTACCTCGCTTTTTAAAACGGCGCATCTTTTCTTATTTTTTACTTTAGTGTAAATAATTTGAAAATATTATACTTTTATGTCATAATTTGTATTGTATGCGCATACAATATTTTAGAAAGAAGAGGGGAAAAACATGAAGAAAACATTAAAAAACACTTTTATTACGACTTTAGTTCTTGCTTTGTTTATGACTTCTTTTGTCGGTATTGCAAACGCTCAAGAATTCCAAATTTCTGAAGAACAAGAAATAGAGGAAATGGCTAAAACACTAGAATTTGTTTTTGATGAAGCAACAATAGTAGATGAAAATGGAAACTTTATAGGGTTAGATTTTAATTTAATTGAAGAACAATATGGTTATGATCCACAAATAGAAGAATTAAAGCATTTAATATACAGTGAGAATGTTATAGCTCCTATGAATGCCGAATTAGACAACTGTATTAATAAAAAGATAAAAAATGGAATTGCAGAATTTTTATCAGTAGGTGCTATAGCGACCGTAATTAATTATATCGTGAAAGGTGAGTATAAATTAGCAGCTACTAAACTTATTAAAATGGGTGTTAAAGGAAATGCAGTCTCCGTTGCTGCCCAACTTGTTTATTATTATGGAAAATGTCAGTGGGAAGTAAATGGTTGGTGGGGAAAATAAGAGAAACAAGCCACTTTAAATTAAAATTTTCTTAGATTATTTTCCATATTAAAATCCTTAGCCCCTTATTTTGTGGGTTAAGGATTTTAATTGTTTCGAGGACTTGACTTCTTAGTTTGTTTTCTCATTTTTATTCATTAAAGCTGAAATTAGGATGTGAACTACTGCAAAAATTATAGCCTTAAAAAGGTTATCAGACCAATCAATTGCACTTTCTTTTATATAATCCCATATTATGAAGACAATAAACATTAGTATACCAAATAATAAACCCTGCCTTAGTAACTTCATATATACACCCCTATAGCTATTAAAATTTCATAATTCCATCTTAGTATAATATACATCCTTTTTCCATATATAGAATCATTTTCATGTTTTCTTTTTTTATAACTTTATAAAGCACAACTTTACAAAGTCTTATTATTCGCCTCTTCGGTGCTCCATTCATTCAATCATATGTGTCCACTTTTGTTTGGGCTAACAAAAGAACTGGAATAAATCTAATAAAAGCAGAATTTGAAAGGGATATGATCGTGGAACGAACCCAGGAAGGTAAAGCCATTGCTAAACTGCGTGAAGACTTTAGAGAAGGTAGACCAAGAAAGTATGGAAAAAAGCAAATAGAACACGCTTTAGGACTGTTAGAAACCCATTCATATAAGCAAGTGGAGGACTTAACGGGAATCTCAAAAAGTCCCCTGATAAGAGCCAAAAAGAAAAAAGGTTCTACCTTAAAGCAAGGTTATTAATTACCTTTAAAGATAGTCCTTTTTATGAAAATTATATTTCTATGCATTTTTTTCTTTTTTGACTGAATGAAAAGTAAAATGAAAAATATGATGAAATTCTTAATTACCTAGATAAAGAATTAAAAAAAGATCAATAAAGATTCTCCTAATTTTGATAAAATAGGTCATATCATAACAGCAATAAATTCATTTGATTAAGGACAAGAACGTCAATTAAAGAAATATAACACAAGATAAGAAAATCTTCCTGATAATTCAAAGGCAGATTTTCTTATCTTGTGTACAAAAAATTGGAGTCATTTAATTATATTTTTAGTAAGTTTGTTAATTTTTAATACACCATTTTCATTCACGATATTCAGTATGTAATCTAAATTCATACTTGTTTTTTCATCATTATTATTTAAATTATGGCCAAATATAATTACATTACCTGAATATGTAAAATCTTCATCGCTGAAATTGGATAATTTTTCATCACTAAAATTAAATTCAAGATCAGTGAAACGATCTGTTTCGATATTTCTCCTTAATTTATGTTTACCCACATCTTTATACGAATTTGTAAAAATCTCCTTTGCTACTTTATCAGATACATCTGTGTCTTCTTTAAATAAGGACAGCTCTTTGACGATAAAATATCGACTTATTTTAATTTTTTGTTCGTCGGTAAGAACATTTACTGATTTTGATAATAGTTCACTATCAATATTAAAGGATTCAGCATTTTCAGGATTTGATGAATTTGTTTTAAAACAAAAATAAATAAGTGGTATAGAAACTACTATTACTATTGAAATTGTTATTAAAGCCAACGTTATCTTCTTTTTTTTATTCATATTAAGAATCCCCTTCTAAAAAATTTCCGAATAGAAATATATCTTTTTATTCTATCATATATATTTTTTACAATTAATAACCATAAGTTTTCCCTTAATTGACAGTTTTTATTTGTGCTTCTAAATCTTGATGAATCGTCGAAACTCTTGCATAGCCATATTTCATAAATGAAAAATATAACGAAAAATCCAATAAAGATAACCCAACATAATTAAAGTTCCCAATATTGCTAAACTATTAGCCTTTAGAAATATCATAAAAAAAATCATCCTTTTCTGATATAAAATAAAGTGAAGGTTATTAAAGAAAAATCTAACCTTCACTTTTTATTTATTTAACAAATTATTGCTTCATAATCTGACTATCACAAGGGGAAATTCCAATATTTTTATATTTGAGGAGATTGATTCCGATTCGGGCAAAGAATCCCTAATAATCGAAAAATGTATATTTTGGTTAAAAAGCGAATAAGAGGGGGATATGGCGTGGAAACTTTGAGTGGTATTTTAATTGTATTAGTGATATTAGTAGTATGCGCTACACTAGGCGCTTGGGGATTTAGAGAAATATATAGAATGGTAAAATCAAAAAATAGATAACAAACTTATCTTAGAGTTACCTTATTAGGTACCTATTTTTTTATGATTAGATAGAGTATAGTTCTATAGGATATATCTTCGGGATATTTTAAACACTATCTGTACATAATTCTTCACCTCATATTAGTTCTTTTTTAAGATATTCTACTTTTATTAATAACCTGTGGATCGGAAAATGAAATTTGCCGATTCCAATAATACTCACATATATCGTCAAATCTTAATTTTTCAAGTTGATCGACCATTGATTGAATGTACTCATTTGTTTCATAATATTCACAGGCCCGAATAATCGATTCCTTTTCGGTATAAGCTTCAACGATATGAATTTGATTTTTATTAATCTCCTGTCTATAAACTGCTATGATAAAAGATTTTTGCTCTCTCTCTCTTTCTATTAATTGGTTATCAGCTATCCATGCCTCTATCTCATTACCTTTAATAATTTCCCCACCGAAAGGTACCTTAGCAAGTACATCAGTAATGAATTTTTTGTATAGTCGATTGCTTGTTAACTCATCACAAAATATATTTAGTATATTTAATGCTAATTCAATGGATCCATCAGTCATATTTCCCCATTCAAAAGGAACATTTTTTTTCTTTATATGATGTGGAATATTGCTGCGCATATTTCCTAAATTATCTCTAAATAAAATGACATCCATAATTATACACCACCAATCATTTTATACTAATATATATTGAACCGAAATTCGTGTCAATTAATTTTGGAAAGTATCTCGTTATTCAATTCATTTTTGGTATAATAAGCAAAAATATAAATAAAAGGTGTTGGAAATGATTTATTTTAAAATTGATGAACTAAGAAAAAAAAGGGGTCTTTCGAGACGTGCTATTGCCAAGGAACTGGATATACGCCAAGACACTTTTAATAATTTATGCCGAAATGAAGTTATAACAGTACGAATAGAACATATAGAAAAATTAATTAATTACTTTGAATGTTCTTCTATGGATGAGCTTATAGATATAATAAACGAGGAAGAGTAGTTTATTATGAAATAAACAAGATCTTTTTATATGTTATTAAGAATTCTTTTAGTCGATTGTTAATAAAAAGAAGAAATGGACCCATCAAACATCAATTCCAAACACGCTTTATCGTTACTAATTCGCTGAAACGTAATATTAAAGTAGAACAAATGCTAATTTCAGCGTGTCAAAAATCTAATTGTACAACTGTTGAAATGCTAAGAAGTGCATAAAAAACAACTTGAATTAGTCCAAGTTGTTTTCCTTTAGGAATCGTATAATTTGTCCTTTATGGTGATTATCGTGGTCTGTAAATTCCTTGGTAATATATATAAGTGAGTATGGTGTCCCAGTATGTGGACAATGAGTTACACCGTTTGCAGTTAATGGTTTGCTTAACTTTTCGGTTGGCAGTTCGTTAAGTTCTTTCACAAGCAGTTCCCTTGTATCTTTTGCTTCTTTAAGCAGTTTTGATTGTGTTATGCCTGATTTTGCGTAATCAGATGCTTTTTTATTATGGGTATCAAAATCAGGAAACTCCATTCCCTTTTCGTTCCGTACTGATGGGATAACTTCGGATAAAAGGTGATTATCCCAATTTATAATATGAGCTATTACTTCACTTACAGACCATTTACCTTTGGCCATGGGTTTAGACCACAATGTTTCATCCAAATCTTCTAATGTGTTTAACCAAGATGAATATTTGCTAAAACCACTAATTATGTTTGTTTCTTCACGCATTTTTAATTCCCCCCATTTCTATGTTAATTAAGATTAGTATAACATATAACTATATATCAACAAACGTATGTTCCCACATTCACTGACGTTTATTTATGCTTAAAAACAACAATCTTTTAGAAAACAGCCTTTATAATTATTTCTAAGAACAATAAATATGATTCTTTGCAAATAAAGATGTTACTACATATAAAAAACTCCTCAAAAGCACGATAATATCAATGTTTTTGGGGAGTTTATGCTGGTTGCCTGTAAAAGTCATGAATAACTAATCTTATATCTTATTACAGTCGATGCATCTGAATACTGTTAAGCCAACAGAAACAACAATTAACGAAGAAGCCACCATAGCAAATTACCCATACCTATCCACCCCCTTGAAAAAAGTTTGATGTAACGAATTAAATAATTCTATAACATCCCCCGCAATCCTCCTAACTTTTTGAAATTTTTATAATTAATTATAGTTTTATTAAAAAGATTGATCATTTAAAACAAAGTTTGATTATTTAAAATAAATATTGTTAATTTATAATAAAGTTTGATTATATCCTGTTTTTTAAACTAAACCAGCTAATAGTTTGTCAATATTTTTCAATAAAAAGATTGATATATCGCTCTCAGTGAATGGGAATATAGACAACCTTTGCTGGTGTTTCGACTAAAGCGTTAATAACAACCTATTATATCCCATTATTTCACTAAGGAATTCACTTCATACGACTGGTACAATAGTCTTATAGAGGTGAGAGTATGTATCAATCCCCGATGTTACTTCACAAAATAGATGAGCCTTTCGCAGATAGTAATGACCAATACCTGGTTGAATTAAAGGCTGATGGGATAAGGTTAATAGTATCTAAATGGAACAATTCTTTAAGATTTTATACAAGACATAATAATGATGTTACTTATAGATTTGCTAAATACTTTTTAGATTTAGAAATTCCAGATGGAACCATTATTGATACGGAAATTATTGTTACTGATGACAAGGGAAAACCGGATTTTGAAAAAGTGCTACATGTTTTTCAATCAAATAATAGTGAATATCAGCCAGTTCTTTTTGCCTTCGATATCCTTTACTATAATTATAAGAAATTAACTAGTCTTCATATATTAAAAAGAAAAGAGATATTACAAGATATACTTCCTAAAAGTCAAAAAATAACCAGTGTTAAATATATGATTGGTAATGGTACAAGCTATTTCAAAGCTATAAAGGAAAATGATTTGGAAGGAATTGTTTTTAAAGATATTGAAAAAGATACAAAATATCATATAAATAAACGATCATTTAGTTGGTTAAAACTTATCAATTATAAATATACAAATTGTTATATATTAGGAAGTAGAAAACAAGAATTTGGCTGGCTCTTAGGAATAGAAGAAGCGAATGATATACGTCCTGTGGGAGTTATGGAGTTTGTTCCACCTGCAGCAAGAAAGAAAATATACCAAATTCAAGACAAACTAAAAATCAGAGAAAATGAAAAATATATCTATTTTGAACCCAAGATAAAATGTGAAATTAAATTCAGGAATTTCACTTCAAATAACCTTTTAAGAATTCCATCTTTTATTAAATTTTTATAGATATTATTAAACAAAACGGCAGACCTAATATAGGATCTGTCTTTTTTTACAACATTGTTTATAAAAATGTTACCATTGACCACGAAATTTCTACATTTTGTTTGAATAATAGTAAGTTTGAACTATAATGATTTATAAAGAGAGGGGAGAGCTAGCTCAATTGACAATGACACATTTAAATTTGGGAGAAGTAATTGACGTTTTAATGAAATATAAAGGTGTATCAGTTGAGGAATTGGTAAAAAACATATGTTCAGTTGAGGATATGCTGCTTTTTCAGTCCAATAAAAAATATCCAACTATTGAACAACTCAATAAATTCGCTGAAAAGTTAAATGTAGATATAAATTACTTTTTTAATTTATCATCAAGTGGTGGTTTTGATTATTCAATAAGTATTATCAATTTAATTGAAAAGTACAAAAGAAAAAGAAATTATAAAGAGATATACAATATTATAATCAATGAAAAAGAGAATCCAGCTTTCTTAAATAGACTGAATCGACAATATCTAGTATGGCATGAAGGCATCTGTATTTTTTATCTAAAACGTAATAAATGTAAAGCAATATCAATTTTAAATCAAGCAATCGATATAACCAATCCACTAAGAAAAAACTTAACCGAACGCGAAATTGAAATTCTTACAAGTATCGCAATTATAGAAAAAGACGATCTTAATTATAGTATTGCTTTAGATTTATTTATAGATGCTTATAACTACTTAAAACAACTTCCCCATATTATAGATTCTAGGGTAACACTTAAAGTCCTTTATGCATTATCTCAATTGTTAACTAGATTAAAGAGATATGAAGACTCATTAATGTATTGTCTTGAAGGTATAACTGTTTGTAGAAATTATGAACAATTGTATTTATTTGGAGAATTATACTATCAAACTGGTGAAAATTATATAAAAATTGGAGATAAAGAAAAGGGAATAGAATATATTAATAAATCTATAAATATATTTGAACTTCAAAATAACAGTGAATATGTTGATTTGGTTAAAAAAGAATTAGAACATTTATTAAGGGAATGGTAATATTTACATATAAAAAATGGAGGGAAAATTTATGAAAAAAATTATTGGTGTATCATTATTATCTCTTGGATTATTAGGCTTTGTTGCATCCGGTATTCAGAAAGTAGAAACAGCAGATCTACCATCACAACACAGTACCTTTAAAACTATAAAGATGGCAGATTTACCATCACAACATAGTACTTTTAAAAGTATAAATGTAGCAGACCTCCCATCTCAACACTGAGACTTAGTTGGAGTTTTATAAAAAGATTAATTAAAATCCTGATTTTTACAGGATTTTTTTTAAATTAATATGCCCTTTAGTGGAGGAAATCTTACAAATAAATACTTGATTAAGAATAGTTGGAGGTATAGATAATCTATGAATGTATCTTTTAAAGAAACAAAGATGGGAGTTGTATTGCTCATTTTATTAGTAACAGTTACAGGTTGCAACACAAAAATGCCTGTATCTCCAAATAAAGATCATTCTTTATCCAATCAATCTCAAGATACAGACTCTATAACCGAGACTGTAAATGAAACACCACTTGCCGAAGTTACGAACATACCATCAAACCCACCGGTTGAGTATGATCCTGCCTGGTCGGATCGAACGGTTAGGTCTTCTAACGGCCATCTTGTGAATAGTTGTGTTCCAGATGAGCTACGTGAAAAAGCAACTACATTGAAAACCAGTGATGGGGTGTATCTGTCGGCACTTGTGCTTGGTAGCGGAGATAAAGGAGTCCTACTTGCACACGAGCAAGGTTATAACATCTGCTCTTTTCTTGACATGGGGACTGGACTGGCAGACAGTGGATATCTAGTCGTTATTCCTGAATATCGTAATCACGGTGCCTCACAGAAATTCCAAGAGGATAATCAAAATATAGATCGTGATGCAGATGCAGCCTTAAACGAACTCAAACGATTGGGTGCAAAAAAAGTATTTTTGGCAGGCGCATCATGTGGCGGTAGTACAGCAATCATTGCAGGCGTTCGTCAAGAGCTGCCTATTGTGGGGCTAATTATTCTTTCTTCTCCTGCACAATGTGGGCCACTTGATGCAATTCCAAGTGTCAAAAAGATTAAAGCGCCATCCTTGTTTGTTTTTTCGCCTGGTGATTATGGAGGCTCAATTGAAAAAGAAGTACGCAAATTATATCAAGCATCTGGAGCAACTGATAAAGAGCTAATTGTGGATGAGAGCGGTTATCACGGAACAGATATGTACCATAGGGGAGATCAGGGGGACGCATTAAAGTCCCGACTCATTGACTTTGTTAAAAAGAAGTTTCATTAAAGTAAAATCAAAATGAACGAAGCTAGTTCAGGTATACTCGCTGATGCAACGATCCTACTTCTGTTCATTCGGCTCCAGTCCTGGAATCTGGGAGAGAAGTGAAGGATCTGAATGGCCGTACGATTCAAGTCATGCTAAGAGGGAGCCGCCAGCGAAGTAACGGGGGCAACAGTTTAAGATCCAGCTGCCAATTTGGTGGCTTTTTCTTATTCGACTAAAGGGGCAGTTTAATTTAAGTATATTTCTTCACAATTTTAATGAAAATCTTCATGATATACTTTTTCCAACGTGAAACTTTATCTGGCAGCTGTTTTTGTTAAATTTATAATTTGGTTAACATTTCTGAGTTATTGAGTTGTTGCCCTTTAGGGCATGTACTAACGGACAGTTAATAAAATAAATGGATAATATAAAATAGTAGTAAGGTGGTGTAAGTAATGAATAAATTTAAGACATATAATGAATCGTTATATCATAAACAAAGCGAAGTAATAATATTTTCGAAAATACCAATTATTTTTTGGATTTTTTTGATGTATATAGGGGCTTTAATAATGCAAAATATACAACACCCCATGTTTGCCCTAAGTTTAATTTTTAGTTTTATTTTAGTAACACATGCATTCTTATATTTTATATCAAGTTTATTTAGTAATAGTAATTATTGGTTTTACTTTTTGGCGCAGGAGTGTATATTGTTTATTTCAGCTTTTATATTACCTAATGGATCTCCCACTGTATTAATTGGTTTACTACCAGTATTAATAGCCCAAAGTATTATTATTCTAAAAAATAAACTAAAAGTTATATTATTTTTTATGTTATCTTATGGTTTATATTGCATTGCTATTACAATAAATTATGGGGCAAGTGAGCTGCCAATTTTTATTCCCATATTCTTCTTAATTTTACTGATAGTCATTGTCTATACGATTAGTTATAACCGGCAAGTAAGTGCAAGAGAGCGTATGGAGTTTTATTTACAACAGTTAGAACTGGCATACCAAAAAGTGGAGGAACTAACTTTATCAAATGAAAGACAACGAATGGCTAGAGATTTACACGACACATTAGCCCAAGGTTTGGCAGGACTAATTATGCAATTAGAAGCCGTAAACGTACATATAAAAAATGGCAATATATCTAGATCGAATGAAATTATCGTTAGTTCGATGCAACAGGCAAGAGAAACGTTAAAGGATGCAAGAACAGTGATTGATAATTTGAGAACAGAGACATTAGAGTATATGGATTTCCATTCCGCTGTATTAGATGAAATAAAAAAATTTGAAGAAATAACAGGTATAGATGTAGAACAGGAAATTAAACCCATTCATTCTTTGTCTAATTTATCAATGGAATATGGTATATATATAATCCGTGAATCCCTAACCAATATAATGAAACATTCTCAAGCAAGAAAAGTAAAGATTAAGATTGAACAAAAAGATGGAAAGATATATATGGAAGTTTCTGATAACGGAATTGGTTTTTCTATAAAAAATATAGGAAAACAAACTGGTAAATTTGGACTTTTAGGCTTACAGGAACGTATAAGGTTAGTTGGAGGCGGATTAACAATAGAAAGTATGCCGGGAAAAGGGACAAAATTGTTTATAACGGTTCCTATTTGATAAAGGGGGGCATAACATTTGAAATATAAAATATTAATTGTTGATGATCATTTAGTTGTTAGGGAAGGGTTAAAATTAATTTTAGAGACCAATGATTTGTTTCAGGTTATAGGTGAAGCAGATAATGGAAAAGATGCATTGGAATTGATTGATAATGCAAAACCAGACATTATTTTACTGGACTTAAATATGCCTGTAATGAGTGGATTAGATACTTTAAAAATAATGAATAAACAAGGTATAACTATTCCGGTAATTATATTAACTACATATAATGAAGATGAATTAATGGTTACAGGAATGGAGTTAGGGGCCAAAGGGTTTTTATTAAAAGATACAAGTAGAGAAAATTTATTTAGAACTTTAGAATCTGCAATCAGGGGTGAAACTCTTTTACAGCCTGAGTTAATGGAAAAACTATTAAAATTCAAGGAGAAAAAATTTAATAATCATACTCACCAAATTAATCCTTTAACAGAGAAAGAATTATTTATATTACAAGCAGTTGCTAAAGGTTATAAAAGCAAAGCAATTGCTTTTGATATGGGGATTGCTGAACGTACTGTTAAAGCCCATTTAACCAATATTTACAATAAACTTGGTGTTAACTCTCGTGCAGAAGCTGTTGCTATTGCTTTAGATCAAGGTTTATTCCGTTTAGTAGATAAATAAAAACTATGCCCGAACGTACATATGTAACTTGCCCATATGTACGATTTTTTTTTTTGCCTAGTTCATTATTATTAAAATGTAATAAACGACTGAATTAATTCGAAGGGAGTTAAGTATGGCGAAGTATCTATATAAACTAGGGAAATGGGCAGTTAGACATAGAAAGAAAGTTATAGGTGGAACAATAGGTATTCTCCTTATTATTGGAATCATAGCATTAAGTTTAGGTCCTTCCTTTAGTGAGGATATGTCTATACCGGGTACAGAATCCGCCAAGGCAGGCAAAATTTTGGAGAAGGAATTTCAAACTTCCAAAAAACCAGCACCAGGTACCGTAAATCTAGTACTAAAGGCACCGAATAACCAAACGTTAGAAACTAAAGAAGTAGCAGATATCATCAATAAAACAATTGATAAGATAAAAAAAGATAAATCGGTAGTCTCTGTTGCTACTCCTGCAGAACTTGGCAATTACAATAAAAATAAACAAATTGGATATGCTGTAGTGACATATGATGTACCCGCAGATAAAGTAACAGATAAATCAAAGGAAGTAATATTGCATAGTATTAAAGAAACAAGAAATGCAGGCATTCAAACGGAGTTAGCAGGTACAGTTGCTTTTTCTGAATTAGAGATAGGTGGAATAACAGAAGTAATTGGGGTAGTAACTGCTTTTGTCATTCTCGCAATAACTTTTACATCCTTTTTGGCAGCTGGTATGCCAATTATTACAGCTGTAGTTGGTTTAGGAGTAGGAATTCTATCCATACTCATAGGAACCAATTATTTGGACATCCCATCATTTGCTCTTTCATTAGCTGCCATGTTAGGACTTGCCGTTGGGATTGATTATGCTTTATTCATTATCTCAAGATTTCCTCAAGAACTTTCAAAAGGACATGGTCTACAAGAAGCAGTAGCTATTGCAACTGGAACTGCAGGTAGTGCGGTTGTTTTTGCTGGTTTAACCGTAATTGTTGCTTTATTAGGTTTAGCAGTTGCAAAAATTCCCTTCTTAACTATGATGGGACTCTCTGCAGCAGTTTGTGTATTATTTTCCATTTTTATAGCGATAATTTTTGTACCAGCTATTTTGGGACTTTTTGGTCATAAAATTGGTCCTTCTAGAGAAAATAAATTGTTGGCGAGATTATCCAATAAAAAGGAAATAAAAGAATCAAGTAAATGGGGAAATTTTGTTACAAAAAGGCCTTGGACAGTTACTATTTTAGGGGTTTTACTTCTTGTAATGGTGTGTATCCCATTCTTTCATTTGCACCTTGGTCTTCCTGACAATGGAACCAAATCAAAAGAAACAACAGAAAGAAGAGCATATGATTTACTATCAGAAGCATATGGTCCTGGATACCACTCTTCATTGGTCATTTTAGCAAAAACAAATAAAAATAGCGGAGATATAAAACAGAAGATCAATGAAGTAACAGAAAAATTAGGTGAATTATCAAATGTAAATAATGTAAGTCCACCAATTCCAAATAAATCAGGAAATACCTTTATGATTTCAATTACTCCAAAAACCGGTCCAGATGATATAAAAACGTCTAATTTGGTACATTCAATAAGAAAATTATCAGATTCACTGACTAGTAAAGATCAAATAGAATTGTTAGTTACCGGATCAACCGCGGTAAACATAGACATATCTGAAAAATTGAACGATGCATTGCCATTATTTGCTACTCTTATTGTGGGGTTTGCATTTGTTCTGTTAGTTATAGTATTCAGATCTATTCTGGTTCCATTAAAGGCTGTTTTAGGTTTCTTGCTTTCATTAGGAGCAACTTTGGGGTTTGTTGTATATGTAACTCAGGATGGACATTTTATTAATTTATTTGGTTTTCCTACTGCAAGTCCTGTCTTAGCCTTTTTACCTGTTATCGTCATAGGTATATTATTCGGTTTAGCAATGGATTATGAAGTTTTCTTGGTAAGCAGAATGCGTGAGGAATTTACACACTCAAAAGATGCAAAAAAAGCTATATTAGCAGGACTAAAAGATAGTGGAGAAGTAGTGACAGCAGCAGGTCTAATAATGATATCTGTGTTCACAGGATTTATGCTAGCTCCCGATCCAATTATTAAATCGATGGGATTCGCATTAACTTTTGGAATTGTTTTTGATGCTTTTATTGTGAGGATGGCATTAGTACCAGCTGTAATGACAATAATGGGAAAAGCAGCATGGTACATGCCAAGGTGGCTAGAAAAAATTCTACCAAATATTGATGTTGAAGGTACTACAATACAAACAGAAGTAGATAAAAAGACTCTCAATAATAAAAAGAAACATTCTACACAGATAGAAACAGACAGAGTTTCAGAATTAAGGAGACCATAGGAAGGAATAATAATAATATTGACCTAACTCCATATTCCATAAGCAACCCGATAAATAACATATCGGGTTTTTATTATCTTCAAGAGTTTATTAAAAAGTAGCTATATAATTGAGGGAGATTGTAATTGATTATTAGTATAAGTATATATAGTAAATAATTATTATAAAACCTAAAGAAACGTACTATATTATTTGGTGATCATGCCCATTGAAAATGATATATGACTATAATTGTATAGAAGAAAAAGGGGAAATATATAATACAATGCCTATCAAGATTAAAGATATTGACTGCATTTCATGCTTATAAGAGCAGCATATATTTAAAATTTGAGGAAGGATATAGAACAAATTTGTGAATAAATACACTTAAACTAAAGGGTGCTATTGTTTAAGATAAATGATAGAAAATGATCAAACTTTTTTATAAAACTAGAACTTAAATATACTAAATAAGAACCTTTTTTTGATCAATCCTTTTTTTAAAATGGATACTTCTTATTTACCGTAAAATATGGGTTTATAAGGTGTTTTTGCTCAAACTGTATTTCAAAGCAACATTTAACGGGGAAAAGTTGAAATGGGAATTACATAAGATAAGAATTCCTTGTCCCTCATGTCATAAAAAAAGATGGTTAAATGCTGAAAATAGATGGAAAACATTATGTAAAAAATGCTACCTAACTTCATAAGTATTTAAGATAGATAAAGCTTGGAATACTGGGCTTTATTTTTTTATTCTACCACGCAAAATAAATAAGATAACTAACATTTGCTTTAATGGAACAATGAAAAAAGCTGTGGTTCTCAAAAATATTGTAAAAAATTATGCCTATTAAAATTAATATTGAAATGTTCCTAAGAATTAAGTTTATGTATTTTCCTGAGTCTACCTATGATTTTATATAAAAAAACGAATAAATTTCTCCTTTTTTAAAAATAATATTCTAAAAAAAGGAAGTGCTAGTATGAATACACTTGATTCCATTACAAATAAGCAAATGATGCTTATTCTAATAACAGTGATAGGTCTAAACAATCATGTATTTGTAATATCTCCACTTGTGCAACATGCAGGTAAAGATTCATGGATTAGTGTAATTCTATCATTTTTATTATCCTTAGTCTGGATTATACTTCTTTTAGTTTTGCAAAAGTCAATTAATAATGAGGGAATTTTTGAGTGGCTACGATTTAAAGTAAACAAAAAAATTATTATTATTTTGGGAATAATCTTTATTCTCTTTTTAATAAATTTAAGTGCTATCACATTAAGAGAAACTATTGCGTTAATTAATGTTGGATATCTTCCTGAAACCCCAAAATGGATAGTAGCATGTATTTTCAGTATTGTTTGCCTATATTTTGGAGGATCAAAACTAGGAACGATAAGTATCATTAATATCTTATTACTCATTTTCGTTGTCTGTCTTGGGTTTTTCGTTGCTTTTACAAATATGGAACACAAAGATTATTCACTATTACTTCCTATTTTTGAAAATGGATATAGGCCCATATTAAAAAGTATTATTTTTCCCTATTCCGGAATGACTGAACTTATGCTTTTTTTATTTTTAAAAAAGAGAATTAATACTCCAGTTAAATTTCGACATCTCTTTATAACGTCTTTCATATTAATGGGGCTTACATTAGGACCATTAATAGGAGCAATAACGGAATTTGATGAGGTTGAAGCATCCTATCAACGTTTCCCAGCATTTGAAGAATGGGGATTAGTTTCTATAGGGGATTTTATTGAACATGTGAGTTTTTTAGCTTTGTATCAATGGTTAGCAGGTGCATTTATTCGCATTTCCTTATTCTTTTATACGATAAAAGAAGTTTTATTAGAAATTAATTTATATTCAAAATGGTGTCTATTTGTAATTTTATTTATCGTAATTGGATATGCCGTTTATCCCATCAGTGATATTCATTATTCGAATGTTTTATGGAATATCCTACTACCTTTTACGACTTACTTTTTAATCAGTTTTTTACTTCTATTATCCTTATTTATTTTAGTACTACATAAAAGGAGAATAAATGTATGAAGTTTTTCAAAAAAAAATCCCTACAAAAAAATTTATCAATAAGTAATGATAATAATAAAAAGAGCACCGTAATTAGTGAACGAGTATTAAGAAATGTTCTAAAAAAATGTCCGGATATACAATTTTCCTCAACTACTTATATACATCATCAAATTACATATATATATTGTTCGGGACTAGTCAATACTGAAATATTATACAATACTGTTCCTCAGTCAATTGATCATTTTTTTTTCGTACATAAAGGCGAAATCACTGAGGAACAGATACGCAACTATCTACATATCCCAACCTTGGATGTAATTGATAATTTAGAGGTTGCAATAACGGATATATTCGCCGGAAAATTATTAATCGATTTTGGAATCAATGGAAAACTTTTTACGATTGATATATCAGAACGTCCTCAAAGAAAGCCTGAAGAGACTGCCACTGAAGCAACTGTAAAAGGTCCTAGAGATAACTTTATTGAGGATATCAATGTTAACATTTCTTTAATCAGGAAAAGATTACGCACATCTTCACTTGCATTTGAACAAACAACGATAGGTAAACGTTCCCAAACGAAAGTTGCTATTCTTTATATGGATGATATCGCAAATATGAATGTACTTAAAGAAATAAAAAATAGACTTTCTACCATTGATATCGACGGACTTGTAACTACCCAACAATTAGAAGAAACGTTCAATAACACTCCTTATGCAGTATTTCCAAGACACCAGTATACTGGTAAGCCAGATTTCGCTGTGCAAACATTATTAAATGGAAGGTTTGTTATCCTAATTGATGGTGTCACTATTGCCTTAATTACTCCTATTAACTTTTTTTTGCTACTTAAAGGAAGTGAAGATAAAGAAGTATCATACATCTTCAGTTCATTTCAACGATTGATAAGAATATCTGGACTTTTCTTGTCAGCTATACTACCAGGCATATGGGTCTCTTTAACCTCATTTCATCAAGATCAACTCCCAATCTCATTATTAGCAACCGTTGTCGAATCAAGAAAAGGAGTTCCATTACCAGTATCCATTGAAGTTATTCTTATGTTACTTTTATTTGAACTTTTTAAAGAGGCGGGATTACGATTACCTATGTCCATTGGTCAAATTCTTAGTGTAGTTGGTGGATTAATAATTGGAGATGCTGCAATAAGTGCTGGATTGGCTAGTCCGGTTACCGTCGTTGTAATAGCTCTTTCCACATTATCCACGTTTAATCTAAATGACCAATCTTTAATTGGAACACTCTCTCTTACACGTCTTTTTATTATTATATTCTCTTCTTTATTCGGTTTTTTTGGCATGTTTACAGCAATATTTGTTATTTGTGCATATATCGGCAGAATAAATACATTTGGTGTTTCTTATTTGGAGGGAATTAGCCTACTAAATATATCTGATTTTATTAAAACAATTATTAAAATTCCTAACACAAAATACACAAAAAGGCCAAAAGCGCTCGAATTAAATGACGTTACTAGAACAGGTGAAGAAAATGAAAATAAAAAGAAAAGCTAATCAATTTTTTCTTTTATTGAGCATTTTAACTACAGTATTTCTTTCTGGATGCTGGGATGTGAAACAAACGGAAAGAATGGTTTACATACATTCTATAGGTCTTGACTATAAAGACGGTAAATATATAGCATATTTACAAATCATTAATTTAGGACTACTTGCAAAAAGCGAGTCAGGAGGTAGCAATAACCAAGTTACAGCAGAACTTGGTCATGCATCAGGAAATACCGTGGAAGAAGCCATCTTTAATATCTATCAGACAACTCAAAGAAGACTTTTCTGGGGGCATATTGCATACATTGTTTTCACAGAAAATGTTTTGAAACAAGGAGGCTTACAAGCCATTACAGATATATTAGATCGGTATGTTGAAACTTATTATCAAACATGGATATATCTAACGGAAGATTCCATTCCTAATATACTTCATGCCATGCCGAATATTGGAATGTCTACAGATCTTTCACGCCTTAGTGATCCAGAACCTAGTTTTAAACAATTTTCCTATATCCGACCTATTGATTTAAGAAGATTAATTATTTTAAATAACCGTCCACCAAATGAAATAGTATTACCAATTATTTCAGGAAATCACCAATCATGGGAAGCTGATTCTAAACACATGGATGCAGCAATATTAAACGGATTAGGTATTATCACTAATGACAATTTGAAAGGGTATCTTAGTAACAGTAAAGCTAAAGGATATAGATGGATGAATAAGGATTTTCAAAGATCAGAAATAACTATAAAAGGCAAGGAAGGTATGGGTCTTTTATTAAGGAACTTACATGTAAAGGTAACTCCGGTCATAAAACATAATGAGGTTAAATTTGATGTTAAAATTAAAGCTAAAGTACATATAAATAAAGTAAGACGAACTAATTCATTAGAGGAAATAAGTTCTGAGGCTAAAAGGAAAATTAAAAAAGAAATAATGGATACTTATTTAGAAGGTCTGAAACTGGATTCTGATATATATCGTCTTTCAAACGTACTTTACATAAAGAATTATTCCACTTGGAAAAGAATACAACATGATGGAAAAATACCGTTGAATAATCACTCAATTAATAATATTGACATTAATTTAAAAATAATAGATGCTGGAAAACAAAGGAACAAGCCCACCTTAATTAAGAGAAAATATCCGAGCCATCCATAATTGGATGGCTTTAAGTCGATGTTTAACATCATGTTTTAAACCATTATAGAGGGTCCATATAAATTTCAAGAGGTAAAATGCTTAGGCGTGGATGTTGCTTTATTTGGGTTCTCCATTATTTTTTGTTGGGAGAATGAACAAGCAAAATTAAATGAAGAAATTAGACAAGGTTTAATAGATAGGTTGGAAGAAAAACTACTTCAAGATTTTTATAGGGAATTAGAAGGTATTAGTTTGAATTTAACTTTAAATATTACTGTGGGAAGTGTGATAGAGAAAGCATACATTGCTACAAAACATTATTCAGAATCTGAATGGGATATTCTAGCGAAGTCAATGAAAGAATTCGAGGCTAACTTGGATATTAATAATAAGGGTGTAACTCCAAGGATATCTCTTGAAATAGATGTTCTAAGAGGATTAGAAGACCATCAATCTGAATTCAGGAAATTAAACACCTACGCTGAAGCAAAAAGGGCAGTGAATTTGAGTTATGTAATTAAATTAGTTGTATATGCTTACTAGATTAACACCACTACGAAATGATCAAACTTTTTTATAAAAACGACACTTGAATCTGCTGATAAAGAATCCATTTTAATCAATCTTTTTTCAAAATGGATTCTTTATATTCGTTGTAGAATTAGGGTTTGTGTGATATTTTTGATCAAACTTTATTTCAAAGCAACAGAAGGATAAAGGAAATACTCTAAATATGTCCGAATAATAATATTGTTTAAAAATATTAAAGTCATTTAAAATCATTTAAAATCAACTCTAACGATTTCCCCATTTACATATTCAAACAGTTTGCTTTCATCATCTTCCTCAAGTTTAGTTTCGATATGTTCTGACGACTCAATAATATTCGCTAAAACATCGGTTAAAAAGTGTTCAACTACATTGTCATAGTTTTTTAAACAACACTGAAAAGCCCAAAATCCCGTGTCTATATTAAATTGACGTTCAAAACCATCTGTTGCTTGTTCGTTCGGATACTCGCCAATTTCCCAACCTGTCGGCATATATGCTGATATTCCTGATGGTATTAGCTCTGACCTCTTTAATTTTGCAAAATTAGCCAAAAACGAAAATTGATCTACATAATCGCTAAAATATGATTCCTCTTTGTTAATTTCATTAATCATTTGAAGAAAATCTTTTTTTACTGTGACTTTAATTCGTAATCCTGTATACATTGCGTTCCCCTTTTACTTTGCTAAGTTCTAACTAGCGATTCTTAGTGGAATACGTTAAAAGTTTAACAACTTTAATCTAGATTGTAGATAACACATGCTTGATGTAAAAAGCTTTACTAATAATACATTAAACATCTTTATTAGGGCGACTTACTAAAACTGACAGTAATAGTTCCTCGTATGTTGAATATTTGTTTTCTTCCATATATTGATTTAAAAGCATTTTTTGTTTATTACTAACTTTTAATCGAATTATTTCTACATCACTATCTACATAAATGCCTCTTGATCGCTTCTTAATCTTACCTTCTTTCAATGAGGTTTTTAAAAATTCATATACTCGTACATCATCAATTTGAAGTAAAGAAGGTTTAATTTGAATTAAATAAGAATTACTTTCACTTTCATTTTTAGTTAATCGCATATTTGTAGGACCGATCTGTTGATACAAAGTATCTATTACAATAAAAGAATCTGAATTTACTAGAAGAGGTGCTTTAAAATAGATTGTAGCATATCCTTCTTTAGTATTTTGTTTCATATCTTTTATCTCATATTGTGGTTTAAATCCTCTTATTTGTAATTCCTCAAAAGATAATATTTCCTCATCCTGAGTAAGTGCTTCAATTTCACCGTCACTAACTTTTACAATACGTGCTAATTTATTTCTTCCATTATTGTCATCACTCATTACAAAAGGTTGAAACAACACAATATTTTTTTCTTTATCCCAAAAATGTTTTTTACTAGGTCTAGATCCAATCTCATGATTTTTTTGAAATTCCTCTAAAACGTCTTCTTTAATAAAATTATACATCTTTCCTTTATACTCCTGTTGGAAAGCCTTAAGTTGTCCAGTCCGTATTAACTTATTAATTGTAGTTTGAGAAACATCTAAAAGGGCAGCTGCTTCACTCGTTTTTAATCCTGGAGGAAGGAGTTCCTTTTTTAATCTTAAAACATCCTCTTTATCAAATTCATAGCGTCTTTCAATATGCCAATCATCTTTGTTAATAGGAATAAGTTTTTCTTCAGCTATATAATTATAAATTGTTTGCTTTGAAGATATGTCCAATATATCCATCACTTCATTAATTGTAATAATTTCTTGATTGTTCTCCATATTTACTATCCCTTCAATTCTTATTTAAATCTACCATTTATTTAATACGTAATGTGTTACCAAATATAATATGTCACTTTTTATACTTTAACAAGGTTAAAAGATTATTTTTATATATAAAATTATAAGTTTTAAATAAATGACCTTTAATAGACAAATTATGATTTTTCTATTTTGATATAAATTATTAAAAGTATATCTTAGAATAAAAAATATTAATTTAATCTTTGTTTGTTAAGTTTTAATAACATTTTAAAAGCAAAGGTAAAATCATTTGTTTATTAATGTTATTTATGATAACATTAATTATATAATATGTTATCGTAAATAACAAACTGATTATTTTGTTAATGACATTGAAATGAATTAGTAGATAATCTAAAAACTTGCTTTCACTTTTTAGGAGGATAAAAACAATGTTTAGCAAAACTGAAATTTTAAAAAATGCAATAAATGAATGCAAACGAGAAAGGCAAAGTTTAAGAGATTTTATTGATGGTGGGGGACATAAAAATATGGATGTTATGCAAGTTGTTTTAAATAGAATATACTTTCTTGATAAACAAATTAAAGATTTGCGAGTAAAGCAATTACAAATATCAAATCAATAGAGATACAATAAAACATTTTTCGAAGAGTTGAATGAATTTTGAGGGGGAGTTTGTTGTGGGGACATTCATAGCCGTACTTACGGGGACTTTTTTCGGCCTACATTTGGGGGGAACTGGAACAATAATATTATTTGCAGTATTAATTTCTTCAATTATCGCTTTTGCAGTAGCTGATTATAAATTCGGCAATGGAACAATAGCTTTTGGAATAATAGGATTTAGTCTATTAACAATTTTTCTTTTTGCTATAAGACCACTTATTGAGAAGTTTCTAATTTATATTGTGAAATAGATGAGTAATGTCTACTTTTTTTACGGATGACGTTACTCCTAAAAAAACTGAACATTAAAATATTCAAATTGATTAGAAGGAAGAGAGGTAAGTGGGATGGGGGATAGAAATGAAGGAATTATAAAGAAAATAAAAGGACTCCTTGCAATTGCGAATGATAATAAAAATGATGAAGAATCGCAATCAGCTTTTATGATGGCACAAAAATTAATGATGAAATATGACATTACAATGGGGCAAGTGGATTCAGAAAAAGATAATGAATCTATTGAACAAGGGCAAGTTACAGTTTATAAAAAATTGTTTTGGTGGGAAAGAAAGCTTGCTCAGATAATTTCTAAAAATTTCCGCGTGAAATTCTTTTATAATAACAGATTTTTAAAGGGACAAAGAAATATAAAAAGAGCAATTGTATTTTTGGGGTTCGAAAAAGATGTTGAATTAGCCAAGGAAATGTACATTCTGGCTTACGATGTTTTAACCTTTTATTCTAAAAGATTCATAGAGGATCAATACGAAGATAGCATGATATTACGAAGTCACAGGATTACCGCAGATTACAAAAACTCTTATATGCGTGGATTTTTAGAAGGTATGGCTATTCGCTTTGAAGAGCAAGTTCAAAAACTGCAACAAGAATATGGATTAATGGTATTGCTTCCACCAGAAGTTCAAAATGCTTATGATGAAATGTTTAGAGACACAAAAGGAATTAGTTTTCAAATACCGCCAATAGGTGAATTACAAGCGTATCACCGAGGTTATAGCGAAGGTAAAAAGGTGGATTACACAAAATCAACGATTGATGACGGACTAGGAGGGAATAAGGATGCCAGATATTAAGACATATCCAAAAATGAATGAAGAAATCAAAATACTTCTTAGCATGAGCTCAGATCCATTTAAACAATATACACTTCAAAGAATAATTGAGTTGGAGGAAGAAGTAGAAAGTTTAAAAGGGACTATAGAGATCATAGAACGTACATGGTCACCAATTGAAATATAAGGAACACAAGGTAGGTTGAATTAAGGTACATAGAGTGAGAATGATCAGATATCACATCCGAGATCATACGAAAAAAGAAGAGTGGTAATCAAATACTCTTCTTCAATCCACATTTACGACATTTTCGAATAAAAACAAAATCTTTAACACTGCTTTCAAAGTGTTTATGACCGCAGTTATCACAAACTCCTGCACTTTCGTCAGGGTAATCTTTATAGTCATAAACTATAGTGGTATCAATGCCTTTAAATTGGTTTTGTTCCATAAAATCACCCTTAAAAAATAAATAACAAATTTAATTATAGTTTTTCAAAATAACAAAGTAAATGGATTTTCATTATTACTTGATTGGATTATCCTATCTTTAGAATTGGAGGAAACCATTGTGAGAAGTTGTGTATTGAGTGTAAAACAAGATCTTAAGGATATAAATATCGGCATGAATGATCAAGGATGCTTAAGATATATCTTATTGGATTATGGTAATGGAGTTACTGTTAAAATCACTAACAGTTCTAAGCAGCTGACAAATTTATTAGCTTTACTAACAAAGTATTAATTATTTTGGAAATTAGGTGGACTAAATGACCATTCAAGAAATCATTGAATCAAAAATTAATTTACAAGATGAATTGCATGCTCAATTAATGTCAATCCCTTGGTGGATTTGGTTAATGCTTTGTTTATCACTGGTATCTTTGCTGCTAACTTTTCTTATTAGAAAAATAGATAGATATGAAGATTATTGGCTAGCACCTTTAATTATTGGTTTATGTTTAATCTTTGGATCTATATATTTTTACATTCACAACCTAGATAGTAAAACAGATTTACTAATAGCTACTTGGAGAAATGATATTGTTAATCCTTTTATCGAATCCTTACCTATTGAAAAAAAAGAGATTATTTATATAAAAATAGATACTGAATTAAGCCATGAAATAGAAGGGGAGAGCATTTGGGGAATTGGGTATACAAAAAGTACTCCTGTTGAAAGAACACCTTTAACAGTATCTTTTAAAGATCAAGGAATTGTAACAAAGACAAACTGGTTTGAAACACATATGGAATTAACGGAAGAAGAGAAGCCATTCATAGAATTTCAACGATTAAAAAGGAATTTAGGGTATGGTGTTAACGCGGGATATTATAATGTGAAGGTTTACCTACCTAGGTCGTATCAATTCACAGAAATTAAATGATTACTTATTCAAAATTCACCTTGTGAATTTTTTAGAAAGGAGCACTCGTAATGAGAAGACGACAAATAATATCTTTTTTAGACTTACTCGAAAAGAACAGGAAGGAAATTAACAATGACCCTGAAGCGTTAAAAAAAATTGAATTAAAAATTGATAATAAGCATCAGAAGAATCTAAAAAATACTTAAGAGGGTTTTATATATGAAATTGAAATGGTAAAGGACTAGGTATTTAAAACATTTAAGTTGGAGCTCATATTAAAATAATTTCGCAAAAATGAAAGTAGTTTTGATTAAGGAGGAGTTCTTATGGCATTTTTAAATTTGGAGATTGAGACACAGTTACTTATCTTTTTTGGTGTTTTTTTCATTATTAGTATACTTGCGCCATATGCCAATATTAATAAAGAAGAAAAGCGATTGTATGTTCAGTTATTCTTTTTTACTCTAACTGGAATCTTATCTATCTTAACTTTCAAGTTATTAAATAACTTTTTTGAAATAAGAGACCTTAGGTTTTACTTTATTATTTTTAGCCTTATAATATTAATGCTTATTTACTTTTTTATTATATTTTTTAAAAAAATTATAAAAGTAAGGTCTTAAGAAGCTATTCGATATAAAAAAGTGTAGTTTAGAATAATAAAAATATATACTAATAAAAACAGTAAAAATAGGAAAGTTGGAAAATATGTATCGTGTTATCGATAAAATATATTCCAATTTTCCCAATGGTAAAATAAGTATATTACATGGTAATTTATCTATTAAACAGTTATTATTATAGCTAGCTGATACTATTGTCCTATTGTTTACAATTTCAACGGAGTATATTTCTACTAGTTGGAAAAATATAATAAACCATGTTAAAATAGAGAACAAGTGTTCGTTAAAATTGTAATTACATATTTTTTAAACGCTCATTGAGATATGTCATTAAAGCATTTTTTTCATTCTTAGGAAGTTTGTTAATTAACTCCACTAAATTTTTTGTATCAGTTGAGAGAAGATCCATTAACTTTAATTGTTCGTTAATGTCAACCTCAAATGAGTCACTAAAAAAGGCCGCTAGAGAAATATCCAATACGTTACAAATAGTGAACAATGTGTCTAATGATGGTTTTGTTTTATCACGTTCAATATCTGACAAATAGGATTGAGATATGAAAGCTCTGTCAGCAAGTTCAACACCAGTTAGATTCCTAATTTTTCTTAATTCTTTTATTTTCTTTCCAACATTCACATATATCACCTAAAGCTTATTATATCTTTTACAAATATCTTGATTTATCGCATTTATCGATTTTATATTGAATTATCGTTATTTGCGAATTGTCATATATAGAGAGAGGTGGTTGTCATCGTTTTTACAGATTTAGAAAAAAAAGAAAAGCAAACTTTGTTAATTCAGAATACAACAACCACTTTACTGATAAAGGAGATGCAGAAAGAGGGTTATTTAAAAGAATTACAACTTTTAAATGAAAAAAATGAAAGAAATCAGGAATGGGAATTTACAGACTTTTCCGATTTAGAAATGATTTATTTCTATATACATAGAAAAACACATATTCGTAATGACAGAAATAAAACCAAAGGAACTAAAACAGAATATTTAAGGACCCTTATTCAATTTTATAAGTATATCGAAAAAAACTATTCTTTTCTAAAAAAAGATGTTCCTGACTTTATAGAGGGGGAAGGTCTAAAGAATTTACGTCCCCGTCATATTCATCGATTTCATGAATATTGGAGTACTGCACCTTTGGGTAAAAAAGGGAAACCATATTCGCCAGCAACTATTCAGTCAAAATCAGCCGTTCTTAAAGCATTTTTACGCTGGCTTTATGAAGTAGGCTATGTCCAGTATCCTCTGCAAGAAAAAATACTAGACGCTTCAATTTCTGATCATGAAATACCTAATAAAGATTTATATCCTGAAGAAGCATTTCAAATTATTAATTTTTATAAAGACCATCCTATTAACTATGCATTGCTTACGACTTTAATGATTACAGGATTAAGAATAGCTGAAATTGCTAAAGCAAAGTGGAAAGATATTAGTTATGATGTTGCCACAGGCAACTTTTGGCTAGAAGGGTATGGTAAACGAAATAAACCCTTCTTAAAGAGAATTTCACCTATTTATTTTGAGAGAATTAAACAGTATAGAAAACGAAGAAAGTTAAGTACTGTTATTGATAAAAAGGATGAAACTCCACTATTTTCAGACAGAAACCAAAAACATTATTCAACTAAAAATCTTAGCAACTATATCATAAAGGTTATTTTAGATACCAAATTGCCTATTTTAGATGGTCGATTGAATAATATAACTCCGCATTCATTCCGTCATGCTTTTGCAATATATTTATATAGACAAGGAGCTGATTTATATACTATTCAAAAGGAATTAGGCCATAGTGATCCAAAAACTACTGAAAGGTATTTAGAAAAGATCATTAAAAAGGAAAACAGTGCAGGATTTTTTATCAAAGATAACGACTTTTGACATTTAATGATCTTGATTTAGTTTTAACCAGACTGGAAAATAAGAAAAATGCTGATTTTTAAACAGTATTTTTTTTATAAAAATATATAGTACTTTGGTAATGGTATAATGGTCATGTTGGTTTTAGGGAGAGATATAACAAAAACAATCAGGGGGAGATACATAAATGATTACCATAAAGAACCCACAGAAGTACATTCCATCTAATCGTTCAATTATACAACTTTGTAGTATGATAACTAAAAAAGATTCGAAAGTTTTTAAAGAAATGCTATCTAAATTAGAAGAAGACATAGTATCTATGGAAAAAGGTACTTGGCAGGTTGAATTAAAAAATGAATAATAGCGCATTAAAAAAAACGCTAACCATAAGGTTAGCGTTTTCGAGCTAGTCAAGCTCATCTTTTATAACAGCTCCGTAAAGCATATAAATGTACTTTTCTTTTTTATCTTCGGGAAGTCGGTTTAATAAACTAACAAATTTATTATATTCAGGATTTACTATATCATCTGTATCAACAAAAGGATGGTCTTGCTTACCAAGAAGATAGTCTATTGATATTCCCCCATACAGCTCAGATAATTTTAATAATACCTCAATAGACGGCAGGTTATCTCCAGTTTCGTATAAAGCATATGCAGATCTTGATATTCCAATTGCATTTGCAACAAACTCCTGGGTCCACTTATTATTTATATCTTCATTATTTCTTTTCTTTCTTAATTCTTTAATTCTAATGCTTATTATTTTTTTTAAGTCCTCTGTATGTTCCTTAACTCCTGAATCCTTCTCAATTATCTTGTCTTGTTCACTAAAATTATTAGTTCTCATGAGGTTCAACCCCTTAAATTATTCATAATCATTTTTAATTATTTTATTTCTATATACAGTTACTTTTACCGTAACAACAACCCAAAATTATGTTATTTATCCATTTCTATTAGTTTAATCAATAAATATCAATTTTTGTCTAAAAATATAAGTATTTGTATTGAAATGTTTCTGAGTGTAACATATAATGGTTCCATAATCATATTTTGTTATTTTAATTAAACATTTTTTATTTTTTTGTTATCGCAAACAACATTATATCAATTTGACATTATTTCTTTTTTGAAAAGGAGTGTGTTTCTTGTCTGAGAAAAGAGTGTGGTTAATTGAATTAAGAAAAATTAAAGGACTTACCCAAACAGAAGTCGCAAAAAGCTGCGAAATATCACGTTCCTACTACACTCTTATTGAAAATGGTAGTAGAACCCCCACAGTTTCAATTGCTAAATTACTTGGAAAAGAATTGGACTTTAATTGGAAATCAATTTATTAATGTTTCTTTATTTTTTCTCAAAACAATTATTTTAAGCAATTCTTTTATTTTCTGCTTCAATACTTATTGTCCATTGTTCCTGATCAAATTCAAAGAAAAATAATCGAATCAACTCAATTTCGTTTTTGGTCAATGGAAAAGAAATATCTACTATAGTCGATACATCGTTGTTAAGAAAAACATCGCTTTTAAATAATAAATTTGTTTCATTTTTGTTGATTTCAATAACATTTTCTTTTATTTGTACTGAATAATCATTTTTTGAAAAATAGTTAAGGAATGCTTCTAAAATATTGGTTTTGCTTAATGTCATTCCACAAAAAGGACAATTATAAATGTTTTCATTAAATAAATCTTGATCTTCTCCTTTAAATGTCAGATTTATAGGATTTTGATTATTTATTGTAGCAGCATACTTAGCTTCACGTTCACAAGGTAAGCAAGTTATTAAAATCTTTGCCATATAAACACCTCTTAAACATAAATTTTGTTTTTTATGGTGGTAAATTTTAAGGATTTTGTTATTCATTATAACATACGTAGAATTTACGCGATATAGTAAACTTTTATGATTTTCCAAAAGAAGGGAGTTGCTTGAATGGAAGATAAAAATTGGTTGGAAATGAGAGCTGAATATGATGCCGCAATTTCTAAACTTGAAAAGATGCTTATACCTCAACAGACAACTACAGATTTATCTACCCCCTTCGTTAGCATAGAACAAACAACTATTTACCTTCGTAATCAAAGGATTCGTTCTTACTTAAATAATTGTAGAGAGGCTAATAAGTCGTTAGGCATTAAAAAAGGCGAAAAAATCGCTGATCATTGGCTAGAAAGGTTAAGCGAAACTGAACGAAAAGTCTTTAGTAAATTCTATGAACAGAAGAAAAGTGTTTCTCAAATTTCTATAGAAATGGGATTAAAGGAAGAGAAGGTAAAGGAATATTTCAGAAGATCTATGAAAAAAGTGATAAAAGAAATTCAAAAGGAGGAAATTTAACTATGTCTTATTTTGCAGTCCATGTAAAAACGGGTTGGGAACAGTTTACAGTAGATAGGCTCCAAAAACATATCGAAAATACTCTTTTTGATGGTATTCAAAGTATCATTGCTCCAGTTCTTGAAATTAAAAAATTTATTGGTCAAGATGTTGTAGTTTCAAAACAAAAAATGCTTACAAGTTCATATATTTTTATCAAAACTCGTGAATTGACAGTTCAGGTTCCAGGAGCAATTTATCACTTTTTAAAAAACATAGCTGGTGTCTTAAATATTCTTCCTTATGATATACCGGAAAGTCAAATTGAAGAATTCTGTGATAATTATGATTTAGCTATTGAGGAAGCTGAAATTGAAGTACAAATAAATAAAGCAGCTGCTACAGATGAAACTATTGAAAAAGAAAAAGCTCATGTTCTTCATAAATGTAATATATCTGAAGTGAATGAGAAAAAGAAAACTATAGAGAAGTTCGATTCTATCAAACGAACAATAGATGTTTTTAATGAAATAATAGAGGAAGGGAAAAATTTAAATCATCGCTTACTAACTAAATGTCGCGCGTACATTCATTCAAAAAGGGAAACATTTCGTTTTCCTCTTGCACTATTTTTAAAAACTAGAGATCGAATTGATCCTGAAAAAACTCTTAGTAATAAACAATTAACTACATATTCATTTATTTTACCTGCATTAATGCAGACTATGAAAGAAGAAATTCGTGCTTATAAATTAAAACAAAAAATTTCAAAAGGTGGTGTTCAGAAGTAATTTATCTTTGATTCTTTAAAAAAGACCATTAAAGTAATCATACGAATTTATTTAAATTATACTTTCATATGATATTTATGCTAAAATTAATTAAAAACGATCGTTTAAATTTGATAATTTTAAACATTAAAATACAAAAAAATAAACCCCTGGGTAACTTATATTCGCAAATGGTTTGGTCGCCTTATCGAATACAAGTTTAAAATTGGGGTTTGCTTTTCAATAGTATTTTAATATGCTTCATTTTAGCATATTATTAAAAAAAAATGAAGAGCAAACCTTCTATTTTTCTGTGCCTAATTTTAGGTAAGGGGATTGGAGGTTTTTTAAATGAAGCCAGTTAGCTATAAAGATGATGAATTCATCCATTTCATATATAAAGATAAAGGTGAGTTTGTTCAAAGAGGAAAGGGAGAAAATAAAAAAGACTACCCCAAAAATGAACTGCGCCCTAAATTTCGGACAGTTTAATAAAAGTAACCCTGCTATTTAAGCAGCGATTAGATGACTTCGGTATTCTGCCGGAGTCATCTTTTTTAAATTCCATTGTCTTCTTGATGCATTATAGAAAATCATATATTGATTAACTAATTGTTTTAGTTCTTCAAATGTATGAACTTCTTTATAGTCCATTTCATCTTTCATATGTCCAAAGAAGGATTCCATTGGTGCATTATCGATACAGTTCCCTCTACGTGACATAGATTGTTTCAAATTCATCTGTTTCACCCTTTTTTGAAATTCTGGATGCGTGTAATGGAAACCTTGATCAGAGTGTATCATGGCTTCTGGATGTATATTATTCCCTAATTTCTCTTCTAATTTTGCTAGAGTATTGTAAACAATCGACATTTTCAATGTTTGTGATAATTCATATGCCACTATTTCACGTGTAGCGACATCCTTAACACAGGATAGATAGGCTGTTTTTCCTCGATACTTTAAATAGGTAATGTCAGTTAAAAATACTTTTTCCGGCTCGTCTTGTGTAAATTCACGGTTTAATCTATTTGGTAATGTCTTATGTTCTTGAGTAGCTTTTGCAATATTTTTATATGGGTTTGCACGTCGCACTTTCGCAAAGAAATTATACTTGCGCATTAGACGGCGTATTTTCTTTGGGTTCATTGGGTTTTCAAGTAATTCACATACTTTCATATAAAGTCCACGATAGCCAACTTTCCCTTTGAATGCATCATAGATGCACTTTAAAAAGAGATAATCCTCATAATCATTGTTCTCTCGAATGGCATGTTTTTCAGTATTCCGCAGCCATGCATAATAACCACTGCGACTAACATGTGCGACAGTACATAGCTCAGAGACACTATTGATTAGTTGATATTTACGAATTACTTCATTGATGACTGCGTATTTTTCATGTGGAGCTACTTGTGTTTCTTCGCCTTCCTTTCGAGTTCCTCTAGCTTTTTTAGTAATTCAATTTCAGCTTCGAGATAACGAATACGAGCCTCTGCTTTTTCTAGCTTCTTATCAGCGGATAACTCACTAGTTGTTGGTCTTCCCGTACTTCCTTTTCCTCGACGTTCTTCCAAAAAACCATTTTCTCCATATTGATTAAAAGTATTTCTCCAACGCTTCAAAGCTGATTTAGCTTTTTTAGGGCCAATCATTTCAAGATCAAACCCATTTTCTATAAAGATTTGAGTAGGTCCTTTCCCAGCTAAGTTCTCATTTACTGCTTTAATTTTAAATTCAGGTGTATATTGAATCGCTCGGTCAGATACTGAAGCAACATTGGGATTGGCTTCTAATAGTTGACGTTGATGTTCATTAAAATAGATTTTACTCATAAGATAACTCCCGTTCAAATTAATTATGTTAAGTATAACGGGCTTTTCCCATAGAAAAAACCCCGAATAGGGCACTTTTTTTTAAGTGTCTACTATTCGGGGTTCAGTTCA
>NZ_JBBOXX010000003.1:0-40594 GCF_038007825.1 Heyndrickxia sp. FSL W8-0496
AGAACAAGCCTACATGGAGAAGAATGCGATTAATCATCAAAGACAAAATGAGGGATATTGATATGAAATGTCCATCTTGTGGAGGGAAAACCAAAGTTAGTTACTCTAGGCCAGTAGGGAACATGGTTCAAAGGTGGAGACATTGTTTAACATGTGATACTCGATTTGTTACGTATGAACAGTTTACTTATGTATATAAAGAGCCTTCAGATAATAGTTTTAAGAAACATTTTAGCAATTAAGTTTGTTAGAAAGGAGGAAATAGAGTAATGAAAATCTATAATTTGCTAAAAGGGTTAGATTGGAATGAAGTAAATCAAAATAGAATAAAACGTTATGAAATGTTATTGAAAGTAACAAAACATACTGTGAAACGAAACAAAATTATCCAACATTTGAATTGGTTAAAGGAAAAGTCAAGTTAATCAAGTTTAATACGAAACAAAATGATAGGAGAGTTGCCAAGTGAAAAAGTGCAAAAATTGCAAGGGCATGGGTTTCACATTCACAGGGGTTGAATATGTTTCAAAAGGATTTAGGTTGCAATCTTTAAATAAAAAGGAAACTTGTAAAAAGTGCCATGGAAAAGGATTTAAATAGATCAGTTGATTAGGAGGATAGAGTATTGCCGAAGATTCCAAGTATAAAAATCCCTTTGTTATCAGATTTATGTCATTACTGTATGGGATCAGGAAAACTTAAAGCTATGCAAAGAGCAAAATTACTTAACTTAAATAAATCGATAAGAGTACAAGATACAGAATTGGAATGTCCCCATTGTAATGGTACCGGAAGACACTAATTACAAATGAACATTTCGAAGATTAAAAGAAACAAATTTCAAATAAAAAGGAGCCAATACTATGACAAAAGTACAATTAAATCAAAAAGAACAACATTATGCAGATACACGTGAAGAAGCAGAGGAAATTATTTCAGTTGCTAAAGAAAATGATAATCTTCAAATGCACAAAATCACAGAGAAATATAACAAATACGGACAATATTTCTTAATTGATTTAACATACGCATATCAAACTCCTAAAGAAGTAATGGAGAGTCGTCCGCAAAAAGATGATAGCGTACCGGAAGGACAAATGAGTATGGATGATCATGAGGGCATTGAGTATTCTGTGGACAAGAGTGGAGAAGTTAACGTGCCAGATGGTCAACTTGAATTAGTGAAGTAATATAAATTGCCCTGGGATAATTCCCAGGGTTCCTGATGATAAAGTATTCAATACTTTATTCTGTCATACAGGAGGGGGCAACAATTGATGAAACAATTAACATTTAAGCTGCCAGAAATAGATAGAAAACTGACTCAAGAAAATGTTGAATCTGCTATTGAAACATATCGAATGTATTTACTTACTGTTCCAGAAGAGATTATGCCTAAAGTAACTACATCCTTCTCATTAGTTCCTCCTACTTACACAAATGCTTTTCATTCTACAACTGAAGATGTTGCTATAGAAAGAGTAGATGAAGAACGTGCTCGAATTGAATATATTGAGAAGTTCCGTAAAGCTGTAAACCGATTAAGTAAAAAAGAACGTGAAGCTATCATTCTTAGATACTTAGGTGATGAGGAACTATTCGATTATGAAGTATACAACCAGTTAGGTATGAGCGAATCATATTACCATAACAAGTTTAAACCAAGGATATTTTACAAATTAGCCTTAGCTTTAAGGATTGAAGTATATAAAAAGAAGGTGGATCAGTAATGGCATATGCAAAATCAGAGCAAGAAACTGTTTTGGTTTTTGATTATGAGTTGAATCTGTGGAGGGCATATTCGACCGTACCTAAGCACATTCGAAAATTAATGAGTATTGCTGAAATGGAAACCGTAGAAATGGAAGATGATAGACCAATAGCATTCAAAGGTACATTAACAGAAAAACAGGTTTCTATGAAAAAACCTAGAGTCTACACTGAAAAACAATTAGAGGAATTTAAACAAAGGGGAAAGGCTTTAGCGAAGAAAACAAATAATTAATAGTAAAGTTTTCGTAAGGAAACTAGAAGGAAAATGAAAAGAATTTAGAATGAGCATTTGGATTTTTATGTGTTAAATTTATATCATAGATAATTTATCAAAGGGGCCAGCAATCGTTGGTTCCTTTTTCTTTTAATAATTATTTAATTTTGGTATAAGGAGGATTCTCAGTGATTAATGATTTTGAAATTAGAGGGGATATAACAGCAATCTTCTTAGATACAAAAAATTACGGCAGAATCGAAACTCTAATATCTACCAACAAGCTAGAAATGGTAAAAGAATTCCCTTATGCTTGGAGAGCAAAGTGGAGTGAAGATGTAGAAAATTTTTATTGTGTTGGTTATATAAATCTAGATAACAACAAAAAGAAAATTATCAGATTACATAGATTAATAATGAACTGTCCAGAAGATAAAATTATTGATCATTTTAATCACAATACACTTGATAATACAGATAGTAATCTGCGAATTGTTTCAAATGCTGAAAATCAACAAAATCGATTAGTTCAAAAAAACAATAGCTCAGGGGTTAGGGGAGTTTATTGGCACAAACATAGTCAAAAATGGTTGGCTAGGATTCAAGTATATAAAGAGAGGAAAATTATAGGTTATTATGATTCGATAGAAGAAGCAGAGTTTGCAATAAAAGAAGCTAGAGCAAAATATATGCCATATTCACAAGAGGCGTTCCTTAAACAGGAGCGTCTTTTTGTATAGTCATATAACTTTGATTCCTATTTACGGAAGTGAGAAATGACTTTTATATTTTCATAAACTTGTAAAATAGGCAGGAAAATAGTCACCCCTTGTCAAAATATTGGACTAAGGAGGTGATTAAATTGTCAAATAAAGAAAAAATGTTACAAATACTAAAAGCGTATTATGATAAAAAAATGTCTAATGAACAAATAGATGTTAATTCATTTAACTTAGAAGATGGTAGACATGAAGGTGCATTTTATTTATCCAGTTTAGAACGAGACGGTTTTATTGAGTTCGAAGGAGAAGTGATTGTACCAGGCGGACAAAGACATCAGAAATATAGTAACAGTGTTGCAGCTATATGGTGGAGTAATGCACACATCACAAAATCAGGGGAAAATGAATTGAAAGAAAATAACATTATTTAAATTATTTATCAAGGCACTCAAATTTTGGGTGTCTTTTTATTATACCTAAAGGTAGGTGAATTAAATGGATGAAGAACAAATTCTAAAACCTATTGAGCAGTTTCTTGAATTAATTAAAGGTACTGAATATGAAGACTATGCATTAAAAATGAAAAGGGAAATTGTAGACGCAATTGATTATTATAATCTTGATCTAAAGGCGGCAGGTGAAAGGGAAGATTAGTTAGGTTCATTAGGGTTTTGCTTATGTATGTAATCAAAACTGAATAAAAATTGATCTTTCAGACATCCACCATGGGTGTCTTTTTATTATACATAAAAGAAGGTGATGAGATGAGATTACTTGAGAAATGGCAATGCCTTAATGAAAAGTGTGAGAGATCATTTCTAGTCGATAAGTTTTCAGCAGTTAACACGCAGTTATGTTGTCCTTTCTGTTCAGATTTAGCTGAAGCTGTTGCAGTTCAAAATAATGAAACTAATATCGAAGATCAATTAGAAGGTTGCCTATATCCGAGTAACCTTTAGAAAGGTTGGGGGAATCGTGAAACTTGCTGATCATTTAAACCATGAAGAAAGAAAGCATATGGAGAAATTGAGGGAAAGAAATAAACCTCCATCTAAAAAGAAGCGTAAGGGGAAAGTGAAGGAAGAGAAAGTTAATTGGCATGACATTATGGGAACTAATCGTGACACGTTTAAAAGAGTAGGAGGAAGGCTGAGAAGGAAATGAAAAAGTATTTTAATCTATTAATTTTATTAATTGCAATTGTAGTTCTTTCATCTGGGTGTTCATCTTTAGAACGGGCAAAGAAGGATATGAAATCTGAATATGGCGGTGGCTTGGATAGGATAGTCACTGTGTATGATAATGCTGGTAATGTGATTAGGACATATGAAGGAAAGATTGATATTGCAAACCAGACAGATTCAAAAGGTGGTGCAACTGGTTCAGATAAAATAAAGTTTGAATTCAATGGTAAAAGAATAATTCTTTATAATGCCACAGTTGTTGTAGAGGAAAAGTAAGGAGCTGTTTATGATGTCAAATAGCTATGCAGCAAGTGATGACATATGAATTTTTATAAAACAACAGCATGGAAGAAGAAAAGACCAAGAGTTTTAAAACGTGATTCATACCAATGCCAAGAATGTAAACGATACGGAAAAAGTACTGAAGCAACTACAGTCCATCACATCATTCCTTTAGCTTGGTGCTTATTATTCAATAAAGTATTAGCACTATCAAACATTAACCTAATTAGCTTATGTAATCAATGTCATGACAAGATGCATGATAGGATTTCTAACAAACTAACAAATCTTGGTTTGAGTTGGGTAAGGAGATTAGGTTCTTTGGGTGATGATTGGATTGAAAAGTATAGTAATGAGGGGTGGAAGTAGCCCCCCCTACTTAATGATATATTTTTAGGTCTAATGGGGACCGAGGAGGGGAGCTTTTTCCAATAGAGCGACTTTTTCAAAATCAAAAGGGGGTGTGAAACGTCGTGACAAAACTTTTAACGAAAAAACAATTGAAAAATCAAACAGTAAAACGTATGGAACATTTAGGAGTTTATAGGGATGATTTTGATCAAATAATTGATATTTATGTTGGGATGTTAGCACAATACCAGGCTTTTGAAAAAGCGTTTGAGGAATCCGGTTATCAAATTACTGAAGAATATACGAATAAAGCTGGTGCAACCAACGATCGTAAAACACCCATTTATTCTGCAATGGAATCGCTAAGAAAAGACCTTGCAACCTATTCAAATATTCTTTGTATCAATCCAAAAACATTCCAAAGTTTAAAAAGACCAGACCCTCCTAAGCGTAAGGAAGAGCCAAAGAGTAAGCCGAAATCAAAGTTACAATTAATTTTGAGTGATAGTTCATGAGTTTTAAAAATTATGATCTAGTGATGGAATATGCTCACAGCATTGTGGACGGAACCAAATTAGCAAACAAAGAACAGATACAAGGATGTGAGAGATTCTTTAGGGATTTAAAAAATCCTGATTATGACTTTGATCCAACTGACGCTGAGTTTGTAATTGAAATAATTGAAAATACATTTGTACATGCTCAAGGTGAATTGTTAGACGGTACACCATTAAGAGGAACACCATTTTTATTAGAACCATTTCATAAATATCAAGTTTACAACCTATTAGGTTTTTATCATAAAGGAACTAAGATAAGACGCTTTAAAGAAGCGTTTATTTTTATTCCACGGAAAAATATTAAGACAAGTTTTGCTGCTGCATTAGCGTGGGCTCTTGGGATATTAAACAGACGGAGCGGGAGTAAAGTCTATATCGTTGCTGCAGCATTAAAACAGTCATTAGAAAGCTTTAATTTTATTAATTTTAACTTGGCTCAAATGGGAGAAAAGGAGAACTTCCGAGTAATAGATAATAACCAGGAGCATTCTATTGCTGGCGATTTTGGGGACGGTTCATTATTTATTCAGGCACTTGCGGCCAATCCAGATAAGCAGGATTCCTTGAACTGTAATATTGCAATTGCCGATGAGCTTCATGCTTACAAAACACCTAAGCAATATAACATCATCAAGGAAGCCATGAAAGCTTACACAAATAAACTAATGATTGGTATTACTACAGCCGGAGATGATATGACAAGTTTTTGTTATCAAAGGTTGCAGTATTGTAAAAAGATTCTTGATGGAACTATTAAAGATGAACAGTATTTTGTATTCATTGCAAAAGCTGATGAAGATGAAAAAGGAAATGTGGACTATACTAATCCAATTGAACACCAAAAAGCTAACCCTGCTTATGGTGTCTCTATCCGCCCTGATGACATATTGAATGATGCACTTCAAGCACAAAATGATCCACAACAGCGGAAAGACTTTTTAGCGAAGTCGTTGAATATATTTACTTCTGCATTAAGAGCATACTTCAATATCGATGAATTTAAAGCTTCAGACCGTCAATATGATTGGACCTTAAAGGATCTATTAAAATTTAATATTGATTGGTATGGTGGAGCTGACTTATCTAAAATGCACGACTTAACAGCTGCAGCATTATACGGGAGATATAAAGATATTGACATCGCCATCACTCATGCTTGGTTCCCAATCGTTGCAGCTAAACAAAAAGCAGAGGATGATAATATCCCACTCTTTGGGTGGAAAGATGATGGTTGGTTAGATATGTGTAATACCCCAACCGTCAACCATTCTGATATTGTTAACTGGTTTATAACAATGAAAAAGATGGGATTTAAAATAAAAAAGGTTGGCTTTGACCGTAAATTCTCTCGTGAGTTTTTCTTAGAAATGAAAAAGAAAGGATTTAAAATGGTTGATCAGCCACAGTACTTTTATAAAAAGTCTGAAGGATTTAGAAGGATTGAGAAAAAGGCAAAGGATGGGAAGCTTTACTATCTCCACTCACAAGCATTTGAGTATTGCACACAAAATGTAGCAGCAATTGAAAAAACTGATGACATGATTCAGTACGAAAAAGTAATGCCTGATTTACGAATTGATATTTTTGACGCTGCCGTTTTTGGCTCCATTCAAATGTTAGAGGATATGACTAAAGCTTCTGATGCTTCAAGTTGGCTTAACAACTAGGAAGGAGGTGTATAAATGGCTTTTTGGAATCGGAAGGAAAAAATGAGAAGTACAACAGGTATACCAATAACTTTAGGTTTTGGAGATGTAGAAACAGTTGGGTATACAAGATTATCTGATAATCCAGATGTTTTAATTGCTGTTGATAAAATAGCCGATTTAGTATCAAATATGACTATTCATCTTATGGAAAATACTGATGAAGGTGATAAAAGGGTCCGTAATCAATTATCTAGAAAAATAGATATTGAACCCTATAAAAATATGACTCGTAAAGGTTGGATATATAAAATTGTTCGGGATTTACTACTGTTTGGTGATGGAAATTCTGTGGTCCATATTGGTATAGATCCTGAAACAACATTTATTAGCGATCTAACTCCTTTCCAGATGCAAGCTGTAACATTTGAGGATACAGATAATGGTTACCTTATCAACTATAATGGAAAAGTTTATTCACCAGATGAAGTGATTCATTTTGTAATTAATCCTAACCCTAACTATCCATACAAAGGAACTGGATATCGTGTAGCATTGCGAGAAATTGTGAAGAATCTTAATCAAGCAACCAAAACCAAGAATAATTTCATGAGTGGTAAATACATGCCTTCACTCATTATAGCTGTGGATGCTTTGACCGAAGAATTATCAAGCAAAGAAGGAAGAGAAAGCATCATGAAAAAATACTTTGATGAAACTGAAGGAGGTAAACCATGGATTATTCCTGCAGATTTAATCAAAGTAGAACAAGTTAAGCCTTTGTCCTTAAAGGATATAGCAATTGTGGAAGGCGTAGAACTGGATAAAAAAACGGTAGCTGGACTCATTGGAGTGCCGGCTTTTTTTCTTGGAGTTGGAGAATTCAACAAGGAAGAATATAACAATTTTATCAATACAAGAATCTATGCAATAGGTCAGATAATCTCTCAAACATTGACCAGAGACCTTTTATATTCACCAAATTGGTTTTTTAGATTGAATCCACGAAGTTTATATTCGTATGACTTAACAGAAATGGTCACAGCAGGAGCACAACTAGTGGACCGCAACGCAATGAGAAGGAATGAATTGAGGGATTGGATTGGTTTGGATCCAGACACTGAAATGAATGAATTGATTGTGCTAGAAAATTATATCCCTGCTTCTGCTATTGGGCAACAAAACAAATTGAAAGGTGGTGATGAATAAATGGAGAAGCGTTTAATGGTTTTTGCATCTGAATTAAAAACCCGTGATGAAGAAAATGGTGAAGCTTTTATAGAAGGTTACTTTGCAGTTTTTAATCAAGAAACTGAACTATGGCCAGGAGCATTTGAAGAGATTGCGCCAGGAGCATTCGATAAGAGTTTAAAGGAAAACGACATTATGTGTCTGGATAATCACGACACAAGGGCAGTTTTGGGGAGTACAGGAAGTCAAACCTTAGAACTTAAAACAGATTCTCACGGTTTGTGGGGACGAGTGAAAGTTGATTTAGAAGATCCTTTTGCTAAGAGTGCATATCGTAAAGTTCAAACAGGGAAAGTTCGAGGATGTTCGTTTGGATTCATACCATTGAAGGAAGAAACCGAATACCGAGAAGATGGGACAGTGAAATGGGTTGTGACAGAGGCAGATACACATGAAGTCTCAATCACTGCATTTCCAGCATACCCACAAACAGAAGTAGCAGCACGAAAAAAGGATGTTGCTGCAATAAAAAAAGAAAAATTTGAGCAGAGAAAAGCTAAATTAAAGGAGAGATTGAATAATGCCTAATCCAGTTTTAGTCGGGGTTAAATTGAAAATGAAACGCGATGCTTTGTCAACTGTGGAAGGAAAGTTAACAGAACTTCTTGCTAAAAGAAGTGAATTTGAATCTGCTGTAGAAGCTGCTGAAAGTGAAGATGATCTAACAGCGATAGAAAATAGTATGAATGAAAATGATGAAGAAATCAAAACGAAAGAAGAAGAGAAAACAAAGTTAGAAGAAGAAATTGAAGAGCTTGAAAAAGAGCTAGAGCGTTCAAATGATAAGAAGCCAAAAAATCGCAGTAAATTAGGAGGTAAAGGAAAAATGGATAAGGAACAATTACAAGAACTACGTTCAGCAATTAATACTTATATTCGTTCAAAAGGGGCAGAAATTCGAGCGGTAGAAGGATTTAAAGTTGTTGATGGTGGGGCGTTGGTACCAGAAGAATTATTGACACCAGAAAAGGCTGTTGAAGATGTTGTAGATTTATTGTCATATGTTAAAAAGGTTCCTGTAAAACGTGGTAGTGGAAAATACCCAGTAATCAAAAAATCAGGCAGTAAAATGAATACAGTTGCAGAGCTAGAAGCTAACCCAGAATTAGCAAAACCATCTGTATCTGATGTTGCTTATGATATTGAGACTTATCGTGGTTATATACCTGTTTCGCAGGAAGTTATTGATGATGCAGATTATGATATTGTTGGTTTAATTGATGAAGAGATTCGAGATCAAGAATTAAATACTCGTAATGCAGCAATTGCTACTGTGTTAAAATCAGCTACTCCAAAAACTGTTTCATCACTAGATGAAATAATTACTCTATTAAATACAGGATTCAAAACTGCATACCAAGTAAAACTTTACGTATCACAATCTTTCTTTAACGATTTAGATTTAATGAAAGATGGTAATGGTCGTTACCTACTTCAAGATGATGTTACTGTGGCTTCAGGGAAACGTCTAAAAGGTAAAGAAATTGTAGTTTTAGATGATGATATGATCGGAACTTCAGCTGGTGATAAAGTGGCTTTCATCGGAGATGCTAAGGCATTCTGTAAATTCTTTGATCGTAAACAAGTATCAGTAAAATGGGTAGATAACAATATTTATGGTCAAATGCTAGCAGGGTTTGTTCGATTTGATGTTAAGAAAGCGGATGCTGAAGCTGGTTATTACATTACTTACACAAGTGGTACTACTACTCCAGAAGTATAAGAGGTGAATTAATTATGAAGTACAAAGTAATTAAAAGATTTCAAGATAAGATTACTAAGGCTATCTTTCCTGTCAATTCAACTTATCAAACTGATGATGAAGAGAGAGCGAAGTTTTTACAGGATAATGGCTTTTTATATGTAGAAAAACAAGAAGATTCTCCTTATGGGGCGGAACGCTCTATCCTTGATGAATCTGTGGAGGAAATCAAGAAAAACGTTACTGCAGAATTAGGAAAAGATAAATTAGAAGTTCTTTTAGAATTAGAAAAAGAAGCAAAAAATAGAAAAGGTGTTGTGGAGCATATAGAGGAACTACTTCAAGAGGTGGAGTAGATGGATGAAAAAACAAAATCTACTTTACTGGATTTATTAAAACTTGACTTGGGTATCACTCATAATTTGAGAGATCCCTATTTTAATAGTATTTTAGATAGCTCCTATAATGAAATTATCACTATGGGAGCTTCTTTAAATTTATCAAATACTGATGATCAAATGCTTATTGTAGATTTTGCAGCATGGAACTATAGAAATAGACAAGAAAACATTCCTTTATCTCGGAGTATTCAGTTTAGAATCCACAATAGATTGATCAAAAAGGCAGGGAGTGCGGATGCCATCACTGAAGCCTAGTCTAGGAAATAAAGAAAATATATCATTGGATGATGTGTGTGAACTCATTAGTATAACAACCACACAAGATGAATTAGGACAAGATATAGAGACAGAAATACCTAGACAAATATTCTGTTCTAAATTGAGTGTAAATAGGGCTGAATTTCTTGTTGCTGGTCAACTAAATCATAAACCACAAATAGTATTGGTTGTTGATTCAGATGAATATGACGAGGAAACAAAGATTAATTACCAATCGAAAAAATTCACGATTTACCGTTCTTTTATGAGGTCTGATGGATTTACTGAGCTCTATTGTGAGGTGCGAGCTGGTGGTTAAGGTAAAGGATCTTTCAAAAGAGATTGCTAAACAATTAGCGCTATATACTGATGCTGTTAAAGAAGAAGTGGAAGTTATAAAAGAAGATGTTACGAAAGAAGCAGTGTCCCTTTTAAAGCAAAAGAGCCCTAGGGATTCTGGTGATTATGCAAAAAACTGGGCAAAGAAAAAGGTTGGTAAAAATATTGTCATTTACAACAGAAAATATCAGATCACACATCTTTTGGAGTTTGGCCATGTAAAACGTAGTGGTGGTAGGGTTGCAGCAAAGGTTCATATACGACCAGTTGAAGAAAAGATTGTGGATGAATATGTGAGTAGAGTGGAGAGGGCGATCAGACAATGAATTTAGTTCAATTGAAAAAGATACTTGATGAAACAGGTTATCCAGTCACTTATTCACATTTCACACCAACAGATAATAATCCAGTTCCTGATCCACCTTATATTTGTTATTGGACACCGTATTCTTCTCACTATATTGCTGACAATAAGGTCTATCAAAAGATAGAAAATGTACAAATTGAACTTTATACCTTAAAGAAAGACTTATCAGCAGAAGCTAAGCTTGAATCAGTACTAGATAAATATGAAATACCCTACCAAACTACTGAAACTTTTATAGAATCAGAAAATTTATTTCAAAGAATATATGAAGCGAGGTTGATTTAATATGCCAGAAAATAAAGTAACGTTTGGTTTAAAAAATGTTCACTATGCTCCTTACACTGTAGTAGATGGGAAAATTACTTTTGAAACGCCCATAAAAATGCCAGGTGGTATTGAATTATCCTTAGAACCACGTGGGGATATGATCGAGTTTTATGCAGATGATATGCTCTTTTATTCTGCAAGTAATAACCAAGGATACGATGGTACCTTATCAATTGCCAATATCATAGAACAATTTGCTATTGATGCTTTAGGCGAACAAAAGGACGAAACCGATATGGTATTGAATGAATTAGCGGATGCTAAAGGGAAACCATTTGCACTCCTGTTTGAATTTGATGGTGATGTAAAAGCTACTCGCCATGTTCTATACAATTGCACTGCTAATCGTCCAACTGTAGGATCAAAAACAAAAGAAAGTTCAGCTGAACCTAATCCCAATGAATTAACGTTTGTAGCTAGTCCTTTAGAAATCAACGGTAAACCAATGGTTAAAACCAAGACTACTGTTGCAACTCCTGCATCTGTTTATGATGATTGGTATACAAAAGTTTATGAAAAAACTCCGGCAGCATAAGGGAGTTTAAATGAATTCTATGAGGTGATTAAATATGGAAAAAACAGTTACTATAGATGGTAAAGAAATAAAGTTTAAATCCACAGGGGCAACACCTATTCGATTCAAATCTCAATTCGGAAAAGATTATTTTACCGAAATCATGAAATTAGGTGTACTTGATAAATTAAACAAAATACAAGATGATGATTTTTCTGCAGAAGACCTTGAAGGATTAGACTTTGAGGTCTTTTATAATATCGCATGGACTTTAGCAAAAACAGCCAATAAGGAGATACCTGAACCATTAGAATGGTTGGATTCCTTCGATGAATTTCCAATGTTAGATGTCATTCCAGAACTAATGGAAATGATTCAAAAAACTATTCAATCTAAAAAAAAATAAATGATGATGACCAAGGAACAGATAATGATGGAGAGTTTTCCACAGAACTGTTCCTTGCTCTTTGTTATAAATGCAAGTTAACTAGAAACGATCTAGAAGATATGACAATTGGAATGTGTATGGACTATATTCATGAATTTATAGACATGCAAAAACCACCAAAGAAAAAGGCTAGAAAAGCCACACAATCCGATTTTGATTCATTTTAAGCACTCTTTTATAGGGGTGCTTTTTTCTTTGTTTGAAAGTGGGGTGAGGATATGGCAGGTAGTAATAAAATCAAAGGTATTACGATAGAAATAGGGTCTGATACAGTAGGTTTGGAGAAAGCTTTATCAGATGTAAATAAGCAAAGTACAAAGTTGCAAACTGAATTAAAGGACGTTGAACGACTACTAAAATTTAATCCTGGTAATGCAGAATTGTTAGCACAGAAACAAAAGCTTTTAGCTGATCAAATTCAGGTTACTACACAAAAATTAAATCAGTTAAAAGAAGCGCAGTCTCAAGTTGATCAGCAATTTGCACAAGGGAAAATATCTGAGGAGCAATATCGTGCTTTTAATCGTGAACTTGTAGCAACTCAAAGTGTGTTAGATGGTTTAAAAGGGAAATTATCTATTGTTAATCAAGAACAAGATAACATTGCTAAATCTACTAGACAATTAAACACACTTTTTGAAGCCACAGGGACTAGCGTAGACAATTTTTCAAGTGCTTTAGGCGGAAGGCTTACAAATGCTATCAAGAACGGTACAGCATCTTCCAGACAGCTTGAGGATGCTATTAATAAAGTTGGGGTAACTGCCCTAGGTACAAATGCAGACTTGGATAAAATGAAACGAGCTCTATCCAAAGTTGATGACGGTGGTTCTTTAAAGTCTGTAAGGAAAGAATTAAGTCAGATTGCTAAAGAAGCTGAGAATGCAGGGGATAAAGTTAACGGTTTTGGTGATGAACTTTCAGGGGTTGTTGGTGCACTTGCTGCAGGTGGCGGAATAGCAGCAACAATAGAAAAAGCACTGGATACTTCTTCTTTGAAAACTAAAGTTGACATTGCATTTGAGGTTCCAGAAGAATCTAAGGAATCTATTCGTGAAGTAATACGAAATCTTGAAGCATATGGTGTGGACGGAGCAGAAGCATTAGAAGGTGTAAGACGTCAATGGGCATTAAATAAAACGGCAAGTGACGAAGCAAATAGTTCCATAGTTAAAGGAGCATCTGTTATTTCTCAAGCTTATGCAGGAATAGATTTTATTGAACTAATTCAGGAAGTTAATGAATTATCTGGTGAAATTGGAGTTTCTAATGATCGAGCTCTTGCTTTAACGAATTCACTTTTAAAAGCGGGTTTTCCACCTGAACAATTAGATACAATTGCTGAATATGGAAAACAAATGAAAGATGCTGGTTTTTCTGCAAAAGAAATTCAAGCCATTTTTGAAGCGGGTATTAATACGAAAACTTGGAATATTGATAACCTAAATGATGGGGTGAAAGAAGCAAGGCTTCAAATGGCTAGCTTTGGTCTAGGTGTTAGTAAGGATATGACACCTTTAATAAACAGTACTGGCATTTCTGTTAAAAAGTTTGAGGATTGGGGAAAAGCGGTAGCCAAAGGCGGAGAAGATGGATCGAAAGCTATGAGTGAGGTTGCTACATGGCTTGAAGGCATTAAGGATAAAACAGTTCAGAATGAACTTGCTACAAAAGTGTTTGGTACTAAATGGGAAGACCAGGGACAGAACATGATTGCAGTATTTAAAGGTGTATCAGATGCTACAGATAAAACAAAGCAAAATCAGGAACAATTAAATGATGCAATCTCTAAAATGAATGCTGATCCAGCGATTCAATTGAAACAAGCATTTGCTGATTTAAAAACGGCTGCTGAACCATTTTTATTAAAGGTTGCAGAGCTAGTTTCTAAAATAGCTGAATGGGTGAAGGAAAATCCAACTTTAGCGGCTACAATTGCAGGAGTTGTTACAGCACTTGGTGTATTAATGGGTATTTTTATGGCACTTTCCCCAATAATATCAACCATAACAGCGTTGATACCAATATTAGGAACAGTATTTACTGCTCTAGCTGGACCTATAGGAATTATTGTTGCAGCGATTGGATTATTAGTTGCTGCAGGTATAGCAATATATAAAAACTGGGATGAAATTAAAGAAAAAGCCATTGAAGTATGGGGAGTTATAAAAGACTTTTTATCCTCCACATGGGGAGGAATAAAAAGTACTGCTGAATCAGTATGGACAGGCATTAAAGACTTCTTTTCTGGAATATGGGAAGGGATAACAACAGCGGCAACATCTATTTGGGATGGAGTTACATCGGTGTGGACTTCAACCGTTGAAACATTAAAATCTATTTTTACTCCAATAGTTGATTTTTTTACTAGCACATGGGATTCAGTTTCCAGTGCTTTTTCTAATGCCTGGAATAACATTAAAAAAGTTTTAGAAACATCATGGAATGCAATTAAAACAGTGGCACAATCATCTTGGGAAATTATCAAGAATGTTATCCTTGGTCCTGTTTTATTATTAATAGATTTATTAAAAGGTGATTTTGACGGATTTAAAAGTCATTTATCACAGATATGGAATAACATTAAGACCGCTGCATCAACTGCTTGGAATGCAATTAAGACAGCTATTTCCACAATCATAAAAGCCTTTGTGGACGGTGCTAAATCAATATTTGAAGGGTTTAAAACAGCAATAAGTACGATTTGGAATGCAATGAAAACAACTGCTTCAACAGTGTGGAATGGAATCAAGAGTGCTATTTCAAGTATTGTTAATGCCATAAAAACAACTGTTGTAAGTGTTTGGAATGCGATTAAAACAGCTATTTCAACGATTATAAATGGGATTAAGTCAACAGCTACTAGCATTTGGAATGGGATTAAATCCTCAATAACTTCCATTGTTAATGGAATGAAAACAGCTATTACAAATGTCTGGGAAAATATTAAGTCTGCTACTAAAACGGCTTTTGACCAAGTTGTTAAGTTCATTAAGGACCCATTAAAGGCAGTTGATCTATTTTCTATTGGAAAAGATATTATTCAAGGTTTACTAAATGGTATCGGTTCACTTGCTAAGTCTGTTTGGGATAAAGCTAAAGATATAGCAAACGGAATAGGGGATTCAATAAAAAAAGCATTAGGAATTCATTCACCTTCAAGGGTTACAACAAAGCTTGGAGAACACACTGGTGAAGGTTTTGCTAAAGGGATATCCAATAAACAGAAAGAAGCAGAAAAGGCAGCTAAAAAGAATGCTCAGGCTGCAGCTAAAAACTTTAAAGAAGCTTTAGATAAAGAAAATTATCGTTTTAAAATGGGTGAAGTAGATGCTCAAGCACATATAAAGTCTTTAGAAAAAATTAGAGCTCAATATGCTAAAACCCCTGAACAAGTAAGAAAAATCAATCTAGAGATTGAAAAAATCAGACAGGATTCAGTGAAAAAGGAAGCTGAATTATTAAAACAGCAATTTGAACAATCCAAATCATACATCGAAAAGAAAAAGCAGATGAATGAACTTTCTCTTGCTGACGAACTTGCTGCATGGGAACGAGTACAAGCAAGATATAAAGTTGGTTCAAAAGAAAGAGAAGAAGCAGAACAAAATGTTTTCCGTGTAAAAAAGGAAATTCATGATAAATTAACATCTTTGAATGAAGAGTATGTTACAAAGGTTCAAGAGATTAATCAGAAGTTAATTGATGAAGAGAATGCTTTAAATGCTGAATATCAAAAGGCAGTTGAAGATCGTACGAGATCATTGTATTCATTTGCAGGTATATTTGATGAAGTCTCTCAAAAGGCTGATGTTACAGGTGATAAACTCCTTAAAAATCTTGAAGATCAAGTGTCTATCTTTAGCGAATGGGCTACAAATATTCAACAACTAGCTGAAAAAGGAATAGATAAAGGGTTGCTTGCGGAACTTCGTGAAATGGGTCCTAAAGCAGCTGCAGAAGTTTCAGCTTTAAACAGTATGACTGATTCACAATTACAGGATTTTGTTCGATTGTGGAAGGTTAAAAATGAACTTGCACGTTTACAAGCGACAAGCGAATTAGAAGGACTTAAAACTGATACCAAAAAGAAAATAGATGAATTGCATAAAAACGCTAATTCCCAATTGGAGCAACTTAAAACGGATTGGACTAAAAAGGTTAAGGATATTCGTTCTGGAACTACAGCTGAATTTAACGCTATGAAAGCAAGTATGAATAGCATTGGTCAGAATACGATTAAAGGCTTAATGAATGGATTATCTTCAATGACAGGTCCTTTACTACAACAAGCTAGAGAAATTGCAAATTCTATTTCTTCCACAATCTCTAAAGCATTAGATATTCATTCACCATCTAGAGTAATGATGAGACTTGGAGAATATACAGGGCAAGGGTTAGCTGAAGGGATGAAAAACAGTATTAGGGGAATAACCTATCAAGCGAATGAATTAGCAAGAGCTGCTGTTCCAAGTGTACCAGGTTCTGATGTTTTAAATGGTTCCGTACCAGGTTCTCAATTGCCAGCCATCGAACAAAATTTTAACTTTTACCAACCTAATCCATCACCTTATGACGTATCAAGAAAAACTAAACAGGCAATGGTCCAATGGGGTATGGAATTTAATTTAGGAAGGTGATCAAGTGGCTGAAAAAGTAACTTTTATCAATTCTAGAGGGCAGTCTATTGAAATAAGTAATAGACTTCCTTTTTTATTAGAAAATATTGATGGAAAAGGTGATGTGCAAGCTGATATTCAAACGTCAAAGGCTCCCTACCAAGATGGAAATACCTTTATTGATGCTCGACTTCAACCACGTCCAATAACTCTTTATATTTCAATTATTGAATCTAGTAGAAATGGATTATTAGAAAAACGTCAATTGTTATCTTCTATCTTTAACCCTAGTTTGGGTAAAGGAAAATTGATTTATGAGAATGGAAATACAAAACGAGAAATATGGGCTGTTTCAGAAAATGTTCCAACATTTCCTTTGGGTTCTGATAATAAAGGACAGTGGTATCAAAAGTCTATTGTTAATCTCTTATGCCCTGATCCATACTGGCAGGATACTAATCCAACGAATATAAAATTGGAGGACTTTGTTTCACATTTCCGTTTTCCTTTTCATTTCCCAGTACGTTTCGCATCAAGGGGAGATTCAAGGGTATTAGTTAACATTGGTGATGCACCTGCCCCAATCAAAGTTACCTTTAGAGGTGAGGTGGTAAATCCGAAGATTACCAATTTAACAACTGGAGAATTTATTTTGATAAATTATGCAATACCAGAAGGATATAACTTAATAATCACAACTGATTTTAATGGAAAAGATGTGAACATCGTTGCTCCCGACGGTGTAGAAACTAATGGAATGGGGTTTATAGATTTAAGCAGTGAGTTTTTCATGCTAAGGCAGGGAGAAAATGCAATATCGTTTCTTTCAGATGGTGGAAAACCAGAGGTATATGTTGAATTTAGAAATCGTTATGTAAGTGTGTAAGTAATTGGAGGTGCTGTTATGGCAGAGAATTTTAGTTTTTTTGATCCAGTTGAAGTTGCTCCAGGAGTTTGGGATCGTGAGTATTTTGCACAACAATTTACTGATTATTTCCGAAGGTTAGTTACGACTGGAGTTATGAAAGGTGAGAGTGGTGAACTGAAAGTTTCTACCGAAGGAAATTCAATGATTACGACTCTTAATACAGGAGTTGCTTATGTTGTAGGTAGGAGTTATGAGAATACTAGTCCTTTATCTCATACGCATGATACTGAAGTACTTGGGAAAAATCGTATTGATAGAATTGTAGTAAGGTTAGATTTAAGAACTGAATCTCGATTTGTAAAATCTTTTATTAAAAAAGGTGTAGCATCTACTATTCCAGTTCCCCCTGCATTACAAAGAGATCAATTTGTTTATGAAATCTCTTTAGCACAAGTAAAAATTGTCGGTGGTCAAACCTATATTAATGTAAATGATGTGATTGACGAAAGAGGGAAAACAGATATATGCCCTTGGGCAGGTTCTAAGATTCTTCCAAACTTTGATAACAATGCTCTATTAGAACATGTTCACGATTTTACAGAACATATACCCTATGCAATAACAACTGGTGATGGTAGTGTATACAACGTTGAAATAGATCAATCCATCACAGAGTATAAAGAAGGATTAGCGTTAGCAATAAAAATACATTTAACAAATAATCGTTATCCTAAAATAAATGTAAATGGAATAGGCGAAGCATATATAGCTAATCCAAGTAGTGGTTTGTTAATAGCTGGTTTATTACAGAAGGGGAATGTTTATACATTAAGGTTTAATGGTAATGCATTTATAATTCAAGGTGAAACCGAATATAAGACGTCTTATTATTTTATTAATCCTTGGTCGGGTTGGCTTGCTGAAGATAGTTCAAAAAATGCTGTAAGAAGGGTGGATGATATTGTTTATGGTTTTGGAATTATGAAAAAAGAAGGTGCGAATTCAACACCGATTATTGCACAATTACCACAGGGATTTAGACCGACCTTTGATGCACCTTTTAATTTGTATGGTGGTGTTAATGGCACAAACCAAGTTTTTAATGGATTGATAACTACACAGGGTTATTTAATGATAGATCCTAAAACACCAGTCAGTCAGATAAATAATAACAATGAAATAACGTTTATTTTTTCATTTATGCTCAAGTCTTAGGAGGGATAAATGGTGAATCAAGTTTTAACGTATGCATACAAAGTAAATGAAGAGGGGTATATTATAGATGCACTACTTGTTAACCCGAATGATACATTAGATGATAGTATAGTCATAACCCCTATTCCCCCTGGACTCTTTGAACCAGTTTGGGTGAATGGTAAGTGGATAAGCAGTATGACTGAAGAGGAATTTGTAAAGAAGCAACAAGAATATGAGAGTGCTAATAAGCCTGATAATATTATTCTCGGTCAGCAATTAACTGAACGAGAGTTAGAAGCAATGGTTCATGGTCAGCAAATTACTGATTTGGAATTGAGAATGCTAATGATTGAAATGGGGGCGAGTAAATAATGACACTATTTGAATCATTGAAAGAACGCTATGCAAAGAACTGGTGCAGAAAAGATCAATTAAAACGATATGTACAATTAGAAGCAATTACACCTGAACAATACAAAGAAATAACTGGTGAAGATTATAACGCTGAATAGGCGTATTTTTTATGCTCTAAAAAGGCGGTGACTAGATGCAAAAACCAATACGGATTTTATCTGCAGACATGGATATATTAGGTGAAACAGAAGCCTATGAATCTATGTTTTTTACTAGACGTTTCCACACATTTGGAGACAATGAATTACAAATAAATAGGTACAAAAAACATGCTGATAAACTTCTCAAAGGAAACCTTATTTTAGTTGGTAAAGACCTGAATAAGGTTTTTATTATTAAACATCGTGAAATTGAATTAGATGAGCAAGGAAAGGCAACAGAAAATTGGATTATTAGAGGGTTGTCTTTGCAATCTGTAGTTGCCCAAAGGATCACCATTCCACCTGCATACACAGCTTATGACTATAAGAGTGGTAATGCTGAAACAGTTATGAAACATTACATTGAAAGGAATATTGTCAATCCAGTAGACCCAAGGCGAAAGATTCCACAACTTGTAATTGCACCGAATAAGAATAGAGGACCATCTATTTCCTGGCAATCACGTTATAAAAATCTTGCAGAGGAAATGACAGAAATCAGCTTAGCAACTGGATTAGGTTGGGATGTCATACTTGATTTAAAGAATAAACAATGGGTCTTTGATGTTGTGGAAGGAAAAGATGTATCTGTAAATCAATCCGTCCACCCTCCTGTTATTTTCAGTCCACAGTTTGAGTCTTTACAATCCCTACACTACACAGAGAGTGAATTAAATTATAAAAACTCTGCTTATGTAGCTGGTCAAGGCGAAGGTGTAGAAAGACGTATAGTTGAGGTTGGGAAAGAAGTTGGATTATCTCGACATGAGATATTTATCGATGCAAGGGATATTCCAGAAACAGAGGATATAGAAGTTCCTGATGGTGATGGTGGAACAACTAATGAAACTATTCCTAGACCGGTTGCAGACATCATAAAAGACCTAACAGACAGAGGAAATCAACAATTGGAACAACTAATTCAAGAGCATTATCTTGAGGGACAGATATTAACTTATAGTCCTTTTAAATATGAAAAGGATTATAATCTTGGCGATATTACAACCATTCAAAGTAAGGATTGGGGAGTAACATTAGATACCAGGATAACGGAAATCAAAGAAATTTATGAGGAAAATGGATTCCGAATCGAAGGAACATTTGGAAATAACAGGCCCACTTTAACTCAAAAGATTAAGCAGGAATTGGCTCAAATGAGTGGGGAAGTAAGGAAATAACACTTTTTAGAAGGAAATAGCAATCCATTAATTGAATACCACATTTAAACAAAATGTTTAGGAGTGGTATTGTAATGGATTCTATTTCTTTAAAAAGACTTGAAAATAATCGCTATGCGCTTAAAAAAGCATACGAAAGGTTAAAAAATGCAATCAAACAAAGAGATGAACAGGAAATTTACTCAGCAATTGGAGAGACTCTTCTATGGTTTTTAACAACTGAAGAATGGCATAAAAAGCATAATAGAGGTTACAAGAAAAGGAAAGAGTCAAATGAAAATGGGAAGATTTTATTTGGACTAAAGCACGCATATAACTCGATGAAGCATAATATGGAATTCATGACAATTCATAAACGTCAAGGTGGCTTTCATTTTCCAATGGTCTTTCCAGTAAGTTTTCCACCTATTACAGTTCATTGGATTAAAGCAGAAGGAGTTTTGGAAGGAGATCGAAAAGCTCAAAAGGAAAATTATGAGCAATACATCGAAGGTAAAGAAATACTAAGTACCTTTGAATCTGCTTTAGAATTTTTAGAAATGGAGTATCAAAATATTAATGAGGTGTGACCTTAATGAATCGAAATGAAGAATTGAATGTATTAGCTAAAAAATTAGGTAAACTTGAAAGTGATTTTAAAGTAAAAATCATATCAAGTAATGGCTATACCGATGCAATAATTGTAGATCAGATAAACGGTAAAGGCTATGAATACCAAAGAGGAACAATGATATTGGCAGAGGATGAATAATTTTACTCATAGAGCAATGTCTTGAACTGATCAAGGCTATTTTTATGTAGGCGGTGTTGCTTATGGATGCAAATCTTGCACAATATTTTTTAACCCAAGGACCCTTTGCGGTTCTTTTTGTTTGGCTTTTTTATTCTTCAAGAAAGGAAAGCCAAGAAAGAGAAAAACAACTGTATCAAACGATAGATGATCAGAATGAGATCATTAAAAGGTTTAGTACCAAGTACGACATCATCATAACAAAATTAGATGATATGGAAGAGCGATTGCCACCTAGGTAGTCGTTATTTTTTTGCTTGAAAGGGGGTGAGAAAAATGGATAAAGGTACTGTTATTAGAACAATCGTTTTGGCGATTGCTTTAGTAAATCAGTTCCTAGTGGGATTCGGTCTTTATGAAATACCAGGAACAGAGGAAGAGCAGACAGTAGTGATTTCTTCCACATTCACATTTGTAACTGCAACAATTGCTTGGTTTAAAAATAACTATGTAACAGCAAAGGGGAAAAAGCAAAAAGAAGTGTTGAAAAAAGAAGGTTTAACGAAATCTAAGTAAGAGCAATGACTAAAAGATTACTTTTTTCTAAATAGCCTTTCCGAAAAAGGACAGGTTAGCATAACAATAGATTAAGAAATAATTATTTCTTTTGAAAACTGTAGCCAGCTATGTACCGATCATATTAATATCTTTTAGGTGGTGCATTATGGAAGAACGAGTATCGAAACTTGAAAGTGATATTTCAGATGTTAAAACAAGGCTTGCAGTAGCAGAATCAAACATTAAAGACATAAAAGAAGATATCGCAAGTATAAAAAACAATACGACTTGGATTTTGAGAATTGTTATTGGTGCAGTTGTTTCTGCGGTTTTAGGATTAATAATTAAAGGAGGAATATAAAAAATATCGTAAAGAGCGACAGCAATTAGTTGTTGCTCATTTTATTTTAAAAGGAGTTTTGTAAATGAAAATAGCAATCGATGCTGGACACGGAAAAAATACTCCAGGTAAACGTACTCCTGATAATTCCTTACATGAATGGGAGTTTAATAGTGGAGTAGTAACGAAACTAATAAATAAGTTAAATACGTGTGAGAATGTTTCAATATTAAGGACTGACGATCCAACAGGTAAAACAGATGTTTCTTTGAAATCCAGAACAGACAAAGCAAACAAATGGGGTGCTGATGTATTCTACTCTCAACACGGAAACGCTGCATATAGTTCATGGAATAGCGCAAACGGTCTTGAAACATTTGTATATACTTCATGGCCAAAGGATTCATTAGCATTCGCTAAAGTAGTACAAGAATATGTTGTTAAAGCTACAGGGTTACGTGATCGAGGAGTAAAAGCTAAAGACCTTCATGTACTGCGAGAAACAAATATGACAGCAATCCTACAAGAAGGTCCATTTATGAGTAATAAAGAAGAAGCGGAATTATTAAAATCAGAGGAATTCCGTGAGAAGTATGCAGAAGCAGTATTTCAAGCTTTTGTATCTCACTTTAAATTAAAAATCAAAGAGGTATCTAAAGCAATTGTAAAGGATGAATCCAAAGTGGAAAAGAAAATTTCTTTTTATACTGGTGGATATTCGGGAGATTCGCTTGTAAAGATTCATAATTTCCTTATTCAAAAAGGATATTATTATAAGCCAATGCGTAACGATGGAGGATCACTATCATTTGAAATTGGACAGTTTACAGAAGGATCACCAAAAGCAAAAGAGATGGAGAACTTCTTAAAAAGTATTAATGCTTGGTATCAAATTAGATAGTTTTAAGGGGGAAGTATGGTTACCTGGAGTACGTACTTCCCCCTTAAACGAAACACCAAAAGTAATCTCTTGGGTAAAAATATTATTTGTTAATTAGATTAAATTTATTCAAATTAAATGTATTAATTATTTTTTATTATCAATACTATAAATAATCCTGATATTGATTATTCAAGAACCCCTTCTCAAACGAGAGGGGGCTTTTTTTGTTTGAACACACAACATTGAAAGTAACTATTCTGGTTTATTTCCTTCTGCTACATCAATTAGCTTTTGAATATATTTATTTCTTTTTTGTTCGGGAAGCATATCCAACAGTTCCACGAATCTCTCATAGAGTTTCATGTCTTCTGGGGCTATACTTTCATAGAATTCTAGATCTTCTTGTTCCTTATTTTTGCGAATTTTAACTTTAATTTCTTCATATTTATTTTTTCTACTGATTTTCATAATGCACCTCTTAGAAAAATTGATCCATTTATATTAGTTTCTACAAGGTGGTTCAATTTTCCTACAAAAAAATAATTATAGTACAAAATACACATAAAGATATTATTTATTTCACTTTTAATATAAGTAGTACTTCAATAATTCCTCGGTCCGATTTAATGAGATATTAAATGTAACTGTAATAGATTAAAAACCGCCCATATGGACGGTTATTTTTTATAGGCCTAATAATTCTTTTTTCTTTGTTGCGAATTCTTCCTCAGTAATTATGCCTTCATCAAGTAATTCTTTAAATTTTCTAATCTCATCAGCTGATCCTGTTTGTACTTGTGGTCCAGTAGATGAATTTTTGTTAGCTATAATATTTTCAATATATGCTTTTATTTCATTTGCCATATCTTGTTCTTTTTTTATAAACATAATAGTATTTTCATCTTTTGTTGCTGCAAATAAACCGCCCTTATTTTCTTTACTACCCATAAAGATAAATTGTAAATATCCACTGGTAACAGATCCAGCTTCTTTCATTTGAACACCAGACATGTTATATATATCTATTGTTTTTTCTCCGTCCATACCATGGTTAGCAAAGTTAAGGAATCCTTTTCTTTTAATTCTCAAAAAATTACCATCTAAAATAACTCTTGTTTTCCCAGCACCTTTAAAGTTAAACTCCTTCATTTTCTTCCCCCTCAAATTTATATAAATCGTCAACTTTCTTATCTAATAATCTAGCCAAAATATATGCCTTGTCAATGGGAATTAATGATTCTCCTGTTTCATATTTCCTCAATTGCCGTACTGACACTTTCAGTTTATTTGCAATAAAATCTTTTCGAAAACCACTGCTTTTTATAATTTTCTCAATGTTAGGAGTTAATTTCATTTATCATCACCAATAATTATATTCTTTAAAACTTGTCTAATTCCTTTAAGAATCAAAATTACAAAAAAAGCGTCATTAAAATTCATGTAGACATGCATTTTTAGTTCATTCGCCCATACAATGTACTATACAAAGAAGGGAGAGTGAGAAAGAATGGATCCTTTCACATTTGGATTAGTATTTGTAGGTGCTACAGGCGGGGCATTAATAGGAGTTTCTTTACTTGATAAATCTGGTATAGCAATCAATGGATCATTAGTGTCTTTCGTAATGGAGGTGGTCAAATACGGAGGAATTTTGTATTTATTGAAAGAGTTAAGCCGGATATTTCTATAAGTATATAAATATATAGCCCTATGAAATATAAAGTGAAATATACGAATTAATCATTGCCCTATCTATCATTGCATACTTCAATGAACAATACATTTAGTGAATCTTACAATGAAGTATTCAAAGAAAAGAGGAATGAACATGTCAATGAATAATATGTTGAGGTCAATGTTTCAAAGCTTGGCTAATAGTAAGTGGAACAAAGACAGATTAAGAAGAAATCAATTTGATGAATTAAACGAACCTTTCTTATTTTCATCCAGTCATCTGAATTCTATTTTTGAAGAGTGTGAGACAAAAGAAGAATATGAATCCATTCTAGATCACATGTACAAATTTGATGCTTGTGAAGTTGATAGTTACAAGGCAATTGAAAATAAAATTATTGATAAATTGTGGTGAAAAGGAGGTTTAATAATGATTGAATGGTTAGCAATTCCAGCGATTGTGGTTGGTGCAGCACTTATTCCAAAGAAACAAGTATCCGATGTAAAAAAGATTCAAACCATATTTGAAAATAGAAAAGTAGGTATCAAAAAGAATGATTCATTTTTATATCCAAAGTTGTACAAAAAACACGATAATGAACAGTTTTCAACTTACTTATATACATTACCCTTGGGAATACCTTCAGAAGCATTTGAAACCATAAAATCAGCTATTGTGGACGGTCTAAACAAGGATATTGAAATAGAGTATGATGGTCTTTTGAAAATTAAAGTTTATAAGCAAAAGTTGCCTGAAAAATGGTCATATACGGATGATTTATTGAATGAGGGGAAATGGGAGATACCAATTGGAAGAAATTACGAAGGTATCTTATATCATGACTTTGATAAATACCCTCATATGCTTGTAGGTGGTGTAACAAGGTTTGGTAAAACAGTTTTAATTAAAGAGATATTTTACTCATTACTCATGAATCAAATTGAGAATGTAGAATTTTATATTCTTGATTTAAAAGGTGGAATGGAGTTTGGTCATTATGTTGGTATTCCACAAGTTAAAGAAGTATCGAGTGATATATTCGAATCTACAGAGTTACTCTCCACAATCATTGAAGATTTGAAAGGACGTCAGAAATTCATGAGAACCAAGCAATATACCAATATTGTTGATACACCTATACAGAAAAGAACTTTCATCATAGTAGATGAAGGAGCAGAATTATCTCCCAATATTGTGGAAGGTGATTCTAAAAAATATGCAAAGTTTTGTCAGGCAGCATTATCTGAAATTGCTCGTATCGGTGGAGCATTAGGATATAGATTAATCTTTTGTACTCAATATCCAACTAAGGAAGCAGTGCCAATGCAAGTAAAAATGAATATTGTGGCCAGATTATCTTTTATTGCTGCAGCTCAAATTGCAAGTAGAGTCATCTTGGACGATATAGGAGCTGAAGATCTTCCTTCTATACCAGGAAGAGCCATTTACAAAATAGAAAAGAATCGTACCATTCAAGTTCCATATATTGATGATAAATATATGTTTAGCAAGTTGGAGGGGAAACAAGATGCTATTATCAACGCAGTCAAGGATAGAAAGTCTACTTACAACAATTGACCAACTTGGAATGGTTACAATCAGACAATTAAGGCAGAAGCATGACTTGAAAAGTTATCGAAATGCATGTAGGGTTGTTAAACAACTGGAACCATACATTCATACAACTTTTTTTAATAAAGAAAAAGTCCTGTATTTGAATAAAAATGGAGTAGATTTAATTGGATCGACTAGAGATATTAAACGTAATCCAGCCTTTATAAAACATAGTCTGTTAGCAAATGAAGTTTATTTTCATTTCAATTGTCCATTAGATTGGAAAAGAGAACACATATTTGAACTCGAATCCATTAAACAAGGAATCATCTTCAGTGGATTAAATCTGACTTACAAGAAAGTAATTGCTGATGCTAAATTTGAACGTAATGGATATATGCACTTAATAGAAATTGATAACGCTCGAAAAATGATTGAAAATCACAAGAAAATTGATTCGTATGTTGAAGTAATGAAACAAATAAATCATACTATTCCTGTCCTGTATGTATTTACTATAAGCAAAGATCGTAAGAGAAAATTCGAATCCTGGATCAAACAAAATAATCTAAGAGCTCATGTTCACACTTTTGATGAAATTAAATAAGTCTCATAAATTCAACTCGAAATAAAGGGTAAACTCGGATTTGAATAGAATAATATAAAAAAATAGTGTTCTTCGAAAGGAGTCCATTTCATGAAACAATTAATTGCATCAATATACTTGTCCTTTGGTTTTTTGTTTTATATGTTTACTTTTTTTGATAACTTCTATCAAAGAGGTATAACTACATTTATTTCGTTATTATTTATCTTGGTTGGTATTATTTATTTGATAAAAGGCATTAGTGAATCTAAAAAACAAGGTAAATAATGTTTTCTAGTTGATTCCCATAAATTCATCATCAAAATAAAGCTTGTCCATAATCTTGTTAACAATCCCATTAAAGTATCCAAATTTATTCTTAATACTCATTCCACTTTTAACCTTCATAACCAACTCTTTTAGTGCCTTAATTCCAATATGTAATTCTTGTTTATCAGTAAATGCTCGAGTGCCTTCCACATGATTGATGATAGGATTGTTCTGTTTAACCACTTTCCAAAATTCATTGATAGTTATAGCTTCATGATAGAAACAGTTAGCAAGTTTTCCAAATTGTTCTGGAACCCAAGAAGCAATAAAATTCGCTTGAGCAAATGAAACGATTGCTTTACGTTTATTATTAATATTTTGTTTTAAAGAACTAGAATTGGTTTTAATGGTCGGACACTTCCCGGACTTTTTAGGAGGGGTCTTGTCGGACACATCATTTTTAGCTGGAATGATCTGAATAGCGTTAGCAGTTTGCAACATATCAGATTTTCTTTTCATTGGTATTTGACGGATCATTCCTAGATCCTCTAATTTTTTCATTAAGCGTTGTACAGTTTTATAAGATAGTTCTAACTTATCAGCAATAGTATTTTTAGACATGTAGCTAACACCGATTTGCTTGCAGCTATGGCGCTTTAATACTTCCAGTAATGCAATTAGTCTAGTTTGTACGTCAGAACGACTTACGGATGATTTAATGATATCTCTATAAATACGAACAGTTTTATTCATACCTTCAATACAGTCAAATGTTGAAAGATTGTGGAAGGAATCCACACTTGCTATTACATCAATTTTCTTTTTCATACTAAAACTGCTCCTTTAAGAAAGAAAAAAGCAACGGTTCACCATAAGACAAACCATTGCTTTATCAAACTACACGTAATAAAATACATGTAAGGAGTACAGCAAGTGTTTGCCTAGTCTACTTAGGCGGACGGTATGAGAGTGTTGGTAGCACTACTTATACACGTTGTGCTTCTTCTTTTTATTTCGATTTAAGTTTTAGTATTCATTACCAGCCGTTTGAATCGCCGGATATGAATACCGAAAAAATAAGCATTAAAAATTCCAAGCGATTTCTATATTTTCGCCATGGATATATATTTGTTTTATTAGTTTTTGAATAATAGATTGTTTTTTATTAAAATCTGCAGTGTAAAGATCGGATACATATTTCTTTAACTCTTTTGGAGTTAACACATTTTGTTGCTGAGAATTTTGATTTTCTTTTTTCTTAATTAATTCGTGTTTTTCATCCTCTAGGGATTGAATACGTTGATCCAATTTGTTTTTATCAATCCTGCCGAGTTCATATAAATCTAAAATACGATTTTCTCTTTCATCTACGTTGCTGATTAATTTATCATAGTCAATTATTTTATAATTATCATTTATTGTCTCTTTGTTTTTAATAAGCTCATTTATTTCGTTAATAATTAAATCCTCAAGTTTTGAAGAATTCCATGTTTTGTTCATACATTTCTTATCATATTCCGATGGGAATCTTCTAGCACGACAAAGGTAATATCTATATGTTTTCCCCTTATCATTAGTTTGATAAGTATGGTAGATTTCTCCGCAACGTCCACAAGTGATTAATCCAGAAAAAAGGCTTTGTTTAGCTTTATGTGCATTATTACCTTTATGTCTCGATAAAAGTACTTGTACACGGTTAAATTGTTCCTCTGTAATAATAGGTTCATGTCTTCCTTTGTAGTACTTACCAGCAAAACTAACATAACCACAGTAAAGTTTATTTCTCAATATGTCGTTATACCTTCTAAAACGCCACACAGGGAATCCTAAGTCTTTTAGATGTTTTTGTACCTTGGTGATAGAAAGATGCTGTTCATAGAGGTTATACGCGGTCTGGATGTGCTTCACTTCATCTTCCTTTGGTACCAGCTCACCGTTTATCCTTGAATATCCAGATGGATCATAGTCTCCACCAGATGTTCTATATCCATTTTCAGCTCGTTTGATATGCCCCATTCTCATTCTTTCTGCTATTGTTTCCCGCTCCAACTGAGCAAATACAGATAAAATACCTATCATTGCTTTTCCGAAAGGAGTAGAAGTGTCTAAGGTTTCAGTTATAGATACGAATTCAACGTTGTTCTTAAGAAAGTGCGCTTCAATTAATTCCAGAGTATCTTTTTGTGATCGAGACAACCTATCTAGTTTGTATACGACTACAACATCAATATTTGGTAATTCAGATAACATACGCTGTAAACCAGGTCTGTTGATATTTGAACCACTGAATCCGGGATCCAAATAAGTATCATAGATTGTCCAATCTTTTGATCTACAGTATGCTTCAATTCTTTCTTTCTGGGATTCAATACTATAGTTTTCAACTTGTTCTTGTGTACTAACTCTTATATAAATAGCAGCTTTCAAAAATAACACCCCTATAAAAAGAGAGCATTTCAGCTCCAATTTATTCTAGAAATTTAAAACAACTTTTTTTAGTTTCCCAATGATACGAATATTTTTCTTATCGTCAAGCACAATTGGAGGATAATTAGGGTTTTCGCTTTGGAGAATTATATTATTATTTGTTTTATAAACCCTTTTTAAAACAGCTTCATCTCCAATAGCAACAGCTGCAATTTCTCCATTTTCAACATCATTTTGTCTACGAATAAGTAATAGATCTCCATCTAAGATGCGCGCATTAACCATACTATCTCCTTTAGCTCTTAGATAAAAATATTCTCCACCATTTAACCAATCTAATGGTGTTTCTTCATATCCTTCTATTTCTTCAAAGGCAAGTACACCTGGCCCACAAGAAATTTTTCCGACCACAGGGAGTTTTTTAGTTGTTGTGGAAATGTAACTAACTTTTCCTTCATTTACAGTTTTTGAATTGTTATTAAAACTTGGGTCAATTTCAAACTTAGGGACCCCGAATGCCTCAGAAAGTTTTTCTACATTACCAGGATTAATTAACGTTTTACAATTTATATAGTCAGAAAGTGTACTTTTTGATATACCAGATTTTTCGCTAGTTCTTAATTGAGTCCATCCGCGTTGTTTCATTAAACTCTTTATATTATCGGATATCTCTTTTTTTAAAGGTAAATCTCTATCTAACAAAACATATCCCTCCTTAACTCTTGAACAAATTATATCCGAAAAAATACGGAAAGTAAAGAATAATTCCGAAAAAAGTCGAAATAATTCTTCTGGTTTTTAAATAATTTTTATAATATTTCCGAGAAAAATCGGTTGACATTCCGAAAATACTCGGATATATTAGAAACAAGCCGAGGGGAACAAGGAGGTGATAACATGATAAAAATAACTTTAAGAGCAGCTCGTGTGAATGCTGGCTTAAAATTAACAGAAGCAGCGAAACTCTTTGGAATCAATAAAGATACCCTTTCGAAGTATGAAAAAGATTCTTCTAATGTTCCAAGATCTTTTTTCATAAACATTGAAAAGTTTTATAAAATTCCTGTTGAAAATATTTTTTTTGGACCTCAATCCGATTTTTTTCGGAAATTAAAAACTGCATAAAGGAGGAATTCTCTAAGGAGGTTAATTAGATGATTGTTGTTACTGAAATGAAGGTAGGTGAGTACCAAGTTCCAGTTCCAGCTGGTCTTTCTGAACTATTAGCAGATACTTGGGTGAAAAAGAAAAAAACTCCCTCGATTGTTTATGAATACGAAAGAGTAGTTGAATGCCGAAATGGTTCTTTATTTACCAAACTGATTAAAAAGGAGGAGACATAATGCCAATAGAAGCACTACTGTTTTTAACTAGTTTTGTAGTTTTACTTGGCATCATGATTGGCGACTTTATGGCAGATAAAAATGAATAAGGAGATATGTAAATATGAAATGTTGTATGTGTAGTCGACCATCTAAAGATATGGTTATTCGTAAAAATGGAGATTCCTTTTGTAAGGAATGTCATGAAAACAATTGTGAACACAACCAAACTGAAACTATTCCAGTAGCGAATGGATGGGAAACAGTCACTATTTGTCATGATTGTGGTAATGAAATATAGTTACTTCACATTTCGAAGATACAATTTATCAAGCCTAATTAGGCTTTCCTTTTTAGCCACATGGCGAAATTTGATGATAAGTAATCGGAATATTTGAAGGGAGGTGAGAATAGTGAGTGTGAACAAATTAATGTCTCCAGCAGATTTGATGGAATTAAGCAAAATAGGTAAGGAAGCCTATAAAGAAAGTGTTTTATCAGGTCCTACACTTAAAAAAATAATTGAGAACATTGAAGATTCAGCTTTAAAAGGATACACAGGTTGGAGAAAAAAATTAACCTCAAATGATGATTTAAGGGAGCTTAAGATTATCAAAGATTATCTCTGTGAAAATGGTTACGATTGTGAATTTAAAACAGAAAAGAAGAAGTCTTTAATTGCTGAGTATTATGAACGGTACTTTGTGATTAGTTGGGAAAAAAATAATCCCACCAGCTGCAACTGATGGGAACAAAACAAATAAAAGTTAACTTCAGTTTATGAAAAATTGAATAAAAAATCAACTGGAGGATGTAAAATGCCATATTTTGAATCGAAAGATCGTACTGTTTTCAGTCCACAAAATGATAAGTTGCTACCATTCTATAAATTTTTAGAGCAATATAATCAATCCCTTGGTGGCAGTAACTTATTTGAGGATTTAGTAGAAACATATGAATATCTTGATTTTGTATTTAAGGAGGGAAAAGTAGATGAATGCACTACAACAAAATGAATTATTGGAAATTGATGAAATTGAATCACAGGAGCAAACACAGTTTGAAATTACTGATCTCGATAGCCTTAACTGGGCATTTCGTAAACTATCAGCTTTGAAGTCTAAGGAAAAGGAAATCAAGCAATTAGCAAATGTTGAACGTGATCGTATCGCTCAATGGGAGCAAAGTGAGCTTTCCACAATTGAAAATAGTACAAGCTTTTTCGAAAGTTTGATTCAACAATACCATGCTAAACAACTTGCTGAGGATCCAAAGGTAAAAACAATTAGCACTCCATACGGTAAGTCGAAAACTCGTAAGAGTAAAGAAGCACCTGAAAAGGCTAACGAAGATGAACTCCTTGAATATGTTCTTGAAAATGAAATGCTCGATTTTATAAAAAATAGTGTGAAATGGTCTGATCTTAAAAAGACACTCAAGATTGTTGAAATCAGTGGTGAAAAGGTAGTTGTGGATGAAAATGGCCAATTAGTAAAAGGTGTGACTGTTAAGCCGGAATCAATTTCTTATTCTGTGGAGGTCTAACCATGGACAATCGAGAGATTGATAAATTAGTTGCTGAAAAAGTAATGGGTTGGTACTCCTGCACAGATGCAAACGGAAATAAGTGGTGGGCGCCTAGTGCTGAAGAGTTTCCGATTTGGCTTAAACCGCAAAAAGGTTTTGAACCTTCCACAAATATTAAAGATGCTTGGTTAGTGGTTGAAAAGTTGGACTTTGATGTGAAAGTAACCAAATACGAAAACTCAGCTGGTTATCAATGTCATGTATTTATTCCTAGTAACGTTCAAATGGTATTTGATAAGACAGCACCATTAGCAATCTGTAAAGCCGCACTACATGCAGTGGGAATTGAAGTAGAAAAGGAGTGAATTAATTGGAAATCACAAATGGTGCTCAAATTACTAAAAGTAAAAAAGCAAAAATTATCATCTATTCAAAGCCTGGTGATGGAAAAACAACAGTAGCTGGAAAACTTCCGGGGAAAACGTTGGTTCTTGATATTGATGGGACAAGTCAGGTGCTTGAGGGTTATTCAAATGTTGATGTAGCAAAAATAGATATAAACGATCCACACACTAGCATACTTAAATTTTACGGTATTGCAAAAGCAAATATAGCAAACTATGACAATATCTTTGTGGACAACCTTACACATTACCAAAAGCTTTGGTTAATGAATAAGGGAGAAAACACTAAAAGTGGTATGCCAGAGTTGAAGGATTATGCTTTATTCGATAATCACATACTTAAATTAATTGAATCATTTAATTCACTGGATGCAAATGTGATTTATACAGCTTGGGAAACAACTCGAAGCATCATTCATGATGATGGTCAACAATACAATCAATTTGTTCCAGACATTCGAGATAAAATTGTAAATCACATCATGGGAATTGTTCATGTTGTCGCAAGGTTAGTTAGAAAAGCTGATGGCACTAGAGGTTTTATGCTTGAAGGCAACCAAAGTATTTTTGCTAAAAATCATTTAGATCAACGTAAAGGTTGTTTACAAGAAGAATTATTACCCAGTAATGAAGAAAAATCAAATGCCTAACATTAACCACCCATTTTACTGTGTAGGGTGCGGAAAGATTCAGCCAGATAAGGAAACTTTTAATGAACATTACCAAAAGTGCTGGTTAGAACAGGATGATTTTTCGGAGGAAGAAATCTTTAACCTAGTTTATAACGAAAACAATTATTAGGGGGAAATCAATAATGTCATTCTTTAAATTTGATAAAGAAAATGCAAGTGCAGGATTTGAATTAGTAGCAGAAGGTAAATATGAAGCCGTTATTGTGAATGCTGAAGCAGGTAAAACACAAGCAGGTAAACCAAAGTTATCAGTAGATTTCGAGATTCGTAGTGATGTCCCACAAAAACATCAGGGAGCAAAAGTGCTTTATAATACATTTACCTTTGAACATGAAGTTTCTGTAAGAATCGTCAATTCTTTAATAAAAGCGTGTGGGTTCCCAAACGGTTATTCCTTCAATTCAGCAGAGGATATGGCAAAACAACTTATTAATAAAAATCTAAAAATCACTGTTAAGCATGAAGAATATGAAAAAGTGGTTGATGGAGAGAAACAAAAACGTACAGCTGCAAAAGCAAAATATTATGATGTTACAGATGTAAAACCAGTAATGGAAGCTGGTGGAATAAATATCGGTGATGACGATCTTCCGTTTTAAAAAACTAAATAGAGAAGTTGGTATTTTGCTAGCTTCTCTTTTTTATACCCAAAAACAAGTGAATGAACAATAGAACTATTATCCGTATCGAATTTGATCATAGAACGGAAGAAATCTTGACTAAATTAAATATAAAAAAAGAAGCCTTTTAAGACTCCTTTGTTTTAGTTCGTTTGTACTTTACTATGTCGTAAATTGCTCTAAGGGTAAGCAAGAGTATGCACAAAACAATAACCCAAACGTCCACAATACGAGAAAGACGAATTTGTAAAATAATAAGAATTGCATAGGTTACTAGGCTGAAAATTAAATTTGCAAATTCTGATTTGAACATTAATATCACCGGCTTTTGTTTATTTACTAGAGTAATACGTTCAAAAAATAAATAAGTTTCACTCGAGGTGAATTTTAGCAGAAATGCGAAGAATGAAATGTAGCTTTACAAATACTAAGTGAACTAATAAAAAATGGAGGGCAAAATGAAGGAAAATCCATACAATTTCAACGAAATCCCTGCCGAACTAAAAGCCCTTCCTCAATGGATTTTGTGGAAATCAGAAAAACGAAATGGCAAGCCAACAAAAGTTCCATATCAGGCAAATGGAGAAATGGCCCAAGCAAATAATAGACGTACCTGGAGCACCTTTGCTACTGCCGTTAAGTTTTATTTACAAGGCGATTATGACGGCATCGGATTTGTGTTTAGCCGGCAAGACAATTACATCGGGATCGACATTGATAAGTGTGTTACAGACGAAAAGCCTAATACATTTGCAACGGAAATTATAGACACGCTTGATAGCTATACGGAGTTTTCACCGTCTGGTAAAGGCATCCACATCATTGTTAAGGGAAATCTTCCACAAGGAGTTATTGGAACAGGACGTAAGAACACAAAGCATGGTTTAGAAATTTATTCATATGGTCGCTATTTTACCTTTACTGGTAATAAGGAAAATTCCAATGACATATATGAACGTTCGGATGAATTAGCAGAAGTATTTGAACAATATTTTGATGATAGCGACATTCAAGGACGTATCAACCTAGCTGAATTTGAAAAAGATGAAATAAAAATTTCTAATGACGCTCTTTGGGAAAGAATATTTCGTTCTAAAAACGGTGATGAAATTCGCTCATTGTATAACGGTCATTTAATCAATGGAGATCATTCAGCAAGTGACCTTGCTTTATGTAACCATCTAGCATTCTGGACAGGTAATTCTGCAACTCGAATGGATGCAATGTTCCGTGAAAGTGGACTGATGCGTGATAAATGGGATGTTATCCATTTCAGAGATACAAATGAAACCTATGGTGAAAGAACAATAGCGACAGCTATTTCTTCAACTTCTACAACTATATTAGATAACAAGGAACAATTCGCAGAATTCTCTTTTGACTTCCTCAAAGGTGATGCTGCAGAAGTTGTGGAGGAAAAGCCTAAAAAGAAATTCCGTTTAACCGAACTTGGAAATGCTGAACGAATTGCTTATGAATATGGCCATGTTATCAAGTATGTATCGGATATGGGTTGGCTAATATGGGACGGTAAACGGTGGAAAATTGATACTAAAAAAGAAATCGAACGAATTACAGCAAAGGTCCTGCGTAGTCTCTATAAATCGGAGGATGAAGCAGAAACAAAATGGGCCAGAATGTGTGAGAGAAGAAACATACGTATGAATAGCATTAAGGATCTTATGCCATTAGTTCCAGGAGAACGCGAGGACTTTGATAGACATAAATATTTGTTCAATGTGGAGAATGGCATTGTAGATTTAAAAACAGGCAAGTTGCAGCAACATGATAGAGATCTTAACCTAACTAAAATCACAAATGTTGAATTTGATGAAAACGCAAAATGTCCAATATGGTCAAATTTCTTAGAACAAATTTTTAAAGGCGATAAGGAATTAATCGATTATATGCAAAGGCTTGTTGGCTATTCACTAACAGGGGATATTTCAGAGCAATCGATGTATTTCTTAGTCGGTGGTGGATCAAACGGTAAATCGACATTTATAAATACTATCAAAAAATTAATGGGCGATTACGGTGCACAAACAAAATCAGATACGTTCATTAAGAAAAAAGATACTGGAGCAAATAACGATATTGCTAGATTGGTAAATTCAAGATTTGTTTCTGCAGTTGAATCTGAAGAGGGCGAAAAATTACAGGAATCACTTGTTAAGACCATTACGGGTGGTGAACCTATTTTAGCTCGATTCTTAAGACAAGAGTACTTTGAATTTATTCCAGAATTTAAGGTGTTCTTTACGACAAATCATAAGCCGATTATTGGTGGTGTAGATGATGGTATTTGGAGACGTGTAAAAATCATTCCATTTACTTTAAATCTAAAACCACATGAACGTGATAAAAAGCTTGAAGAAAAGCTATCACTCGAAATGCCTGGAATCTTGAATTGGGCAATTGAAGGATGTTTGAAGTGGCAGAAGGATGAATTAAAAGAGCCGAAAGTTGTTGTGGACGCAACAGGAAATTACAAAGAAGAAATGGATATATTAGCTCCATTCTTAAGTGAAGTTTGCTACATCGATGAGCCGAAAAATGAAGCTATCAGAATCGAAGCTAAAGAATTGTACAACGTATACGACAATTGGTGTTACAAGTCGGGTGAACGTACTTTAGGGAATAGATCGTTTTATCGAATGTTGGAAACGAAAGGTTTCGGAAAAATGAAGGGAGCAGGTAATAAAACATTTCTTACAGGAATTACCTTAAAGGAACGTAAACCAGTTACTAAAGGGGTTACTGAAAACGAGCAAAACGGCTTTTTCAAGGTCGTTCAATAACTAAAAGTTAGTTTCGATAACTCCAAGTAAAAGAGTGTGAATTCAGTAGTATCAAGGCTTTAAGAACTATATTTATATTTTTAGTTATTTTAGTTATTGGATTTCCAGAAGATAAAAAAAACCAAAAAATAAAATATATATATTATATAGAGTTTTAACAACTTGGAAAAAGATGATAACTATAATAACTTTTGGTGTGTGAAAATCACTATCAGCCTTAGAGCGACAAGGGTTTTAAAAAAGTTACTGAAATGAAAAAATAGTTATTTAAGTCCGTTTTTAGTTAGTAAACAAGCATTTTTGAAAATCTTTAATAACTAGAGGTTAAAAGAATGATAGAAAAATTCATTGTAGAAAATATTGAACGAGATATTACAAGGTATGAAACGGTGGAAAATTTATATAAAAGATATTTATTGTTTTGTGATTTTTATAAATTTGAGCCTTTAACAAAAACAAAATTCCACAATCAGATTAAGTATTTTGCTGTCGGAGCAACTGATAAGAGAAGAAGGAAGGGAAGAGAAAATAAAGTTTGTAGATGGGGAGTGAAACTTCTTCCATGCAAGTATTAATGATACTCAGCCAAATATGGAAATCAGGTGCGGATATCTATCTTGATAAAGAAGATAATCGGATTGCGATAAAAAATCAAAACTTAATTCCGAAACCAGTAATGGAATCAGCAGAACATAACTTTCAAAAAATCGATGAATGGTTTAAGTCTTGGAAAAGTGCAAATGGCGAGAAACTTACACTTAGGAAAATGGTTCATCATATGTGCGGATGGCAGCACAATGAGCAAATAGAAAAATGGTTATCTGCTGAAGATGATTCTCTAATTCTATTTGATGATTGGATGGTTGTTCTTGCTAAGAACGGTTGGAATGATATTTATGAAGATTATCGTCAATTTGAAAATAATGAATCAAATAAAATGGCACATGAATTATATGTGCGTGCGGTTAGTTTTGCGAAGAAAGGAGCATGAGGATGAGACAACCCAAATTTAGAGGTTATAGTCTTGAAACAAATACTTGGCATTATGGACATGGTTGGTTCGAAGTTGACTATACGGAAGAATACAAGAAAGAGAAAGGTATTGAAGATAAAGCAAGGCTATATACAGAAGGATATCCTGTTGAATGTGAATTGAAATCAATGGGGGAGTATACAGGCCTTAAAGACAAAAACGGTAAAGAGATTTATGAGGGAGATATCTTAAAAGCTCGCAAAAGTATTTCAGATGAAACAGAAGTGTATTTCAGAGTGAAATATACAGGAGCAGCATTTGCTTTAGTCCATCCAGAATATCATAACACTATCTATATGGAAGTTATGCCTTGGTATGTAAGAGAAACTGCTGAGGTAATAGGCAACATTTACGAAAACCCTTCTTTATTGGAGGAATCTGAATGATTCATTTTCATTACACAGATGCAGAATTAAATAAAATACTCAAAACGCTCACCATCGTTATAGATACTCGTGAAAATGTAAATGGCCACATTCTTAATTATTTGCGCCAAAAGGATATACCGATAAAAATTCAAAAATTAGATACCGGTGATTATGGTTGTATGATTCCAAAAAATGAAGAGTTGGGAATAGCAAGGGATATCTATCTAGATAGTCGAGTTGAACGAAAAGCACACATGGATGAAATAACTGGTAACTTACAAAAAGATACGGCAACGGCTTTTGAAAATGAATTGATCCGTGCAAAGGACATTCCATTTACTTTAATTGTGGAGGATCTCAATGGTTACGAAAAAATGCTCAAGGGTGAGTATCGTTCTAAATACAATCCGTTAGCATTGCTCGGAAGACTTAATACATTCAAAGCAAAATACAATTTTGAAATCGTGTATTTAAACCAAAAATATAGTGGCAACTGGATATACCATCATTTTTATTACCAAGCTAAACATTATCTCAAAACAGGAATTTTTTAATAAAAAACATCATGAATCTACATAAAGCAAAAACAAATTGAAAGGTTGGTTTTATGGAACAAACTTTATTGGATTTTTCAAAGCATGCTGTTTCTGATAAATCATTAGAAACGTTAAAAGAAGTCATGTATAAGCAAGATGATTTCGGAGTTACAAAATACGGTATAGCTTTAGACCATTCTCATAAATATGATTGGTTGAAAATGCTACAAGAGGAATTAGCAGATGGATTGAAATATCTTCAATGTGAAATGGAACGGAAAGAATATGTTATCAGTCTATTAAAAGCTGGTGTACGGTCGGATGAACCAAAGACATTCATAGAGGTTGCTCTTGATTTACTTACTATGGACGGTACAGGCAAATGAATCTATCAAAAGCTAATGATTCGCAATTGAAAAATATTCTAGAGTGGGATGAAGGATGTTCCAACGTCCTACTCTATCCGATATATGAAGAATGTGTGAAACGTGATTTATATAATTCGTTCATAATCGGATTCTTAATAAAGCTTTATGGATCGACTAAAAAGGCTCAACAGTTAACTAGATTATCTGTAGATGAAATTAAATGGTTATCTTATGAGCAAGGATTTAAGATATTGAAGGTCTTTAAGCCAGGTAATCGTCCTTTTATTGCTGCTTGGAGCCATGTTATCAAATGTAAAATACATGAAATCATTCGTAAACAGTATGCGAAGAAAAGGACTGGTGAAGAAATCAATATTGATGAAATGGTAATCGGTATACCTTCGTCAAATCATGATACTGAAAAAACTGCTATCAATCGAGTATACATTGAATTTCTATTTCAGAATCTTAGACCGTTTGAAAAAGAGATTGTTTTGGCAAGGTATCAAGGATTTACCTTAGATGAAATTGGAGCAATGCAGGGTGTTACTACACCAGGTATTCAGAAACGAATAAAAACTTATGTGAAGCGATTGAGGGAGGTAGAAGAAATTGAATTTAAAGCCACTGTTTGAAATTCAAAGAAAACTTGATGACCACATAATGGATGAACATCCTGAGTTAAAAGAACAAAATAATTTAGATTGGAAAATCCTAGCCTTACACGTTGAAATAGGTGAATGTGCAAACGAATGGAGAGGTTTTAAAAAGTGGAGCCATGATCAGGAGCCTAGAACCAGAGTATATGACAAAAATAATTCTAGGATAGATAAGGTAGTTTTTAAAAACCCACTCCTTGAAGAATATGTGGACGGATTACATTTTGTTTTGAGTATTGGACTTGAAAATTATAGTTGGTATAACGAATTATTGCCAGTAAATCAAGGTTTAAGAAATACAGATCCAATAAAATATGAAAATACTATTAAGCAATTTAACTATCTATTTGAAACTCTAGGATATTTTATGGATTGCTGCCTTGATCATGAGATTGGAACGACTTCAGAGGTTGAAGAACAGTATGAAAATATCGTCAGAATGTATTTAGGTCTAGGTGAAATGCTTGGTTTTTCTTGGGAACAAAT
>NZ_JBBOXX010000004.1:0-21447 GCF_038007825.1 Heyndrickxia sp. FSL W8-0496
TAAATCACTCTTTCTACCAGTCAGAAGAATATCACCAAACTTCTTTCCTAAATCTATATCGGGTAGAAGATTCTTCATGGTTTTATTAGATGCTGCCTTAAGTACTTGACCTCCACCGTAAATCAATGGATCAGCAACACCACCAATGGCAGTTTCAAGCATAATTTGTTTAAGTAAGCTTTTATCTTTGTAATCATCAGGATTTAATGTGCTTTTTAAGGCTGTATCTCCCACACCGAATATCAAACCACCACCAGCGCCTATAGAAGTCCTTTTCGTTGCTGTTTTGGCTACTTTCTTTGCTACTGTTTCGCCACCTTTGACTGATAGTAAAGAAGCAATCTGACTTCCTGCTTTGGTGCCTTTTCCTAACTGCATGCCTTTTAATGCTAACTTTTCCGCAGCCACACCAGGAGCAATGTAACTACCGATACCTAACCCTTTACCAACGATATCAGCACCTTTTTCGATCTTAGTTTCAGCCTTACGATTCACTGTATTTAAACGTTGCTGAAGTTCATCCCCACTTTTGGTACCTTTTTTCTTATCTGCAATCTTTTGATAGACTTCATCTTGTTTTTTGACAAATTCCTTACCGAAAATAAGCTTATTGGCTTCATGAGAAGCACGACCAAGGGTTTGATCTAAGAATCCATCGAAACCACTACGAGGTTTTTTGGTATCAATCTTCTTATCACTGACTTTTGCTACTTTTTCAATAGGACTGATACCTTTTTTATAGTTTTCTGCAGCTCTTCTTGCTCGTTGGTCGGCAGAAGTAATGATTTGATCTGTTAAATCGCTTTTTGTTTGCATTCCTTTTTCACGTGCGTCTAAAAATCTGCGAAATTCTTTAATGTCCGCATCGTTTCCACCTAGTTCTTTTACAGCCCTTTTAAATTTATCATCATAACTTCGACCGTATTTCTTTGTAGGCAAATCTCGTAATAAGTCTTTTTCCCATTGGAAACTTTGTTTTTTGGGTATATCACTCGTCGCTCTAAAATTGTTATCACGATACTGGATAGGTCGGTATTCAGTAAAATCAACAGGAGGAAGGCCAGCTTTAACCCTGGCTTTCTTCGCCTTTTCCTTTTTTTGTTCTTCCTCTTTCCAGGCATCATACCCTCTTTTTGGACCGAATGTATAAACCATAATTTCACTTCCTATTCCCTTTTTGTTGTTCCGCCCATTCCATTGCCTTTCTTTTTCTTTCTTCCCGCTTTAATTCTCGAAATTCAGAAGCAGCTTGATATCTTTCTCTGTTATAAATCTGTAAAATTTTAAGCAACGCCTCCCTTCGCGCTTTATTCATACAAGAGGTATTTTTAAATCCAAGAAATCTCGCAACCTTAGATTCATTCATTTTTTCGAAGTAAAGCATGTATAATAAATCCTGTTCATCTTCATCTAACTGTTTAAAAGCATTGTTAAAACGCTCAGTTCGCTTTCTAAGCCTTTCTAAACCTTTTGTAAGGTTTTCCCTAACCTCTATTCTTTTCAAGGCCTGTACTTCAGTTCCAGGGCAATAACGATACACTCCTGTATCTCCAAATCGGGTTACAGGGTATTTAATATCCAATTCGTTTTCTCTTAGTCGATCATTAATATCTGCAACAAATTCCGGATACTTTAGATAAAAGCGAAGTTCATGTTCAATAATCGCTTCATCCTTAATATTCTCTATCTGATTGCAAGCCATTGCTTCCATAAGCGCACCACCTGTTGATCCGTTAATTTTCGTGTATCGATGATTTTGTCTAGTTCTCTACGAATATCCATAAAACCCTCCTATTTGACCGCTTGAGTTTTTATCAACATAACGTCAACTATGTAGAATTACGAAGTCAAAAACGATTAGAATACCTCAACTTTTTCAACATAGTTTAAATAAACTGAATAAAATCAAATTCAACATAGTTTATTGACTGTTTAAAAAGAAGGAGGAAACGAAAAATTTCCTCACGTCTTTAGGATCAAACTGTTTGTAATTTAGGCCTATTAGGAGTGACAGTGACATCTCCATAGATATTTGTTGTTGCTGTGTAAGTTTGAATTGGTTCTCCTGTTATCTTTTCCAGGATTTCAAAACCACCCTCACCAGTCATTTCCTTATGCTTATCCAACGTCCACAACATTTCATCCATAAAAATATCGAACAAATAACAATCTTGGTCATGCTCTATCTTGTCCATAAAAACTGCTTTCTGCAGTGTTTTGTAATCAATTAGATCTGGTAGCTCCTTAATAATCTTCATCGTTCTATTTTCGGGTCCATCCCAATATCTAAGATCATGATTAACAGTAATAACAGACAAAAAATCATTTTTGCTAATTGCGGAACCTAATGGTAAAAGAGTTCTAAGATGTTCCCATAATTCGTTCTCCTCCCCAATTCGTTTAACTTCTAACAAGGAGTTAATTCGATATTTAATGCCCAATAACGTGTCTATCCTTCTTGACTCGCGCTTTTTGAATGTAAAATTACTTACTAATTGTTCAACTTTTTTAATCTCCTGAAGCATACCTCGAAAATGTCGTATAAATTGATTTTCTAGGATTTCCAATTCTTTTATTTTTCGAGATGTAATTCTTAGCCATACAAAGGGATTCAATCGACTATATGATGTTATGGCCATTACTTCATCGTATTCTACATCAAATACCTGTTTAAGATTTTCAACGTCTCGTTCAGTTAATTCATCTGTCATGCTTTTTAAGTGTGCAATAACTCCAGATTTAACTACCTTTAGAAGATATTCGTGTACTTGTCGTCTTGATTGATCATAAAAATCAACGTAGTTATCCAGTGTTGTTTTAAAATCCATTTCAATTTCCGAAAAACGATTGAAGAATGTTAATTTATCCATATCGGCACACTCCTATATATTTTTTATAAAACGATTGTTATAGTTTTCGATAATTTTCTTATGTCTTTTTAAAACCTGCATAGCTCTGCTGTTCAATGTCCTGCAGGCCAACTGCAAATCATCCTCGTTATCTATCAGAAAAACTCCTCGAGTATCGTCATCGCTGCTACTTCCTATCGGTAATCCATAGATGAAAATCAGATCATTCAAAGCTAAGGTTATTTTTCTACGGGCTTGTCCAGTTAGCCCTAATTTGTCTATAATGTAACTAATAGTTATCGAATTCTTTTGTCCTGCTGGAATCACCGAGAGTACCTTCTCATGAAATTCCGGCAGGTCTTTTTTTATTTGTGTGGATACTTCCATATAAAACCACCATCCCCTAACTAATTCGTAGACTTTTCCTGTAGTCATCTGTAAACATGTCTATATATCTCGTTTTGTTATAAAGACGACTAGCCACGCGTTCTCCCACAGCTGTTGGCAATCCTAAATCATCAAAGTTTGTAGTGTAAATAGTCGGCTTCCCAATTCGAGTATTTATAATGTCGAAAAGTCTAGCCTTTGACCAACTGAATTCATCCTTCGTTCCTGCTTCAGCTCCTAAGTCATCCAATACTAATGCTTCAAATTTAGCTATATCCTCAAGAATGTCATTTTCCGTTCGAGATGCTCCTTTTTTGTAAGTCTCCTTAATCAAAGCCAGTAACTTTCCCGTGGTAATAAATCCTACCGTAAAACCTTCTGCTTTAAGGGTTCTTGCAATAGCAACACTTAGATGGGTTTTTCCGCTTCCTGGACTGCCCATCATTAATAAATTGTGCCTTTCTTTAGGGATACTGTTTTTAAAATGCCTTACATATTCAATAGCTAGATTGAGTGCCTTTGTTGTTACATTGTTAGTTCTTTTATAATTTTTAAATCCTGCATCTTCTAAATCTGTAGGAATAAACCAAAAACGTTCCATAACTGCCTCTTTAAGAAAATGTTGATGATCGATATTTACTTGATTAAGATAAAGTCGATCTTGGCATTGTATACAAGGACTCGAAGACTGAAATATATGAACTTCCGATTCTCCATGAAACTGATATCTCCACCCAACATCTTCTCCACCACATCGACTACAGCTAGTTTTTATCTGTTCTATTTCAAAATCCTCACGATCTTTTAATTCTGGTATAAAGTGCTTTACTGTCTTTTTTAATGGCAAGAACATCGTTTGAATGCTTTTCATGATCAGCCTCCTAATAAGGTAAATCTTTCAAGTCCTTCTCAATTTGCTGTTCAACTTCATCCGATACTACCGGTTCTATTAGGTGAGAAGGTCTTTCTGTTTTAATTAGCTTCAATTCAGGCTGTTTAAACGTTATCGTTTTTTTACTCAATAAATCTTCAGCTTGCTCAGGTGTGGTATTTCTCATGATGCCAAGTGTGTATTTTTCGTTGTGTTCTCCATCGTCATAGGATTCTATATGTTTTTTTAGGGAGTATTGGATTACAATGTGCTGATATTTGTTCCACTGCTTCATTGTTTTAAGAATGATCGAATAACTGATTTTATTGGTTTTTCTTGTCTTTTTAATGATGGTCCAATATTGATCTATTAAGTTTCGAATATCCGGAGAATATTGGTGACGTAAATCTTTGATTTCGTCTATAATCTTTTTATTTTTTTCTTGTTCATTCTTATCATTATTACATTCTTGTTTTATATTGTCGGGTTGCCGTTGCTCTCTTGTTGCTTTCGTTCTTTCATCATTAGTGGATTCATCGTTGCTTTCGTAGTTTTTGGAGTCTTGATAGAAGTCGTAGTTTTCAATGGTTATGAGTAAGCCATGTGTTGCCTTCGTTGTTGTAATCATTGTTGCTTTCGTTTCGTTTTCATAGACTGCTTCATGAGGTTTTCGCAACCAATCAATTATTTGGAAAATTTGATCCTTGGTTGGCTTCTCTTTTCTGAATCCTACACGCCAGCTACAGCCTTCCCTTACCTCAGGGATGCTTGTATATATCTGCCCTCTTTTTAAGCCCTTATATTGCTTATGCTGAGCTTTAGTAAGAAGATAAAGCCATACTTTGATATATAAAGGAGGCTTGTCCCAAATTTCACTTTCGACAAGTTTTCGAGAAATAAGGATATAACCACCTGGTATTAATGGTTTACTCATATCACCTCACCTACTTTAGATAGCCTCTTGAAATTCTTGATGTTTAATGGTATGGATTGCCTTTAAAACAAGTTTTTTTCTTTTAATATTCATTTCTGTTTTCATCCAATTTCTTAAGGTATTTTCATGTATCCCTATGTGATCAGCAATTAACCAGTAAGAAATGGAACCTTTCTCATCTAATATCTCTTGATTTCTTTTAAATACACTCACACAGAATTCCCCTTTCTTTATTGTTGTTGTTGTTATATACTAATTTTAAAGTCATTTGTTACTTTATTCAAAGAAAAATGCACATTATATCGTAACAAAAAGTAACTTTTTAAAAAAAGTAAGGAGGTATTTTTGTGATTATTAATAGGTATTCATTAGATGGGAATATGGAATCAAATTTCATGTCGGCTACTTTATGTGACTTAAACAAAATTAATATAAAGGAATCAAATTATGCATATTTAGCTCTAAAAGAAGCAAAAGAGTGGTCTCGTTTTTTGGGTATTGAAGAAATTTCAAAAGGAATCATTGCAACCGGCCAAGAACATAAAGGGGATCTCGCAACAAGAGGAATTGCCTATGAATTTTCAAAATTGAAAACCGAACAAGATATAAGTACTTTTGCAAACAAATATGGATTATTAGGTATCAAACTACCTGAAACAAAAAAACGATGGGCAAATTTTTTATCCGGTAAAAAAACATTTGGAAATACTATTTTCCTAATTCTCGATTTGGACTATCCAATATTCGAACCACTTGATTTGTGGTACTTTTTTATTGATTACGTAAGAAAACTTTTAAAATTATATAGAGCCTTAGTAAATGTACATAAAGGAGAGATAAATCAAAACGATATAGAAGGGAATATACTAAATATTGGAAAAAAATTGAATGAAAAGAAGTATTTAATAGAATGGTGGGATGGTGTACAAACAGGGAATGCGTTAGAGTCTGAAATAGTTGAAAAAGGGGATTTCTTAGAAATAGCAAGAATAATTTTACTTACTGAAGTTAATAGAGGAGCCAATAAAAAAGTTAATAATTTAGTAACAAATGTTATCGAAACAGGAAAACCACCTCTAGGTTTTATAATTCAGCAATCAAAGTACACGGAACAACTTATTAATGTTATTTATCAAGATATGTGGGAATTAATTTCAAGAAACGAACCTGTTTATATTTGTGCAAATCCTAACTGTAAATTACCTTTTAAAAAAGTTAAAAGACAACAGTATTGTTCTAATGCTTGCAAACAAGAAGCTTACAGAATTAGAAAATCTCACTCTCCCAATTAGGAAAGTGAGATTTTTTTACATAAGCTATATTAACTAAATAATAGTTTCATAGCCTCTTTAAAATTTAGTACAGTCTTTTTATTATAGCCAATTCCATTAACACCATTTGTTTCTGTATTTACACAATAACGAAATTCTTGTTTATCTAGATTATCTAAACGGTCCTCGACTTCTAAAATGTATTTCTTTAATCGATCTATTTCTATATCCTGACTAGAAGCATTCTTTTTATAATAATCATCCAAAGGAACAGTTGTACTTAAAACAGTAATACTGTGATTTTCACCATTACTCATATAGACGGATAATGCATGAGGATGGCGATTCATACTTACCCAAATGCTATCTAATCTTGCCACTAATTGGGATTTATCTGTTTGATTTTCATCCACTTTAAATCCTTCTGCAGATAAATATTCCACTAACTCCATTTCAGCAGCATTTAAATATTGTTGAGTTACCCTGTCTTTTAAAGCCGCATTCCCTTCTTTGTATTTCTTCTCCAATTCCTCAGCTTTTTTTCTAAGTGTCAAAATTTCTTTTTGTTTAGCAATATTCATATACAATCCTCCTAGTTTTTTTCAATTAAATTTATGATTCCAACCAGTTATAAAAGGGAAGTGCATTCCTTTCTTTTTTATTGCTATATTCATTGAATTTTTTTGCTTCAATTAGTCGATTTTGTCGAATAGACGAGGACTCTGATAATCGATTTTTAAGAATACCACCTACAAAGTATTTGGCCCAATCCCAAATTTCTTCACCAGAATCACGTTTTTTACTCATTTTACGATGTTGATCTAACATTTCTTTTTTAGTTAAAAAAGAAAGACCATTGTTTTTCATTTCTAAAATAATTTGAGCAATCATATTGTCATCATAAAGTCCATTTGATCCCAGTACTTCTTTTATTAAATTTGGAAAATGAATGTTAATGGATGTTTCAAGCGAAGATCCTTCTTCTTCTTCATAATCCTCAGTTTTATTTAAATCAGTATTAAAAATCTTAGTATCAATAGTGGGTAAATTTTGGACATCCGGATGTACCTTTTTTACTCTTCCAGATGTACCTTTTTTACTCTTCACTGATGTACCTTTTTTACTCTTCATTACTCCTGCAAGGGTTCCACCTTGTGGATAATTATTTTCATCCTCTTCAGTAACTTCGAGCATCACATATTTTTTCTTTTGAGATTTTGCCTTTTCAATTTGTTTTTCAATTAGTTCTGCCTTTTTCTTTTGGCGATATTTTTCTGATATGTATTCAGACGGATCACAAGCTTCTGGTTCTAACAAATAAATTCGATTGGGTTCCTGGTTTCCCATTCGGACGCTGTACAATAAACCGAACTTTTCGAGCTCTTTTTTTCGAGTATTTGCTGTTTTACGAGTACGATGTATGATCTCAGCTAACTCTTCATCTGTAAAAATCAAAAATAAGTATCCTTCTTCATCGGAATAAACATCAGCATTTAGTTTAGATAGTTCCATTCGATCCCGAAGAATCGACCATGTTAAAACCGCACCTTCACTTAGATTTTCGTATTTGGGATTTTCAAGAAGTAATTTATCCACCTGATAAAATCGTCTTTTAATTTCATCGTTCTTATGGATCATTCTATTTTTATCCATTAAAAAAACTCCCTTTCATACTGGAAGGGAATTTCCGGCTATGATATAATTCATTTATAAAAAATGCATATCAAATAAACCGGAAGGCATACTATTCCCTTCCCATATATTTTCCTTTGAAAATCCCCTGTCGTCGCCAAACTGTAGGGGTTTTTCTATGTCTATTATTCTACCAATATTGGCAGAATTCCACAAACAAGAGTTTGATATAGTCGAAATTTCATACTCTCTTTGTTTTCTTGGAGGAAGTATAGCGACATTATTTCAATTTGTTAATAGTAAATGGAAGTTTTTTTGTGAAAATGAAACTTTTTTCGGGGTTGTACTGTAAATATGTTATAGAAACAGGGTACATATTGTACCCGTACCCTGTTTTTGTTTATAATTAGGTCATTGAATTAAATGATTACTTCAAAGTACGTTCAGTTGCAGCTGTGCGTACTTTTTCTTTTGTTCCTACAAAGAATGCTCCACTAATCTTCAAATATTCTCCATCGACCAATGAATCAGTAAAAAAAGTCTTTTTATTCCACATAGTGTGTAAATCGTTGAAATCATCTGCAACAATACTAAAAACTTTGAGAACTTCTTTTGTTTCACGATCAACAAAAATAACTGCAGGTTGTTTCAGCTTCTTTTGATTTTCATTTATTTCTTCCCACGTAGAAAAGTCTGAATCAACCGTATTAGGCATGAGAATAGCGAGTGCTTTTTTCATTTTGAACCTCCTGCTTGTTGCATGAATAAGATCCCTTCAAAAAATCCCTTAGAAAAGTCTTCTTGTCGCTCTAACATGCTTATATCATTTAAGGTATCGCATAATTCAAGAATCTCCCGTGTATAGTTAGGTAAAGCATTAATTAATGCCTCTAGTTGCTTTCCATGTTTACAATCTAATGCATCGATCTCTGGGGAAACAATTCTCTCCGGTCGCATTAGAATCTTATCGTATTTAATAGCTATAACTGATTCAATATTCATTGTTTTCCCTCCAGTCCAATAGTGTTGATTTTCCTATACCTACCACAATGTGCGTCTAAAAACCCTTCTGGAAGCTCTGTGCATGTAATGACTTTTTCGCTCATTCCATTCACTCCTTAGAGATTTCTGTTTTATCCATTCCAACAAAGAGACCTATTGTAAAACTGATAATCATAGCAAAGCCTAAGTAAATGAAATATACCATCTTTGGTAGTTCCTCCCTTCGTATTATTTTTTATTATAAAACGAATATTTCGTTTTATCAAGGCTAAATATTAGTTTTATATTTAAATATTAGCTTTGCAATGATAATATTGTTTTTGAGGAGTGATATATATATGAAAAACATATCGTTAAATGAAGTGAATATTAAAACAGCAGTTAGATTGATGATGGAGAATACCGAATATAGCCAATTTCAAGAAGTGGCTAATGCATTAGATATAAAAAAGAGTACATTTCAATCTGCATTAGATAATGACGCATTGAGGGTTAGGGATTTTTTAAAAGTAATAAATTTGCTTGGATATGAAATGAAACTGGAGAAAAAATTATGAAAGAATATCAAGTCGGTAATACAAAAATAGTTATTCATTCTGACTTTGTTCTTCTATCTGAAAAAGAAAAAAAGGAATGGTTCGAAATTGAATTACAAAAAGGTAATCCGATATTGAAAGAAATAGAGGCAGCAGTAAATGCTTGTTATCTAAATCCAAAAAGCCGAGCTAAAAATAATTGAGCTCGGCTTTTATTTTACTTAAACTCTCCGAAGTGAATGGAGAGGACCTATAATTGATTCATTTTTTGTATAAGTTCATCTTTTGATGGATTTGTATAAAGTAACGTAGTATGGATATTAGAATGTCCAGCTTGATTGGCTACTTCATGAACACTCATACCAGACTCAAGAGCATGACTACAAAAGAAGTGTCTCAGATCATGAGGTGTTATATTTTTACCTATTTTTTGAGAGTAATCATTAAAGAGTTTGTTAACTGTGGTACGATTCAAACGTTTATTTCTATTACTAACAAAGATAAATTCGTTATCAATCCCTTTGTCATTACGCTCTCTAAGCCACGATTGAATAGCATTCTTGACTTTATCACTCATAAAAACAGTGCGAGTCTTATCCCCTTTACCATTCACAATGATTTCACGCGAAACTGTATTAAAATCTGACATTTTTAAATTTAGAGCCTCTGTTATCCGTAGTCCTGCATAGGAAAGTAGTGTGATTATGGCATAATTTCGTTTGTTTCCACTATCTAGTATTAGCTGCCGAAATTTCTCAACATCTTTGAATTCGACTTTGGCTAAAGATGCAAACTGCTGTTGTACCTTTATATAATCTTTTTTTGTGATGATCATTTCCGTTTGAACTTTGGATACAACTAAAAATTCATTAAATTTAACAAGTGCATTTAATTTTGTATTGATGGTCTTCGGTTTGCATCCTTTAATCGTTTTTAAGAAAGAAATGTATTCTCTCACATTTTCTCTATGTAACTTAGTAAAGGGAATTCCTTTAGATTCTTCAAACCACTTTAAGAAACCTTGAATTGACTGTATGTACCCTTTGATTGTATTTTCGCTTTTCCCCTCTTCAGTAATATAAATTTCAAATAGATTAATCATTTTTCTCCCTCCTATATAAACTATGTTGAATCTTATTTATGTACGGTTTTTATAAACTATGTTGAATTTTATAGGGTAATAGTAACAACAACAACAACAAAAGTCAACATAGTTTATCTTATGTTGAATAATCTTTTTAAAAAAATTATCCTTGTTGGATATTTAACCATCTGATAAAGTCCTCTTTTTTTACCCTTTTTGATCTACGAATTCTAATTAAAGGGAAATCCTTTTGTTCCATAATCTCGTAAGCAACCCTTTTGCTGACCTTCATGTATTCGGCAATATGGTCTGCGGTTAACAACTCTGGGAGTGTGCCTTTTTCTTGTTCCTTAGAAGGAACTTTAGATTGTGTTTTATAGCACTCATGGTGCAAACTACCCTCTCCGACGATATGGGAGTTGTTTAAGCATTTTGGGCAGCTAAGAGATTCTATGTAATCTCCTTTTACAGAAAAACGTGATACAACAGAAAAAAAGGTATAACAACTCTCACAAATATATGTATAAACTCCTTCTACTCTCATAACATCACCATCCTTCCTTCTACTGTTTCATATTTTCTCCATTAATGGGGAGCATACAATTTCGTGTAGTACTTCTGAATTTAGGAAAAGGAGTGATTTCTTATGAAAGTAGAAATAATCAAAGGTCCTCATACAGATGAAGCAATCCAAAAATGTTACGAGTACATTTTAGAAGTTTATCGGAAAGAATTAAGTAAAGAGAATCGTAGCAATAATAATTAGTACTAACGTTCCTCTATTCAATAGTCCAAGCATGAAATACAATATGCATAACACCGTTATATCGAATGGAGATGTTGATATGTCAGAAGATATAAATCAAAATCAAATCCTAATGGGAGCAAGTGATGTATGTGCAATTCTTGATATAAAGGAATCAACTTTAAGAAAATACGCTCTAATTCTTCAAGATGCTGGATATCACTTCCATACAAACGAAAAGGGTCAAAGGGGATACTTTGATAGAGACGTTACAGTATTAAGAAGATTTTTAGAAATAAAAAAAGCATCCGATATGACGCTTGAACAATCAGCAAATGCAGTAATGGCATGGGTTGAACAATCAGGTGTATCACTACGCGTTATGGAGAAAAACAAGGAAAACGAACGTTATAACGCTGATATAAAAGAACTAAAAGAAATGGTTGAAAATCAAAACGAACTCTTAAAAGCTCTTATGTCTCAAATGGATCAACAACAAAAATACATAGATAGTTCTTTAAAGAAAAGGGACGAAGTACTTATGCAGTCCTTAAAAGAGTCAATGGAGACACGTAAACTAATAGCAGCCGCACAAGAAGAAGAAAAGAAAAAAGGCTTTTGGCAGAGGTTATTTGATCGTAAATAATTTGTTAAGAACAATGTACGCAATTTGAATGCACCAATCTTAACAAAATACTTTGATCAATATTAATTAATATCAATATCAATAAACAATGTTTTAAAACAAAGTATTTATACGGTTTCCCTTCACTTTTCAGCTTTCGTTACAATCATATAAAAATAAACTTCAATTAAACGAATTGTTTTGGAAGGGCTCTCGTTGAAAAAGAGAAAACTGACAAAACAATTTGCTGACTAAGTTGACTGACAATAACAGAGACAACGTCGATGTATTTGGAAGGAAACGATTGATCATCACTAATTTGGGGCATTCGTTAGCGAACGTTCGTTAGCGAATGGGGGGTAGTGAACGGGTTCGTTAACGAACGTCTACCCTAAATCCCTCCATATCAAGCTTTATCGTTTGTTTTCTATTCATAAATCCCCCTACTAATATACAAAAAGGCACGTCAAATTTGACGTACCCTCTATCCTGGTATTCAACATTCCATGTGCGCAAAGTTGCACTGATTAAAATCACTTTTACATACTCCAAAAATCATCGTAATCTACATCTTTTCCTGTCAGTTTTCTTAGAGCCTTAATAATTTTTTTTGCATTTTTCAATGTAGGGCCATCCTCATGCTCTGTCTGACACAGCCTGCTAATAGTTCCCTTGCTAACACCACTTTCCTTCACTACATCCTGTTGAGTTAAATCATGTTCATCTAAAAAAGAGCCAAATTTAGATCTCCTTTTCCCTAAACCAAACCAATTGACCACGGCTTTCTTTCTCCCCTCAATCATTTTTATAAAGCATGGCCAAGAATTTAATTTTTTAAACTTCACGAAAATGGGAAACGTGGACAACCAGTAGTACATACACTCTTATCAAAGTAATAAATTAGGCGTTGCTATATTACTTGCTAAAAGTTTGATATGGCCATTATCAAATTATCTACAAATGTACTGTTATCAAAGTAATAGAGAAAATGGAATTGAAAATAAAAGAAACACAAAATTGTTTAAAGTGAGACGAAGGCGAACGAATGAAGGGGAGTGCGAGGGGAAACAAACAAAATAAAAAAATTCAGCGAGTCTATTTAAGCATGCTCGTTATGGGTACTCGTTGGTCGTGTATAGTTGAAATTCCAAAAAATCCAGCAATATCAACAGTTAGTTATCCTTTGAAAACTATAAATAAAGCCCAACTATATCCCAAAGAAAGTGGTAGAAATACCACAAAGTATAGCCCCAGTAAAAATATACTTCGGCAAAAAAAACGGAGGGAACAACATGAAAATAAAGTTACTTAATTTACCTTTTGTATTAAGTTCGGTAGAAGCTATTGATTTTAAAACGTTTTGCGCAGGAGGTTCACCGGAATATGTAAAAGCGAAGCAACATCTCGAAAATCTTAGAGAAAAAGGTGCATCCAAAATTGGATCCTCCCTTAAATTTAAGGACGGCACAAAATCGTGCCATCGTGATAACGCAAAGTTGCGTTCTCTGAAAGCCTATTCCCTATATATCAACCCTCTTGCTTTATTCGATGTACGCTTTGCATTAATTGGTGCAATAGTTATTCTTGTGGCCATACTTGAAAAAGGCATAGCTCAAGCCGGTATGGTTAACCTTGCAGCCACGTTGTCCAGTATCCTTCGTATCGCTTTCCCTGTTGTTGCTATTGGCTCTATGATCTATTTAATCTCACAAGTAGGAGTGTTCTTATGATAAAAGAATGGCTTGATAAACATCGCGCCAAAGGAATCCTGAAGACTGTTTTTAAAAACGGGGATATTAGCATGTCATATTCGTATGGTCCCAACGGTGCCAACTCTGGAGTCGTTTATCCTAAGATTCATTCAATCAAGTTTGATTATAAAAACAAACGTGCTATTTATGTGTTTACCTTACCAATAGGAATGGATCCAAAAGAAGTGAAAAAGAAACTGTATTGCTTTCAACAAGTCTTCGGCAAAAATATTGAATTAGAAGGTGATATAAAGCGCTTTGTTCTTACTGTTCATGCTGCTGTTCTTCCGGATGTTCTTCACTATAATTACGAAAATTTCAAGGCTGAACTTTCAGCTTTGAAACTACCCGTCATAGTAGGGATGGACTTAAACGGCGATATTATCACATACAACATGGTAAAATACCCACATTTATTAATTGCTGGAGAAACTGGGTCTGGTAAGTCTACACAATTGCGCTCGATTTTGAGCTCATTAATAAAAACTGTTCCACCTAACCAATTAGAATTGTATCTTTGCGACTTAAAACGCTCTGAATTTCACATTTTTAGGCATATAGAACACGTTCGAGGTATGTTTGTTACTCCAAAAGAAATGATGCCGATGTTAAAGCATCTACAGAAGGAAATGAAAACTCGTGGTGATCTACTCGATCAATTTGAAGTTGCGCACATTGATGATTTACCGGATCCCCCACCATATATCATTCTTTGTATCGATGAAGTTGCCTTACTGCAGGATGAAACTAACCTCATGAAGCTTGTCGAAGAAATAAGCGCTATAGGTAGGGCATTAGGGGTATTCTTAATCCTTTCCATGCAAAGACCTGACAGTAAAGTGTTGGATGGCAAACTCAAAAATAATCTAACTGTCCGCATGGGTTTTAAATGTGCTGATTTAATCAATTCTCGCATCATTGGCACTCCTGGAAGCGAAAAATTGAAAAAGGAAGGAAGAATGTTATTAAAATTGCCAGCCTTTTCCGAGTTAAAGGAAATACAAGCTCCATACTTAGCCATAGACAAGGCTAAAAAAATTTTAGAATGTTTTAAGTCGACTAATGCTAAAAATGCGAAAATGACCCCTTACACGTCGAATGAAGGGTATATAGATTTACATGAAAATAAGAATGGTATATTCGAGGTGTTAGATGAATGAAGAAACGTGATTTAGCCATTTTAAACGATTTACAGCGTTTTAGATGCCTTACAAGGGATAATATCATTGATTTACATTTCAGCCACCTTAAACAGCCTGTGACATCCTGTAATACCGTATTAAAACGATTAAGACGCGATGGATATATCGAAGTAAACACAAACTACCAACAATACCTGTATTTTGTATCGCCAGCTCCTATAAAAAAAGACTCCACTAAAATTCCGCACTTTCTGAAGATCGCTGAATTTTATATCTCACTGCTAAAATTTGAGCCGTCCAAAACATTCATAGTTGAACCAAAGTACGGAAAAGGATATATGGAACCAGATGCCTTCATGATCTGGAAACGCGCACCCTTTTTCGTTGAGATCCAACGCTCTGTTTATTCGGATAAAATGATTAAAGAGAAAATCAAACGATATGAGGATTATTATTTCAGTGAGGAATGGAAGGTGGAGCCTTGGCAACCGCAAAATAAAAAAGTGTTTCCTGCTGTTCTTGTATTGACTGATACTCGTTACAATTTCGATAGCCAATATATTAAGTTTATCCAGGTATCGTGTATCGATGAATTGATAAAATTGAGTCAATCAAAACCAATAAAAATGAGTGGATCTTTAAAAATAAGGGTGTAAATATATTTGCACCCTGTATTTACAACGTTTTTCAAGAACACAATACATAACGAAGATTATGTCATTTTAACGCAATACACAGGCATTGAATGACTTTACAAAGTGATAGGCTTTGAAAAATGACCATTTTTTGTTCCCTAAAAATGAACAATCTATTATAGGCACTTTTAGAGACGTTGGATTTCCGGCGTCTATTTCTTTTGCAAACTTTCAGCCAAAAGAAGTAAATACACAGGCTGCGAATGACTTTACAAAGTAACAGGGTGTATGGAAACAGGATGGTGTGTCGTACAAAAGCCACCTATATATGAAGGAGGAAAAAGAGTAATCAAACTCCATATACCACCTATGTGTTAAAGACCAATTTATTTTGGTCTTTTTTTATTTTCTGATGCAGGAAGGAGTGAAAACTTTCACAAATATTTGTTAGCCCTATTAAAAAACGGCTATTTCAAGGTAATTCAAATTTAAAAGACAAAAAAACGATTAATTCGTTGGGATAGGAGAGATTTCAAATGATATTATTTCTATTAATAATAAAATCAATATTAACAATTGCAATAGACACAGCGATTAAGGTGGTACTCCACGCATGGGATTCCATTGCTACGGGGCAACCAATTCCAACCGCAATAGCCTGGATTATCAAAGTAACTGCTGATCTCATAAAAATATGGAACGGAATCAAAAAAAACAAGAAGTCACAATGAGGATATATGCTGCCAGATGCCACTGGCAGCATACTTCTTTTTACTTATCAGATAATATTGTATTTTAGTCCTTATTACTCAGTGTTAATATATAAAACGAGAGGAGAATGATATAATGCCAGAATCAGATAGTATTAAAAGAGAACGTTTACGTCTTGCAAAAACATATAAAAGCCATAATCTTCGAACATGGTCAGAAACAAAAGAAACATTATCTCATGAATGGATTGAAAATAGATTGACTCATAAAGGCCGTCAAATCTTAAGAGGTGGAATATACATGTGCCATTTAGGAGATAATATAGGCGATGAACATGGAAAACATCGTCCCGTATTAGTTGTTTCTAATGAACTAATTAATAAAACATCTGGAAATGTATCTGTAGTGCCTTTAACAACAAATTTAAAGAAAAAAGCCATTATAGACCCACAAACTAAACGTGTAATAAAGTATTTAGATAAACCAAGATATAAAAGTCATTATTTTCTTTGGAAAAGTAAATACGGTTTTTTGGACGACAATTCTGCAACAGTTTGTGAAGAAGTAAAGACAGTTAGTAAAGTTAGATTAGGCAAGCACAAAGGAGATATTAGTCTTACTGATTTAAATAAGGTTTTACGATGCATAGATTGGGTCGTAGGCCTCCGATAATAGTCTCCTCCGTATGCCTTGGTTGACAAAGTGGACTACCCATAATATAATCGTGTTATCAAATATCATATATCGCCGGTCATTGTGTCACTGGCATTCACGTGTACATCACGTTTTTTATCAGCAAGGGGTCTATTTTATAGACCCTTTTTGCATCTATCGAGACATATTTGCACATTCGAATGGATACACTTATTATATATCGCCTGTCTCTGTCACAGGCATTCCCCTACGCTGTAGGGACATTATCGTCCGTCGTTGTCACGGACATTTCCCCCTCGGCCATTGTTACCGAGGGGTTAAACATGCTCCGGTTGTCGAGGTATATCAGAAATAATAAAGACTGAACCTGTTCCTTTGTATTGTTGTCCGAAAGCATTAAAAACTTGCTCATTTCCTTCGCATACTACCTTTCCATGAAGTTTGACAATATAGTTTCCATCCTCAACGTCCACAATAAATACATGATCCATATTAAATTTAGAAATCTTATTTAACTGCCTTTGTATAGACTTCACTTTAGTTTTAAGCATTTATCCAGCACTCCTATTCTTTTTCAATCGATTTTCAAGGCTTAACATGTATATCTTACCCTTCGTACAGTAATGTTTTCACAAACACTCTCATGCAATATTTCTACCTGGCCATCAATACTTTCTTCATACCGTTTTATTTGATCTCTACCAGAAATAATTTGATTTCCTCCTCGTTTTATGATGATTAATTGTTCCTGAGTATCGACTTGTAAAAAGTCACTGATTCGTTGTAATCGTTGTTGGAGGTTCATCCCGACTCACCTTTCTGTGTTTAATGTTCATCCATTTGCAATTTGCTCTTCGATGTATTTTTCCATTTCCTCAATTTTTGAAGCTAAATCTTGCAATTCGTATGCCTTAAAAGCCATTTCTAATACTGTTTTTGCTGCAGTTACTCTACTACTAGCAGGCGCTTTTTCATCTTCCATTACATTTTTCAATGTACGAACTGCATTGTTAGAAGTGCTTTGTAATTGCGAAATAGTTTGATTAAGTGCTTTAGCCCGGGCATCTTTAAAGGCTTTGTCAAATTCCTCCTCCTGCATCCACCTATAAAGAGTCGTTTCTCCAACCCCAGATTTTTCAGCAGCTTGTCTAATGGTCGGTTCGGTTAATAAAGAAAGGATTGCCTTTTCCTGTTTCGGAGTAATTTTTTGTAGATTTTCTTTCATTTTCTCCCGCCACCTTCTATTTTTATATATATAAAAGCTCTCATGCGCGTATCGTGTGAGAAATTACCCTCTCGCGTTTTTATAGTGTCAAAAAATTATAATTCAAGCATCTATCCGTGCGTGTATCGTGTTACTAAATTCAACTTTTTTTACTTCCTTGCGCGCGTATCGTGTCAAAAAATAAAAGGAGTGGAATTCCCACTCCTCAGTCGTACCACGAGTTATCTTCTGGTGGTAAATCACGTTTGCTAAATAGCCAATATCCTGTTTTCCACCATAAAGTCAATGTTCCGAGAATAATAACGATTGCCCATACAAGGCAAGCACCAGGACTAAATTGATAAAGAACAACACCTACTAAAAGCATTAAAATAAACTTTAGCACTTCCTCATCCCCCTTTTTATCCTCCTTAAGTCTGCTAACATTCTCCAACAATTCTTTGCTGATTGAATTGATTCTGCAACTCTAGTTTTTCCTAGTAATTCCGAACTTGTGTGGTATGTGCTTAAGTAACAGCTTCCTTGTAAGCTTCTACATAATTCATTTTCCAAAGCACACCTCTTTTTGCTTACTTAATTAAGCAATTCTCTTATCTTTTCGATTTTCTCAGCATTAGAAAGATTAGGATCCTTTTCTATCTTCGTGATCTTCCCTTTTTCATACGGTGTATTATTCGAAACCCTCAAATATTCGTATAGTTCTTTTCCTAATCCCTCTTTTTCCATACGTTGATAAGCTTTAGTTTGCAATTCAGTCAATGGTTTACGCTTGTTATCATAGTAATCTCTTGCATCTTTCGTAGATCCTGGGCCAAATAACAATCCTTTAGTTACATTTTCTAAATTTTTATTAACTGGATACTTTAATTGACTCTTTTCTCCAAGTAAAGGCAAGTTGATTAACGATTTCTTTTTATACTCACCTTTATCACGTATACCTTCCAGTCCATTTAATGTTTTCTTTAACTGATTTCCACCAAACGGGGTAAGAATTTTAAACACTGGATCTGTAATACTTTCTGCAGCAAGTAATCCCGTTCCGAATCGTTGAGGATTTGTGCTACCAAATAATTCTTCTCTTGTTGGTCCTTTTAATCCTGCAATTTCTCCATATTCAGGATATAAACCTGCTAAATGCTGTCCCATAGGTGTATTAGATAATACTTCACCAGCTAATCGACCAGCTTTTTCTAAAGGTGATGAATCTTTATCTTTAAAAGCATCAATCATTGCACCAATAGGATCAAACGTTACTCCCGAGCCTCTTAATGATTCCATTACTTCGTTTAGTGCGTGATTTGCTATAAATAAAGTGATTAGTCCACCAAAGTCTTTCGCCTTGGCGAACTCCCCCATTACCTTCCAGGCATTAGCAACCTCTAAAGTAAAAGGCATAACCAGTTGAACAGTTTTTGATTTTTGCAATAACGGAACTTCCCCTACTCCACGTCCTGCTACCAATCTCCTTGTATGATGATCAGCATATTTGATTGGATCTTTGACACCTTCCTTAATTCCCTTTTCATAAACTGAATTCCATACAAGAGAAGTACCTACACGATCGACTTCACTTAATACCCAACCAGCCATTTTTTCAGGCTGTTGCAACAATTTATGATTAAATTTCTGATATAATCCATCAATATATCGTTCTTTAATAAAAGGAGATTGACGAATAGGGGAGCTTTTATCAAATATTGAATTGACAGTTTTAGTTGCACCTTTGATGGAATGTTGCTTAGCAAAAGCTATTCCATTAGGAACATTGGCTACTTGCGCTAAGGCTGAACTAAGATTCCCCAAAACTACATTCTTTTTCCCTCGAGTATTCGTCCAATCTAACGCCTTCATCCCTTTTCTTCTAAATATTCTTTGTAAAGGCCTATCAAAAAGACTTGTTTTCCCAGCTAAATCCCTTGTAAAATCATGAAGAAATTCTACAAAATTATTATCGTCTCCATTTATAGGTCCACTCTTTTTAATCCGTTTTTCTAACTCTTTAAACATTGGAATAGTAGGATCGATATGCGTAGCGTAGGAAGCCTCCGGAAGATAATTCAAGAATCCTCCTACCGCGTCAGATTTATATTTTCCTAATTTGCGTTTTTGCATAAATCCATGAAACTTTGAATTTGGATTAGTATACTCAGATACACCCACCAAGTTTGGATCAATCTGTGAAGGAGTATCGAATAAATTTTTTAACCCTGTCAATCCTTCCATCTCACGGAAATGGCGATAATAATCATTTCGTTTAGGAATTAACTTACTTTCATCCTTAGGAAAAGCTAATGCTCTTGATTTGTTAGCTTGATCAATCAATTCATCATAGGCCTGTCTAAACCATTGATCAGCCTTCACAATCTTTTCCCACTTATTTGGGTAAAGTGATTTCAATTGCTGTAAATTCATCTCATTTAATTCTTCTGGAGAAAGTGTATCAGGATTAATTCCACGTTTCTCAAGATACTTTTTCGCTAAAGTCTTTTCTCCAAAATCCTGTACCAATGCCGACTCTTTAGTCCCTTTCTTGATGCCTAATTCGTCTACGATTTCAGTCTTTAATTTAGTAAGCCAATTCTCTTGAGTTTCCGTATGATTTTTCTTAGCTAAATCAAAATTATCCATTATCGGCTTCCCGACTTGATCATATTTGTCTGCTAAAGCTTTTTTCATTACTCGATAAACATCGGATGTAACAGAATAAAAACCACTAATATCTTTCAAATCACTAAAATCAATAAACGGTAATAAATTGTCACTTTTTACTGCCAAACTTGAAGCCGTTTCTTTTTTGGTAGGATCAAGTAACTTCATCATCTGCTCTACTTGTTCAGATTTAGGATTAGTTTTCAATGGTGTAATAGCTTCTAATAAGTTTTTACTTTGTTTTGGCTCTGGTGTAATTGCTTCTAACAAGCTTTTATTCTTGTTTGACTTAACATCCAGCAAACCAAACTTATTTAAAGTATTTTTCGATACAGAAGGACGATTACCGAGTTTATCCCATACTTCCTTAGAATCTATGACTTTATTTGGTTTATAATCCTTATAAGCTAGTTCCGCAAGTTCATCTAGTTTTACAGGTTCATCGTACTTGGCAAACTGACTCCATAGATCATCTAAACCTTCTTTAGTCATTTGATTCATGTCGTAGTTCTTTTTCACATGGTCCGCAAAATCTTCATAACGCTTACGCCAGTATTCTGGAGTTGCTGTTTGTAAAATGTCTTTCTTAGGTGCAGGCGCATCTACTCCGAAGTGTTTAGCGATTATATTATCATTAGGACTCTCAATAACAGGTTTAGCATTAGAAAAGTCTGGTAGCTTTCTTTCGGGGTTTAAGGCTTTCAATCGGTCTGGTAGGCTACCATATAAAGGCTTAGATGTTGG